>NZ_JBSGWE010000006.1:0-79313 GCF_053608825.1 Nocardia sp. NPDC055002
GGGCCGCGGGGGCCCGTGCTGCTGCCGCATCGGGGGTATTGGCCGGTGCCTCGACGGGTGTCGGGAATGCAGCGGTTCGGGTGGGTTGTGTTGGTGGCACTGGTTCTGGTGCTGGTCGCGTTGGTTGTCGCGTTGGTCGTAGTGGTGTTGCCGGGGGACGACGACGGTCTCGACGTGGAAGACGGCGCGAGCGGGCCGTCGAATTCGGTGGCCGAGGTGGCGGATTCGTTCGCGGAGAGTCGGCGGGTTTTCCCGACCTTGGTTCCGCAGGGGCAGATGAG
The DNA here is from genome assembly GCF_053608825.1 of Nocardia sp. NPDC055002. NCBI lineage: Bacteria > Bacillati > Actinomycetota > Actinomycetes > Mycobacteriales > Nocardiaceae > Nocardia > Nocardia sp. NPDC055002. Next base: position 282 of record NZ_JBSGWE010000006.1, read on the forward strand.
TGACGGTGTGGGGTATCGGGGGGCGCGGTGCGTGGGGGTGCGCAATGTCAGCGAGCTGGCGTGGAAAGAGCCTGCGTTGCAGTGGACTCCGATCACGACCGGGTGGCAGTGCGAGCGGCTCGACAATCAGGCGGGTGCGGTGAGCTACCTGGTGCTCGAATACGCGAACGCGAGCCAGGCGCGGTCGGTGCTGGAGGCGCTGCCCGCGACCGTCCGCTACGCGGGGAACAAGGACGAAGTGCCGTTCTCGCTACAGCGGTGGGTGGTTCCGGATCCGGCGAGCATCCGCATCCAGACCGCGCACCAGGTGTTGAGCTTCCCCGGCGACTCCGCCCGCGCGAATTACCTTGTGGTGGTGAGTCGCCGGGGCAGCAGCGGTACCGGTGGGGCCACCCGCCCTTCCGCGCAGGACGAGGTCATCGCGTGGTGGGACGAAGTTCCGCTCTGAGCGATGACGGGGCCGATCTCGGGGCGATCGACCTGCGATACCGAGGTGGCGGTGTCAGGGAAGGCGTCGCCGCCGCGGCGCCGGGCTGAGATGCCGGGCACCGCGGCGACCGAGGTCAGTCCACGGCCAGCGCGGCCACGATCGGCATCCGCGCCGCGCGCAGGGCGGGCGGGATCGAGCCCAGCAGGGCCAGGCCCAGCGCGACCGCACCGTAGACCGCGATCAGCGGGCTCGGCCGGTAGACGATGTCGATGGTCATCGCGTGCCCGATCGCCACCGTGGCCAGATACTGCACCGCGACGCCGACGAGGAGACCGATGGCCGCGCCGATGAATCCGATGCCCGCGGCTTCGGCGAGCACCGAGCGCAGGAGGAACTTGCGGTTGGTGCCCATGGCGCGCAGCACCCCCAGCTCCCTGCGTCGCTCCAGGACCGACAGCATCAGGGTGTTCAGCAACGCCACCGTCGCCACCAGGACGACGATCCACAGGATCATGTTGCTCATCGCTGCACCCTGCTGGACGCTCGAGGAGATCGCGTCGACCATGTCGGCGCCGGTGTCGACATGGATTTCCCGGGGAACCATCGCGCGGACCGCGGCCTGCACCGCGTCGGGGTCGGCACCGGGCGAGTAGTGGATCGACAGGATCGTCTCGCCGGGTCGCTGATACCACTCCCGCATCTGGTCGAGGTTCATCATCACCACACCGGAGACGGCGGTGAAGTACGGGATCACCTGCAGCACAGCTGTTTTGCGCTCACCGGACGGGGTGGGCATGGTGATCTCGTCGCCGACGGTCAGCGAGAGCGACCGCGCCACATCACGGGTGATGACCACACCTTCGCGCCGCTCCATCCGGTCGATCACCGCCCGATCGACCGCGCCGAGACGGGTATCGGCGGTACTCGGCGGATAGCCCTGCAACATCACCCGACCGCTGCCGATGGTCGCGAAGGCCATCTGGGCGGGGCTCACCCGTTCCACGCCGGGGACGTTCGCGACCCGTGCGGCCAGCCCGTCGGGCAGCACCGGCCCGGTCGGGAACTGCTCGACGGGGCTCGGACTCACGTAAAGGTCGGTGTCGCCCAGACTTTGGAAAGAATCGGTCGCCGACTTCACCATGTTGCCCGACGCGCCACCGAGCGCGACCACCGCCGCGACGCCGATCATCACCGTCATCGCGGTGGCCCAGACCCGGCGCGGCGCGCGTTCCAGCGTTGTCGCCCCGAGCGCGCCCGGCGCACCGAACCAGCGGGCGATCGCCGCGGATCCACGCACGATCGGACCGGTGGCGGCGAAACACAGGAACACCGTCGCGGTGAACGACGTGGTGATCGCGGCCAGCGACAGTCGCCCGAGGTCGACGAACGCGATGGCCACCGCCGCCGCACCGAGAAGCACACCCGCGGCCAGGGCGACCCAGCGCAACACCGAGTTGGTCGCCGCGGCATCGCTGGCCTCCACCGGCGCCAACGCCTCGACCGGGGCGACCTTGTACACCTGTCTGGCCGCGATCGACGCCGCCAGCACCGTCGCCACCACACACGCGGCGATCGCGACGGGGATCGCGTAGTTCGGCACCTGGAATTCGGTGCGCGCCTCGACCGATTGCACGATCGCGGCGGGCAGCCTGTCGATCGCGAACCGCCCCATCAGCGCACCGATTCCCGCGCCGATCGCCCCGCCGATCAGCCCGAGCATCGCGGCCTCGACGAGCAGATCACGCACCATCGGGGCCCGCTTGCCGCCGATCGCCCGCAACAGCGACAGCGTCGGCCTGCGTTGCGCCACCGCCATACTCATCGCGTTGTAGATCAAGAAGGCCGACACGATCAGCGCCGCCGCCGACGACATCAGCGTGGAGTACCGCATGATCTGGATCGCGCCACCGGCCTGCGCGGTGCGCAGACTCGGCTCGGCCACCACCGCCCGGCCGTCCACCGCTTCGGTGAGGGCGGTGCGCAGCGCGGCCACATCGGTGCCGGGCTTCACCACGATCTGCACCGAATCGAGCTTGCCGACCCGGTCGGTGAGGAATTGGATCAGCGGTAGCGGACCCGCCACGACGTGTCCGCTGTTGAGCCGGTCGGTCGCCTCGGAGTCGAGGACCGCGGCCACCTTCGCCGTGCCCGCCCCGATCGGTACGGGGTCGCCCTCGCGCAGGCCCATGGCGGCGCCGACCAGCACGCCGCGCTCGGTGCTGAGCAGCTTGGTGGTGTACTGCGACATCGGCCCGGCCAGATCGCTGCCGAGCGCGCCGATATTCTGATCCGCGCCGATCAGCAGTGCCCGGTCGGGGCCGGCACCGAGCGTGCCGCGCAGCATCGGCACCGCCGTCGCCACCCCGGGTGTCGCGGCGATCTGGGGTAGCAGTGACTGTTCGAAGCCCGCGTCGGTGATACCGGTGATCTCGAGTTCGGCGGTGCCCGCCAGACCCTTGGTGAGCTTGTCGACCGACCCGGTGACCGACCCTGAGATGCTCAGCACCGCGACGATCAGCGCGGCCGAGACTCCCATCACGGCTCCCGACATCAGGGTGCGGCCGGGATGGCGGAGCAGTTCACCGAAGTTGAACAGCCGCAATCGATCGATGGCGGCGGCGATCATGCGTCGACCCGCGAAGCGACGCGCTCGTCCGCGCCGATCTGACCGTCGCGCAAGGTGATCACCCGGTCGCAGTAGTCGACGGAGCTCATGTCGTGAGTCACCATCACCACCGAGTTGCCCTGCGCCGTGATGTCGCCCAGCAGCGAGAGGATCGCGGCGCCGGTTTTGGAGTCGAGGTTTCCGGTCGGTTCGTCGGCCAGGATCAGCGGCGGATCCATGATCAGTGCCCTGGCCACCGCCACGCGCTGCATCTGCCCACCGGAGAGCTCCGCGGGCCGGTGCTGTGCGCGATCGCCGAGGCCGACGAGATCGAGCAGTTCCAGCGCGCGCGGCTTGGCCTTACGTAAGCCGGTGCCGTCCAACAGCTTCGGCACGGCGACGTTCTCCCAGGCCGACAGCGTGGGCAGCAGGTTGAAGAACTGGAAGATGAAGCCGACCTGCTCGAGCCGGAACGCGGCCTGCTGGTCTTCGTCGAGATCGCCGATCTCGGTGCCGCGGAAACGAATCGAGCCCTCATCGGGACGATCGAGCGCACCGAGCAGGTGCAGCAGGGTGCTCTTGCCGGAACCCGACGGCCCGATGATGGAGGTGAACTGGCCTGCTTCGATGCGCATGCTCACCTCGTCGAGCGCGCGGACTTCCTGATCACCGACGCGATACTGCTTGACCACCCGGGTCAACTCCAGCATCGGCTGCTGTGGCGATTCGATGTCGGGCATATCTTGTCCCCCAGGGAGTTTCGGGTTTCAGCGTGCGAGTGCGCGGTCGCGGGTAGTCTGCCCGATCGCCGGGCGTGCGTCGAGAAGCCCACGCAGGGCCGGTTGTTCGGCGGCCAGCTCGAGATAGGCCTCCATCGGGGTGCGGCCGTCGATCTCGGCCAGTTCGAGTTTGACGCGCAGGTGATTGTCCCAGCGGTTGGCCAGCGCCTGCAGCAGGCCGTCGACTCCGCCGAAGAGCGTGTCGAGCTCGGCGATGCCGGCGAACAGAGCCGGGTCGTTCGGGTCGACCGCTGCCCTGGCGAGCACGGTGTGCACGATCTCGGTGCGGTGGTGTAGATCGGTCCAGGTCATGGGCTTCACCTTCCGTGAGCGGGTGAATCGAACGTTACGGGCGGCGAACGGCCGAATCGTCGTCCCGGGGACCCGACTTCTTCTCCTACCCAGGTAGGAGATCGGTACCGTTCGCGGGACGATGCTCGCCCGGTAGGCGGCGACTAGCCTTACATCATGGATGTGAGCCACGCCATCCCCGCGAAGGCGCCGGGCCGAGTGAGCCTGCGGCAGCGGTTCGCGACCAGAGCCGCGGTGCCGCGATTGCTCACCACCGTCCGCGAACGCATCGAATCGTTGCCCTACGACTATCCGCCCGCGGTGATCCTCACCGCCGACCTCGCCCTGCTGGTGGTCACCGGTGCGGCGGTGATCCAACGGCACGCGTATTTTCCGAGCGTGCTGCCGCTGCTGGCGATGGCCACCGCGTTCCTGCCGATCCCGTTGTTCGCGATCTTCCGGGTGAATCCCCACCCCGTGCTGCTGAAGGGGAGCGCACTGGCTTCCTGCGCCCTGTTCCTGCTGCAGCCGGTCAACGCCGATTTCGCGCCGTTCGTGCTGGTGATCGTCGCCGGTGAGGTGGCCGCGGTCGCCTCGCGTGGGTGGACGATCGGATTCACCCTGCTCGCGATCCTCGAACTGGTCGCGTTCGACGTGGCCGGGCACGTGCACTGGGGTGAGCAGCCGCTGCAAGGACTACCGATGTACATCATCGGCATCCTGCTCGGCATGTTCGTCGGGGTGATGCTGCAGTATCAGCGGCGTTTCCTGTATCAAGAGCGCGAGAATCAGGCGATCCGCTCCGGTCAGGCCGCCGACGAGGAACGACGCCGGATCGCCCGCGAAGTCCACGATGTGATCGCCCATTCGCTCTCGATCACCCTGCTGCACCTGACCGCCGCCCGCCGCGCGCTCCAGACCGACGACGACGTCACCGAGGCGGTGGAAGCGCTCGTCGAGGCCGAACGCCTCGGCCGCCAGGCGATGGCCGACATCCGGCGCACGGTCGGCATGCTCGACGCGGGCCCGGCGCAACTGGCTCCCGAGCCGGGCGCCGCCGATATCGACGAACTCATCGGCGACTTCCGCCGCGCCGGGCTCACCGTCGACTACGCGCGCACCGGCGACCTGACCACCGTCTCCGGTGCCATCGGCCACGCGCTCTACCGGATCGGTCAGGAATCGCTGGCCAACGTCATCAAGCACGCGCCGGGCGCCCCCGCCACGGTGCGCTTCGATGTCTCGGCCGATGCGGCCACGCTGGTGGTGTCGAATTCGCTGCCGCCCGGGCCCACGCCGCGCCGCGATACCGGGATGGGACTGCGCGGCATGCGCAAACGCACCGAACTGCTCGGTGGGAAGATCACCGCGGGCAACCGCGACGACGGCTGGACCGTGGGGGTCGGCTTCCCCCTGCGAACCGGCTCGTGCGCCACCCTCTCGGCCGTGCTGCCGGGCAAGCTCTGGAACAAACTTCAGGAGGACACGTGACGACCGCTTCGCCGATCGAGCAGCTGGTGACAGTGCTCGTGGTCGACGACCAGGAACTCGTGCGCGGCGGATTGCGTCGCATCCTGCGGCGTCGCGACGGTTTCACCATCAACGAGTGCGCCGACGGCGACGAGGTCGCGGCCGCTGTCGCCGCGCAACGACCCGATGTGGTGCTGATGGATCTGCGGATGAAGCGGGTCGGGGGCATAGATGCGACCCGGTTGCTGCGCGCCCGCCCCGACGCCCCACCGGTGCTGGTGCTCACCACCTTCGACGACGATCAGCTGCTCTCCGGCGCGCTGCGCGCGGGCGCCGCGGGCTTCCTGCTCAAGGATTCGCCCGCGGAGGATCTGATCCGCGCGGTCCGGACCGTGGCGGGCGGTGGCGCGTGGCTCGATCCCTCGGTGACGGGACGGGTGCTCACGGCGTACAGAACAGTGAAACCGGTCGGTACCCGAACCGATCGCCGGCTCGGCGAACTCACCGCCCGCGAGTACGAAGTGCTCGAATTGATCGGCTCGGGCCGGGTCAACAGCGAGATCGCCGCCGAACTCGGTATCTCGGAAGTAACCGTGAAAAGCCACGTCGGACACATATTCGGCAAGCTCGACCTGCGCGATCGAGCCGCCGCGATCGTGTTCGCGTTTGACCACGGGGTTGTGGAAGTTAAACGAGAGATCTAGTCTGATCGTGTGGAGAACAAGACAGGTCTGCGTGTACTGGGTCGGATTCGACTGTCGAGGGACTCGGAGGAGTCCACCTCGGCAGAGCGGCAGAGGGAGATCATCGAGCAGTGGTGCGACATGCACCAGCACCGGATCGTGGGCTGGGCTGTCGACCTGGACGTGAGTAGGTCCGTCGACCCGTTCGATACCCCCGAACTCGGGAAGTGGTTCACCGAGGAGTACAGGGGCTCATGGGACACAGTAGCCAACTGGAAGCTGGACCGGATCGCCACCGGCTCGATCTACCTGAACAAGGTCCTCGACTGGTGTACCAAACACGACAAGTCCGTGGTCTCGGTGACCGAGTCGTTCGACTTGTCCAACTGGATCGGGCGACTGATCGCCAACGTCATCGCGGGCGTCGCAGAGGGCGAGTGGGAGGCCATCAAAGAACGCACCCAGGCATCCCGGAGGAAGCTCACCTCGGTCGGCCGGTGGCCGGGAGGCCGATGCCCTTACGGGTTCATCGCGGTGAAGCAGAAAGGGGGTGGATACAAGCTCGAAGCCGACCCGGAGGCCCGTGTCGTCATCAACCGACTGATCGACCACGTCCTCGAACACAAGCCGATCCAGCGGATCGTCAACCAGTTGAACGAGGAGGGCGTGCCCTCCCCGGCGGACAGGCACCGGCAGCTTGCCGGTCGCGAGATCAAGAAGCCTGCCAAGTGGTCTGTAACCAACGTGGACCGAATGCTTCGGAAGAAGACCACGCTGCTCGGTCACTCGGTGCTCAACGACATCACGGTGCGAGACGAGAACGGTGATCCGGTTCTGATCGGACCGCCGATCGTGGACTTCGATACGTTCCGAACGATCCAGGCCGAACTCGACGATCGGTACACCCCGCAAGAGTCGCGGATGAATGCCTCACCGCTTCTCGGGGTGCTCGAATGCTTCTACTGCCACAAGCCCCAACACCACAACGCGGATAAAACCTACCGGTACTACTCGTGCGGGGCCCGGTGCAAGGATCACGTACACCTCAACGCCGATGAAATGGAGAAACTGGTCGAAGAATCGGTTTTGTTCGAGATCGGAGACGTTCCAGAGCAGAAACGACGGTTCATTCCGGGTCAGAATTCGAAGGCCGCGTTAGACGAGGCTGTGCACGCCATGGACGAACTTACTACCCTTCTCGGGGCCGTCACAAGCGACACCATGAGAAAACGCCTTACAGGGCAAATTAGCGCCCTAGATTCTAAGATAGCCGAGCTAGAAAATCGGGAAAGCACGCCAGACGATTGGGAGTACTACGAAACGGGGAAAACCTACGGCCAACTATGGTCTGAACTCGGTGTGCAGGAGCGACGCCAACTATTGATCGACGCCGGGGTCAAAGTCCGGGCGGGCTACGCCGACAGGGACTGGAAGAAACGGATCAAGGGCACGATCAGGTTCGAGGTCATAGTTCCCGACGACATCCTCAACCGCATATCCGTGTAAACGCAAAAAAGCCCCCCGAGGACCGCAATGGCCTTCGGGGGGTTTCTGTTATTCGATAGTGTAGCCGAGCGATGCCAGCGACCAGGTGAAGCAACCCTCGATATACGCAGGGTCCTTGTTGGGGTTGCCGTCAAGTGTGAACGAGCCGACTCGCCTCTTCAACGAACGTTCGGCTACCGCGCCGGTCTCGGTCGCGGGGAACACGCCAACCTCGCCGTCCATGTGGAGGCTGGGGTAAACGATCCGCACCAGAACGTACTCGTGATCGGTGCCGTCGAAGTTCCTCGGCTCACTCAGCTTGTAGATCCGAGCGAGTCCTCGCGACTGCTGTACGTGTCCGTGAGTATCCACCGGGTGGATTGTTGCTGTCTTCATGTTGCTCCTATGGGGGGAATGGACTGGAGATAATCCAGACCCGTCCGTTGGCACCGTTGCCGCCGTTACCGGTCACGTTCGCTGCGTCACCCGACTGCTGACCGCCGCCGCCTCCACCGCCGCCTGGAGCGCCGCCGTGGCCGCCAACACCGCCCCAGGCACCGTTACCGATGCCGTACGCGTGTCCACCACCACCGCCACCCGCTCCGGGGCCGAGGTTCTTGTCTGGGGCGTCTTGTCCGTGGCCGCCGTTGCCAGCGCCGTACGAACCAGAGAAGCCAGCTCCACCGCCGGAGGCGTTGATGCCGTTACCGCCGGACGAGGCATTGTTCGGGTATGCGGACCCCGACTTGCCGGCTCCGTGCCCGCCGTTCGCCTGCCAGACAGGCTCAGTGCCCGTACCGGCCTGGGGTGGGCCTAGCCCACCTCCGAGACCAGGACCCGCGACAGCGATTGCACCGCCTGAGTCGACGACACGTGATTGTCCGCCCGGCTGCCCGGCGAACCCACGGCTGGTAGATCCTGCACCGCCAGCGCCGACGATCACTGAGAGCGTCGCCTCAACATCTGCATCGAGCAGCGTCGTGATCGAGAATCCGCCTTGTCCACCGCCGTACCCGATTTCGGTGTCGTTGGCGTTGGGGCGATACCCGCCACCACCACCCGAGATCACATAAAACCGGTGGTGCTGCATCGAGGCTGGCTTGGTCCAGGTGTCGTTGCCGAAGAACTCGGCAATCTGGGAGCCGTCTTCGAGGACTGAGATCCGGGTCTCGTGATCCACGATGCTTCCGCCGACGTGTTCGTACTGCTTGTCCCGAGCACCTCCGAACGAGGACTTGATTCCCCCGGTCATAATCGCCATACCGATTGACTCGGTGAGCGACTTTCCAAAGTCGTATTCACCACCGCCGATGACGTACGCTCCATCGGCAGGTGGCTGACCTGGAGTGGTCACAGAAGGACCTCCTCCGGGTGAACCCGACGAGCGAATGCACGAACCTCGACTTCGAAGTTGTGCTGGTCGTCGCGAATGTCTCGGACCTCACCGCGGAGTGACCGAACGTCCTTGACGACCTCCTTCACGTCCTTGTGCATCTCGTCGATGTCGTCGCGGAGATTCGTGGAATGCGTATTCGATACCTGCGAGTCGACCCGGTCCAGGGTCGTATTCTGCTTCCGGTTGATCCTGATCGTGACCCACGAGCCAACGATCGGGGCGAGGATCGCGATGATCCAGAGATACTCCGGTGCGTTAGCTGGGAGATTCACTTTGCGTGGCGTCCCTTCACTGGAGAGACGTACAGGCGAGCCCACAGACTCAATACGACCGGCGCAGTGACCGCATAAACGGCCAAAGCCTCATCCAGCCAGGAAATGTCTAGGGCCTTACCGGTAATCGCCCCCACGAGCGCGACAACGGCCAGAATGGCACCACGGACAACAACGGGTTCTGGAACCTTGGGGGTTTCGTCAGCCATTCTCGACTCCTTCGGGGATATTGATTTCGTAAGCGGAATCCCGGTGCTCGGTCGGACGCGAGATAAGTCCCGCTGCCTCGTACTGGGCGAGCATCACGGCGTTTTCTTGGACAGTGAGCTTGTTGATATCGGGGAGGCGCATAACCTCGGGGGCGGGAGTTCCCGCCTCTACCCACTGGGTCGCGGGGTTGTAATCGTGGCGGGGGCCACGGACCACGGGCTGGAATTCGATTACCTGCTCCCGGAGCTGGCTCACATGGATAAATCCATCCTCGCAAGCCAGCGCCCGGAGTTCAGAAACGTGCATGAACCCACACTCGTCAATATGCTTAGACCACTTCCGAAGATTGTCCGGGTGGGTCACCTGCGCTGCGCCACCGGTATTCGGCAGATTGCGAAGGGCCCAAACGACTCGTTCTTCGGGGTCTTCCCAGTTGGCGGTTTCTTGTGTGGGGAGCACGGCGGTGCCTTTCTTAGACGAGCCCCAGCTCGGAAAGTCCCGAGGTGAGTTCCTGGATTAGTTCGAATGCCTTCTGGACAGGATCTTCGGGTTCGCGGTACCCGATAGACATTTGCCAACCCGAGGGGCCATCTGGACCCCACGAGTATTCGATCGACTGGACACGGTCGACAAACACTGTGTTTGGTTCGGGGTATCCGAGAACCGAAGTCCCGACACGAGAACCAATCCACACATGCCCGTATCCGGGGGCACCGATTCGATAAGGAGCGGCGTCCGCAACCTTGATCGTGTGCGCCGTATGTGCCCTGGTGGACCACATCTTTGCGCGTAGCGCAATCAATGCCGCGAGGGTGTAAGCGCGGTCCGCTCCTTCGGCCCAACCCTCGTAATAGTGGAATGCTCCGAGCGCTTGTGCGCGACCCGAATCACCCCAGTTCATAAAGGCGGCTACGACATCTGTATATAGCGGACGCAATAATGCGTCCAACGTGCCTCCAGCGGGTGGAACAAATAGCGCAGCGGCGATTAGATCCCCGATCAGATTTACCGCAGCGGAAATCCCCTCATTAACTCCCGGAGCTGAGTGGCCTCCAGTTACAAAGCGTGTGTCGGTCGCTTCGTAATAGATGAACTCGGACGATTCGATGCCTGTGTAGATGCCTTCTTCGTAAATCACCCACGGTGCCGAAGGACGTGTTCCCTGCCATCCCGGAATGTAGTACTCGTCCGGGAAAGTCGGGTCGCCATGGATAATGTCGATGCCTTCGGTCAGACCATCCGAGGCAATAGTGATGAACGCTCGTTCGAGGCCCGTCAGCAGATTCCCACCGAAAGAAGTCTGGGTCTTCCAGCCCGAGTTATCTACGATCTCCCAGACAAGGCAGCCGTGACGAATGTTCGCACCGGGCCATGGGGCCGGGTCGCCGGTAAGCCAACGACGGACTTCAATCGTGAGCTGTGCGTCTTCCACCACGCGCTTGGCGACATCGTGGAACGACTTGAACCGGGAGAACACCGTCGTGACATTCGAATTATCCTCTCCGAACGAGAACGGCTTGACGACGTTGCGCCAGCGACTCTGATCCAGACCGTTTTGTTCCGCAGGGTCATCCGGCAGCATCCAAATTGAGGATTCGAGACGCATTAGGTTCACCAGCAGGGTTACCGACAAGGCCCACTTCGCGGGACCAAAGATCATCCACAAACGCGGGAACTGGAATTCGGCAGGCAGGAACGGATTAGACCAGCAGTAGATGTGCTTGGCCTGCTCGTAATCGTGCTTGAACTGGATTTCCAGGTACGCGATGCCGGACTTCTCACGGACTACTCGATAGTTGTCCATGCAGCCGCTCCACCGAGCGCCCTGCTTGTCGAACGTCACGAAGATATTCCGCTTAACACGGCCCTTGTGGAGCATTACCCACTTGGCGAGGTAATGGTCCAGCGGGAGCCGCAGCATCGCGGTACCCGTCTCGTTCTCTATGAACTTGAAGTCGCCAGCGATCTCTCCCGAGACCTCGCCACGAAGGTTGAAGTCGCCATCCCACAGGCGGACGTACGGTGCTGCCAGGCGGGCCTTCTCCCAGGCCGCCCGACGCACCTTGGTGTTCTTCCACAGGTTGTTGACATCGACGGTCGTAGTCAGGCTCATTCAAGCCCCCACGGACGCGACCAAGGCCGCGGAATCACGAGGGTGAAGATCTGCCCGGCAGGGCAACCGACGACCTTTAGGTTGTACGTGTGGTTACGGGTGTACGGCGGGAACGGATGCCGAAACCGAACACCATTCATTCGAGCCCAGACCAGCGCGTCATTTGCCGCGATCACCTGCTCGACCCGAGGGTCCGAGTCAATGACACAGTCCTCGCCGGATACGAGAGTCGGCATAACGATCGCCCGGTTGAACAACGCCGGGTCCTCGAACGAGGGGTCCGGGATCTTCACCTTGCACGGGGCAGGGACAATCCACTTCGGGAAAACATATTGGTCCGTCGGGTTGAGCCCGCCTCGGCCATCCGAAGGGTCAACCGTGATAGTCAGCGTCTCCGCAGACCCCGAATTGATATCGGTGATACCCGTCGTATCCGTCTGGGTGGTGACGTGGTACATGACCTCGTCCTCGTACCAGAACGGGTCACCGGCGATGGCGACTACGCCAGCGCGGTTAACAGAATTGCCATTAGGGTCAGTGAACAGCGAAATATCCATCTGTTCACCCAGCGCAAGATTCAGGTACCGGGTGCCGGAATTCTCAGTGGTGACATACAGCTTGCAAGTGCGGTCGTACGCCCATGCCTTACGCCATTCGGAATCTCGGGATAGCCACGAGTCCGACTTGTCATTGAGAATCTCAACGCCGAAAACGATGTCTCGACGGAGAATGCGGTGATTAAGGTAGCGAGCGCCGGGCCAATTGCCCGGCTCCTCATAAACTACCTTTACAGGCGGGTCATAAAGACCCGTAACTCCTGTACCCAGGTACACCCCGCGGTCCCCGGCTTCGGGGCCCGCGAGGATGAACCTCTCGCCGTTGACTCCTTCGAGTTCAACGACGGTATCCACTTATTTACCTCCGTGTGTACTGGAGCGCTTCCTTGTTCTGTTGCCTGTTCTTCACGGCCTCTGCTTCATCAGCAGTTGCGACGTTGAAGATGTATGTGGCAGCAGCCGAAAGACCGCCCGTGAATAGACCATCGCCACTGATTCCGAGGTCTGACATTCCCTGCTTGATCGTGGCGTTCGCGAAGTCGTCCGCGATCGTGCCTGGATTCGACTTTTCGAGAATCTCGTCGAAGTCGCTGGAAAGGCTTTCGCTTCCGAAGATCTCGCCGAAATCGTCGACCATCAGCTTGAGTTCGCGCTGTACGCCGCCCCAGCCGTCCTTCAGGCCCTTTTGCAGCCGCTCCATGATCGACAGACCCTTGGATTCGGCTTCGGGAGCCTGCTGCTCGATCTCATCGAGAATCGAGTCGTAGGGCTTGCCGTACTTGTTCTCGTAGGCCAGCTTCTTGGCCTCGAACTCCATCTCGTCCTGCTGCTTCTTGATCGCGTCAATCTGGGCCTGGAGTGCCTTCTTCCGCGCCTTAGTGGCCGCAGTTTCCGACATGTCGTCCAGACGGTCGATCTCGAATTGCAGTTCTTCGGCACGGAGCTGCATCAGCTCCTTGGCCTGCTTGGTCTCGTCGTCCATCTCGCCGAACGCCTTGTCGACCGGGACCTTCTGGCCCTTGATCGTCTTGGTGGCATCGGTAGTGGCATCCGACATCTCGCCCATAGCGGCCTTGTAGTCAGCGACCTGTGTCGCGACCTTCCCCTGGGAACCCTCGAACGACTTCGCCAGTGCATTCGCCAGATTCGTGGCCGCAGCAGTCGCCGCGCCCACCTGGGACTCGATGCCATTCACGAGGCCCTCACCGACGTATTCACCAAACTCGGTGAACACCTTCGACGGGGAGTTGATCCCGAGGACGGACTTAGCCGCATCGGCCACAGCCGAGCCGACGCTCCGGGCGGCGGCGACAGCCGCACCCAGCATCGAGGTGATGCCGTTGATCAGGCCCTGGACGACCTGCTTACCTGCTTCGAGCAGCAAGGAGCCGGCATTCGAGAAGTTGCCCTGGATCGCCTGGACCACAGCCTGTAGCGCGGTCTGGACCCCCGAGGCGAGCCCGTTGAAGATGTCGATCACACCCTGGACCGTGCCGATCAGTGCGGTCAGCACCCCAGCCGCGACCTCGATGGCCGTAACCACGAATGGCAGCGCCTGAGTCGCCAGATTCAGAATGCTGGTCGCCAATTCGAGAATCGCCGGGGCGTTTTCGAGAACCTTCGGCAGCAGTTCAGCCAAAGCCTGGGCGAACGTCGTGATGAAATTCGTCAGCGAGGCCATAAACGCCTCGTTGGTCATCATGTCGGTAAACGCCTGACCCATTTGCTGAAGCGCGGGGCCCAGCAATGGCAGGGCACCCGAGACCGCATTTCCGATCGTGTCGAAAAACGAGGTCAGTCCGGGAGTCGCAGCCTGAATCGCAGGACCCAAAGTGGTCATCGCGGCGTTGAAAATCTTGAGCCCATTGTTCACCAGCGAAGTCAGAATCGGCTCGACCGTAGTCAGCGCCGAACCCATATTCGTCAGGAATGTATTGAACTCGGGAGCTACGCCGGTGCCAAATGCGGAGAGCGCACCGAGCACAGAATCAGCGAACGAAATCAGTCCGGGCTCGATAGTCGTCAGGACATTTCCGAGTGTGGTCAGGAAATTACCCATCGGGCCACCGAGCTGGCCCATCGCACGAACGCCAATAGCGACGATATCGTTGAACAGATTTCCGAATCCATCGGCGAACGACTTGAGTCCGCCGAACATCTGATCCATCGACCCGTCAGCGACAAGCCCCTGAATGGTGGACTTGAAATTGGCAGCCCAGTTAGTCATCGAGGCCGCGAGGCCCTGGAAATGGTGAGCACCGACATCGCCCATTGTCAGGAATGTCGAAGTCAGGTCCGAGAAATACGGCTTCAGATTCGTGAACAGCGTCCCGGTCTTAGTCAGGATCGACTCGATCTGAGCCATTCCCGTACCGGAGGTCACTACGTCAATGAACCCCTGCGAGATGTCCGCCAGGCCATTAGCCACGGCGTTCATTCCGGTCTTCAGTGGACCCTGCATCAGCGGGATAAGCTGAGCGAACTGCGGCGTCAGCCGCTGCTCGAACGTATTCGAGACCGATGCCTTGAGTTCATCCAGCGGGGCCTTGAGCTGGGACGCGGCACGCTTGATGCCGTCCATACCCAGCGCGATAGCGCCAGCCGCAGCAGCGCCCGCGAACAGCAGCGAAGGCAGCGCACCGAGTGCGCCACCGATCAGAGCAGCCGCAGGGCCAACCAGGGACGCAACAGCCGCGGACAGCAGCAGGATTCGGTTACGGGCGCGGTGTGAGCCGCTGCCCATCGAGTTGAAGCTCGGGGTGATCTTGCTGATCACGGAGCCGGTGTTGGACAGTCCATTACGCAGGCGCGACAGCGCAGTGCTGAGACGGATCGACTCGTCGGCGTTACCGCCGATCACACGGCGAAGACCACGCATCGCCTGTGTCTGGGTCCGAACGTCCATGCGGTACAGGCCCTGGCCGGCCCGGAGAGCCGCATCACCCAAACGTCGCAGACCTGCGGATGCACCGTTGCCGGTCATTCGGCGAAGCTCGGCTCCAGTCACGCGGGACTGCGCTGCGAGACTACGAAGCCCTACGGTGAATCGGTTTGTATCCCCGACCGAGTTCCGAGCCCAGCGTGTGCTGGCATCGGCGGTACGGGCGAGATCGCGGAACGTGTTGCGTGTTTCGACGATCGAATCGCGAGCACGAGTCAGCCGACCACCCATGCGCTGGATACGGTCACCTGCACGGTCAGCGGCATCGCTGACACGACGGAATGCCTCCTTGAGAGCGCGAAGGCGCACCTCGTTCTCGGTCAGGTTCCGGTTACCCTCGCGGGTACGACGGGCGTACTCCTTGAGATCGGCGTTGAAGCGACCCAGGGTCGTCTTCGCCAGGACCGCACGGAATCGCTCCATCGAGCGAGACAGCAGACCCAGCTTGCCGTCGCCGTCCACGTCGACACCGACACGGACACCGTTGCCGGACATCGCCCGCATCGCGGCGAGCATGGCAGCAAACCGGGCCAGGGCCCCAGCAGAGTCGAGATTCGCGTTGACCGCGACCTCACCCTGCATCTCCTTTTCGATGGCCTCTAGTTGGGCCTTGAGTTCCCTACGGAACTTCTCGGTATCCGGGACAACCCGGATGGAAATGCGACCGACTTCCTGGCCGCCGGGACCACCTGGCATTAGCTCGTTGCCTTCCTCTTCTTAGCAGCCGCGAGCTTGGCCGCAGCGATAAACGCAAACGAGCCAGGCTTTTCGACTTGACGTGTTGTTCGTTCTGGAGTGGGGAAGGGGTCTGGAACCTTCGGCTTACTCTTGGAATGAGCCGACAAATACGTGTATTGCAGCGCTCGCACAGCGTTTACCGTGGCGACAGCGGCATACCTGGATTCGTCCCAACCTCTGAATTGCTGGCCCCCACGGCGCTCAGCAACGAACATCGAATCGAAGTCGAGTCCCTTTACAAGCGTGAATACGTATCGGGGGGTGAGACCGGCCTCCGGGCGAAACAGATCCCGGAGGTCGATCCCGTATTGCTTCAGGAGGTCAGGGACCAGGAACTCGCCGTACTCGTCGATCAGGCGGGCGAGCGCTCCGCTTCCCCCGGCTGTGTCGCCTCCATCCAGGAGCCGAACAGCTTGAGCGTGAGTGCGAGGTCGTCCTTGATGGCAGTGACCAGCTTCTTGCCGAGGGCCTTGTCATCAGCGACCAGGAGGAAGACCTCCAGGGCCAGCTCGCCGCTGGCCTCCAGCTCGGACGCCTGGTCCTGGCCCTCGGCCTTCTCGACGGCGTCCATCAGCTCGAAGACCTTTTCGCGGTCCTTCTTAGGCAGACGCAGCAGGTTACGGAGGACGACCGACTCGGTGTCGGACAGGTTCACGCGAACGGGAGCAAATTCCTTCTCGACCGATTCGCGGAGATCATCCAGAGAGAATGTGTTGGACATGTGTGGCAGACCTTTCTTAGTCGGCGGGCGAATTTAAGTGGGGGAGGGGAGGCCCGCCAGGAAACCCCTCCCCCGGTCAAATGACTCGGTTAAGAGTCAAGTCTGGATCAGTCGAACAGGTCGGCCGAGATCCACTGGAACAGGTCGTTCGCAGCGTGCTTGAGGAAGGTCGCGCGGATAGGCAGCGACGCAAACTCATCGGATGGCAGCTGGATCGCGTCATCACGACGCACCGACGCCTTCGGCGAGTAGAACCCGACCTTGGTCTCGCCATCGACGATGATGACCAGGAACGCACGCTCGTTCACCTGTGTGGCACCCGAGACGCCGAAGACGCCCGGAGTAGCCGACGAGTTCGCGCCGTAGTACAGCTCGAAACTCGCGGTATCGAACTGGTGCAGGAACAGCGTCAGATAATCCGCAGCCTGCTCGGTCACGACCTCGCGGAGAGCCTGGTTCTGCCAGGTCCCCCTCACCTCCGCATCCCCGCCGTCAAATCCGAATTCCGGCATGTCACCGCGGGAAGTGTGGCCGATATTCGACCAACCGTTCGGGGCCTTAGTGATAACCACGGCCAGGACCGGAGTCGTACCGGTCAGGGAGGCCGCCACCGTGATGGCTGCCAGCGCCTGGCCCTGAAGCTTGCCGACGATATTGATCTTGATACCGGTCGAGAGAGTGCCAGTGGCAATCACATTGCCGACCCCGATCGAAGGCAGCGCTTCGAGAGCAGCCTGGACCTGAGCCGCAGTCGCGTTATACGGCAGCGGGGCCGTAGCGGTACCCGAGGTCAGGGTGAAGGTTCCCGCAGTGGCTGTACCCGTCAGGGTCAGTGTCTGGACCTGAGCACCGAAGGTGGCTGGGTCGACGGACTCCAGCTCGGTAGGGGATGGAGCAGCGGTGCCGATCGGCGCGGTAAACACGTAGCCGACCGCCGCTGTAATCACGGACTTGTCATTGAGCGCCATTCGGCGAATCTCCTTATCGGGGTGGTCGGACGCCCAGCTTGATCAGCCCTTGTACTCGCCAGGAATCCTGATAAAGCGAGGAGAACTGGACAGCGCCCATGGTTTCCTTGATCGAATGCAGGTAACCGGCCTCGGTCTGAGTCTGATTAGCCACAGCGTCAAAAAGTGTTTCGAGAGCTTCTTCGTAAATCAGCTCTGTTTCGGGAAGCCCCTCGGTGCCATACGCAGTCATTTCGATTACAGGCATTGCGAGTTGCTTCGGACGAGTTTCATGTCGGAATCCGCCAACACGGCGGATATTGATCATGGGGAACTGTCGGTAGTCGATGTCCGGCACCCAGGTGGTAATAACCACATCTGGGAATCGCTCACGGAGAATCGGTACGACCACCGACTGAACCCGTGGCATCACGGGCATGGATCTCCTATATGAGCCCCGCGGCTCCTGTAATGATGTATAGGCCAGCGGGTGGCCGAGTATCGGAACCTTCGAACGCGCCGGACGGCTGATGGCCGAATTCCACCGAAAGCGGAGCAGGTCCTTCGAGGCTGACGAACGAGTCGACATCACCCTGGGAAACGTCAATCTCGTGGTTGGTCCGGTTAGTGACCTTGCGGTGCTGGAGCAGGTTCGCTTCGGCTATTTCGCCGACAGCGAGAGCCTTTTCCGCTACAGACCCCTTCACGCCTTCGAGGTGAGATACAACCTGGTTCATGGCCTTATCGCCGATAAGCCTCGCCATCAGAACCGCTTGATCGTGTAGTCGGTATGCGCTGTATTCCGAGAGCCCGTGTACAGGTTGATATCCCCGAAAACGGCCCAGCGCTGACCCCGCCATTCGATCTCGGACTGAGCGCCGAGTTCGCCGTACTGTGCGTCGAACGCGCGGGGGAACCGGATCTTGTAGACCTTCTCGCTCTCGAAGCCCTCGTTGTCCTGCTCGGAGCGTCGCGCCGAGGTGCCGGACTGTCCCTGGACCTGAATACGGGCACGGGCCGGAATCCCGACCTTCGCGGGTCGGGTCCGGGTGTTTCCGTCCATATCCGTGACAGTCTCTTCGAGGAAGACGAGTACGTCCTGGTTGGCTGAATCGAGAAGGCTCATCCGGGGTTCCGATCGACGTTGCCCCAGGTGATCCTCCAATCGTGGATGCACTGGTGGTGGAACTCGTCGCACTTGGTGACATCCACCCGGCGACCGTCGTACTCCAGCATCTCCTCGTGTGCGTGCAGCTCGGTCATGTCGGCAACACCAGATTCGGCACCAGGACCGCGAAGCGGGTCTGCCTGACACCCAACAGCTCCCACTCCTCGGGGAGGACCGAGAGACGCCCCGAGACCGTTCCGGTCTGGAGCATGTAGGTGTAGTTGCCGTCGGTCTCACTGAGATAGCCCTCGGGGTTACGGACCAGGCGGAGAACCGCGTCGGCCTCCACCATGACCACGTCTTCTTCCAGGAGACGGCCATCTGCAATCCGTGCAGCCAGATCCGGCAGACGCCGCTTGATCATGCGCTCGACATCTTCCAGCCGAGCCAGGACCAGGGCCTCTTCCTCGGGGGACATGACGCGAGCCCAGCGGACAGCTACGTCGTTTGCTACGGCGTACGCCATGTCACTCCTTACTCAGTGGTGGGGGTTGCCTCAGAGGCCGGCTCCGCGGGCTTCTGGGGGGCAGCCTTACGGCCGCGTGTGGCGGGGATCTTCTCGAACAGTCCGCCCTGAATCAGCTTCTCGCCGAATTCGTCGTCGACCTCGACCGCCTGCTTGTTTTCCTTATGGCGAAGAATCATTTGTCCTCCTCGGACTAAAGGGTGGGGCCCCGAAGGACCCCACCGTTAAGAGTCAAGTGAGGATCAGGCCAGAGGCGCGTCAGTGAGCTTGACGAACGCGTCCTTGTCGTTGACCAGGAACGCGAATTCCGCTTCGACTCGGACCGCAACCATGTTGTGCTGCCACAGCGAAACCAGTTCAGGAGCAGCCGCTGTACCGAAGTTCAGCGTCGCCTGATCGGTAACGTCGAAGGACAGACCACCGACCTGGCCCCAGATGACCTGATTCCAGTCACCCATGAATCCGACAGTCCGCGAGCCCGGAGCACCCGTCGAAACGACGTGATCCGACAGGATTGTCTGACGACCCAGAATGGTTCCCTCACGCATTGGCGAGGTTGGGTTGGAGTAAGTCGACTCCACGAACAGCGGGCGGCCGTTCAGGTCGACCGAGCCGTTGAGGAGCGGCTCGACAGTGTCGTCGAGGAGTGTCCCGGTCCACTTCTTGCCGTCGTTCACGAGCAGCGACAGGCCGTTCACGCCAATCGACTGGTACGCGTTGGTCTTCGACCCGGCACCTGGCTCAACATCCTTGAGCGACGTGGCCTTAGTGGTCTCGGCAATGTAGCCCTTGAAAGCGTCAGGCGCATTCAGGCCGTACAGAGCAGCGTCGTCGAACGCCATGGCGATAGCCGTAGCGACCTTGGTACGCATGGTGCCCAGGTAGCCCGCAGGGTTCGCACGCACGACTTCAGCGGAGGCCGCGAAGATGGTAGCGATCTTGGTAGGCACCAGGGTCTGCTTGGTCATGTTGCCCTTGGTCAGGGGCTTCATTCCGCCTTCGTCCACCCACGACGCCTGGACATCACCTGTCCAGTGCGGGATAGCGATGCCGGTCGGTCCCATAGGAACCTTACGAGCGACTCGCTGGACGATCGAGGTCTTCTCGACCTCGGAGAAGTAATCCTGGGCCTGCTCGGGATCGAGGTAGCCCTGGAACATGGTATCGCCGGTCTGTGCGATACGGGGATCATTAGCTGGCGCGATAGCCATACTGGTCTTCTTTCTGCGTTGTTAAATCAGCGATTGTTGATCGCGGCATTCAGCGCGCGAAGAATAGGATCGCCATTCAGGGGAATGTGATTGGAATTACCCGAGCCCTGAGTAATGTCAGTCGCTCGATCCTTGCCCTTACCCATCAGCCCGACGATTGTCTTGGCGTGAGCGGTAATAGCTTCGGGGGTGTCACCCTGGACCAGGTTCGCCAGCTCGACGGCCTTAGTGCCGCCAACGTCCTCGTTCAGGATCGCGATCAGCTTGTCGTATCGGTTATTCGACACAACGAGTTCATCACTCAGCTCGGAGAACTTAGTTGTCTCCGCATCAAGCTTTACCTGGAACTCGGCCTCGACCAGGGCACGGGTCTCGTCAGCAACGGTCTTCTTCTCGTTGCGGTAACGAGCAGCCTCGTTATTGGCCTGGGTCATCTTGGCGCGAGCCCATTCGGGCAGCGAATCCACATTGTCGGCTGTATTGACCGCCTGGGTCTCGACAGCAGTTTCTGTGGTCTGGGTGTCAGTCATTTACGTCTCCTGGACGGTAATCGGCCCACCTGGGGCGCTGTTTACTACGCAGCACGAAGCCGTGCGTATTCGGCTGGATCAATTTCGCCGCGAGAAAGGCGGCGTCGAAGCGCATTAATCGCTTCGCGGTTGTAGTCCTTGGTTCGGGCCTTGCCGGACCGGATCAGGTCGGCTGCCTCCTTGGCAGCTTCCTTCCAGAGCTTGAGCGCTCGAATCCGTTCGTCACGGCCGGGCCAGTTCTTCACGTCGAAGACCGGCACCACCTTGCAGTCGCACCCGTCGTGCCATTCGTTCATGTACTCGGACACGTCTTCACCGGCCAGGTACATCTGCTTGGCCTCGGTGTCTGTGAGATCCAGACCCGCCGTATCGGCTCCCATGTAGGTAGGCCCTCGGGAGATGAGCATCAGGCACCAACCGCACGTCTCGCGACCTGTCGCGACTCGCGCCCAACCGCGGACTATCTGTGTTTGTGGCTCGTTCTCAACTGCGCTGATGATCTGTCGTCGGCCAGCGTTCTCGACCGAGCGAACCGCTCGAAGCGCCACGGCGTTCGTGCCCGCACTACCGGCGTCCTCCTGGGACGCCCGGAGACGGACCGGCTCCATGTCTTCGATGAACCACCGGAGCGTGTACTCCTCCAGGAACCTGTCGTTCCGGGGAAGCTCTGGGTGGTGTAGTGCTCGCTCAGCGTCGTAGAACTCCCGTGCGATCCGGGCGGACTCTTCACGAGCCCGCTCGACCTCGGGATAGATCAGCTCCAGCAGCCGTACCCAGTCGTTCAGACTCAGGTACGGGGCTGCAAAGAACTTCGCTACGTTGGTGACGAACCGAACCAGCGCCTGCGAGATCAAGAGCTGCTCGTAGGCGTACCGGTCAGGTGTCATTCAGCGGGAGCCTTTTCTGGCTCCGGGGCCGGCTCCGCGCCGGGGCGGCGAGGATCTCCGTACAGAGAACTCATGGGATCGAGGGCTACTTCCTCCTCGTCCCACTTCTTCATCTCCTTGCGCTCGGTGACCGAGTAGCCCATGTCAATACGGGCCCGCTCCTTCGGGATCACACCTGTGCCGTTGGCGTAGAGCTTGGAAGCCGCATCCGCCTTGGCAGCCCACGTCGGGGTGCTCGGATCTCGCCAGATGGTCTCCATCCGGTACATCTCCGGTGGGAGATCGCCGGGATTCATGACCTTGTGGGCAATCCGCATCGCCTGTTCCCAGGCACCGCCGAAGATCTTCGCCTTACGCTCGGCGTTCTTCACCAGACGCGCCTCCGATGCCTTGATGGCCTCGGCGGACGCGGGGTTATCCGAAGTGGATGCCAAGTACTGCGGAGGCAGGCCGGTATAGGCCGCTGCCTGCCGGGCTAGTTCCTCCAGGGCACCGGTGAAGTTCCGCAGCTCGGCCGCAGCGAACTGCTGGGCCTTCGCGTCGTTGTCCTCGAACGCGAGGATGCGAGCGAGATACGCGTCGAACAGAGACTGACCCGTCTCCGGGTCGACACCGAGATCCTCGGGCTTCACACCGAAAAGCAGTCGCTGTGGCACGGCCATCAGTTCGGCCGTCGCCTGCATGTTCATCATGATCCGAGCCGCCGCGTCGGTTACCGACCGCAGCTCCGGGGTGATCTCCGAGGTACCCAGGATGTCGGACAGTCGGGTCCGATTCGCCAGTGGCACAACAGGAACCAGCTCTAGGCCGTGATTGACCGACTGGAGCAGCTCCCACTGCCCCTCGGTACGAATCCACGAGATAGTGGCCTCGGTCGTGTACAGGGTGCAAGCCTCGATCTGAGACCCGTCCGAGCCGTACACGGCGCGAATCGCCGCCGTCACCTGGTTCGTACGTGGGTCGATCGTGACGTGCATCGAGTTCGGTGACTCCACGCGGATGATCGGGATCTCCGGGTCGAGCGTCTTATCCTCGGGATCAGGCGCCGAGATGGTGATGTACGCCCGGCCGTGGACCATGGCCTCGACGAAGCCGAGGGTGGCCGAGGTGTCCAGGTCGTTCGCCTGCCACCAGTCCCACAGGGTCTCGTCCGCCTCGTCCGAGGTAGCCATTCGGAACCCTTCGAGTTCCAGGCGTTCCGCGACAGCGTTCACGTACAGGCGGGGGTAACCGACATTCGCCAGCAGATTCCGCATCTGCGGGGGAGTGGCAACGCCAATAGCGGTTGGTCGCCGCTGCGACTCGTAATACGCCGTGTTGTCCGCGAGGGGCCGGACCGATTCCTCGAATGCATCGAGCATCTGATCACGGTGGACCTCGGGATCAATACGTTCTACTTCCGGGGCAGCCATTACTTAATCGCCACCACCTTCCGCGTACGGTTCTTCTTGGACATCAGGAACTCCTGTCGGGCTCCAAATGCCAGGACCGCGCAGACAGCCGCATCAATCTTCTTGGTGGAGTCCTTGCTTGCCTTGCGAATGGAGATCGCATCAAAATTGGTTGGGTTGCGACGCGCGTTGAATACGTGCTGTCGGAGAATCGGGTTACCGTCGTGGACGAGTTCCTTTTCGAGAACCGCATCGAGGAACCGCTCGCAGTCCAGAGCGAACTTCTTCGTCTGGCCGCGCATATCGAATGCGATCGGATTACCCGGAGTCGCATTGACTTGGATCTTCTTCTTGAAATCCCGACCCCACTGGTCGACGTACGCCTCGAATTCCTTCACGTCCGCGCGGAACGACACAACGTCGTACGCGGCGAACATCGAACGGACCGTCGCATCGACTTCTTCGCGGGGGACTTCGCCGTCCGGGTACTTCTCGGGATTCCAGGACTTGATCAGGAACAAAGCCCCGTCTTCGATACGGCACGCCACCAAAGCGGTGTGGTCGTTATTCTTCGAGCCGTCGAAACCGAGAGCGATCTGATCGCGCTTCTTGAGCTTCTCCAGATCCAGAACCTCCACCGCACCCCATTCGTGGGGTGCAATCCAAGAATCCTCGGAGGCGTTAATCTGATTCAAGAACTTGCGTCGAGACTCAGTAACCGGATTACGCCGGTCCAGGATCGACTTGATAATGTCTTCGACCGGGAGCCAGGTAGCGTCACCGATAGCGACGAGCAGGCCCTCACGGAGCCGGCGAATGCCGTCCTCGTAACCCTCCGGGTCTTCTAGCTGGGAGGGGATCTCCGAGACCGGGGTGTCAGACGGCGCTTCGAGGGCGTCATACAACGTGCCGACATCCACAGCCTTTCCAGCGAGGATGTCCATATACGCGTCGTAGTCGCGTTCGGCGACCGAATCGTCACCCGGAACGTGTCCGTTGCAAATGCTCAGGACGCGAGCGTCAGGGATCTTGGTGGCGTTACCTTCGATAACACCGGCCATGTCATGGCCCTGTACAGCCTCGACCCACCACTGAGTTTCATTCCGAATTACGAAAGTCGGGCGGTTGCCCTCCATCGCGTGGGGGGAGGAAGTAACAGCCTCAAGCCGTCCGCCCTCGGCGGTGTAAATCAGGGTCTTATGGACATCGAGCCCATACTCCTGCTTCATCTCCTTCGAGACCATCACAGGAAAAAGTGAGAATGTGTTCTTCGTCTGTTCCTGAGAAACAGCCGCGATCTGGACCCAGGCAGCGTGCCGGGTCTTGCCGACCGGCATCCCCCGGTCGAAATGCGAGAAGGACACAGGGCCGCACAGCTCGGCAAGTGCCATAGCAGCAGCGAGGGGGTCCTTGCCCCATCCCTTGAGGCGACGGAGGGTGCCGTCTCGGTAAACGTAGTTACCCTCTTCATCGACCGCGTACCACCAAAGCAGGAATCGCACCTGCTCCTTGGTCGGGTCGAACATCCCTCCGCCATTAGGGGCCTTCAGCCACGTCATCATCCAAATCAGGACGCCGTAGCCCAGCGACTTTTCCGGCAGGTACCACGAACCATCGTCGTACTTACGCCAGGTTGGCCCCGTAATATGAGCGGGTGCGGGGAGCAATGTCTTAGTCACTCCCCGCCTCCTCTCAGTAGATCGCCGGGAACCAATTCCCCCGTGCGAAGTTCGGGTAGTTGTGTGGATTCAGGTCGTACTTGCCGTGTACGCCCGTGTTGAGATATCCGTGGAGCCCCGCGGATTCGACGCAGACCCAATCGCCTGCGTTGCAGATGTCTAGAACCGGGAAGGGTCCGAAATTACGGTCGGTGCCCGCTGCTCCCCGAAACGCTCCGATGAAGTCAAGGGCGAGCGCAGCCGGGTTACCGGCAATACCGCCTGAGCCGGGACCGGGGGCCCGCTTAGGGTCAGCCGCCAGAATCGCAGTGGCATTCGGCTCGAACTGGTTTCGGGAAACCCAGACGTGGACAACAGCCGCACCTCCCGAGTGGCCGAGCATCTTGATGTGGTCACCAGGGCAGGCGTTCCGATGGATACGGAACTGCTTCTCCAGCTCGTTCGCACCAGCGGTGATATTCAGCGAGTCGTAGCCGATAGGCTGGTCGCTCGGGATATACGTGGACGGCTGCCAGGCGTTCGGAGGGAATACCGACGTGTCGATCTGGAACCCGCCGACACCGATCGTGAATGTGCCTCGACAATCACCCGCAGCGGCAGACGCCGTGCTCGTGCCAATAAACGCAATCCCCGAGAGGGCCATAATCGCACTCGTAATGAGTGCAGTTACGCGCCTCACTTGCCTTCGAGCTTCGCGATACGCTTGCCGAGATCCGCGAGAAAATCGACCACGGTCTTGTTGTCGAGCTGCGGCCAGCCCTTGTACTGGCCCTTGTCGCGCTGACCCTGGCCCGCGAGCTGTTCACGAATGTCCTTCACGTCAGAACCGATCGGGCCACAGAAACCTGCGACGAAATCCTGAATCTGCTTAACTTCTGCTGCGCTCAACGGAGCGTCTCCTTCGTTGTCGATCTGGGCCTGGATATCGCGCCGGAACTTCGGCATATCCATGCCACCGGGGTCCCACTTGCCCTGAGCAGCACCGGCCCACTCCCAGTGGGCGATGCAACGGGATGCGTCGTGGCCGAGGCGGCGAAGAATCGCGGCGACGGTCTTCACGTACGCGGTGTACTGAGCCGTGCTCCAGCCCTCGGTGCCGTTGTTCTCGGCCTCGATGCCGATGGTCACCGCATTGGCGTTATCCCTGGCAATACCGGCCCAGGAACCGCGGCCTGCGTGATTCGCCAGGCCGACACCACAAATCGTCACGACACCGTCGCGAGAAATGTGAATCTGCGACGCCAGTCCGAGGCTGGGGTGCTGGGCGATATACCCAGGATTGTTCGATGGGGGATTACTGCCGGTGTGATGGGCGACTACGCCCCAGATGGTCCCGAAGTCCCCTTCGCCGCGAGTACGCCAGCCGGGGAATTCGTCGACCCTGAGACCTTCTGCCCGCAGTACGTCCGCGAGCCACAATGGATCAGCCATTGAACTCCAATCAGAATTAAACCCAGAGCCGAAGGCAAAGGGTGGGTGCCGAAATACCAGGAATCGAACCTGGGCACACCGGGCTTCAACCGGTTGCTCTACCAACTGAGCTATATTCCGTGGAGGCCCTGGTGGGAATCGAACCCACAATCTCCGACTTATGAGGACGGCGAGATGACCATTTCTCTACAGGGACCTGGAGCCACATCTCGGACTCGAACCGAGCACGCCTGTTTACAAGACAGGTGCTTTTGCCAGATAAGCTAATGTGACGTGGAGAGAATGACGGGATTCGAACCCGCCCTATCTGGGTGGAAGCCAGATGTGCTGCCAGTAACACTTCATTCCCTTGGGGTGACCGACGGGGCTCGAACCCGCTTATCCGGGATCACAACCCGGTGCCTCAACCTGTTTGGCTTCAGTCAACGTGATTCCGGTGAGAGTCGAACTCACACTGTTCAGGGTCTGAGCCTGATGCCTCTGCCAGTTGGGCTACGGAACCATACGCGCGTTTCCTACCGTCACTCGTGTAACGCGCAAACCCTCGGGCGCGGAAGGTTGAGGAGTCGAACCCCGCGGTTTCACCCGCCCCCCGGTATTCGACACCGGTCGCCATCCACATAGCGGAACCTTCCAAAGCACCCGATCAAGGATTCGAACCTCAATTCCCTGGGTCAGAGCCAGGTGTCTTGCCAATTAGACGAACCGGATATGCGTCCCTCCCGCACCCGGCCGCTTAATGGCGGTCCGAGTGGAGAAGGCGCTAGTGCTGAATCAAGGAATCGAACCTCGGACACCCGCCATATCAGAGCGGTGCTCTTACCACTGAGCTAATCCAGCTTGGCACGAACAGTAGGACTCGAACCCACAACAGACGGCTTTGGAGACCGCCTCCCCTACCAGTAGGGACCTGTCCGCTTGGTACTTCTGGCAGGAGTCGAACCTGCGTCTGGGGATTAAGAGTCCCTAGCTAAACCACCTCAGCTACAGAAGCAAAGCTGATACGGAAGGACTCGAACCTTCACCTCGCGACTTAACAGGTCGCTGCTCTGCCATTGAGCTACGCATCATTAACCCCGGAGAACGGTCCCTCCGGGCGGTTCCATCCGGTTTTCATCCCCGATGGCCTGTCTGAACGGGAGGATTTGAACCTCCGACCCCCTGAATCCAAATCAGGTGCGCTACCTGGCTGCGCTACGCTCAGTTGCCCTGTATTTCTAGAGCCGCCAGGGAGCGGCTGGTCAGGTGTTACCCGATAATCTGGGGGATCTCCGTCTCGTGGTTAGGGGTTGGGGCGACAGCGATACTCAAGTCGTTCGGAGTGTCTGGCCTAAGCCCTTCCCACCCGACACGGTGGATGAGAACGCCGTCCGTGGCCCCGTACGAGTACGGCAAGAATTCTGAGTCATCCGGGAATCCCCATGCCTTCCCCGCGGACTTTCTAATCAGTACCCGGTACCCGCTCTTCTCGACGGGGTCGATCGAGGGGGCCGTGGCTGTGAAGACCAGATCGGCGTGTGTACCCGTTACGTTAGTGACTCCGATGAATTGTGGTTCGACCGAAAAATACAGGTACGTCCAGAACGTGGTTAGCTGGACATTGCGAATGTCGACGGCAGTCATTGATCCCCTACTTCTGTATCAGTACCGAGGAAGATAACCTCGGAGGATATTGGCAAGTACCATCTTTCCTTGCCATGACGGGTGGATATTGTCAGCACACGCGATTGACACGTCGAGAGCGGATGCAGACGAACTTCGAGTCGCCTTGTCAACGTCGATAATCGTCTCGGCATCAATTTGAAGCGTCGCCAACCAGTCGTTAAACGTCGCGCGGTGCCCCTCGGGCGTCGCGGCGAGCGAACGCGCCATGACGTTCACAATGTAGATCGGCTTGTCTGGACCTATAATCGCCCTAGTGTTGTTGACCACCGAGGTGATATCTGCCTGAACCTGGGCAGCGGTTCGACCCGCAGCCAAGTCATTACTTCCAAGGCCGACCACGGCTCCGTCCCAAGGGCCTGTCGTAGTGAACCGCGAGTACTGGTGGTACGACGGACTCGCCCAGGCCGAGCACAGCGAATTAGATAGCGCCATGTTCTGCGAGAGTGCGTTGTTCATCTCCGCCCAGTGGTGCGGGTACGCGAGATTGGAGTTGGCTGGGCTGATCTGGCCGGGGGCCCGAGGGCCACTGAGACCCTCCATGATCGAGTCCCCGACAAACAGCCAGGCTGGCTTATCCGTCAGCGTCTCGTATTCGATACCCCAGGTTGTGGGGACCGATGCGACTGATGCGCCTGCGGTAATCGCAGGGTCCACACCCGACGTTGCGTTCGTCCAAACCCAGCACTTGCCAGAACCATTCTGAACCGTCCCCGCAGGGCCGGTAAATGCGATACCCAGCAGGTGATCGACACCCTCTTGGAACTGGTCGGAAGGACCTTCGATCCAGGGCGAGACGTAGTAAGTGCCGTCGCCAGGAATTGCAAAATCGGTGGCGATGACGGTGGACGCGGTATTACCCACGAACGTTCCCGAGTCGACGTTGCCCGACTTGGCATGGACGCCGATGACGAGCTTCTTGCCCGTGAGGGCGAGCTTGTTGGAGTTCGCGATGTTGTCCCAGTTGCGAATCCGAAGACGCCAGCGGGTGGTCGTCGTATTCAGCTTCACCTGGACGCGGAAGCTGCACGCCGCCGCGTTCACAGTGCTCGAGTAATAGCCCTGTCCGCCGTTGCCGAACCCGAGGAGCTTGGTCACAGGTGTTGTCCCGCCTTCGCCGACGCCGAGGAGTGTGCGTGCCGTCGCGGCATCGGCCGCGGTGACCAACGACCGACCCAGCGAGGTCGAGCCAGACAAATCCGTGACCGGGTGCGTGTGCGTCGAGGGAGTGAACGTTGTCGGCTTGTCCGTGATGCCCGACCACGAGGTCGTGCCAGCCGGACCTGTAGCGCCGGTATCACCCTTCGGACCGGCGGGGCCGGTCGCGCCAGTTGCGCCAGCAGCTCCGGGTGTACCGGGGATGCCCTGGATGCCCTGAGCGCCCGTGGCACCCGTAGCGCCGGGAGTTCCCGGAGGACCCTGGATGCCCTGTGGCCCTTGCGGGCCCTGTGGACCCTCGGCACCCGTGACCGGAGTACCGCTCGGTTCAGGAGGCCAGCCCGCGGAGTAGCGGTAGAGCTTGCCACCGGCCATCCACACGTCGCCGTTGGTAGCCGTGGCAGGTAGCTCGGAGTAGGTAGTTACCTGTCCGTCGATCCGAAGGCCATCGCCTTCTGGACCAACCGGTCCTTCGTCGCCTGTGTCGCCCTTCGGGCCTTGTGGACCGATCGGTCCTACGGGCCCCTGAGCACCGGTTTCGCCTGTGGAACCTGTTGCACCCTGAACACCCTGGATGCCTTGTGGACCAGTCGGTCCAACGTCACCCTGGTCGCCCTTCGGGCCTTGTGGACCCTGCGGTCCAGTCTGGCCCGGTACCGAGATGATCTTGCCCACCGGCAGCACCGGGGAGCCGATGATTGAACCGTTCGGTGTGCCGACATACGAGGTACCCGGTACACCCTCGGGGGGGAATCCGCGGAGCCTCACCCGATCACCGTCACAGTGCCTCGGGCGATGGGGTCGCCACCAGCGGCCTCACCGTCGGCGAGGAACACGAGCTGCCACCGAACCTTGTTCAGGGTCTCGAGGACGTTCTCGGACTCGACCTTGAGGGTCGCCAGTGAGCCGGCGATCACGAAGTCCCACTCGGTTGGAGTGGTGCCGGTCTGAAGCTCGAAGTAGAGCCGGCCGGGCGGGAACGGCGCAGGAGCGCCAGAGATCCCGATGTTCTCGAAGTTCCACTTGAAGTCGCGGTTCTTCCAGAGGACCAGGGTGTCCGCGTCCAAGCGGATGCCAATATCGGCCATTGGGCCTCCTTCTGTTAATAGTCAAGTCAGCCTCGGGGGAGGGAACCGCAGAACGGCTCAACCGCCCCCGAGGGAGCTACTGGAGCTTCTCCAGCAGCCGATCCGTGAAGTCCAGCACCTTGGCCGTGGACTGGTTACGCTCAATCTCGAGCTTCACTCGTCGCCGGGAACCTTCGGAGACGAGGAGGTCCGTAAACATCTGGTTCACCGAGACCAGAAGCTGTGCGGACGGACGAGAGGACTTGAGCAGACCGTCTGCGAAGTGGAGAGCGAACTTCGCGTAGGTCCAGTCGCTGGCCTCGTAGTAACGAGACTGCGCGGATTCGATCAGGGAGTCGTAGATGTCTACGACGAGTGGATGCGGATCATCCATACCAAGCTCGGGGATATCCACCGAGCCCACTACTTCGATCTTGTCGATTGGTCCGTCGTTGTTCCGACGGATGCGTTCATCACTGCGCTTAGGCACAGGGCCGCGAGAACCCACTTGTTCAACCTCCTGGGTTAAGAGCGCTCCTGGCACTCATCTACTCCCAGGGTGTCGTTCAGTGGGTCGCTTCCTCTGGGCTCGTAATTGTTCTCGACGAGTCACGCCCTCGCGGGCGGACTTGATTCCATGGCAGCGAGAACACGCTGCCCGGAGATTCCCGAGGGAATGGTCATTCCCGCGGAGTATGTGATCCACCTCGTTGGCTGCCCCGAGGCAGCTCCGTCCTTGGATCTGGCAGATCCACTGATCCCGGCGAAGCACCTGGCTTCGCAGAGCCTCCCAGTTCTCTGGTAGGTCAGCAGATCTATTAGAAGAGGACCACACCGGTGGTCCTCCTTATATATAAGGCAGCCGTCGGGCTGCCGATGTGTTTAGACCGGCCTCTGAGGGCCGGTTAATACCGTGAGTCTGAGCCGCCTGCGGGGCGGCTCTAACAAGAGCCGAGGGGAACCGAGGCTGATCCCAATCACCCTCCGTATGGTTCCCTCTTTCCCTTACACTCTGTAGTACATGTAATAATCCAAATCGAGTCCGCGCGGACTATGTAAGGTGACGTACTTCACATAGACCTCTAGAATCGCCTGTGATATATCGGGGGTACTAGGGCATCGCCTGGCGAGGCGGGGCCGTCTCCGTGGCGTGTAGGGGGCAAGAACACCGGCTCCAGGCCGGCTCTCTGCTCTCGTGAACCTTAAAACCCGTACAAGACCTGGCACCCGCATTACGATGCGATCAAGCGTGCGGGGGCGAGGGCATACCCCCTGGGTATACCCAGGGATACTGGCGAGTAACCTGCAAGGCGCAATCTACCCATCAGTAACCTACTCAGTAGTAACTTACGATTCCGAATGTTACTCAGCAGTAGTAAGCGGGGAAATCCCGCGATCCTAGTGCACACTCACCCGGTGCACAACCCAGTGTGTCCCATCCCACACACCCACCGTCCACACCCCCGGCAGGGGAGGGGAGTACCCACCTAGTGCCCTGTCCCTGCCCGCACACCCCACACACCCGGTGCCCTAGTCCTGTGCCCTGTCTGCCCCGGTGCTGCCCTCCCCTGTAGGAGGGGGGTCTATATAGGGGGTGTCTGGCAGGGGGTCTACCAGGGGGGATACGGTTCGATTTGACTCTTAACGAACCGTGCCGTAGATTCGTAATCGTTCGGCCAGCAACACCGGCCGAATCGGAGCCAGAATCGGATTTCGAATTCGAGCTTGACTCTTAACCGATCGGTTCGCTAGATTGGTTTCAGTGCCTAGAGCACATGATCTTCCGGGAACTTTGGTTCCCGCCAATTCAACAGTGTGAATCTCGAAAGCGGGAATTACCGCTTGACTCTGAACGCGAGACCGACTAGTTTCGGTGTCAGCAATTCAATAGGGTGCGAGTCAGACCAGGGTTTACCTGAGACGCGCGGTGAGGGCAAGTGACCTCAAATACCACGGTTTGACTCTTAACCACCCAGATGATACGCTGAAAGCGTGAAAGTCCCGGCCAGAACATCGGCCGGAGAGATTCACACAACGGCTTGACTCTTAACCGGAAATCGGATAAGCTGAGAGCCACAAGGGCAGGACGGACAGCAACCGCCGAGGTTGTGACCGGCACTCTGCGAGTACTTTGAGAACTGAATAGTGGACCTGAGATTCTTCCTGGTAGAGGTAACCGAAACCAGGAGATTACGGGCTTAGGGATGAGCGAGCGCGATGCCAACGCGCTGTTGACGGACAAACCGGAAGCAATGATCCCCTAGGCAAGCTCACCTGAGACGTGAGCGGGAACGTCGGTACCGCAGACAAGCGGCCCGATAGGAGGGAATCTCAGACAGGCCACCCAACAAATACCCAAGGAAACGTGAGTTTCCTGTCTCACCTACCAGCTACGCCAGTGGTAGGTGCGGATTAGATACTCACCAAGGCTTGACCCTTAACGAAAGGAATCACCATGTCTGTGACTCTCGCAAAAGCCTCCGACGCTACCGAGAACGTGTTCGAAGAATTCTTCCGACAGGTGCAGATCGGCCTGAACTTCGAACGGCTTATCCAGGCCGTGGCCGACGGAGACGTGACCCACAACGGTCAGTACGAACAGACCGCGCTGGCAAACGCTCACTACGAGCTCGATCCCCTGTACTCGAATGACCTGAATGCGCTGGCATACGTGTTCTCGCTCCAGGTGGCTTGACTCTTAACATCCCGCAACGGTTGTACGCAAGGTTCGATTCCTGCGGCGGGAGCTTTAGAAACGTACGACGAAAGGCATGAGCATGTTCGCCTCAACCCTGAACAAGACCCAGCTCGCCACCGCTCGTGAAGTGTTGGCTGCGAATCCCTTCGACCCCATGGTGGGTCTGGTGATCTGGCATACCGGCGATCTGGCGACAGCCACTGCCGAGGAAGCCATCACCAACACAGATATCGCCTACCCGCTCGAAGACCTGGTGGGCCTGCTCTGATATCCGTCCCGACAATCGACTAGCACTGATCGGATAAGACATGAACGCCGTCATCAACGCTCGCAAAAAACAAGTCATCGACTATGCGGCTGACCGGTACATCGCACTTACCCCCGAAGACATCACCAACTCCGCGGGGACCCTCACGATCGACGGAATGAATCCGTTCGATTGGGTCGACGCAATGAGTCAGGACTAAGACATGCGTAACGCAATGATCCATGCGGTTATCGAGTACGACAACCGCGAAGCCAAGAAACCAGCGCACAACATCTATGCGCTGCCGCAATACCTCAAAGGTGTGGATGTCGCGGCCACCGAGTTCGAGAACGGTTCGAATCTTGAGGACTCAGTGAACAGCGCATTCCATGGAAGGCTCGCTGCCTTCATCATCCGTTCCTGCCGCAAAATGGAGAACAAGAAATGACCGAGATAATAGCTGCCATCCTCGCATTGTTCGTAGGCTTCGGCTGCCTCGAAGCGGCACCGGCCGCATTCGAAACACCGGAGGTGTCGTGCCAGGAGGATGAACCATGCTGGCGCTGGTACATGGGCAACGGCACACCCGGACCTGACGCGCCGCCGTACATGTGGCTGCCGGAAGGCTCGGAGTGGGACGCAATCGCGCCGCTGTACGGCTACATCGAGGATTGATGACCCATCGGATAGGCGAGTGATCGCCTGTCCCCTTGGATTCTCAAACCAACAAAGGATTCGCCATGATGCGTAACCAAGTCTTCAGTGCCGAGATCAAGTCGGTCAAGCGCCTCAAGAATTCGGTAAACGGTAACCCGAGGTGGGAACTGTTCACCGACGAAGGCAACTACAAGACTCGGCAGGATTCCCAGTGCGGCTACATCGTGTGCCAGGGCTGGAACAACAAAGACTCGATCCTGACCACCGACGGTACCGGCGCTGTCGTCGGCATCGACATCTGAAAGGCAACGTCATGCTCAAGATATCCCGGCGTGAACTGACCCGAGCCCGAGACATGGTGTACGGGGACGCAACCCGTGTGATTGTCCAGGGTGAGGCTCGGACGATTCGAATCAAGTCAGACCAGGTTTCGACCGCGATCGAGGCCGCCCACTACCTCATCGAGGTCACCGGATTCCACGCGGCAGACGTGCTCGACTCGATGACTATCGAGGGTGTCGGCACCGATGAAGTCATCGTGGATCTCCCACACACCACGGTTCAGAAATGGGGGGAGTGATTATGAAAGTGATCACACTGCACTGGAAAGAATATACCGAACATTCCGCGATCGTCGAAGTGCCCGAAGACTTCGACCTCGAGGATCTCAGCAAGTACAAAATGGATACGGCGGTAGCCAACCTCGACCAAATGACCGAAGACGAATGGTGCGAGCGAACAGACTTCAGCGCGGCTGAAGGTGCGGAGTACCCGCAATCTATCGAGCCATTGCGCTACTACCAGTGAACAACAGCCCGCGAGCCCCATGGCTTAGGCATACGTAGGTTCGATTCCTACGGCGGGCACTTGACCCTTAACGAAAGGTAAGGCCATGACGCACACCGAGGCGCTCGCACGAATCGACCTGACTACCCGCAAGGTCACCAACAACATCATGAGCGTGTTCGGCCGTGCGACCGAGGATCAGATTCTGGAAGGCAAGGTCTGGTACGCCGAAGCGCAAGCGCTGGCCGCCGAACTGTCCGAGGCCGGAGACATCACGGTCGAGCAGGCAGGCATCGTGATTGCGCAGCTCTCCCCGCGGCTTCCGTGGGACAAGAATGTCTCAGCCGCCCGAGCGTTGGTTGCCGGTGAGCCCGTGACAGGTGTGATCGGTGCGAGCATCGCCCGAGCCATGGCGGCTATGGCTACCGAGACGCCGTGGGATACGTTCGGGAAGGCACCGAAGACGCGAGCCTTCGCCGCCAACATCATCGGTGACGACGACGCTGTGACCGTAGATGTGTGGGCCTGCCGAGTCGCAGGTATCACCGAGCAACAGCTCACAAGGGTTGGCGTGTACGACGCCGTAGCGCACTGCTACCGGCTCGCCGCCAAGCGGGCAGGTATCGCGCCTGCCGCAATGCAAGCCATCACCTGGATTGTCCAGCGTGGCTCGGCTGCATAAGCCTTGACTCTTAACCGTGTGATTGGTTCACCCGACCGTTCGTCCCGCACGAACGGTCTATGAACTGCTCAACATTCGAAAGGCAAGACAATGGCCCAGATATTCCCTGGTGACGTAGTCCGTCTGGTGTTCCCATGGCGGAATATGCCCGAAGGCTCGGAGGGTGTCGTAATCGCGTATGCCGGAGGTCAGCCGGGAGTTATGACGATCGCTGTGCGATTCGTCAATGACGACGGGGATGCGCTCGGGGTTTTCCAGGTTCCACTGATGTCGCTGACAAGGGTTCGCTCCGAACCCGAAGCGTTGATGTGGGACCAACTGCGCGCCGCAGCGCGGGGCGAGTTTCCGTCCGAGCACTGGGATTCTGCGGACGACTTCTTGGCGAACCGTATCTGCAAGGCACGGCGAAGCGGTTTCGACTGGGCGTTCATCTCGGGCGCAACCCAGCTCACCGGGCATCGGGTCCGTGAGATTTGGGCAGAGGCATCTACCGAAAAGGTCGGGGAGTAAAGACATGGCGAAAGACGTCCAGATTCGATACCTCCATTCTCGTACCGGCACGCCGTTTGTTGCGGCAGTCGACTACGACTCCGAGGACAAATCACTCACGATCGCGACCAGCGCCGCGTATGGCTGGCGCTCGGCGCATCGAGACTTCGCACAAGATTCGCTGAAGGGTCGAATCCTGCGGGAGGCGGAACGCAAGTTCAAAGCCAAGACCGGTGAATTGTGCGTTGTTACCACCTGGGAGACGAAATGACCCCCGAAGAAATCATCGAGGGTGTCCTCGATCAGTGCGATACGCACCGCCACTACTCCGGGAACGACTTCAAGACATCGTCGATTATCCGAGCGCTCACCGAAGCCGGATACGCAATCACTAAGGATTCGTAATGCGAAACGTTCACTCGATCCTGATGGGTCACGACACTGATCCGAACGGCCGTCCGCTGGCGCTGGTGATCTTCACCGATCGCCGCGCCGAGTACATCCCTCACGAGGAACTGTGATGCGGAAGTTTCCCGCCCTCACTGAGATGAAGGCTTCGACCCTGGGTGTCGGAGACACCTACTTCCGCATCGCCAACGGAAGGGTTGACGGTCCGCTCCGAGTGGAGCGTGTCCGCTTGGACACCAGCTACTCGGTTCCGTATCTAGTCATCGTGTTCTCGCGCATCGGGGGCGGCAGCGGCCGGTCGACCGTCAGCGCAGAGTCCTACGTCTACAGGGTGTCGTGATGGACATCCGAACCATCCGAGACGGGCAGGAGTACCGAGCCGTTGTCGGCGGCAAGACCCTCGTGTTCGAGCGCGCCGAGGGGGAGGTTGCGATCTTCTCGGCCAGGGGTCACTTCGGCCGGTGGAGCCTTGACAGGTTCGGGGGAACGTTGTCCCCGGCCAGCATCCGCGAATTCCTGGAGGCGTGATGTCGATCTACCAGGAGTACCGCCGTCGGTCCGAGGACGAGTTCGACTCGGTCCTCGAGATGTGGCGAGCGTTCGCCGATGACGCCGGATCGCTCGCCGACTGGGGCGAGCCGGATCACGTAATCCGCGGGATGAACCTGTGCACCGACGCACGGGAGTCTGGCATTCAGTGGATGGCCGACCTACGAGTCGAGGCCGAGTCCCTGCTGGAAGACATGGGTTACGGCTACGAGTTCGACCACGGCTACGTCATCTATAAGCACTGAGAGGTTTCGACATGACTGAAGTACTGGTTACCGCTGTCAAGCACCTGGCAAGTTGTTTCGACGGGATGGTTGCCGACCACACCGCCGAGTCGTTCTCGTGCTCCGAGGTGGAAGCTTTGGCCGACGTGTTCCGAGCGATCGGTAACAACGCTCTGGCCGAGGAGTGGATCGGTTCGCACGCCGACGGAGACGACTGCGGAGACATGCACCACGAGTGCGAAGAGTGTGAAGACTGGGACGGGGAATGAGCTAGGCAGCAACGGGCGCTGCTAAAGGTACGAATCGGTAAGTGAGCCATGACCGAGGCGGCAAGGCCGGGTTGTCGATCCGCAGCATAAAGCTATGGAGCTGGTCGTTCTGGTCTCGGAGCCGAATCTGCCCGACACCTTCGAGCTGTGTCGGTGTGCTGGCCCACATCTCTTTCCAATCGGGGTGGTGCTTGCACATGTCGATTACTCGCTGTACGTCCTCGCGCGGAGCCATGGTCGGCCCCAGAACCCGCAGGCCGTAGACCAGCCCGTGGGCGTACTTGAGTGCATCGGGGCTCATCTGTTGGCCCTCGTCGGAGAGCAGGAAGGCAAGCAGGTTACCTCCGGGCTGGAGCCCGGAGGTGATCTCAAGCCATCGTGGGTTTGCCCCGATAACGTCACCTAGCGGTGGATCGAGGATCAGCACCGGGTACGGATACGCGGCGAGATCGACATGATCACCGCTGAACAGTATGTTCGGAAGTTGCTGACCTACAGCTTCGGTCAGGCCGGGACGGAGCACCGAGAGGATTGGTGCCCTGAAGGCGCTGGGGATGTTGAGAGCTTCGAACAACGCCGCCACCAGATCCAGGCCGGGCTCACGTTTGCCCTGTTCAATCGCCTGAATCGTGGTGAGGGCCCACCCTACGCGGCGGGCAAGCTCCCCCTGGGTGAGGCTGAGCCGGCTGCGGGTCGTCCTCACGAACAGGGCAAAAGCATCTCTCGGCCGCCCCCCGTCGTACTGATCAGCCATCGTTACACCTCTTCTTCCTTCCAGGTGGTCGTTTTTGTACGACCCCGTGTCGTTGACGTGCCAACAATTTTACGGAACATTTACCTGTGAAAGCTCCCAGCTAGGGATGAGCTAACTCACCATGGTGTGAGCTAGATCATGGTTTAGGTCGCAGATTCGAACGCGTGTTCGACCGCGTGACCGTGCCGCTCCGACGGCGAAAGACTTCGCAACTTGCAGATACGTGAGGCTGTTCAAACTGAACCTATCGAACGACAGGCACGGCTAGGCCGAGGGTGACACCACTCTCAAGGTTTAAACTGTGACGGTCGTCACCTACCGGCTAGACCGCCTGCCGCGCCCTGGCTGTATCACTAATAGTCAGGCGTGCCTTCCGGGCTCGCTTCCCTTGACACGGAAGGAAGTATAGTCTTGACCCTGAACGAGATTTTTCACCCCTGGAGTGGGAGTAAGAAACATGCCAGAGGAAGACCAGAAGCTGACTCTCTCGATTGTTGAAGCCTTGAAAAACAAGGGTTTCACGCAGTCCGAGATTGCTAAGCAATACAACGTAACGAAGCAGTATGTTTCGTGGATCAAGAGGACGTACGGCGGGTCCTTGACACCCCGCGAGATCGTCCTCCAAGAGTTTCCGTGGGCGGTGTCTAACCACTTTACGCAGACATCGCCGTACCAGCGGCTCCGTGACCATGGCGAGTATGTCGCCACGGGCGGTAAAGGCATGGCCGAGTACAAGCTCGAAAGGCTTCGAGCGTTCTACAAAAAACTTCATACTGGGTACGTGATCGAGTTCGATCCTGATATACCGGCGTCAGAAAGTATGACGAAACGGGGAGGGTTCGCGCTGCGGGACCGAACCCCTGAGGACGGCGACCTTCTCATTCGGGTCAACGACCACACCACTCTCACCGACAAAGGCAAGATGATCTGGCGGTTCCCGGCAGTGGAGCCGTAGGAAGGCACGACCACATGAGCGCGATCCCTGATTGCTCAAATATCGAACTCCCCGCGTTCATGTACGCCAGGATGTACGAAACCGGAAAACAGCAGTCCCTGATGGTTTACCGCTCCACGATGGTTCGAGACGACGACCCGTGTTACGAGCCGGTTGCCAAGTGGAGGGTTGACGCTGACGAGGTGTACTCCGTCCTGGTCGAAGACGAGATGATGATGATGGGCACCGCCGAGTTGGCGTGCTATGCCAAGGAAATTCCTTAGTGGGTTGAGGTACCCTCCCCGCGAAACTTGTTGCTACAGAAGGGTTCACACATGTCCGAACCGACTGTCATCCTGACTACCGCAGACCTGGCGACCTGGCCTCGGGTCCAGGAAGTCATCGAGTACTGCGATACCCGTGAGCTGGATACTGCGGGAGCCATCCAGGCCCTGGTGAACTCGGGGCTGTCGCACCAGCGCCGCCCACGGAGCTTTGCCGAGCAACAGCGGGTGTCGGCGGACTTCGCCGAGGCGAACGGCTACGAGGTCGTCGAGCGACTGGAGGACGAGGGTCTGGTCCGTGTCGACGACATCGAGCCGGCCCCGGACCGGGTGTATGTCATGAGCTTCTCTCACGAAGGCATCGGCTACACCTCGACGCATCGAACCTACGACGGAGCCGAGGCTCGACTCCACGAGAAGGCCGCAGAGTTCGGATTCGCGAACCTGTTGAAGGCCGACGAACTCACGTTCGGCATCAGCTACCTCGATGTGGAGGAATGATGGGCGAGCAGATCATCAAGTACCCCGACCGTGACCGGTATGCCGTGCTCTCTAGCGTGACGGACACGTTCGTGATCCTCGACGCCACCCGTGAGGAGATTATCGAGGATCGGGTTGCGGAGGCTGCGGAGCGTGCCCGCGAGCAGGCCGAGGAAGTATTCCGGAAACTCGACGCAGGGCAGCCGCTGTACTACCAGTTCGCAAAGACCTGGGAAGAGGCTTGCGAGATCAATCGTGAGAATGGCGGGGAGGAACCGTGAATTAATGGAGGAGAATGCACAGATCAGTATCACAACGGAATAGTTATCATCGGTGTAGCTGGGGCTACAAACTAGAGCGGTTGGACGGCTGTTGGCAGCGTCCAGCCGCTTGGTTGTATCAAGGCACGGCGGTTCACTACGCCGCCGAGGTGTGGGAGCTTTCAGGGCGCACAATGTCCCTGGAGGACGCACAAGACGCTTACCGGGAGTCGTACGCCAAGGAGACCAACGAAGCCCTGGCTGCCGATCCGAATATGGAGGTGTGGTTCCGCTCGGGACCGTACGCCGGGGAGCAAGACATCCAGCGCCGATTCCAGATCGGGCTGGAACAGGTCGAGAAGTATCTGGCCTGGTATGCAGCGCACCCGTGGGAAGTCATCGCGAAGACTCGCGAGGGCAAACTCATGGCGGAGATCGGGTTCGATATGGACCTGGGCGGCGTGAAGGTTCGGGGGTACATCGACGCCGTGATCTACGACGAGAAGCGCAAACTGTGGATCGTCCGAGACAACAAAACCGGCAACAAACCGGGCGATGATTTCCAGCTCGGCACCTACAAGGTCGCCCTAGAGGAGATGGGCGAAGTCGAGCCCGGAGAGATCACCATCGGTGACTACTGGATGGGTCGAACCGGCAAGCCCACCACGGAGTTTGACATCTCCGACTGGACGCGTGACGCGATCCGCGGGGAGTTCATCGAGTTGGAAGCCTTGATCACCGCTGGGGAGTTCGAACCGGACCCTGAGCCAAACAAGTGCATGTTCTGCAACGTCCAAACGTCATGTTCTTTTGCGGCATGACTTGACTATTAACGAGGAGAAATGGAA
Organism: Nocardia sp. NPDC055002; assembly: GCF_053608825.1. Classification (NCBI taxonomy): domain Bacteria; kingdom Bacillati; phylum Actinomycetota; class Actinomycetes; order Mycobacteriales; family Nocardiaceae; genus Nocardia; species Nocardia sp. NPDC055002. The sequence continues at coordinate 41,139 of NZ_JBSGWE010000006.1, forward strand.
CTAGCCAGCTACGAGGAGTCGCCCTTCGAGGAGATTCGACAGGTTGCCGACGACGGCCAGGAGTTCTGGTCGGCACGTGACCTGATGCCCTACCTCGGATACCTCGAATGGAGGAACTTCGCGGATGCGATAACGCGGGCGAAGATGACTTGTTCGAACAGTGGACAGTCTGTGACCAGCAATTTTGGTGACGCCACCAAGATTACTGGTACAAGACATGCTACAGACTTCTACTTGTCTCGGTACGCCTGCTACCTGGTAGCCATGAACGGTGACCCTCGCAAGCCCGAGGTTGCGGCAGCTCAGACGTACTTCGCGGTCAAGACCCGCGAGGCAGAGCTGGTGCAGCAGCAGATCCCCGAGACATACGCGGAAGCCTTGAGGGCGGCGGCTCATGAGAACGAGATGCGGGTCATTGCGGAGACCAAGGTGGAAGCCCTGGCCCCGAGGGCGTTATCTGCTGAATCGGCAGAGGAACGCAAGGGTGGGCAGACTATCGCGGACCTTCGCCACGAAATTATGCCCGCCTTGGGTGTGACCTGGAGAAACACTATGAAGGCGGTCGCGTTGGCGGGAGCCATTACCCCGCGCGCCTCGGGGTACACCGTCGGCCGTGGCTGGGATGACCTGTTGATCAACACAATGTACGAACTGGAGGGCAAGGAGTACGCCTCGGGGACGGTCCGTATCCGTCCCGGCAAGCAGATCGAATTCATGACCAGGTTGAAGCGCGCGTACGCTGCCGCGCTTTCGGCTTGACTCTTAACAAGGAGAGCTATGAACGGTGAACACGACGATATCGAGTACGACGGGAAGGACTGGGACCCGAACCACCCGCTGCTGAAGCTGCCGGGCGCACCCCACGAAACCGCGGGCGTGCTCCGCATCAAGAACACCGGGATGCCGGGCAATGACCTGATGAAGCTGTGGGGGCTCCGCGCCACCACGCTGATGAACCAGCTCCAAAAAGGGTTGGACCAAGTGCAACTCGCTGGCCGGCTCGGGCTGCCGATCCACGATGCACTGATGCCGAAAGGGACCGTATGAGTAGTTACCTGTCCGCCCAAGAGCTTTCGGGTGAACACATCGGCTCGGTAGTCGAGTTCAACTGGAAGTTCCCACACTCGAACGTAGAGGCCCTGATCACTGGGGAGCTTCGCGAGATCCACCACGACGGCTCCGACGAGGTGTCGCTGAACCTCTGCGGTCCGGGCTCCGTGGGGGACAAGACCGAGTTCACCGTCACCACGATCACGACGGTTCAGATCGACTAGGGGGACTCGTGCAAACAAGCGACTGGATCGGCCTCGCGATCTGCCTGACGCTACTCAGCCCGTTGTTCGTCTGGCTTCTCGGATGGTTCATCGCGACGCTCGTCCTGAGCGCGCGGTATGCGGGCTCAATCATCAAGGAGGCATGGACCGAATAGATGTACACACCACTGCAATCCCTGTACATCAGGGGCTCTGCCGGTGAGCCGTTGCCACCGGTGTGGGACACGCTAGAGCAACGAGGGACGAGGTTTCTTCGCGGTCAGTTCTCACTGACGTGCGGCGGGCCGGGTACCGGCAAGTCAGCCTTCATGCTGACGTACGCGGTCAAGTCCAGGGTGCCGACGCTGTACTTCAGCGCGGACTCGGACGCATTCACCCAGTTGTCCCGAATGATCTCGATCGAGACGGGTTGGTCGCTGGCAAGGTCCACGGCCGCAGTCCGAGACATGGATCTCGGGGACGCCAAGCACCTGCTGGCCGACATTCCGATCAGGTTCAACTACTCGGCCTCGCCGAGCCTGGATCAGATCGAGGCCGCGATGATGTCGTACGACGAGGTCTACGGGGATTTTCCCAGCCTGGTAGTCGTCGACAACATCACCAACGTCAGGTCCGGCACGGACTCGGACGACGACCCGTTCTCGGGTCTGGAGTCGCTGAGCGACTACCTCCACGACATGGGGCGAGAGACCAGCGCACACGTCGCTGGGCTGCATCACGTCACCGGAGGGTTCAACGATGCCAACAAGCCGATTCCGCTGAGCGGCGTGAAGGGCCAGGTCACACGAGTTCCAGAGATGGTTCTCACGCTGCACCGTATCGCCTCCGAGTTCGGCTCGGACACTCTCGGTGTATCCACGGTCAAGCAGCGCGGCGGCAAAGCCGACGCATCCGGTCAAGACTTCGCGGAACTCGAGTTCATCGGTGACACGATGACGATCCGCGACTTCGAACTTGCGCGGTAATACTTGACTCTTAACGACAAGCGCTGCATCGACTGTGTGGCAGAGGGGATCAAAACCAAACGCAAGATCAAGACCGACAAGAGAGGGCGGAATGTTCCGGGTCCACGATGTGCGACGCATCATCGCGCGAAGACTCGAACCAGACGGAACTACAACCACACAACACATATCGCTGAGACCTACGGAATCACGTCCGAGGAATACCAAGCGATCTACAAGTACCAGGGCGGCAAGTGTTTCATTTGCCGTCGTGCCACAGGGGCCCGTAAACGGCTCTCAGTAGACCACTGCCACGCTACCGGGCGTGTTCGTGGACTTCTCTGCCAGAAATGCAATCGGGACATTCTGGGCCATCTCAGGGACGATCCCGAGGCGCTGTATCGCGCCGCCGAATATCTGAATTCACCCCCCGCAATCCGAGTCATCGGGACTCGGGTCGTACCAAACCATCAGGAGAGCAAATGACTGTCAACGCCTACACCACCACCTCTACCGTTATCGACCAGTACCAGCTGAACGCCGCGATCGACCAGCGTGTCGCTCAGAAGCTGGAGCCGCTGCTCAAGAGCCTCGAAGATGTCAAGGCCAAGCTCGAAGCCAAGCTGGCCGAGGAGCCTGTCGTGGTCCTGGCGGATCTGTCCACCGCCGACAAGACCCGCAAGTACACCGACAAGGACGGTGACGAGTGGGAGTACGTCGAGTCCGACTACGACGGTGAAGCCGGTTGGACTTACGGCTCGTACGCCCAGGATTCCACTGCGTGGGCCGGTCCGTTCACGATCGTTCCGAAGCCCGCGGAGCCGGCCCCGGTGATCTACCAGAACCTGTCGGAGATCCCGGTCGGTACCCGGTTCGGTATCGCTCGCGGCGGCAAGCGAGCGGCCGACAAGGGTGTCTGGACTCAGTTCATCTCGGGCGGCAAGTACGCCTTCGCTCACGGTGAGGATGCGGTCCCGAGCCGTACCGCCTCGAACCCGTGGGTCGCCGAGAGCGTTCAGCGGTTCGCGCCGTTTATCAAGCTCTGATACTTGACTCTTAACGGGAGGTTGGATGACTGAATCCCTGATCACGATGGTGATTCACAAATACCACCCGGACTGGAAGCCGCCGAGGGACACGGGCAGGAAGTGGATTCCGACTCTCTGCCCGTTCCACGGGGATTCCACGCAATCCGCGTCTGTTTCGTATCAGAACAACGCATTCAACTGCTTCACCTGCGGCGTCAAAGGCGACGCATGGAAGTTGCTGATGAAATTCGAGGAGGTGAATTATGCAACGGCTAAGCGAATCGCAGCGGAGCTTTCTCCGGGCAGCGACCGAACGCTACCGGCTAAGCCTGCCAGGCAGTCTCGCCGAAGAGTATTTGGGGACGCGGAGCCTGGGGTTCCCGTCGATCAAAGAAAAGATGGACCGGTTCATGCTCGGATACGTGGTCGACCCACTCCCTGGTCATGAAATGTACAAAGGGATGCTCGCGATCCCGTATTTGAGATGGTCCCAGGAGCACGGCTGGGCGGTTGTCGCGATCAGGTTCCGTTGTATCGAGGACCATTCGTGCAAGGCGCTCCGACACGGCAAGTATCAGACAATGCCGGGTGACCGGCCGCGGTTGTACAACACGATGGCTCTGCTGGAGACTTCGCCGATTATCGCCATCACCGAGGGCGAGATCGACGCAATCACGGCCAGCGTGTGCGGGATTCCAACCGTCGGAGTTCCCGGTGCCACATCGTGGCAACAGCATTTCCGAGAGCCGTTCCTCGGCTACCGAGAAGTGTTCATCCTGGCCGACGGCGACGAGCCGGGGCTCGACTTCGCCAAGGGCATCGCCAAGTCGTTGCCGAACGGCAAGGTGATTCCGTGTCCACCCGGCGAAGACGTGAACTCGCTAGTGAGTAAGCAGGGCCCCAAGGCCCTGATGGAGAGGATTTCATGATCACCGTGTACACCCAGCCAGGGTGCCAGCCCTGCAAGATGGCGATCAAAATGATCCGGGACGCGGGCGTCGAGCCCACGGTCATCAACATTCGCGAGGACGAGGAAGCCTTCGTCTACCTGGTGGATGTGCTGGAGGCCAGCGGCACTCCGGTCATCAAGAGCGACACCTACGACCATGGTGCGCTGATGTTCGGTTTCACCCCGGACAACAAAGACCGCCTCAAGGCGTTCATCGACGCCGAACCTACCGCCTGAACTTGACCCTTAACGAGGAGAGCAACAACATGAGCAACATCTACCTGATCACCGGGGAACCGCGTCTCGCAGGCCAGGAGGGCGGTGTTCACTTCGACCGTTTCGACCTGGTCTCCGTCGACAACATGGAGCCCGACGAAGAAGGCGACATCTCGGCCACCCGGATCTCGGACAAGCTCGTCCAGTTCATGGACCCCAAGTCGCTGTTCAAGCTTCCGACCAAGGACGAAGCATCGGTCCGGCTCGATTTCGAGCTGCTCGACGGCTCCATCGGCACGGTACTCGTCACCGGATTCAAGACCCTGGAACAGCTCGCGGACCTGTTGTCCGCAGCGGGTCACCCCACCACCCTGATCGACATCCTCGGGAGCGGCAAGTGAGCGAAAACATGACGGTTCTGCAAGAGGCCGAGTCCCTGATCAACGGGGACCGAGCCGCCACCTACGGCGACGCTCGCGAGTCGTTCAACCGCATCGCGGGACTGTGGTCCGCGTACCTCGGTACGGACGTGACCGCGCTGGACGTGACGAATCTGATGGTGCTGCTGAAGGTCTCGCGTACCAAGGGCAGTTTCCATCGGGACTCGTACGTCGACATCGGCGGCTACGCCGGTCTGGGGGAGCGGTTGCAGCCGGACCCCGAGCCGGCCCCGGCCGTGACTGAGCCTGCGACGGTCGAGGATCGAGTCGAGTTCCTCCGTGACCTGCTCCGAGTTCCCGAGCCGGCCCGGAGGTCTTGGGCCCGGATTCAGGAAGTGCCGGTCTACGTCACGGTCCAGGACAACGAGGGCGACTACTGGCGTCCGATCCATACAGGTCTCGGTTTCCGCAAGTCGGGTGACAACGAGTTCATCGAGTGGGGTCGGCCTGGTCCGAGCCTCAACGAGCGTTACGGCCCATTCAAGGAGGTTGTGTGACCAAGCGGATTGTCATTATCTCGGATACCCAGATCCCTTACGACGACCGTAAGGCGCTGAAGGGCGTCATCCAGTACATCGGGGACACAAAGCCCGACGAAGTGATCCACATCGGTGACGTGATGGACTACCCGACCCCGGCGCGGTGGAACAAGGGCACGGCGCAGGAGTTCTCCCAGCAGGTCAAGTCGGACTCCGAGCAGGCGAAGCGGCGTCTGCTCGGCCCGCTCCGGGAGGTCTACCCGGATGGCCCTATCGGGTTCCACGAGGGTAACCACGACCTTCGGCCGCGGGAGTACCTGTCGAAGTACGCCCCGGCCCTGGCCGAGTTCTCGGATCTTCTGCATTTCGAGGAGCTGCTCAGCTTCGACGACTTCGGCATCAACCTGTTGCCGGACTTCAACGACGTGGCTCCGGGCTGGATCACCACCCACGGCCACCGAGGCAACATCGGACTGTCCCAGATCGCGGGTAACACCGCGCTCAACGCGGCCAAGAAGATGGGTGTCTCGGTAGTCATGGGCCACACGCACCGAGCCGGTATCGGCTCGTACACCTTCGGCTACGGCGGCGACAAGCGGCCGGTCACCGGGATGGAGGTCGGCAACTTGATGAACATGAAGCTCGCGGGCTACCTGAAGGGTGGCACCGGCAACTGGCAGACGGCGTTCGGCCTACTCACCGTGGACGGACAACACGTCAAGCCCGAAGTCGTCCCGATCCACAAGGGGCGGTTCACGGTCGACGGAGAGACTTGGGAGGTCTGACACTTGACTCTTAACGAACTTGATCCGCTGATGGCGGACATCAAGAAGGCTGGTCGATTCATCTCGTACCAGTGGCCTGGGGTCATGGAAGCCGACGATGCCCAACAGGCGATCTCGCTTCACCTGCTGGAGCGTCCCGGATCAATCGCCAAAATCAAGGAAATGGATGCTCGGGCCCAGTATCGAGCGATCGTCGGTATCGGCAACCAGCTCGCCGCCGCCGAACGGGCGGATTATGACTACTACAAGGGTTCGTACCGCTACGACGTAGCCGAGGTTAAGAGTGTTCTCGAACTCGGTGTCCTCACCGAGAACGTCGACGGCTGGGACGAAGCGGTTCACGACCTTATGGAGGCCCTGGAGGTCTTGACGGTCAAGACTCCGCAATACGCGAATGCAATTCTGAGTCGCTACGCGGACTGGATTGTTCCTGAATCGGGATCGGACAAGGTGCAGCTCAGTCGCGCCCTTAATTCCCTGGCAGATGCCATGAATAAGTCGAACCGTCGCCGGTTTGTCACGCGGGATTCGGGTCCGGGCTCGCGCCCGGTTTCCCGGATGACTGTTGATCACCAGACCACGGCACTCGATTACGACGGAGACGAGAACGCCGATGACTGGGACTGACGACTACTACGAGGGAATGAGTGCAGCCGAGCTGGCGTACACCCTCGCGATTGAGGAGGGCTGATGCTGAATATCTTCGACGGCACATTCAACGGAATGGCTCGCTCGGAATTGTACCGAGCGCAGATTGCACCTGAACTGTTCCCGCATGAGAAGCCAATGCGTATCGAGAACTGGTCGGCTGAAGAACGAGAGGCTTACTGCGGGATTTATGCATCCAACTAATCTCTCCCAGCGATCAGCCATCCGAGTTGCAATGGAGGACGGAAGCCCCGCAGACCTAGTAGCGGCACTGCGGGGAAATACCCGACAGGTCGGGGATTGTTGGGAGTGGCTGGGCCGAACAGAGAAAGGCTACGCCGCGTTCCAGTACAAAATCGGCCGGAAATCCTACCGAAAAGCCGCGCACCGGATGAGTTTCTCGGCGGCTAATGACGTGGATATAGACCGAACTACGGTTGTCCATCATACGTGCGCTAACCGTCTGTGTATAAACCCAGACCATTTGCAAGGGGTCAGTCCGGTTGAGAACGTCGCCGAAATGCTGGAGCGAAACTACTACATCCAACGTATTGCCGAGCTAGAGGCGTTGTTGGCGGAGAAAGAGGTAAATAGACTTGCAAATGTCTGAAACCGGCGAAATGGTCTATAAGCGGACGTATTCGCGAGTAAAGCCGGACGGGTCCTCGGAGACCTGGCCGGAAACCGTTCAGCGGGTTGTCGACGGCAACCTCGCGTTTGTCGACGAGCGTCACCGGCTCCCTGGTGAGCGCGAAGACCTGATTCGAATGATGACGGAGTTGAAGCTGTTGCCAGCGGGTCGCCACTTGTGGGCTACCGGCGTCAAGGGTTCGCAGTTCCTGATGAATTGCCACGTAGCGCCGTGGCCGGACAATATCGCGGAGCATTTCCGGTTCGTATTCTCCAGACTCATGGAGGGAGGTGGGGTCGGAAGCAACTATTCGAACTCGTACCTGCGGGATTACCCGCTGATTCAGCACTTCTTGGAAGTCGAGATCGTGTGCGACCCTGCACACCCTGATTACGAGGAGCTGGAAGCCGCGGGCGTCTTGTCGACTCGGTACTCCCCGGACTGGGACGGTGCGTATGTCATCGGTGACTCCCGAGAAGGATGGGCTGAGGCACTCGTCGACCTGATCGAGACGCATTATCGGCCGGATACGGTGCACCTGAACAGGGTGTATGACGTTTCGAACGTTCGCCCGGCCGGCTCCAAGCTCAAGACGTTCGGCGGTACGGCCTCGGGCCCGCTGCCGCTGGCGAAGATGCTTCGGGAAGTCTCCGAGGTGTTCAACCTTCGGACCGAGTTCTACCCGTCCCGCCTGAACGGTCTGGACGCCATGCAGATCGACCACGCGATTGCACAGTGTGTCGTCGCTGGCGGTGTCCGGCGCTCTGCCCGGATGGCGATCATGCACTGGGACGACCCGCAGATCGAGACGTTTGCCAAGTGCAAAGAATCCGGCATGACTCACTGGACCACGAATATCTCGATCGAGGTGGACGACAGGTTCTGGCTCGCCCTGGAGGGCGGTGGCGACCCGCATCCGGGGTACCGGGGTGACCTGAGCGAACAGGGCTGGGCCGAGAAGGTTCTTCGGCTGCTGGCCGAGGGCGCTCACGCCAACGGCGAGCCGGGTATGTGGGACTCCTCGATGTCGAACGTTGGTGAGCCGAACCGTGTGGTCGCGACGAATCCGTGTGCGGAGTTCGCGCTCGAAGAATCTGAATGCTGCAATCTCGGGCATGTCAACCTGGCCGCGTTCGTCAACGATCTCGGTAGGTACGACTGGGCGGATCTGAGGCTGGCGCACCGGTTGATGACTCGGTTCTTGATGCGGGCAACGTTCTCGGACTTCCGAGATCCGGCTCAGCGTGAGGTCCAGGACCGCAACCGCAGGATCGGCGTCGGCCACCTCGGAGTGGCCTCGTTCATGGCGATGACCGGCCTCAAGTTCTCCGAAGCACCTGAGAGCGAACGGTTCCGGTACCTGTTGCTGGAGCTGGCCGCTGCGGTCGACGAGGAAGCAACCAGCTTCGCTCACCAGCTCCGTATTCCGATCCCGGTGAAGCGCAGGACGATTGCGCCAACCGGCACGGTGTCCAAGCTCGCGGGAGTCAGTGAGGGTATCCACCCGATCTTCGCCCCGTACTTCATCCGTCGAATCCGGCTGTCGCGGTTGGACCCGCGCCAGGTGGAGACGATCGCCCAGTACGAAGCGGACGGGTTCCTGGTCGAGGACTGTGTCTACGACTCGTCGGGTAACACCGCCGTGGTCAGCATCGCGACCAAGGACATCCTGCTCCAGGCCGTGGAGGACATCTACGGCGAAGAACGGGCTCGGGAACTGGTTGAGTCGGCCTCCGACTTGACTATTAACCAGCACCTCGCGGTGCAGGCGCTGTATCAGCGCGACTGGGCGGATAACGCGGTCTCGTACACGGTCAATTTCGATCCAAAAACCGCGACACCCGACGACATCGCGAACGCGATTTACAACTGGGGCCAGCAGATCAAGGGGACCACGTTGTTCCCCGAGGCGTCTATGGCGCAGTCACCCTACGAGAAACTGACAAAGGAGGAATTCGATGCCGCCCTCGCTAAAGCGGTTGCTGACGGCGTCGACGAAAACTGCGCCAACGGGTCCTGCCCTATCCGCTAAAGCGATGTGGGCCGTTCTTTTCGGCCTGGTCGTTTACCACGAAGTCGCCTGCGATGACGGCGAGCTTCTTTCCGAAGGCGTAGATCGGGCATTGGAGAAACACCCTTTGCTCGTATACGGCTTTGTCGCGGTGACGGTAGCCCACCTACTCAATTGGTTACCGAATAAAGCCGATCCGTATCACGCGGTCGGCACCCTCTACGAAAGGCTCAATAAATGAGTGAAGACCCGTTTGCCACTGCTGCTGACGAGGCCCAGGCCGAGCCCGTGACTGATTCCCCGGCGGACGATTCCCCGTTCAACGAGCCTCCGGCCGAGGCCCCCAAGAAGACCGCAGCCAAGAAGGCTGCCCCGAAGAAGGCGGTTGCGAAGTTGGAACAGAACGACGGCGGCAAGGTCACTGTCACCCTCAAGGGTGGTAAGGACTTCGATTCCCCGTGGATTGTTATTCACGCAGACTCCGTCGAGGACGCTTACGAGCAGATGTCGGGTGATTCCGGCACTCTCCTCGCGGAGCTGATGGACAAGGTTGCAAAGGCTGGCGGATTCTTCGCCTCTAAGGCCCCCGCAAAGCCCGCTGGCGGCAACGGTGGCGGCGGTAATCGCGGTGGCGGTTACTCGGGTGGGGGTGGCGGTAATGGCCGCCCTCAGGCAGCCGCTGAGGCTCCCGGTGGCGAGAAGCGCTACTGCAACCACGGCGAGATGGTGTTCAAGTCCGGCGTCTCGAAGGCAGGCAAGCCTTACAAGCTGTTCTCCTGCACCGGCCCGCGCCAGGAACAGTGCGACGCGCAGTTCCTGCGCTGATACTTGACTCTTAACGGGGGCGGGCTCACCACCCGCCCCCCTGAACGGGGAGCATATGACCACCGTAAAACTGATTGCACAGACCCAGATCACGTATCCGGGGGCACTTCACGATCTCGGGTACTACCCCGACAACAACAACCAGGCGGCAGATGAACTCGCAGAATTCGCTGGCCGTAACTGTTATCAGTCGTTTGGGCGACCGAATCCAGCAACAGATCAAAACGACACGTATCTCAAGCATATTCTCGAAATCGGACACGAATCCGTTCTCGAACATGGATCGGCAACTTTCTATGTCGATGCGTCTCGGTCCGTACTCACTGAACTCGAAAGACACCGACACCTTAGTTTCTCTGTTGTTTCCCAGCGGTACGTAGACGCGAACCGGCTAGGTACTCACACGCCTCCGATCGTGAAGGATCTCCCGTTCGGCGACTACCTGGAAGCCGCAGAGATTCTCGACGGCGTCCACATCGACGCACTCCACGGTTATCGGGACCTGGTTCGAGTCTTCGAACGAAACGGTCACCCACGGAAGAAAGCCCGTGAGGCGGCCCGAGCGGTTCTGCCGAATATGACCTCCTCACCAATGGTCGTCACGGGTAATCACCGTGCATGGCGGCACGTGATCAAGAACCGGTACCACGAAGCCGCTGATGCCGAGATCCAGGAATTCGCCGGGTTGCTGCTCAAAGAGCTGCGGAAGATCGCGCCGAACATCTACCAGGACATTCCGTACGAGCCGTATTCGTACAACCAGATCGACTGGGAAGCCAAGTTCCGCGAGATGGAGCGGCTGAATTACGACATGCAGCAGCGGATCAGGTTTTTCGAAGACACCCAGGATTTGGAGATTGAATGAACGACATCACCGTAATGCTCCAGGACGACTCGGTTTGCCACTTCGTGGGCGAAACGATCCTGGACGCCAGCGAGAACGTGCTGATCGTGCACGACGACACCGGATGCTCAGTGACCTTTTACTGGCCGTACGTGGCCTTTTACATCCAGACCCCCGTGGAGACCGAGGAGACCGAATGAAGCTCGAAGAACTGCGCGACTCAATCAACGAACTGATCCGGGAGCGAGACGCATTGCAGCTTGAGGTTCTCAGCCTCAAGTTGATGTCGACGACACCCAATAACCGAAAGAAGCTCACTGCCCGCGAAGCGGGGGAGATTCGGCGTCTGGCCCGTACCACGGGCATGACCAACAAAGAAGTCGCAGACATCTACGACGTCAATCCCGCGACGGTTTCTCGCATCAAGCGAGGCATTTACCACGCTGCCAGTTAGGACAACATGACCGGACGAACTCTTACCTTCGACATTGAGACACATTCCGCCGAACTTATGTACTCGATGGAGCCGGAAGAGTTTGTCCGGCTCATTGGATATTCGTGGGATGACGGCGAGGTGGTTATCACCACCGACCTGGAAGAACTGAAAGAACAGATCCTCGCGGCGCGATGGATCATCGGGCACAACATCCACTCGTTCGATCTGCGGATGGTGTTCGGGATCAAGTCGGATACCCCGTTCAAGCTGGCCCAAGAGGGCCGGGTGTACGACACCTGGATTCATGCGGCACTGGTCAACCCTGCTCCGCACATGTTCATCAACCGGGAGGGCAAGAACACACTGGCCGATTCCCCGGCCAAGATGAAAAGGTGGTTCGGCCTCGACGAGCAGGCGCACCAGCTCGGCGTCGCCGGTAAGACTCACTCGCTGAAAGAGCTGGCGAAGGAGTTCGGCGGGTTCGGCGAGATCCCGCAGGACGAGCCCCGCTACGTCGAGTACCTGATCGGTGACGTGAAGGCGTCCAACGCCGTCGCCAAGGCCCTGCTGAAAAAGGGCCCTCTGGACTCGTATGCGATGCGGGAACAGACGGTGGCGGCTATCGCCGCGATGATCAGTTCCAACGGCTTACGGGTCGATACAGCCGCAGCAGAGCGGCGTGTGGCTGAGCTTCAGGTTCGCCGAGAGGCGATCCTCGACATGCTCCAGGTCAAATACGGATTCCCGACCGAGGGGAAGTCGCCGTGGGCGACCACCGAGGGTAAGGCTGCCATCTTCAAAGTACTTGAGGACCACGGGATTACGGAGAAAACCCGCAAGGACTGGCCGCGTACCGCGACCGGCAACCTGAGCCTGGGCGGTGAGGCTCTGATCGACCTCACCAAGGGCACCGAGGCCGAGGACATCGGCAAGGCACTGGCCGAACTCAAGGGCCAGCGGTCGCTGGCACAGCTCGCACTCGATTCCACTCACCCGGATGGATTCGTACACCCGGATATCACGATGCTCCAGCGGTCCGGCCGGTGGTCAACCACCGAGCCCGGCCTGACTATCTGGACAAGCCGCGGGGAGGGTGCCGTCGAGAAGAGTTACTTCTTGCCGGATTCCCCCGATGAGGTGTTGATCGAGATCGACTACTCCAACGCCGATGCACGGATCGTGGCCGCACTCAGCGGTGATGAGAAGTACGCCGAGCGATTCGAGCCCGGCGCTGACGGCCACATGATCAACGCGATTGCAGCGTGGGGTTCCTCGGTCGTCGAGGCCGACCCGAAGCACTACCGGCAGTTGGCTAAGCCACTCGGGCACGGGTGGTCCTACGGAGGCCGGCCCAAGGGCCTTCAGCGGGCCTCTGGCCTGCCGTTATCCACCGCCAAGTCGTTCTGTGACGGTATGGACCGCACCTACTCCAGGTTGGTCCGCTGGCAGAACGAGGTCAGGCGTGAAGCCCAACGCGGATACGTCACCAACGAGTGGGGGAGGAAATTGTGGGTCGAGAGGGGCAGGGAGTTCACCCAGGCCCCGGCCCTCCACGGTCAGAACGGAACTCGCGAGATCGTCTGTGACGCCCTGCTCAAGATGCCCCCGCATATTCTGCGGCGGGTCAAAGCCCAGATCCACGACGCGATCCTGTTCTCCGTCCCGAAGGCGAATTGGGAAGCGTGCAGGGATTACCTGGTGAACATCCTCGAAACCGAGTTCGAGCCTGCCAGGGGCGGCCAGCTAATCGAGTTCCCCGTGTCCGCCGGTCCGCCCGGCGACAACTGGATGCTGGCTTCGCACGAATAACACTTGACTATTAACGAGAGGAACCATGGATACCCGAGAGTATTTCGACACACTGCACCAGCTCTGGTCTAAGACCACGTACGCCACCTTCGACGGACTATGGCTGGCCCATGAGGCCGAGGTGATGGCGGCAGCCGAGGGCAACGACAAGCTGGTTGCCACTCAAGTCGACCCATTCGACGCACAGTTCATCGCCACCGTTCACGGGGCGCTCCCGAGCATTATCCGGCTCGTCCATGACGCCCTGGACGAAGCCGACCGGCTCGACGCCGAGAAAGACGACCTCCACTCCCGGATTGCGGAGCTGGAGATGGAAATCACCGAGCTGAACAAGCACATCAACGACCTGGAGGTCCACTAATGGAACGTATCGCTGACGGCAAGATCCTGTCCTGGGCGACCGAGATCGACCAGACCACTATCGACCAGGCGACCGCGCTCACCACGCTGCCGTTCATCCATCCTCACCTCGCTCTGATGCCGGATGCCCACGCGGGCAAGGGCTCTAGCGTCGGTACCGTCATCCCGACCAAGGGTGCGGTTATCCCGGCTGCGGTCGGTGTCGACATCGGCTGCGGCATGGTCGCGGTACGAACCGATTGCGATTACTCCGAGATCGAGGACCTTGACCTGGCGTATCTCCGTGGGGCGATCGAGGGGGCTATCCCGTTGTCTCCGGGTAACTACAACAAGAACCTGGACCGTGAATCGGCACTGAATCGAATTCGAATCCTGGAGGAAGGGGCCGAAGTCGATAATGTCGATCTTTCGCATTCTCCGAAATGGCGTGAGCAGCTCGGATCGCTAGGGGGCGGCAATCACTTCCTAGAGCTCTGCCTCGACGAACACGATGTTGTTTGGCTGTTCCTGCATTCAGGTTCACGCGGTGTCGGCAATAAAATCGCCCAGCGCCACATCAAGATCGCGCAGGAGCAGTGCCGCACCCACCACATTCAGTTGGTGGACCGAGATCACGCTTATCTGTCGGAGGGTACCTCGGAATTCAGCCAGTATCTGGCGGACCTCCAGTGGGCTCAGTTGTTCGCCAAGATGAATCGTGACGAGATGATGGATCGGTTCGTGGAGGTGTTCAAGGACTGGTCCGGTGTCGACTTCACAGAGCACCAGCGAATCAACACCCACCACAACTACACCGAACCGATCCAGATCGGTCGAGAGAGCGTCTACCTGACCCGTAAGGGCGCTATCGACGCCACCGAGGGCACCTGGGGCCTGATCCCTGGCTCGATGGGTACCGGCTCGTATGTCGTTGTCGGCAAGGGCAATCCCGCCGCGTTGTACTCGGCACCTCACGGAGCCGGCCGGAGGTTCTCCCGCACCGAGGCGCGTAAGCGCTTCACCGCAGAGGACTTGGCCGATCGCATGGTCGGTATCGAGTACCGCCCCGGTGAGGAGTGGGTCGATGAGATCCCCGACGCGTACAAGCCGATCACCGAAGTAATGCGGGCATCCGAAGACCTCGTCGAGGTCCGCTACTCGCTGCGTCAGATCATGAATGTGAAGGGCACCTAGATGAACTACTCGGGACTTACCAAGCGTCAGCTCAAGCAGTTGGCCCGCAGTTACGGCCGTTCTCTCCGCAAGCTGAATCGGGAATACGTCGTCAATATCCGGCAAGGGTGGCGGTACCTCGCGGAAGCGAATCTCGAACACGCTGGCGTGATCACCAAGCGGATGTCCGAGATCGGCCTAGAACTGGAGAAGCGTGGCTAAACCGACCTGGACCGAGTACTACCTCGGATTCGCGGAGGCTGCCTCGAAACGGAGTTCGTGTGTACGTTCCAAAGTCGGCGCGGTTATCGTCAAAGGCGATCGAATCGTCTCTGCTGGGTATAACGATTCCCCGGCCGGAACTCCCGGATGTGAATCGTGTCCTCGAAGGGATTCCGGCTGCGCTCCAGGCAGCAGCTATGACACAGGTCCCGCCGCTTGCGTGGCTCTCCACGCTGAGCAGAACGCGATTATTCGGGCGGCTCCTCAAGACCGCGAGGGTGCGGATCTGTATGTGACTCGGGCCCCGTGCGATGGCTGCGCCAAGCTCATCGCCGGGTCCGGCGTCCGCCAAATCATCTGGCCGGAAGGCCGTCGAGAAGTTAGGAACCCATGAACAAGAAGATCCTCGCCGCCGTCGCGACTGTATTCACCGCTGCGGTGGTCACCGGTTGTACCGATACCGACGCCGATGTCGTCTCGGCGAACCTGTCCAAGGCGGCCGATCAGTTCGAGATCAATCGACGGGTCGTATTCCTCAACGGCATCACCGATAAGTACCTGCTCTCGATCGAGGGCCGGTGCAATATCACCGACGACGGCAAACAGCTCGAAGTAGTCTGCAAGACCACCGGAGGCGAGTACAAAAAGCACTTCCTCGGGCTGAGTGACAACGTCACGTATTTCGTCGAGCAGATCGAATCGGCGAACGTCTCGAAGGACCATTACCGGGTGATCTTCAAGCCCGAAACCATCGTCCCGGATATCGACCGACCGTAGGGGGCTGGATGTACCTGTTGAAGGTGAATGTGGCTGAGGCGTTGTCGCCCAGGCTGGAAGACTGGCAGGACCAGCGGGACCTGCTGGTGAAGATCCTCAAGGACTCGGATTGGTATTCGGACGGCAAGGGCGACATTCACCCGGACCTGCACGAGTACATCGAGGCAATGGAGTCCGCGGAGTACGAGCGTGACTTCGACTCTGTTTGGTGGGGAATCCTCGACCTCGCAGAAGCCGACAGGGTATTGATTCTCCCCTGGTGATACCCTGACCGAGTCAGAACCTACCTAGTCTGGCTTGCACCTCGAATACCCAACAAAGATGCCCCCTCCTTCGGGAGGGGGCCTTTTTGTCGTTTAAGCGGTTATCTCATCCATCAACATCCGCAGGGTCAACGAATGCTTCTCCGGCGGCAGTGCGTCCAGCGCCGCCCTCGCGTATGTGATACCACCCTCCTGGTCACCGGCGCGGACCAGCATTAGCCCACGGTGCATTTCCAGGTGGGTTGCGAACCGGGGGAGTGTCGGCGGCAAATACCGCCTAGCCTCGTCCTGTGCGTCCACTGCTTCGGCCTCGTCACCGAGCCGGGCGCGGAGCAGGGATCTGAACACACCCAACCTCCAATACGGCACCGAGTAGTCGGACGCTTCGGAGTCCTCCGAGCCGGACTGATCGAACACCCTGCGACCCTCGGTATCGAGTGCCCGAGCGGTGTCTGCGTCCCCTGAAATCGCTGCGGCGTGAGCCTTGCCGTAAATGGCGTTGAGTCGGCCCAGCGAGGGCCGGTCGGATATCTCTAGAGCCTGGTTGGCAAACATGTTCGCGATCGGCAGTGAGGCCCCTTCGTATCCGAGGGCTATGGCCGCCCGACCGCGTACCCACACTCGTGTATCTACGTCGTCGGACCGGTCCGCGGATTCCGCTGCCATCCGGTACCAGGTGACGGCTTTCGAGCCGTCCGAGCCGGGGAACGTCTTGGCGAACAACGTCATGAGCCGCGAAGCGTGCGCCCACATCTGCGGTTGGTCGCACTGTTGTTGGATCACTGCGAGGTCTACGACTAGCCGCCGTTGAATCTCAGCGGCTCCGCTCACCATGTACGAAGTTCCGTATTCGTCCAGCATCGCGCCCCATTCGTCCACGCTTGGACCTGCTCCCCGCAAGCGTGCTGAAAACCCCTCAGCGAGCAAATCAGAGGCCACTACGGGGGCGACTGTTGTTGCGGCCATTGAGGATAGGAACTGCCTACGGTTCACGTCGTCGGACTCCAACACAGCAAGGGGTACATCTAGGACAGCGGCAAGGTGGCGAAGCCAGTACGGCGACGGTTTGTGCTTACACGATTCCCACCGAGAGACCTTCTCGCGGCCGATGGGTTGGCCGGAGTGTTCGGTGAGCGCGTCGGCAAGCCGCCCTTGCGACCACCCGCGCGCGTCTCGCAGTTCACGAATCAGTTTGCCGACACCGTGTTTACGGTCCATGGCTTCATCATGCCCGCGTGGGCCGCTCTGTGGTGGGTTGGTACTGGGAATGGCACTAGTCGGCAATGTCTCTGAGTAGAACTCTGGACACCAACGGTCACGGCAGTTGAACGTACGAGTCGCTGCCGTGGCCGGAACTCAAGCTACGAGGAGGGGACCGTGCTCCCGCAACGAACGCCTAAGCAAGTCACACGCCAGACCCAGCTGGCACGAGCCGAGGTGATGCGGCGAGTACTGGCCGCTTTCCAGAACTGGCCGACACCACAGCGGAGGACATCGTGAGCAACGACGGAGACGGCACTCGGTTAGAGCAGGCGTCCCGCGACGAGGTGCAGCGGATGATCAACCAGATCCAAGCTCGGTTCCGCAGAGACCACCCAGATCGAGTACTCGATCAACAGGAGGGGGACCGGTTGCACGGATAGATCCCTCAGACATCCCGGAGGACCCCCGGACCAGCAGCCGGGGGTTCTTTTTATTTGCCCAACACATGCATGGATATGCATATATAAGACGGCCTAGTATCCTGTGCTGAACAGGAAGATTCTCCCGGTGGAACCTCACAACCGACCACGGCGTAGTGACACCGGGAGAATCTTCCTACTGAGAAGCAGGTCCACGGGCCTGCCAGAAGTGGGAGGCGGACGCTGGTGCAGGCACCTGGGTCACGGACGGGGAGCAGATTCGGCCCGTACGAGTTGCGGTCGATGCTGGGTAAAGGCGGGATGGGCGAGGTCTACGAGGCCTACGACACCGGCAAGGACCGAGTGGTCGCTCTGAAGTTGCTGGCCGAGGAGCTCGCACAGGACCCGGCCTACCAGGTCCGGTTCCGGCGCGAATCCCAGGCCGCGGCCAAGCTCGCCGAACCGCACGTGATCCCCATCCACGACTGGGGTGTGATCGACGGGGTCCTCTTCATCGATATGCGCCTGGTGCCCGGCTCCGATCTGCGCACCGTGCTGCGCGGGGGCGGGCCGATGAGCCCGGAACGCGCGGTCGCCGTCGTCGAGCAGATCGCCGCCGCGCTGGACGCCGCGCACGCGGGTGGGCTGGTGCACCGCGATGTGAAGCCCGCCAACATCCTGGTCACGCCCGCCGATTTCGCCTACCTCGCCGACTTCGGCATCGCGCACACCGAGGGTGACAGCGCGGTGACCCAGGCCGGGATGGCGGTCGGCTCCTACATCTACATGGCACCGGAACGCTTCGATGTGGGCCCGATCTCGCATCGCGCCGACGTGTACTCACTGGCCTGTGTCCTGCACGAATGCCTCACCGGCGCTTCGCCCTTCCCCGCGGCGAGCATGAGCGTGCTGGTCCGCGCGCACCTGTCCGAGGCCCCGCCGCGGCCGAGCGAGTTGTTGCACGGTATCCCCGGCGCGCTCGACGACGTCATCGGGACCGGCATGGCCAAGGACCCGGCCGATCGCTACGCGTCGGCCGGTGCGTTGGCCGTCGCCGCTCGCCGAGCGCTGGCTTCGGCCGTGCGGGAAACCGGCGCGCCCGCGCCATCGGGTGCTTTCGCGTCGTACGACGGGGCCCGCCGCGTCCCCGGTGGCCATGATGTGACTCCAGGTTCTTCGTCCGGTCCCACGCTCCGCAGTTCCGCCGGCGCGCCATCGGGTGCCCCGCAGGGTAGCCCGGGCTCGGCTCCCGGGCGCGGTTTCGCCGCCGCCGCCGGTTTCGCCGCCGGTGTGGGACGCGGTGCCGCGGGGGCGCCGACCGGTGCTCCTGGCGGACCGGCCGGTGCCGAGCGTGGCGGCCCCGCGGGGTCCGCCACCGGGCCGGCGCGTGCGGTGCCGATCGGTGCCGCGAGTGGTGCCCGCAAGGGCGCCCCCGACTCACAGGAGCCCGCCGACGTCGAGCAGGTGCCGACGCCGACCGGGGAGTTCCGGGTGATCGGCGCGGTGACCGCCACCGGTGGTGTGGAGACCTCGCGCAGTCAGTCGACCGCGACCGGCGCCCAGCCGACCTTGATCATCCGCCCGCCCGAGGCGCGCCCCGGGGCATCGGATACCACCGGTTTCCGCCGTGTTCCCGCTGAGGGCACCGGCGAGATCTCGATACCCGCGGTGATCCAGCCGACCGGCCCCGCCGAAATCCGGCCCGCCGACACCTACTTCGCGCCCCTCCCGTCGGCCGATGAGCCGGAGGCCCCCGAGCCGCCCCCGGCCTACACCCCCGACCAGGGCCTCCCGCGGATGCGCCCCTTCCCCGACGCGCACCTCTACGACGGCGCGCAGCCGGGCGAAACATCGGCTCCCCTGCTGCAGCCACAGCGTCCCGCGTCGGCCACCCCTTACCCGGCGCCCACCGGCCCGCACCGTCTCCCGCCGCAGCAGGATCCCCAGCGAGGCGCCCCCACCCAGCGCTACTCCGGCGAACATCCCCTCCCGGCGGCATACACCCCGCCCACCGAGCAGTACCTCCCGCCGGCATCGAACCCGAACCCCCGGTTCCCCGCCCCCACACCGGAATTCGACGCACCTCGCCCGAACTCGCCTGCTCCTTTCGCGGCTCCGACCCAGCGGTTCGGTGCGGAACAGAAAGTCCCCGAGGACCGATTCGACAGTCCCGCAGGACCTTTCGGCGGCTCGCCGGACGCCGGATTCGACGGCCCTTCCGGCCATGGCCGAGGCGACGCGTTCGGCCCGCCGACCGAGCAGTACAACCCCGCCGCCTTCGCGCCGCCGACGCAGAAGTTCGGCGGCGATCTCGACGATCCGCGAGACCGATTCGGTGGTCCCCCCGAGCGTTTCGACGAGGACGCCGACGACCGGTTCGGTGGCCCGCCCGCGCAGTACGCATCGGCGACCGAGCAGTACGACCCCGCCGACATGCAACGATCGGCGCCGACCCAGCATTACGGTGCCGACGGACTCGATCCTCAGCGCTCGCAGCCGACACATCAGTACCGTGGCGGTGCCGCGCCTTTCGCTGCCCATCAGGCCCCGCCGGAGTTCGAGGATCCGGCCAGGTCGGCCGCGACCCGGCAGTACGTGGGTCAGGAGAACGCGTACTCCGACTACGACGAACCGCCCAGTGCCTACGGTGATCACGCCTACCGCGATCCGGCATACGACCCCGGTTACGGGCCTGACCCGGCCTATGGACCGGATCCCGCGTATGGTCCCGATCCGGCCTGGGCGCACCAGGATTCGGAGCGTCGCCGATCGGTTCTGCTGCCCGTGCTGGCCGGTGTCTTCGCCGTTCTGGTACTCGCGGTCGGTGGCGCGATCGGTTGGCGCATGATGTCGGCCGCCGATCCCGCCGAAACCTCCACGGCCGCACCGATTTCGCAGGCGCCGGGTGGTTCCGGCCAACCCGCGGGCACGACTGCGCGCGCGACCACGGCCGCCCCCACCACCTCGGCGGGACCGGTCACCCTCCCCGCGGGCGCGCAGCCCTGTGAAACCGGCACCGCCACAGGCTCTTACAACAAGGTCGCCGTCGGCAGCGCGGTCACCAGCTGCGGATTCGCCGAAGCGGTCCGGGAGGCCTACGCCGGCGGCGGGACGGGCGCCCGCTCGGTGGTGGCGACCAGCCCGGTGACCGGCCGCACCTACACGATGACGTGCGCACCGGAGGGCAAACTCGTCACCTGCACCGGCGGTGAGAACGCCGTGGTCTACGTCTACTGACCCGAAAACGACCGCGGCCCCCGATATATCGGGGGCCGCGGTCGCGTAGGGAACCTCAGCTCGCCGAAGCGACCGCGACCACCGTGTCGCCGAGCCGGGCCACGGTGTCCGGGTCACTCCACGATCCGGTGATCGACACACCGTCGGCCACCACCTCGGCGCCCGCCTTGCGCAACCGATCGGCCAAGTCCTGATTGATCACCTCACCCGGCCCGACTGTGATCACCGCGACCGGCTTGCCCCCGACGGTCGGCGCCGACTCCGGATTGGCCAGCCACGCGATCACACTCGCCGCCAGCGGCGCCACGGACTCGCCCTCGGCCGCGAACAGCAGCACACCGTCGGCTTCCAGCGTGGAGCGGCGCAACTGGTTGGCGATCAGCGGCCGCCCGTCCTCGGTGTCGATCGCGGCACTGTAGGGCGGCAGGGTGTCGAGCTCGGCCAGGCTCACCACGTCGATACTGTTGCGGATCGCGACCCGCTGGGCCTCGGTCGCCAACTGCTGCGCCGGGGACTTCTCGCCGGGTTCGGCGATGAGTGCGAGCAGATATGACATCGGTTGTCCCCCTACTTCGCGGCCTCGAGGATCCGCTGAGCCGCGGCCTCGAGCGTCGCGTCGTCGGCCGCGCTGAGGTCGATCACGCCGACCCCGGCAATCCGCTGGGCGAGTGGGGGATTGATCTCGCGCAAGCGCTTCACGAAATCATCGGCCACATCGGAATTGCCGCGCCCGTGCCCGAGCAGCACGAAATTCTCGGTGCCGATCGACTCGATCAACGCCACCGCGAGATCATCGAAATATTTGATGAACACCTGCTGATCGTCGTGCCCGGTGTGATGCTCGACCGTGCGGAGATGGTGGGCGACCTTGTCGTGGTTGGTCACATCGCGTTCGGTCTCGGCGACCTCGGGAGTGTCGAGGTCGAAATGCAATACCCGCGCTCTCTCGCTGTCCATCGCGACCACGAACATATCGCCCGAACCTTTGAGTACCGGTGTGTCCTTCAGCAATTGGCGCGCGTGCTCGATATCGCCGATCGATACCCGCCCGTCGTGCGGGCGATGGAACACCTCGCGATGCCCGTTCATCTTCACCGCCAGCCGATCACCGTGCTCCTGCTCGACCTCGTCGGCGATGTCGTCCCACATGGTGATGAACTGCGTCCATTCGATATCGCGCGGCGCCGGATGCCCGACGATCGACGCCAGTGTCTTTCGCGTGTGCTGGTTCATTGCCATCTCCTCGAATGAGTTCAACTCGACGGTGTGACAGTCACTTTCACGCTCTTCATCATCGGCTGATCGCTCTCGGTGCTGTAATCGCCGATCGCGCACAGCACATTCATTTCCGGCATGTACCCGGCGGCGCAGCCCGGCGGAATGTCGTAGGTGACGACCTTGTACCTGTAGAGCGACCGCGTCGACCCGTCACGGGCGGTACTGGTGATATCGACCTCGTCGAATTCCTTCAGGCCGCGGTCGCGCATATCGCGAGAGTTCATGAAGACCAGCGTGCGCAGGTTCTTCACCCCGCGATAGCGATCGTTGTTGGTGTAGATGGTGGTGTTCCACTGGTCATGGGAGCGCTGCGTCGCCAGGGTGAGCACCCCGGCCGGGTTGGTCGTGTCGGGCAGCGTCGCGGCGGAGAACTCCGCCTTGCTGGACGGGGTGAGGAAGATCAGCTCACGCGCGGGCTGGCGGATCCGGAATCCGAGTCCCAGCCGCACCCGCCGGTTGTAGTCCTCGAAACCGTCCAGCACCTTCGACATGGTGTCGCGGATGCGGTCGTAATCCTCGACGTAGTACTCCCACGGCGTCTTCGTCTCGGGCAGTGCGGCTTTGGCGATACCCGCCAGGATCGCGGGCTCTGACAGCAGATGTGGCGACGCGGGCTTCTTCATGCCCTTGGACAGGTGCACCACGGCCATGCCGTTCTCCATCGAGACCACCTGCGGGCCGCTGCGCTGCTCGTCGTATTCGGTGCGCGCCAGGCAGGGCAGAATCAGCGCCCGCTTGCCGTGCACGACGTGGCTGCGGTTGAGCTTGGTGGAGACCATGACGGTGAAATCGGCTTTCCGGAACGCCTCGAAGGTGTATTCGCTGTCGGGCGCGGCCTGGACGAGGTTGCCGCCCATGCTCATGAAGAACTTCAGCTTGCCCTTCTGCAGCGCCTCGATGGCGGAGACGACGTCGTAGCCGTTGGCGCGCGGCACGTCGATCTCACACACCTCGGCCAGCCGGTCGAGGAACGCGGCGGGCGGATTGTTGTCGATGCCGCACGTACGGTTGCCCTGCACATTGCTGTGCCCGCGCACCGGCGACGGGCCCGCGCCTTCGCGACCCAGGTTGCCGCGCAGGAGCAGCAGGTTGACGATCTCGCGGATCGTCTCCACGCCGTGCTCGTGCTGGGTGATGCCGAGACACCAGCTGATGATGCTGCGGTCGGAGTCGCAGTAGATGCGGGCGGCCTTGCGGACCTCGGCCTCGCTCAGGCCCGACTCGGTCTGGATATCGGCCCACGTGGTCGCCTCGACTTCGCGCACGTACTCGTCGAAGCCGACGGTGTAGCGCTCGATGAACTCGTGGTCGAGAGCCTTCTCGTCGGTCGCGGACTCTTCGAGGACGGCCTTGGCCATGCCGCGGATCAGCGCGAAGTCGCCGCCGATACGCACCTGCAGGTTGAGCGTGCCGGTCTTGGTCGGGTGGAAGGTGGCCATCGCGAGGAAGTCGTGCGGGATGATCGTGTTGCGCGAGCCCGCTTCGATCAGCGGATTGACGTGCACCACCTGGGCGCCGCGCTTGTAGGCCTCGGCGAGCGAGGTCAGCATGCGCGGCGCGTTCGAGGCGACATTGAGGCCCATGACGAACAGCGCGTCGGCCTTGTCCCAGTCCTCGAGGTCGCAGGTGCCCTTGCCGGTGCCGAGCGAGGCCTGCAGAGCTCGGCCGCTGGCTTCGTGGCACATGTTGGAGCAGTCGGGCAGATTGTTGGTGCCGTACTCGCGCACCATCAACTGGTAGAGGAACGTCGCCTCGTTGGCGAGTCGGCCCGAGGTGTAGAACGCGGCCTCGTTCGGGTCGGGCAGCTCGCGCAGCGCCTTGCCCACCATCTCGAACGCGTCGGCCCAGCTGATCGGCACATAGTGGTCGGTCTCGGGGTCGTAGACCATCGGCTCGGTGAGCCTGCCCTGGTCCTCGAGGTCGAAGGAACTCCAGGTGGCCAGCTCGGTCACGGTGTGCTGGGCGAAGAATTCAGGAGTGCACCGCTTGTGCGTCATCTCCCAGGTCACGTGCTTGATGCCGTTCTCGCACACGTCGAGGACCAAGCCGTCGGTGGCGTCGGGCCACGCGCAGCCCGGACAGTCGAAGCCGCGTTCCTGATGGTTCATCTTCAGGATGGCCTTGGTGCCGATGAACGGCTCGTGTTCCTTGCCGACCATGAACTTTCCGACCGCGATCGCCGCGCCCCAGCCCGCCGCCGGATGGTGGTAGGGCTTGGCTTTCGGCACGGCTGCCCGGTCTGCTGCTTCGCTCGGGCCCTGATCGGGATCCCAGATGGTGTGCGGGCCGTCAGCCATGTCAGATCTTCCCTTCGCGGTGAATGCGGGTCGAGAAAGATGTGCTCTGTCCAGTGCCTCGGTTGGATTCTCTACCGTCGAGATCACGGAAGGGCGTAGGTAACTTTCGTCGTGTCGGTCGGCGACGTCCAAGACCGATTTCCGACCGGTCGATCGGTCGCGCTTATCACCCCCGCCAGAGCGCCGTTTTCGCCGGTGCGACCGGGATCACCGCAGGTTGACGGCGTGCGCGCGGATCGTGCAGGCTTGATCATCGGCCCTACGGGCATGTCCCGCGACCGACTTCGGAGGAACCCTTGCGCACCACGCGAACACGGGCGCGCCAGATTTATCACCGGTTCGTCACCGAGATCGATCATCTGCCCGCCGCGCGCGTTTTCGTCGGTCTCGCGATTCCCGGCCTCGTGCTGATCGCGGTGGGCCGCACCGACCTGCTCATCTACGCCGTCTTCGGTTCCTTCACCGGGATGTACGGCTTCGCGGAATCGCCGCGCCGGCGCTTGATCCACCAGAGCGAAGCGGCGGTGATGCTGGTCGGCGCCGTCGGCGCCGGCATCCTGCTCGCGCGCCTGCACGCCCCTCCCGCGGTGCTGGTGTCGGCGGTGGCGGTGTTCGCCGCGGTGGCCTCGCCGATCACCGACCGACTCGGCTTGCGGCCGGAGGGGCCGTTCTTCGGGATCTTCGCGTTCGGCGCCATCGCCATGGTGGCCGGGGCTCAGCGCGATCCGCTCCTGGCATCGGTGCTGTGTGCGGGCACCGCGGCGTTGTGCGTGCTGGTCGGTTATCTCGAGTCGACGCGGCGAGTCCGCCGGGCAGGCATGTGCGCGATGCGGGTACCGATCGCGCCGCATCGCACCGGCGGAGTGTCGTACGTGCAGGCGGGACGCTACGCGCTGGCGATCTCGATCTCCGGCGGGATCGGGCTGCTGCTCGGCGTCGGCCATGCCAATTGGGCGATGGCGGGCGCCGCGGTGCCCCTGGCCGCCGCCAGCTCCCGTGACCGGATCACCCGCGGCATGCACCGGGTGGTCGGCACGTTCATCGGACTCGCGGTCACCGCGCCGCTGCTGATCCCGGGTCCGAGCCCGGCGATGCTCGGCCTGGCGATCATCGCGCTGCTCTACCCGACCGAATTGTTCATGGCCCGCCACTACGCCGTGGCGATGGGCTTCTTCACGCCGCTGATCATGTCGATGACCGAACTGGCCGATCCGTCCGATCCGCTCACATTGCTCACCGAACGCGGGGTCGACACGGTGATCGGCGTCGCGGTGGGAATCGCTGTCGCCCTGCTCATTCGTGAACCCGCTACCCCCGCGTTACCCACCTACGAGACGCCGGTATGCGAAACGTTGCATACTGTCGGCATGGCTGACGACAACGAGTGGTACTACTGCCTCAAGCACCACAAGGCCGAACAGGGCAAGGCCTGCTGGTACGGCGACCGGATGGGCCCCTACCCGGACCAGGCCACCGCCGAGAAGGCGCTCGAGATCGCGAAGGCGCGCAACAAAGCGGCCGACGACCAGGACGACTGACCCGATCGCCGAATGCTGTTCCGTCAGCTCGAATACTTCGTCGCGCTCGCCCGGGAACGGCATTTCGCCCGGGCGGCGAAGGCCTGTTACGTGTCGCAGCCCGCGCTGTCGGAGGCGATCCGCAAACTCGAACACGAACTCGGCGTGCCGCTGGTCCGCCGCGCGCGCACGTTCGAGGGTCTCACTCCCGAGGGTGAGCGGCTGGTGCTGTGGGCCCGGCGGATCATCGCCGACCGCGAGGCGCTCGAACACGAGGTCCGCGCGCTGCAAACCGGTCTCACCGGTGAACTGCGGATCGGGGTGGTGCCCGCGGCGTCGAGCACGGTCGCGCTGCTCACCGACCCTTTCTGTACCGAACATCCGTTGATGCGGGTGCGGGTCGAGACGAGTCTGCGCTCGCTCGACATCGTCGAACGGATTCGCCGATTCGAGCTCGACGCCGGCATCGTCTACGCGCGGGGTGTCGATACTTCCGGCCTCACCCTCACCCCGCTCTACGCCGAACGTCACGTTCTTGTCGCGGGGAGCGCGCTCGTCGCGGGCCGCACCGAGATCTCCTGGGCAGACGCGCTGGAACTGCCGATGTGTCTGCTGCCACCGGGGATGCGCGGTCGTCAGCTGATCGACGACGCGCTCGCGACGCTGGGCCTTACCGCGGCACCGCAACTCGAGAGTGACTCGGTGGCGACGTTGCTCGAACACGCCCGCACCGGGCGGTGGGCGTGCATCGTGCCGCAGCCGTGGGTCGCGGCGCTGGGACCCACCGCCGACATCCGGGTGTTCGAACTCGCCGACCCGGTGGTCACCGCGCAGATCGTGCTCGTCACCGCGGCGGTCGAGCCCGGATCGGTGCTCACCACCGCGCTCATCGGCACCGCACGGGCCACCGACTTCGCTGTCGCGCCGCGCCCGGCCACCGGTTGATCCCGTTCAGCTATGACCGGGCAACCCGTTGGGTACTGTGCACGACCATGAGCACCCGGTTGCTGCTGTCGGCTGTCACGCGCCTGGTCGGCTCGGCGGTCATCGGCGTGATCGTCGGGCTGGCCGTCGGGCTGGGGCACGAGGCGCCGCTGGGAATTCTGTCGGGGATCGCTTCCGCGGCAACAGTATTCGTCATCGCCGGGTGGTTCGTGTTGTGGCCGATGAGCCCCGGGGAAACCGAGCGGGTCGCGCGGCGGGAAGACTTCCAGCCGTTCATCGAGGAGCTGTCGGTGGTGGCCGCCGCGCTGAGCGGACTGGTCGGCATCGTGGTGGTCCTGGTCCTGCGCCATTCCACCGCGTCGAACATCGCGGCAGCGGTCGCGCTGGGCGGAGTGTTCATGGCGTGGGCCTCGGTGCACCTGATGTACGCGGCGCGCTACGCCTACATCTACTACCAGCAGCCACGCGGCGGGATCGACTTCAACATCACCGCGCAGCCGGACTACCGCGACTTCTTCTATTTCAGCTATAACCTCGGCATGACCTACCAGGTCTCCGACACCAATGTCTCCAACGAGAAGATTCGCGCCATCGCCCTTCGGCACTGCCTGTTGTCGTACATTTTCGGGACGGTCATCCTGGCGACGACGATCAATCTCGTCGCCGGACTCGCCACCGGTTGAGTGTTGATCCATCGCGCCGATCACCTGATCGGCAACCCGTGTTTGATCAGAACCCGCACAGTGAGCAGAGTCATGGGATGAGCAGAGTGACCGCACGGCGCAAGACGACCCGCCTGTCCCCGGCCGGGCGGATTCAGCGACCCGACACTCTCGCCGTCGAGGAGCCGCTCGAGATCCGGGTCGACGGCCGATCGCTCACCGTCACCATGCGCACCCCCGGCAACGACATCGACCTGGTCCACGGGTTCCTGTTCGGCGAGGACATCATCGGATCGGCCGACGACATCGTCACCGCGCGCTACTGCGCAGGCACCGACAGCGACGGCCGCAACACCTACAACGTCCTCGATCTGCGCCTGCGTAATCCGGCGCCGATCCACACCCGCAACTTCCTCACCACCGGCGCCTGCGGCCTCTGCGGTAAGACCGCGCTGGACGAAGTACGCACCCACACCCGCTTCCCGATCCCGCACGACTCGGTGTCGATCAGTACCGACACCCTGACCGACCTGCCGAAACAGCTACGCGCCGGGCAGAAGTTGTTCGAAGCCACCGGGGGCTTGCACGCGGCGGGCCTGTTCACCGCCGACGGCACGCTGCTGGCCCTGCGCGAGGACATCGGCAGGCACAACGCCGTCGACAAGGTGATCGGCTGGGCGGTGCGCGAGAACCGGGTGCCCGCGCACGATCTGGTGCTGGTGGTGAGCAGTCGCGCGTCGTTCGAGCTGGCGCAGAAGGCGGTGATGGCCGGGATCCCGATCCTGGCCGCGGTGTCGGCGCCGAGCGTGCTCGCTGTCGACCTGGCCGCCGAGTCCGACCTCACACTCGTCGGCTTCCTGCGTGCCGAAACGATGAATATCTATACGGGCGAACACCGTCTGACCTGAGGGTTCGGTGCTCGAAGTGGGCGATCGGCATATGTCGCAGTACGGTAACGGTACGGGTCGCCAGCACCGAACGCCCCGGGGGAGTTTACAAACGAAAATGCTTCACATAATGAATAATGAACGACGCCATCACGTCCGGGTGGTGCTGTCCGCGTTGCTGGGCGTGGTCGTGCTCGCGACCGCGGGGTGCGGTGCCGAGCCGAAGGCCGCCCGGCTGAGCGTGACCACCACGGTTCCCGTCGCCGATCCCGGCGCCGACAACGGCACGATCTCGATCGCGGTACCCGGCAGCCTCGCCGCCGATTTCAGCGAGCTCCAGCAGGGTTTCCGCGGTAGCGCGGGGCTGGCGATCATGCCGGTGGGCGGCAAGAAGATGGTCACCTTCGGCAACTGGTCCTCCGGGCCGGCCTGGTCGACGATCAAGGTGCCGCTCGCCATCGCGGCCCTGCGTAACAGCGCTTCCTACTCGTCGTATGCCTCCGCGGCGATCACCGCGTCGGACAACGGCGCCGCCGACACCCTGTGGGCCTCGCTCGGCAGCGGTGCCGACGCGGCCAAGGCGGTGGAGGGCGTGCTGCGCGAAGGCGGCGACACCCGCACCACCGTGCCGACCACGCGCACCCGCGCCGACGCGTCGGTCTACGGTCAGGCCGAATGGACGCTGGCCGACCAGGTGCGCTTCGCCTCGCAGCTGCCGTGCATCCCGCAGAGCGAGCGCGTGGTCGGGCTGATGCAGCAGATCATCGCCAGCCACCACTGGGGTCTCGGCGCGTTCGGCAGTGCCGAGTTCAAGGGCGGGTGGGGGCCCGACCCGGCGGGTAAGTACCTGGTCCGCCAATTCGGTCTGATCGACTCGCCCACCGGGCGGATCGCGATCGCCTTCGCCGCACAACCGGATTCGGGCAGCTTCAACGACGGTATGGCCATGCTCGACAAGATGGCGACGCTCATCTCGGGGCACCTGAGCGAGCTGGCCGGAGGTCACTGCCCCTGATCGGGGCCGGTGCGGCAAGATGAACGCCATGCGCATCGGAGTCTTGACCGGAGGCGGAGATTGTCCAGGTCTGAACGCGGTGATCCGGGCTGTGGTCCGCACCGCGAACGGACGCTACGGCGATGCCATCGTCGGCTTCGAGGACGGGTGGCGCGGCCTACTCGAGGATCGAAAGATCCGCATTCACAATGACGATCGCACCGACCGCCTGCTCACCAAGGGCGGCACGATGCTCGGCACCGCACGCACCAATCCCGAGGTGCTGCGCGCCGGCCTGCCCAGGATCCAGCAGACCCTCGACGACAACGGCATCGAAGCGCTGATCCCCATCGGCGGCGAAGGCACCCTCACCGCCGCGAGCTGGCTCGCCGACGAGGGCGTGCCGGTGGTCGGCGTGCCCAAGACCATCGACAACGACATCGACTGCACCGACGTCACCTTCGGCCACGACACCGCGCTGTCGATCGCCACCGAGGCCATCGACCGTCTGCACACCACCGCCGAATCCCATCAGCGGGTGATGCTGGTCGAGGTGATGGGCCGCCACGCCGGCTGGATCGCGCTGAACTCCGGGATCGCCGCGGGCGCCCACTTGACCCTGGTGCCCGAGGAACCGTTCGACGTGTCCCAGGTGTGCGCGATGATCAAGGCCCGCTTCCAGCGCGGTGACAAGAGCTTCATCTGCGTCGTCGCCGAGGGCGCGCATCCCGCGCCGGAATCCGGATTCGCGTTGCGCGAGGGCGGGATCGACGAGTTCGGCCACGAGCGGTTCACCGGCGTCGCCCAGCAGCTGGGGTCGGAGATCGAACGCCGCATCGGCAAAGAGGTGCGCACCACGGTGCTCGGCCATATTCAGCGCGGTGGCAGCCCCACGCCCTACGACCGCATTCTCGCGACGCGGTTCGGGGTACACGCGGCCGAGGCGGTGCATGCGGGACATTTCGGTCAGATGGTGGCGCTGCACGGCACCAACATCGGGCTGGTTCCGCTGTCGGAGGCGACCAAGCAGCTCAAACGCGTTCCGCCGGAACGGCTCAGCGAGGCGTCGGCGTTCTTCGGCTGATACCGGCGCGGGTTCCTCCACCATGGTCGGTGCGCGTCGGTACCGTGGGTTCATGCGCACCGGTCGAGTGATCGTTTCGGTTCTGTTCGTCGTCACCGCGCTGGTGGCGGGGTGTTCGCAGTCCTCGGACGACGCGGCGGCCCCCACTGTGCGGGGCAGCTGGCACGGTGACATCGAGGTGCCGGGGCAGCCGATCGCGATCGGGGTGAGTTTCGCCGAGGACGGATCGGCCACCATCGACATCCCGGCTCAGGGTGTGAGCGACGCGCCGTTGAAAGACGTTCGCACCGAACCGGACCGGGTGGAGTTCACCATCCCCGACGCGCCGGGTGAC
The DNA here is from genome assembly GCF_053608825.1 of Nocardia sp. NPDC055002. Classification (NCBI taxonomy): domain Bacteria; kingdom Bacillati; phylum Actinomycetota; class Actinomycetes; order Mycobacteriales; family Nocardiaceae; genus Nocardia; species Nocardia sp. NPDC055002. The sequence continues at coordinate 72,089 of NZ_JBSGWE010000006.1, forward strand.
CCCGGTTTTCGCGGCAAGCTCGACGGCGACCGGCTCACCGGTGACTGGGTGCAGTCCGGGGAGAAGGCTCCGGTCACGCTGCAGCGCGGCAAGATCGAAAACCTGCCCCGCCCGCAGGACCCGAAGCCGCCGTACCCGTACCGCAGTGAGGATGTCACCTATCGCAACGGCGACATCACCATCGCCGGCACGCTCACCGAACCCGAAGGTAGTGGCCCGTTTCCGGCGATGCTGCTGATCACGGGCAGTGGCCCGCAGGATCGCAACGAAGAGCTGATGGGCCACCGCCCGTTCCAGCTGCTCGCCGACACCTTCACTCGCGCAGGCTATGCCGTGCTGCGCACCGACGACCGTGGTGTCGGCGGCACCAGCGGCACTCTCGACGACGCCACCTATCCCGACCTCGCCGCCGACGCGGCCGCGGGCCTCGCGTTCCTGCGTACCCGCCCCGAGATCGATCCCGCCCGGGTGGGTCTGTTCGGCCACAGCGAAGGCGGCTACCTCGCCCCGATGGTCGCCGCGCTGCCCGGCAGCGATGTCGCGTTCGCGGTCCTGATGGCAGGCCCGTCGGTGCCCGGCGCCGACGTGCTGATCGAGCAGAACAAAGTGATCATGGCCGCGACGGGCGCACCGCAGGACCAGATCGACCAGCAGGTCGCCTACGTCAGTGAATGGTCGAGGCTGTTGCGCGCGGGCGATATCGAGGGCGCGCGGGCTTTCACCCAGCGGCACAACGACTCCCTGCCCGTGGCCGAACGCGCGCCCCAGGAGGTGGTCGACGGGTTCAACACCCCGTACATGACCTCGTTCATCACCCACGACCCGAAACCGACGCTGCAGGCGCTGCGTGTGCCGGTGCTGGCGTTCTTCGGCGACAAGGACCAGCAGGTCATCGCCACCCAGAACGAGGGCCCGATGCGCGAGAACCTCGCCGCCGCTCCCGACGCGGCCGTGCACACCTTTCCCGGCCTCAACCACCTGATGCAGCCCACCGCGACCGGCAAGCCGAGCGAGTACGCGATCATCGAGACGACCATCGACCCGGCGGTGCTCACCTACGTCACCGGCTGGCTCACCCAGCGCGTCCCGCCCCGCTAGGACCACCGGCCGAGTGCGTCAGCGGGCTTACCTAGACTGGGCGTCATGAGTGCACCCACGGTCGAGTTGATGGATTACGCCGATGTCATCTCCCGGTACGAGCCGGTGCTCGGCATGGAGGTCCACGTCGAGTTGTCCACGGCGACCAAGATGTTCTGCGGTTGCCCCACCGAGTTCGGCGCCGAACCCAATACCCAGGTGTGCCCGGTGTGCCTCGGCCTGCCCGGCTCGCTGCCCGTGGTGAACGAGAAGGCCATCGAATCGGCCATCCGGATCGGTCTCGCGCTGAACTGTTCGATCACCCCGTGGGGCCGGTTCGCGCGCAAGAACTACTTCTACCCCGATCAGCCGAAGAACTACCAGATCAGCCAGTACGACGAACCGATCGCCACCGAGGGCTACCTCGACGTGACTCTCGACGACGGGTCCATCTTCCGGGTGGAGATCGAGCGCGCGCACATGGAGGAAGACACCGGCAAGTCCCTGCACGTCGGCGGTGCGACCGGACGCATCCACGGTGCGAGCCACTCGCTGCTCGACTTCAACCGCGCGGGCGTGCCGCTGATCGAGATCGTCACCAAGACCATCACCGGTGCCGGTGAGCGTGCCCCCGAGGTGGCTCGCGCGTATGTCACCGCGCTGCGCGAGGTGCTGCGCTCGCTGCACGTCTCCGACGTGAAGATGGAGCAGGGTTCGCTGCGCTGCGACGCCAACGTGTCCCTGATGCCGATCGGCGCCAAGGAATTCGGCACCCGCACCGAGACCAAGAACGTGAACTCGCTCAAGAGCGTCGAGGTCGCGGTGCGCTACGAGATGCGTCGTCAGGCCGCGGTGCTCACCGCCGGCGGCGAGATCGTCCAGGAGACCCGCCACTTCCAGGAGGCCGACGGCTCCACCGCCGCCGGTCGCCGCAAGGAAACCGCCGAGGACTACCGCTACTTCCCCGAGCCCGATCTCGAGCCTGTCGCCCCGGCCGCCGAATGGGTCGAGGAGCTGCGCGCCACCATCCCCGAATACCCGTGGCTGGTGCGTGCCCGGATCCAGGCCGACTGGGGCCTGTCCGACGAGGTCATGCGCGACCTCGTCAACGCGGGCGCCCTCGACCTCATCATCGCCACTGTCGACGCGGGCGCCCCCGCCAACGAGGCGCGCTCCTGGTGGGTCGCCTACCTGACCGAGAAGGCCAAGGAACGCGACATCGCCCTCGCCGACCTGCCCATCACCCCCGCCCAGGTCGCCGCGGTGATCGCGCTGGTGGAAACCAAGACCGTCAACAACAAGGTCGCCAAGCAGGTCGTCGACTTCGTCCTCGCCGGTGAGGGCGAGCCCGCCGCCATCGTCGAGGCCAAGGGCCTCGGCATGGTCAGCGACGATTCTGCCCTGCAGGCCGAGGTCGAGAAGGCCCTCGCCGCCAACCCCGACATCGCCGAGAAGATCCGCTCCGGCAAGGTGCAGGCCGCGGGCAAGATCGTCGGCGACGTCATGAAGGCCACGCGCGGCCAGGCCGACGCCGCCCGCGTCCGCGATCTGGTCATCGCCGCCTGTAGCTGAGGATGCGAAACGGCCGCCCGCACTGCTTTCGCAGTACGGGCGGCCGCTTCCTCTCCTAGTCCGGGCCGCCGGCTCCACCCTGCGGGGGTGGGATGCGCACGACGCGGTCGTCGAATTCGCCCGGCTCGCCGTCGGTCTTGTTGGTGGTGGTGACCCAGATGCTGCCGTCGGCGCTGGCGGTGGCGCCGAGGAACCTGCCGTACTTGTCCTGCGCGATCAGGGTGGGGGCGGTGGTGACGGCGAACGTATTGGGGTCCGCGGCGACGGCGGCCAGCGCCTTGCCCTCGCTGAGCGCGATGCCGACGCCGTCACCGGTGGCCGTGCAGCCGCCGACGCCGGGACGGTCGGGCCAGGTCCACGAGACGCTGAGGGTGCCGTCGGGGCTCAGGTGCTGGAGCCGGTCCTCGGCGGCGGTGCGGTCGGTGACCCACATGCCTTCCTTGCCGTCGCGGCAGATGTCGCCGGCCGAACCGATGCCCGACGCCACCACCTGTGGGTTGTTCGCGCCCGCCGACGGCGAGTCCAGGCGAAGCAGCTTGCCGCCGAGCGAGCCGGGATCGGCTGCGGCGCCGGGGTTTCCGGCGTCACCGGTGAGGATCATCAGCTGCGTCGGCGTGGACCATTCCAGTGCGCCGCGATTTCCGTCGGCGCCCTTGGGGATTCCGGTGAGGATCGGCTTGGCGGCCCCGCCCTTGGACAGCCGCACGACCCGATTGTCGCTGCCGGTGGTGATGTAGGCGTACATCAGCCCGTCCTCACCGAAGGTCGGGGAGAGCACGATATCGGAGATGCCGCCGTCGGCCGAACCGTCGACGGGCACGCTGGCGATCTCCACCGGCGTCTCCTGTGGTGTGCTCGCGTCGACCGGCTTCACCTGCAGGATCCGTCCCGTCTTTCGCTCCGCGACGAAGGCGCCCTCGCCCACCGCGATCAGCCCGGCGCCCGATTCCATGCAGGTGGCGATGACATTGGGATCGGGATCGATACACGGTCCGGTCGGTCGCGGCGGCTGCGAGGGGTCTTCCTGCGGCTTCTTCGGTTCCGCGCCGGACCCACCCAGTTGCGGTTCGGTGGTGAACGGACTCGACGCCGACTCGTCGAAACGGGCGCACCCGGCTAGCAAAACGGTGCTCAGTGCCACCCCGACTGCCACGCGGCCCGCGATTCCCGAACTCATAGGTCAGACGTTACCGGCAGCGGTGCGGGCCTGACACGCCCGTCGCGTCCGAATGCGGCTGCCCGGACGCGACCGGAAGTCGAGCGGGGCTGACACGCCCGTTGCGAGGAAGGGCGGCACACCGGGACGGCACGTCATAAGGTGAGTCGGTGACCGACAAGTCGAATGACACTCCGAAGGCCGAAGGTTCGGCACCGGCCGGGCAGGGCGCGTCGGCGGCGGGTCGCCCGGTGACCAGCCCGTTCGATTCGCCGACGACGCAGATGCGTAAGCCGGATCCGAAGGACATCCCCCGTACCGACGAGGATCTCGGTCTCGACCCCGGTGATGAGGTTCCCGGTGCGAGCACCGCGCAAACCGGTCGTGGCGGCGGCGACGAAGATTACGGGTACGCGACGATCCCGCCCGCGTCGGCGGCCTCGGCGGGCACCGTCCGCTTGCAGCGCCGCAACCGCGAGGCTCGCCGCGGCACCCTCGACCTCGGCCTGTTCGTGCTGCGCCTGGTGGTCGGCTACACCTTCATCTACCACGGTCTGCAGAAGCTGACCGGCTGGTTCCACGGCCCCGGCCTCGACGGCACCAAGACCATGATGGAAAGCGGCGGCTGGGACTACCCGTCACTGTCGACCGCGCTGGTGATCGCCGGTGAACTCGGCGGCGGCATCCTGCTGGTGATCGGCCTGGCCACCCCGCTCGCCGCGGGCGCCGTCCTGGCCACGATCCTGAACGCGTGGATGTGGAAGCAGGGCATGGTTCCCGGCTTCCAGTACAACGCGGGCACCCCCACCGGCGTCGAACTCGACTCCGTCCTGGCCGGTTCCGCTCTGGCGATCATCCTCACCGGCCCCGGCCGCTGGTCCTTCGACCGCACCCGAGGCTGGGCCACCCGCCCCTCCTACGGTTCCTTCGTGGTGGTCGTCCTGGCCGTCGCCGCCGCCATCCTCACCTTCTGGTTCCTCCACGGCGGCAATCCCTTGAAGGGCATCGGCCCCTTCTGATCCGCCTCTCCGCGTCTTTCAGCCAGACCTAGGGGCGCGGTGCGTCGATGACGCGGCGGGCGGTCGCGCGGCAACTCGGTGAGCCGGTACCCGGTGAGTTACCGATGTTCTCACGACATCAGTGGTCGCGATGGTGCGGGTTCAGTCAGGTGGGCGGTCATGGTGGCGTGCACGTCGGCCAAGAACGACTCGAATCGTCGCAGCTCCTCGGGGGAGTATTTCCCCATCACCGTGTCCTCCACCTTCGTGCCGAGCGGGCCGAAGAAGTCGTTGGCGAGGGTGTGGATGCGGGGTGTGCTGCGCAGTGTGATCACGCGACGGTCGTCGTGTTCTCGGCTGCGCACGATATGACCGGCTTGTTCCAGCCGGTTCAGCAGCGCGGTGGTGGCGCTGTTGGACAACGAGATCCGTTCGCTGAGCCGTGCCGGTGACAGTGTGGTCCCGCGTTCTTCTGCGGTGAGGATCTCGATCAGGGCCTCGGCATCGGTCGAGTGCAACCCGAGCCAGGTCGCGAATCGGCGGGCGAGTTCCCGGTAACTCGCGCCGTAGGCCCGCATGCCCTCGTGGATTCGTTCGTACTGGGCGCGAGCGTCCGACTGGCTCATAGGTTCCTTTCGCATCGTTTGACATCCTATTGCCCACAATCTACTTTGACCATGGAAATATTCCACCATGGAAATAGGAGTGTGCGATGAGTCAAGAGTCGTCCATCCGCCGATGGCTCGGCTTGATCGCCATCGCCCTCGGCGTGGCGCTGATCGTGGTCGACACCACGATCGTGAACGTGATCATCCCGTCGATCATCGAAGACCTGGATACGGGTTCCACCGAGGCGCAATGGATTCAGGAGTCCTACGCGATCGTCTTCGCGGCCCTGCTGCTGGTAGTCGGCCGCCTCGCCGACATGGTGGGGGCACGCCGGGTGTTCGTCGCCGGTGTCGTGGTGTTCGGCGCGACCAGCATCCTGGCCGGGCTGGCACCGGACGGCGGACTGCTCGTCATCGCCCGATTCCTGCAGGGCGCGGGCGCGGCGATGATCCTGCCGACCTCGCTCGCCCTGCTCAACGCCACCTTCACCGGCAAAGCCCGTGGTCAGGCCTTCGCGGTATGGGGTTCCACGATCGGTGCGGCCGCCGCGCTCGGCCCGCTGCTCGGTGGCTGGCTGGCCGAGCATGTGTCGTGGCGCTGGGCGTTCGGCATCAATGTGCCCCTGGCTGTGCTGATCGTGGTCGGTGTGCTGGCGTGCATCGCGCCCTCGCCGAAGGTCGCCGGTCGACTCGATGTGCTCGGCTCGATCCTGTCGGTGCTCGGCCTCGGGCTGCTGGCCTTCGGGTTGGTCGAGGGCCGCACCTACGGCTGGATCACCACCGTCCATCCGATGGGGATCGCCGGCTTCACCTGGACGAGCGGACCTTCGCCGGTGCTGGTCGCGCTCGTGCTGAGTGTGCTGGCGCTGGGCGGGTTCGTCGTCCGGCAGGTGCTGTTGCGCCGCGGCGGCAATGCCGACAAGGCGCTGATGGACCTGAGCCTGTTCTCGCTCGCCTCGTTCCGCAACGGCAATATCGCGACGCTGATCATCGGCCTCGGTGAGTTCGGCATCGTCGCTGTGCTCCCGCTGTGGCTGCAGTTCACCCTCGGTTACAGCGCCCTGCAGTCCGGTCTGGCCCTGGTGCCGATCGCCATCGGCAGCTTCATCGCCAGTGGTGCCAGCTTCGGGATGGCAGGGAAGGCCTCGCCGCTGAACATGGTCCGCCTCGGTCTGGGGCTGGAGGTCGTCGGCCTGGCCGCACTGGGCTTCTTCGCCGCCACCGACAGCTCGTGGTGGTCGATCGCGCTGGTCCTGTGTGTGTACGGCATCGGTGTCGGTTTCGCTACGGCTCAAGTGACCAACGTCGTCCTCGCCGACATTCCCGAAGCCGACAACGGCCAGGCATCCGGCATCCAGAGCGCCTTCCGCCAACTGGGTTCCGCCCTCGGCATCGCACTGCTCACGACGATCTTCTTCACCACGCTGAGCTCGAATGTCGAAGACGACCTCACCTCGGTCGGTACGCCTCCGGCGCAAGCCCAGCAATACGCGCACGCCATCACCGGCAGCGCGGGCGCGGCGATCGAAGGCTTTGCCGCCCAGCCGGATACGCAGGAAGTAGCCACCGCCGGTCGATCCGCCATGACCGCCGGCGTCAACCTCGGCGCCTATCTGGCCGCGGGCTTCGTCCTGCTCGGCCTCGTGGCCACGGCCCTGATTCCCTCCCGAACCGGCCGCGACGACGAGTCGTCGACGTCGACAACACAACCCGCGCTCGTCTGACAGCAGGGCAGTCCGCCCCGCCCGCGAATCGCAACCCGTGATTTCGCAAGAACATGGGTAACTTGCCGGGATCGGGCTACCCGATAACAG
>NZ_JBSGWE010000006.1:79323-482158 GCF_053608825.1 Nocardia sp. NPDC055002
CGCCGTTACGCGGTTCCGGGCGGGACGCTCCACGCGCGGGCGGCGAGCCTGAATCTGGCCTGAATACGCGGGGAGGCGGCTACAGCACCTGACGAACGGCACCTTTGTCCGCCGACGTGGCGAGCGCCGCGTAGGCACGCAGGGCGGTGGTGACCGTGCGGTCGCGGTTGACGGGCTGCCACGGGCGCTCCGAGGCTTCCATCTTCGCGCGGCGTTCGGCCATGACCTCGTCGGAGACAAGCACTTCCAGCGCGCGGGTGTGCACATCGATGCGGATGCGGTCGCCGTTCTCGATCAGGCCGATGGCACCGCCCGAGGCGGCCTCGGGGGAGATGTGGCCGATCGACAGCCCCGAGGTACCACCCGAGAAGCGGCCGTCGGTGATCAGCGCACACACCTTGCCGAGACCGAGGCCCTTGAGGAACGAGGTCGGGTGCAGCATCTCCTGCATGCCGGGACCGCCTGCTGGGCCTTCGTACCGGATGACGACCACGTCACCGGGCTGGATCTTCTTACCGAGAATCATCGACACCGCGTCCTCCTGCGACTCGACCACCACGGCCGGGCCTTCGAAGGTGAACAGGTCTTCGTCGATGCCGGCGGTCTTGAGAATCGCGCCGTCGGGAGCGATGTTGCCGCGCAGTACGCACAGCCCACCCTCGACGGTGTAGGCGTTCTCGACGTCGCGGATGCAGCCACCGGCGGCATCGGTGTCGAGCGAGGACCAGCGGTTGCTGGTGGAGAACGGTTCGACCGTGCGCACGCCACCGGGGGCGGCGTGGAACAGTTCGAGCGCCTCGTCGGATGCCTTGCCCGAGCGGATATCCCAGGTGTCGAGGAATTCCTCGTAGTCGGCGGTGTGCACGGTGGTGACGTCGGTCTCGAGCAGGCCGCCGCGACGCAGTTCACCGAGGATGGCGGGGATGCCACCGGCGCGGTGCACGTCTTCCATGTGGTAATCCGAGTTCGGCGACACCTTCGACAGGCACGGCACCTTGCGGCTGATGTCGTCGATGGTCTGCAGGTCGAAGTCGATCTCGCCTTCCTGCGCGGCGGCGAGGGTGTGCAGCACGGTGTTGGTCGAGCCGCCCATGGCGACGTCGAGGGCCATCGCGTTGCGGAAAGCCTTGGCGTTGGCCACGTTGCGGGGCAGCACCGAGGCGTCGTCGTCCTGGTACCAGCGCTTGGCGATATCGACGATCACCGTGCCGGCCCGCTCGAACAGCGCACGGCGCGCGGAGTGGGTGGCGAGGGTGGAACCGTTGCCCGGCAGAGCGAGGCCGAGCGCCTCGGTCAGGCAGTTCATCGAGTTCGCGGTGAACATGCCCGAACACGAACCGCAGGTCGGGCACGCGGAGCGCTCGACCTCGTCGAGGCCCTCGTCGGACACGGCCTGGTTCGCGCTCGCGGAGATCGCGCTGACCAGGTCGAGCGGCGCCTGCGCGACACCGTCGACGACCACGGCCTTACCGGCCTCCATCGGCCCACCGGAGACGAACACGGCGGGGATGTTGAGACGCATCGCGGCGTTGAGCATGCCGGGAGTGATCTTGTCGCAGTTGGAGATACACACCAGCGCGTCGGCGGTGTGGGCGTTGGCCATGTACTCCACGGAGTCGGCGATGATCTCGCGCGAGGGCAGCGAGTAGAGCATGCCGCCGTGACCCATGGCGATGCCGTCGTCGACGGCGATGGTGTGGAACTCGCGTGCGATGCCACCGGCGGCGGCCACGGCCTCGGCGACGATCTCGCCCATGTTCTTGAGGTGCACGTGACCGGGCACGAACTGGGTGTAGGAGTTCGCGATCGCGATGATCGGCTTACCGAAATCGGAATCGGTCATGCCGGTCGCGCGCCAGAGTGAGCGCGCGCCCGCAGCATTGCGGCCGATGGTGGTGGTGCGTGAGCGAAGCGGTGGCATGGAAGTCCTCGTGATGTCGCTGGGTGCGTGGCGAGCGTGCGCGCAGGGGGCTGACCTGCGTGGCACGTGCGCGATCGCGGTGCGTCCGGCAGCCCTTCACGTTACTCCGGCGAGCGATGGTCGCATCGCGCCGGTGGTGGCGTGCTGGGGAGCGGGAACCGGGGCTCGAGGCGGGAGTGTCGCTCCGTGAGGTGTCGCCGCGGTGGTGCCGTCGGCGCGGGGTTGCCCGGCTGCCGTCAGCTTACCGGTACAAGGCCGCCGCCCACCCGCTGATTCCCGACGTGCTGATTCCCACAGTGCCGGTCGTTATCGCTCGGACTCCGGCTCGTCCTTCGACTCCGACGGCGCCTTCGTTTCGGGCTCGGTCTTCGCGTCGGATTCCGCCTTCGCCGCGGCCCGCTCGGCAGCAAGGCGTTCGGCCTCGGCCGCCTCGGCGGCAGCGAACACATCGGGCAGTCGCCCGCCGGACGCTTCGATCAGCTCCCGCAACCGGTCGTATCCGACGGCAGGCAGCTTCACCTCGGATTCGTCGTCGAGTCGGGCGCGCACAGCGCCGCGCTTGGGAATGCTGATCCCTTTGATCCGCGCCCAGTCGAGGTGCTTCGTGCTGGTCATCGAGCTCAGATCCAGCCCGGTCTCGGACACGGTCGTGTGCGTGCGCACCACCCACCACACCGCGATCACCGGGGCCAGCAGCAGCGGCCACAGTACGGCCGGCCACCCGACGAACGGGAAGAACACGCAGAACGCCAACACCAGCACGCCGATATAGGCCAGGCGGGGAACGCCGATCACGTGCACACCCGGCGTCGGCGTGTTCGTCCGGCGCGGCACCAGCAGCCAGACGACCACCGCGACGGGCACGATCAGCCCGATCCGCACCCCCAGCGACCAGTCCTGCACGGTGCCGACGACGACGAAGGCCAGGTAGGCCAGCACCACCGCGCCGATCGCCGCGAGCCGCCCCGGACTGGCCGAGCGCAGGCCGCCGGGTCGCGACGGGCGACCCGTATCGGTTCCCTCGTCGGTGGTGTGGGACGATTTAGCCGGTGGCACGGACTGATGCGGTGATGACACCCTCCTATCCTCGCATCTTGGTACACGGACCCACGCAACCACTCGAGTCCCACAGAATGGGACCGGAGCGGAAAGCCTGTTTGACTCGACGCACTACGCGCGCCTAACGTCGTATGCGTGATTCGAAACGAGCTCGTAATCGGCCGGCGCGTCCAGCGCTGAGCCTGACACCTAGTCAATACGTCAGCTCGCGTTTGCGACGCGCCACCCTCGAACAGCCATGCGCTGGGCGGGGGCTTTTTTGTGTTCGGGCGAATGCCAGCGGCCCTGTCGGGTCAGTCCGAGTCAGAACGAGACAGTGAGGAACGAAGACGGTGAGTGCACCAACCGCACGACCCGGGCCATCGGCCCGCAGGTCAGCGCCTTCAGCTACCCCTGGTAGCCCGGCGACCAACCCCACCCGCCGCCAGGTCGCGCCCGAGCGCGTGACCGGCGCCCAGTCGGTGGTTCGCTCCCTCGAAGAGCTCGACGTCGACACGGTATTCGGCATTCCCGGCGGCGCGGTCCTTCCTGTCTACGACCCGCTGTTCGACTCGAAGAAGGTCCGCCATGTCCTGGTCCGGCACGAGCAGGGCGCCGGTCACGCGGCGACCGGTTACGCGCAGGCCTCGGGCAAGGTCGGTGTGTGTATGGCCACATCCGGTCCCGGCGCGACCAACCTGGTGACCCCGCTGGCCGACGCCCAGATGGACTCGGTCCCGATCGTGGCGATCACCGGTCAGGTGCCGTCGAGCCTGGTCGGCACCGACGCGTTCCAGGAAGCCGACATCTCGGGCATCACGATGCCGATCACCAAGCACAACTTCCTGGTCAAGGACGCCGCCGAGATCCCGCGCACCCTGGCCGAGGCGTTCTACCTCGCTGCCTCGGGTCGCCCCGGCGCGGTCCTGGTCGACATCACCAAGGACGCGCTGCAGGCCCAGACCACGTTCTCGTGGCCGCCGGAGATGCGTCTGCCCGGCTACCGTCCGGTCACCAAGCCGCACGGCAAGCAGGTGCGCGAGGCCGCCAGGATGATCCTGGAGTCCAAGCAGCCGGTGCTCTACGTCGGTGGCGGCGTCATCAAGTCCGACGCCTCGCCGGAACTGCTCGAGCTGGCCGAACTCACCGGCATCCCGGTGGTCACCACGCTGATGGCGCGGGGCGCGTTCCCCGACAGCCACACCCTGAACATGGGCATGCCCGGCATGCACGGCACCGTCGGTGCCGTCGCCGCGCTGCAGAAGTCGGACCTGCTGATCACCCTCGGCGCCCGTTTCGACGACCGCGTCACCGGTCAGCTGGACTCCTTCGCACCCGACGCGAAGGTCATCCACGCCGACATCGACCCGGCCGAGATCGGCAAGAACCGCCACGCCGACGTCCCGATCGTGGGCGACGCGCGTGAGGTGATCGTCGAGCTGATCGAGACCCTCAAGGCCGATCCGCAGGCCGGTGACGCACCGCTGCTGAACCTCACCGAATGGTGGGCCTACCTCAGTGGCATCCGCGAGAACTACCCGCTGGGCTGGAAGACGCCCAGCGACGGCTCGGTCTCGCCGGAGTACGTCATCGAGACCCTCGGTCGTCTCGCGGGCCCCGAGGCCATCTACTGCGCCGGCGTCGGCCAGCACCAGATGTGGGCCGCGCAGTTCATCAAGTACGAGAACCCGCGCACCTGGCTCAACTCGGGCGGTCTCGGCACCATGGGCTACTCGGTGCCCGCCGCGATGGGCGCCAAGATGGGCGCGCCGGACAAGGAAGTCTGGGCGGTCGACGGTGACGGCTGCTTCCAGATGACCAACCAGGAACTGGCCACCTGCGCGATCGAAGGCGTGCCGATCAAGGTCGCCCTGATCAACAACGGCAACCTGGGCATGGTCCGCCAGTGGCAGACCCTGTTCTACGAACAGCGCTACTCCAACACCGATCTCGGCACGCATTCCCTGCGCATCCCCGATTTCGTGAAGCTGGCCGAGGCGCTGGGCTGCGTCGGCATCCGGGTGGAGAAGGAGTCCGAGGTCGAGGACGCGATCCGCCAGGCCCAGGCCATCACCGACCGCCCGGTCGTGATCGACTTCATCGTCGGCAAGGACGCCCAGGTGTGGCCGATGGTCGCCTCGGGCACCAGCAACGACGAGATCATGTTCGCCCGCGGTATCCGTCCGCTCTTCGACGAGGACGAGTCGGTCTCCGAACCGGCCGTCATCCACGAGGCGATGGAACGCGAGCAGGCCACCTCCGAGAAGGGCGACGACGAATGAGCACCACCCACACCCTGAGCGTCCTTGTCGAGGACAAGCCGGGCGTGCTGGCGCGAGTCGCGAGCCTGTTCTCGCGCCGTGGCTTCAATATCGAATCCCTGGCCGTCGGTGGCACCGAGATCCCCGAGATCTCGCGTATGACGATCGTCGTGACCGTCGATGATCTGCCGCTCGAGCAGGTCACCAAGCAGCTCAACAAGCTGATCAACGTCATCAAGATCGTGGAGCAGGACGCCGACGCCTCGGTGGCCCGCGAGCTGATCCTGGTGAAGGTGCGGGCCGACGCGTCGGTGCGCACGCAGGTGATCGAGGCCGTGCAGTTGTTCCGCGCCAAGGTGATCGACGTGTCGCCCGACGCGCTGACCATCGAGGCGACCGGCACCCGCTCCAAGCTCGACGCGCTGCTGCGCATGGTCGAGCCGTACGGGATCCGCGAGATCGTGCAGTCCGGTGTCGTGGCCGTCGGCCGCGGCCCCAAATCGATCACCGCGACCCGCTGAACCTCCCTCAGCAACCTCCGCGATAACTTTTCCTAACCGCATTCATTCAGAAGGGACCAACCAAAGTGGCAGTCGAGATGTTCTACGACGACGACGCTGACCTGTCGATCATCCAGGGCCGCAAGGTCGCCGTGATCGGTTACGGCAGCCAGGGCCACGCGCACTCGCTGAGCCTGCGCGACTCCGGTGTCGACGTCCGCGTCGGCCTGGCCGAGGGTTCGAAGTCTCGCCCGAAGGCCGAAGAGGCCGGTCTGACCGTCGGCACCCCCGCCGAGGTCTCCGCCTGGGCCGACGTGATCATGGTGCTCGCCCCCGACACCGCGCAGGCGTCGATCTTCACCAACGACATCGAGCCCAACCTGAAGGACGGCGACGCGCTGTTCTTCGGCCACGGCCTCAACATCCACTTCGGTCTCGTCAAGGCTCCGGCCGGCGTCACCGTCGCGATGGTCGCCCCGAAGGGCCCCGGCCACCTGGTGCGTCGTCAGTTCGTCGACGGCAAGGGCGTTCCGGCTCTGATCGCTGTCGATCAGGACCCGACCGGCGAGGGCCAGGCCCTGGCGCTGTCCTACGCCAAGGGCATCGGCGGCACCCGCGCCGGCGTCATCAAGACCACCTTCAAGGAAGAGACCGAGACCGACCTCTTCGGTGAGCAGGCCGTGCTCTGCGGTGGCACCGAGGAACTGGTCAAGATCGGTTTCGAGGTCATGGTCGAGGCGGGCTACGCCCCCGAGATGGCCTACTTCGAGGTCCTGCACGAGCTCAAGCTGATCGTCGACCTGATGTACGAGGGCGGCATCGCCCGCATGAACTACTCGGTCTCCGACACCGCCGAGTTCGGTGGCTACCTGTCGGGCCCGCGCGTCATCGACGCCGGCACCAAGGAGCGCATGAAGGCGATCCTGACCGACATCCAGGACGGCACCTTCGTCAAGCGCCTCGTCGCCAACGTCGAAGGCGGCAACAAGGAGCTCGAGGGTCTGCGCAAGGAGAACGCCGAGCACCCCATCGAGGTCACCGGCGCCAAGCTGCGCGGCCTGATGAGCTGGGTCGACCGCCCGATCACCGAAACCGCGTAAGGTTTCACCGCGTCTCGAAGGGCCCGTTCGCCACGTGCGAGCGGGCCTTTCGGCATTCTGACGTAACTTGGTGGCGTGACGGAAGCGAAACCAGCCCAACGATTTTGGTTCGAGCCGACCGGGGTGGGTGTGTCATCCGCGTCACGGATCTGAACCCTGTGCCGTCGGCTGACCTCGGCGGCGGCGATCTCGCGATTCCGTTCGAGCTGCCCAACGGCGATGTCGGCTTCATCTGGGGCGACTCGTTCTCCGGGGACGGCCCGTTCGGCCCACCGATGGGCGGCATCGGGAACTGGCGTTCCCCCGTCATCACGCGCACATCTGCGCGCGACCCCGCCGAGCCGATCGTCATGGACACCGCGCCGGGCACCGACGGCCGCCAGCTGTGGGATTACCAGCACGACAACGCCGAGTACTCCACCGTCCTGCCGTGCGACGCGATGACCGTCGACGGCCGGATCTACCTGTGGGTCATGTACACCCAGGGCCTGGGCAACGAGAAGTGGTGCGAGGTATGGACATCCGACGACAGCGGTGTCACCTGGGCGCGCAGCGGGTCGAAGTTCTGGTGCGGGGCCTTCGCCGGCAAGCGGGTCATGATCTCCTGGGCCAAGGACCCGCACAGCGACTGGGTGCACATCATCTCCACCGGCGGCCTGGCCAGGAACAAGGACATGCTGCTGTGGCGCGCGACGGTCGAAGGCCTGTCCGATCCGCACGCCTGGCAGGGCTGGGGCTGGGACGGCGACAACTGGGCCTGGAACCGTGAGCCCACGCCGATCCTGCCCGGTTGGCAATTCGGCGAGATCTGTCTGCGCTATGTCGAGAACAGGGCGGTGATCTCCGGATTCGACGCGGGGGACTACTCGATCTTCGTCAAGGTCGGCGACCGCATCGACAACACGAACTGGATCACGACCCACACCCACCGGCCGATCACCGGGATGCCGCGCGGTGTCGACACCGTCCCGCGCCTGTACGGCGGCTACGTACACCCCTACAGCAGGCTCGAGGACGGCAAGTTCACCCTCATCGTCTCCGAGTGGGCGGAGAACGGGAATCCCTATCGGGCGACCCAGTTCACCTGCACCGGGATTCGCCGGAAGGTGCTCGTCCCGCCACCCGACCCCGAACCGACGCCCGAGCCTTGGCCGACTCCACCACCGGACCCGCATCTGACCTGGTGGCAGGAGCTCGTCCGCCGAGTCGACGAGTGGCGCAGGCGGCTTGGTCTGTAGCGCCACCCGCCCCTTGCTCGATGAGTTGATCGTGTTTGCTGGGCGGTGACGCACTCTGTCACCGCATGGTTACCCGCTGGTCCTTGCTGTGATGGCTCGGTAGCGCGAGACTTGCTCGATGACGACGGTTGAGGATTTCGATCGGCAGGCGGCGGAGGTCGGTAAAGCGGCGCGGAAGCGGGTTTCTCGTACCGCGATGGGGGAGTGGAAACCGGAGCCGGGCAGGGAGGACCCGGTGGCGATTCTGCTGAAGCAGAACGCGAAGCGGGTGCCGAGTCTGGTGCCGATCCGGATGGCGCGAATGGCGGTGTCGCCGTTCACCTTTCTGCGGGGTGCCGCGGCGATCATGGCCAATGACCTCGGATCCGGTCCCGATACCGGGCTCATCGTGCAACTCTGCGGCGACGCGCACCTGTCGAACTTCGGGCTCTTCGGCACTCCTGAACGCAATCTCGTGTTCGATGTGAACGACTTCGACGAGACGCTGCCCGGCCCGTTCGAGTGGGACGTCAAACGCCTGGTCGCCAGTGTCACGGTCGCGGCGCTCAACAACGGCTGTTCCGATGAGGACGCGGCATCGGCGGCGGAGGCGACCGCCCGCGGCTATCGCGAGGGCATCGAGGCGATGACAGAGCAGGACAGTCTCGAGATCTGGTACGACCGCGTCGACTCCGACATGGTCCTCGAGCTGGTCCAGAAGAAGAAGGGCCGCAAGCTGGCCGAGAAGACGATCGCCGCGGCCAAGAAGCGCACCAGCCTGCAGGCACTGGACAAACTCACCGAACCCGATGCCGACGGCATTCCGCGGATCAAGAATCAGCCGCCGCTGCTGGTACCCATCACCACCCCTGACGCGGCGACCGTCACGGCGCTGTTCGCCGAATACCGGCGCACCCTGCCCGATCACATGCGCGTGCTGCTCAACCGTTACGCCTTCGTCGAGGCCGCCGTGAAGGTCGTCGGGGTCGGCAGTGTCGGTACCCGGTGCTTCATCGCGCTGCTGATGGACAAGGAGTCCGGCGCTCCGCTGTTCCTGCAGTTGAAGGAGGCCGACACGTCGGTGCTGGCGCCGTATCAGAAGGCGAGCCGGTACAAGCACCAGGGACATCGTGTCGTCGCCGGTCAGCGCTTGATGCAGGCGTCGAGCGACATCTTCCTCGGCTGGGCCACCGGCCCCGAGGGCGTGCATCACTACTGGCGTCAGTTCCGCGACATGAAGGGCTCCGTCGATATCGACAATCTGACCCACCGGCAACTGTCCAACTATGGCGCCGTCTGCGGTGGCGTGCTGGCTCGTGCCCACTGCCGCTCCGGTGATCCGCTGGCCATCGACGCCTACATCGGCGGCAGCGAGAAGTTCGACACGGCTCTGAGCGATTTCGCGATGTCGTATTCGGATCAGAGCATGGCCGACTACCGCCTGCTACAGGCCGCGATCAAGGACGGTCGGGTAGCGGTGGCCGACAACCCGTACTGAGGCCGAACCGGCAGCGTCGGAGCTACGGGGGCTCGCGTCGCCGCCATCTCGGCAACACTCGATACACTCATTACCGATGAGTAACTTCTTTTCCTCGGTGGACCAGGTGACCGACCGGCTGACGGCTGCCGGTTACCTGCCGTCCCTCGATATCGCGACCGCGGTCTTCCTCGCCGATCGCCTCGGTAAACCGCTGCTGATCGAGGGTCCCGCCGGTGTCGGCAAGACCGAGCTCGCCAAGGCGATCGCCGCCGCGGTGAGTGCCGAGCTCATCCGTCTGCAGTGCTACGAGGGCGTCGACGAGGCCCGTGCCCTGTACGAGTGGAACCACGCCAAGCAGCTGCTTCGCATCACCGCCACGTCCGGCGAGGACTGGGACAGCACCCGCGACCACGTGTTCACCGAGGAGTTCCTGCTCGCCCGCCCGCTGCTGGCGGCGATCCGCAATCCCGACCCCACGGTGCTGCTCATCGACGAGCTCGACAAGGCCGACGTGGAACTCGAGGGTCTGTTGCTGGAAGTCCTCGGCGACTTCCAGGTGAGCATCCCCGAGCTCGGCACGGTCACCGCCGTCCGCAAGCCCTTCGTCATCCTCACCTCCAACGCCCACCGCGACCTGTCCGAAGCGTTGAAGCGCCGCTGCCTGTATCTCCATATCGACTATCCGACAGCGGAATTGGAGAAGGCTATCGTCGCGCTCAAAGTCCCCGAGCTCGATGCGGCGCTGGCCGAACCAGTGGTGGCGACGGTGAGTGCGCTGCGGCAGCTCTCGCTGCGCAAAGCACCCTCGATCGCCGAAACTGTCGACTGGGCGAGAACTCTGGTCGCGTTGGGGACGCGGTCGCTGACCGGCGGCGTGGTCCGCTCGACACTCGGAGTCCTGCTGAAGTATCAGTCGGACCATCGCGTGGCGATCGACCGCCTCGGTCTCGACGACCAGACGGACGGCAGTGTGCGGTGACGAGCCGCGATGACCTCGGCGGCTCGGCGCCTGTCGCGGCAACGGATTCGCGCTTCGCGCCCACCAGCGCTCGGCTCGTCGATTTCGTCACCCTGCTGCGCGAGCACAACATTCACGCGGGCCCCAGCGAAACCATCGACGCGGCCGCGGCGGTCGTAGCCCTCGGCACCACCGACCCCCGCGTCCTGCGCTCGGGTCTGGCCGCCTGCCTGCTGCGCCGCAACGGCCAACGCAAGGTCTTCGACCAACTCTTCGACCTGTACTTCCTCGGCGTCTCGCTGCCACCCGTGCGCCCGAGCGAGAGCGCCGAGGACCTGCGCGAGCGTCTGATGGCCACCCTCGTCCAGGGTGAGGACACCGCCGAGCTGGCCCGCGAAGCGCTCGACACCTTCGGTGCCTACGGCGGTGCGGGGGAGAGCGCGGGCCGGGTCACCCAGGCTTCCGGCGCCGGCTGGTCCTCTTACCTGACGATGAAATCGCTACGCCCGGATGAGATTTCCGAGCAACTCGCCCAAACCATGGGTGGCTCAGGGCAGTTCGATACCGCAGTGCGTACCATCGAGGCCCGTCGCCGCGTCGACCAGTTCCGCACCGCTGTGCAAACCGAAGCACGGCTGCGTTCGGCCGAACTGCGCGGCACCGACTACATCGCCCGGCGCGGCGTCGAGAACTCCGCGGACCGAACGGATTTCCTCGGCGCTCGCGAACAGGACCTCGCCGAAATGCGCCGCCTGGTGCACCCGCTGGCCCGCAAGCTCGCCTCCCGGCTGGCGGTGCGCCGTAAGAAGGCGGTGCGCGGTCAGATCGATCTGCGCCGCACCCTGCGCCGATCGATGGCCACCGGTGGTGTCCCGGTCGATCCGGTGCTGCGGGCTCGCAAGCGTGGTCGGCCCGACCTCGTTGTGCTGGCCGATGTTTCGGGCTCGGTCAGCGGTTTCGCCGAATTCACGCTGCAATTGGTGCAGGCGCTGCAGGACCAGTTCAGCAAGGTCCGCAGCTTCGGTTTCGTCGACACCTGTGCCGAGATCACCCAGTACTTCACCCCCGGCGAACCGCCACCGCCGGGCTTCGCGCAGAACATCGTGCGCGAAGGCGGCGTCGCCCGGTTCGGATCCAGCAATTACGGCGAGGTCCTCCAGGGTTTCGTCGACCACTACCTCGACGCCGTCGGCCCCCGCACGTGCGTCCTGATCCTCGGCGACGCCCGCACCAACCGCACCGATCCGAATCTGGCCGCGCTGCAAGCGATCACCGAGCGAGCGAAGGCCGTCTACTGGCTCAACCCGGAGCCGTCGCGCTCCTGGTCGACCGGCGACTCGGCCGCCGAGGACTACACCGACATCGTCACCATGCACGAATGCCGCAATGTCGCCCAGCTCGCCGAGGTGATCGGCAGACTGCTGCCCGCCTGATTCAGCTCGGCCAGGTCGACGCTGACTGTGGGTGATGGTGGCGGTGCCGAGGCGTCCTCGTCGGGGGCTCGGTTCCCCGTGCCTGCCGAGAAGTCTGAAATGCCTCGGCAGGCCCTCTGTTTCGTTGCGCAACCGGACACGAGCGTTCAAGCGGTGGCCGCCAGCCGCACGACCGCGTACTCCCGGCCTGCCTTGGCCTGGTACTTGTCGTAGCGGGGCTGGGCGGCCGCGATGCGGTCCCAGGCCGTCGCCCGCTCGGCGCCGTCGAGAACCCGGGGCGTCACGGCGACCGGGTCGTGGTCGGGGAGCTGGACGGTCGCCTGATCGGGATTGCCCATCAGGTTGAGGAACCAGTCGGGGTGCCCGTCCTTGCCGCCCGAGGCGACCAGCAGCCAGGAGTCGTCCTCGCCGGGGAACCAGCTGATCGGGGTATCGCGTGGCTGGCCACTGCGGCGGCCGACCGTGTGCAGGATCAGCACGTCCATCCCCATGAAAGTGCCCTTGCCGCGCCGGATCTTGCGGTTCATGCGCGCGTTCATCCGGTGCTGCATCCAGCGAGAGAACCCGCCGTGTGCATTGCTCTTGCTCGCTTGCTGATTCGCAGACATTGTCTCTGTTCCTTTCGAGAGGAGGGGCCTCAGCCCCAGGCGCCGGCGATCTGACGGGTGGTGGCGTTGAGCCGGTTGAACATGTTGGTGACGCCGATCATCAGCACGATCGAGGCGAGCTGCTTCTCGTCGAAGTAGCTGGCGGCGCTGTCCCAGATCTCATCGGTGACCGCGTCGGGACGGTCGGCCATCCGCGTGGCGGCCTCGGCGAGTTCGAGGGCGGCGCGCTCCTCCTCGGAGAAGAAGGGGGTCTCGCGCCAGGCGACCACGGTGGCGAGGCGGTCTTCGCTGACGCCCGCTTTGCGTGCGGTGGTGGTGCCGCCGTGCACGCAGGCGCTGCAATTGTTGATCTGGCTGACCCGCAGGTGTACCAGCTCCAGGATCTCGCTGTCCACGCCGCCGGTCTCCACGGCCTTGAGTACCTGCTGGATGGGGCCCATCGCGTCGGTGAGGACCATGGCGGGGTTCTTCATCCGAGACTGCATGTCGTTCTCCTTGTCGGTGTTTCTCCGCTGCTTGCGGTGTGACTCAATAACAGCCCGTCCGGCGCTGGAACAGAATGGCTGTGGGACACTGTGGGACAGCTGAAAACGGCCCTGACCACCGGCTTGTCGGTCGTGAGATTTCTGGTCCGGGCCGGGACAACGGGAGTGGAATACGGTGGTTGTGCAACAGCAGACGGCACGGGCGTACCCGCAGGACGAGCTCGCTTCGCGCCTGCGCCTGATTCAGGAACTGTCCGGCCGCGGCGTGCGCGCCCTGGCCCGCGACACCGGCCTGAGCTCGTCCTCGCTCTCGCGCTATCTCAGCGGCCAGACCGTCCCGCCGTGGCCGGCGGTCATCGAGCTGTGCCGCCTGGTCAAACGCGATCCACGCCCGCTGCGTCCGCTCTGGGAGCGCGCCAACAACCCCCTGCCCGCCCCGCCGAAGACCAGCCGCCAGCCGGCCCCGCCGAGCCCGCCGGCCGACGCCCCACCGCCGCCCCGCAACGACCTGCCCCGCGACGTGCCCGACTTCACCGGCCGCGAACAGGCACTGGCCGAGGTGATCGCCGCCGTCCGTGCCGATCGCGTGGTCGCCATCGACGGCATGGCAGGCGTCGGGAAGACCTCCCTGGCCGTGCACGCCGCGCATCAGCTCACCGCCGAATACCCTGACGCTCAGCTGTATCTCGACCTCCACGGCTTCACCGACGGACGTCAGCCGCTCGACCCCGACGCCGCCCTCCGCGCGTTGCTGGCCGCGTTGCAGGTCCCCTCGGAGCGGGTGCCGCAGGACGGGGGCGTCGAATTGCGTGCGGCCTGTTGGCGCTCGGAGCTGGCGCGATTGCGCGCTGTCGTCGTGCTCGACAATGTCGCCGATGCCGCGCAGGTCAGCCTGCTGTTGCCCGGTGCGGGCGAGTCGGTCGCCATCATCACCAGCCGCAACCGGTTGCTCGAGCTCGACGAGGTCCCGCCGGTGACCCTCGATGTGCTCACTCCCGAGGAGAGCGCCGAGCTGCTGGTGCGGGCCAGCGGTGACGCACGCCTCGGACGGCTCGCCAAGGAACCCGAGCAGGCCGCCGAAGTGCTGCGCCTGTGCGGCAACCTCCCGCTGGCGTTGCGCCTCGCGGCCGCTCGTCTCCGTCATCGCCCGGGTTGGTCGGTCGGCATTCTCGTGGAGCGGATGTCGGAGGGGGCTAGCGAATTCGACACCGCTTTCGGCATGTCGGTTCGTCAGCTGAACCGGGACCAGCGTCGCCTGTTCCGGCTGCTCGGCCTGATCCCCGGCTCCACGTTCACCGATTACGTCGCCGCCGCCGTGGCCGACGTCTCGCTGCGCAGTGCCCGCACGATGCTCGAGGATCTCCTCGACGCGCACCTGGTCCAGCAACCGGCCGACGGCCGCTATCGCCTCCACGACCTGGTCCGCCAGCACGCCCGCACCGCCACCTTCGAACACGACACCCCCGCCGACCGCGAACGCGCGCTACACCGCGTCCTCGACTACTACGTGCACACCGCGGCTGCCGCCGACGCCGCTATGCCGTTCCTGTCGCCGACCCGCCCGGTCTCGGCGGGCGCACCGCCCGCCGAACTGCCGCGGTTCCCCGGCCGTGATGCCGCGTTCTTCTGGTTCGTCTCCGAGTACACCAACCTGATGGCCGTGTTCTACGCCGCTGTCGAAGTCGGCGCCGACACCCACGTCTGCGAATTGCCGCGCTTCATGCGCGCGTTCTTCGCCCGCCGGTGCGGCACCACACATCTCAACGCCCTCTTCGAGCAATCTCTCACCGCCGCACAGAATCTGGGCGACCCGCGCCAACTCGCCGAAGCTCACAGCGACCTGGGTTTCGCCCGGTACAACGCCGGGCGGATGACCGAAGCGGCCGCCGCCTACGCCGCGGCCGCACCCCTGGTGGCCGAAGTGGGTGACCCGCTACCCCGAGCCGAACTGACGATGCGCTGCGCCCAATTGCGCTGGGACGAAGGCAGTATCGAAGAACCGCTGGAGCTGTTCCGCCAAGCCCGCGACCTCTACACCACCGGCGGCTGCCCGACCAGCGCCGCCGACGCCGTCGCCAGTGAAGCCTGGGCCCTGCTCCAACTGGGTCACCGCGAACAAGCCATCCAACTCGCCCGCGAAGCCCTCGCGATCCCCGCGGTCAATCCCTCGCTGCAGGCCCAGATCACTCTCGGCGTAGCGATCGCGGCAGACGAACCCGCGCAAGCCCTCGAACACCTCGATCAGGCCCTCGCCCTCGCTCGCGAGGACGGCCACAAACACAACGAAGCGTGGTGCCTGAACTGCCGGGGCGTCGCGCTGCGTGAAATGGGTCGCTACGACGAAGCCCTCGCCGGCCACCGAGAGGCGTTCGCGCTCTTGGACGCCCTTTTCGAAGACCACTGGAAGATCCACTTCCTCAACGGCTACGCCGAAACCTGCCGTCTCGCGGGCCTGCCCGGGGAAGCCCTCGACCTCTACCGCGAAACCCTGGCCCTGGCACCGAGACTGGGCCACCGCTTCGAGGAGGCGACAGCCCACCAGGGCATCGCCGACGTTCTGGACGCGACGGACCCGGCTGCCGCCACCGAACACCGTGCGGCGGCCGAGTCCCTGTTCGCCGAGATCACCCCATCGACTTCGCTCCGTCCAGCGATTCACGAATGATGTCGGCGTGCCCGGAGTGCTGGGCGGTCTCGGTCATGATGTGCATCAGCGTGCGGCGGGCGGTCCAGCGTCCGCCGGGCTCGAACCACGGGGCCTCCGGCAGGGGCTGACTCACGTTCAGATCCGGGAGGGTGCGCACGAGCTCGTCGGTGCGTGCGGCCACCCGCTCGTACTCGGCCAAGATGCCCTCGAGCGTGTCGCCGGGCAGCATCCGGAAGATCTCGCCCCACTGCGCGATCTGTTCCTCGGTCATCGAGGAGAAATCGGGGGCTTCCGCGGGCCCGTCGAGGATGAAACCCGCCCAATTCGCTTCCACCGCGGCCACATGCTTGATCAGACCGCCCAGGCACAGCTCGCTGGCGGTCGTGCGCAGACCCGCCTGCTCGTCGGTGAGGTCGCGGACAGTGAAGCGCAGGAAGTGCCGGTGCTTGGCGAGCATCTCGAGGATGTCGGTGCGCTCGGTGTCGATCTGGGTGCTCGTGGTCATGTCCGGATCCTTTGCTTGTCGGTGTTGTGAAACCCAAGGTAGAACCAATTGCGGCCAGTTTCTGACCGCAATTGCGAGATAATCGGAATATGGCCGATACAAGCGCACGCACCCTCCGACTGCTGTCGCTGCTGCAGACCCACCGGTCCTGGTCCGGCACGGAACTGTCCGAACGCCTTCGTGTTTCGGCCCGCACCCTGCGCCGCGACATCGACCGCCTTCGCGAACTCGGCTATCCCGTCGACGCGCGCCCCGGCGTCGACGGCGGCTATCAGCTGGCCGCGGGCGCGGCGATGCCGCCCCTGGTCCTCGACGACGACGAAGCCGTCGCCATCACCGTCTGCCTGCAAGCCGGTTCCCAGGGTGCGGGCGACGGCCTGGCCGAACCGTCCATCCGCGCTCTCGGCAAATTGGTCACCGTCCTGCCCACCCGCCTACGCCGCCGCGTCGACGCCCTACGCGCCATGACCGAATCCACCGCCTGGACCGCCGTCCCCCTCTCCGACGTGGACCCTGCCGTCCTCACCGATCTGGCCCTCACCTGCCGCCGCGAAGAACGCCTGACCTTCACCTACACCGCCGCGGACGGCCGCACCAGCACCAGGGAAGTGGAACCCCACCGCCTCGTCTCCCTGGGCCGGCGCTGGTACCTCGTCGCCTACGACCTCACCCGCCACGACTGGCGCACCTTCCGCGTAGACCGCCTCACCGCCTCCGCGACCACCGGCACCCGCTTCCGCCCCCGCCCCCTCCCGGCCCCCGACGCCGCCACCTTCGTTCACAACGCCATCGGCGCCCGCCGTTCCGGCTACACCGTCACCGCCGAAATAGAAGCCCCCGCCACCGATGTCCACACCCGAGTGGGCCGCTGGTGCACCATCACCGCCCTCCCCGACAACCGCACCCACATAGAAATGACCGTCGACGAGCTCGACTGGCCGATCCTGTTGCTGGGCAAGGTAGGAGCAGATTTCCGCGTTCTCGGCCCGCCGGAACTGGTTGCGCAGCTGCGGGAGTGGGGGAGCCGCTTCACCCGCACTCAGCCATGAGTTCGCCCCGTCTGCGTCGGCGCGCTATACCTAACCCATGAATCTGTCCCAGCTGAGCTCGGCGATCGAGGCGGCTGTCGCCCAACATCTCAACGAACTCGGCAAAGCGGTCGGATTGTTGCCGTTGACCTGGTTCGTGGCGCCATCGGTGACCAGCGATGACAGCATGGAGGCCGTCCTGTCTGTGGAAGGTCAAGCCGGTAGCCATCTTTCGCAGCATCCGGGCCGGGTGGTCGATCAATGGGCCGATGTCCTCGGACTACGCCGGGTGTTCTCTCCGACCCCCGGCGTGCATGCGGTGGAAGGTCTCCTCGAGCCTCAGCCCGGTGACTATCGGTTCGAGATCCGCATCTGGGGTGTCGTCGACCCCGCTGTGCTGCACGCCCAAAGGGATTGGGGCCGATGGCAGGGCTGACCCGAGTCAGCCTCGATACCGCCCCTTCTGCCGCCGCTGATAGAACAGCAGATCCACCTCCACCGGCTCGACCAGTGCCGTGATCTCGGCCAACCTGGTGTCGTATCGGAGCTCGGTGATGCACCGGTGCAGATAGGCCCGTCGCTCCGGCCCCAACTGCGCCCAGATCGACCCGAACCGCGACTGCCCCCGCTCCCCGGAAACCGCCACGAGATCGAGTAGCGCAGGCCAGCAACCGGTTTCGGTCGCCCGCGCGGGCAACTCCGCCACCGCGGACTCCGACAGCAAAGCCAGCGCGTACCCCACAGCGCTCCTGACATCGTCATCCATCCGCGACATCAACGTGAACAGCCCACGCCAACTCTCCGCATCGCCGCGCCCATCCATCGGCGCGACCAGATCCACCCCGACATCCGGATCACTGAACACCGGATTGCCGACCAGCGTCCACAGCCCCAGCGGCGTGAGATACCCGGCCAGCGTGAGGAATTCGGGCACCGCCCCGAGCGCGAGCGCGTTGCGCACCAACCGCGCGACATCACCGGGCTGCGCATTCCCGAACAGAATGTCACCCACCCGGCGGATCACATCGGGCGCGCACCGCGAAAACACCGACAGCGCAGCATGTTGCAGGTCGGGAGAACCCGCCAACACCGTCTGCGTCATCCGCGGCACCCGCCGATGCGGCCCATCCAGCAGTTGGCGAACCACCGCGCTGAGCACGTCGACGTCGTAGGAGAACGCAGCCGAGAAGATCAGCCCCGCGTCATCGCGGACCCCCGCCTCGACCGCCGCGATCAATTCCGTTGTCGCACAGGATAAGAAAGGACCCGCCGTCACGTAGTCCTGCCGCCGCAGCAACTCGTTCACGATGTCGACGATCGGCCCCGGCGCCATCTGATCGGCCAGCTGCTCGATGGCCCGCGGATCGAGATAGGGCGCACAATCCGCCGCGTAGCCCGCCTCGAGCATCGTCAACGTCTCAGCGGCCTTGCCCGGGTGATCCAACCCCACCGACCCCGCCGCCCGCCCCGTCATCATCGGCGGAACCAGCTTCTGCACCAGCGGAATCGAGATCGTCAACGGAATGAACGGCACCAGCGCACTGATCCGCCGAAACGTCTCCGTGTGCTGATCGAACAACACCCCCGAGATCTGCTGATGCAACGCATGCAGCCGATCGGCCCCCAGATACCGCAGGTGATCCAACCGCTGCGGATGGACATGCAACGTCCGAGCCAGCAGAATCAACTGCGCCCGCGTAGTCAGGTCCGTCATCTGCCGCCGAACATGATCTTCTTCGTCACCCGACGCAGCGGCCGCGGCAACGCAGAGACCATCGAATCGATGGACTTGTCCAACGCGGCCGCCTCGAACGTACTCGCGGCCCTCATCAACTCGAACAGATCCCGAGCCTCATCCGCCGGCAACTGCTCCAGCGCGGGCAATGTCTCCGGCAAGCCACCTTCACGGTCACTTCTGACAGTCATGCGGCTCCTGGGTAACGCGATCCTCTACTCCGAGGGTCCCTCCTTCCGCCGCCACGCGCCAGAACTTCGCCGAATCACTGTGCATGGCAACGAAAACCCCAGCCCAGGTACATGTGAATAGAGGTACCACTTTCGGTAACGGGCGACTGCAATCCGGCTCGCTCCGGCGTCTGTAGGTCCAGAGACGCGGGCTGGCGCGCCTTCGAACGCTTCTGTTGGTCGAGTTGCAGTCATTGGGGTGGCGAGTGGCGGTGGTCGGAGTCAAACCGGAAAGCGGCACGCGCAACTGCTCCGGACGAATCGCCTTACCTCGACCGAGTTCTCTGCTGGTGCAGCCGGACTCGCGCTCAAGCTGAAGTAAGCCGCATCGCCCGATCGGTCACCGCCCGAAGATCCAACCCGCCAGACCCGCGCGTCAGCACCTACCTACAAGCAAAGCCAGGGTCTGGGGTACTGGGCATCGGCCGACGTAGCCGCCCGCGGTCCCGATCTAGAGAGTCGCGGCTGATCGCCCCATACCTCGCTGGTGACGCGTTCGTTGCGCGAGAGTGCTCGGGGCGCGCCCACAGGCGATATGGTGCCATGGTTGATTAGCTCACGCGCGAAATATGGTTCCGGTAGTACTCGTGCCGGATGTGATCGCCCTGCCCGGTAAATGCCCGGAATTCACCGATCCGATACGCGAGAACGCTGGCGATCTCATCCCTGATGATCTCGAAGTCCTTGTCCAGCAAGGAAATCCGGCGGTCGATCTCGGGATCGTCAATAGAAAGCTTCGCACGCTGGATGATCTGCGCGGCAGTGAGGAACGTGTGTGGGTCTCGCTGTGCCTGATCGCGCAGAACCTTGTAAATGGGGTCAGCGAGCGGATCGTCGTTGCGCTCGCTCGGCTTGCCGATATGGCCGAGCGCATTTGCGATGGATTGCCCGAGCGCTTTAGCAACCGGCGGCGGAAAAGCATTGCCGATCTGTCTGTATTGCGCAGTCTTCTTGCCCGTGAAGATCCAGGCGAATTCACCGTTCTCGGAGTTCTCCAGCTCGGAACGATGTGCCTCATCCTTTGCCCAGACCCAGCCTTGCAAACGCGCAACCATTTCGACTGTAAGTTTGGGGCCGAACTCCGTCATCGGCCGCTTGTCATAGGGCGGTGCCGTGTCGTGGACGCCGTAGGCATCTACACCGAGTTCTGCCCAGGCGCGCTTTGCTCGAGTCGGTCCCAGGTCGGCGCCACCATGTTTCTTCGATCCGCCAACAATCGTTGGAGCGATGCCATTTGCTTTTTCGGCCCACTCGGCCGCGCCCTTCCAGCCGCGCTCCATCATCAGTGGCAATAGTGTTTCTCCGACTGTCTTGACCTTGTCTGTCCCCTTGGGCCACTTGAAATACTGGAAGTCTTCGGGTGCCATCGCAATAAGAACGAATCGCGGACGTAACTGAGGAACTCCGTACTCGGATGCCTGAATGAGACGCCATTCTGCTGAGTAGCCGAACTTGCTGAGCCGATCGAGCACGTGCTGTCGATAGCCAGCAAATCGCGGCATACTCAATCCGCGGACGTTCTCGAGCAGTAAGGCACGCGGTCTGAGTACATCGACCTGTTCGACAGCCCAAGCGAACAGATCCCGCTCGTCATTCGCGCCGAGCTGCTTGCCCGCGATGGAAAACGGAGGACACGGAACGCCGCCTGCGAGAAGGTCGATCTGCTTCCCATCCTGTGCTTCGGCGTCAGGTGCGAATGCCTTCGGGTTGAACACTGCTGGATCGGCGACGTCGCCGACCTCGACCTTCCAATGCGGACGATTTCGCTTGATCGTGTCAGCAGCGATCGGGTCGAGCTCGATAGCCAGCTTGTGCTCGAACCCTGCTCGCTCGAGCCCGAGGGCCTGGCCGCCAGCTCCTGCGCAAATCTCGATGACGCTGAGCTCAGTCACGCGGTGGCCCTTCTGTGAAGTGATGTATCGACCGATCCCTGTGGGATGCGAAGGACTATCATGCCGTGAAGTCGGGGCCAGTCGAAAGCTGGGTATGGAATGGATCGAGAAGATGGGCCGCCGCCGGGGCCTGAGCGAAGTGGCGTACCGACAGCCTCTTCGCCCGGTCGCGGGCGAAACATGCGAGCGATCAGGCGCGCCGACACCAAGCCGGAAGTGGAGCTCCGCAGCTCATTGCATCGGCTGGGATACCGGTTCCGTAAGGACTTCCCAATTGCCGTCGCAGGACGCAGACCGGTGCGTCCGGACATCGTGTTCACGGCTCGCCGGGTCGCCGTATTCGTTGACGGCTGCTTCTGGCATGCGTGTCCTGACCACGGGAGACTCCCGACCACGAACGAGTGGTATTGGTCGCCTAAGCTCCGGCGCAACGTCGAGCGTGACCGTGAAGCGGACGCCGCGTTGTCGACGGCCGGGTGGACAGTCATCCGGGTCTGGGAGCACGAGCCGGTCGCGTCTGCGCTGACCACTGTGGTCGACAAGCTCGATCGGGGTCCGAACATATGAGCGATCGTATGCGATCAGATAACTGTGGTCACGGCAACTCACCCGTGCGGTTAGATTTGCAGCATGGGGATGCCATTCGGAACGGACTTGCTCGGGTGGAAGCGCAGCCGAAAGAACAAGCTGGGCTGGCAGTGGGTACCGAACACCGCCGATACCGACAACGTCTCAAGCCTCCGGCTGGCGGCGCAGCTGCTCGAGTACCTCGGCGCCCCGAACCCGAACGATGGCGGACCTGATCCGGTCGAGCCGCCCGACAATCCGGGAGGCTTGCTCGAGACACAAGTCACGGCAGACCTCGCCACGGAGCTTCCGCAGCTGGATCCGCGGCGCAATTGGGACGTGCGCAAAGGGCAGAGCATCGTCAAATATGCCCAGTACCAGCATCTTGCCGCCATCGATCGGGCGATCGCGAACGACCCGAACCTTCGCGTGACACTGGGAACCGACTACCTGATAAAGCCAGATGTCCTGGTCGGACTTCTCGGAACCCCGACGGCGACTGACCATCCGTGGCTGCACGCCGCGCTTGCTTGCAAATGGACCATACGATCCGACCGGGTGCAGAACATCCGTCACGAAAACCGCAACATGATCCGGCATCGGCGGGGGCGGTTGCCGCATTTGGTCACCATCACCGCGGAACCCCTTCCGACACGTCTAGCATCGATCGCGCGCGGCACCGGGGAAGTCGACGCCACGTACCACCTGGCGTATTCGGCTATGGCACATGCGGTGGCAGCGGTCGGTACGGGCGAACAGCAAGATGCGTGGGCAGAGGTCACCGAGCAGGGACGGCTGCTCGACTACGCGCTACTTCCTGCGTCGCTCGCTACCTGGTGAATCGAACCGGGTAGCCACTCTCCATAGGTCAGCTATCCGGGCGCAGCGGTTTCCTCGTCGAAATGCCGAAGTAGTGCGCGCACGTCGGCAGCGTCCATGCCTGCACCTTCGGCAGGCTCCTCTTCCAAGTCTGCCAGCTGCTGGACGTCTGGATCATCGAGAATCGCCGCCATGAATTTCAGCTTCGCGTCCAGACGGAGACGTACTACTTCGTCGATGGTGCCGCGAGTGGCAAGAACAGTCACTCGCGTCTCCGTATCCGGCGGCAGTCCGAGGCGATGGATACGGTCCAGGCTCTGTAGGAATCGACCGGCCATGAAGTCCCTGTCGACATAGACCGCGTCATGGCATACATGGTGGAGGCTGATGCCTTCACCGAGTGTCGCCGGGTTGGAGATGAGGACGTGGCAGTCAGGATCTTCCCGGAATCGGCGTAGCTGCTCGTTGCGGTCCAGCGTTCCGCCGTACACCGTCGCTGGTCCGTAGTTCTGGAGCAGCTTCTCAAGAGTTGTCAAGCTTCGGACAAATGTTGTCCACACCAGTGTCTTCCGGCCGACAGCTGCATTGTCTGCGACGATCTTCACGGTTTCCCGGTACTTGGGCGAAAACTCGATTTGCGGGAGTTTCTGGAACAGGTCGAAGAGAGAATCACCTGGCGAAGGCTGAAGTGGCGGGAGCTGGTATTCCAGCGGCTCGAATCGGCTAGATCCTTCGAGGAGCAGTGCCGGGCTCGTCGCAGCCATCAGCATCCGAAGCATCGCCCGCCCGAGGGCTTCGATACTTCCCCTCGAACCCTCTGCGCGGGCGGAGAAGTTCCCTTTCAGCGCTTCGTAAACCTCCGCATGTATCGGCGGCATGTCCACGTATCGGATTCGCGGTTCGAAGGGCGGGAGACCGAGCTCGTCCTTTGTCGTGCGGGTGAACAGTGGACGCAGCACGGCGCTGGCACGCGCAAGATCACCACCATTGACGGCCTCGATCACCGCCCGTTTGCCGTGACCCGGCCATACAAACGAGAGCAAGCTTTCGAGGTCCCGCGCACCGTTCGGCGCCGGCGTCCCTGTCAAGATCAAGCGCCGGTTAGCCAAGGGGCCGAGTGCAAGGGCCGCAGAACCGTAAGTTCCGCGCGCGCCCAGCTTGATTCGGTGCGCCTCGTCCAGCACGATCATCGAGGGCTTTGCCCGAAGCCAGGCAACCAGGGTGTCCAGAGAACGGTCGAGACGTTCGTAGTTCACGATGCAGAGTTCTGCGTGAGGATCAGTGGATCGCCCGGTCACGGCACTGCTCAGTGGTTTTGTGAAGCAGTACGTGCTCTCGTATTCCCACGATTCGTGCGCGGACTTCGGCCCGACGACGAGGAGCCGTTCCGCTTCTCCGCGCGCGCGGGCCGCAGCGTAGACAGCCAGTGCCACACGGGTTTTGCCTGCGCCGGGAACGCTGAAGTTCGCTCCATGCCGCAGCGACAGAAGCCTCGCTATGTCTCTTTGCTGGAATGACGTGAGCTCAGCGATCCACTCGTTGCCGAGCAGCCCTGTGACAGCATCCGGCTGAACAGCTCCCGATGAGTTATCGGTCACCCCGTTCAGGTTCCGCTCTACGGCCTCGGCGTCATCGAGCACGCCGGTGACAAGCGCCTTCAGTTCGTCGGCCCACTCCACGTCAGGATCCGACCAGCTACCGAGTTCGCCCAGATTCACGAGAAAATCATCGAGATCGACTTCTGCAGATAGGTCCCCTCTCGCTCCGGAAGTGCTGAGTCGAGCTGCCAGCAGCTGAAATTCACGCTGGAATGCGGGTGTCGTGAGCAACTCCACGCGCGTCCGTGTCATTCCGAACCGCAGCCGGAGCGACGGATCGTTCCTAATGATGCTCATCAGCGCTGGGGCCTGCTCTCAACTGCGGCGGAGAGCCAGTCGAGGCCGCTGCCAGGAATCTTGACCGATCGCTGTGCTTCGATCGCAAGCTGCTCCAGAACCGTATGCACCTGAATGAGTGCGTCGTCGAACGCGTCTTCGTCAAGACTGGAGTTGCCCCGCGCCAAGACAAGGTCTGTAACGGCCTGCTCGAGATCCTTGCACGCCGCAACGACTCGATCGGGCGCGGCAAGACGCTTTTTCCGGAGCATGGCGTCACGACCTGCGATGGTGATCGCATCGTCGAATGCCGCTTGGTACGACAAAATCAGCTTGCTGGCAGCGGTTTTCGTAGGCTCTCCGACCGCGTCGCCGGCAGCTTTGACAGCCTTGGCTCGCAAGAGCTTGTCAGTGATCGCGCGGGCTGTCGTCACATCGGCACTGGGTGCTCTCGTGCTACGATCCAGGCCAGGAATTGCGACAGCGGCCACGGTGCCCGGCTCGGTCTGACCGAATTCCTCGATCAATCCTTTGTCGAGATATCGCTCCTGGAAATCCGACCCGACGAACCGGACGTCGGTCTTTGAGTATTCCAGCACGATCGCGGCGAGCCGAGACTCCTTGAGTAACTCCGCTCGTCGAGGGTTCTTCTTGTGCTCTTCGCGGTACACGCGGTAGAGCTCGGCAAGCTTCTCCTTGGACTCTTCGAAGTCCATGAGCCGCATCGACTCGCTGTCAGGCGTCCGGCTGCGTTCGATGCAATTCTGAAGCTCGGCCAGGACCCAAAAGTCCCGCTCACATACTGCTGTGGTCGTATGAAATGCCTTTGCGATGACCGATATTGGGCGATGAAGCTGGTCGCGCTGTTCTTCCAGCGCGAGCAGGTGGTTGATATACGAGTAGTCGCGGCGTTTGTCGCGCCGCAGCTGCAGAGAGACCTCGACGGCGTTGATGTCGTCCCATGTGCACGAGGCCGGCAGCACCCCGACGCGCATGCTGGTTGCTTTTGAGCCCCCGCGCAACGCAGCGCAACGGGTATTTCCGTTGACCAGAATGCCTTCGCGGGTGATCAGGCCGGGTTCAATTTGACCGAATTCCTCGAGGTGATCTGCCAGCTTGCCGAAGTCAGGGTCAGGCAGCGTCGGGTCTGCAGGTCGGCATGTCAGCAGATGCTTGAGGTAGTTCTGGCTCTCCTGACTCCACGGATCAGCCGACAGCGCTGCGTCACGAACCTGATCCAGGCTGCGCTGCGCACGAATCCGATGCGTACCGGGGTTGTAGTAGAGCGTGTTGAGCGGCATGTCGATGACCTGGACATGAAGGGGGGCATCGCGCCACTCCAGAGTCAGTGTCTCGGCGACGCTCCCGTTGCGGTCGAGATCCTCGAGTCGCTGTGCAACCATCGTCCGAACAGCGTCCGCCGTGGGGGGAACGCCTAAATTTGTGAACATATTCGTGCGGTCTCTTTCGATCGAACTGTGCGGACTCGGGCTACGGTGCAACTACGTCAATTGGTCCCGGACCTCATCCCGGGATTCCGCCGGAAGTGTCCTGTACAGGGCCCAAAGGTCCTCGGCCTCGCTGAAGCCGCGCGCATCGCGCTCGATCCACTGGCTCAGCATTTTTTTCTCATAGACCGTCAGCTTATCGACTCTATCCAGTACATCCGCGAGGTCCACGATCGAATCCCGGCCCCCGATACGGCACCGACTGCACTCGATGAGCAGTTGCACCTTAGTTTCGCCATTGGGCAGTTTCACCGCGCGCCGGGCAACGTCGAGCTGCGACGGGACGTAGGTGCCGGCATAGTTCTCACCCGGGCCGATGCCGCAGGAGCGGCATTTGCGTCCGTCCCGCACCATCAGCTCGTGCCGTTCGGCCGCCGTGACGCTGGCACCTGCAGGTCGCGTCGCCTTGCCCGGTTCCCACACGGCTGCACCTTGTTCGACAAACCGCTGTTCGTGCGGACCCAGGGATGCGTCTTCGCGGTTGGTGTCGATCCGCCAGCCGAAGTCGCGAAGGTCCCGCATCCGCCGGTCGATCTGGGACGTAGCCGGAAACGCATCCCTCAGCTGACTCTTTGTGAAGAGTTCACCGACCCCGATCTCCTGCACCAACCACAGCGCGCAGGCTTTCATGGTTCCGAGCTTCGGGTCATCCCAGGCAGGCATGTCCATCAGGAATCTTCCTCTCGTGTCGATGTGCCAGGAACCACTGAGCCGGATCGGTTCAGTGGTTCCCGGCGACATCAACTGAACAGCAAAACTCCGTCCGCGGAAAGTCATGTGCTGTCCTGACTTTTCAGACCCGGCAGAGCCGGAAGTCAGGACACTCGGCCCGTTTACCTGGGGTGTTCAACCAGGCACAATTGGTTCGATCGTGTGCCGGATGCTTGGGGGCGAGTGGAATTGATCGTGTGTTCGCGCTACGAGTTCGACAGGGCCTGGTCAGCCAGCCAAGCCCGGTTCTATTTCGAAGTTCGCAAGCTGATGTGTTGCACCCGCTTGTCTCACCGCAGGTTTGCCAGTGGAGCCAATATCAGCAAAGACGCAGTGTTCAGGCTCCTGAAGGGCCAGCATAAGCACGGTCCGAGGGTGTCGACGCTGGAGGAGTTCTACGACTTCGCCAAGTCGGCGATCGATGGAGACTTGGATGTCATCGCGCGGAAGGACTTCCTCGACCTTCGGCAGGGTTTCGCTGGCGCACCAGACGGGCAAACCCGCTCCGCAGTGCAGAAAGCTGCGGTCGCATGCCCGCAATGCGGGACACCAGCTCCTGCCGAGCTTTCTGAAACCGCTGGCCCGGGCCCAGAGCCAGTAGATGCTGTGTCGGGAGTGGTTGCGCCGGTCCCCCTGGCGCATGGGGACCGGCGCATCGGTTCCGGCCTTGTGATCGATATTGCGTGGCCGAGTGGACCGGTGCTGTGGCCGCCGGCAACTGATCTTGCGGGCTACCTCACCGCTGGCCAGCTAGAGAAATCGAACCGTCTCATTCATCATGTCGCTACGGAAGCCGATCCGGACGAGGCGGCAAGCGCGGTGATTGCCTGCCGCGATCTCGATCTGCCGGATGCGGTTGACGCAATTATCAACTACGCCGGGCTGCGGGACGAGCGAGAAGTGCTCCAGATCCTCCGTCCACTACTTCGGCATGAACGACACGTTGATGCCGAAGCGCTGCTGGACCGGGTGCTGGATGCTGTGGATGGTGTGTAAGGGGCAGCGCACTGGGCCGACGTCGTATAGCCCGAGCGCCGGCAGGAAGCATCTCGGTCGTTGATCAACGGCGCCGTACCTTGCTCCACGAGCCGCAGGTAGTTGTGCAACAACTCTGAGACAGTGCCACGAGCGTTGATCGCGCGGTATTCGGTCTCGCAGTATCGATGGCACGGTTTATCTGGGCAATCCGGGTGAGACGAGGCAGAACATCGCTCATTCGCCCCAGCTCATACGTGAGCGTCCTGGATCCAGTAGTGCCTGACTGGATCTCTGGTGCGCCGACGGGCTTGCCTGCACACTGGATGTATGAATGCTGTTGTGCAGCAAGTGATTACCGTTGCTGGCGTACTACTCGGAGCGGGGGCGACGTTTGCGGGGGCGGCGTTGACCGAGCGGTCGAAGTGGCAGCGGACTCAGCGCAGCCGATGGGATGACCGGCGGCTCGTTGCGTACAGCGAGTTCGCTCACTCGCTGAAGCATTTTGCGGTGGTGTCGCAGCGGATGGTCGCGGGGAGGGGGTTTCCGCAAGCAGGGCAACCGCTTTCGACAGAGGAAGGTGCGCAGCTCCTGGCCGAGGCCGAGTCCGAGAAGACGCTGAAGTGGGAGATGGTGTTGCTGCTCGGATCGCCCGAAGCTGTTGCTGCTGCCCGTCTGTGGAACAAGGCGGTGTGGGAGCTCAGTCTCGTAGCGATGGGTCGCGAGATGGGGCATGACGACTACCTGCGCGCCTATGAGGCGGCAGGTCATAAGCGGAATGCCTTCTACGAATGCGCTCGAAAAGACCTGGGGGTTCGCAGTGGTGAACTCCCATTCGGGGACGGGCCGTGGTTGCCGCAGAACGTGTTGGCCGCGCCGCCGGCTGATGAAGAGATCACCGGGCCCGTTCCGGGGATCAGTTCGTCTGGCGGACTTTGATGGCGTCTCGGGAGATGTAGACGTCGTATTCGCCGGGGGTGGCGATGGTGGCGTTGCCGTACGCGGAGCGGATGAAAGGGCTGGTGTACCAGCGGTTTTTGTTCATGTCTTCGAAGAAGTCGCGGTCGCCGCCGTTGAGGAAGGTCTGGTCTTGGGTGGGGGATTTGCCGTCGAGGCGCTGGCCGTACAGGCGGCTGAGTTTGTAGCCGGAGTGGAAGCCGAGGGCGTTGACCCACGGTTCGAGTTCGACGATGTTGGACTGTAGGGCGAACATGTCGCCCTCGATGCGATGGGTTGTCGGCTCACTCGCGTTTCCGTCTTCGTCGAACTGGGTGAGGACGAGATCGAGTTGGTGTTCTTGGCCGGCAACGGGTTTGGCGACTACGTGGGCGGCCTTGATCTCGCCGGTGAGGCCGAGATAGGTCTGCAGGAGGGTGGCGATCCAGAGTAGGAGGACCGCGACAAGCAGGAGGGCGGCGCCGGGGACCGCGCGGCCGAGAACGGCTTTGGGGCCGCGACGGCGGGTGGCGGCCAGTGCGGCCATGACCAGTAGGGCGACTGCGAGGGCGATCAATGCCAGGAGACCGACCTGGGCGAACCCGAAGGAAACCGGGAAACTCATGATGTGGGTATACCCCGAAAACATCTGCAACAGCGGCGGTCTCGAAGTTCTTGGGTGGGCAATTCGATCAGGAGGGGTGACAGTGGAGAAGTACCGGGTGCTCGTGGGGGTTCATCTGGTGTTGGTCGACGCACGGGGGCGGGTGCTGTTGGGGCGCAGGGTGAACACGGGGTTCGGTGATGGGTTGTTCCATGTGCCCGCGGGACATCTGGAGGCCGGTGAGTCGGCGGTGGGCGGGTTGATCAGGGAGGCTCGCGAGGAGGTGGGGGTCGAGATCGACGCTGGGGACGTGGAATTCGCGCATGTGCTGTACAGCGACGAGCGGGTCCAGATGTTCTTCACCGTACGACGCTGGACAGGCGCGGTCACCAACCGGGAGCCCGAAAAATGTTCGGAACTGACATGGTTCGAGCCAGAAAGCTTGCCTGAGGAGATCGTCGACTACTGCCGGGTCGGCATCGGCAAGGTGATGACAGGGGAAGCGTTCTCGGAATACGGCTGGGATTCGCCTAGGGGCTGACGATTTCCGCGGGCTCGGAGCGCAGGCGCATCAGGGCCAGAACGGCGATCGCGCAGCCGAGGGCCACGGCGATCGCGACCGCGCCGGGGCCGATCCCGCGGTCGACGTCGGTGGTGCGGTACCAGGACGACGAATAGGCGAGGTGACCGAAGTCGGTGTCGCTCAGGGCGACACCGATCGAGGGCACGAACAGGATCGCCAGGCCGACGGTCCCGGACGTGGGGCTTTGTGGAACCGCCGTGCCGAGGCAATACCCGGCGACCGAGCCGAGGGCGAGACATCCGAGGGCCGCGGTGAGTGTGGCGGGTGGGGAGAAGATGTCGGCGGCCAGGACGAGGCAGGCCAGGGCGAGCACACTCGTCGCGGCTACCAGCGGACGCGGTGTGCGGATGCCGATCAGTAGGCCGGCGGCGGTGGCGGCGAGGGTGGCGAGATCGACCCAGCCGGAGCGCGGCAGTGTGATGACGAGGCTGCCCGCCACCGAGAAACTGCTCATCAGCAGGACAAGGATCCCGTCGCGTCCCGGCAGGATCATCGCGGCGGCGACCGCGGCCGCGATGGCGACGACCGAGGCGACGATCAGATAGGGGGCGCTGGTCTTGTGGGATGCCACGGCGAGCGCGGTGATGATGGTCGTCGTGTAGGCGACGACGGCGGAGAACACCGGCGCCAGCGGAATGGCGGTTTCGGTGGTCCAGCGGGGCGTGGCCACGGTGGTGAGCGCGAAGTACGCGAGCGCGAGCACGCTGGCGGCGATGAACCACAGGGGCAGTGCGCCGCCGAGCGCACCGCTGAAACCGTCGGAGTTCGGGTCGGTGGGCGACTGGGTGAGGTCGCCCAGGATGGTGCCGCCGAGCGTGCCGAACAGATAGACGGTGCGCAGGAGCGGT
The DNA here is from genome assembly GCF_053608825.1 of Nocardia sp. NPDC055002. Lineage (NCBI taxonomy): Bacteria > Bacillati > Actinomycetota > Actinomycetes > Mycobacteriales > Nocardiaceae > Nocardia > Nocardia sp. NPDC055002. The sequence continues at coordinate 109,787 of NZ_JBSGWE010000006.1, forward strand.
TCGTTCCAGACCGCGACCGCGAGCGCGCCGATGACAGCCCCCGCCAGTAGTGCGTCGATGAAGTTCAGGGTGGGCAGCGACAGAACGTCGAGGTGGCCATCGGCGCTGTCCGGGATCAGCGCGAGATGGTTCACCAAGATGCCGACCAGGGCGATCAGCGCGGTCCAGCGGGCCGTTCGCACGCTGCCGATCGCCACCGTGACGGCGGCGGTGATCACCGCGATGAACGCCGCACCGGTCATCGCCCGCGGAACGTTGAACACCAGCAGGTCGACGTGCAGCGATTCCGCCAACGACGCGAAACTGATCGGCAACATGATCGCGAGCGCCGCCACCGAGGTGGCGACGAAGATCGTGACGGTTTCGGCCGCGCAGCGAACGGTCGAAGGCTGCACCGAATCCCCGTTCTCGCGGCTGACCCGGTCCGGTCGGACCGTGTCCGGAGCATATCCACTTCGGCACCGGGCGATCGGCTCCTCGAATCGAATGCCGGTCGTGTCGCGGGCACCGGCATGCGACGATTAGCGAATCAGGTTGGCAGGCACAGGAGTCGGAAGGTCGGTGGATGCCGAGCGGGATCGTCACCTGGTTCGACAGCGGCAAGGGATTCGGATTCATCACTCCCGACGCCGGCGGACCCGACGTGTTCGTCGAATACACCGCGCTGGCTGGTGCGGGCTTCCGTACGCTGCGCGACGGTCAGCGCGTGGAATACACCGTCACCGAGACCCGGCGCGGACCCGAAGCGCACGATGTGCGGGCCGGGTGATCAGAAGACAGCCACCCGCGTAGGCGGCGAGTCCCGTTGCCGCCAGTGAGACGACCGCGCTCAGGATCAGCAGCTGATCGGTGAGGCGGTGCGGCCGGCGAGGTCCGACAGGTTTCAGTTCTGGCCGCTGGGCCAGAAGCGGCTCGCGCGTTGACCGTGGACGGGGCGGGTGAGGTTGGGGTCCTCGGCTTCGGTGATGCCGACCTGCATCAGCAGGATCATGGTCACCATGCTGATGCCGATGATCAGGGGTGTGAGCAGCTGGGCCGCGGTGGCGCCGCTGGCATGGGCCACGTGAGCGCTGGTGTGCGCGCTCATCGAGAACATGCCGGTGTAGTGCATGCCGGTGACGGCCACGCCCATCAGCAGGGCCGCGCCCATGGTGGCGACGATGCCGTGGATGTGCAGGGCGAACCACAGCGCCGCGATCGAAGCCACCACCGCGATGGCGAGCGACGCGGCGACCACGACGGGGTCGTAGATGATCTCGGCGTCGGTTTTCATCGCGTACATGCCCGCGTAGTGCATGGCCCCGACGCCGAGCCCGGTGATCGTGCCGCCGACCGGTAATGCGGCGCTGTCCCAGCTGCGGCGCACCACGATGGACAATCCGAGCCACACCACACCCATGGCGACGGCGGCGCTGAACAAGGTGACGGGAACGTTGTAACGGATGGTCACGCCGCGTACCGAAAAACCGAGCATCGCGATGAAATGCATGACCCAGATACCGGTGCCACCGAGTGCGATCGCGGCCGCTGTGAGCCAACCGCCGTGCATGCCGGAAGCGCGCGAGCGAACCATGCAACGCAGCGCCAGCATCGACCCGACGACCGACATGACATAGGCCAGCACGGGGGTCACCCAGCCGTAAGTGAAATGGTTGATATCCAGCACCGTCTACTCCTAGCGTGATTTCTCGGCGAGGCGTGCGATCCCTCACGATCTCGGAAAATACGCTGGTAGAGAATTTGCCGTACTGGGTTTCTCGAAAATGTCTAGGGTTGCTGACGATGACATGTCCCTATTGCGTAGAGCGCTCGATGGTGAAGCGTTCCAGTCGGTTTGGTGTGCGCTCCCAGCTAATCCGGCATCCGCGGAGCAACTACCTCGGCATACGGCGAGCATCCACCCCGAAACCGGGCCGCGTCACGTCCCTGCCAGCGGCTGCTGGCAGGATCTGGGGGTTGCCTTCCTCACAGTTCGCACACTTTGCACTGTGCGATGTGGCCGAATTCGTCGGATCATGGCATGGTGGACACCGAGACCAGGGCCGGACTATTAGGACCTAGCTCATCTACAGAAGGTTTTTGAAATGGCACAGGGTGTTGTTAAGTGGTTCAACGGCGAAAAGGGCTTCGGCTTCATCGCCCAAGACGGAGGCGGCCCGGACGTCTTCGTTCACTACTCCGCGATCGGCGGCTCCGGCTTCAAGTCCCTCGAAGAGGGCCAGCGCGTGGAGTTCGAGGTCGGTCAGGGTCAGAAGGGCCCCCAGGCTCAGGACGTTCGCGCCATCTGATTCTGCGCTGACCAGCGTACGAATGTGAAGCTCCGCACCAGTTGGTGCGGAGTTTCTGCTATCCGGGGGTAGTCACCGCAGCGCCTCGGCGCGGAAGAACTCGCCGGTGACGGCCATCGATGCGGTGAGATCACGTGGCCCGCGGGCGCTGAATTCCGTGGTGGCCCTGTCGAATTCGGCGTCGATGAACGCCGTGATCAGCGCCGGCGGGGCGGCCGAACCCATCTCTCTCGTCTTCGACTTGAGATCGGTCAGTTCGGTGATCGCAGCCACCAGGTCGACCGGCAACTCGCACTCGGCGAGCAGCGTCGGCAGGTGCATCGGCGCCACCGCGGCACCCGGGTGCTCACGCAACCAGCGCAGCGCCATCGCGGGCCGCAGCGCGTAGAACACCTTCTTCAAACCGCCGTTGCGCTCGAACAGCGCCCACTGGCGCGCGCCCAGGTGCAGGTAGTGCCGAGCGATCCGGTCGCGATCGGCCACCTCCCTCGCGACCTCGCGCAGCCGGGTGCGAAACGCCGCGTCGCCGCGGTAGACGATCGGCGACATCAACCATTCGACGAGCACGGCGTTGCCCGCCACCAGCAGGCGCAGCGCCTTCGCCAGATCCCAGCCGTTCACGTCGAGCAGCCCGATCAGCGGCGTTTCGATCACGTCGCGGGTGCGCCAGGGGGACAGGTAGGTCTCCAGGCCGGCCACATAGACGAAACGGCAGTCGTAGTCGGAGTCGGGCGAGGGGAAACCCCAAGCACGGCTGCCGCTTTCGATCGCCAGACGGATGGACACAGTGTGCTCGGCAGCCACCCGATCGAGCTCTGCGTCGACGGCGGCCACCACGGCCGGGTCCATCGATTCGGGGACGGTGCGCAAGGACATGAGGCGATCGTAGAGCGGCGGGCGCCCAGGGTTCACCCGGTTTTCGGGCAGGGGGGTAAGGGCAGCCGAAGTCCGGGCGACTATCCTGGTCGGCGGTAACTGCCGACCCCCTTTCTTCCCCAGGAGTACCCCACAGTGAGCCAAGCAGGCCGTCCTGTAGTTCTGATCGCCGACAAGCTCGCCCAGTCGACCGTCGACGCACTCGGTGACGGTGTCGAGGTTCGCTGGGTCGACGGACCCGACCGCCCGGCGCTGCTCGCCGCGGTCCCCGACGCCGACGCACTGCTCGTGCGCTCCGCCACCACCGTCGACGCCGAAGTGCTCGACGCGGGCAAGAAGCTGCAGATCGTCGCCCGTGCCGGCGTCGGCCTCGACAACGTCGACGTGCCCGCCGCCACCGAGCGTGGCGTGATGGTCGTCAACGCGCCGACCTCCAACATCCACACCGCCGCCGAGCACGCCGTCACCCTGCTGCTCGCCGCCGCGCGCCAGATCCCGGCCGCCGACGCGACCCTGCGGGAGAAGACCTGGGCGCGCAGCAAGTTCAACGGCGTCGAGATCTTCGGCAAGACCGTCGGCGTGATCGGCCTCGGCCGCATCGGGCAGCTGTTCGCGCAGCGTCTGGCCGCTTTCGAGACCAAGATCGTCGCCTACGACCCCTACACCTCGCCCGCTCGCGCCGCCCAGCTCGGCATCGAGCTGCTGAGCCTGGAGGAGGTGCTCGAGCGCGCCGACTTCATCTCCATCCACCTGCCGAAGACGCCCGAGACCAAGGGCATGCTCAACGCCGAGACCCTCGCCAAGACCAAGCCGGGCGTCATCATCGTCAACGCCGCCCGCGGCGGGCTGATCGACGAGCAGGCGCTCGCCGACGCCATCAAGTCCGGCCACGTGCGTGCCGCCGGGCTGGACGTGTTCGAGACCGAGCCGTGCACCGACTCGCCGCTGTTCGACCTCCCGCAGGTCGTCGTGACGCCGCACCTCGGCGCCTCCACCTCGGAAGCCCAGGACCGCGCGGGCACCGACGTCGCCAAGTCGGTGCTGCTGTCGCTGGCCGGTGAGTTCGTGCCGGGCGCGGTGAACGTCACCGGTGGCGCCGTGAACGACGAGGTCGCCCCCTGGCTGGACGTCGTGCGCAAGCAGGGCGCGCTGCTGGGCGCCATCGCCAGCGAGCTGCCCGTCAGTGTCGAGGTGCAGGTTCGCGGCGAGCTGTCCGCACAGGACGTCGCCGTGCTGGAGCTGTCCGCGCTGCGCGGTGTGTTCTCGGCACTGGTCGAGGACCAGGTCACCTTCGTCAACGCGCCGGCGCTGGCCAAGGACCGTGGCATCACCGCCACCGTCACCACCGCCTCGGAGAGCCCGACCCACCGCAGCGTTGTCGACCTGCGCGCCGTGTTCGGCGACGGTTCGACCCTGAACGTGGCAGGCACCCTGACCGAGCCCAACCTGGTCGAGAAGATCGTCAACATCAACGGCCGCAACTACGACATGCGCGCCGAGGGCCTGAACCTGGCCGTGCTGAACTACAGCGACAAGCCGGGCGCGCTGGGCAAGATCGGCACCCTGCTGGGCGAGGCCGAGATCGACATCCTGGCCGCGCAGCTGAGCCAGGACGTGGATGCCGAAGGCGCCACCGTGGTGCTGCGTGTCAACGCCGAGGTGTCCGCCGAGGTGCAGACCGCGATCGCCGAGGCCGTCGGCGCGTCCAAGGTCGTCCTCGTAGACCTGGCCTGAGTTGTTCGTCCCGGTACAGCCGGGACATCGGCAGCTGCGCGCCGTCACCTCACGGTGGCGGCGCGCACCTGTATCCCGGCGCGGCACGGTCCGCCCCGACTTCGAACGGAGCTAGTTCATGAAACTCGCAGTAATCGCCGGTGACGGCATCGGCCCCGAGGTCATCGCCGAGGCGCTCAAGGTGCTCGACGTCGTGGTGCCCGGTGTGGACAAGACCGAGTACGACCTGGGCGCCGCGCGCTACCACCGCACCGGGGAGATCCTGCCGGAGTCGGTGCTGCCCGAGCTCAAGCAGCACGACGCGATTCTGCTCGGCGCGATCGGCGATCCGTCGGTACCCAGCGGCGTGCTCGAGCGTGGACTGCTGCTCAAGACCCGTTTCGCGCTGGATCACCACGTGAACCTGCGTCCGTCGAAGCTGCACGCGGGTGTCACCAGCCCCCTGTCGGGCAACCCGGATATCGACTTCGTGGTCGTGCGCGAGGGCACCGAGGGCCCGTACACCGGCACCGGCGGCGCGATCCGCGTCGGCACTCCGCACGAGGTGGCGACCGAGGTCTCCAACAACACCCGCTTCGGCATCGAGCGCGTGGTGCGCTACGCCTTCGCGACCGCGCAGGCCCGTCGTAAGCACCTCACCCTGGTGCACAAGAACAACGTGCTCGCCTTCGCCGGTTCGCTGTGGCAGCGCACCGTCGACGAGGTCGCGGTCGAGTTCCCCGACGTGACCACGGCGTACCAGCACATCGACGCCGCCACCATCCACATGGTGACCGACCCGGGCCGCTTCGACGTGATCGTCACCGACAACCTGTTCGGCGACATCATCACCGACCTCGCCGCCGCCGTCAGCGGCGGCATCGGTCTGGCCGCCTCGGGCAATATCGACGCCTCGGGTGTGAACCCGTCGATGTTCGAGCCGGTCCACGGCAGTGCCCCCGATATCGCGGGTCAGTCCAAGGCCGATCCGACCGCCGCCATCCTCTCGGTCTCGTTGCTGCTCAACCACCTCGGTAACACCGAGGGCGCGGCGCGCATCGAATCCGCCGTCGCCAAGGACCTGGCCTCGCGCACCGGCACCGCGTCCACCGTGGAGGTCGGCGACCGCATCGCGGCCATCGTCTGATCCCACCACACGCGAAAGGCTCGCTCCGGCTGAATGCCGGAGCGAGCCTTTGTCATTGCTGGGTGCTGATCGAATGATGTTCGGCGAGTGGTGGTACCGGTATTCGCTCCTGCCGGAACGCGATTCGCGGGTCGTGCGGGGAACCAACCGGTCGTACAGCTACTTTCGTGAGTCGCGGGGTACCAAGGGCACCGCCGCCACTGCGGCGAGCGCCGCCAACGCGTACACCACGGGGAAACCGGTCGCCGTGATCACCGCACCGAAAAGTGGTGGGACGGCGGCTATCGCGAGGTTCTGGCCGGTGTTCTGGATGCCGAGGCCTCGACCGCTCCAGAAGGGGCCGGCGATCTCGGCCACGGCGGTGAACGCCAAACCGTTGTCGGACACCGAGATCACCGAAGCCGCGACCATCAACGGGACGGCGGCCCACCACCAGTCGGTCCAGGCGGTGACGGTCAGGGCGGCCATGGCGAGGGCGGCGGCGATGGCCACCTGACGCAGGGGACCCAGGCGGGAGCCGACTCGGTCCGACCAGGCTCCCGCGCCGATTCTGCCTGCGGCGCCGAGGAATTGGGTGGCGGTCATCACGGCGCCCGCCGCGGCCAGTGACCAACCCAGATCGACGTGGAGCCACAGCAGGCCGAAGGTCCACAGGGTGGCCTGGGGGACGACCAGCAGGATCGAGACGCCGTGGATGCGCCACAGGGTGGAGTCGCCGCGATAGGGATTGGCGCGGTCGGCGGCCTTCGCGGCCGGTCGTGGTGGGTCGATGATGCCGACCAGGCAGCCGATCGCGGCGACGCCGGCCATCAACGCGGGCACCAACAGCGCTGCGGGGATGCCGTGGTGCGCGGCCACCCACGGAATGGTGAGCGCGCCGATGCCGACGCCCAGTGGCTGCGCGGTCTGGCGAATACCCATGGCCAGGCCACGCCGGTCCGGCGGGAACCAGCCGACGATCACCCGGCCACTGGCGCCGTTCGAGCTGGCGGCGCCGATACCTCCCACGAACAGCAGCGCCCCGAACGCGACCGGGTTGTCCACCACGGCCGCGGCGACGCCCGCCACGAACATCAGCAGGGTCCCCGCCACCAGCACGATGCGTTCGCCGATCCGGTCGACCACGTACCCCCAGGCGATCAGGGTGCAGACCAGACCTACGGTCGGTAATGCCACCAGGGCCCCGGCGGACGCGAGTGAATCGCCGCGAGCGGTGAGCGCGGGCAGCAGGAACGGGGTGCCGTGGATGAAGATCGAACTCGAGGTCTGCGCGAAGACACCGAGGGCGAGCATCATCCAGCGTCTGCCGTCACCGATCCGCGTCACTGGGGCCATCGGCCGCGCGTCTGTCACGATTCTCACCTCGCCGGATTGCACGATTGCATCTCATTATCTGAGATTGATGTCTCATTGTTTGAACATCGATGATCACGCTACACCGATGACCCGTGGAATTTCCGCACCGGCGAGGTGTCTGACGGGTCACATCGGCGCGCGCGCGAATCCCGCACGCGGGCAGCGGCTTCGAATCACATCGGTGTGAGCTTGCCCGCACTTGCCCCGAGCGGCTATCGAGCGGCCGGTGTCGCATCACGGGTGCGTTCGGGCAGGTAGCCCCGTCTCGATAGACTCCGGGGCATGCGCTTAGGTCGAGTTGCCAGTCCCGATGGAGTCGCTTTCGTCAGCATCGAGGGCGACGGAAGCGATGCCGTCGCCAAGGAGATCGCCGAACATCCGTTCGGCTCGCCGACGTTCACCGGACGGAGCTGGCCGCTGGCCGATATCCGCCTGCTGGCACCGATCCTGGCGAGCAAAGTGATCTGCATCGGGAAGAACTACGCCGCCCACGCGGCCGAAATGGGCGGTGCGGCGCCGGTGGACCCGGTGATCTTCATCAAGCCGAACACCTCGATCATCGGCCCGAACGCATCGATCATCCTGCCGCCCAGCTCTTCTCAGGTCGACTACGAGGGCGAGCTGGCCGTGGTGATCGGCCGTCCGTGCAAGGACGTGGCCGCTGCCAAGGCGTCCGAGGTGATCCTCGGCTACACCATCGCCAACGACGTCACCGCTCGTGACCAGCAGCGCCACGACGGCCAGTGGACCAGGGCCAAGGGCTACGACACGTTCTGCCCGCTCGGCCCGTGGATCGAAACCGCGCTGGATCCAAGCGATCTGGAGATCGTCACCGAGGTCGACGGCGAGGTCCGTCAGCGCAGCCGCACGTCGCTGTTCCTGCACGATATTCCGAAGATCATCGAATGGATCAGCTCGGTGATGACCCTGCTGCCCGGTGACGTGATCCTCACCGGCACACCGGAAGGCGTCGGTCCGCTACAGGCCGGGCAGAACGTGTCGGTCACCGTCGAGGGCATCGGCACCCTCACCAACCCTGTTGCCACCAAGCGCTGAGACCAGCGGAGAAGAGAGTCATGACTGAAGTACGGGTCCGTTTCTGCCCGTCGCCGACCGGCACGCCGCACGTCGGCCTGGTGCGCACGGCGCTGTTCAACTGGGCGTTCGCGCGCCACCACGGCGGCAAATTCGTGTTCCGCATCGAGGACACCGACGCCGCCCGCGATTCCGAGGATTCCTACCGCGCGCTGCTCGACGCGCTGCGCTGGCTGGGGCTCATCTGGGACGAGGGCCCCGAGGTCGGTGGACCCTACGAGCCCTACCGGCAGTCGCTGCGCCGCGATCAGCATCTGGACGTGGTGCGCCGGTTGCTCGAGGCCGGTGAGGCCTATGAGGCATTCTCGACGCCGGAGGAAGTCGAGGCCCGTCACCGTGCCGTCGGCCGCGACCCGAAACTCGGTTACGACAATTTCGATCGCGATCTCAGCGCCGAGCAGATCGCGGCGTACAAAGCCGAGGGTCGCCCCGCCGTGGTCCGTTTGCGGATGCCCGACGAAGATCTCGGATGGAATGATCTCGTTCGCGGCGAAACCACCTTCAAAGCCGGCACCGTCCCCGATTTCGCCCTCACCCGTGGCAATGGTGACCCGCTCTACACGTTGGTGAATCCGGTCGACGACGCGATGATGCGGATCACCCATGTGTTGCGGGGTGAGGATCTGCTCTCCTCGACACCACGTCAGCTCGCGCTGTATGCCGCGCTGCAGCGTATCGGGGTTGCCGAGTTCACGCCCGAGTTCGGTCATCTGCCGTTCGTGATGGGTCAGGGCAACAAGAAACTGTCCAAGCGCGACCCGGAATCGAATCTGTTTCTGCATCGGGACCGCGGATTCATCCCCGAGGGTTTGCTGAATTACCTCGCCCTGCTCGGCTGGAGCATCGGTGAGGACCGCGATGTGTTCTCCATGCTGGAAATGGTCGCGGCTTTCGATATCTCCTCGGTGAATTCGAATCCGGCTCGCTTCGATCAGAAGAAGGCCGACGCTATCAACGCCGAGCAGATTCGCCTTCTCGAGCCGGGCGATTTCGGTCACCGTCTGCGTGAGTTCCTCACCGCGAAGGGCCACATCGGGGCCGAAGTCGACGAGAAGACCTTCCTGGTCGCCGCCGAACTCGTGCAGACCCGCATCGTGGTGCTCGGGGACGCGTGGGACCTGCTGAAGTTCCTGTTCGTCGCTCCCGCGGAGTTCGCGATCGACCAGGCGGCGGGCACCAAGAATCTCGGCGCCGAGGCCGACCCCGTGCTCGACGCCGCGATCGCCGCTGTGGAGCCGCTGGGCGAGTGGACCACCCCGGCACTGGAGGAGGCGCTGAAAAAGGCGCTGATCGACGATCTGGGGCTCAAGCCGCGTAAGGCCTTCGCGCCGGTGCGGGTCGCGGTGACGGGCTCGCACATCAGCCCGCCGCTGTACGAGTCGATGGAATTGCTGGGTCGCGAGGCTTCGCTCGATCGACTGCGCGCCGCCCGTGGTTGGGTCCCTGCCGCGCAGTAGCTGTGGGAGCGGGTGCGGCCCGTGCGTCGCATCCGCTCCAGCAGGGTCGAAAACGGCCGAAAAGCTGCTTCTGACCAGGCGATTTGTAGTTTACCCCCTAGTGTTTGGTAATCTTCTCATCGCCGCGGAACACGGCCTCGCAACACCGACAACCACTCGGTGGGGATTGCAAGGTCGGGCGTTTCGGTCTTTGGGGTATGGTGTAATTGGCAACACAGCTGTTTCTGGTACAGCCATTCTAGGTTCGAGTCCTGGTACCCCAGCAAGGTTTCACTCTGTGAGATCGTCCTGGCCCCGTCGTCTAGCGGCCTAGGACGCCGCCCTCTCAAGGCGGTAGCGCGGGTTCGAATCCCGTCGGGGCTACAAAGCAAAGTAAGGCCCCCGGTCGAATCCGACCGGGGGCCTTCTTCGTTTCTACAATCGCTTGTGCAGTGCCTCGGCGGCCGCGACCAGATCCGCGGCCCAGCGCGCGCCCGGCCTACGGCCCATGCGATCGATCGGCCCCGAGACCGACACGGCGGCCACGATCACCCCGCCCGCATCGCGCACCGGCGCCGACACGCTCGCCACCCCCTGTGCGCGCTCGGCGGCACTCTGCGCCCAGCCGCGCTTGCGCACCTCGGCCAGTGCCCGGTCGCCGAACACCGCGTCGGCCAGGACCGTGCGCTGCAACTCGGGATCGGCCCACGCCAGCAACACCTTCGCCGCCGAACCCGCGGTGAGCGGTAGTCGCGAACCGACCGGCACCGTGTCACGCAGGCCGACGGGCGGCTCCAGCGCGGCGACGCAGACTCGGGCGTGACCGTCGCGGCAGTAGAGCTGGACGCTCTCGCCGGTGATCTCGCGCAGGCGGGGCAGAATGGCACCGGCGGCTTCCACCAGTGGATCGGCCGCCCCTGCCGACAACTCGGTGAGCGCGGGCCCCGGCCGCCACAGTCCGTTGCCGTCACGGGCCAGCAGCCGGTGCGTCTCCAGCCCGACCGCCAGCCGATGCGCGGTGGCGCGTGGCAGGCCGGTGCGGGTGCACAGGTCGTTGAGACCGCAGGGCTCGTCGGCGACGGCGTAGAGCACCGCCACGGCTTTGTCGAGAACACCGATACCGCTATGCTGTCTCATAGAACGATACTAACGTCTCAAATGCTGAGATACCAAGTATGCCCGTCGAAAGGTGATCAAGCTATGGCCGAGCGCGCTCGCACACTGGCCGAGAAGGTGTGGGAACAGCACGTCGTCGTCACTGGCGAAGGCGATGGTTCCTCCCGCGAACCCGACCTGATCTACATCGATCTGCACCTCGTGCACGAGGTGACCAGTCCGCAGGCCTTCGACGGGCTACGCGCGGCGGGCCGTCCGGTACGCAGAACCGATCTCACCATCGCCACCGAGGACCACAACGTCCCCACCGCCGATATCGACAAGCCGATCGCCGACCCGATCTCGCGCACCCAGGTGGAGACGCTGCGCCGCAACTGCGCCGAATTCGGCGTGCGCCTGCACTCCATGGGCGACGCGGAGCAGGGCATCGTGCACGTGGTCGGTCCGCAGCTGGGTCTCACCCAGCCGGGCATGACCGTCGTCTGCGGCGACAGCCACACCTCCACCCACGGCGCGTTCGGCGCGCTGGCGATGGGCATCGGCACCAGTGAGGTCGAGCACGTGCTCGCCACCCAGACGCTGTCGCTGCGCCCGTTCAAGACGATGGCGATCACCGTCGACGGTGAATTGGCGCCGGGCGTCACGAGCAAGGACCTGATCCTGGCCGTGATCGCCGAGATCGGCACGGGCGGCGGCCAGGGCTATGTGCTGGAGTACCGCGGCGAGGCGATCCGCAAGCTGTCGATGGAAGCGCGGATGACGATCTGCAACATGTCCATCGAAGCGGGCGCACGCGCCGGCATGATCGGCCCCGACGAGGTGACCTACGAATTCCTGAAGGGCCGCCCGCACGCACCGCAGGGAGCCGACTGGGATGCCGCAGTGGCCTCCTGGGACGCGCTGGTCACCGACGAAGGCGCGCAGTTCGACGCCGAGGTCCACATCGACGCGAACACGCTCACCCCGTTCGTCACCTGGGGCACCAACCCCGGCCAGGGCCTGCCGCTGGGCGCGAATGTGCCCGACCCGGCCCAGATCGCCGACGAGAACGAGCGCGAATCCGCCGAGAAGGCCTTGCGCTACATGGACCTGACGCCGGGAATGCCGCTGCGTGAGGTGAGCGTCGACACCGTATTCGTCGGCTCGTGCACCAACGGCCGGATCGAAGATTTGCGCGCGGTGGCCGATGTTTTGAAGGGACGCCAGGTCGCCGAGGGCGTGCGAATGCTGGTTGTGCCTGGCTCTATGCGGGTGCGCGCGCAGGCGGAAAAAGAAGGACTCGGCGAGATTTTCACCGCCGCGGGCGCGGAATGGCGTCAGGCGGGCTGCTCGATGTGCCTGGGTATGAATCCCGATCAGCTCGAACCCGGCCAGCGCTGCGCGTCGACCTCGAACCGCAATTTCGAGGGCAGGCAGGGCAAGGGCGGTCGCACGCACCTGGTCTCGCCGCTGGTCGCGGCCGCCACGGCGGTCCGTGGAACCCTGTCCTCGCCTGCCGATCTGGCCTGAGTCACCGATCACCTACAGATCGAAAGGGAATCGTTATGGAAGCCTTCACCGTTCACAAAGGCATCGGCGTACCGCTGCGCCGGTCCAATGTCGACACCGATCAGATCATCCCCGCCGTTTACCTGAAGCGCGTGACCCGAACGGGTTTCGAGGACGGCTTGTTCGCCGGTTGGCGTGCCGATCCGGAGTTCATTCTCAACACCGAGCCGTACACCCGGGGCAGCGTGCTGGTGGCGGGCCCGGATTTCGGTACCGGTTCTTCGCGTGAGCACGCTGTGTGGGCGCTGTCGGACTACGGCTTTCGGGTGGTCATCTCGTCGCGTTTCGCGGACATCTTCCGTGGAAATGCGGGCAAGGGCGGCCTGTTGGCCGCGCAGATGTCACAGAACGATGTCGAAATGCTCTGGAAGCTGATCGAGGAACAGCCCGGCATCGAATTGGTTGTCGACCTGTCCGCGCGCACCGTCACAGCGGGAACCGTCGTGTTGCCGTTCGATATTGACGACTACACCCGGTGGCGTCTGCTGGAGGGTTTGGACGATGTCGGCCTCACGCTGCGCCGCGCCGACGAGATCAGCGAGTTCGAAAAGGGAAGGCCGTCATGGAAACCCGTGACGCTGCCGGAGCCTATTTCACGGGCGTAATCAGCTGGGGCGCTTAGGGGCGCATCCGGGGCGGCGGTAGCTGGACGTGTGCTAAACCACATGAATTTTGGCGTGGCACATAGACTCTTGCTCAAACTGGGTTTACCGTGGTACCTAGTCGGTCCGACGACGGGCCATTAGTCTGCGGAGGATTCAATGAACAAGGCGGAACTGATCGACGTTCTGACCGAAAAGTTGGGTACGGACAGGCGGACGGCAACCGCGGCTGTCGAGAATGTTGTCGACACCATCGTCCGTGCCGTGCACAAGGGTCAAAGCGTCACCATCACCGGATTCGGTGTGTTCGAACAGCGCAAGCGTGCTCCCCGGGTCGCCCGTAACCCGCGTACCGGTGAAACCGTGAAGGTGAAGGCCACGTCGGTGCCTGCCTTCCGGCCGGGCGCGCAGTTCAAGGCAGTCATCGCGGGTAAGCAGAAGCTGGCCTCGTCCGGGCCTGCCGTCAAGCGGGGCGTGAATGCCCCGGTGGCGGCGAAGAAGGCGGCAGCCAAGAAGACCGCGGCGAAGAAGACCGCGGCCAAGAAGGCCACGCCGTCCAAGGGTCCGGCCAAGACCACGGCCCGCAAGGCCGCCACCAAGGCACCTGCCGCCAAGAAGACCACAGCGGCAAAGAAAGTGACGGCGGCCAAGAAGGCGCCCGCCAAGAAGGTGACGGCGGCCAAGAAGGCTCCTGCCAAGAAGGTGACGGCGGCCAAGACCACGGCCGCCAAGAAGACCACCGCTGCGAAGAAGGCTCCTGCCGCCAAGAAGACTGCTGCTAAGAAGACTGCCGCCCGTCGTGCTCGTTGATCCTGCCGCAGCGGGATCAGGTCGGGGAATGTGTACGTAGGCCGCATCACCCACCACTGGACCGAGAACGGCCCCGGGAATCCCGGGGCCGTTTCGGCTGTTTCCGAGGCGGTGCCGGTGACTCAGGTCGTCACGATTGCCGTCGACAACGAACGGTCCATATGGTCCGCCGCGACCAATCGGTCCGCGACGAACGACAATGCCCAGACGCTGCCCTTGCGATTGCGCGCCGAGGGCAGCGTGAGCCCGCCCTGCTCGGCCAGCCACTGGGTGAGATCGGGAATCACCCCGCCCTGACTACACACGACCGGTACCCCCCGATCTGTTACCAACGACAGAAATCGTTGCCGCGCCGCGCTTTTCGCTGAATCGTAACCTTGCTCGGAAAACATTGGCTCGCAATTGATTTCGGCATCGAGCTGTTCTGCCAACGGGGTCACGGTTTGGATGCAGCGCAGGGGATCGGCGGAATAGATCTCGGATGCGCCGAACGCCAACAGATTCGGCGTCAATCCCTTCGCCTGCTGTTCCCCGGCGGCCTCGAGTGGCCGTAACTCGTCGGGTCCGTCGTAGCGGTTGCGCTTGCCCGCCTTGGCGTGGCGCACCAGCAGCACCGTGTTGGTGCGGGCGGGCAGCCGGGCGAAGATCCGCACGATCTGGCGATCCATCGGATACGACAACTGGTCCATCACCTGGGCCAGCGGGAACCACCGCATCTGGTCGACTTCGTTGTTGACGGCGAAATCGCCGTCGGCTGCCTCTGCGGCCCAGTAGTCGACCCGCTTGAGCTGGCGGTGCCCCGGGATCGGGTAGGTGACATGGCCGAGATAGCGCCCCAGCGTGGCCGGCAGGCCCGTTTCCTCGGCTACCTCGCGCACGGCCGCGACCACCGGGGTCTCGCCGGGATCGAGCTTGCCCTTCGGCAGCGACCAGTCGCCGTATTTCGGCCGGTGGATCACGCCAATCTCCGGGCCGAGCGCGCCCGCACGCCACAGGACCGCCCCCGCGGCATGGATATTGGGCCGTACACGCGGGTCACGCAACGACGCGTCCTTGCTCTGTGCGCTCACGGCTGATCGGGGCGACGCCGACGCATGAGGAAGGCCTGGTGATCACGCACCTGGTCGGCCTCGACATCGGTCGGACTGGCCTGCCAGGTGCCGTCCGGCAGCAGGATCCAGCAGCGGGTCGCCGGATCGAGCGCCGAATCGAACACCTGCGCGAGCTGAGCGACGAGTTTGGGATCCTTCACCTGCACCATCACTTCGACGCGGCGGTCGAGATTGCGGTGCATCATGTCGGCGCTGCCGATCCAGGTCTGCTCCTGCGCACCGAATTCCATGACCCGGGAATGCTCGAGGAACCGGCCGAGGATCGACCGCACCTCGATGTTCTCGCTCAGACCCGGCACACCCGCGCGCAGGCCGCAGATGCCGCGCACCACGATCTGCACCGGCACACCCGCCTGGGAGGCCCGGTAGAGCGCGTCGATGATCTGCTCGTCGACGATCGCGTTGGCCTTGATCCGGATCCGGGCGGCCGCACCCTGTCCGGCCAGTTCGATCTCGCGATCGATCCGCTCGATGATGCCCGCGCGCACGCCCAGCGGCGCGACCATCAGGTTGCGGTAGTCCTCCTTGCGGGAGTAGCCGGTCAGCGAATTGAACAGGTCGGTGAGATCGGCGCCGATCTCCGGTGCGGCGGTGAACAACCCCACGTCCTCGTACAGGCGCGCGGTCTTCGGGTTGTAGTTGCCGGTGCCGATGTGGCAGTAGCGCCGGATCGTGGAACCCTCGCGGCGCACTACCAGGCAGGTCTTGCAGTGGGTCTTCAGGCCGACCAGGCCGTAGACCACGTGCACGCCCGCCTGTTCCAGCTCGCGCGCCCATTTGATGTTGGCCTGCTCGTCGAAGCGGGCCTTGATCTCGACCAGCGCGACGACCTGCTTGCCCGCCTCGGCGGCCTCGATCAGGGAATTGATGATGGGGGAGTCACCGGAGGTGCGGTAGAGCGTCTGCTTGATCGCCAGTACCTGGGGGTCGGCCGCGGCCTGTTCGATGAAGCGCTGCACGCTGGTGGAGAAGGAGTCGTAGGGGTGGTGCACCAGCACATCGCCCTCGCGGAGCGCGGCGAAGACGTTGCGCGGGGTCTCGCGCTCGCCGAAGGCCGCCGGAGTGGCCGGAACATACGGCGCGTCCTTGAGTTCGGGGCGGTCGACACCGTAGACCTGCCACAGGCAGGACAGGTCGAGCAGGCCGGGCACCTGGATCACATCGGCGGGGTCGACCTCGAGCTCACGTAACAGCAGCTCGAGCATGTGCTCGGTCATGTCGTCGGAGACCTCGAGGCGCACCGGCTTGCCGAAGCGGCGGCGGGCGAGTTCTCGCTCCATCGCCTGCAGCAGATCTTCGTCGCGGTCCTCGTCGACCTCGAAATCGGCGTTGCGGGTGATCCGGAACGAATGCGTCTCCACCACGGTCAGACCGGGGAACAGCAGGTCGAGGTGGGCGGCGATGAGGTCTTCCATCGGCAGGAACGCCGCGATCGCCGACGGCGCGCCGGTGCGGCGCACGCGCACGAAACGGTCGACGTTGTCGGGCACCTTCACGCGGGCGAAGTGCTCGCCGCCGGTGCCGGTATCGCGCACGGTCACGGCCAGATTCAGGCTCAGGCCGGAGATGTAGGGGAACGGGTGCGCCGGGTCGACGGCGAGGGGTGTGAGGACCGGGAACACCTGGTCGGTGAAGTAGTTCGACAGGCGTTGGCGCTCATCGTCGTCGAGGTCGCTCCAGCCGATGATGTCGATGCCCTCGACGGCCAGCGCCGGGTTCACCGCGTCGATGAAGACCTTCGCGTGCCGCTCGGCGAGCTCCTGGGCACGGGCGGTGATCATCTCCAGCTGTTCCGACGGTGAGCGACCATCGGCCGAGCGCACCGACAGGCCGGTCTCGGCACGGCGTTTCAAGCCGGCCACACGCACCATGTAGAACTCGTCGAGGTTCGACGCGAAGATCGCGAGGAATTTGGCTCGCTCCAGCAACGGCAACGAGGCGTCCTCGGCCAGGGCCAGGACACGGGCATTGAAGTCGAGCCAGCTCAACTCGCGGTTGAGGTAGCGATCTCTGGGCAACCGCTGCGTGCTCGCGTCACCGCCCGAGGCGAGGGCGGCCGCAGGTGGCGGGGAAATCGGGGGCAGCTGCTTGATGGTTTCCGTATCGCTCACGAGATCAATCATCCCTCGAGGAACGGGCGGCGCGCATCACGACATTGCACGATTCGTTCCGACCGGTCCGATTGTGGCGATCAGCTAGCACACGGTGCGAACGGGATCACTTCTGTGCGATGAGAATCCGAATTCACGCAGGGTCGATGTGGTGAATTCGCCGACGCCGAGCGTGCGGACGAGCTCGAGATCCTCGGGGGTGTCGACATCGCAGCGCAGGCCGGGCCAGTGCCCGAGCAGCGGCACGGCACCGTCGTCGCGGTGTGCGCGCGCGGAATCGGCGCCGAAGCGGGGCGACAGCGGTGCGGTGGTGTCGCGGATCAGCAATGCGGCGGTGCCGGTACCGGTGTGATCGATCACCACCGATCGCGCGCTGACGGCGACGGCGAGCACGTCGGCCAGTTCGGACGGGCGAAGAGCGGGCAGATCCGCCTGCAGCGCGAGCAGCGCGGTGGGTCCGTGGCGATCGCGTACATCGGCGGCGCCCGCCGCGAGCGCGGTGTTGAGCGGGTCGGCACCGGCCGGTGGCTCATCGATCACGTGCGCGCCGAGCTCGTGCGCGCGGGCGGCGACCAGCGGATCGGGAGTGACCACGGTCAGCGACAACAGCTCGGGCACCGCGGTGGCGGCAACGGCGGTGTCGGTGAACATGGCGAGCACGAGCTGGGCCCGCTGCTCGGTGCTCAGCACGTTCGCCAGCCTGCTCTTGGCCCGGCCGATGTGTTTGACCGCCATCACGGCGTGCACGGTGTGCATGGTTCCGATCCTTGCATGGCATATTGGGCTGATGACGAGGGCGGCGGTTATGGGTGCGGGGTCGTGGGGTACGGCGTTCGCGAAGGTGTTGGCCGAGGCGGGGACAGACGTGACGATCTGGGCCAGGCGGCCCGAGGTGGCGCAGGCGCTCGACACCGAGCACCGCAATCCGTTCTACCTGCCCGGCGTGCAGTTGCCGCCGGTGCGGGGAACCGATGACCATCGGGTCGCGCTGGACGGGGCGGATCTGGTGGTGCTGGCGGTGCCGTCGCAATCGTTGCGGGCGAATCTGGATCTGTGGAAGGGCGATATCGGGTCCGACGCCACGCTGTTGAGTCTGGCCAAAGGGATCGAGACCGGCACGCTGCTGCGGATGAGTCAGGTGATCGCGGAGGTCACCGGGGCCGAGCCGGGGCGCATCGCGGTGTTGTCGGGTCCGAATCTGGCGCACGAGATCGTCGAACGTCAGCCCGCGGCGACGGTGATCGCCTGCTCCGACACCGAGCGGGCCGGGGTCGCGCAGCGCGCGTGTGCCACCGGGTACTTCCGGCCGTACACCAATACCGATGTGATCGGCTGCGAGATCGGCGGTGCGTGCAAGAACGTCATCGCGCTCGCCTGCGGCATCGCTTCGGGAATGGGATTGGGCGACAACACGGTGGCCAGCCTGATCACGCGCGGGCTCGCCGAGGTGATCCGGCTCGGGGTGGCGCTGGGCGCACAGCCGGTGACGCTGGCCGGGCTGGCGGGTGTCGGCGATCTGGTGGCTACCTGTACCTCGCCGCTGTCGCGCAACCGGTCCTTCGGGTACGCCCTCGGTGCGGGCGGCACGATGAGCGCCGCGCAGGAAGCGACCAATGGGCAGGTGGCCGAAGGTGTGAAGTCGTGCACATCGGTGCGGGCGCTGGCCGCCGAGCACGGGGTGGAGATGCCGCTGACCGACGCGGTGCACAGGGTGTGTCATGAGGGGCTATCGGTGAGCGAGGCGGTCGGCAGCCTGCTCGGCAGGCGGATCAAGCCCGAGTAAGGGCGATAGCGCCATGGCGGCGAGAACCTACTACGGTGACGTTCATGACGGAACGGATCAGGGTGGCTGTGGTGTTCGGCGGGCGCAGCAGCGAGCACGCCGTCTCGTGCGTGTCGGCGAGCAGTGTGCTGCGCAACCTCGATCCCACCCGCTACGAGGTGGTGCCGATCGGCATCACCCCGACCGGCGGCTGGGTACTGGCCGACGGGATCGGCGAGCTGGCGCTGAGCCACGGCGTGCAACCACAGGTCGACGCGTCGGGAACCGCCCTCACGCTCGCCGCTGACCCCGGCCGCTCCGGTGCGCTGGTCGCCCTCGACTCGAGCGATGTCCTCGGCAATGTCGATGTCGTGTTCCCGATCCTGCACGGGCCCTTCGGTGAGGACGGCACATTGCAGGGCATGCTCGAGCTGGCCGGGATTCCCTATGTCGGCGCGGGCGTGCTGGCCAGCGCGGCGGGCATGGACAAGGAGTTCACCAAGAAATTGCTGGCCGCCGAGTCGTTGCCCGTCGGCGTGCAGGTCGTGCTGCGGCCGGGCACCGAGACCCTGTCCGAGGCCGACCGGGCCCGGATCGGCCTGCCCGCCTTTGTGAAGCCCGCGCGCGGCGGCTCCTCGATCGGCATCACCAAGATCACCGATTGGGCCGATCTCGCCGCGGCCATCGCCGCCGCCCGCGCGCACGACCCCAAGGTGATCATCGAAGCGGGCATCGTCGGACGCGAAGTCGAGTGTGGCGTACTGGAATTCGCCGACGGTGAGGTGCGCGGCAGCGTCGTCTCCGAGATCCGCATGCCCGATGCCGACGCGGCCGCGCCCGAGTTCTACGACTTCGCCACCAAATACCTCGACGACGTGTGCGAATTCGATGTGCCCGCCAAGCTCGACGACGACGTCGCCGACGAGATCCGGGAGCTGTCGGTGCGTGCGTTCCGCGCGCTGGACTGCCAGGGGCTGGCGCGGGTCGACTTCTTCGTCACCGAGAACGGTCCGGTGATCAACGAGATCAACACGATGCCCGGCTTCACGCCGATCTCGCAGTACCCGCGGATGTGGGAAGCGACCGGTATCGACTACCCGACGCTGGTGTCGACGCTGATCGAGACGGCGCTCGCGCGCGGAACCGGGCTGCGGTAGTTCTGTTCGGCCGCAGGGCTTTCGGCGGGGTCGTGCACGAAAGCTCTACGGCGCCAGTCGATTAGCTCAGAGTTCGCCCGGAGTCGGTTCGCGTGCAGGCAGATTCGCGGTGATGATGTCGGACACGGTCTGCACCCCGCTGGTGCCGGAGCCGTCGGGGACGGTCAGTGCGATGTAGGTCTCGCGGTCGACGGCGAACCAGGTGCCGGTCTTGCCGACCTCGTCGCGGATTTGGAACCACTTCACGCCGTCGATCACCGTCAACGGTGACGCGCGGTTGAACTCGAGGGGGCGGTCGAGGCCGCAGCGCAGCGTGATCGGGTCGCCGCCGTCGGGGAGCTGCCAGGCGCGGGTGGCCGGCGGGGCGGGTTCGACGAGGGTCGACTTGGTGTAGTCGCCGAGCTCGGCGGGCAGGGCCGGGAGCAGTGTTTGACAGGCGGGGCCGTCGGCCGCGGGAGCCGGAACCGGGCCGAGGGCGAGGGGTTCGCGTTCGACCGGGGCGCGCAGGGCGATGAAGGCGGCGACCAGGACGGCGACGATCAAGACGACGGGCAGGGCGACCGCGGTGGCGATCAGCGCGGGGGAGTGGTGTGACTCGAGGTCGGCATCGTCGGAGTCCTCGTCGCCGGAATCCGAATCGTCCGCGTCGCTGTCTGTGTCGTCGGCGAGGCCGGGCTCGACGGCGGGTTCCGGGTGGACGTCTTCGCCGGACGACGGTGAGTCGTCGGACGTCGGCTCAGCGTCGGACGAAATCGCGTCGGCAGCGGCGGTGTCGTCGGGAGCGGTCGCCTCGCCGCGATCCTCCGGTGTCGAGTCCGCCATAGCTGTGTGGTCCTTCCGTTCGCTGGTTCGCCTGCACCGTCGGTGGTGCCCTATCGCCTCCGAAAGGGTACCGTCGGGGCGATTTCGTCGGTCAGCAGCACAGCGGGAAGGGGTCGGTCATCAGCGAGGACAGCCGTCCGCAGACGGTGCGTGAGCTGGGCGAGTTCGCCTTGATCGACCGGATCAACGCCGGTCGGGAGCAGGCCGCGCACGTGCTGCTCGGCCCCGGTGACGACGCCGCGCTGGTCGCGGCGCCCGATGGGCGGTTCGTGGTGAGCACCGACATGCTCGTCGAAGGCAGACACTTCCGCCTCGACTGGTCCTCGCCCGTCGACATCGGCCGCAAGGCGATCGCCCAGAACGCCGCCGATGTGGTGGCGATGGGCGCGCGGCCTACCGCGTTCGTGGTCGCGCTCGGCTGCCCGGCCGACACCCCCGTGTCCGTGGTCGAAGGGATCGCCGACGGAATGTGGATCGAGGCCGGCCGCGCCGGGGGTTCCATCGCGGGCGGCGACCTGGTGCGCAGCGATCAGCTGGTCGTCTCGGTGACCGCGTTCGGCGACCTCGGCGGACAGCCCGCGATCACCCGCTCGGGCGCGGTGGCCGGTGACATCGTCGCCGTGGCAGGCGAACTCGGCTGGTCCGGCGCCGGGCTGGCCGTGTTGACCGGCGACGCGGACCTCACCGATCCCGAGTTCACCTACGCCCTTGCGACACATCGTGTTCCGCAGCCGCCGTACGCGGCGGTGATCGACGCGTTCGGCGCGCACCCCCCGACCGCCCTGACCGATGTCTCCGACGGACTGCTCGCCGACCTCGGGCATCTCGCCGCCGCCTCGCACGTCGCGATCGACGTGCACAGCGCGGCACTGACCGACCCCGAACTGTCGGCCCTCGCGAAATTGCTCGATGCCGATGCCGCGCAATGGATTCTGGCCGGCGGCGAAGACCACGCCTTCGCCGGAACCTGGCCGGCCGAGGTGGCGCTCCCCGCGGGCTGGCGGCCGATCGGCATAGTAACCGCAGGCAGTGGCGTCACGGTCGACGGCGTGGCACCCACCGGCGGCACCGGCTGGGAATCGTTCCGTGGGGCGGACGCCACGCCCACCGGCGACGAACGATAGGTTGTGCGGTCATGGGTGCCAAACCACTGTCGGAGATCATCGATCCGGGCTGGGCCCGGGCACTGGAGCCGGTCACCGACCGCATCAGCGAAATGGGCGAGTTCCTCCGAGAAGAGAACGCGGCGGGCCGCGGCTATCTTCCCGAAGGGGAGAACGTGCTGCGCGCGTTCCAGCGCCCGTTCGACGCGGTGCGCGTGCTGATCGTCGGCCAGGATCCGTACCCGACACCGGGCCACGCGATGGGACTGAGTTTCTCTGTCACACCGCAGGTTTCGCCGGTTCCACGCAGCTTGTCCAACATCTTCGCCGAATACAGCAAGGACCTCGGCTTCGATACGCCGACCTGTGGAGACCTGAGCCCCTGGTCGGATCAGGGTGTGCTGCTGCTGAACCGGGTACTCACCGTCACCCCCGGCGCGCCCGCCTCGCACCGGGGCAAAGGCTGGGAAGCGGTCACCGAGCAGGCGATCCGGGCGCTGGTCGACCGCGACGAGCCGCTCGTGGCCGTGCTGTGGGGCAACGACGCCCGCTCACTGAAGCCCACACTCGTCGCCGCCGAGGTGCCCTACGTCGAATCGGCGCACCCCTCACCGCTTTCCGCCTCGCGCGGGTTCTTCGGTTCACGACCGTTCTCCCGGGTCAACGAACTGCTCGACGAACTCGGCGCCGACCCCGTCGACTGGCGGCTGCCCTGACCCGGGGCGTCGCCCGCACCAGAAGAGAATGATGAAGGAGCACAACCCGATGCACATCTCCACCGTTCGCGCTGCCCTCGCGACCGCCGCCGTCGCCGCCGCCATCACCGCGGGCGCGGGCTCGGCCACCGCCGCAGGCCTGCAGCTCGAGCCCTACAACGAGCAGGCCGCGCCGGTGGCCACCACTCAGGTCGGCGAGGAATGGACCTCCACCGGCACCTCGACCATCTCCTCGGGCGTGAACGCGAAGGTGACCTGCCTGCTGCAGAACACCTTCAGCGCCCTCGGTGCTGCGTGTTAGAGCGGCTGGCGCCGCGGGGTTTTCGGCCCTGAGGGCCTCACATCCGAAGGGCGATACTGCGCCTTCGGCGTTCCGTCTCGCCCTTCGGATGCGAGGCGGCCGAAAACCCGTGGTGGCTGACATCCGGCGTGGCGTTGGTCGCGCCGGGTGGTCAGTTCAGTCGCGGGAGTTGGTGACTTCTACGTCGGAGTTGGTGGCTTCTAGGTGAGGCCGACGTAGTTCGGCTTGCGCTTGCCTACGAAGGCGTCGACGCCTTCGCGGCCGGTGTCGCTGTTCGCGGCGGCCGAGATGCTGTCGCGTTCGGCGTCCAGCTGCTGGTCCAGAATCGCTGTAGGCGACTGGGCCAGCAGTTTTTTCATGGCCGAGTAGGTGGCGCGGGGGCCGTTGACGAAGGTCTGTGCCAGCCGGAGGGCTTCGGCGCGGATGTCGTCGTCGGCGACCGTGCGGCTCAGGATGCCGAGGCGGACGGCTTCGTCGGCGTCGAGGACGGCGTCGGTGAGCAGGATCTCGCTGGCGCGGCCCAGGCCGACGATGCGGGGGAGCAGCCAGGACATGCCGCCGTCGGGGGACAGGCCGATGCCGGGGTAGGCGGGGCGCAGTTTCGTCGAGGGTCCACCGATCGCGATGTCGGCGGCGCAGACCAGGCTCATGCCCGCACCCGCCGCCCAGCCCTGCACCGCGGCGATCACGGGAACGGGGGCGGCCGCGAGCGCGCGGACGAACTCGTGGAGTTCGTCGGCCAGCTGGTGCAGATAGGCGCCGCGGTCATCGGCCCCGGCGAAATTGCGGACATTGCCGCCTGCGCAGAAGTTCGCGCCCGCGCCGGTGAGCAGGATCGCGCCGACCGACGGGTCGAGGGCGCGCAGGGCCGCGGTGCCCGCGTTGATCAGGTCGAAATCCATCGAGGTGCCCGCGGCGGAGGTGGCGATGGTCAGCTGGAGCACGCCGTCGATGATCTCGGCGGCGGCGACCGGTTCGGTGGTACTCATGGCGTCACATTAACCCGGCTCGCGTCGCCACAATTGTTCGGGCAGCAGGGTGAACGGGTCGGTGCGGCGGTTGCCGGTGTCGGTGAAGCCGTGCCTGCGGTAGAAGGCGTGGGCACGCGGATAGTCGGCGAACACCCAGAGGGTGCACGGCGATCCGGGGGCGGCCGCGTCGATCAGGGCGTCGGCGATGCCGGTGCCGTGCCAGGCGCTGCGGACGTAGAGTGCTTCGAGTTCGGCCTCGGTGGACGGGCACGGGTCCGCCGGGCGGTCGGGTACGGGCCGATCCCGCCCGGCGGCGAAACCGACCAGGCGGTCGCCGGCCAGCGCGACCGGCAATCGGTGGGTGCCCGCGGCACGACGACGTTCCCAATTGATCGCGGAGCGTTCGAGGTCGAAGCCGTCGAGGATGTGGCGGGGGACGAGCGCGCCGTAGGCCTCACGCCAGCTGGCGATGTGGCACGCGGCGAGTTCGGTGACCCGGTTCGCCGTGAGCGGCGCGATCCGCCAGTCAGACACGGCGCGCTCGTTCGACGGCGCGGGGCCGTTGTACGACAACGCCCCGGATCACCCACGAGGGGTGCCGGGGCATTGTCGGCAGAATGTACGGGCTGAAAATCAGCCGCGGACGACCTTGCCCGCCTTGAGGCAGGAGGTGCACACGTTCATCCGGCGGGTGTTGCCAGGGGCAACCTGCGCACGCACGGTCTGGATGTTCGGGTTCCAGCGACGGTTGGTGCGCCGGTGCGAGTGCGAGACCGACTTCCCGAAACCGGGGCCCTTGGCGCAGACGTCGCAAACGGCAGCCATGTCGCGAGCTCCTTCATGTCATAAGCGGACAGCGGCGCACGTAAGCCCGCTGAACCGGAAACTGATGTCGTCAAATGCCTTGCCGACTGTCGTCGGCCAGCGCAGACCCACGTGGGCCGCACAAAGCAACCCTGCAAGACTAGCGGGCCGGGCCTCGAAGTTCCAAACCGGGTATCCCGGTCGACCTGCCGAGCACAGCCCGGCTGAGGGCCCGTCCGAGGTCAGCGTACCCCGGTCGGTAGCTGCCGCTAACCTGGCGTGCGTGCTCGGCGCGCGGGTACGCAGAACGGGGAGCGAGGTGGCGGTGGCGCACGTGCGGGAGTCTCTCGACGGCCCCGATCTGCTGGTCTGGGCCCGCGGTTGCCGCACCGACCTGGAGCTACGCCGCGCGGAGATCGACGCGCTCAACGTGTTCCCCATCGCCGACGCCGACACCGGGACCAACCTCCTCGCCACCATGCGAGCCGCGGTCGCGACGGCCGAGCGGGCCGTGCTCGACGCGGAGGACGCCACGTCACACCGCGTCGCCCAGGCCTTGGCTCGCGGTGCCACCACGGGCGCGCGCGGAAACTCGGGCATCATCCTGTCGCAGGTCCTGCGCGGGATCGCGGAGGCCGTTGTCGCTGGTCCGTTGACCGGTGTGCGGCTGCAGGAGGCATTGCGGCGGTCGGCCGTGCTGGTGCGCACGGGACTGAGTGCCCCGGTCGAGGGCACGATCCTGACGGTTCTCGACCGCGCCGCCGCCGCGGCCGCCGAGGTCGCCGAACCCTCCCTGGAAGAGGTGGCCCGCGCCGCCGCCGAAGGTGCCGCGCGGGCACTGAGCCGCACCCCGACCCAGCTGGGCGTGCTGCGCGCGGCGGGAGTCGTCGACGCGGGGGCGCGCGGGCTGCTGGTGTTGCTCGACTGCCTCGTGACCGAAGTCTGCGGTGAGGCACCCGCGCGAGTCAGGTACACGCGGGGCGAGCGGGCGGACCAGGGGCCGCATCGGCGGCCGGACGACGGCAACGAGCAGGCAGTGACTCTGCCCGGCGGGTTCGGTGACATCGATCACGGACACGCGGTGGAGGCCGATTCCGAGGGCCGGGAGCGCCGGATACTCGACACCCGCGACGACCACGATCATCGTGATCGGGACGCTGATCCACACTTCGAGGTCATGTACGTGATCTCCGGCACCGACGAGACCGCCGCGGGTGGGCTGCGCGATCGACTCGCCGTTCTCGGTGATTCGGTGGTGGTGGTCGGCGACGGTGACAGCACCTGGTCGGCCCATGTGCACTGCCGCGACGCGGGGGCGGCGATCGAGGCCGGGCTCGCGGTGGGCACGGTGACGAGCATTCGGATCGAGAGTTTCGCGGTGACCGCACCCCACAGCGGCCACCACGAGCACGGCACCGACTGGCTCGCCACTCAGCACGCGCGGGGCAGCGACAGCGCGCGCGACGCCTCCGCGCTGTGTGAGGCGGTTGCGAGTGGTACTGGCAATCGACTGTCCCGTCCCGTGGGCCGAGACGTCGTATCCGCCACCGGAGATGGCCGCGCCGTCGGCGACCACACCGCCGGCGATGTCCTCGCGGACCGCGGCGTCCTGGCGGTGGTCGCCGGCGCTGCCGCCACGCGCCTGTTCGAAGACGCCGGCGCGGTGGTGTTGCGCGGGGATCGGCAGGTCGATACGAGCACTCTGCTGACCGCGATTCGGCGGATGCCACATCGTGAAGTGCTCGTGTTGCCCAACGGCGCCCTGCCCGCGCAGGAACTCGTCGCCGTCGGTGTGGCCGCCCGTGACGGGTCGCGTGATGTGTTGTTGCTGCCGAGCGCGTCGATGGTGCAGGGCCTCGCGGCGCTGGCGGTGCACGATCGCGGACGGATCGCGGTGGATGACGCGTTCGCGATGTCGGAGGCTGCGGCGACCATGCGGTGGGGTGCCCTGCGGGCTGCCCGGGTGCGGGCCCTGACGATGGTCGGAATGTGTTCTCCCGGTGACGGACTCGGGCTCGTCGGCCAGGATGTGGTGGTGATCGACCCCGATGTGGTCGGCGCGGGACGCATCCTGCTCGACCGGATGCTCGGTCTCGGTGGGGAATTGGTGACGCTGCTGATGGGCGCCGATACGGGGCCCGAGCTGGCGCAGGTGCTCGCCGAGCATGTGACGGCCGGTTTCCCCGGCGTCGAGGTGGTCGTGTATTCCGGTGGACAGCAAGCGGATCTGGTGCAGATAGGGGTCGAGTAGATGGCGACGTTGAGTGACCGGCTCGACCATGTGCTGGGCGTCAAGGCGGCCGACCGGCTGACCGAGGCGTTCGACATGACCACCGTCGAGGATCTGCTGCGCCACTATCCGGTGCGCTACGCCACGCAGGGTCAGCCCCTCACCGAGGAGGAGCCGGAGGAGGGTGCGCACATCACCGTCATCGGTCGCATCACGAAAACCGAACTGCGCCCGATGAAGAACCGGCGCGGCTCCCTGTTGAAGGTGCAGCTCGACACCGGCGCCCAGCGTCCACTGGAAGCCACCTTCTTCAACGGCGACAAGGTGCGGTATCTGGTGAAAGAAGGTGTGCGAGCGATGATGTCGGGCACCGTGCACTGGTGGCGTCCCGACCGCTGGAACCTCTCGCACCCCGACTACCTGATCCTGCCCGACAAGGCCGAAGCCGGCGTGGAGGAACTCACCTCCGTGCGCGGCAGCGGCGCGCTGCGCGGGCTGGCGCAGAGCGCGAAAGGCGCGGGCGGAGTGGATGCCTCGTTCTTCGAGCGCGAATTCGTCCCCGTGTATCCGGCGACCGCGAAGGTCCAGAGCTGGGACCTGCTCGCCTGCATTCGCCAGGTACTCGACCAGCTCGACCCCATCGACGACCCGCTGCCCGCCGACCTGCGCGAGGAGCGCCGACTGCTTCCGCTCTCGGAAGCGCTGCGCCTGATCCACCTCCCTGAGCACAAGCTCGATATCGAGAAGGCCAGGGACAGGCTTCGTTTCGATGAGGCGCTCGCCTTGCAGCTCGTGCTGGCCGAACGCCGCCACGAGGTGGAGGGCCGCACCGCCCCCGCCTGCCCGCCCTCGGCCGACGGTATCGCCGCCACCTTCGACGAGCGCTTGCCGTTCGAGCTCACCGAAGGCCAGCAGCAGGTGCTCGCGGAGATCTCCGAAGACCTCTCCCGCACCCGCCCGATGCACCGCCTGCTGCAGGGTGAGGTGGGTTCGGGCAAAACGATCGTGGCGCTGAACGCCATGCTCCAAGTCGTGGACTCGGGGCGTCAGTGCGCCCTGCTCGCGCCGACCGAAGTCCTCGCCGCCCAGCATTATCGGTCGCTGCGGTCGATGCTCGGCGAATTCGGCAACGCCGGCGAACTCGGCGCCGCGGAGAACTCGACGAAGGTCGTGCTGCTCACCGGATCGATGTCGACGGCCGCGAAGAAGGCGGCCCTACTGGACGCGATGACCGGTGAGGCGGGCATCGTCATCGGTACCCACGCGCTGATCCAGGATGCCGTCGAGTTCTACGACCTCGGCCTCGTGGTGGTCGACGAACAACACCGCTTCGGAGTCGAACAGCGAGACGCGTTGCGTGCCAAGGCGAAAGACGGCATCAGCCCGCACCTGCTGGTGATGACCGCGACCCCGATCCCGCGCACCATCGCGATGACGACACTCGGCGATCTCGAAACCTCCACGCTCACCCAGCTGCCCAAGGGCCGTTCACCGATCGTGTCGAAAGTTGTTCCGCGCAAACTGCACCCGGGCTGGGTGGATCGTGCCTGGGAGCGCATCGTCGAGGAGGTCGGCCAGGGCAGACAGGCCTATGTCGTCTGTTCGCGCATCGGCGAGGATCCCGACGCGCCACCGGCCAAGGGGAAGAAGGCGGAGAAGGAAGGGCCGACCACCGCGGCCGCCGTGGAGATGTACGAGACGCTGAGCGCCGGTCCGCTCTCCGGTGTGCGCGTCGGGCTGCTGCACGGCAGGCTACCGTCCGACGAAAAAGACCACGTGATGCGCCAATTCAACGACGGCGCCATCGACGTGCTGGTCTGCACCACGGTCGTCGAGGTCGGTGTCGACGTGCCGAACGCGACCGTCATGGTGATCGTCGACGCCGACCGGTTCGGGGTGAGTCAGCTGCACCAGCTGCGCGGTCGCATCGGCCGAGGCAAGCATCCGGGCCTGTGCCTGCTGGTCACCGATGCCGCGCCGGGCGGGACCGCGATGGCGCGGCTGGAGGCGGTGGCGGCGACGACCGACGGCTTCGAACTCTCGGTGCTCGACCTGCGGCAGCGCCGCGAAGGTGACGTCCTCGGCTCGGCGCAGTCCGGTACCGCCCGGTCGTTGCGGTTGCTCTCGCTGCTCGACGACCTCGAGGTGATCACCGCCGCACAGGAACTCGCCCGCCAGGTCGTCGCCGAGGATCCGGGTCTGGTGAATCATCCGGGCTTGGCGGGCATGATGCACGCCGCCGTCGACGGCGAACGCATCGAATACCTCGCCAAGTCCTGACGCCCGCGCGGTATCAGCGAGGTAGGCGCGGGTACGGCAGATCGGTGCTGGTGTGTTCGGTCACCGACAGCGGCCGCCCGATCTGCGGGAACGCGCGTTGCGGGCACGACGGTCGCTCGCACACCTTGCACCCGGCCCCGATCGGCACCGCGACCTGTGGATCGTCCAACTGCAGCCCCTGTGAATACACCAGCCGGTCGGCGTATTCGATGTCGCAGCCGAGTCCGATGACGAAGTTCTTCGACGCCGCCCCGAATCCCTGCGCGGCGGCGGGGGTGGTGCGCGCGATCCACAGGTACCGGCGGCCGTCGGGCATCTCCGAGATCTGGGTGAGGATGCGTCCGGGGTGCGCGAACGCCTCGTGGGTGACCCACAGCGGGCAACTGCCGCCCACGCGGGAGAAGTGGAACGCGGTGGCGGACTGGCGTTTCGAGATATTGCCGGCCCGATCGGTACGCACCAGGAAGAACGGCACGCCGCGCTGACCCTGCCGCTGCAGTGTGCTGAGCCGATGGCAGACCGTCTCGAAGCCGACTTCGAACCGCAATGCGAGCAGGTCGACGTCGTAGCGCAGTTCCTCGGCCGAGCGCAGGAACCGGCCATAGGGCAGGATCAGCGCGCCGGCGAAGTAGTTGGCCAGCCCGACCCTGGCCAGGGTGCGGGATTCGCCGGTGAGCGCCCGAGATTCGGCGAGCACGTTGTCGATCTCGCGGCCGTAGAGCAGCAGGCCGAGGGTGGTCGCGATCTGGAAGGCACGCTGCCCGGGGCGCAGTCGCCTGGCCAGGGTGAGGGTTCGGGTGTCGGGGTCGTAGTGGCGTTTCGGGATGGCCGGGTCGGCGCCGTCGCCGCGGACCAGCACCGTGACGCCCGCGCGTTCCTCGGCGATCCTGGCCAGCTGACGATCCAGCGAGCCGATGCTCAGACCGGATTCCTCGAACAGCTGCTCGGCGGCATGGTCGAGGGTCGAGATGTGGTTGCGGTGGTCGTAGAAGAAATCGCGTACGTCCTCGTACGGCATGGGGGTGCCCGGCGCGCCGGCCGGTGTGTCGACGCGTGAGGACAGCAGGTCGAGCTGGTCGGTCGCCGCGCGCAACCGCCGGTGCATCGCGATGACGATGCGCGCCACCTCGGGCAGCCGGGTCGCCAGTTCCTCGACCTCGGTGATCGGGGCGGTGTCGCCGCCGCCCGCGGCTTCCACCAGTACCTCGTGCAGGTCCGAGACCAGCCGCGCGTCGGAGTCGGCGGCGAAGAACTGCACGTCCAGGTCGAAGGTCGAGTTGAGTTTCAGCAGAACAGGAATGGTCAGCGGGCGCTGATCACGCTCGAGCTGATTGAGATAGCTGGGTGAGAGGTCCAGCGACTTCGCGAGCGCTGCCTGGGTCATCCGCCGTTCTTCGCGCAGCCTTCGTAGCCTGGCCCCCGCGTACATCTTCCGCACGTCGCAGATCCTAACGCGAGCTGTTCGCAATGTTTGCTCAAAGTGGCGAATGCCTCGGGAGAAGTCCAGTCCCGCAAGGGATTTTACCTGTGTCTACCCGTGCGTAACATGCGAAGTCGCGGTCGGCGGCAGGTGCGACCTCGGGCTGCGGTGACCGAATTGCCGCCGAGGGCGCCCGCGCGTTCTCTGCGTGGTTGCCGGGAGAATCAACCATAGCGCTTCGGTATCACCGTTCCGGCGGTGATCGCCGATCTTCGCAATAGTTGCTGATCTGTCGCCCATCGCACGCAAAAATACGCTTTTTCAGCCCATATCCAGCGATAGATCCAGTGCGTAGCCTGCGAACCATGGCAATGAAAACCCATATCGTTCGCAGCGTCGGGGCCGCCGAGGACTTTCCGCGGTCACAGCATCTGGCCACGCTGATCGCCGAGGTGGCCACCGATCCGGTGGCGGTGACCGGCGAGGTCACCGACATGATCGTCAACCGCATCATCGACAACGCCGCGGTGGCCGCGGCGTCGGTCCTGCGCGGTCCGGTTCGCACCGCCCGCGCGCAGGCGTCGGCCCATCCACTGTCCGCCGCCTCCTCACGCCACGGCGCCACCGTCTTCGGACTGCCCGGCGCGCAGCGCGTTTCACCCGAGTGGGCGGCGTGGGCGAACGGGGTCGCAGTGCGCGAGCTCGACTTCCATGACACGTTCCTCGCGGCGGAGTACTCGCATCCGGGCGACAACATCGCGCCGATTCTGGCCGTCGCCCAGCACACGGGCCGGTCCGGCGCCGAGCTGATCCGCGGGCTCGCCACCGGCTACGAGATCCAGATCGACCTGGTGCGCGCGATCTGCCTGCACGAACACAAGATCGACCACGTCGCTCACCTCGGCCCGTCGGCCGCCGCGGGCATCGGCACGCTGCTCGGCCTCGATACCGAGACCATCTATCAGGCCGTCGGCCAAGCAGTGCACACCACGACCGCCACCCGGCAGTCCCGTAAGGGCGAGATCTCCAGCTGGAAGGCCTATGCCCCGGCGTTCGCCGGGAAGATGGCCGTCGAGGCGGTCGACCGGGCGATGCGTGGTGAAGGTGCGCCGGCGCCCATCTGGGAGGGTGCCGACGGCGTGATCGCCTGGTTGCTCGGCGGCACCGATGCCGAATACCAGGTGCCGCTGCCGACTCCGGGCACGGCCAAGCGCGCCATCCTCGACAGCTACACCAAGGAACACTCCGCCGAATACCAGAGCCAGGCCCCGATCGACCTCGCCCGCCGACTGCGCGAGCGGATCACCGACACCGCCCGCATCGCCTCGATCGTGCTGCACACCAGCCACCACACGCACTACGTGATCGGCACCGGATCCGGCGACCCGCAGAAGTTCGATCCGCACGCCAGCCGCGAGACCCTCGACCACTCGCTCCCCTATATCTTCGCGGTCGCCCTCCAGGACGGGACCTGGCATCACGAGCGCTCCTACGCGCCCGAGCGCGCCCAGCGACCCGACACGGTGGCGCTGTGGCGCAAGATCTCCACGGTCGAGGATCCCGAGTGGACGCGCCGCTATCACGCGACCGACCCGGCCGAGAAGGCCTTCGGCGCCCGTGCCGTGGTGACTCTCGACAACGGCGAGGTGATCGTCGACGAACTCGCGGTCGCCGACGCGCATCCACTGGGCGCGCGGCCGTTCGCGCGCGAGCAGTACGTCGAGAAGTTCCGCGTCCTCGCCGACGGTGTCGTGACGCCCGCCGAACAGGACCGTTTCCTCGATGCCGCCCAGCGCACACCGGAACTCGGCGCGGAGGAGCTCGATCAACTGAGCTTCACCGTCGACCCCGCGCTGTTCGACCGGCTGCCCACCGCACGGGAAGGACTGTTCTGATGACTGTTGCCGGATTGCTCGCCGCGCACACCACTGCCGCGCAGAAGCGCGCGAGTTTCCGCGCCGGGCTGGCCTCCGGGCGCCTGCAACGACTGCCGGGAGCGGTGAACCCGCTGGTGGCCAAGCTGATCCAGGAGATCGGATTCGACGGCGTCTACGTATCGGGCGCGGTGATCTCGGCCGAGCTGGCACTGCCCGATATCGGCCTGACCACGCTCACCGAGGTCGTCGAGCGTGGCCGCCAGATCGCCCGCGCCACCGATCTGCCCGTCCTCACAGACGCCGACACCGGCTTCGGTGAACCGATGAACGCCGCCCGCACCGTGGCCCTGCTGGAGGACGCGGGCCTGGCAGGTTGCCATCTGGAGGACCAGGTCAACCCGAAACGATGCGGCCATCTCGACGGCAAGGCAGTCGTCGACACCGCCGAGATGGTGCGCCGCATCCGGGCCGCCGTGGCGGTGCGCCGTGATCCTGACTTCGTGATCTGCGCCCGCACCGACGCGCGCGCGATCGAGGGTCTCGACGCGGCGATCGAGCGGGCGAGAGCCTACGTCGACGCGGGCGCGGACCTGATCTTCACCGAGGCGCTGGCCGAGGAGGCCGAGTTCGCGAAGTTCCGTGCCGCCGTAGATGTCCCGCTGCTCGCGAACATGACCGAATTCGGCAAGACGCCGTTGCTGAGCGCGCGGACACTGACCGACCTCGGCTACAACGCGGTGATCTACCCGGTCACCACGCTGCGCCTGGCGATGGGCGCGATCGAAGACGGTCTGCGCGAGATAGCCACGGCTGGAACGCAATCAGCACTACTGGACCGGATGCAGCACCGGTCTCGGCTCTACGAACTGCTCGGCTACCGGCACTACAACGCATTCGACTCCGGCATCTTCGACTTCACGGTGAGTGAGTGACGCCATGACCAGCGGACAGACAACGCAACCCGCCATCGCCAAGGGTTTGGCCGGGGTGGTGGTCGACACGACGAGCATCTCCAAGGTCGTCGCCGAGACCAACTCGCTGACCTACCGTGGCTACCCGGTACAGGACCTGGCCGCGCGCTGCAGTTTCGAGGAGGTCGCCTACCTGCTGTGGTACGGCGAACTCCCCGACGACGGTCAGCTGCAACTGCTCTGCCAGCGAGAACGGGCCCAGCGCCGGATCGATCGGTCGGTGCTCGCCCTGCTGGAGAAGATGCCGCAGACCTGCCACCCGATGGACGCCGTCCGCACGGTCGTGAGCTACCTCGGCACCGAGGACGCGGCCTCCGAGAGCACGAGTGAGCGCGAAAGGCTGGGCTCCGCACTGCGATTGACCGCGCTGCTGCCGACGGTGATCGCGACGGCGATGCGCAGGCGCCGGGGGCTCGACCCGATCGCACCGCACTCCCAGCTCGGTTTCGCGGAGAATTTCCTGTACATGTGCTTCGGCGCGGTACCGGATCCGCGGATCGTGCGCGCGTTCGAGATCTCGCTGATCCTCTACGCCGAGCACGGTTTCAACGCCTCGACCTTCGCCGCTCGCGTGGTGACCTCCACCGGCTCGGACTCCTACAGCGCCATCACGGCGGCGATCGGCGCCCTGAAGGGGCGGCTGCACGGCGGCGCCAACGAGGCGGTGATGCACACGATGCTGGAGATCGCCGACCCCGCGCACGCGAAGGCGTGGATCGCCGAAACCCTCGAGGCCAAGCGCAAGGTGATGGGCTTCGGGCATCGTGTGTACCGCAACGGCGACTCCAGGGTGCCGACGATGAAGGCGGCCCTCGACGAGGTCGCGGCGGTGACCGGGGGACAGCACTGGGTCCGCATGTACGACGAACTCGCCGCCGCGATGGCCGAGAAGACCGGCATAGCGCCGAATCTCGACTTTCCGGCAGGGCCTGCCTACTACCTGATGGGCTTCGACATCGAGATGTTCACGCCGATCTTCGTGATGAGCCGGATCACCGGCTGGACCGCGCACATCGCCGAGCAGTCGGCCGCCAACGCGCTGATCCGGCCGCTGTCGGAGTATCACGGCGTGGCCCAGCGTGCGGTTCCGGTCGCCAGGGCGAGCTGAACCGAGCCACTGCCCCGGACGGAAATCTCCGTCCGGAGCAGTGGTCTGTGTGCCGCTCACCGTCGCGGTGGTCAGCTCCCGTCGGTCAGCGCAGTGCCGCGGCGGCCGTCACCAGATTGCGCAGCGACGCCTCGACCTCCACCGGTCCGCGGGTCTTCAGGCCGCAGTCCGGATTCACCCAGAGCCGTTCGGCCGGAACGGCTTTCAGCGCTGCGGACAGGGAGATCGTGATCTCCTCGACCGACGGCACCCGCGGCGAGTGGATGTCGTAGACGCCAGGCCCGACACCGAGCGCGAAACCGGCCGCGTTCAGATCGTCGAGGACCTCCATGTGCGAGCGCGCCGCCTCGATCGAGGTGACATCGGCGTCCAGGCCCGCGATCGCCGAGATGACCTCGCCGAACTCCGAGTAGCACAGGTGCGTGTGCACCTGGGTGGTGTCGGCGACGCCCGCGGTGGCGAGACGGAACGAGTCCACCGACCACCGCAGGTAGGCAGGCTGTTCGGCCGCGCGCAGCGGCAGCAGCTCGCGCAGGGCGGGCTCGTCGACCTGGATGATCCGCGCGCCCTGGGCTTCCAGGTCGACGGTCTCGTCCCGGATGGCGAGCGCGACCTGGCGGGCCGAGTCATCCAGCGGCTGGTCGTCGCGGACGAACGACCACGCCAGAATGGTCACCGGGCCGGTGAGCATGCCCTTGACCGGCTTGGTGGTCAGCGACTGGGCGTACCCGATCCACGACAGCGTCATCGCCTCGGGCCGGGTGACATCGCCGAACAGGATCGGCGGACGCACGCAGCGGGTGCCGTAGGACTGCACCCAGCCCGCCTCGGTGACGGCGAAACCGTCGAGCAGTTCGGCGAAGTACTGCACCATGTCGTTGCGTTCGGGTTCACCGTGCACCAGCACGTCGAGACCGAGCTTCTCCTGCAGGGTGATCACGTCGGCGATCTCGGCCCGCATCCGCCGCACGTACTCGGCGTGGTCGATCTCGCCCTTGCGCAGCGCGGCACGGGCCAGCCGGATGGTCGAGGTCTGCGGGTAGGAGCCGATGGTGGTGGTCGGCAGCACCGGCAGGTCGAGGTGATCGCGCTGCAGGGCGCGACGCTCGTCGGCGGGGGAGCGGGTCAGGTCGTTCTCGTCGAGCGCGGCCAGCCGGCCGCGGACCTGGTCGTTGTGCAGACGCGGATCGGTCCGGCGTGAGTCGGCGGCGGCGCGGGCCGTGGCCAGCTCGTCGGCGACGGCGTCGGCACCCGCGGTGAGGGCGGTGGCCAGGACGCGCACCTCGCCGACCTTCTCGGTGCCGAAGGCCAGCCACGAGCGCAGCCGTTCGTCCAGCCCGGTCTCCGGGGTCAGCGAATACGGCACGTGCAGCAGCGAGCACGAACTCGACACCGCCACCGCGTCGGCGCTGCCGAGCAGGTCGTCCAGGGTGCCGAGGGTGGCGTCGAGGTCGGCGCGCCAGATATTGCGGCCGTCGACCACACCCGCCACCACGAGCTTGCGGGACAGCGCGGGCAGTGCCGCGACCGCCGAGACGACGGCGCCCGCCGTGAAATCGAGAGCGATACCCTCGATTTCGGTGTCGGCCAGCGCCGCCAGTGCGGCATCGGGGTGCCCGAAGTAGGTGGCGACCAGGATCGCGGGGCGGTTCTGCGCGGCCGACAACGCACCGTAGGTCTGGCCGACCAGAGCGAGCTCCGCCTCCGTCAGGTCGGTGACCAGCACCGGCTCATCGATCTGTACCCACCGCGCGCCCGCGTCCGCCAGCTGGGCCAGCAGGTCGAGGTACAGCGGCACGAGCTCGGGCAGCCGCTCCAGCGCGGCGCCGTCGACGGCCTTGGCGAGCTTCAGGAAGGTGATCGGACCGATCACGACCGGCCGTGCGGGGACCCCGAGCTCGATCGCCTCGTCGAGTTCGGTCAGCAGCTTGCCCGGGTGCAGGGAAAAGGTGGTGGCCGCGTCGATTTCGGGCACCAGGTAGTGGTAGTTGGTGTCGAACCACTTGGTCATCTCCAGCGGAGCGACCGCGTCGGTGCCGCGCGCGGCCGCGAAATAGCGGTCGAGCGGATCGGCGATTGCGGCGACCCGCGCCGGCAGTGCGCCCAGCAGCTCCGCGGTGTCGAGCATTTGGTCGTAGTAGGAGAAGGTGCCCACCGGCACCGAATCCAATCCGGCCGCGGCGAGTTCGGTGAGCTGGGCGCGACGGAGCTGACGGCCGACCGCGTGCAGATGCGCGGCATCGGCGCGGCCCGCCCAGTAGGACTCGGTGGCGCGCTTGAGTTCCCGGTTCGGGCCCACTCGCGGTAGACCGAGAACCGTTGCGGTGAACGGGGTATGCGAAACAGTCACGGAGATTCTCCAGTGTCGTGCAGGGAGAGCCGCCGCCTTTTCGCGGGCACACGCCACACAGCCGACAGAGTCGCGAGAAGATACGACAGGTCGGCATCGGTGGTCCGCGCGCCCGATCCACGAGGCGGTGGCCGCCGGATACGGCGTATCCGGCACAGTCGGCAGGTCTTCGGACTCGCGGGCACCGGTCGTGTGATCGACCGACCTACTGGCCGTCGCTTCCCAGGCGTGCAGCCCAGTGCTGATGACGGCGGTCGTTCCTGCTCACCGCTGCGGGACAGTCCCGGATTCTCACCGGGTTCCCTCTCACCCGGTGCGGAACATGATCCGCACCCGGGTTTCGACGCTTACGCGGGAGGTCGGGGCTCCGACTCTTCCACCGCGCACGCGAACCAGCTGCCCGCTCAGCATAGGCCCTCGGCGGGGCCACGGGTCACCGCCCCATCCCGAACACGGCCGTGACCTGCGGTTGCGCCCACGCCGTCCGTGCGCACCGCGCACCGCTGCGCACGGTGAGATGTGACGGCCCGATGAACGCAACTTCGCAGGTAGGCGGGTGTGCGGTGTGAAGATTGCTGCGAAGCCACCTTGCGTGTCCGGCCCCGGCTCGTGGCCGGGTACCGTAGGCCAATGTTCTCGAAAGTCTTGGTCGCAAATCGTGGTGAGATCGCTATCCGTGCCTTCCGCGCGGCCTACGAACTCGGCATCGGAACGGTCGCGGTGTTCCCGTACGAGGATCGCAATTCCGTGCATCGCCTGAAGGCGGCCGAGTCCTATCAGATCGGCGAAGAGGGTCATCCCGTTCGCGCGTATCTGTCGATCGAGGCCATCATCGACGCAGCGGTGGCCGCCGGCGCCGACGCGATCTACCCCGGCTACGGCTTCCTGTCGGAGAACCCCGACCTCGCCGCGGCCTGTGCCGCCGCGGGCATCACCTTCATCGGCCCCACCGCCGAGATCCTGGAGATGGCGGGCAACAAGGCCACGGCCATCGCGGCGGCGAAGGCGGCCGGACTGCCGACCCTGAAGTCCAGCGAGCCCTCGGCCGATATCGACGAATTGCTCACCGCCTCGGCCGAACTCGAATACCCGATCTTCGTCAAGGCCGTCGCCGGTGGCGGTGGTCGTGGCATGCGCCGGGTGGCCGCACCCGAGCAGCTGCGTGAGTCGATCGAAGCCGCGTCGCGCGAAGCGGAGTCGGCGTTCGGCGATCCGACGGTGTTCCTCGAGCAGGCGGTGGTGAACCCGCGCCACATCGAGGTGCAGATCCTGGCCGACCAGCACGGCAATGTCATGCACCTGTTCGAGCGGGACTGTTCGCTGCAGCGTCGCCACCAGAAGGTGATCGAGCTCGCGCCCGCCCCGAACCTGTCACCGGAACTGCGCGAGCGTATCTGCGCCGACGCGGTGGCCTTCGCCCGTCAGATCGGCTACATCAACGCGGGCACCGTGGAGTTCCTCCTGGACGAGCGCGGCAACCACGTGTTCATCGAGATGAACCCGCGCATCCAGGTGGAGCACACGGTCACCGAGGAGATCACCGACGTCGACCTGGTGCAGTCGCAGCTGCGCATCGCGGCGGGCGAATCCCTCGCCGACCTGGGGCTGAGCCAGGAGACGGTGCAGATTCGCGGCGCCGCCCTGCAGTGCCGCATCACCACCGAGGACCCGGCCAACGGCTTCCGCCCCGACACCGGCCGCATCACCGCCTACCGCACCCCCGGCGGCGCGGGCATCCGCCTCGACGGCGGCGCGAACCTCGGCGCCGAGATCGGCGCCTACTTCGACTCGATGCTGGTGAAGCTCACCTGCCGTGGTCGTGACCTGCCCGCCGCCGCCGCGCGCGCTCAACGCGCACTGGCCGAATTCCGCATTCGCGGCGTGACGACCAACATCCCGTTCCTGCTGTCGGTGCTCGACGACCCCGATTTCCAGGCGGGCCGGGTGACCACCTCGTTCATCGACGAGCGTCCCGAACTGCTCACCTCGCGTGGGTCGGCCGACCGTGGCACCAAGATCCTGACCTATCTGGCCGACGTCACCGTCAACAAGCCCAACGGTGACCGCCCGACCACGGTGTACCCCTATGACAAGCTGCCCGCTGTCGACCTCACGGTGCCGCCGCCGGACGGTTCGCGCCAGCGTCTGCTCACTCTCGGACCGGACGGCTTCGCGAAGGCCCTGCGCGAGCAGAAGGCGCTCGGCGTCACCGACACGACCTTCCGTGACGCACACCAGTCGCTGCTGGCCACCCGTGTCCGCACCAACGGTCTGCTCGGTGTGGCGGGTCATGTCGCGCGGCTGACCCCCGAGCTGCTCTCGATCGAAGCCTGGGGCGGCGCGACTTACGATGTGGCACTGCGGTTCCTGCACGAGGACCCCTGGGAGCGCCTGGCCGCGCTGCGCGAAGCCGTGCCGAACATCTGCTTGCAGATGCTGCTGCGCGGTCGCAACACCGTCGGTTACACGCCCTACCCGGAACAGGTCACGCGCGCTTTCGTGTCCGAGGCCGCCACCACCGGTATCGACATCTTCCGCATTTTCGACGCGCTCAACAACGTCGACCAGATGCGCCCGGCGATCGACGCGGTTCGCGAAACCGGTACCGCCGTAGCCGAAGTGGCGCTCAGCTACACCGGCGACCTGCTCGACCCGAACGAATCGCTCTACACCCTCGACTACTACCTGAAGCTGGCCGAACAGATCGTCGACGCGGGCGCGCACGTCCTCGCGATCAAGGACATGGCCGGCCTGCTGCGCGCCCCCGCCGCCGCGAAACTCGTGACCGCACTGCGCAGTAACTTCGATCTGCCGGTGCACGTGCACACCCACGACACCCCCGGCGGCCAGCTGGCCACCTACCTGGCGGCCTGGCAGGCGGGGGCCGACGCGGTCGACGGCGCGTCCGCGGCCATGGCGGGCACCACCTCACAGCCCGCGCTGTCGGCGATCGTGGCCGCCACCGCGCACACCGATCGCGACACCGGTCTGAACCTGCAGAACGTGTGCGATCTCGAGCCGTACTGGGAGGCGTTGCGCAAGGTCTACGCGCCGTTCGAGTCGGGTCTGCCCGCGCCGACCGGTCGTGTGTACACCCATGAGATCCCGGGTGGTCAGCTGTCGAACCTGCGTCAGCAGGCGATCGCGCTCGGCCTCGGTGACCGGTTCGAAGAGGTCGAGGCCAAGTACGCGGCCGCCGACCGGCTGCTGGGTCGCCTGATCAAGGTGACCCCGTCGTCCAAGGTCGTCGGTGACCTCGCGCTCGCCCTGGTCGGCACCGGTGTCGACATCGAGGACTTCGCCGCCGATCCGGGCCGCTACGACATCCCCGATTCGGTGATCGGCTTCCTGCGCGGCGAGCTCGGGACCCCGGCCGGTGGCTGGCCGGAGCCGTTCCGCAGCAAGGCGCTGGCCGGGCGTAACGAGCCCAAGCCCGAGACCCCGCTGAGCCCGGCGGATCAGAAGGCCCTCGACGGCTCGTCCGCCGAGCGTCGCGCCACGCTGAACCGGCTGCTGTTCCCCGGCCCGACCGCCGAGTTCAACGCCCACCGTGAGAAGTACGGCGACACCACCGGGCTGTCGGAGAACCAGTTCTTCTACGGCCTGCGCCGCGGCGAAGAGCACCGCGTGCAACTGGAGAAGGGCGTCACCCTGCTCATCGGCCTCGAGGCGATCTCCGAGCCCGACGAGAAGGGCATGCGCACGGTGATGTGCATCATGAACGGGCAGTTGCGCCCGGTCGC
Organism: Nocardia sp. NPDC055002; assembly: GCF_053608825.1. Lineage (NCBI taxonomy): Bacteria > Bacillati > Actinomycetota > Actinomycetes > Mycobacteriales > Nocardiaceae > Nocardia > Nocardia sp. NPDC055002. Next base: position 150,612 of record NZ_JBSGWE010000006.1, read on the forward strand.
GGTGCGTGACCGGTCCGTCGCGTCCGAGGTGCCCGCGGCGGAGAAGGCGGACAAGAACAACGCGGGCCACATCGCGGCACCGTTCGCCGGTGTGGTCACCCTGGCGGTGTCCGAGGGCGACGAGATCCACGCCGGCGACACGGTCGGCACCATCGAGGCGATGAAGATGGAAGCGGCCATCACCGCGCCGCGCGGTGGCGTGGTGGGCCGGATCGCGACCACCAAGGTGGCCCAGGTCGAGGGCGGCGACCTGCTGGTGGAACTGGTCGCACGCGAGTCGGAATGACACGCATCGTCGCGGGTGTGGCGGGCGGACGGCGCTTGAAGGTGCCGCCCGCCGGTACCCGGCCCACCTCCGATCGGGTGCGCGAAGCGCTGTTCAGCGCGATCGACGCCCGCCTCGATCTGGACGGGACGCTGGTCCTGGACCTGTACGCGGGCTCGGGGGCGCTGGGATTGGAAGCGCTGTCGCGCGGGGCGCAGCGGGCGCTGCTCGTCGAGTCCGATCGCAAGGCGGGCGAGGTGGTGCGCGCCAATATCGCCGAGCTCGGTCTGCCCGGTGCCGAACTGCGGCTCGGCAGCGTGTCCTCGGTGCTGAAGCAGGCCGCACCGAGGGCCTACGACGTGGTGTTCTCGGATCCGCCCTACGACGTGAGCACCGACGACGTGATCGCCGACCTCACCGCGCTCGCGAACAACGGCTGGCTCGCGCCGGAAGCGCTGGTGGTGGTGGAACGGTCGAGCCGGTCACCCGAGATCACCTGGCCCGCAGGCTATGTGGCGCTGAAGACACGCAAATACGGGGAGACCAGAGTCGAGCTGGCCGAATTCGGTGCTACAGCGTGTCCGGAAACCTAGATCGTCCCGGACACCGCCCTTCTCGGGCGTCGTCGGTTCACGCCACAAGCGTGGCGTGAACCTCTGTTCCCGCGTCTCCCGGGACGGTTTCACCGACACCCACAGGGTGTCGGTCAGAGCCTTCCCGTCGGCGGACTTTGGTAACCCGGCCTCCTGCTCGGGGGTCCGGGGATCGTGAAAAGTCTTGTTCAATCGTCGGCCACAGTGCGAGGTTGACCGCCGCGTTGTGGTCCCGGTCAGCGCGAAACCCACATTCGCAAACGAACACGCGATCCGCCAACGACAGCGTCGGATTGGGTGCGCCACAGGCCGAGCACCGTTTACTCGATGGAAACCAACGATCCGCGACGGTGACCGTGCCACCGTGCCATGCCTGCTTGTAGACCAACAGTCGCGCGAAGTCGGCCCATCCGACGTCGTTGATCGCGCGGGCCAAACGACGGTTGCCGAGCATTCCCGCCACGTTCAAGTCTTCGACAACGAGCCGGTCGTGGGTCTTGACCAACTGGTTAGCAACCTGATGAGCGAAATGACGGCGAATATTGGCGACCTTGTGATGGTGGCGGGCCAGCCGGGCAACCGCCTGCCGATGGTTGCGGGACCCGCTCTGCTTCCGAGTCACCGACTTCGCCATCTGTCGTTGACGATCCAGCCCGGTAGTCAGTGGTTTGGGGGCGTTGGTGATGCGAGCGACCTCGGCACCGGTGGAGTTGGCGGCGACAGCGAACGCGGTCAAACCGCGGTCGATCCCGACCCAGCCACCGTGATCAGCGTGTTCCCGGGACCGGTGACGATGGGCCGTGTGGAGATCAGATGCTTCGACGGTCAGGCTGATCCACCAGCGTCGCACCCGATAGGTGACGGTGACGTAGAGGATCCTCGCCCGGTCTTTGGTAAGCATCCGCCGCAACCGACGGGTGTCCTCGCGCACCCGGATCGCGCCGATCCCAGGCAACGCCACTGACCGAGCGCACCCCTGGTCACCGACTCGGATCGACGCTCGCCCCGACTTGGCGGGTTTGTTACGGATCCGGAATGCCGGGACGGTTTTACCCTTCTTCTTGAACCGGGGAAACCCGACCCGTTTACCCGCGTGTTTGCCGGTTCTGGAATCAGAGAACGCGGCCAGCGCGCGACCGCAGTCGACGGCGGCTTCCTCGAAAACTTGCTGAGACACCTGGGCACGCCATGCCAACCCGGTTACCTGTACTTCGGTGACCCCAGCCGCATCGACAGTGAAGACCCGTCCTGCGGCTTCGGTCTTCTTCCAGGTGTTGAACGTTTTGATCAGGTCGAACCGAGTCCATGGGACCGGATGTGCTGGGCGGGTTTTGCGTTGGGTGAGAGCGGTTTTCACGAAGTCGAGGCTCTGGTTGAACGCGAATCGGGCCGCACCGGCATGCCTTGCGAGCATGTCGGATTGCTCGACTGTGGGGTCGAGGCAATATCGGAATGTCGTGTGGCGGCTCATCATCTACGAGTGTGACACGCACCACCGACACTGAATGACGAGCCGCCCGGCACGGGCCGTCTCAGATAGTCTCTGAGGTATGGCTGCAGCACTGTGCCCCGGCTCCTTCGACCCGGTCACCAACGGTCACCTCGACGTGTTCGCTCGCGCGGCCGCCCAGTTCGACGAGGTGATCGTCACCGTCAACGTGAACCCCAAGAAGCAGGGCATGTTCACCGTCGAGGAGCGCATGGAACTGCTGCGCGAATCCGTCGCCCACCTGCCGAATGTGCGCGTCGCCTCCTGGCAGGGCCTCACGGTGGACTTCGCCAAGCAGGAGGGGATCAGTGCGATCGTCAAGGGCCTGCGTGACGCGGGAGACTTCGGCTACGAGCTGCAGATGGCCCAGATGAACCACAAACTGGCCGGCGTGGACACCTTCTTCATCGCCACCAACCCGTCGCTGAGCTTCCTGTCCAGCTCGCTGGTCAAGGAAGTGGCGGCCTACGGCGGCGACGTGAGCGACATGCTCCCGCCCGCTGTCCACAAGCGTCTGCTGGACCGCCTGGCCGAGCGCAAGGGCTAGGAAGTCGCGGGCAGGCGGAACAGTCCACGCAGGGCGAGGAATCGCATGCCGCCGACCGCGGCGGTGATGGCCAGGACCGTCAGTGCCTGCGTGATGTCACCCAGTCCGGGTGCCCAGAAATCCAGTCCGGCCAAACACGCGGTGGTGATCGCGAGTCCGATCAACGCGATCCCGCCACCTTCCCACTGCGCCGTGAACCAGGTGACCCGGTCGGTGGCGTGGAACGTGAGCTGACGGTGGAATTCGTTGGCGATGACCGTGCTGACCACCGATCCGGCCACATTGGCGATCAGCGGGCCGATGCCGTGCATCGCGAAGAACAGCAGCACATAGGCGATATTGCTCGAGCCGCCGACGAGGGCGAAGCGGAAGAGCTGGGGAAGCGCGCGATCGCCGCGCAGGTACGTGAGCGCGCCCTCGAACTGCGGGCTTAGCGCGGGTGCGACTTCACTCGGCGTCACCACGGGGAACGGACCGGTCCAGGGAGTGAACATGCCCGCGACGTGCGACACCGGACTCCTAGGAGTTTCCAGGAGGGTCATGTTCGACTCCGATCCCAAATGAACAGACGTCGAGGAGTACAACAGCGAAAAAGTTGCGGTGCTTCCCGGCGGACGGCGTTGTCGTGCTTACCGATGGTAGCCGAAGTGGAGGGCTGCACTCCACTTGATATCTGTGCGATCTTGGACACTGTCGCGACACACCGCGACGACATTCGGCGCAGCCGCCCCGGACAGGCACACTGGGCGTCGGCGGTAGTGGTTTCGCCGTGAGTCCGCAGGAGGGTAGTGAGCATGTATCGCGTATTCGAAGCACTCGACGAACTGGTCGCCATCGTCGAAGAGGCGCGTGGCATCCCGCCGACCCGCAGTTGCATCGTGCCGCGCGGCGATGTCCTCGAGCTGCTCGACGACGTCCGCGACGCGCTGCCCGGTGAACTCGACGACGCCCAGGACGTGCTCGATCACCGCGACAAGATCGTCGGCGACGCCCGCAGCGGTGCCGAAACGACGGTCACCACGGCCAACGAGCAGGCACGCACCACCATCGACAAGGCGCGCGCCGAGGCCGATCGCATCCTCGCCGACGCCAAGGACCACGCCGACCGGATGGTCGCCGAGGCCACCGCCCACGCCGACCGCCTGGTGACGTCGGCTCAGGCCGAGGCCGATCAGGTCGTCGCCGACGGCAACGCCGAGTACGACGAGCTCACCGCTCGCGCCCAGATCGACGCCGACCGGGCCATCGAAGCGGGTAAGGCCTCCTACGAGCGTTCGGTCGCCGACGGGAAGGCCGAGCAGGCCCGCCTCGTCGCGCAGACCGAGGTCGTTCGGGTCGCGCACGCCGAATCCGCCCGTCTGATCGACGAGGCCCAGGCCGAGTCCGATCGGGTGCGCACCGAATGCGACGACTACGTCGACGAGCAGATGGCCGATTTCGGCAACAGGCTCGCATCCATGGAGGAGACGCTCAACACCACCCGGCGCTCGATCACCCGCGGCCGCCAGCAGATGCGCGGCGCACCGGCCGCCGAATACCCGGAATACGCTGCCGAGCACCGGCGCTGACCTGTCCTGGCGCCCAGCGCGCGTTTTGAGTTCCGGCGGGGTCCTGCCGTACTGTGGAGTGGTTGCCCATTATCCCCTCGACGGTAAGTGAGTCCGTGATGTCCGCCGGTTCCGGTTCGTCCGCGCGTCCACGCAAGACCAGTGGTCCTGTGTCGGAGGCGGGCTTTGTGCTGGATGTCCGCAATCTCGGCCGTCGGCCGGGAACCATGCGGGAGCTGCGTCGCACGGTCACCGACCACGAGCGGCTGGGTCTCGACCTGATCGCCATCCCGGCCGATGCCGAGGTGGAACTCGATCTGCAATTGCAGGCGGTCTCGGAGGGTGTGCTGGTCACCGGCACGGCGTCCGGGCCGACGGCCGGGGAGTGCTCGCGCTGCCTCGAACCGTTCGAGGACCAGGTGGAGATTCGTCTGACGGAGTTGTTCGCGTATCCGGACAGCACCACCGAGCAGACGACCGAGGATGCCGAGGTCTACCGCATGGAAGACGACCTCGTCGACCTCGAGCCGGTGATCCTCGACGCCATCGGGCTGGAGCTTCCGCTGCAGCCGCTGTGTTCGCCGGACTGCGCGGGCCTGTGCCCCGAGTGCGGTGTGCGGATGGCGATTGCGGGTCCTGATCATGGGCATGAGATACTGGACCCTCGCTGGGCGAAGTTGGCGAATTTTGCCACTGACGAGCCCGGTACCGGCGACCCCGCCTGAGGGTTCCACCACCAAGACCAAACCGCTGCCGCGGCATCTGATGCCGGTGTAGTCAGCGAAAACCAAGAGGAGAAGTAGCCGTGGCTGTTCCCAAGCGTCGGATGTCGCGTTCCAACACCCGGTCGCGGCGCAGCCAGTGGAAGGCCACCGCGCCGACCCTGGTCACCTGCCCGAACCGCGCGTGTGGTGAGAAGACCCTCCCGCACATCGCGTGCCCGTCCTGCGGCACCTACAAGGGCCGCCAGGTCACCTCTGCAGTCTGATCGTTGTAGATCATTCCTAGCAACGTGACAGCCAGTAAAGACAATGTAGGCGCGGCGGATCACGCCAGCCTGCTCACCGCCCTCGGTGTCGACGTACGACCGGAGCTTCTGCGCCTAGCGCTGACGCACCGGTCGTACGCGTACGAGAACGGCGGTTTGCCGACCAACGAGCGCCTGGAATTCCTCGGCGACTCGGTACTCGGCCTCAGCATCACCGAGCGCCTGTATACCGAGCATCCGGAGAAGTCCGAGGGTGAACTCGCGAAACTGCGCGCCAGCGTGGTGAACATGCACGCGCTCGCCGAGGTGGCGCGTGGTCTCGGCGACGGCGGACTCGGCCAGTATCTGTTGCTCGGTAAGGGCGAAGAGCTCACCGGTGGCCGCGACAAGCCGAGCATCCTCGCCGACGGCATGGAGTCGTTGCTCGGTGCGGTGCACCTCGAGCACGGCATCGAAACCGCGCGCGGTGTGGTGCTGCGGCTGTTCGCCGATCTGCTCGAGCGCGGCCCCCGCATGGGCGCCGGCCTCGACTGGAAGACCAGCCTGCAGGAGCTCACCGCCGAACGTGGTCTCGGTGTGCCCGCCTACGAGATCACCTCCACCGGACCGGACCACAACAAGGAGTTCACCGCCACCACGGTGATCGCCGGTCATCCGTACGGTTCGGGCATCGGCCGGTCCAAGAAGGAAGCCGAGCAGAAGGCTGCCGGTACGGCCTACAAGGCGTTGACCGCCGAATCCACAGACAACGCCTGACCCGTGCCCGAACTGCCCGAGGTCGAGGTTGTCCGGCGCGGTCTCGCCGATCACGCCGTCGGCCGGGCGATCGATACCGTCACCGTCACCCACCCGCGGGCCGTGCGCAGGCACGCCGCGGGTGGTGCTGATCTGGCGGCCCGGCTCACCGGGTTGCGGATCGACTCCGCGCAGCGCCGCGGGAAGTATCTCTGGCTCACCTTCGACGAGCCTGACACCGCACTGGTCGTGCATCTGGGCATGAGCGGTCAGATGCTGGTGCAGCCCGCCGACGCTCCCGTCGAGAAGCACGCGCATATCCGGGCAGTGCTCGGTGACGGCGCCGAATTGCGCTTCGTCGATCAGCGCACCTTCGGCGGCTGGGCGCTGGCCGACCTCGTCGAGGTGAACGGGACCGTGGTGCCCGATTCCGTCGCCCATATCGCCCGCGATCCGCTCGACCCACTGTTCGATCGCGAGGCCGTGGTCGCGGCCATCCGCGCCAAGAACACCGAGATCAAACGAGTGCTGCTCGACCAGACGGTCATCTCGGGCATCGGCAATATCTACGCCGACGAAGCACTGTGGCGGGCCGGACTGCACGGCACCCGCGTCGCCGCCGAACTCACCCGCCCGGTCGTGCGTACCCTGCTCGACGGGGTCAGCGCGGTCATGACCGAAGCGCTGGCCGTCGGTGGCACCTCCTTCGACGCCCTGTACGTGAATGTGAACGGCGAATCCGGCTATTTCTCCCGGTCACTGGCCGCTTACGGGCGTGAGGACGAACCGTGCGATCGGTGTGCGACGCTGCTGGTACGGGAACAGTTCATGAATCGGTCGTCGTTTTCCTGTCCGAAGTGTCAACGGAAGCCGCGCCGCCGCTGATCCGGGCACGCTAACGTTTCCTCTGACAGGTCGTGACAGACCGGGTCCGTGCAGGGAGGACGTTATGCGCAAGCTGACCTATTTCGTGGCATCGACAATCGACGGTTTCATCGCCGCCGAGGACGGAACGCTGGACTTCTTCCCGGTAGGCGGTGATCACGGGCCCGCGATCATCTCGCAGTACCCGGAAACCCTGCCCACCAAGGTGCGCGAGGCGCGCGGGATCGCGGCGGGCAACATCTACTTCGACACCGTGATCATGGGCCGCAAGACCCACGACTTCGGGGTACGCACCGGCACCGCCAGCCCGTACGAGCACCTGCGCCAGTACGTGGTGTCCACGACGCTGCCCGAATCGCCCGCGCCCGGGGTGGAATTGATCGCCGAGGATCCGGTCGCCGCGGTGCGTGAGCTCAAACGCGAAGACGGACTGGGGATCTGGCTCTGCGGTGGCGGTGAACTGGCGCAGGCGCTGCTGCCCGAGATCGACCAGGTGTTCCTGAAGCTGCACCCGGTGGTCCTCGGCACCGGCAGGCCGCTGTTCGGCGGCGGGGCGAAACTGCCCGCGCCGGAGAAGTTCCGGGTGATCACCAGCCGGGTGTACGCCGACGGCGTCGCGTTCCTCAAGTACGGCCGGATCAAGTAGCCGCGATGACATCGGCGGCGAGTCCGGGTCCGGTGGCGGCACTGCGCGAGGTCGGGTTCTGGCTCGAACGCGGTCGTGCCGAAACACACCGGGTGAAGGCTTACCGCCGGGCCGCCGATGTCGTCGCCGGGCTCGCCGAGGACGAGGTGGCCACGCGCGCACGCGAACACAGTTGGCGTGAGCTCGCCGGAATCGGGCCCAAGACGGCGGCCATCATCGAGCAGGCATGTGCCGGTGAGGTTCCCGGCTATCTTGCCGAGCTCCGCGCACAGGCGAAGCCGATCGCGCCCGCGGGCGAGGAACTGCGCAAGGCGCTGCGCGGTGATCTGCACACCCACTCGGACTGGTCCGACGGGGGAAGCCCGATCGCCGAGATGATGGGCGTCGCGGCCGCGCTCGGCCACGAATACTGTGCGCTGACAGACCATTCGCCGCGTCTCAAGGTCGCCAACGGCCTGTCCGCCGACCGGCTGCTGCGCCAACTCGACGTGATCGCCGAACTCAACGAGCAGATGGCGCCGTTTCGCATCCTCACCGGAATCGAGGTCGACATCCTCGACGACGGCACCCTCGACCAGCGGGCAGATCTGCTCGAACGCCTGGATGTCGTTGTCGCCAGCGTGCACTGGCACCTGCGCGACGACAGCGACACCATGACCAAGCGCATGGTCTACGCCGTCGCGAACCCCCATGTCGATATCCTGGGCCACTGCACCGGTCGCCTGGTGGAAGGGTCTCGCGGCACCCGTCCGGAGTCGTCGTTCGACGCCGAACTCGTCTTCGAAGCCTGCCGTCGCTACGGCACCGCCGTCGAGATCAACAGCCGCCCCGAACGCCGTGATCCACCCGGGCGTTTGATCGAGCTGGCCGTCGAGATGGACTGCTTGTTCTCCATCGACACCGACGCGCACGCGCCGGGCCAGCTGGCCTGGCAGGGGTACGGATGCGAGCGCGCGCTGGCGCACGGGGTGACGGCTGAGAAGGTGATCGATACCTGGCCGGTCGAGGAGCTGCTCGCCTGGTGTTCGGAATCGAATGGGTGAAGTCTTGCCCAACAACTGATTTCGATCTCCGATCGGCCGAATTTCGCCTGGTACACATCAACTCGCTGATCGAACTTGTTTAGTGGGGGGATTGATGGATATTCCGGTGGAGCTCATCCTGTCCGCGATCGGCCTCGTAGTGGCCTCGGCGGCGTTCGTTCGCGAATTCGTCCTGGTCGGGCGGCGTCGGCTGGGGTACCGCTTCCAGATGGACACGCCGGTGACCGGCGAGACGGACACCGCGTCGCTGGTCGGCGCCTTGGCCAATCTGAGCACCCCGGAAGCCGGTGGGCCACAGTTGGACCTGTCCAAGCTGTCGGTCGTGCTGGTCCGCATCGAGAACAGCGGCACGCTCGCCATCGACCCCGACGACTACACGATGAGTGGAACCGATCCACGTGTCGGACTTCATGTCACGTTCCCCGGCCGTGAGGTCATCGGTCTGGCGGTGACCGAGCTGGACGGGCCGCTCTCCGACAATCTCGGCCCCGGATCGGGCATCGGCAAGCGGGCCAGAGGCGAGGGCGAGAACTTCGCCGGCATCATCGATCTGCCGAAGGTGCAGCTCGAACGACGCCAGCACTACAAGATTCTGGCGGTGCTGAAGCGGGTACACGGTGACGGGGAGCCGGCGGAACCGGTGCTGACCGGCCGGGTCAAGCGGGGCAAGGTCGTCGAGACCACGAGTCACTCCGGCCCGTCGAAGAAACTGATGGCGCTGACGGGATTCCTGGTCGCGCTGATCGCGGTGCAAGCGGTACTCGCCCTGCAACCGGACCCGCCACCGCGTGACTGCGCGGAGGGTGAGCTCACCCTGGTCGGTTCCACCGCGATGGCGCCGATGATTCGCACGGCCGCGCAGAACTACGCAAAGACCTGCACCGGAGCGAAATTCACCTTCGACTTCGCGGGAACCTCCAACGGGCTCGTCGAGCTGGTCCAGACCGGCCCGACGCAGGAGATGCTCGCGATCAGCGATGGTCCCAAGGGCAACGGCTTCGACAAACTGATCGAGTATCAATTGGCTCTCAGTTCCTTCTCGATCGTGACCCACCCGGGTGTCGAGCTGCCGAATCTCACGACGCAGCAGGTCCGTGATCTGTACCGGGGAAACATCAAGAACTGGAACCAGATCGGTGGGCCCGATCAGCCGGTGGTGCTGATCGACCGGGAGGCGGGTTCCGGTACCCGAACGGCGCTCGAGAATCGGTTGCTCGAAGGTAACCGAAAGGTGTTCCCGTTCATCCCGTGCGCCGGAAGGCCATCGGAGGGCGAACAATGCGAGGTCAAGACCACCGAGGGGGTGGCATCGTTCGTCGCGCGGACCCCCGGCGCGGTGGGGTACATGGAGACTTCGGCGGTCAGCGGCGAGGTGAAACTCGTCGCGCTGGACGGGGTCAGCGCGTCGGAGGACACCATGAAGATGCGGACATACCCGCTCACGGTGGTGGAGTACGCCGATACACACGGGCAGGTGGCCGGTGATTCGCTAGCGGCTCAGTTCATCGACTACCTGATGCACGGTCAGGGCAGGGCCACTATTCGGGAGTTCGGCAATATTCCGTGCCTCGATTCGGTTGGACAGGCAATCTGTACGCCGTAGACCGCCTCTGACCGCGTAATCTCCTGCCGTGGTAGGGAATCGATATAGAACATTTCCAGCAACACGCTGGTTTACTCTGCGGTAGCGGGGTACGTTCCTTGACGGCCCCTCTGTTCAGACGGGCACCCGAAACGGTGCGCATCGCGTCTGGCCAGGCCAACCATGCCCCATGGACGGCGGTGAAGCTCTCGTCTCCACCTCCGCCGAGGCGGCCATCTCTTGTTCGCGCAAGTGTTGCGAGGTTGCGTCCCTGGAAGGAAGGTCATGAGTACAGACACGTCGGCAATGTCGCCGACCGGTTTGTCCGCGTCCGATCTCTATTCGATCGATCACCACGGTGGTCCCCTGCGGATCGCGATGGTTGTTCCACCGTATTTCGACGTTCCACCCAAGGCCTACGGCGGCGTCGAGGCCGTAGTCGCCGATCTGGTCGACTCCCTGTGTGAGCGCGGCCATCACGTCACCCTGTTCGGTGCGGGTGTCGACGGTACCCAGGCGGATTTCGTTCCGCTGTGGGACCGGATCCAGCCCGAACGGCTGGGCGACCCGTTCCCGGAAATCGTGCACGCGCTGCGGGTACGCCGCGCCATCGAGCGGCTGGCCGATACCGAAGGCATCGACCTGGTCCACGACCACACGTTCGCAGGCCCGCTGAACGCGCCCGCCTACGCCAATCTCGGGCTGCCGACAGTGGTCACCGTGCACGGCCCGGTGCAGGACGACTGCTACCGCTATTACAAGGAACTGGGCGAGGAGTGCTCGCTCGTCGCGATCAGCGACCGTCAGCGCGCGCTGGCGCCCGATCTGCCGTGGGCGGGCCGGGTCCACAACGCGCTGCGTCCTGATCAGTGGCCGTTCCAGACCGAGAAGCAGGACTACGCGCTGTTCCTCGGCCGGTTCAGCGACGACAAGGGCCCGCATCTGGCGCTGGACGCCGCCCACGCCGCCGGCATGCCGCTGATCCTGGCGGGCAAGTGCAGTGAGCCGCCGGAGAAGGCCTATTTCGAGAAGTTCGTGCAGCCGCGGATGACCGATCAGGATCAGATGTTCGGTCTCGCCGACGCGGCCGCCAAGCGTAAGCTGCTCTCCGGAGCTAAGTGTCTGCTGTTCCCCATTCGATGGGAGGAGCCGTTCGGCATGGTGATGATCGAGGCGATGATCTGCGGTACGCCGGTGGTCGCGTTGCGTGGCGGTGCGGTGAGCGAAGTGGTGGTCGACGGGGTGACCGGGCGGATCTGTGACGATCCGGCCGAGTTGCCCGAGGCCATCGCCGAAGTTCAGACCTACGATCCTGCGGTCTGCCGCAAGCACGTGGTCGACAACTTCAGCGCCGACACCCTCGGCCGCGGCTACGAGCAGGTGTACCGGGAACTGCTCGCCCGCACCACGATCGGGTACGACACCGCGTATGCGATGCCGATGCCCGTCGGGGTGGCGGCCAACGGGCGCGCATGAGCACCGACAGCGCCTCGGCGCCGAGCCCCCTCAACGCGGGGGAACCCGCGGGGCTCGGTGGCGGCGGCGGCAACATCACCCTTGTCGAAGGCGGCACATTCTGCCTGTCCGACCGGCTCGGCGATATCGAGCCGGGTAAGCCGCAGGGCCTGTTCTTCCGTGACGCCAGGGTGATCTCGCGCTGGGAGCTGATGATCGACGGCAAACGGCCCGAGGCGCTGTCGGTGTTGAGCCCGGAGGCTTTCGCGGCACGGTTCGTGCTACGCAGGCCGCCGCAACAGGGTCGGGCCGACAGCACCCTGCTCGTGGTGCGCGATCGGCTCGTCGCCGAGGGCATGCACGAGCTGATCACGCTGGAGAACATGAGCCGTGAGGCGACAGCGGTGGTGCTCGAACTGCACGTCGACGCCGATTTCGTCGACCTGTTCGCGGTGAAGGAAGGCCGGACCCACGGGCGCCGGGCGGAGATGACCACCACCGACGGTGAATTGCTGCTGCACGACCGCGCCGATCTGTCGCGTGGGCTCGCGCTCACCTCGACCGTCGAGCCGATGGTGTTGCCCGGCACCATGATCTGGCGGGTCGTGGTCCCCGCGGGCGGACGCTGGCAGACCGAGATCACCGCCCAGCCGGCGGGCGCCGCGCAACGCCCGCAGATCGCGGGGACACCGGGCGAGCGATATCGGGCCAGCGAGCCCGTGCGCAAGATCCAGGCCTGGCGAGCCACCGCCACCGATATCTCCGCGGATTCGGGCCTGCTCAACCAGATCCTGCGGCGCACCGAAAGCGATCTCGGCGCCTTGCAGATCCACACCGATTCGGGCACCAACCGGCCCTTCGTGGCCGCGGGTGCGCCGTGGTTCATGACGCTGTTCGGCCGGGACTCCCTGCTCACGGCGTGGATGTCGCTGCCACTGGAAACCGATCTGGCACTGGGCACTTTGCAGCAGTTGGCCGAATTGCAAGGGCAGACGATCGATCCTCTCGTCGAAGAGGAGCCGGGCCGGATCATGCACGAGATGCGGCGCGGTCCCTCGGTCGGGCAGGTGCTGGGCGGACAGATCTATTACGGAACCGTCGACGCCACACCGCTTTTCGTGATGCTGCTCGCCGAATGTCTGCGATGGGGCGCGGATCCGGCGTCGATCGCCACCCTGCTGCCCGCGGCCGACGCCGCGATCAGCTGGATCACCGATTTCGGTGACCGCGACGACGACGGTTTCGTCGAATACGTGCGCGCCACCGATCGCGGCCTGATCAATCAGGGCTGGAAGGACAGTTTCGACGGAATCAACGACGCCGCGGGACATATCGCCGAGGCCCCGATCGCGCTGGCCGAGGTCCAGGGATATGTGTACGCGGCGTTCCTGGCCCGTGCGGAGCTCGCCGACCAGTTCGACGACCCCGAGCTGGCCGTGCGAATGCGGGAGCGGGCCGACGAGTTGCGAACCAAGTTCGCCGAACAGTTCTGGCTACCCCATTACGGGTGGTACGCGGTGGCCTTGGACGGACGTAAACGGCAGGTCGACGCGCTGACCAGCAATGCGGCACACTGTCTGTGGTCGGGCATCGCGACCGACGAGCACGCCGAGATCCTCATCCGCAATCTGTCCCGGGCGGAGATGGATTCGGGCTTCGGGCTGCGGACGTTGGCTTCCGATATGGGCGCCTACAACCCGATGAGTTACCACTGTGGGTCGATCTGGCCGCACGACACGGCGATCGCTGTCGCCGGGTTGATGCGATACCAGCATGTGCCGGGCGCGGTGGAACTGGCGACGAAGCTGTCGGGTGGTCTGCTCGATGCCGCCGCGGCGTTCGACGGCCGGTTGCCCGAACTGTTCTGTGGCTTCCCGCGTGCGAGATTCGCTGCGCCCGTGCCGTATCCGACGTCGTGTTCGCCCCAGGCCTGGGCCAGTGCGGCACCGTTGCTGCTGGTTCGGTCGTTCCTCGGGCTCGATCCCGATGTGCCGGCCAGGACATTGACGCTGCGGCCGCAGATTCCCCCGGCCTGGGGGTGTGTGCGGATGTCGGAGTTCCGGCTCGGCGACGGGGTGACGGTGGATCTCGAGGTGTGCGGCTCGGCGGTGACCGTGACGGGCTTGCCCGAGGGCTGGGCTCTGATCACCGACGAGGAGTAGAGCGCGGAATCGGGGCCGCAACCTGCGATGGTTGCGGCCCCGATTGCTGTGCTTCAGCCCGTGAACGGGTAGCGGGCGTCGAGATCGAGGTTGAGTTCGACGACGTTCACCCGTGGCTCACCGAGGAATCCGAGCGTGCGCCCGTCGGTGTGCGCGGCGAGTAGTTCGCGCACCTGGGCGGCGGTGATGCCGCGCGCCTTCGCGACCCGCTCGACCTGGATGGCCGCGTACTCGGGGGAGATGTGCGGGTCGAGTCCGCTGCCGCTCGCGGTGACCGCGTCGGCGGGGACCGTGGCCTCGGCCGGTGCGTCGCCGAGGATCGGGATGATCCGGCCGACGGCGTAGTCCTCGCCCTCCTTCGCGCACTCCACGGGGACACCGCGGAAGGTGGTCAGGAACGGTCGCGCGGGGCAGAGTTCGTTGACACTGACCACCTGCACCGGCTGCGACACATCACCGTCCGCGTCACGCGGCCCGATCACCGAGAGCGCGGCGCCCACACCACTTTTCGTGCAGAACCGGCGGGCGCCGTCGACCCCCTCACGGTCGCCGACCTCCTTCGACCGGGTGCACACGGTGGTGAGCAGGCTGGTGCGGTCGGCGGTGTCGACGATGTCCTCCGGGCCGAGATTGCTCGCGGCAGTGGACAGTGGGTCGTAGCCCTCGCCCGCGGCCGAGGGACGGCTCTGGAAATACTGCGTCATCGCCTTGCCGTCGGCATCGGTGAAGGACTGCCCGATCAGGCTGGAGCCCACCAGTTCTCCGTCCCGCTCGAGGAGCGAGCCTTCGGCGTTCTCGTTGAGCCCCGGCAGCTGGGCGATCGCGAAAACAGCGACGGGATAGACGATTCCGGTGATCACGGTCAGCACGAGCAGGGCGCGCAGCGCGGCCAGGTGCTGCCGGATCCAGGTCGACATGCGCATTTCAGGCCATCCCGGGGAGAAGTTGGACGAGCAGATCGATGAGCTTGATCCCGGCGAACGGCGCGATGATGCCGCCGAGGCCGTAGATCGTCAGGTTGCGGCTCAACAGCGCCGAGGCATTGCTCGCCCGGTAGTTGACACCGCGCAGCGCAAGCGGGATGAGCGCCACGATGATGATCGCGTTGAAGATGACCGCGGACAGGATCGCCGACTGGGGGCTGGCCAGGCGCATGATGTTGAGTGCGTCCAGACCGGGGAACAGGGCCACGAACAGCGCGGGGATGATCGCGAAGTACTTGGCGATGTCGTTGGCGATGGAGAACGTGGTGAGCGCGCCACGGGTGATCAGCAACTGCTTGCCGATCTCCACGATCTCGATCAACTTGGTCGGATCCGAGTCCAGATCGACCATGTTGCCCGCCTCTTTGGCGGCCGAGGTGCCGGTGTTCATGGCCACGCCCACGTCGGCCTGGGCGAGCGCGGGGGCGTCGTTGGTGCCGTCGCCGGTCATCGCGACCAGGCGGCCGCCGTCCTGTTCGGACTTGATCAGGGCGAGCTTGTCCTCCGGCGTGGCTTCGGCGAGGAAGTCGTCCACACCCGCCTCGTCGGCGATCGCCTTGGCGGTCAACGGGTTGTCGCCGGTGATCATCACGGTGCGGATGCCCATGCGGCGCATCTCGTCGAAGCGTTCCCGCATGCCGTGTTTGACCACGTCTTTGAGATGGATCACCCCGAGCAGTCGTGGTGTGCCGTCGCGGAGCTCACCGACCATCAGCGGGGTGCCACCGGAGGCGGAGACGCCGTCGACGATCGCGGCTGCCTCGCTCGGAATCGAACCACCCTGGGTGCGAACCCAGTCGGTGACAGCGCCGGCCGCGCCCTTGCGCAGCTGGTGCCCGTCGGCGAGGTCGACACCGGACATGCGGGTCTGTGCGGTGAACTCGATCCACGTCGCGCCCGGCAGTTCTCCCGCGCTGCGTTCGCGCTTGTTGAACACCTCCTTGGCGAACACGACGATCGAGCGGCCCTCCGGTGTTTCGTCGGCGAGGCTCGACAGTTGTGCCGCGTCGGCCAGTTCGTCGTCGAGAACGCCGGGCACCGGGATGAATTCGGCGGCTTGCCGGTTGCCGAGGGTGATGGTGCCGGTCTTGTCGAGCAGCAGGGTGTTCACATCGCCCGCCGCTTCGACCGCGCGACCGGACATGGCCAGCACATTGCGTTGCACGAGGCGGTCCATGCCCGCGATGCCGATGGCCGAGAGCAGCGCGCCGATGGTGGTCGGGATGAGGCAGACCAGCAGCGAGACCATCACGATGCCGGTGATCCCGTGCGCGTCCAGCGCCGACGTGTCCGGCACGCCGGGGTTGTTCGACTTGGCGAAGATCGCCAAGGGTTGCAGGGTCGCCACCGCGAATACGAAGATGATCGTGAGCGCGGCCAGCAGGATGTTGAGCGCGATCTCGTTGGGCGTCTTCTGTCTGCTCGCGCCTTCGACGAGCGCGATCATCTTGTCGATGAAGCTGGCGCCCGGCTCCTGGGTGATCTCGACGACGATCCGGTCCGAGAGCACCGTGGTGCCGCCGGTGACCGCGCAGCGATCGCCGCCGGATTCGCGGATGACCGGTGCGGATTCACCCGTGATGGCCGATTCGTCGACGGACGCGATGCCTTCGACGACGTCACCGTCGCCGGGGACGACCTGACCGGCCTCCACGACCACGAAGTCACCGCGCCGCAGTTCCGTGGCGGCGACGCGCTCTTCGATGATCCGGCCGCCGGGTGTCCAGTCCGCCAGACGACGAGCGACGGTGTCGGTCTTGGCTTTTCGCAGCGTGTCTGCCTGCGCTTTGCCGCGCCCTTCGGCGACGGCCTCGGCCAGATTGGCGAACACGACGGTGAGCCACAGCCAGACGACGATGGCCCAGGCGAAGAAGGTCGGGTCGCCGATCGCCAGGATCGTCGACCACACCGCGCCGATCTCCACGATCAGCATGACCGGGTTCTTCCACAGGGTGCGTGGGTCGAGCTTGCGGACCGCGTCGGGCAATGAGGTGAGCAGCAGCTTCGGGTCGAGGACGCCCTTGCGCACGCCCTTGGTCCGCGGCGTGACCGTGGGTTGGAGTGTGGGAGTTGTCATGTCAGTGGATTCCTTCGGCGAGCGGCCCGAGCGCGAGAGCGGGCAGGAAGGTGAGCGCGACCAGGATCACCGTGACGCCGACGACCATGCCGACGAACTGCGGCCGGTGCGTCGGCAGCGTGCCGATCGACGCGGGAGTGGTGCCCTGGCGTGCCAGCGATCCGGCCAACGCCAGCACGAAGATGATCGGCAGGAACCGCCCGAACACCATCGCCAGACCGAGCGCGGTGTTGAACCACTCGGTGTTGCCGGTGAGGCCGGCGAAGGCCGAACCATTGTTGTTGGCCGCGGAGGTGAAGGCGTACAGCACTTCCGAGAGTCCGTGCGGGCCGCTGTTGAGCATGCTCGCCCGCTGCCCCGGCAGTGCCATCGCGACGGACGTGCCGATCAGCACGATCAGCGGGCTCACCAGGAAATAGGAAGCGGCCAGCTTGATTTCGCGCGGAGTGATCTTCTTGCCGAGGTACTCGGGCGTGCGACCGACCATCAGACCGGCCACGAACACCGTGATCACCGCCAGGATCAGCATGCCGTACAGACCGGAGCCGACACCGCCGGGCGCCACCTCGCCCAGCTGCATGTTGAACATCGTCATCATGCCGCCGAGGCTGGTGTAGGAATCGTGGAACGAGTTCACCGCGCCGGTCGAGGTGAGGGTGGTCGCGCCGGCGAAGGTGGCCGAATCGGCCACGCCGAACCGGGTTTCCACGCCTTCCATCGACGCCCCGATCGCGGTCGGCACCGTGCCATGGGCCCGCAGCTGGAAGAAGTTGGTCAGCGTGATGCTGGTCAGGGCGATCGTTCCCATCACCGCCACGATCGCGTAGCCCTGCTTGGTGCTGCCGACCATCCGCCCGAACGTGCGCGGCAACGAGAACGCGATCACCAGGAGCAGGAAGATCTCCAGGAAGTTCGTCCACGTGCTCGCGTTCTCGAACGGGTGCGCGGAGTTGGCGTTGTAGAAGCCGCCACCGTTGGTGCCCAGCTCCTTGATGACCTCCTGGCTCGCGACCGGACCACCGGTCAGGGTCTGCTGCGCGCCGCCGACGGTCTGGGCGACCTGATCGTGCAGGTGGAAGTTCTGGATGACGCCACCGGCGACCAGCACGATCGCGAAGACGAACGCGATCGGCAGCAGGATGCGCAGGGTGCCGCGCACCAGGTCGACCCAGAAATTGCCCAGCTCACCGGTGTGGCGGCGGGCGAAACCGCGCACCAGGGCCACCGCCACCGCCATGCCGACGGCCGCGGAGACGAAATTCTGCACGGCCAGACCGGCCATCTGCACCAGGTGTCCCTGGGTGGACTCGCCGGAGTAGTTCTGCCAGTTGGTGTTGGTGACGAAGCTGACCGCGGTGTTCCACGCCAGCGCCGGGGTCATCTCGGTGCCCGGGTCGTTCAGGTGCAGCGGCAGCGCGCCCTGGACCAGCTGGAAGAAGAACAGGAACAGGATGCCCACGGCGGAGAACGCCAGCACACTGCGCGCGTAGATCGGCCAGGTCTGCTCGACCTCGGGCTTCGCGCCGATGGCACGGTAGATCAGCCGTTCGACGCGAGAGTGCTTGCCGGCGTTGTACACCCGGAACATGTAGTCGCCGAGCGGTACATGCACCAGGGCCAGCGTGATCACCAGGGCCGCCACGAAGGCGATGCCCGCGGTTGTCGTGTTCACCTAGAACCTCTCGGGGAAGAGCAACGCCGCGACCATGAAGACGGCGACGAGAACGGCCAGGACCAGACCGACAAGGTTCGCGATCACAGCTTCTCCACCCCCCGCTGGATCAGGCCCAGCAGCGCGAAGATCGCCACGGTGAGCACCGTGAACACCACGACAGACATTTCCAACCTCCTCGACGCCCCGAGGTGAAGCGCCGAGGTGAGTGAAACGCCGATTTCGGGCTCGGCGCGGTTTCCTTACGACTCCTTAGCGCCCTGCGGCGCCGCCTTTGCGGAATGTTGACGCACGCGGCCGTGCGGATGCCGTCAAAGCGGGGCCGATAGCCGTCAACACTCCGTAAAGATCGAGATCAGGCGAATTCCGGCGCGGTAGACAGTGATGTACCGGCAGGCGAAAGGCGCCGCCGGACCCAGTTCGCGGAAAGTGAGATCGCGGTGTCTGTTGTGACCCTTGCGGTGATCGGAGGTTTCGTCGGATCGCTGCTGTTGATCCGGGTGCTCGGTCGGCACAGCAGCGCGCACGCACCGATGGTGAGCGTCGGTGTGTTGCCGGTGCGACCGCCGGTTCCGGCGCGCAGGCACGCGATGATGGACCGGTGAAACGCGGACAACTGCGCATCTACCTCGGTGCGGCGCCGGGCGTGGGCAAGACCTACGCCATGCTCGGCGAAGCGCATCGGAGGTCCGAACGCGGCCGCGATGTGGTGGCGGCCGTCGTGGAGACGCACGGGCGCAAGAAGACCGCCGAACTGCTGGACGGCATCGAGCGCATTCCGCCCAAAACGGTTTCCTATCGAGGGACCGAGCTACCCGAACTCGATGTCGACGCGGTGCTCGCGCGCAAGCCCGCGGTGGTGCTGGTCGACGAGCTGGCGCACACGAACGCACCGGGCAGCGTGCACGAGAAGCGCTGGCAGGACGTGGAGCAACTCCTGGCTGCGGGTATCGACGTGATCTCCACGGTGAACGTGCAGCACCTCGAGAGCCTCAACGATGTGGTCCAGCAGATCACGGGCATCGAGCAGCGCGAGACGGTGCCCGACGCGGTGGTGCGCGGCGCCGATCAGGTGGAACTGGTCGACCTGACACCGGAGGCGTTGCGGCGCAGGCTTTCCCACGGCAATGTCTACGCCGCCGACAAGGTCGACGCGGCGCTGCGCAACTATTTCCGCCCCGGCAATCTCACGGCGCTGCGCGAACTGGCGCTGCTGTGGCTGGCCGACCAGGTCGACGCGGCGCTGGCCAGATACCGGGCCGACCACAAGATCACCGAGTTGTGGGAGGCGCGCGAGCGCGTCGTCGTCGCGGTCACCGGTGGTCCCGAATCGGAGACGGTGGTGCGCCGGGCCGGGCGGATAGCGTCCAAGTCCAGTGCCGACCTGGTCGTCTTGCACGTGGTGCGCGGCGACGGGCTGGTCGGGGTGTCGACCGAGCGGATGACCAAGCTGCGCGATCTCGCCGCCGGTCTCGGCGCCTCGCTGCACACAGTGACCGGTGACGACGTGCCTTCCGCGCTGCTCGATTTCGCGCGTGAGGTCAACGCCACCCAGCTGGTGCTCGGCACCTCGCGACGCTCGCGCTGGGCGCGAATGCTCGACGAGGGCATCGGCTCCACCGTGGTGCAGCGCTCGGGCAAGATCGATGTGCACATGGTGACCCACGAGGAGGCCGGCCGCGGGGTGCGCAGGCATTGGCTGCGTCCGCGGCGGCCGGTGAGCGCGTGGCTCGCGGCCGTGGTCGTGCCGGTCCTGGTGAGCGTGATCTGCGGGGTGTTCCTCGACGGGTGGTTGCAGCTGGGCGGGCTCAGCGCGATGTTCTTCGTCGGGGTGGTCGCGGTCGCGCTGTTCGGCGGTGTCGTCCCCGCCGGTTTGTCGGCGTTGCTGTCGGGGTTGCTGCTGAACTGGTACTTCACCGACCCGCGCTTCAGCTTCACCATCGCCGAGCCGGACAACTTCGTCACCGTGGTCGTGCTGCTCATCGTCGCGGTGGCTGTGGCGGCGCTGGTCGACGTCGCGGCCAAGCGAACACTGCAGGCGCGCAAGGCATCGCGGGAAGCGGAGCTGCTGACGATGTTCGCGGGATCCGTGCTGCACGGCGCCGACCTGCCCAACCTGCTCGAGCAGGTTCGCGAAACCTATGGCCAGCGCGCGGTGAGCGTGCGGTGCGGGGATCAGATCGTCGCCGCGGTCGGTACAGACCCACCGACGCGTCCGGCCGATGCCGAGACCGTCATCGAAGCTGGAGACGCGCAGAGCCATTTGCTGCTGGCCGGGCGGTCGATCGACTCCACCGACCGGCCGGTGCTCAACGCCGTCGCCAACCAGGCGGTCGGGCTGGTGCGTCAGGCTCGGTTGGCCGAGGAAGCCAGTGCCGCGGCGGCGCTCCTGGAAGCCGACCGGCTGCGCCGCGCGCTGCTGTCGGCGGTCAGCCACGATCTGCGCACCCCGCTGGCCGGTGCGAAAGCGGCCGTGTCCAGCCTGCGCAGCGACGACATCGAATTCTCGGCCGAGGACACCGGCGAATTGCTGGAAGCGATCGAGGAGTCTGTCGACCAGCTGACCGCGCTGGTGGGTAATCTGCTCGACTCCTCGCGACTGGCGGTCGGCGTCGTGACGCCGCAGCTGCGACAGGTGTACATGGACGAGGCGGTGCATCGCGCGCTGGTCAGCGTCGGCATGGGCACCCGCGGCCTGCGCCGGGCGGCGATGGACCGGGTGAAGGTCGAGGTCGGTGAGGTGTCCGTGCTCGCCGACAGCGGCCTGCTCGAACGCGTGCTGGCCAACCTGATCGACAACGCCCTGCGGCATTCCGGTCGCGAATCGCCCGTGCGGGTCACCGCCGAACACGACGGCGAGCGAGTGTCGATCGCGGTCGTCGACATCGGCCCCGGCGTCCCGTCGGGCACCGAGGAGCAACTGTTCGAACCCTTCCAACGCCTCGGCGACCGCGACAACACCACCGGCGTCGGCCTCGGCCTGTCAGTCGTCCGCGGCTTCGTCGAAGCGATGAGCGGCACCGTGCACGCCGAGCCGACCCCAGGCGGTGGTCTGACGATGCTCGTCGACCTACCGTCCGGCACACCCGCAGCGGTGCCAGAAGCCGACTCCCGAGGAAAGTGAGCACATGGGTAACTCATCGGGGACGGGCGAACCAGTCGACGCGCAGGACGGTCGGCCGCCGACGCTGCGTGACGACGCGCGTGAGTCCGGCTCGAAGACGCGGGGAGGCAGCACAGTCAAGGTGCTGGTGGTCGATGACGAGCCGCAGATCGTGCGAGCTCTGCGCATCAACCTGTCCGTACGCGGCTACGAGGTGATCACCGCGGGCAACGGGGCCGCCGCCTTGCGCGCCGCCGCCGAGAAGCATCCCGACGTCGTCATTCTCGATCTGGGCCTGCCGGATCTGGACGGGATCGAGGTGCTGGCCGGACTGCGCGGGTGGACATCCGCGCCGGTGATCGTTCTGTCGGCGCGCACGGATTCCGCCGACAAGGTCGAGGCGCTCGACGCGGGCGCCGACGACTATGTCACCAAACCGTTCGGGATGGACGAACTGCTGGCTCGGCTGCGGGCGGCGGTTCGGCGTGGGGCCAGCGCGACCGACGCCGCCGAACCGGTGGTGGTCACCGACTCGTTCACCGTCGACCTCGTCGCCAAGAAGGTCACCAAGCAGGGTGCGCCGGTGCACCTGACGCCCACCGAGTGGGGCATGCTCGAGATGCTGGTGCGCAATCGCGGAAAGTTGGTGGGGCGCAAGGAATTACTGCGTGAGGTGTGGGGGCCTGCCTATGCGACCGAGACCCACTACCTGCGCGTCTACCTCGCGCAGTTGCGGCGCAAGCTCGAGGACGATCCGGCCAACCCGCGCCATCTGCTCACCGAGGCGGGGATGGGATACCGCTTCCAGGAATGAGCGTGCGCCCGGTCACGTGCCCGGAATGCCGGGAGTGGCGTGGACGTTCCCAGGCGTGGATCGTCCTCGAGCGAATGGCAGGATCAAGGCATGGCTGAGCAGACCGCACCCGTGAACAATGCCCCGACCGAACTGTGGGTCGAGCGCACCGGAACCCGCGCCTACACCGGGCGCAGCAACCGCGGCGCGGAGGTCTTGATCGCCTCCCAGGGTGTTCCCGGTGCCTTCACTCCCGGTGAACTGCTCAAGATCGCCCTCGCCGGGTGCACCGGGCTCAGCTCCGACCTGCCGTTGTCGCGTCGTCTCGGCGACGAGTTCGACGCCACCATCCGCGTCTCCGGTGACGCCGACCGGGAGAACGAGCTCTACCCGCAGCTCGACGAGGTCCTCGAACTGGATCTGTCCGAACTCGACGAGGCCGCCCGCGAACGACTACTGGTCACCGTGCAGCGTGCCGTCGACAAGGTGTGCACCGTGGGTCGCACGCTCAAAGCGGGCACCAAGGTGACGTTGACGTTCAACATCGACGCATGAGCGAGGAGCCGGTTCGGCTGAGCGCGTGGGTGCACGGGTACGTGCAGGGCGTGGGATTCCGGTGGTGGACGCGGTCGCGCGCACTGGAACTCGGCCTGGTCGGCTACGCGCGCAACCATCGCGACGGTCGCGTCCACGTTGTCGCCGAAGGGCCACGAACGGCGGGCGAGAAATTGCTGGAACTGCTACGGTCCGGCGAAGCGCCCGATAGCTCTCGCGCCATCGGGCACGCGACACATGGTCTGTCCGGGCGTGCTCCTGGGCGGGTGGACCTGGTTGTGGAAAGCTGGGAGCCCGCGCGGGGCGACCTGACCGGATTCGAGGAGCGCTAGTGGTGACTTCGGGGGCTAGGGGGCGGCAGCGGTGAGCACACAGAACCCCGGACCGCCCGATCGACCGGAACAACCCTCGAACGGCGAGCCGGGCAGGTCCCCGTGGACGCCACCCGATCCCGGCGCGGGATGGTCCGCACCGGATGCGGGTTCGACCCCGTCCGAGCGCGGCGCAGGGGCGACGCCGCCTGCTTTCGGCACTGGCGGGCATCCCGTCGGCCAGCCGCAACCAGGCCGGATGTCGCGGCAGGAACCCGGCGTCACCCAGCCGCGTCCGCCGACGGTCGGCGAGGCCCGCGCCAGGGACAAGGCCCGCAGGCAAGCCGAAGAGGCCGAGCGGGCAGCAGCCGCGGCGGCCGAGGAGAAGCGGCGCAACCGTAAACGCGTGATGATCGGCGGTGTCGCCATCGTGGGCGTCGCCGCGCTCGTCGGCGGCGGTTACCTCGCCTACCGGGCGATCACCGCACCCGACCAGGTGACGGCCTCGTGCGTGCAGATCGACGAGAACGGGCAGGAAGTCGTTGTCCCCGACGACAAGTGCGGCGACGGCAAGACCAATTTCCGCAGTGACAGCTCCAGCGGCGGCCACGGCGGCGGACTGCTGATTCTGGGCTGGCCGCAGTATCGCTACCACTACGGCGGCACACCGACGATCGGTAAGCCACCCACGGGCGGCACCTCGGTGAAGCCGCGCAATGCCCAGATCACGACCAAGAGCGGCACCACGGTGCAGCGCGGCGGACTCGGCAGCAAGTCGACCGGCGGGAGTGGGTCGTAGATGCGGCGCAACAAGAGCACACTACGCCGGGACTGGCAGCAGATCATCGAGAAGCAGGGACTCGTCTACGGCGCGCCGGGGCGCGATGCCAGCGGTCAGCCGCGCCCGTACTGGGACGAGTCGGTGCACTACGAGTTCTCGATGGACGAGATCCTCGCGCTGGAAGCCGATGTGGAACTGCTGCAATCGATGTGCCTGCACGCCGTCGAACACGTGGTCCTCACCGAGCGCTTCGCCGATTTCGGTCTGCCGGAATGGACGTGGGGCCCGATCGCCGAATCATGGCGTCGCAGCGACCCTTACGTGTACGGCCGCTTCGACCTGCGCTACGACGCGCGCCGCCCGGCCAAACTGCTGGAGTACAACGCCGACACCCCCACCTCGCTGCTCGAGGCCGCGATCATCCAGTGGCACTGGTTGCAGCAGGTGTACCCCGGCGGCGACCAATGGAATTCGCTGCACGAGAAGCTGGTGGAGCGCTGGACCGAACTGCGCGGCGTGCTGCCCGGTACCGAACTGCACTTCACCTGGTCGGGCGCCGACGCGACCGGCGAGGACAACGTCACCACCGCCTACATGCAGGAGACGGCGGCCGAAGCCGGTTTCGACACGGTCGCGCTGCCGATCGAGGAAGTCGGTTTCGATACCGAGCTGAACCGGTTCGTCGATCTGGCCGAGGCGCCGATCGAGGCGATCTTCAAGCTGTATCCGTGGGAGTGGATCCTCGACGACGACTTCGGCAAGCGCGTGGTCGGCAGCCTGCCCGCGACCGAGTGGATCGAACCGCTGTGGACCACGTTGCTGAGCAACAAGGCGATCCTGGCGATCCTGTGGGAGATGTATCCCGGCCACCCCAACCTGTTGCCCGCCTACCTCGACGACCCGCACGAGCTCACCGAATACATCCGCAAACCCAAGCTCGGCCGCGAGGGCGCGAACATGACCATCGTCGGCCCCGGTATGGAGACCGCGACCGGCGGCGTCTACGGCGCCGAGGGTTTCGTCTACCAATTGCTCGACCCGCTACCGGAATTCGACGGGATGCGTCCGGTGCTCGGCGCCTGGGTCGTGGGTGACACCGCGGCGGGGCTCGGCATTCGGGAGACCGCCGGCCTGATCACCGATGACGGCGCCGCGTTCGTGCCGCACCGCATCGTCGACTGACACCTGACCTCACAACATTGTTCGAAAGGACCACGATGACCGCCCTCGCCCTGGAATCGGGTTATTGGAGTGCGCTCGGTGAAGGCGTCGGCGCCATCATCCTGTACTGCCTGATCGGCCTCGTCCTCATGCTGATCGGCTTCTTCGCCATCGACCTGACCACGCCCGGCAAGCTGCGCGACCTGGTGGTGGCGGGTAAGCCGAACGCGATCATCGTCTCGGCGGCCGGGATGATCAGCATGGCGTTCATCGTCGTGTTCGCGGTGCTGGCCACCGGCGGCAGCGGCAAGCTGTCGGAAGGGCTGATCGCGGCCATCGTGTACGGCCTGGTCGGCATCATCGCGCAGGTGATCTCGGTCCGGGTGATCGAGAAGGTCACCGGCATCGACATCGGCCGCACGCTGCACGCCGAGACCTACACCCCCGAGGTTCTCGTCGTCGCCGCCGCGCACTTCGCGCTGGGTCTCGTGGTGGCCTTCGCCATTCTCTGAGCGAGTGTGAGCGGTTGACATCGCACTGTGGAGGGTGGACGCTGGAACCAGCACTCCACCGTGGATGTGACCGAGAGGACGTCGGCATGGATATCACCCCGGGTACGCGCGCGTCCGACGCCGAACGCAACGCGATCGTCGCCCAGCTGGGCACGCATCTGGCCGACGGCAGGCTCGACCTGGGCGAATACGATCTGCGCGTGGCCAAGGTCTACGCGACCACCACGCGCGACGAACTCGCCGTCGTCCTGTCCGACCTGCCCGCGCTGACGAAACAGCAGCAAGCGGACGCACCGGTCGAACGCGCGCCCGGCACGCGCTTCCCGATCTGGCAGCGCATCGAGGCGGGCAGCTGGCTCGGCGTCAGCGTGATCGTGCTGGTCATCTGGGGTCTGATCTCGCTCACCGCGGGCGAGCTCACCTACTTCTGGCCGATGTGGGTGATCGGCCCGTGGGGCGCGGTCCTGGTCTTCCGCGTGATCACCGGCTGGGAAGCGAGCCCTGGTACCGCAACCCATATCCGTCAGCTGCAGAAGCAGATGAAGCACATCAACCCGCACTGACCGCAAACCTGCCGCTACGTCCGCTAGGCTTTCGCGAGCACATGGGTAACTCGTCGGGAACCGGCTGCCCGAGTCACCCCCATCACCGCTGGCCGCGTGCGATGCCTGCACGCACCTAGGTCTGGCCTGAGTCGCGGAGAGGCGGACGAGTTCTCTTGCATCTGAAGAGCTTGACGTTGAAGGGTTTCAAGTCCTTCGCGTCTGCGACCACTTTGCGCTTCGAACCGGGCATCACCTGCGTCGTCGGGCCGAACGGGTCCGGCAAATCCAATGTCGTGGACGCGCTGTCGTGGGTGATGGGCGAGCAGGGTGCCAAAGCGTTGCGGGGCGGGAAGATGCAGGACGTCATCTTCGCCGGGACCGTCGGGCGGGCTCCGCTCGGGCGTGCCGAGGTGACACTGACCATCGACAACTCCGACGGCGCGCTGCCCATCGACTACGCCGAGGTGTCGATCACCCGGCGGATGTTCCGCGACGGCGCGGGCGAGTACGAGATCAACGGCAGCACGTGCCGGCTGATGGATGTGCAGGAACTGCTGTCGGACTCGGGTATCGGGCGCGAGATGCACGTCATCGTGGGTCAGGGCAGGCTGTCGGCGATCCTGGAATCGCGACCGGAGGATCGGCGCGCGTTCGTCGAAGAGGCCGCGGGCGTGCTCAAGCACCGCAGGCGCAAGGAGAAGGCGGTCCGCAAGCTCGACGCGATGCAGGCCAACCTCGCCCGGCTCACCGATCTCACCACCGAACTGCGCCGCCAGCTCAAGCCGCTCAGCCGCCAGGCCGAGGTCGCCCGCCGCGCGCAGACCGTGCAGGCCGACCTGCGCGACGCCCGGCTGCGATTGGCCGCCGACGACCTGGTCACCCGCCGCGGCGAGCTGGAATCCCAGCTCAGCAAAGAGGCCTACGCCCGCGAACAGCAGATCAACGTGCAGACCGAACTCGACGCCGCCAACGCCGCACTGGCACAGCAGGAGTTCCAGCTGTCGCGGCTGAGCCCCAGCGCCGAGGCCGCCGCGCAGACCTGGTTCCAGCTCTCGGCGCTGACCGAACGGGTCAACGCCACCATCCGCATCGCCAGCGACCGGGCCCGGCATCTGCACACCGAGGCGCCGGTCGGCACCGGACGCGACCCGGACCAGCTCGAAGCCGAGGCCGACCGGATCGAAGCCGAAGAGGCCGAACTGCGGTACGCGGTCGAGATGGCCACCGAGACCCTCGAAGCCGCCCGCGAAGCCCTCGCCGAGCGGGAACACGCCGCCAAGGCCGCCGAGCAGGCGCACCTGGCCGCCGTGCGCGCGATCGCCGACCGGCGCGAAGGGCTGGCCCGGCTGTCGGGCCAGGTCGACACGTTGCGCACCCGCGCCCAGTCCGTGGACGCCGAGATCGCGCGGCTGTCCGTGGCCATCGCCGACGCCCGGCACCGCGGTGAGACCGCGCAGGTCGAATACGACTCGGTGCAGGACGAACTCGGTGAACTCGACGCGGGCGAGAAGGGTCTGGACGCCCAGCACGAACACGCCGTCGCCGCCCAGGAACTGGCCGACGAGCGCGTGCGGGAACTGCGGGAACTCGACCGGGAGGCGAGCAAGCTGGTCGCCCGGCTCGGTGCCCGCATCGAAGCGCTCGGGATGAACCTGGCCCGCAAGGACGGCGCGGCCTGGCTGCTCGAACACGGGGTGAGCGGGCTGGGCGGACGGCTGTCGGGCCTGTTGCGCGTGCAGTCCGGGTTCGAGGCCGCGGTGGCCGCGCTGCTCGGTCCGCTCGCCGATGCCATCACCGCCGATACCGCGACCACCGCCGACTCGGCGGTGCGGGAACTGCGCAGCGGTGACGGTGGCCGGGTGGCGTTCGTCTTCGCCACCGACGCGGCGATATCGGCCGAGCGTTCCGCGTTGCCCGCCGGTGCGCAGTGGCTCGCCGACGTGCTCGAAGGCGACGAGCAGGTGCGCCCCGCGCTGGCCGCGCTCACTGCCGACGTGGTGGTCGTCGACGATCTGGCGACCGCCACCGAGCTCGTCGCCCTGCGCCCGGAACTGCGGGTGGTCACCCGTGACGGCGATCTGGCCGGTGCGGGCTGGATCGTCGGCGGTTCGGAACGGATGCCGAGCCAGCTCGAGGTCCAGGCCGATATCGACACCGCCACTGCGGAATTGGCGGCCGCGCAACGGCGGGCCGAGGAGCTGGAGGCCGCGCTGGCCGGCGCGCTGGCCGAACAGACCGACCGCAAGGACGCCGCCGACCACGCGCTGATGGCGCTGCACGAATCCGATCAGGCGCTGCTGGCGATCTACGACCGGCTCGCCCGGGTCGGGCAGAACGCCCGTGCGGCGCAGACCGAGGGGGAGCGGCTTTCCACCCAGCGCGCGGAAGCCGAAGCGGCGCGGGAGAAGTCGCTCGCCTCGCTCGCCGAACTCGAGGACCGGCTGCGGCACGCCGAGATCGAACACGACGGCAGCGACGACAGTTACGGCGCCGCGAGCACCGAGACCGCGGGCTATGCCCGTGAGGAAGCCGCCGCCGCGCTCGCCGAGGCCCGGACCATGGAGGTCGAGGCCCGACTGTCGGTGCGCACCTCGGAGGAGCGCGCGGAATCTGTTCGCGGCAAAGCGGATGCGCTGCGCAGGGCGGCCCGTGGGGAGCGGGAGGCCAGAGCTCGCGCCGAACGCGCGCAGGCCGCTCGGCGCCAGGCTGCCGCTGTCGCCGCAGCCGTCGCCGAATCGGGTACAGAGATCAAGAACGAGCTCGAGCAGGTCGTGGCCGCCGCCGCGGCACGGCGTGACGAATTGGTCCGTCGCCGTGGCGAATGCGCGGCCGCGCTGGAACAGGTGAAGGAACGCGCACGCGCGCTGAACACCCAGCTGACCCAGCTCACCGACGCCGTGCACCGCGACGAAGTCGCCAAAGCCCAAGCGGCACTGCGCATCGAACAGCTGGAGACGACGATCTCCGAACAGTTCGGCATCGCGCTCGCCGACCTCGTCGCCGAATACGGGCCGGACGTGCCGTTGCCGCCCTCGGCGCTGGAGCTGCACGAGTACGAGGAGGCCAAGGAGCGCGGCGAGCAGGTCAGCGTGCCGCAGCCGATGCCCTACGACCGGCCGACCCAGGAGCGCCGCGCCAAACGCGCCGAGAAGGACCTCACCACCCTCGGCAAGGTCAATCCCCTTGCGCTGGAAGAGTTCGCGGCCCTGGAAGAGCGCTACACCTTCCTGGCCACCCAGCTGGAGGACGTCAAGAACGCGCGCAAGGACCTGCTCGACGTGGTCGCCGAAGTCGACGCCCGCATCCTCCAGGTGTTCACCGAGGCCTACGCCGATGTGGAACGCGAATTCGTCGGCGTCTTCGGAAAACTGTTCCCCGGCGGCGAGGGCAGGCTGGTGCTCACCGACCCGTCGGACATGCTCACCACCGGCATCGAGGTCGAGGCGCGCCCGCCCGGCAAGAAGGTGAAGCGCCTCTCGCTGCTCTCCGGTGGCGAGAAGTCGCTCACCGCGGTCGCGTTGCTGGTCGCCATCTTCCGCGCTCGCCCCTCCCCGTTCTATGTGATGGACGAGGTCGAGGCGGCCCTGGACGACACCAACCTGCGCCGCCTCATCGGCCTGTTCGAGCAGCTGCGGGAGAAGAGCCAGCTGATCGTCATCACCCACCAGAAGCCGACCATGGAGATCGCCGACGCCCTCTACGGCGTGAGCATGCGCGGCGACGGCATCACCCAGGTCATCTCCCAGCGGCTGAACCGAGCCGAGGTCACCGACCCCGACCCGGTCCCGGCCTCTGCCTGAGGTCGGCGCTCGCGCGGCCGGACGGATTCTCAGCCGAACCGGGTCGCCGGGACCGCGGAGTCGATCCGGTCGATGATCCGCGCTGTGCCGCCGCGGGCGAGCCAATCCCGCAGGGAGGTCAGCTCTGGGTACAAGGCGCGCAAGGCGGGGATGTCGGCGTGCCAGCCGCCGGTGTCGCGGATCAGCCGCCAGGTGTTGCCGAGCTGGGGGCCGATCGCGTCGGCTTCCTCCTCGGTGACCTCGCGGTAGTGGACGGGGCGGCCGATGGCGGAGCCGATAGTGGCGGCCGCGTCGACCGGAGTGACGGCATCGCCCGCGAGTTCGAGAGTACGGGCGTGCCAGCCCGCGGGGTCGGCGAAGGCCAGGGCGGCGAACGCGGCGATGTCATCGATCGCGATCATCTGGAGCGGGCGATCGGCGGGGAACAGGTGCGGGTGTTCGCCGCCGTCGCGGATACCGTCGACAGGGGAGCCGTGCAGAAGGTAGTTCTCCATGAACCGCACAGGGCGCAACACCGTGTAGCGCAGACCGGACGCGGCGAGAGCCTCTTCGATCTGCCGTTTGCCCTGCTGGCCCCATGATTTCGCATCGCCCATCGTCGCGACGCCGGTGAACACGATCTGTTCGGCACCGGCGGCGCGGGCCGCGTCGATCATGGCGATACCGCGGCGGGCCTCGGTGTCCTCGCCCCAACCCTCGACGCGGTAATCGGCTGGGGGAACGAGAAATACGGCTCGGGTTCCGGTCGCCGCCACCCGCAGGGACGCCGCGTCGTCGAAGTCGCCGACCGTCAGTTCGGCGCCGGCATCGGCCAGTGCGCGGGCGGCGGGGGAGTCGGGGTCGCGCACCAGCGCGCGAACCGGGTGGCCTTCGGCGAGCAATCTGTGGGCGGTGGCGCCACCCTGCTTGCCCGTCGCGCCGGTGATCAGAACGGGAAGTGCTGACGTCATTGCGGAGGAGCTCCGTTTCGTGATCGATCGTGTGCCTACAATCGGGTCGGTCGACCCGTATTCCGGACGGTACGGGTGGTCGCACCCGGTTGGCCAGGTCCGGAGCAGGAAAGGCGTAACGAAATGACGGATGAGGACGGCGTGGAACCGGCGATCCGGTCCGACGCGCGCCGCAATCGCGCGCTGATCCTGGCTGCCGCGCAGCGTGCGCTCGCCGAACGCGGCGCCACCGTCTCGCTGGCCGAGGTGGCCCGCCGCGCCGGTGTCGGCGCGGGCACCGTCCACCGGCATTTCCCCACGAAAACCGATCTGCTGGAAGCGGTTATGCAACAGCGCGTCGACCGGCTGGCGGCGCTGGCCGCCGACCACCTCACCGATCCGGATCCGGGCGCGGCCTTCTTCGCCGTGTGCACCCACGTCATCGTGACCACACCCGGCAACAAGGACCTCTGTGACCTGGTGCAATCCGACGACGGCTGGCCGCGTGCCCTGCTGCGCGGAGCGGGCAACCGCTTCCATCGCGCACTGGGCGCGCTGCTGGCCTCGGCTCAACGTCAGGGCGCGGTCCGGCGCGACGTGGTCGTCACCGATGTGCTGGACATCTTCACCGGATGCGTTGCGATCCAACGACATCGCCGCGCCCGGGACCCACTCGCCCCGGCCGTCGCGCTCATCCTCGACGCCCTGCGCGCTCACCCGTCACCCGTAACGGAACATCCGACAATGAACCGTAACGAAAAGGCGGAAGGTAACGAAACTTCCGCACCCTGCGCCGTCTGCGGCGCACCCGTCCGGAAACCGGCCACCGGCAGGCCGGCCCGCTACTGCTCCCCGGCCTGCCGCCAGAAGGCCCACCGCCTCCGCAACGGGTCGCGGCCCCTTACAGCAGGTCGCTGACGTCGTCGGGGACGTCTACGGCATATTTGCGCAGGATGTCCATGGAGATGACCTCCAGCGCGTTCTCATGGGTCGCGGCCAGCACCACGGGTGCGGCTACGCCGTCCTCGTGGGCGTGCAACCAGCGGACCGCCACCACACACCAGCGGTCGCCCGGTTGCAGCCCGGGGAAGTTGTTCTCTGGGCGTGGGGTGCTGAGGTCGTTGCCGATGGAGGCCTGATGCTCCAGGAATTCCGCCGTCACGACGGTGCACACGGTGTGGCTGCCGAGATCCTCCGGACCGGTGCTGCAGCAGCCGTCCCGGTAGAAGCCCGTGAGAGGATCGGTGCCGCACTCTTCCAGCGGCCCCCCAAGCACGTTTCGATCGGTCACTCCGCCGATCCTATGGGGCAACCGCCAGAAGTTCCGCAGGACAACGAATCTGTAGTGTTTCCGCCATACGGCTACAGGCCCGCGATCGGGCCGCCGACCCGCCGCGCAGACGCCGCCGACGTGCGGCAACTCCCCGCCCGAATAGACTCGCCGGGTGAGTTCGCAAGCGTGGATCCTGATCGCCGCGATCGCCGCCGTCCTGTTGGTGGCGCTCGTCGCGGGTTTCGTCCTGTACAAGCGACGCCAGATTTCGCTGGCCCCGCCCGAGCCGGACAAGGAGTTGACGGACCGCTCCGGTGGTTACACCGCGTCCGGTGGATTCAGCTTCAGCCAGGGCGGCTCGACGGCGACCGTGCCGAAGCCCGAACCCGTTCCCGAACGCACCGATACCGATGGTCAACCGCACGTCGGCGACGACGCCGCGGTCCCGCGTGACGCCCCGCGCCGCGGGATCACCGATGTTCCGCTGCCCGAGGGCGATGTCGCCGTCGACGAGCCCGTGGTCGTCCCCGACGACGCGTCCGCCCTCGACACGGTCGCACCTGCCGAGCCTGACACCGAGACCGCGGACACGGCCCCCGCGAAGACCGCGCCGACCGACCCGGCTGTTACCGAAGTCGAGCCCGCGGATACATCCTCGACCGAGGCTCCCGCCGCACCGGCCACCGAGACCGCACCCGCCCCGGCCGAGACCGCCCCGGCCGAAGTCGACGCCACCACCACCGCGATCGACGAGATCGACCCCACCACCGGCCGCCTCGTCCGACTGCGCGGTCGCCTAGCCCGTTCCCAGAACGCGGTCGGCAAGAGCCTGCTCGGCCTGCTCGGCGGCGGCGACCTCGACGAGGACTCCTGGGAAGAGATCGAAGACACCCTGGTGCTGGCCGATATCGGCACCGCGAGCACCGCCAAGATCGTCGAACGCCTGCGCGAGGAGATGGCTTCGCGCAGCGTGCGCACTCCCGAACAGGCTCGCGCCGCCCTGCGTGACGTGCTCATCGAGGCGCTGCGTCCCGAGCTCGACCGTTCCATCCACGCCCTCCCGCACGGCGACAAGCCCGCGATCCTGCTCGTGGTCGGCGTCAACGGCACCGGTAAGACCACCACCACCGGCAAACTGGCCCGCGTGCTCGTCGCCGACGGACGCCGGGTGCTGCTCGGCGCCGCCGACACCTTCCGCGCCGCCGCCGCCGATCAGCTACAGACCTGGGGCGAACGGGTGGGCGCCGAGACCGTGCGCGGTAAAGAGGCCGCCGACCCGGCCGCCGTCGCCTTCGACGCGGTCACCGCGGGCATCGACCGGGGAGTCGACGCGGTCCTCGTCGACACCGCGGGCCGCCTGCACACCAAGACCGGCCTGATGGACGAGCTGGGCAAGGTCAAGCGGGTCGTGGAGAAGAAGGGCGAGGTCGACGAGGTGCTGCTGGTCCTCGACGCGACCGTCGGCCAGAACGGCCTGATGCAGGCCCGGGTGTTCGCCGACGTCGTCGACATCACCGGCGTGGTCCTCACCAAGCTCGACGGCACCGCCAAGGGCGGCATCGTGTTCCAGGTGCAGCACGAACTGGGTGTGCCGGTGAAGCTCGTCGGCCTCGGCGAGGGCGCCGACGACCTGGCGCCGTTCGAGCCGGGCGCGTTCGTCGACGCGCTGCTCGGGGGTACCGCGTAACGGTCCCGCCGATGCCCGCCCGATCCAGCGATCGGGCGGGCATCGCTGTTTTCCCGGGCTGACATCACTGTTTCCGGACAGTGGTGGTGTGGGGAATCGCCGCGCGAACTCGCGGCGAATCGCACATCCGTACCAACCTCACCGTGAGCTGACAGGCTCGTGCCAACCACGCGAAACGTGGATGCAACACAACAGCGCTATCCGTTCACTCAGGTGAAACACCACAGCTCAACGGATGAAACACCGAGTGGCGACCCTTCTGTACAGGTCCTTTTGCCGTCATCGGCAGGGCCCGAGATGAGGAGGAACACAAGGTGGCATTTCCACTGATCGGCGCACCGGACGCCGGTGACACCGCCTGGATGCTGGCGTCAGCGGCCCTCGTGCTGTTGATGACGCCGGGTCTGGCGTTCTTCTACGGCGGTATGGTCCGTGGCAAGAACGTGCTGAACATGATCATGATGAGCGTCTCCGCGATGGGCCTGATCACCATCCTGTGGTGTCTATACGGCTTCTCGATGGCGTTCGGCGAGGACAAGGGCAAGCTGGTCGGTGACCCGCTCCAGTACTTCGGCCTCAAGGGCGTCCTGGGCGGCGACTATCTAGCGACTACCGACCCCGCGGCCCCCGCCGCCATCCCGCTGTTCGGCACGATCCCGCTCTCGGTGTTCGTCGCCTTCCAGCTCATGTTCGCGATCATCACGGTCGCACTCATCTCGGGCGCGGTCGCCGACCGCTTGAAGTTCGGGTCGTGGCTCGTATTTGCCGGAATCTGGGCCACGGTCGTCTACTTCCCCGTCGCGCACTGGGTGTTCGCCTTCAGCGGCTACACCGGTGAGAACGGCGGCTGGATCGCCAACAACCTCAAGGCGATCGACTTCGCCGGTGGTACCGCGGTCCACATCAACGCCGGTGCCGCCGGTCTGGTGCTCTGCCTGATCCTGGGCAAGCGCAAGGGCTGGCCGAAGACGCCGTTCCGCCCGCACAACCTGCCGTTCGTGATGCTCGGCGCCGGTCTGCTGTGGTTCGGCTGGTACGGCTTCAACGCGGGTTCGGCGCTGAGCGCCAACGGTGTCGCGGGTGCCACCTTCCTCACCACCACGATCGCCACCGCCGCCGCCATGATCGCCTGGCTGCTCGTGGAGAAGATCCGCGACGGTCACCCGACCTCGCTCGGCGCTGCCTCGGGCATCGTCGCCGGTCTGGTCGCGATCACCCCGGCCTGTTCCTCGGTCAACGTGGTCGGCGCCCTGGCTGTCGGTGTCGTCTCCGGTGCGCTGTGCGCCCTGGCCGTCGGCCTGAAGTTCCGCTTCGGCTTCGACGACTCGCTCGACGTCGTCGGTGTGCACCTCGTCGGTGGTCTGGTCGGCACGCTGATCGTCGGACTCGTCGCTACCAGCGAAGCTCCCGCGGGTGTCGATGGACTGTTCTACGGTGGTGGGGTCGAGCAGTTGAAGCTGCAGGCCGTCGGTGCCTTCGCCGTTCTCGCCTACTCGCTGGTCGCCACGGCCGTCATCGCGTACGCGATCAAGTTCACGATCGGCCTGCGCGCCAGTGAAGAATCCGAGTCTGCGGGCCTGGATGAGTCCGAGCACGCGGAAACCGCTTACGATTTCGCTGCTGTGGGTGGCACGGCACGCACGCTCGTCAAGGAGGCATGACGAACATGAAACTGGTTACGGCAATCGTCAAACCGTTCACGCTCGAAGATGTGAAGTCCGGGCTGGAACAGGCAGGCGTGCTCGGCATGACCGTCAGCGAAGTCCAGGGATACGGCCGGCAGAAGGGCCACACCGAGGTTTACCGCGGTGCTGAGTATTCGGTGGACTTCGTGCCCAAGGTCCGGGTCGAGGTCGTCGTGGACGATGCGTCGGTCGAGAAGGTCGTCGAGGTGATCGTCGAAGCCTCGCGCACCGGCAAGATCGGTGACGGCAAGGTGTGGGTGACCCCGGTGGACACCATCATCCGCGTCCGTACCGGCGAACGCGGAAGCGACGCACTGTAATTCGGTAGGGCACGCACGATAAATCGATCGAGCGGCGGCCCCGCTCCCACCGGTGAGACTGATCCGGTCGGGGCGGGGCCGCCCGCATGAAATGGTGGTGTGGGCTGTGGCACAGCGGAACGGTGGTATTCAGAACAACGGAGCGGCGGACCTGGTCAAGGCCAGGGCGCAACTGCTCGACGGAGCGGGCACCCGCAATCCGCGGCTCGATCCGGAATCGCTGCGCGAGGCCTTGGTCGACCTGTTCGAACTGTGGCTCACCAGTAAGGGCAACGAACTCGGCATCACCGCCGACAGCGGCCTCTCGCTCGTCGCGGTGGGTGGACTCGGCCGCCGCGAGATGCTGCCCTACTCCGATCTCGACCTCGTGCTGCTGCACGACGACGTCGACCCCAAGGTGATCTCGGAGGTCGCCGATCAACTCTGGTATCCGCTGTGGGACGCCCACATCAAGCTCGACCACAGCGTGCGCACCGTGCCGCAGGCGCTGCGGGTGGCCGCCGACGACATGATCGCCGCGCTCGGCCTGCTGGAGGCGCGCCACATCGTCGGCGACCAAGACCTCAGCAATCTGCTCATCGGTGGCGTGCGCCGGGAATGGCGCACCGGTATCCGGTCCCGCTTCGACGATCTGATCGCCCAGACCACCGCGCGCTGGCAGCGCAGCGGCGAGATCGCCCATCGCGCCGAACCCGATCTCAAGAACGGTCGCGGCGGGCTGCGCGATATCCAGCTGCTCGACGCGCTCTCGATCGCCCAATTGACCGACGCCATGCCGGGACTGGGCCCCGAGGTCCCCGGCGGCGGCCTGAAACAGGCACACCGCAGGCTCCTCGATGTGCGCACCGAACTGCACCGCGTCGCAGGCCGGGCCCGCGATCAGCTGCGCGCCCAGGACGCCGACGAGATCGGCGCCGCGCTGCGCATCGGCGATCGCTTCGATCTCGCCCGGACATTGACCGATTCGGCGCGTACGGTGAGCTATTCGTGCGACGTCGGTCTGCGCACGGCCGCCAACGCGTTACCGCGGCGCGGCCTGGCCAGACTGCGCCGCATGCCGGTGCGCCGACCACTCGATGAGGGGGTGGTCGAGCACTCCGGCGAGGTCGTGCTCGCCAGAGACGCCCGCCCGCAGCGTGATCCCGGGCTGATCCTGCGCGTCGCGGCGGCGTCGGCGCAGACCGGGCTGCCGATGTCGGCGACCACGCTCAACCGGTTGTCCGAGGACGCGCCCGAACTGCGCGAACCGTGGCCCAAGGACGCGCTCAACGATCTGCTCGTCCTGCTCGGCGCGGGCCGCGGCAGCATCGACGCGGTCGAGGCGCTCGATCGAACCGGATTGTGGGGCAGGCTCTTTCCCGAATGGGGTGCGGTCCGCGATCTGCCGCCGCGCGATGCGATGCACACCTGGACCGTCGATCGGCACCTGATGGAGACGGTCGCCTACGCGAGCAGCCTGAGCACCAGGGTCGCCCGGCCCGACCTGCTCGCGCTCGGCGCGCTGCTCCACGACATCGGCAAGGGGCGGCAGGGCGACCACAGCATCGTCGGCGCCGAGCTGGCCACCCATATCGGCCGCAGGCTCGGAATGTGGCCTTCGGATGTGCGCACCCTCAGCGCGATCGTGCGCCACCACCTGCTTCTGCCCGACACCGCGACCCGGCGCGACCTCGACGACCCGGCGACCGTGCAGCACGTCGCCGACGCGCTCGGTGGTGACGTCGGCCTGCTCGAACTGCTGCACGCGCTCGCCGAGGCCGACTCGATGGCGACCGGCCCCGGAGTATGGGGCGATTGGAAGGCCTCGCTGATCGGCGAGCTGGTGCGCCGCTGCCGGCTCGTCATGGCGGGCGAGCCGCTGCCACAACCGGAACCGATCGACCCGGAGCTCCTGGACAAGGCCAGGGCAGGCGGCGTGCACGTCACCCTCGCGCCCGGTGACGGCAAGCACACCTTCGTGGTGACGGTGATCGCCCCCGATGAGCCCGGCCTGCTCTCCGACGCCGCCGGTGTCCTGGCACTGCACTCGTTGCGGGTGCTCTCGGCCGCACTGGGCAGCGCGGGGGACTCGGCGATCAACACCTTCGTGGTGATGCCGAAATTCGGCGATCCGCCGGACGCGGGTCTGCTGCGTCAGGAACTCATCCGGGCCTCCACCGGCGCGCTCGACCTACCCGCGGTGCTGGCCAAACGCGAAACCGACGCTGTCGGGACCGGGCCCGGCCGGTACGCGCGCGCCGCGCCGCGCCTGATCTGGTCACCGAGCAGCACTCCCGGACAGGTGATCCTGGAGCTGCGCGCCGACGACCGGATCGGTTTGCTGAGCAGGCTGGCCGGTGCGTTCGCCGCGACGGGAGCCAATGTCCGATGGGCCAAGGTGGTCACGATGGGCTCGGCTGTGGTCGACGCCTTCTGCCTCGATCTGGGCGACACCGACAGCCCAGCGCTGCGCGACCGGATCGAAAAGGCCGTCCTGGACGTGGTTCCGCGGCCCGCGCCCACCCCGCCGCCGACCGAAACAGCCGACGCCGACTGATACCGCAAGGACACGGTTTACTCACTGATTGCTATCAGGTTGCTACACAGCGTCCTCGCGGCCCGATAAGTCGATATGGGACCTATAGCATTCCCCTGGTCCGGCTGTCACTCGTACGAGGGGAGCTGATCCGTGGCTATCGAAGTCGTTTCCGCGTCGATGATGACCAGCGACGCGACCGCGCACATCGCGCGGTGCGTCGGTGGTGACCTGTGGGTGGTTTCGTGGTTGCCGGGTCGCACCCTCAGTGGTGCGCAGGCGCTGGCCGCGATGACCATCGCCTCGACCGCCGCCCACCACGCCGACAGTGCCGATTCCGAATGGCTTCGCATCGAGGCGCTCTCGCGGGAACTCGGCCTCACCGGCAGAGAAGCGGTGTATCTGGTGGACATCGAATCCCACGAGTTGCGCCGCACGGCGCCACCGCACGTGCAACATACCGAATAACCTCCATTACCCTGGGAGGGCAAGAGACGTCCGGCTTCGGTCAGACGACCTGAGACCCTTTCAGATCAGGAGCGCGATCGGTGTTCGAATCCCTGTCCGACCGGCTTACCGGTGCACTGCAGGATCTGCGCGGTAAGGGGCGTCTGTCACCGGCCGACATCGACGCCACCGCGCGCGAGATCCGCCTCGCACTTCTCGAGGCCGACGTCGCGCTGCCCGTGGTGCGCGGCTTCATCGCCAACGTCAAAGAACGCGCCAAGGGCGCGGAGGTCTCCGGCGCGCTCAATCCCGCGCAGCAGGTCGTCAAGATCGTCAACGAGGAACTCGTCGCGATCCTGGGTGGCGAGACCCGTCGCCTCAATCTCGCCAAGAACCCGCCGACGGTCATCATGCTGGCCGGTCTGCAGGGTGCGGGTAAGACCACTCTCGCGGGCAAGCTGGCCAAATGGCTCAAGGGTCAGGGGCACCAGCCGTTGCTGGTGGCCTGTGACCTCCAGCGTCCCGGCGCGGTCACCCAGCTGCAGGTCGTCGGTGAGCGCGCGGGTGTGCCCGTGTTCGCCCCGCACGGCGGCACCTCCATCGGTGGCGGCGAGAACCCGCTCGGGATCACCGCGGCCGACCCGGTCGCCGTCGCCGCGGCCGGTATCGAAGAAGCCAAGGCCAAGCAGTACGACGTGGTCATCGTCGATACCGCCGGTCGCCTCGGTATCGACGCCGAGCTGATGCGCCAGGCCGCGGGCATCCGCGATGCCGTGCAGCCCGACGAGACGCTGTTCGTGCTCGACGCGATGATCGGTCAGGACGCGGTCAGCACCGCCGAGGCCTTCCGCGACGGCGTCGGGTTCACCGGTGTCGTGCTCACCAAGCTCGACGGTGACGCCCGCGGTGGTGCCGCTCTGTCGGTGCGCAACGTCACCGGCGCGCCGATCATGTTCGCCTCCACCGGTGAGAAGCTCGAGGACTTCGACGTCTTCCATCCCGACCGGATGGCCTCGCGCATCCTCGGCATGGGCGATGTGCTCACCCTCATCGAGCAGGCCGAACAGGTCTACGACGCCCAGCAGGCCGAGGAGACCGCGCGCAAGATCGGCAGCGGCGAGCTCACCCTCGAGGACTTCCTCGACCAGATGCTGGCCATCCGCAAGATGGGCCCGATCGGCAACCTGCTCGGCATGCTGCCGGGTGCGGGCCAGATGAAGGACGCACTGGCCGCGGTCGACGACAAGCAGCTCGACCGGGTGCAGGCGATCATCCGCGGCATGACCCGTGCCGAGCGGGACAACCCGAAGATCATCAACGCCTCGCGCCGCCTGCGCATCGCCAACGGTTCCGGCGTGCAGGTGTCCGAGGTCAACCAGCTCGTCGACCGGTTCTTCGAAGCCAAGAAGATGATGGCGATGATGGGCAGGCAGATGGGCATGCCGGGAGCTCGCCGCGGCAACAACAAAAAGGGCGGCAAGAAGGGCAAGAAGGGCGGGCGTGGGCCCACGCCGCCGAAGGTGCGCGGCGGGTTCCCCGGCATGCCCGCCGGGATGCCGGGCCTGCCGCCGGGCATGGATCTGTCGAACATGCCGCCCGGCCTCGATCAGCTGCCGCCCGGCCTGGACGGCATCGATCTGTCCCAGCTGAAGTTCCCCAAGAACTGAGTTGTCGGCGCGCTGGCGCGCGCGTGTCCGCGGCCCTGAGGGGCCGCGGACCGGCCACTTCGTGGCCGCCGCTCCCTCAGGGTCGCGGGTGGTGGTCGGTGTGTCAGATCACGCCGGGGATCAGCGCTTTCCGGTTCGCTGGGTAGTCGGCGAACTTCTCCCGGTACCAGCGGTGGGTGGCGAAGGCGCGCGGCACCAGGTTTCCCGCGGTGATCAAGAAGATCGCGACACCGGCCAGCGACCAGGTGAGCAGGGCGAACCCGGCCCAGGCGATCAGCTCGCCCAGGTATGCCGGGCTGCTGACGAAGCGGAAGCCCGCGCCGTGCGGGATGCGGTATTCGGCGGCGCCGGGGTTGTTCTTGTCCCGCAGATTGCGCACGATCGCCTCGGATCGCACCAGCAGCCCGAAGCCGCACAGGTACACGACCAGTCCGATCAGGAAGCGCGGATCGGTGAGCCAGGCGGTGCCGTACTGGTTCTTGTAGTCGTTGCTGAAGAACGCGCCGTTGAGATAGCCGTGCAGGGCTGTCACGAACACGCCCGCCGCGACCACCGAGACATTGAAACTGCTCGTCTTACCCGGCACCTGCCGGATGGAGAGCGGGAAGAACCAGCCGCGATTGCCGTAGTGCAGCAACCAGATGGCGGCCAGCACCAGCGGCACCGGCTCGAAACGATCGGGGCCGCTGAGGTAGAACACCGCGAACACGACGGTCGCGGGCAGCTCCATCAGCCACCAGCCCAGCTTGGGGTTGAGATTGAAGCCGACCTTGTTCGACGCGAAGCGGCCGTAGGGGCTCTGCGCGAACAGCCCGCCGACGATCACGAACGCGGCGAAGGCGAAGGCGATGGTCAGCACGGTGTCGTAGGTGGTGTTCCCGGTGTACCAGTCCATCGAGATCCTCTTGTCCAACAGGCGCCGCGCACGATCGCCGACGCAAAACTAGAACACGTTCTATCATGGATCGCGGAGGGGGAGCGTGACTATGGAGGACCTACATGTCGTTGGATCGGACCGCCGAGGACCTGCTGGCGGCGGTGCGGGAGTCACCGCGCGCGGTGGCCGCGCACGACAAGACCGCGTGGGTCGGGTTGTTCGCCGAGCAAGCCGCGGTGCACGACCCGTACGGCTCGCGCGAGCACATCGGCCCGGACGCGATCTCGCGCTTCTACAACGTCTTCATCGCGCCGAACTCCATCGCCTTCCGCGTCGACCGCGACATCGTCGCCGGCTACACGGTGGTGCGTGACCTGCAGATCGAGACCACGATGTCGACGGGCGCCACCGTCACCGTGCCGATGCATCTGCGCTACGACCTGGTCGACACCGACGGCGGCTGGCGGATCGCCCGGCTCGCCGCGCACTGGGAGCTGGGGGTGATGATCGCGCGCCTGCTGCGCACCGGCCCGTCCGGACTGCTCGCGGGAGCGAAGCTCGGGCCGCAACTCGTGGGCGAGCTCGGCATGGGCGGTGCGATGGGCATGATGCGGGCGCTGCGTGGCATCGGTGGGTCCGGCAAACGCGTCGTCGGCCGGCTCTTCGCCGCTGTCGCCTCGGGCGACACAGGGGGCGTGCGAGCGCTGCTCGATGAGCGGACGGTGGTCGAGCTGCCCGCCGGACATCCGGTCTCGGTGGCGGAGTTCGCCGACCGTGCGCGAGACATGGAGTGGGACAAGATGATCGCCGCGGGGCGCACCGTCAGCGTGAGCGTGCGGGTCGGTGTGTCGCGCGGTGTGGCCTTCGTCGACTTCGCTCCGGACCGGCCGCGGATCACCGCTGTGCGGGTCTTTCTCGACGGCGATCCTTCGGGCGACTGACCGTTCGCCCGACGGCGGCCGACCCGGCGCCCGGTGCTGCCGGGGTGGCCGGGCCTCGGAGCGTGTGCGTGCGCCGATCCTGCGAGGTAGGTTCGGTTTCAGGCCGACGACTGGAGGTTCGTGTGCATCTGCGTGGTGTGGTTCTCCCCGGCGACCGGGAGCGCGACCTCTGGGTTGTCGACGGCGCCGTGACGTTCGAGCCCGTGCGCGGTGCCGAAACCCTGTGCAGCACAGGCTGGATCGTGCCGGGCCTGGTCGACGCGCACTGCCATGTCGGCATCCGCTACGGCGGCGGGGACGAGACCCACGACGGCGCGATCGAGCAGGCCGAGATCGAACGCGACGCGGGGGCGCTGCTCCTGCGCGACGCGGGCTCGCCGATCGACACCCGCTTCATCGACGAGCACGCGGAGCTGCCGCGGATCATCCGCGCGGGTCGTCACATCGCCCGCCCCAAGCGCTACATCCGCGAACTCGGCATCGAACTCGACGACGAGCGCGACCTGCCCGAGATCGTCGCCGAGCAGGCCCGCTTCGGTGACGGCTGGGTCAAGATCGTGGGGGATTGGATCGACCGCTCCGTCGGCGACCTGCGCCCGCTGTGGAGTGACGACATCCTGAAGCAGGCCATCGACGCCGCCCACGCGAACGGGGCAAGGGTCACCGCCCACGTGTTCGGTGAGGACGCCCTGCCGGGCCTGATCAACGCGGGTATCGACTGCCTCGAACACGGCACCGG
The DNA here is from genome assembly GCF_053608825.1 of Nocardia sp. NPDC055002. Classification (NCBI taxonomy): domain Bacteria; kingdom Bacillati; phylum Actinomycetota; class Actinomycetes; order Mycobacteriales; family Nocardiaceae; genus Nocardia; species Nocardia sp. NPDC055002. The sequence goes on from NZ_JBSGWE010000006.1 coordinate 193,922, forward strand.
CATCACCGACGACACCATCGAACTGATGGTGGCCAACGGCACCGCGCTCGTCCCCACCCTGATCAATATCGACACCTTCCCCGGCATCGCCGACAGCGCCACGAAGTTTCCGGTCTACGCCGCCCACATGCGCGACCTGCACCGCCGCGTCCGCGACACCGTCGGCAAAGCCCACGAGGCGGGCGTCCCGATCTACGCGGGCACCGACGCGGGCGGCTCCATCCGCCACGGCCGCATCGCCGACGAGATCACCGCCCTGTCCGGCGCGGGCCTGTCACCTCACGAGGCTCTCGGCGCCGCCTCATGGAACGCCCGCACCTGGCTCGGCCGTCCCGGTATCGACGAGGGCGCCCCGGCCGACTTCGTCGTCTATGCCGAAGATCCCCGCACGAACCCTCAGTCGCTCACCGAGCCACAATGGGTGGTGCTGCGTGGCGCGGTTGTCAGGACGCCCGACCCGGTCACCGGACATCGGTGAATCGCGTAGTCGCCCCTTGGTTGACACCGTCCATCGGCTGGCGATTTGTAACCCCTGGGGTTTACAAATCGGTACACTTGACTTGCCCCATTGTGGCAAGTCAAGTGCGTGCCCGTCTGGGCCGAGTCCGAGTGGTCCATCGCTGGTACGCGGGGAGGTTGGCTGGAGATGACCCTGAGCGCCGAGGTTTCGATGATCCACCCGTTGGGCCCGAAGACTGTGGAAGACTGGCTCGCCGAAGAGCAGCCGGTCGATGGATCTCGACTCGAACTCATCTGGGGGTACCTGCACATGACGCCGCCGCCGGGTGGTCCGCATCAGTACGCCGCAGGTGAGTTGTTCGTGGTTCTACGGGCCGCTGTTCGTGCTGCTGATCGCTCAGATCTCACGGCGCTTCCCGCTGTCGGCGTCCGGATCAGTACTCCGTTTCGGATTGGCATAATCCCAGACGTCGCGGTGGTCAGTGTTCCGCCCGACCGCGTCAACTTCGCTGCGGATGACCTGGTGTTGGCTGTGGAAGTTTGGTCACCCGGCAACAGCCGTGAGGAACGAGACACAAAAATCGCGGCCTATGCCTCGGCGCGGGTTCCGTATCTGTGGATCGTCGAACTCCCCGCTGGCAAGCCCGCACGGTTCTGGGGCTACACGCTGGGCGAGTCCGGCTACCGCCAGGAAGTGTTCGCCACCGATGGCGAGACGGTGAAGGCGCCGGGCCCGGTGCCGGTGGTGGTCGACACTTCGCAGTTGCGGTGAGATAGCGCGCGACTGGCGGAGGCGATTTCCGGCCGCGGCGGGTCGTCTGGCAGAATGAACCCTCGTCCTTCCTGGACAGTGTCAGCCCGTCTCCGGTTACGTACCGCGCGGCGGTCACGCACGCATGCGCGAAACCGGACCCGCAGACCATGCGGGTCGCCGAATCGCGTGGTGACCAAAACTACTGAAAGAAGACTGAACAGCATGGCTGTCAAGATCAAGCTCACTCGTCTCGGCAAGATCCGCAACCCGCAGTACCGCGTCGTCGTCGCCGACGCCCGCACCCGTCGTGACGGCCGGGCCATCGAGTCCATCGGCCTGTACCACCCGAAGGAAGAGCCTTCGCTGATCCAGATCGACGCCGAGCGCGTCGCGTACTGGCTCTCGGTCGGCGCGCAGCCCACCGAGTCGGTGCAGCGTCTACTGGAGATCACCGGCGACTGGCAGAAGTTCAAGGGCCTGCCGGGCACCGAGGGCACCCTGAAGGTGAAGGCCGCGAAGACCTCCAAGCTGGACCTGTTCAACGCCGCGCTCGCCGCCGCCGACAACGCGCCCACCACCGAGGCCGTCACCCCGAAGAAGAAGGCCGCCAAGAAGGACGAGGCTGCCGCTGAGGAAGCCGCCACCGAGGCTGCCGAGTAATGACTGCTGTTGTTGCCGATGCCGTCGAACATCTGGTTCGCGGCATCGTCGCCAACCCTGACGACGTCCGTGTCGAGCTGCTCACCGGACGTCGTGGACGCACCGTCGAGGTCCACGTCCATCCTGAAGACCTGGGCAAGGTGATCGGGCGCGGTGGTCGTACCGCGACCGCGCTGCGCACCCTGGTCGCCGGCATCGGCGGCCGTGGGATCCGGGTCGACGTGGTCGATACCGACGCCTAGATGGAACTCGTCGTAGGTCGGGTCGCCAAGTCGCACGGTGTGCGCGGCGAACTCGTCGTCGATGTTCGCACCGACGAACCGGACGTCCGGTTCGCGCCGGGCGTCACACTGCGCGGCAGGATGCCGAAGTCCTCGGCGACCCGTGACTACACCGTGAAGTCGGCCCGAGAGCACTCGGGCCGACTTCTGGTGTTCGTCGACGGGATCGACGATCGCACCGCCGCCGACGCCCTGCGTGGCACGTTGTTCGTCGTCGACAGCGATTCGCTGCCGCCGTCGGAGGATGACGACGCCTTCTACGACCACGAACTCGAAGGCCTCCGGGTCGAGTTCACCGACGGCACCCTCGTCGGCACGGTCACCGAGGTGCTGCATTCGGCCGCGGGCGAACTGCTGTCGGTGCGCGCCGCCGACGACGGTCGCGAGATTCTCATTCCCTTTGTCACCGCCATCGTGCCGACGGTTTCGCTCGCCGATGGACTGGTTGTCATCACGCCGCCCGAGGGCCTGCTCGATCCGGAGTAATTCGTGCAACTCGACGTCGTCACGATCTTCCCGGAGTATCTCGAGCCGCTGCGGACCGCGCTGCTCGGCAAGGCTGTCGACAAGGGCCTGATCTCGATCGGCGTGCACGATCTGCGCCACTGGACGCACGACGTGCACAAATCGGTCGACGATTCGCCCTACGGGGGCGGTCCCGGCATGGTCATGAAGCCCACCGTCTGGGGCGACGCCCTGGACGAGGTGTGCCCGGACGACGCACTGCTCGTCGTCCCCACGCCGGCCGGTGTGCCGTTCACCCAGGCCACCGCGCAGCGCTGGGCCACCGAGAAGCACCTCGTGTTCGCCTGCGGGCGCTACGAGGGCATCGATCAGCGCGTGTTCGACGATGCCGCCCGCCGCGTCCGCGTCGAAGAGGTGAGCATCGGCGACTACGTCCTCATCGGCGGCGAGGCCGCGGTGCTCGTGATGACCGAGGCCGTCGTGCGTCTGATCCCCGGCGTGCTCGGCAATCAGCAGTCCCACCAGGAGGATTCGTTCTCCGACGGACTCCTCGAAGGTCCCAGCTACACCCGGCCGGTGTCGTGGCGTGGCCTCGAGGTGCCCCCGGTCCTGCTGTCGGGTGACCATGCCAAGGTCGCCGCGTGGCGGCACGAACAGTCATTGGAACGCACGGCGCAGCGCCGTCCCGACCTGCTGGCCTGACCTATCCCGCGATCACGCGGGTGGTGATGCAGAACGGGTGGCCCGCGGGGTCGAGCAATACCCGCCAGCGCGGATCCGGTTGTACCGGTGCGGGTTTCGCGCCGATCGCGAGGGCGTGCTGTTCGCACAGATCCAGGTCGGCGTCGGCGGCGAGGTCCAGGTGCACCGCGGCGGTGCCGGGCCACTGCGGCGGGTAGTAGTCCTCGACGCGTTGCGCGGCGACCGTCAGTCCCGACGGGATACGGATCCCGACGCTGTGCGCGTCGTTCCACAGGACACGGCCACCGAGCAGCCCGAGGTAGAAGCGGGCGAGGGACTCGGGGTCGTCACAGTCCAGTGAGAGGCCGGCCAGTTGAAAAGGCTCCGTCATCGAAGCGACGCTACCGGGCCCGACGGGGACCGAGATTGTTTTGCCCTAAAGACATTTGGGTATCCATTCCGGTCGTTCTTTGTGTGATCGTCCATAGTGAGGGTTGCTGGTTCCATCCGGAATGGGTTCGGTCCCAGCGTCCGTCGGCGGGGCCGGGTCGGACGCGACAAGGTTGAGCGGACTGTGCGCCGATGTTCCCAGTACAGGCACTGCGTCCCTTGATGATTGGGCGCTGCCCGAGTGAGCGCTCGGCGACCTTCGGTGTGGGGTGTCGCGCCCACGGTGTGAGACCTTGCCGGTCCGCTCGGCCGCGCCGGAGGCATTCCGGTAGATCCGGCGGCCGAATGACGGTGATATATCCCACATCTGGCGTGGGGGGTGAAGGGGTCGCGGCAGTCAGGGCAGCAGGCCGTGCCGCCGCGCCCGAGCCACCGCCTCGTGCCTGGTGCCGGCATCCAGCTTGCTCATCGCCTGCCGCAGGTAACTCTTGACGGTCTCGGCGCCGAGCGAGAGTCGAAGCGCGGCTTCCTGATTCGTGCAGCCGAGGGCGATCTGGGCGAGAACGTCGAGTTCGCGCCGCGACAGCCGCGGCGCATCGCCGACGGACTCGCCGGTCAACACCCCGGTCAGCCGTTCGCACACCCCGGAAAGCCGGTCGCGCAGGGCGAGATCGCCCGTGGTGGTCGCGAGGGCGCGAAGCTCGGCGTGGATCTCGCGCAACTCCTCGGTCGCCGCGGGCGTGGTAGCCGTCGGCGGTGTCGCGAGCTCGAGCAGCCGGACCCGCCGGTCCACCTCGTCGCGGACGGCGATCTCCGCGGCCAGTCGCTTACCCGCCTGCAGGATCACCTCGGCGGTGCGGTCCCCGAGGGGGCCCGTGCCGCGAGTGGCGGCGTACAGCACGGCGCGAGGTCGGTCGGCGACCAGCACCGGCACGGCCATCACCGACCGCAACCCTTCGCCGACGACCGCGGCGTCGTAGTGGTGGGTGATCGCGGACGAGCCCCGATAGTCGGCCACCGACGCGGGCCTGCGGTACTCCATGGCCTGCCCGCCGAGCCCGGAGGTGCGCAGCACCGACAGCCCGCGCAGACCGGTGGTGACGGTGCCGACGAACTCGGTGAGCAGCAGGGTGTCCTCGTCCACCGCGCCGCCGAACACCACCGGGACGCTCGCCCGTCCCGCCACCCAGCGGATCTCGGCGCGCAGCGCGTCACCGTCGCGCGGGCGCAACAGGGAAGTCATGGATCACCCCTTTTCGGGGGTAGTGGGGCACGTGAGCTATGCCACATTCTAGGACAGACCCGGTGGCCGATACCCGGGTGATGAGGAGAAGCTGCGATGACTACCGATCTGGACGCGCGGGTGCGCGACCTGCTCGACCACTACGACCGACCAGAGTCCTGTGCGGCCGATCTGCTCTGCGATCGGCACCCGGCCGGGCATATCGCGTTCACGGTGATCGAGTCCGATCTGCGCGCCTACGACCTGACCTACGGTGAGCTGCGGGAGCGCTCGGCCCGGTTCGCCGCCGCGCTGGCCGAACTCGGCGTCGAACCCGGCGATCGGGTGGCGACGTTGATGGCGAAATCCGTCGAGCTCGTGGTGGCGCTGCTGGGGATCTGGCGGCGCGGCGCGGTGCACGTGCCCTTGTTCACCGCGTTCGCGCCACCCGCGGTCGAGTTCCGGCTGAGGGCGAGCCACGCGAAAGTCGTTGTCGCCGACGCCGACCAGGCGCCGAAACTCGCGGCGACCGACTACCGAACAATCGTCGTCGGCGCCGAGATTCCCGGCACGCTGCGCTTCGGCGATCTGCTCGACGGGTACGGATCCGACGATCCGCGCGCGCGGCCGGTGGCGGTCGGTGGTGACGGCCTGCTGGTCCAGCTGTTCACCAGCGGCACCACCGGCACCCCCAAGGGGGTGCCGATCCCCGTGCGCGCGCTCGCGTCCTTCCACGCGTATCAGGAGTTCGCCCTGGACGTGCGCCCCGAGGACGTCTTCTGGAACGCGGCCGATCCGGGCTGGGCGTACGGCCTCTACTACGCGATCCTGGGGCCGCTGGCCACCGGCATGCGCAGCCTGCTGCTGCACGCGGGGTTCTCGGCGCCACTCACCTGGGACGTGTTGCAGCGCTTCGGCGTCACCAACTTCGCCGCCGCGCCGACCGTCTATCGGGCTTTGCGCGCCGACAGCGCCGCGGCTCCGGAGAGCTTCGCCCTGCGCCGGGCGTCGTCGGCCGGCGAGCCGTTGACCCCGGACGTGGTGGCCTGGTCGCAGCGGACACTCGGGGTCGCGGTGCGTGATCACTACGGCCAGACCGAGCACGGCATGGTGATCTGCCACGCGTGGCACACCGCCCTCGATATGGCCGTCCCGCCCGGTTCGATGGGCAGGCAGCTCCCCGGGTGGTCCTGTGCGGTCCTCGCCGAGGACGTCGACACCGAGGCGGCACCCGGTGAGATCGGCCGGGTCGCCATCGACACCCACCACAGCCCGCTGCTCTGGTTCCTCGGCTACCTCGACGATCCGGAGCGCACCGCGAGCCGATTCACCGCCGACGGACGCTGGTATCTGACCGGTGACGTCGGCTCCCGCGATACCGACGGCTGTTTCCGCTTCAGCTCCCGCGACGACGACGTGATCATCATGGCGGGCTACCGGATCGGCCCGTTCGAGGTCGAAAGTGTGCTGGTCCTGCACGAGCAGGTCGCCGAGGCCGCCGTGGTCGGGATGCCGGACGAACTGCGCGGGGAGGTGCTGGAAGCCTTCGTGGTGACCCGCACCGGCACCGAGGGCAGCGCCGAGCTGGCAGCCGAACTGCAGCAGCTGGTCAAGGACGAGTTCGCCGCCCACGCCTATCCGAGAAGGGTTCATTTCGTGGACAGCCTGCCCAAGACACCGAGTGGCAAAGTGCAGCGATTCCTGCTGCGCGGCAAGGAGATCGGCTGATGTCCGAACTCAGCTACAGCTGCGGTCCCGCCGAGGTCGCGCTGCTCGGTGACACCATCGGCGCGAATCTGGACCGCGCCGTCGCGGCCCACCCCGCGCGTGACGCGCTCGTCGACTGCCCGGCGGGGCGTCGCTGGACCTACCTCGAGGTGGGTGCGGCGGTCGACGCCGTCGCGACCGGTCTCGCCGCACACGGCATCGAACCCGGTGACCGGGTCGGCATCTGGGCACCCAACTGCGCGGAATGGTTCCTCGTGCAATACGCCACCGCGAAGATCGGTGCCATCCTGGTCAACATCAACCCCGCCTACCGCACCAGCGAACTCGAATACGTTCTCGTCCAGGCCGGGGTACGCACGCTGATCGCCGCACCGGAGTTCAAGAGCTCGGACTACGTCGCGATGATCGAGCAGGTCCGGCCGAATTGTCCCGCCCTGGAGCAGGTGCTGATTCTCGGCACCGAGCCGTGGCGGCAGGTGGCCGAGACCGTGCCGGACAGGCAGCGGCTGGGTGCGATCGCCGAGACGCTGTCGGCCGACGACCCGATCAACATCCAATACACCTCGGGAACAACGGGTTTCCCGAAGGGCGCGACGCTGAGCCACCACAACATCCTCAACAACGGATTCTTCGTCGGCGAACTGTGCGGATACACCGAAGCCGACCGGGTCTGCATCCCGGTTCCGTACTACCACTGCTTCGGCATGGTGATGGGCAATCTCGCGGTCACCTCCCACGGTGCTACCGCGGTGATTCCGTCGCCGTCGTTCGACCCGGCCGCAGCGCTGGCCGCCGTCGCCGCGGAACGCTGCACCTCGCTCTACGGTGTGCCGACGATGTTCATCGCGATGCTGGCCGAACTCGATTCCGGCGCCGACTACGACCTGTCGAGCCTGCGTACCGGCATCATGGCGGGCTCACCGTGCCCGGTCGAGGTGATGAAACGGGTGATCGATCGGCTGGGGATGAGTGAGGTCTCCATCTGCTACGGCATGACCGAGACCTCACCGGTGTCCACGCAGACCCGTCGCGACGACAGCATCGACCGGCGCACCGCCACGGTTGGCCGGGTCGGCCCGCATCTCGAGGTGAAGGTGGTCGATCCGGAGACCGGGCGCACCGTGGCGCGCGGCGAACCGGGCGAACTGTGCACCCGCGGCTACTCGGTGATGCTCGGGTACTGGGAACAGCCCGACAAGACCGCCGAGGCGATCGACGCCGCCCGCTGGATGCACACCGGCGACATCGGCGTCATGGACGCCGACGGCTACCTCGCGGTCACCGGCCGGATCAAGGACATGGTGATCCGCGGCGGCGAGAACATCTACCCCCGCGAGATCGAGGAGTTCCTCTACACCCACCCCGATATCGTCGACGCCCAGGTCATCGGTGTCCCGGACGCCAAATACGGTGAGGAGCTGATGGTCTGGCTCCGGCTCCGTGAGGGCGCGACACCCCTCGACGCCGACGCCGTCCGCACCTTCTGCGCCGGACGCCTGGCTCACTACAAGATTCCCCGCTATGTGCACGTGGTCGACGAGTTCCCGATGACGGTCACCGGCAAGGTCCGCAAGGCCGAGATGCGCGAACTGGCCAGGGACATCCTCGGCTGAGCGGCTGGGGCGCACCATGACTCGATCCGTCGCGGGCACCGGCGCTTCTTGCTAGCGTGTTCGCGACGGTCGGGCGTTCGGGCTGGTACCGAATAGTGATGGGGGAGACGGTGTTCCGTCGTGTGGTGATGGTGTCGATGTCGGTCTGCGCGCTGGTCGCGTCGAGTGTGGGTGGTGCCGACGCCGGGCCGGGCGGGGTCGGCGTTCTCCCGAGTCCCAGCGCGACTCTGCCGGTCGGCGCCACGACGCTGCACCTGGTCGACGACGCACGGCCGGATCCGTTCCAGCCCGGCCGGTCGAGAGAGCTGATGGTTTCGGTGTTCTACCCGGCGACCGAGGTGGATCGCTACCCGCGTGCGCATTACGCGTCGACCGAACTGATCCCCGGACTGGAGGACGAACTCGGCATCGAGCTGCCCGGCGCCCTGACTCACGCCCACCGGGAGGCGCCCGCGCAGGCGGCGAGCGCCTACCCGGTCGTGCTGTACACCCCCGGCGCCGGTGTCTCGCGGATTCTGGGCACCGGGCTGGCCGAGGACCTGGCGTCGCGCGGCTACGTGGTGGTGACCGTCGATCACACCTATGAAACCGGTCCGGCCGTCGAGTTCCCCGGCGGCCGGCTCGTGCGGCCCGCCCCGGCGCCCAACGGTTTCGACACCGCGATCCGCGAGAAGTACATCGCCGCACGGCTGCTCGATCTCCGGTTCGTTCTCGACTCCCTCGCCGGGCTGGCCACGCGGACCGACCCCGATGCCGAATCCGACCCCCTACCCACCGATCTGGGGCGGGTGCTCGACCTGAACCGGGTCGGCGCCGTCGGACATTCGTCGGGTGGGTACACCGCCGTCGAGGCCATGCACGGGGACCGTCGCATCGACGCGGCCGTCGACATGGACGGGCAGATCGGGGTGGACGAGGCATTCGGCCGCGCGGTGACCGAGGGCGTCGACCGGCCCACCCTGGTTTTGACCAGCGAGCAGATCGAGGAAGTCGGTGACGCGAATCCGTCCCTCGACGCGTTCTGGCAGGGGGCCACCGGCTGGAAACGTCATCTGGCCATAGCGGATTCGGCGCACTACGACTTCACCGACATGCCGTCGCTGGTACCCGCCGTCGCCCGGCCCGCCGCATCGACCTACATCGGCGCCATCGATCCGGATCGCATGGCATCGCTCGTGCGGGGCTATGTCGCGGCGATGTTCGACAAATTCCTGCGCGAGCGCACCGACACCGTGCTGGATCGTCCGATCACCGAACCCGAGGTGCGGACAGTTCGCTGACCTGGGTGCCAGCGAGGTGTCGGTCATGAGCTGTAGTCTCTGCGGCTGTGACGACAGCGCCCGAGATCGCCGACAGCACGACCACCATCGCCAGCGTAGGCAGGCGGATCGCCGATGAACTGGGGGTGCGCGAGACCCAGGTCCGCGCCGCCGTCGAACTGCTCGACGGTGGTTCGACGGTTCCGTTCATCGCGCGCTACCGCAAGGAGGTCACCGACGGCCTCGACGATGCTCAGTTGCGCCAGCTCGAGGAACGGCTCGGGTATCTGCGTGAGCTCGACGAGCGCCGCGGCGCGATCATCGAATCCATCCGCGGCCAGGGCAAACTCGATCCCGCGCTGCACTCGCAGCTCATGCTCGCCGAGACCAAGGCGCGCCTGGAAGACATCTACCTGCCGTACAAGCCCAAGCGCCGCACCAAGGCGCAGATCGCGCGCGAAGCCGGACACGAGCCGGTGGCCGACGCGCTGATCGGCGACCCGAGCACCGATCCGGCCGCCTACACCGCCGAACAGCTCGACGGCGCCCGCTCGATCCTGGTCGAACGCTTCGCCGAAGACGCCGACCTGGTCGGTGAGCTGCGTGAGCTGATGTGGAACCGCGGCCAGATCACCTCCACGGTGCGCGCGGGCAAGGAGGAGGCGGGAGCCAAGTTCTCCGACTACTTCGAGTTCAGCGAGCCCTTCCACAAGCTGCCCTCGCACCGGATCCTGGCGCTGCTGCGCGGGGAGAAGGAAGAGATGCTCACGCTGCATCTCGAAGCCGACACCGAAGAACCGGCACCCGGCGAGCGCACCCTCTACGAGGGCCGCATCGCGGTCGCCTTCGGCATCGCCGACAAGGGCCGTCCGGCCGATTCCTGGCTGCTCGACACCGTCCGCTGGGCCTGGCGCACCAAGCTCGCCGTGAGCCTGGGTATCGATACCAGGATGCGGTTGCGCCAGGCGGCCGAGAAGGACGCGGTCGACGTGTTCGCCGCGAACCTGCGCGACCTGCTGCTCGCCGCACCCGCGGGCACCCGCACCACCATGGGCCTCGACCCCGGTTACCGCACCGGCGTGAAGGTCGCCGTCGTCGACGCCACGGGCAAGGCCGTCGCGACCGAGGTGATCTACCCGCACAAGCCGCAGGGGCAGACCGAGAAGTCCCTCGCGGTGCTGGCCGCGCTCGTCGCCCGCTTCGGCGTGGAGCTCATCGCCATCGGTAACGGCACCGCCTCGCGCGAGACCGATGCCCTCGCGGTGGAACTGATCTCGCGGATTCCGGAGAACAAGCCGACCAAGATCGTGGTGTCGGAGGCGGGCGCCTCGGTGTATTCCGCGTCGGCCTACGCCTCGGCCGAATTGCCCGACATGGACGTGTCGCTGCGCGGCGCGGTCTCCATCGCCCGGCGTCTGCAGGACCCGCTCGCCGAACTGGTGAAGATCGATCCGAAGTCGATCGGCGTGGGCCAGTACCAGCACGACGTATCCGAGACGCTGCTCGCGCGCTCGCTGGGCGCGGTCGTCGAAGACGCGGTGAACGCCGTCGGTGTCGACGTGAACACGGCTTCGGTGCCGCTGCTCTCGCGGGTGTCGGGTGTTTCCTCGTCCGTGGCGGAAAGCATTGTGGCCCACCGTGATCAGAACGGGCCTTTCAGCAGCCGCAAGGCCCTGCTCGAGGTTCCGCGCCTGGGGCCGAAGGCTTTCGAACAGTGCGCGGGCTTCCTGCGTATCCGCGGCGGTGTCGACCCGCTGGACACCTCCGCCGTGCACCCCGAGGCCTATCCGGTGGTGCGCCGCATTCTCGAGCACACCGGCCGGGAGATGGCCGAGGTCATCGGCAACACCAGCACTCTGCGCGCGTTGAAGCCCGGCGACTTCACCGACGAGAAGTTCGGTGTGCCCACCGTCAGCGACATCATCGCCGAGCTGGAGAAGCCGGGTCTGGACCCGCGTCCGGAATTCAAGACCGCCGAGTTCGCCGCGGGCATCGAGAAAGTCGCCGATCTGAAGCCCGGGATGGTGCTCGAGGGCGTCGTGACGAATGTGGCCGCGTTCGGCGCGTTCGTCGATGTCGGCGTCCATCAGGACGGTCTCGTGCACGTGTCGGCGCTGTCGCACACCTTCGTCAAGGATCCGCGCGAAGTGGTGAAGTCCGGTGACGTGGTGAAGGTGAAGGTTCTCGAGGTCGACGTCGCCCGTCAGCGGATCGGGCTCACCCTGCGGCTCGATGACGAGCCGGGCAAGCCCGCGCAGGGGGACAATCGTGGGGGTGGCGCGCCGCGCGGGCAGGGTCGTGGACAGCAAGGCGGTCGTGGTCCGGCACCTGCCCGCAACCAGGGACAGGGGCGTCAGGGCAACGGCGGCGGTAACCAGCGCAAGCAGGCTGCGGCACCGAGCGGTTCGATGGCAGACGCCCTGCGCGCGGCTGGTTTCGGCAACAAGTAGGTAGCGACTCGACGACAGGGCGGGCGGCATGCGACGGTGGCTCGAAGAAGAGGTGATCGCGCACGGCCGCCTGCCCCTGCTCTGTTTCCTGCTGGGGTTCATCCTCGGCTTTGTGGTGATCCGGGTGAGTGTGAGGATGATCCGGGCCAATGTGCGCTGGTGGCCGGGCAATGTGAAAGCCGGCGACACCCACATCCACCACATGGTGTTCGGCGTGATCACCGTGCTGCTGTCCGGCATCGGGCTGATCGCCACCGCCGAGGACTCCACCCAGGTCACCTCGAGCGTGCTGGCCGCGATCTTCGGGATCGGCGCCGCGCTGGTACTCGACGAATTCGCGCTGATCTTCTATCTGCGTGACGTCTACTGGTCCGAGCAGGGCCGAACCTCGGTGGACGCCGTCTTCGTCGCCTTCGCCGTGACCGGTCTGCTCTTGCTCGGCGTCCAACCGGCGACGTTTCTGGACTACGACGACTTCCGGGCATCGCGCGGTGTCGGGGTGCGGGTCGGGGTGGTGATCACGATCACGGTGAATCTGGTGCTCGCCGCGATCGTGATCGCCAAGGGCAAGATCTGGACCGGGCTGTTCGGCATGTTCTTCACGCCGCTGCTGCTGGTCGGCGCGGTGCGGTTGAGCAGGCCTGGCGCCCCGTGGGCGCGCTGGCGCTACGGTCACCGGCCCAAGACCATGAACCGGGCGGTCGCCCGGGAGCGGCGCTATCGTCGCCCGGTCATCCGCGCGAAGATCTTCATCCAGGACCTCATCGCGGGCAAGCCCGACGTCGAGCACGCGCGGACGGCAGCCGAGGCGGAGTTGGCGCGGACCGTCGTCCCGGCGCCCTCGGCACCGCCGCCGCATCCGCACCTGCTGCCGCGCCGCCGGGCCGACCAGACCGACGAGCAGTGAGGCCCGATTTCGATCAGGGCTACCCGGTCTGGCACAATGAACCGGTTGCCTTGGACGAGTCATGTCCGAGAGCACTCCTGTTCTGAGCATGAACCGGTCGAGCGCGCGAGTGCCGCCAGGTTCCTCTGTTCACGCAAAGAATCCGAAAAGGTGGAAAATGAACACCCTTGATTTCGTCGACGAGAAGTCGCTGCGTAGCGATGTCCCCAACTTCCGTCCGGGCGACACCCTGAACGTGCACGTGAAGGTCATCGAAGGCTCGAAGGAGCGCATCCAGGTCTTCAAGGGCGTCGTGATCCGGCGTCACGGCGGCGGCATCGGCGAGACCTTCACGGTCCGCAAGGTGTCCTTCGGCGTCGGTGTCGAGCGCACCTTCCCCGTGCACAGCCCCAACATCGACCACATCGATGTCGTGACCCGCGGTGACGTGCGTCGCGCCAAGCTGTACTACCTGCGCGACCTGCGCGGCAAGGCTGCCAAGATCAAGGAAAAGCGCTGATCTCGCAGTAGCACTTCGCAGTACCAGAATTCTTCAGGTAGCCCGGTACCCGACTCACGTCGGGGCGCCGGGCTACTCTGTTCGGCGTGGCAGACGAAAGTGGGTCGGTGTCGGTGTCCGATTCGGGCGACGAAGGCGGGCGGCGCAGAAAAAAGCGCGGCGACAAGAAGCAGCGCCCGTTCTGGCAGGAGCTGCCGATACTCGTCGTGATCGCGGCTGTGATCGCCGCGCTGATGGTGACTTTCGTCGGTCGGCCGTATGTGATCCCCTCGCAGTCGATGGAGAACACGCTGCTGATCGGGGATCGCATCTACGTCCAGAAGATCAGTTATTACGGCTCCGAACCCGGACCGGGCGACGTGGTGGTGTTCGTTGGGCCGCCGTCGTGGAACGGGCACTACAAGTCGGTGCGTTCGGACAACACTGTCGTGCGCGGTCTGCAGAACTTCCTGTCCTACTTCGGGCTGGTCCCGCCGGACGAGAACGATCTGGTCAAGCGCGTGATCGCGGTCGGCGGGCAAACCGTGCAGTGCTGCGATCCGCAGGGTCGCGTCATGGTCGACGGCAAACCGCTCGACGAGCCGTACATCAAGAAGGACTACCCCTGGTACACCGATCGTCCCAACGCCGTGTACCCGGCGGGTCGGGTGTTCGGTCCGGTGAAGGTGCCGGAGGGCAATCTGTGGGTGATGGGCGACAACCGCAACGAGTCGGCTGATTCGCGCGCCCACGTCAGCGACGATCTCCAGGGCACCGTGCCGGTGGACAACGTCCGGGGCAAAACGGTGTTCAAGATCTGGCCGCCGAACCGGATGGGCCCAGTGAAGACCCAGAACGCGCAAGAGAACTGACACGATGAGGACGAGTGTTCTGTGCCCAGTGAAGACTCAGAACGCGCAAGAGAACTGACACGTTGAGGAGGGGTGTTCCGGGGCGAACACGCACCCGGAACACCCGGTCGAACTGACGCGACGGGACAATCGAACTGTGGGGCAGGATCGGACCAGCTGGCCGCCGCGGATGGTGATGCGCCGGGCGGCGGGACTACGCACGCTCGAGGCCGCGCTCGTGCGCGGTGGCCTCGCGCCGGTGGCCGGTGTCGACGAGGCGGGGCGCGGACCCTGCGCGGGTCCGCTGGTGGTGGCCGCGTGCCTGCTGGCGCCCATGGCCTACGACAAGCTCGCCGGGCTCGACGACTCCAAGAAACTCACGGAGGCGGCTCGTGAGGAGCTGTTCCCGGTGGTTCAGCGGTTGTCGCTGGCCTGGAGCGTCGTGGTGGTACCTGCGTGGGAGATCGACTCGATCGGGATCCACGTCGCCAATATCGAGGGCATGCGCCGAGCCGTGGTCGGTCTCGAACGCACCCCCGGCTACATCCTGACCGACGGATTCAAGGTCCCCGGCCTGCCCGCACCGTCACTGCCGGTGATCGGCGGCGACGGCACCGCGGCCTGCATCGCGGCCGCGAGCATCCTGGCGAAGGTGACCAGGGACCGGATGATGGTCGAGCTCGACGCGCAGCTACCCGGCTACGGTTTCGCCGCGCACAAGGGCTACAACACGCCCGAGCACACCGCCGCCCTGCGGCAGCTCGGACCGAGCACAGAACACCGCCGTTCCTGGCGGAATGTGCGCGAGCTCGAGGTGCCCGGAGGTAGCCGAGTGGCTACTCGCGCGGCACATGCGCGATGATGTCACCAATGAACGCGGCGCTGCTAGCAGGAGGACGTCCCACCCGATGAGTGCTGAGGACCTCGAGAAGTACGAAACCGAGATGGAACTGTCGTTGTACCGCGAGTACAAGGACATCGTCGGCCAGTTCTCGTACGTCGTGGAGACCGAACGGCGCTTCTACCTGGCCAATTCGGTCGAGCTGCGTCCGCAGAACGCCGACGGCGAGGTGTATTTCGAAGTGCGGATGAGCGATGCGTGGGTGTGGGATATGTACCGCCCGGCACGGTTTGTCAAGCACGTTCGGGTGATCACGTTCAAGGACGTGAACATCGAGGAGCTGGAGAAGCCGGACCTGCGCCTGCCGGAGTAGTTGTCCACAGGGGCGCGGTTATCCACAGGATTTCTGTTTGCCCAGGTCGCGGGGGACAGCCACGTGAGCGTCTGTGGCCATGCTTTCGCTCATGGCACACAAACAGGCGCTCGGGGCGTACGGGGAGAAGCTGGCCGCGCAGTATCTGTGCGAGTCGGGGATGGAGATCGTCGCCCGCAATTGGCGGTGTCGATACGGTGAGCTGGACCTGATCGCCCAGGACCCGTCGATCACCGCGTTCGTCGAGGTGAAGACGCGGTCGGGCCTGGGGTTCGGAACTCCGGCCGAGTCGGTCACCTTCAGCAAGCAGCAGCGCATCCGCCGGCTGGCGCTGCTGTGGCTGGCCGAACAGGACGGGCCGTGGCGGCGGATCCGCTTCGACGTCGTGTCGGTTCTGATGCCGCGGGGGCGCGGGCCGGTCATCGAACATCTGACCGGCGCGTTCTGATGGCGCTCGGACGGGCGCTGTCGGTCGCTGTGACGGGGGTCGACGGGCAGCTCGTGGAGATCGAGGCCGATATAGGTCAGGGTCTGCCCTCGGTGAATCTGGTCGGTCTGCCCGATACCGCCCTCCAAGAATCGCGCAATCGGGTGCGTTCGGCGGTGGCCAATACGGGGGAGAAGTGGCCGGACGGCCGGGTGATCCTGGCCCTCTCGCCTGCGACACTGCCGAAAGTGGGCAGCGTCTACGACCTCGCACTGGCGGTTTCCGTGCTCGACGCCTCCGGGGCGGTGCCCGGCGAGCGGCTGGTGAAAACGGTGCTGCTGGGGGAATTGGCGCTCGACGGGCGGGTTCGGCGGGTGCGCGGGGTGCTGCCCGCGGTGATCGCGGCCCGTCGGGCCGGGCTGCCCACGGTGGTCGTGCCCGCCGAGGCGGTGGCCGAAGCGGGGCTGGTCGAGGGAATCGAGGTGCTCGGGGCGACGAGCCTGCGGGCAGTGGTGGCGTGGCTGCGCGGGGAGGGCCGGCTGCTCGAACCCGACGGCGTCGTGCCGGGGACACAGGTCCCGTGCGGTGACCTCAGCGATGTCGTCGGGCAGGACGAGGCCCGCTGGGCGCTGGAGGTCGCTGCGGCAGGCGGGCACCATCTGCTGCTCACCGGGCCGCCCGGAATCGGCAAAACGATGTTGGCACAACGTCTTCCGGGGTTGCTGCCGCCGCTGTCGGAAGCGGAGTCGCTGGAAGTGACCGCGATCCATTCGATGGCGGGATCGCTGTCGGCCGAGCAGCCGTTGCTCACGGTGGCTCCCTTTGTCGCGCCGCATCATTCGACATCGGTCACCGCCATGATCGGCGGTGGTTCCGGCATGGCCGGTCCCGGCGCGGTCAGCCGGGCCCATCGCGGGGTCCTGTTCCTCGACGAATGCGCCGAGATCGGCACGAAAGTCCTGGAGGCACTGCGGACTCCGCTCGAAGAGGGGGAAGTGCGCATCGCCCGGCGCGACGGCGTTGCCCGGTACCCGGCCCGCTTTCAGCTCGTCTTGGCGGCCAATCCCTGCCCGTGTGCTCCGGCACGCGATGTGGACTGCATCTGCGCGCCACTGGCACGGCGCCGCTACCTGGGCAAACTGTCGGGGCCGTTGCTCGACCGCATCGATATCTGGGTCCAGATGCACGGGCACGCCGGTGCGACGTTCGGCGACGAACAGGCCGAGAGCAGCAGCACGGTGGCCGAACGCGTGGCCCGGGCGCGAGCCCGCGCGGCGCAGCGGTGGAGCGAGGACGGGTGGGCGACCAATGCCGAAGTGCCGGGCCACATTCTGCGGAAGCGATTCACGTTGCCGCGGGAAGCGATCGCGCCGATCGAGACGGCCTTACGGCTGGGGCGCATGTCGGCCCGTGGCGCCGACCGGGCCATCCGGGTCGCCTGGACGGTCTGCGATCTGCGCGAAGGGGAGCGGCCCACCGTGCAGGATGTGATGTCGTCGTTGAACTTCCGGCAGCGAGGCGCGCAATGAGCGAATCGCGTGCGGTCGGCGAGGTGGTGGACCTCGACGGTGATCCGGACGAGCGCCGACTCGCCTGGGTGTACCTGTCGCGGGTGGTGCAGGGGCCGTGTGCGCCACTGTCGGCCTTGATTGCCTCGGTCGGGGTGTGCGAGGCCGCGCGTGCTGTCCGTGAGCACGAGTTGCCCGCGGCACTGCGTGGTCCCACCGCGATGCGGCGTGAGATCGACTCGGCAGCAGCGGATCTGGAGACGATCGCGCGTCTGGGCGGGCGGGTGATCACTCCCGACGACGAGGAATGGCCGGGCTGGCGGATGCTCGGACTCGATCAGCTCGACAGCGAGCGTGATCGCGAGGCGGCTGTGCCGCTGGTGCTGTGGGCGCGGGGTCCCCTCTCGCTCCACAGCGCGTCCGAACGCGCTGTCGCGGTAGTCGGTTCGCGGTGTAGCAGTGGATACGGGTTGCAGGTGGCGAGCGAGATCGCGTGCGACCTGGCAGGCAGGGGCTGGACAATCGTCTCCGGAGCGGCCTTCGGCATCGACGCGGCGGCGCACCGGGCGGCCCTCGCCGTCGGTGGAACCACCGTCGCGGTCCTGGCCTGCGGTGTCGATCGTCCCTATCCGGCGCAGCACGACCGCCTGCTCGCCGCCATCGCCGAAAGTGGTCTGGTCGTCAGCGAATACCCGCCGGGCATCTCGGCGCAGAAACATCAGTTCCTGGCGAGGAACCGGTTGATCGCGACGCTCGGGGACGGGGTTCTGGTGGTCGAGGCAGGGTTACGCAGTGGCGCTCGCAACACCGTGAAATGGGCCCGCAGACTGGGCCGGCCGGCCATGGCTGTGCCGGGACCGGTCGGGTCGGCCTCCTCGGCAGGCTGTCATCGCATGATCAGAGACGGCGAGGCGCTGCTGGTAACCCGAGCCGACGACATCATCGACGAAGCGGGTCCCCTCCGTCTCCCCGTCAGCGCAGGTGGCACGGCGGACCCCGCCGGACACCTGCGCGGTGCTGAAGCTGAGATCTACGCGGCGCTACCCACCATCGGCTCGCGTCTACCTCGCGAACTGTCGCAGCAGTCCGGCTTGGACCTGGCCACGGTTCGAGCGGTCCTGCCGAGCCTGGAGTTCGCCGAACTGGTCGGCTGCGATTCCGGTGGGTGGTTTCGGACCTCCGGTCGGCGAGCCAGCTGACGTGGTGAGCGCCCAGCAGGGTGACGTGTGGACATCGGCGGGCCGGGCGAGCGCAGGGTCTGTCCCGGCTGCGCGGCGATCGTCGAGTGGTAGGGCGACTGAGTGCTTCGCCGGCAGGGCGGCGACGGGTGCGCAGACGGGCAGTTCGGCGCAGCGGACCGTTCGGTCGGCTCGGCGGCGTGGTGGGTTGCGTGGGGGACCGGGAAGGGTGACGGTTGGGTCATGGATGTGTTGCCCGATGACCTGACCGCGTTGCTCACCGAGTTCGGACGGCATCTGCGGTTGGGCCGGAATCGGTCGGCACATACGGTGCGCGCGTATCTGGGGGATGTTCGGTCGCTGCTCGAGCATCTGTACGCGCGGTCGGCGGATTCGGCGGTGCGGGAGCTGGATCTGCCGCTGCTGCGGTCGTGGTTGGCCGAGCTGGCGGCGGCCGGGGTGGCCCGGACGACCCTGGCTCGGCGGGCATCGGCGGCAAGGACTTTCACCGCGTGGCTGACCGAGACCGGGCGACTCGGTGTCGACCCGGGGCTGCGCCTGCAGGCTCCGAAAGCCCATCGCGTGTTGCCCGCGGTGCTCGGCCGCGGTCAGGCCGAACAGGCCATGGTGGCGGCGGAATCCGGGGCGGCGCAGCAGGATCCGATGGCGCTGCGGGATCGGCTGGTGGTGGAGTTGTTGTACGCCACCGGGATTCGTGTCAGCGAGCTGTGCGGTCTCGATCTCGACGACATCGACCGGGAGCGCCGCCTGGTGCGGGTGCTCGGCAAGGGCAACAAGGAGCGCTCGGTACCGTTCGGTGGTCCGGCCGACACGGCGCTCGAGGCCTGGCTCCGGGCCGGCCGTCCCTCGCTGGTCAACAGCAACTCGGGCCGCGCCTTGTTCCTCGGCCAGCGTGGTCGCCGCCTCGACCAGCGCCAAGCGCGCGCCGTCGTCCACGACGTCATCGCCGCGATCCCCGGCGCTCCCGACATGGGCCCGCACGGCCTGCGCCACAGCGCCGCCACCCACCTCCTCGAAGGCGGCGCCGACCTGCGCGTCGTCCAGGAACTCCTCGGTCACGCCAGCATGGCGACCACCCAGCTCTACACCCACGTCTCCGTAGAACGCCTCAAGCGAGTCCACGACCAAGCCCACCCCCGCGCCTGACCGCGTCGAGTCGGTCTTCGGCCCGGCCGCCTTCGATGGCTGATCGTGCCGAGTGGGTTCTCGGCCAGGCCCCGTGCGCGGCCGATTGGCTAGAGCGGTCAGGGGCCGCCCCCTGCGACTGGTCGCCTTGAAACGGGTTCACACTTTCCCCGCGTCGGCAGGTGACCTTGGTCGGCCCGCAGCGTGCCGATTCTCGTGTCCGGTCTGGGGAAGTTGGCTCCCGGAACAGTGCCGCTCCGGAGGTTCCTCGGACGGCCGGGAACCCTCACACGTCCCTGTCATGGAGTGCGCACGATCGGCGCCGCGCTGTCGCCGCACAGATCAGCGGCGACAACACGATCGACGCCGCGCTCATGCGGATCATCGGTGGGTGGATCGGGGTAGCGCATGATGGGGGCAGGAGGTGGTGGTCGTGACGTTGCCCGAGGTCGGGGCCGAATCGGACGACGGCGAGGAAGATGTCGACTATCGGTTCACCCTCGCTAACGAGCGGACGTTTCTGGCGTGGATCAGGACCGCGATCGGTCTGCTCGCCGGCGGCGTCGCGGTGCACACCCTCGTGCAGCCGACTCGGCTGGCCGGATTCGCCGGTGCCATCTCGATGATCTGCCTGATCATGGCGCTGGCCGTGGCCCTCGCCGCCTTCCGGCACTGGCGCCGGGTCGATCTCGCGATGCGTTCCGGGCGACCGTTGCCCGGAACGGTCCTGGTTCCCGTGTTGTCGGCCGGTGTCGCGATCGTCGCCGTGCTCGCCTGCGTGGCGGTCGTGCTGTCGTGACCGCACCGACCCTGGCGATGGAGCGCACGGCCCTGGCTTGGCGGCGCACCGCTCTCGGAGCGGCCGGCTGCGCCCTGCTCTTCGTGCACGAGGCGACTGTCGATGGTTGGCCGACATGGCCGGTCCCTTTCGCTGCCGCCGCGGTCGCCCTGCTCGTGTCCGGAGTCGGCTGGTCGCGCGGCCGCGCACTCGATCGCGGACACTCTGGCACCGCGCACCGATTCGTCGCGACCACCACCCTCGCTGTCGCGGCCGTCTCCCTCATCGCGGCGGTCACCGTACTGCTCAACGGGTAGCTCGCGCTCGCCCTGCGACGGACTCGGCACTGGGGGCGTTCTCAGAAAATAGTGTGGTGGACGTGACTTCCCTGCGTGAGCGGCTGCGTGCCGCCTTGAAACCTGCGATGAAGGCCCGCGACCTCGGTGCGGTCACGGCGCTGCGTTCGGCGCTGGCGGCGATCGACAACGCGGAGGCGATCGATGCCGCTGACGTACGAGCCGGCGCCATGGAGGAAAGCCCAGTCGGCCTCGGTGCGGCCGAGGCTGTTCGCCGCGACCTCACCGAGGTCGAGATCGAAGCGATCGTCCGTCGAGAGATCGACGAAAGACGTTGCGCGGCAGCTGAATACGACCGACTCGGCGCGATCGATCGCCGCGATCGGTTGAGCGCCGAAGCCGACACGCTGGCTGCGCTGCTCTGATCGCCGTACCCGTGCCGGCCGGGCCGCGACGTCAGTTGCTGGTGGGCAAGGTGTTCAGGTAGCGATGGGTGAACCAGCGCTGGATCAGCCGGGCGACGGGTCCGCCGAGACGGACGTACCAGGCGCCCGGCCGGGAGAAGGCGGTGATCAGGCCGTAGACGGTGTCGTCGGTCGGGTCGTATTCGACGGCGAACAGTTCCTCGCCGACCTCGGGGTGTCCCGGCAGGGTGCCGTAGGCGAAACCTCGGCGGTCGGGTTCGTCGAGGACGTAGACGACGCGGCAGGGCGCACTGATGTTCAGTGGCCCGATGCGGAGAACGACCGTCAACTCGGTTCCGGGCTGCGCGGTTTCGGTGTCGGCGCCGCGAAAGGTGCCGACGCCCTTCTGAATTCCGAAGTCGAGAATGTAGGTGGCCGCGCGCTCGAACAGATCGCGGCCGTGGCCGATCGGCCGTCGATTCCGGAACCGGTGGTACCCGTCGGGCATCGTGGCGCGGGTGGCGCCCACGTCGGGATAGGTGAAAGGCGCTGATTTCTCGGACACGCCTCGATTCTCGTCCGCGACCGGCTGCCGCGGGGGCGGGGTGGCGGAGCGTTTCGTCACATCACGGTTCCAACGGTTTCAGCCGGACCGGCACCTCGTGCAGGAGTCCCAGCGGGTCGACGTATTCGCGCCGGTTGTGGGCGCCGGATTCACGGCGGGCTCCCCAGTGCAGGCACACGGCGGCCGGACACCCCTCGTGTCCGGCCACCAGCGTGCCGATCGCCGTGCCCCTGACCACCCGGCTCCCCACCGCGACCTTCGCCGTCACCGGTTCATAGGTGGTGCGCAAGCCGCCCGGATGATCGATGGACACCACCGGCTTGCCCGCCACTTCCCCCGCGAACACCACGATGCCGTCCCCCGCCGCCAGCACCGTCTGCCCGGCGCTACCCGCCAGATCCACCCCCCGATGCCCCGGCAGCCAATTCCGCTCCGGCTTGTCGAACCGGCGCTCCACCGTCGGCCGCGGCCGCAACGGCCAACCGAACGGCCCCGATTCCGACGCCTCGGCGGGCACCGCCCCACTGAGCACAATCGCCACCAGGCAGACGACACCCAGCACCCGCCCGAGAATCGTCCACGTCCGGAGCGCCGCTTGCCGCATCGTCGAGGATGTGCGCGGCCGCCGACCGCGACCGGTCCTGCCCGGCCACGCCGTGTTGTCGGGCCGCGGGCGATCGGCAGGGAACCTTTCGAACATCGAGGCCTCAGCGGTGAGGTCGTGGTGTCGGCACACGCTGCTGCCCGGCCAGCGACCGCAGCATCTCCCGCAGGACTGCGGGGAGTTCGGCCGCTGATCCACTTCCGCCGCCCGCTCGCACCACGATCTCGATCTCCGACCGAGCCCCCGCACTCTGATCGATCCCCTGCGGCCGCGCCGGAGCGGAGCCGAGATCGTGGACCGTCACCTGAACCGGAACTGGTGCGGGAACGAGTTCGCGTCGAGGCACGGTCACCGGAACCGCGGTCGATTCCCGGCCGCACGAGACAGGGCCGGACGGGCGCTCCCGCGGCTGCACAGGCGCGGCGCTCCTGCGCACACCTTCCGGCGTCGGCCTCGGCGGGAGTTCCACAGCCACCGCTGCTCCCAGGTTGATTTCGACGGCTACGTCCGCCGCCGGTCTGCCCGGCGAGGTCGGCGCGCTCTGAGGATTCGGCACGGGCGGTGCTATCGGCACAGCGCCGGGCGCGGCCGCACGCTGCGCCGGGCGAATCACCTGGCCGACGCCCTCGGGTGGGTGGGCCAGGACGACAGCCCCGCGCACTCCGGCGCATATGGACGATGATCCACTGTGAGGGGAGAGCGTCGGCGCGACGTCGGCGGCGGAAGGTCGGACTGCGTCCGGAGCGCCGCTCTCGGGGTGTGCCGCGGCCGGTGCGGCAGCGATTCCCGCCGCGCAGAGCAGCGGAAACGTCGTGATCAGGGTGCGTGTCAAAGTGTTCATGCCCCAACTCTGGACGCCGGACAACCCCACCGGGACAACGACTTCGAGAATGTGGACAACTCGCCCGCATGTGGATATCGCGTACTTCATCCGCGAAATGGGCGGTCGTTGCGCAGGGGCGATTTCGGACCTGGCCCTGCTCCGCGTAGACTGAACAAGCGGTTTGTGCTCAGCAGCCAATGCGTGTGCACAGCACGGACCGACTTCGCGCGCCACCCGTGCTCGTCCATCCGGTCGTCGCTCGCAATGCAGACGGTCCGCGAGGGCATGTCAGCGCGAGTTCTCCAGCGGATGAACAGGGAAATCGTCGGCTGGTCCCGGATTCTTCGAATCGGGTCCGGCGGTTTCGGTGGCGCCAGGGCAGTCGATCGCCGATCGACCGCGACAACCGGCAACGAAAGAGAGATACGAAGGCTATGCCTGTCGTAACTATGAAGCAGCTGCTCGACAGCGGCGCGCACTTCGGCCACCAGACTCGTCGGTGGAACCCGAAGATGAAGCGGTTCATCTTCACCGACCGCAACGGCATCTACATCATCGACCTGCAGCAGACGCTGACCTTCATCGACAAGGCCTACGAGTTCGTCAAGGAGACTGTCGCCCACGGTGGCACCGTCCTCTTCGTCGGTACCAAGAAGCAGGCCCAGGAGTCGATCGCTTCCGAGGCGCTGCGCGTCGGAATGCCCTACGTCAACCAGCGTTGGCTGGGTGGCATGCTCACCAACTTCTCCACCGTGCACAAGCGCCTGCAGCGCCTCAAAGAACTCGAGGCGATGGAGCAGACCGGTGGCTTCGAGGGTCGTACCAAGAAGGAAATCCTCATGCTCACGCGTGAGATGACCAAGCTGGATCGCACCCTCGGCGGTATCCGTGACATGGCCAAGGTTCCCTCGGCCATCTGGATCGTCGATACCAACAAGGAGCACATCGCCGTCGGCGAGGCGCGCAAGCTGAACATCCCGGTCATCGCGATCCTGGATACCAACTGCGACCCCGACCTGGTCGACTACCCGATCCCGGGTAACGACGACGCGATCCGTTCCGCCGCACTGCTCACCAAGGTCGTCGCTTCCGCGGTGGCCGAGGGCGTGCAGGCCCGCGCGGGCCAGGCTTCCGGCGACGCGAAGCCCGAAGCCGGCGCAGGCGAGCCGCTGGCCGAATGGGAGCAGGAGCTCCTGTCCTCGGCGACCCCGGCTGCCGAAGCCGATGTCGCTGCCGCGACCGAGGCCCCGGCCGTCGAGACCCCGGCCGAGGCCGAGGCCGAGGTCAAGGCCGACCCGGCACAGCACACCCCGGCCGACTTCTGAGCTGACCGGTAGCGCACTGTTCACCTTGCCGACCCGTCTGAATTCAGATGTGGTCGGCAAGGTGGCGTAATACCCGAACAAGCAAGTGCATGGCCTCGGCCGAGATGTCTTTTCCGTGGCTTCTCGGCCGCCTCGATCTGGACTGACCAGAGGGTGCGACGAAGGAGTGCCCGCCGGGAGGGAAGATCGAGGCCCACAGGGCCGAGAAACCTGCGGCGCCAGCCGCCAAAAATTACAGGAGGCTCGCCCCCGATGGCGAACTACACCGCTGCTGATGTGAAGCGGCTCCGGGAGCTCACCGGCTCCGGCATGATGGACTGCAAGAACGCGCTGGCCGACTCCGACGGCGATTTCGACAAGGCCGTCGAGGTGCTGCGTATCAAGGGCGCCAAGGACGTCGGCAAGCGCGCCGAGCGTGCGACCGCCGAAGGCCTGGTCATCGCCAAGGACGGCGTCATGGTCGAGATCAACTGCGAGACCGACTTCGTCGCCAAGAACGCCGAGTTCCAGCAGCTGGCCGACACCATCGTGACCGCGGCCGCCGCGGCCAAGCCGGCCGACCTGGACGCCCTCAAGGCGCTCAAGCTGACCGACGGCACCGTTGACGACGCCGTGCAGGCGCTGTCGGCCAAGATCGGCGAGAAGCTGGAACTGCGTCGCGTCGTGTCCTTCGACGGCCCCGTCGCCACCTACCTGCACAAGCGCGCTTCGGACCTGCCGCCCGCCGTCGGCGTGCTGGTGGAGTACGAAGGCACCGGCGACGCCGCTGCCGACGCCGCGCGTGCCGCGGGCATGCAGGTCGCCGCGCTCAAGGCCAAGTACCTGACCCGCGAGGAGGTGCCCGCCGATGTCGTCGACAACGAGCGTCGCATCGCCGAGGAGACCGCGCGCGAAGAGGGCAAGCCCGAGGCCGCGCTGGCGAAGATCACCGAAGGCCGCGTCAACGGCTTCTTCAAGGACGTCGTGCTGCTCGAGCAGTCCGCCGTCACCGACTCCAAGAAGACCGTCAAGGCGCTTCTGGAAGAGGCGGGCGTGAACGTGAAGCGTTTCGCTCGTTTCGAGGTCGGCCAGGCCTGATCCGCCTGAACTTCACGAATAGCCTCTTCGGCGCGGTGTGATACCGCGCCGGAGGGGCTTTCCTCATGGATCGACCGACCCCACTTCCGGGTGACCGCAACCTGATAGGGCAGGATGGATGCCGCCTGCTCGCCCCGCTCTCGACCTCGCCGAAGGAGACCGACACCCATGACCGACCCGGGTAACGACCGCCCTGGATACAACCGGGTGCTGCTCAAGCTGGGTGGGGAGATGTTCGGTGGTGGCGGGGTGGGCCTCGATCCCGACGTCGTGCAGACCGTGGCCGAGCAGATCGCCGAGATCGTCGAGACCGGCGTGCAGGTGGCCGTGGTGATCGGCGGCGGCAACTTCTTCCGCGGCGCCGAACTGGAGGAGCGCGGCATGGAGCGGGCGCGCTCCGACTATATGGGCATGCTCGGCACCGTGATGAACAGCCTTGCCCTCCAGGATTTCCTTCAGCAGCAGGGTGTGGACACCCGCGTGCAGACCGCCATTACCATGGGCCAGGTCGCCGAGCCCTACCTGCCGCTGCGCGCCAAGCGCCACCTCGAGAAGGGCCGCGTCGTGATCTTCGGCGCGGGAATGGGCATGCCCTACTTCTCCACCGACACCACCGCCGCTCAGCGCGCGCTGGAAATCGGCGCCGACGTGGTGCTGATGGCGAAAGCGGTCGACGGTGTGTTCGACGCCGATCCGCGCGTCGACCCGAATGCGAGCATGTTCACCGAGATCACCCACAAGGAAGTGATCGAAAAGGGCCTGAAGGTGGCCGATGCCACCGCTTTCAGTCTCTGCATGGACAACCAGATGCCGATGCTGGTGTTCAATCTGTTGATCAAGGGCAATATTGCCCGCGCGGTCGCCGGTGAACCCATCGGCACCCTGGTTCGGTCGTGACCCCGCACCCGCGGACGATGACGATGACGACGCTGTGGAGGATTCGGTCGTGATTGATGAAGCGCTCTTCGATGCCGAAGAGAAGATGGACAAGGCCGTCACGGTGGCGAAGGACGACCTGGGCAGCATCCGTACCGGTCGCGCCAACCCGGGCATGTTCACCCGTGTGCTGATCGAGTACTACGGCTCGCTCACCCCGATCACCCAGGTCTCGAGCATCACCGTGCCCGAGCCGCGCATGGTCGTGATCAAGCCCTACGAGCAGAGCTCGCTGGGCCTGATCGAGAACGCCATCCGCAACTCCGACCTGGGCGTGAACCCGACCAACAACGGCGACATCCTGCGCATCTCGGTGCCGCAGCTCACCGAGGAACGCCGCCGCGAGATGGTCAAGATGGCCAAGAGCAAGGGCGAGGACGCCAAGGTCTCGATTCGCAACGTCCGCCGCAAGGCGATGGACGAACTCGGTCGCATCCAGAAGGATGGCGAAGCGGGTGAGGACGAGGTCGGGCGCGCCGAGAAGGAGCTCGACAAGACCACCGCCAAGTACGTGGCCCAGGTCGACGAGCTGGTCAAGCACAAGGAAGCCGAACTGCTCGAGGTCTGAGCGCCAGATCTCGCCAGTCCCGCTCGTGCGGGGGATGAACGGAACGACGAGTTGAGCGACGGGACAATCGTGGCCGAAGACGCCGCCGCCACCGGGGCGGCACCGGATCCCATGCCGGACAAGGTCGAGGAGACCGCGGCCGCGCCGCAGGACGAGCAGCCGCCCGCCCCGACCTCACGGGCCGGGCGCAATCTGCCCGCGGCACTGGCAGTCGGGCTGACGCTCGGGCTGTCGTTGATCGCGATCCTGTTGTTCGTCCCGAAGGTGTTCATCGCGGTCGCGGGCATCGGCGTCGGCGTGGCGACCTGGGAGGTCACCAAGCGGCTGCGCGAAGCCGATGTGCTGGTGCCGCGGATTCCGCTGCTGGTGGGCGGTCAGGCGGTGTTCTGGCTGGGCTGGCCGTGGGGGGCGAGCGGGGTGCTCGGCGCGTTCGCCGCCACCGCGCTGGTGTGCATGGTGTGGCGTCTGTTCGACCACGGCCTCAGTACCGCGCCGAAGAACTTCCTGCGTGACACCGCGATCGCGGTGTTCACCCTCACCTGGATTCCGTTGCTGGCCGCGTTCTCGACGCTGCTGCTGCTCGAACCCGACGGCAATCTACGGGTGCTCACCTTCATGATCCTGGTGGTGTGCTCCGATGTCGGCGGCTACGTCGCCGGTGTGCTGTTCGGCAGGCATCCGATGGTGCCCGCGATCAGCCCGAAGAAGTCGTGGGAGGGGTTCTGCGGGTCGCTGGTGTTCAGCGTGATCGGCGGTCTGCTGACCGTCACGCTGCTGCTCGAGGCGAACTCGATGATCGGTGTGGTGCTCGGTGTCGGCCTGGTGGCCGTGGCGACCATCGGTGATCTGATCGAGTCGCAGATCAAACGGGAGCTCGGCATCAAGGACATGGGGACGCTCCTGCCGGGGCACGGGGGAATCATGGATCGCCTGGACTCGATGCTGCCCTCGGCGTTCGTCTCCTGGCTGGTACTCAGCGCGCTGATCTGATCGTCAGGGCCTCTTGGCGGCGTGCCGCAGTTGCAGGATGCGGACTCCGCCGACCAGGCCCATCACCAGCGCCCCCGCGATCACCGACAGCAACACGGTGACGCCGAGCGGCAGTTCGAAGTGCCAGAACAGCAGGTTGGTCCGGACCTTGTCGAGATTCTGGATGATGAAGATCAGCAAGACGATGCCGAGCAGGGCCGCGGCCAGCAACGCGATCCAGGTGTAGCCGGTGCGCGATCCGTGCACGGCGTCGCGCGGAGCCGGTGTGGTAGCAGGCTTCGCCGGTTCGGCGGGCTTGTTGTGCTTGCCGGTGAGATCGGTCGGCGGCGGGTGGTGTTCGGCCGGTGACGCACCGGATTCTGCGTGTGTACTCATAGTTCGATCATTGCCGACTGCTATGGCTCGTGCACGCATCTTGTCGATAACGTTGCCCGGCGTGGTGACCACGACGGTGCGTTTGGGACAATGGTGAAACTATGGCCATCTCCCTGCCCCTCGTGTTCGATGCCCCGCGCCGCGGCATGCCGCCGCGCCACCTCGCCGATCTCGATTCGGACGAACGCAAGGCCGCGGTGCAGGAGCTGGGATTGCCGAAGTTCCGGGCCGACCAGCTGGCCCGTCAGTACTACGGCCGCCTGCAGTCCGATCCCGCCCTGATGACCGACCTGCCCGCCGATGTGCGCGCGAAGGTCGGCGAGACGCTGTTCCCGCCGCTGCTGTCGGTGGTGCGCAATATCGCGTGCGACGAGGGCGACACCCGCAAAACGCTGTGGAAGGCGCACGACGGGACGCTGCTGGAGAGCGTGCTGATGCGTTACCCCGACCGCAACACGCTGTGCATTTCCAGTCAGGCCGGGTGCGGGATGGCGTGTCCGTTCTGCGCGACCGGGCAGGCGGGGCTCACCCGCAACCTGTCGACCGCGGAGATCGTCGACCAGGTGCGTGCCGCCGCGGCGTCCTTGCGCGACGGCGAGGTGCACGGCGGTCCGGGCCGGCTGTCCAACATCGTGTTCATGGGGATGGGCGAGCCGCTGGCCAACTACAAGCGGGTGGTGAACGCGGTTCGCCGGATCACTTCGCCTGCTCCCGACGGGCTCGGCATTTCGCAGCGGTCGGTGACGGTGTCGACGGTCGGCCTGGCGCCCGCGATCCGCAAACTGGCCGACGAGAACATGTCGGTGCGCCTGGCGGTGTCGCTGCACACCCCCGACGACGAACTGCGCGACACCCTGGTGCCGGTGAACAATCGCTGGTCGATCGCCGAAGTGCTCGACGCCGCACGGTATTACGCCGACAAGTCCGGGCGTCGCGTGTCGATCGAGTACGCGTTGATCCGCGATATCAACGACCAGCCGTGGCGTGCGGACCTGCTGGGCAAGAAACTGCACAAGGCGCTCGGTCCGCTCGTGCACGTGAACCTGATCCCGCTCAACCCGACACCGGGCAGCGAGTGGGATGCCAGCCCCAAGCCGGTCGAGAAGGAGTTCGTGCGCCGCGTGATCGCCCAGGGCGTGTCGTGCACGGTGCGCGACACCCGCGGCCAGGAGATCGCCGCCGCCTGCGGTCAGCTCGCCGCCGAGGGTTAGACGGCGCTCGTCGCCGTTCACGGGCTCGGAGGACGTGCCCGAGCTCAGACGATGCTGCTCGGTGCGATGAAGTCGTCGTAGGGGAGTGGGCCCGCGACGAAGGCGTTGACCGACATGAAGTTCAGGGTGATGTCGCCGCCGTGGTTGTCCAGGAAGGCGATATCTGAGGCGTCGCGGCCGGTGGCGATGCGTACCAGGCTCGAGCGCGGCGCGAGGCCGGTCGGGTCGTAGGTGCGCCACTCGCCGTCGATGTAGGCCTCGCAGACGGCGTGGAAGTCCATCGGCACACAGCCCGGCGCGTAGACCGCGGCGACCCGGGCGGGGACGCCGACGGCGCGCAACAGCGCGACCATCAGATGCGAGAAGTCGCGGCAGACTCCGGTGCCGGAGAGCAGCGTCTCCACCGCGCCGTCGATGGGCGTGCTGCTGCCCGAGACATAGGTGATCCGTCTGCCGATCCACGACGAGACACGGTTGGCCACCTCGGGATCGGCGATGCCATAACCGAATTCGGCCGCCGCGAAGCCCAGCAGCTTGTCCGACTCTGCGTAGCGGCTCGGCCGCCGGTACAGCGCGAGGTCGTAGTCGGAAGGCGGCGCGAGGACGGCGGTGCCCAGGAGGGTCGCCTGATAGTCGATCCGGAGGGTGCCCGCGCGCACGTCGAGCACGTGGATCCGGGAACCGTGCGGACCGACCACTTCGCGTGGCGTGCAGAACTCGCCGTCGAGCGAGCATGTCATGGACTCGATGAGATCGAGTCCTGGCTGGCGGGCGACAGCGATCTGACACTGCAACACCGAATCGGCATGGACCGCGACCTCCAGGCGAGCGGAAACGTCCCGTTTCACGCCCACAGACTGACAGGCGAATCGGGATCAGGCGAACCGAACCGCGTGAGCGGGTTGCGGCCCAGGCGTTATCGTCGTGGGACCGGATCGACGCGTGCGTCCGAGATCGTTGACTATGGCGCGCGAAACAGCCTCTGTCACAGTCACTCTCGAGCTCGAAGCGGGCAATGCCTCGCTGATGGTCCTCGGCAAGATGCTCGGTCCGACCGGCATTGCGCCCTTCGAGGTCAAACGGCGCTACGACGCCGCCACCGCGGATCGACGTGGCGAGATCATTCCGGCCGTCATCACGATCGACGCCCGCAAACGCTGGACGATGCGGCTCAAGACCCCGCCGACCGCGTCCTTGATCCGCAAGGCTCTCGGCCACCCCGGCTCCCCGCAGCCCGGGCACAAGCCGGTCGGGGCGATCAGCCGGGACCAATTGCGCCGCATCGCGATCCGCAAACTCCCCGACTTGAACACCACCGATGTGGAGGCGGCGATGCGCATCGTCGCGGGCACGGCGCGATCGATGGGTGTGCGCGTGGAGGAGTGAGCTGGGGTGTAGTGCCCTGTACTCGCGCCCATTTGGCCGGGTAGCTGTCGCGGTGTTGCTGACCTTCACACTGATCATCGGCGGCGCCGTCACCTGGGTGTGGCAGGACGAGAGCACCTGGATATCGGACATGCTGGAACGGTCGCGTGCGCACAAAGATCTGGCCGCGATGTCGCAGGCATTTCCCCAGATGGTGCCGACCGGATTCGCGGACGGCCCTGGATTCGAAGGCCGCGAGTGTTCGGCGTACGCGAACACGAAGATTCGGAACGAACTCTTGTGGGAGCTGACGTTTCAGCAGGCAGACGCGAAATGGTCGTGCGGCAGCCTGCAAAGTGCCGATACCGACTACTTCTTCTACGCCTTCGCGACCGCGGCAGACGCGGTCGAGGCCGTGAATCGGTTTCGTGGTGAGACCGGTGACAAAGGAAACGCGTCGTCGGGGTCGCGGACCGACCACCATCGTGAACAGACCTACAACGGTGGATACAGTGGCTCCGCCGTGGTGTCCACCTTCAGCGATCCCGCGCGAGAACGGTGGGTGCTGGTATTCCAGCGCGGCTCGGCTTTCACCACAGTCGAGGCCGACATGCCTGTTCTCCTCGCCGACATCGCCCGCTTCCCACTGGGTTGAACCCGCCACCCGGCGGTGTACTGCACCGATTCGCGGGTCCTGCGTTTGGTAGGGTCCAGGCCGTCGGACGAAGAGCGAGATTCGGGGGTCAGAGTGGTTTCTGACGGGACGGTGTTCGCCGGCTACACGATCGACCGGCAGCTGGGTCAGGGCGGGATGGGGTCGGTGTATCTGGCCAGGCACCCGCGTCTGCCCCGATGGACGGCGCTCAAGCTGCTGAATCGGGAGTTGTTCTCCGACAAGGAGATCCGGGCCAGGTTCGAGCGCGAAGCCGACCTGGTCGCCCAGCTCGACCACCCCAATATCGTCACCGTGTTCGACCGCGGCGTCGAGGGCGATCAGCTGTGGATCAGCATGCAGTACATCGACGGGATCGATGCCTCCTCGCTGGATCCGCATTCCCTGCCGCCGGACCGGGCGCTGCAGATCATCGGTGAGACCGCCGCCGCGCTCGACTACGCGCATCGCGCGGGGGTACTGCACCGCGACGTCAAGCCCGCCAACATCCTGCTGGCGCGTTCCAGCAGCCAGGAGCGGGTGTATCTCACCGACTTCGGCATCGCACGGCTGCGCGACGATTCGGGTCATCTCACCGAGACCGGATCGTTCACCGCCACGCTGGCCTACGCCGCACCCGAGCAGCTCACCGGCGCCGCACTGGATCACCGCGCCGACCAGTACTCCCTCGCGTGCACGCTCTACACATTGCTGACCGGCAGCGCGCCGTACGAATCGACCAGCCCGGCCGCGGTCATCACCGGGCATCTGCAAGCGCCGCCACCCCCGATCAGCCCGCGTCGCGCCGGCCTGCCGCCGGTGCTCGACGCTGTGATGGCGCGTGCGCTGGCCAAGCGGCCCGCCGACCGGTTCACCTCGTGCGAGGAGTTCGTCGACGCCGCCCGACGGGCGGTGCGCACCGGAACCACCGGCGCCCGCCCGATCGCCCGGCCCACCTCGGGGGCGCACGCGCAGCCGTTCGTCGGCATGCAGCCCATGCGCCCGGTGAGTTCGACGGGCACTCCCATCCCGCAGTACAACCCCGCTCCGATGCCCCCACGGATGCCTCAGCCGCAGTACGCGCCCACGCCGCAGTATTGGCAGCCGCAACCGGCGCCGATACCGAATCCGCCGCCGCAACGGGGCGGCTGGGGATCGGCGCTGGGCACCTACGCGGTCCTGTTGGTCGTCGTCATCGTGATCGCCGGCGTGATCGCGCTGCTGGCCAACCTCTGATCGGCTCGTCGACCCGATCGGCGGGTGCCATATTCTGGTCAGAATGAGCGACTTCGACGTCACCGCCGCCGACTCCATCGACCTCGACCGGTTGCGTCGTTTCGTCGCGGTCGCCGAGGAGTTGCACTTCGCCCGCGCAGCCAAGGCGCTGCGGATCCCACGGCAGGCGCTGAGCGCCACCGTGATCGAGCTGGAAGAAGAGCTCGGCACCCGCGTCTTCGTGCCGAGCGCTTCGCCGACCCAGCTCACCGACGACGGCACCGCGCTGCTCGCGCGTGCCAGGGACCTGATCCGGGTGCGCGAGCAGGCCGAAAGGGAGCAGAAGCCCGACGCGCCCGCGAGCCTGCGGGTGGGGTTCGTGCCGGGGGTCACGGTGTCGAAGTGGGCGCGGATCTGGGGCGAACGGCTACCCGACCACCCGCTCGAGGTCGTCGGCGTCGCGCAGGGCGAGCAGGAGTCGGCGCTGCGCGAGGGGCGAGTCGACCTGTGCTTCGTCCGGCTGCCCATCGACCGGACCGCGACCAACGCGATCGCGCTGTGGCAGGAGACGCCGGTCGCGGTCGTGCAGAAAGACGACGCGCTGTCCCTGCTCGAGACGATCAGCCCGGCGGATCTGGCCGACGAGACGATCCAGGCCGGCGCCGACCTCGATCAGGCCGTCGACACTCTCGCCTTGGTCGCCGCCGTGGGTGGCGCGGCGATCATGCCGCAGTCGATCGCGCGCCTGCATCACCGCCGCGACCTGGTCTACCGCCCGATCAGCGACACCGAGTTCACCGAGATCGCGCTGGCATGGCCTGCCGGGACCGACAGTGATCTGCTCGAGGAGTTCGTCGGCATCGTGCGCGGCCGCTCGGCCAACAGCTCGCGCGGCGGGGTCGCGGAACCGGAGCAGCGCGCCGCGGCGCCCGCGCGCAAACCCGCGGCGAAGAAGCCCGCGGCCAAGAAACCGGCGCCGAAGAAGCCGGTCGCGCGTGGCCGCAAACCAGCCCGCCGCGGCCGCTGACACACGAAAACGCCTGCGGCGCATGGTGATTGCCGCAGGCGTGGACGTATTGTCGTCGAAGAACTACTTCGGCATCCGCCGGGTGAGCGAATCGACGACCAGGATGAGCGCCATCACGCCGGCCAGGCCGACGAGGAAGATGTCCTCGACATGACCCTGGTGGTTGCCGATGGTCATCCCGAGCAGGGCCACGACGACGACCCAACCCGCGATGCGGAAGGTCTTGCGCGACTCACCGCTCCAGCCCCATGCTGCCGAGGGCACCTCGGCGGGGTCGACGCTGGTGGCGACGGCACGCTCGGTGCTGGCTTTATCGAGGTCCGTGGCTGCCACGATCGCTCCTAAGGGCTCGAGTTCTGGTTGGGCGAGTGAGCATATCGTGGCATACGACCGTCCGTCGTAGCCAGCAGCCCTGCCACAATGGGCCCGTGTCCCACCCCGCAACGCGTGCCGCGCACGCCAGTTCCCCGTCCACCGATCGGGTGAAGGTACTGCTTCTCGGCAGTACCGGTTCGATCGGTACCCAGGCGCTCGAGGTGATCGCCGCCAACCCCGACCGCTTCGAGGTGGTCGGGCTGGCGGCACGCGGCGGCAACACCGCCCTGCTCGCCGAGCAGATGACCGCCACCGGCACCCGCAATGTCGCCGTCGCCGATCCCGCCGCCGCCCAGGCGCTCGGGCTGGCACTCGGCGGCCCCGACGCCGTGACCGAACTGGTCCGCCGCACCGACGCCGATGTCGTGCTCAATGCCCTGGTGGGTTCGCTGGGTCTGGAACCCACGCTGGCCACCCTGCACGCGGGCACCCGCCTGGCGCTGGCGAACAAGGAATCCTTGGTCGCGGGCGGCTCCCTGGTGACGCGGGCGGCCGCGCCCGGCCAGATCGTGCCCGTCGACTCCGAGCACTCGGCGCTGGCCCAGTGCCTGCGCGGCGGTCGTGCGGAAGAAGTCGACCGGCTCGTGCTCACCGCGTCGGGTGGACCGTTCCGCGGCTGGAGCACCGAGATGCTCGAATCGGTGAACCCCGCGGAGGCCAAGACCCACCCGACCTGGTCGATGGGCCCGATGAACACCCTGAACTCGGCCTCGCTGGTGAACAAGGGCCTGGAACTGATCGAGACGCACCTGCTCTTCGGTGTGCCCTACGACCGCATCGACGTCACCGTCCACCCCCAGTCGATCGTCCACTCGATGGTCACCTTCACCGACGGCTCGACCCTGGCCCAGGCCAGCCCCCCTGACATGAAGCTCCCCATCGCCCTGGCGCTGGGCTGGCCCGACCGCATCCCCGGCGCAGCCGCCGCCTGCGATTTCGGCACCGCCTCCACCTGGACCTTCGAGCCGGTCGACGACGAGGTCTTCCCCGCCGTCCGGCTGGCCAGACAGGCAGGGGAAGCGGGCGGCAGCGTCACCGCGGTCTACAACGCCGCCAACGAGGTCGCCGTCCAAGCATTCCTCGACGGCAAGATCACCTTCCCCGCCATTGTGCGCACCGTCACCCGC
Source organism: Nocardia sp. NPDC055002 (assembly GCF_053608825.1). NCBI lineage: Bacteria > Bacillati > Actinomycetota > Actinomycetes > Mycobacteriales > Nocardiaceae > Nocardia > Nocardia sp. NPDC055002. Next base: position 229,306 of record NZ_JBSGWE010000006.1, read on the forward strand.
GCGGTAGAGGCCGCCGACCGCTGGCATGCCGAACCCGATACCCTGGACGACGTCCTCGCGGCCGACCGCTGGGCACGGGAGTACGCCGCGAAGACCATCGACGGTGAAACAACGTCCTGACCTGACGACCACAACGAGACCACCACGTTTTCGGCCGCCCCGGATCCGAGGGGCGAGACGGAACGCCGCAGGCGCAGTATCGCCCCTCGGATTCGGGGTGACGAGGCCGAAAACACGCGGCGCCAGCCGCCAAAGAGAAGGGCCCACATGGTTTTCGCGCTGGGGTTCGCACTGTTCGCGCTCGGCATCACGATTTCGATCGCGCTGCACGAGTGCGGGCACATGTGGGCCGCGCAGGCCACCGGCATGAAGGTGCGCCGCTACTTCATCGGCTTCGGGCCGAAGGTGTTCTCGTTCCGTCGCGGTGAGACCGAGTACGGGCTCAAGGCGCTGCCGCTGGGCGGCTTCTGCGACATCGCGGGCATGACGGCGCTCGACGAGCTCGAACCGGAGGAGGTCGACCGGGCGATGTATCGCCAGTCGACCTGGAAGCGCCTCGTCGTGATGTTCGGCGGCATCGGCATGAACTTCCTGCTCGGGTTCGTCTTGCTGATGGTCCTCGCGATCGGCTGGGGCCTGCCCCAGCTCGAGCAGCCGCCTGCCACCGCGCTGGGCACCATGAGCTGTGTCGCGCAGGAGACCCCGCAGAAGACCCTCGCCCCCTGCACCGGCGACGGACCCGCCCAGCGCGCCGGTTTGCGGCGTGGTGACGTGGTGAAGGCCGTGAACGGCGTCGAGGTGAGCACCTGGGCGCAGTTCCAGGCCGAAACCCAGAAGCAGACCGGCACTTTCACCTACACGATCGAACGCGACGGCACCACGCTGACGGTCCCGGTCACCCCGGAACGGGTCGTGCGCTCGCCCAAGGAAGGCGCGAGTCGTGAGGTGAGCGCGGTCGGCGTCGGCCCCGACTACGCCGAGCCGAAGCAGTACGGCCCGATCGCGGCGATCCCGGCCACCATCTCGTTCACCGGTGATTTCTTCGTCGAGACGGTGAAGTCGCTCGCCAAGATGCCGCAGAAGGTGTCGGCGCTGTGGGAAGCGGTCACCGGCGGCGAGCGCGATCCGGAGACCCCGGTCAGCGTCTACGGTGCCAGCCGCATCGGTGGCGAGACCGCCGAACGTGGCCTGTGGGGCATGTTCATTATGGTGCTGGCCAGCTTGAACTTCTTCCTGGGAGCATTCAACCTGCTGCCCCTGCTGCCGCTGGACGGCGGGCATATCGCGGTGGTGCTCTACGAGAAGATCCGCAACACGGTCCGCGGCTGGCTCGGCAAGGCCCCTGCCGGTCCGGTCGACTATCTGAAGCTGCTCCCGGTGACCTATGTGGCGGTAGTGATCGGCGGTGCGTTCATGGTGCTGACCTTGGCCGCCGATATCGTCAACCCGATCCGTCTGCCCTGAGGTGAGACGGCCGGTGTCATGCCCCTCACAGGGCGCCCCGTTACCCTGCGCGACTAAGCTCGGCAACAACAACCCAGGTCGATCCGCGAAACGTACGAAAGAAGGCAGCCGAACGTGACCAGCACAATCGGATTGGGGATGCCCGCCGCCCCCGCTGCTGTTCTCGCACCCCGGCGCAAGACCCGCCAGCTGATGGTCGGCAATGTCGGCGTCGGTAGCGATTCGCCGATCTCGGTGCAGTCGATGACCACCACCAAGACCCACGACATCAACGCCACGCTGCAGCAGATCGCCGAGCTCACCGCCTCGGGCTGCGACATCGTGCGGGTGGCCTGTCCGCGCCAGGAAGACGCCGACGCGCTCGCCACGATCGCGAAGAAGTCGCAGATCCCGGTGATCGCCGACATCCACTTCCAGCCGCGCTACATCTTCGCCGCCATCGACGCGGGCTGCGCGGCGGTGCGCGTCAACCCGGGCAACATCAAGGAATTCGACGGCCGCGTCGGCGAGGTGGCCAAGGCCGCGGGCGCCGCGGGCATCCCGATCCGCATCGGCGTCAACGCCGGTTCTCTGGACAAGCGGATGCTGGAGAAGTACGGCAAGGCCACCCCCGAAGCGCTGGTCGAGTCGGCGCTGTGGGAGGCGAGCCTGTTCGAGGAGCACGGCTTCGGCGACATCAAGATCTCGGTCAAGCACAACGACCCGGTGATCATGGTCGAGGCCTACCGCCAGCTCGCCGCGCAGAGCGACTACCCGCTGCACCTCGGTGTCACCGAAGCGGGCCCGGCGTTCCAGGGCACGATCAAGTCCGCGGTGGCCTTCGGCGCGCTGCTCAGCGAGGGCATCGGCGACACGATCCGCGTGTCGCTCTCGGCCCCGCCCGCCGAGGAGATCAAGGTCGGCGGCCAGATCCTGCAGTCGCTGAACCTGCGCCCGCGCAAGCTCGAGATCGTGTCCTGCCCGTCGTGTGGACGCGCCCAGGTGGACGTGTACACCCTGGCCGACGCGGTCGCCGCCGGTCTGGACGGCCTGGAGGTGCCGCTGCGCGTCGCGGTGATGGGCTGCGTCGTGAACGGGCCCGGCGAGGCACGCGAGGCCGACCTCGGTGTCGCCTCCGGTAACGGCAAGGGGCAGATCTTCGTCAAGGGTGAGGTCATCAAGACCGTGCCCGAGCATCTGATCGTGGAGACCCTGATCGAAGAGGCGATGCGCATCGCCGAACAGATGGACGCGGAGCCGGGTGCGGAGCCCGTTGTCTCTGTGAGCTGAACCGACCTCCGTACACGGTCATCCGCCGGATTCGGCGGACCCGTACCGCTCGGCGTGCTTTCGTGGCAGGCTTGTGCCGTGCGGAGTCTGCTGGAGCCGACGCGACGGTCCAAAACCGCTCCCGCGCGCCCGGTGGCCGTGCGAGATCTCGGTGAGGTGCTGCGCGTCCTCGACGCCGACCCGGTGGCGTCGTGCATGATCGCGGCCCGGGTGCAGGAATTCGGGATCGACTCCCGGACCGGTGCCGGTGAGCTGTGGAGCCGCGGCGGACCGGCCGACTCCCTGTGTTTCTCCGGAGCCAATCTGGTGCCGCTGCGCGGTGACCAGCAGGCATTGCGCGCGTTCGCCGATCGGGCAGGCCGCTGGCCGCGGGTGTGTTCCTCGGTGGTCGGCAGGCAGGAACTCGCACTCCCGCTGTGGGAGATGCTGCTCCCGAGCTGGGGCCCGGCCAGGGAACTGCGCGCCGATCAGCCCCTGCTGGCACTGGCCAGGCCGGCCGCCGCGCGCGCCGACGGGGGAGTGCGCCGCGTGCGGCCCGACGAGATCGACCGCTATCTGACCGCCGCGATCGCGATGTTCATCGAAGAGGTCGGCATCGACCCGCGCACGGGCGACGGTGGGCGCGGCTATCGGCGGCGGATCAAGAATCTCATCGAATCCGGCAGGGCCTGGGCACGTTTCGAGGACGGTGAGGTCGTCTACAAGGCCGAGATCGGCGCGCTGTCGCGGCGCACCGGCCAGATCCAAGGCGTATGGGTGCATCCCGAATTCCGGGGTGCGGGTGTGGGGACCGCCGGGACCGCCTCGGTCGCCAATGCTGTTGTGGCGACAGGCCGTACGGCGAGTCTCTACGTCAACGACTACAACCGCGTCGCCCGCCGCGCCTACAGCCGGGTGGGGTTCCGTCAGATCGCTACCTTCGCAACCGTCTTGCTGGACTGAAACTTTGGCGCGTGGCGCCGAGGTCGGGGGGCTTTTCGCCGCTACCATCGGTGCCGATGAGGACACGGATGCTCACCACATGCGCGGTGGCCGCCCTCGCTGTCGCGGCGACGGCCTGTTCTTCCGGTGCCCAGGGGCCGGTGCCCGCCGCCGACGCCTTCGCCGAGGCATTCGCCGAACACGATCTCCCCGCGGCCGCGGCGCTCACCACCGCACCCGAGAAGGCCGCGGCGGCACTGACTTCGACGTGGCAGGCGTTGCAGGCGGAGAAGTTGTCGATCCGCACCGGCGACGCGCGCGTCAACGGTGACACCGCGACGGTCGACTACACCTACGAGTGGACCCTGCCGAAGGGTCGTCAGTGGACCTATTCCGGCGAATTGCAGATGGGCCGCAGTGACGGGCGCTGGCTGGTCCGCTGGAGCTCCGCCGACATCCACCCCAAACTCGGCGACACCCAGAGCATGGAGTTGCGCACCCGCCCCGCGCCGCGAGCCAGGGTGAACGAGGCCGCGGGCAGCGATGTGCTGGTCCCCGGCAAGGTCTCGCGGGTGAAGTTCACCGTGGCCGACGCTCCCGACCCCGGCCGCGTCGCCGGTGCGCTTGCCGCGGCGCTGAGCCGCATCGACCCCGTCGCCTACACCCCGCAGTCCATCCTCACCGCGGCGCGCAAGACCGATGGCGCGCACACCGTGATCCTGCTCAACGAGTACGAGGCCGAGACCATCGGCGGCGAACTGATCGGCCTGCCCGGCGTGACCCTGACCCAGGAGTGGGACATGGTGCCCACCGACCGTAAATTCGCGCCCGACCTGCTCACCCAGGTCCGCAAGACGGTGATCGCCGAGGTCGACGGCAAGGCGGGCTGGAGTGTGGTCACCCGCAATGCCGACGGCGCCGATCTCGATGTGCTGCACGAGGAAGCGGCCGAACCCGCGCCGTCGTTCGCGCTGAGCATCGACCGGTTCGTGCAGAATTCCGCCCAGCACGCGGTCGATCTGCGCACCGAGCAGGCGATGATGGTGGTGCTGCGCCCGTCGACCGGTGCGATCCTCGCGGTGGCCCAGAACAAGTTCGCCGACCGCGACGGTCCGGTGGCCACCAGCGGTCAGTACCCGCCGGGCTCGATCTTCAAGACGGTCACGGCGTCGGCGGCGATGGCCTCCGGGCTGGCCACGCCCGACACCGTCCTGGCCTGTCCGAGCAGCACCATCATCGGCGAGCGCACCATCCCCAACTACAACATGTTCACCGTCGGTGAAGTGCCGATGGCCACCGCCTATGAACGCTCGTGCAACACCACCTTCGCCAGGCTGGCCAGCAAGCTCGAACCCGACGCGCTCACCGAGGCCGCGGCGCGCCTGGGCGTCGGCCAGGACTACAAGGTCGAAGGTCTACCGACCGTGTCCGGGTCGGTGCCGAAGGCCGAGGGGCTCGTCCAGCGCGCCGAAGACGGCATCGGCCAGGGCCGGGTGGTGGTGAGCCCGTTCGGGATGGCCGTGATGGCCGCGACGGTCGCGCACGGTGCCGCGCCGGTGCCGTATCTGATCGCGGGCAGGCCCACCGAGATCACCGGCGATCGGCCCGCGATCGCGCCGGAGGTGGTCGAGGGGCTGCGTTCGATGATGCGCATGGTGGTCACGGGTGGCACGGCCGAACGCATCAGGGATCAGGGTGAGGTGTACGGCAAGACGGGCGAGGCCGAGGTCGACGGTGGATCGCACTCGTGGTTCGTCGGCTATCGCGGGGATATCGCGTTCGCGACACTGCTGGTGAAGGGTGGCAGTTCCGACAACGCGGTGGCCGTCACCCGGGACATGTTCGCCGCACTACCCGCCGGCTACTGAGTACGCCGGTCGAACGGGTAGCGGGCACTACGGGACTCGTGATGGTGTCGGGTCAGTCGGCGTTCTCGGTCGCCAGCAGACCCCGCACCACCGCGAGCGATGTGCTGTCGGTGTGGGATGACGCCGTGTCGTGCAGCACGTTGTAGCTGACAACGGGCTCGGGTGCGGCGGTGGCCGCGCTGTCGAGGACGTCGATGGCGGCCGCGCCGCCGAGGATCATCCCCGCTGTGGTCAAGATCAAAGTAGAACGCCTCATGGTTCGTCTCCCTCATTCAGGGTTTCGACGTGTTCGCGGGGCAGGTCGTTCGATTGTCTGAGGATTAGCTGATGCACCACCGTAGAACGGCGGTTACTTCGGCAACAGGCGACGGCAGCAAGCGACACACAATTGTTGCCCTATGTGCGGGCGTGTTCGAACACAACTGCTACCGGGCCGTGATGAAAAGGTGAATTATCGGTTTCGATCCGGCAAATGCGCTGATCAAAGGTTATGTTCGGGTAACTCGCCGAATTGCGCGTGACTCAGCCGCGTTGCAGAGTCGCCGCTAGATGATGCTGCAAAGATTCGCCGACCGCCGCCATCCGCAGCGTGTACTCGATGGTGTCGCCGGTGACATGGAATGAGCGTCCGACGGCGGTAACCGGCTTTGCCGATTCGCTCAGACCGATATTCGTGGAGTTCAATTCCAGACGAATTCCGTCCACCGTTTCGGTGATCGTGCCCTCGCAGATCTCGGTGATTCCGGTCGGATGGGCGAGTATCAGTTCGACCCGGCCCGGCGCCGGACTGCGCAGGTAGCCGGTCTCCGCGTGCAGCGGCCTGCCGTCGGAGCCTGCCTTGGTCCGCTGCTTGTAGGTGAGGAACGGCCGGCCCAGGTGCCCGAAGGTGATCTCCTCGACGTAGTCGAAGGATTCGATGGTCGGGTATTCGCCCCTGCCCCGACCGCGCCAGGTGCCGAGTAGTGGTGCCAGGGCGGCGATGTCGGGGTGCGGGGCGATGTTGGGGGAAGGTTCGACCACGGCCGACAGCGTAGCCCTGTGCTTCCTGCGACGGTCACGGCACACCGCCGCATCAGCCACGATAAGGTCAGCCTCGCCTGAACGCCGTCCGGCGGAAGGTCGAAAGGACAAGAACGTGAACGGACATGTGAGGGGCGCCCGCGGGGTGCGGTCCGGGCTGGTGCGCGGTGCGGTACTCGGCGCGGCAGTGTTGCTCGCCGTGGCGTGCTCGAACACCGAGCCCTCGAACGACGATGTGGCCGCGCTGGACGGTAACCGCTACGGCCAGACCAACCTGGCCGCCGACAAGGACTCCTATCACGCCCAGTTCACGCTGCCCGGCATGGTCAACGCCTGGGGGCTGGCAGATCGGCCGAAGGGCGCCGGTGGGCATTTCTGGGTCGGCGCGGGCGGCAAGTCGTTCCAGTTCCTCGGTGACGTGCAGTCGTCTTCGGATCCCAAGCTGCAGAAGCTGACCCAGGACCAGCTCAAGCTCGTCGGCGTCCCCGGCGCCGATGCCGACACCTCCGACAAGAGCATCGGCAAGGTCACCGGCGTCGTGTTCAACCCGGCGCCGATCACCTCGGATCTGTTCGCGGTGCGCGACCAGTGGGTCGATGTGGACGGTGTGCCGATCCCGCTCGGCGGTTCCTCGCGCTTCATCTTCGCCACCGACTCGGGCAAGATCTCGGCCTGGACCGAGCAGGCCCCCGACGGCGCGATCGTGCGCCGCGACGGCGGCGCGAACCAGGTGTTCGACGGTTCCGCGCAGGGCATGGCCTTCTTCGGAATCGCGCTGGCGCCCTCGGGTGACAAACTGCTGGCCGCCGATTTCGGTGCCGACCCGCAGGTTCGCACCTTCGACAAGTTCTGGCAGCCGGTCGCGACCACCGGTTTCGCCAACCCGTTCGCCACCGGCGAGGTGATCGACGCGTCCTCGCCCGAGAAGGGCAAGAAGGCCAAGCCCGGCGATCCCGCGCCGTTCAACATCACCACCCTGGGCAGCCGGGTGTTCGTGTCCTACGCCGTGACGCAGCCCGACGAGAACGACCCGAAGGCCTTCGACAAGGCCGAGGAAGCCTCGCTCGACGCCGACCAGGACAAGGATTCCCACGGCAAGCCCGACAAGGGCAAGGTCGCCGAGTTCGACGGCGCGGGCAAGCTGGTTCGCATCATCGACGACGGCGGCAGGCTCAACGCGCCGTGGGGTGTGGCGATCGCGCCGTCGAACTTCGGCGCGCTGTCGGGCAAGCTGCTGATCGGCAACTTCGGTGGCCTCGGCCGGGTCCTCGCCTACGACGACACCACCGGCACCTTTGTCGACTATCTGCGCGACGGTGAGGCGAAGCCGGTCGAGATCGCGGGCCTGTGGGCGTTGATGTTCGGCAACGGCGAAAGCCTGGGCGACGCGAACGCCCTCTACTTCACGGCAGGTCCCGAAGACGAGAAGGACGGCCTCTTCGGCAGCCTGCGCGTGCAGTAGGCAAGCTCGGGGGCGGGGCGGACAAGGGGCGGCGAAGCGGACAATGTGGATGTCCGTGCCGATTCGCTTCCGCCGACGGGCCGTTGTAGGGGACAGTGGTGGCGGAATGGTTGCCGGGTGGATGCGATCGGTGTCCACCCGGCCTGTTCCGTCCGCACGCGATGGCACCTCCACCGGGGTGCCGTGCCCGAGCCGGAGGAGTGCCAGATGAAGGTTTCGCGCGTTGACGTCGGCGGTTCGGCGGGGGAGCGGTGAAATGCGGCACGCGGCACGAGAGTCGATGCTGCCCGGCAAGGACGTGCTCCTCGCGGCGTTCCGTGGTTTGCCACACGATGACCACCCCATCCTTGATGCCGCCGGGGAGCTGGCGCTGCTGCACCAGTTGCGCGCGCACTCCCCGCTGAGCGAGTCCGAGCGCATCGACCGGCGCCGGGCCCAGTTGATGCGCGCGATCGACCGCTGGGTGATCCTCGCCGCCCCCGTTCCGCACGCCGCGGCGGACGAACACTGCGAAACTCTCGGCGGCCTGGTCGATCGTCTGGCCAAGCACTGTTCCCAGGCGTTCGTCGCCCTGGCCGGCGCCCCCGTGTCGGTCTGCTACGACGAATGGGTCCGCCTCGACGACCTCGCTGACAGCTATGAGCGCCTGATCGACGATCTGTGGTCCGGTGCGCGCAGCCTGCCCGCGAACACGTATTGACACCAAGGGTGGATTCACCGCCACCTGGGTGGGCGAGACCGGGCCCCGGGGATGGTTGGGGCCGGGGCCGTCCCGCGCGACAGTGGAACTCACACCATCTGTGGTCGGGTCGGCGAAGGAGTTCGGATGCGCGGTCGGTCTGCGGCGGAAGCCCCCGAAAGTATTGGGCTGCTGGGGGTTTCGCGCGACGTATCATTTGTTGTGGGCACTGTTGACGATCCGGCCGATCTGCCGTCCGCCTGCGGGTGGACAGCAGGTCGGCCCGATTCCTGTTCGGCGGAGTCGGCCGTCGGCGAGCGTGCCGATTCCGCGGCCACGGCGTTGGTGCTGCCGATCCGCCCGCGCACCACCTACGTCGACGGCGCACCGCTGTTCTGCCTGGCCGGAGAAGCGGTCCTGGCCTGGAACTATGTGGGCCTGGTCGCCCACCTCGATCCTCGCGTCCCGATCTACGGCCTGCAGGCGAGCGCCGAACCGCGCACGATCCGCGACTACGCCACCCGCTGTCTCGCCGAGATCCGCCGCATCGCCCCGCACGGCCCGTACCAGCTACTCGGTTGGTCCGCAGGGGGTTTCGTTGCCCACGAAGTCGCGGTTCGGCTCCGCGCGGCAGGCGAGCGAGTTCGCGTCGTCGTTCTCGCCACCGACCCCGAAGCCCCCGCCCCGGCGCCGCTGCCGGCCGACCGTATCGCCTCGCTGCTCGGCGCCGACGGCCCGGCCTTCGACGCAGCTGCGGAAGGCGCGACAACCACGACCTCCGACGACAACGCCGCGGCGATCAACGCCGCGACGGCGGGAACGATCGACATCACCGGCGACGATCTCGACCGCCTGGCCGGCCTGAGCGCCACTGCCGCACGCATGGTGTCCGGACACCGACCCTCGTGGCTCCTCGGCGACCTCACCGTGTGCATCCCGGGCCGGGAACCCGGCGGCACCCATCGCCTCGACCCCGGTGCCACGGTTCGCCGGTGGCGCCCCTACGTCGAGGGTGCGGTCACCGGCTTCGTCCTCGACGCCACCCCGGACGAACTCACCGCACCCGATGTCCTCCCCGAGATCGCCCGCATCCTCGCGACCGCCCCGCCCTCCGCGCGCACGACATGCTGACCGGGTTCCCCGGCACCACCGCGCGCGTCGACCACGATGGGGGCGTGCCGACCGCCGACGAGCTCACTTCCGACCGCGCGCCGACGGTGGCGTTCACCCAGTGGTGGGTGCTCGCGCGACGGCTGATCCGCCCGGCATGGCGCACCGGTGAGATCCTCACCGCCCTGCTCGCCCCCGCGGTGTTCACTCTCGGCTTCTACGTCCCGCTCAACCTCGTGATGACCGTCTACGGGCACGGCCTGAGCAGCTACGCCCAGTTCCTGATGCCGATGATCGTCATGCAGGCCGTGGCGTTCTGCGCCATCTCGGCCGCGTTCCGTGCCGCCACCGATGCCCGTGACGGCCTCGACGTCCGGTTCGCGACTTTGCCGATGCCACGCTGGGTCCCGTTCGCGGCCAGGATCACCGTGGCCGCCCACCGTGCGGTGATCGCGGTCGGCGCCGCGCTCGTCTGCGGCGCCGTCATCGGGTTCCGCTTCTACGGAAGCTGGTGGCACACAGTCGGTTTTCTCGCGTTCTCGCTGCTGATCGCGACGGCCCTGTGCTGCGGTGCCGATCTGCTCGGCAGCGTGTCCGCCAGTCCCGAGGCCACCACCCAGATCCTCGTCCTGCCCCAGCTGATCTTCGGCATGGTGTCCACCGGCTTCGCGCCCGCGAGCCAATTTCCGGGCTGGATCCAGGGTTTCGCCCGCAATCAGCCCGTCTCCCAGTTCGTCGACGGCCTGCGCGCGCTGGCGGGCGATTCCACCGGCGACGCGGGCACCGTCGACCTCGCGACGCTGGGCCCCGGCCTGGCCTGGGCGCTCGGCATCCTGGTGGTCTGCGGCGGTCTGTCCTGGCGTCATGCCGCCCGGCGGGCCGCATGACGACCCTTCCCCTGCCCGCTCTCGCACGGCACAGCGAGTCGCTGCGAATGCTGCTACCGCAGACGGTGATCCAGACCCGGCGCCTGCTGACTCGCTGGACTCGAGACCCGTTGACCGTGATGCAGGCCCTGCTCTTCCCGGCGCTGCTACTGGTGATGCTCAATGCCGTACTGGGCAAGCAGGTGTCGTCGTTCGCGGGCGCCGACGCCCTCTACGGTTCGGTCCCGATGGTCGCACTGGTCGGGGTGATGTCGGGTTCCCTGGCCGGAGCCGTCACCCTGGGCCGCGAGCGCGACGAGGGACTGCTCTCCCGATTCTGGGTGCTGCCGGTCCATCGCGCCTCGGGTCTGCTGTCGCGCGTCCTGGCCGAAGGCGTCCGGATCCTGGTGTGCACCATGGTGATCTTCGCGGTCGGCATCGCACTCGGATTCCGCTTCACCCAGGGCCTGCCTGCCGCGATCGCCCTGTTCGCCATCCCGGTGCTGTACGGACTCGGCTTCGCGACGATGGTCACCGCACTGGCGGTGTACACCGCTAAAGCCGCACTGGTGGAGGTGGTTTCGCTGGGATCGTCGTTGCTGATGTTCTTCAGCACCGGATTCGTCCCGCTCGCCGCCTATCCCGGTTGGGCACGCCCGATCGTGGAGCACAACCCACTCACGCACGCCATCGACACCATGCGCGGACTCTCGCTCGGCGGGCCGGTGCGTGGCCCGCTGCTGGCCACTCTGGCGTGGTCCCTCGGCGCGATCGCGATCTTCGCCCTACCGGCCGCGATCGGTTTCCGCCGGGCCAGCCGCTACTGAGCGGACGCGGAGCGGGTGATCGCGTCCCGTGCCTCGGTGATCAGCTTCGCCGAATCGCGGGGACTCAACGCCATCGCCCGCAGCTGGTCGAAGATCACGCCGAACCGGCGGATCTCCGAGTGCCCCTCGACCAGATCGTGCACGGACATACTCTCCACGTACACCAGTTCGGGGTCGACGGGATTGCGGAAGTCGAGCAGCGTGAACGAGCCCGCCATGCCGGGGTGCGCGCCCGCGTCGAACGGAAGTACCTGCAGGATCACGTTCTTGCGCTTGGTCTCGTCGAGCAGCCGGTCGAGCTGGCCCGCCATCGTCGCGGGTCCACCGACCACCCTGCGGATCGCCGCCTCGTCCATCACCACCCACAATTCCAGCGGGTCGTCCTTGGTCAGGTTGATGGCGCGATCCATGCGCGCCTGCGCCCGGCTCTCCATCACCGAGGCATCCAGGCGTGGCATCGAGGTGTCGATCACGGCGGCGGCGTACTCGAAGGTCTGCAGCAGGCCGGGTACCGTCGAGGTCTGGTACTGCCTGGCAGACAACGCTTCCGCCTCGAAGTTGATGTAATTCGCGTACACCTCCGACACCGCGCCTTCGTAAGGTCGCGACATGCCGGGTTTCAACGCATCGGTGAGCAGACTGAGTGCTTCCTCGCGCATTTTGTCGTCGACCTGATACAGGTCGAGCATGGCGCCGAGAGTGCGACGTTGTGGGCGCGCCTGCGCCATTTCGATCCGGTACAGCGTGGTGACGTTGATTCCGGTTCGCGCGCTGACGTCTTCCTTGCTCAGCTGGGCACTTTCGCGCAACTCGCGCAACATGGCTGCGAGCCTGCGGAGCCGGACGGTCAGGGTCGTGCGCTTGCCTGCCATGAAACGCATTATTGCGCTGCAAGGCCGCTATGTCACGCGTTCCGCGAAGACGGAGGCATAGGGCATGCCATGGTGTTCGGCGAGTCCGCGAGGCACGCCGGAAGACCGTGCGGCGCTGCGCATGTGACTCCCGGTTCTGTCAGGGCGGCTTTACTGCAGGAGTGATAACGCAATCTTGCGTTTCGCCTTCTGAGCGAGCATGATCCAGTTAGCCTGGTTGCGAACAATCCAAACAGATGACCGGGATAACCGAATCGAGAGCCAATCATGTTGGTAGACAAATCTTGGGTGTCGGGTGAATTCGGGGCCGTGCGATGAGCGCGCCGGTGATGGGCATACTGCCCACCGCTCCGCAATTGTTGTGCGCATTTCAGGGGCGGCGATTTCAAGATCGCGAATTGTTGCGGTCAGCGCACGCACTCGCTGAACTGCACGAACGGCGGGGGCAGGTGCGTGATACGGCATTGATCGCCGAGATCGATTGCCGTCGAAGTGAACTCGTCGACGATATCAACGACTGGTGTGTCCAGGAGATCCCGTTGCATCGCAACGGCGCCTCGCTGCACACCGAAAGTCTCGGTGCGGTCGTCGACCGGATGGCGCGTAGCTGGGTGGATGCCAATCAGGCGATCGACATCGACGGCGCGCGAAGCGACAACACCCACAAGCACTGGTACCACCTCGCCGAGCTTGTGGATGGTTACACAGATCTGGTCACCGATGTGGCCGGTGGGCGGCGGCGGCTGCCCGAGCAGTAAGGGGCTACGCCGGCTCCGGTGACAGTCTCGCCTCGAAGGCGATGCGGTCGCCACGGTAGAGCGAGCGCACCCGTTCGATGGGTGCGCCGTCGGCGTCGACACTGCGCCGGTGCAGCAGCAACATCGGTAGTGCGGTGGTGCATTCGAGTAGACCCGCCTCTCTCGGGGCGGCGAGTACGGTTTCGATGCGTTCGCGCGCACCGGCGAGTTCGACGCCGGTGGCGCGGATCGCGGCGTACAGCGAAGTGGTGGGGTCATAGCTGCCGCGCAGGGCGGCGAAGCGGTGCAGTGGCAGGTAGGTGCTCTCCAGCCCGACACGTTCACCGTCGGCGAGCAGTACCCGCTCGAGGTGCATCACCTCGGTGCCCGGCTCCACCTCGAGGTCGGTGGCCGTCGCCGCGTCCGCGGCGACGTCTTCCCAGGCCACCAGGATGCGGCCGGGGGTGCGGCCGAGGCTGATCGCGCCTTCGGTATAGGAGCGCAGCGACAGTGGCTGCGTGAGTTTGGGGCGGGAGATCACCGTGCCGCGGCCTTGACGGCGAATCCTGCCTTCCACCAGCAATTCTCGCAGCGCCTGTCGCACGGTCTCGCGGGCGACGCCGAAGCGGGTGGCGAGGTCGCGTTCGGAGGGCACCGGGTCGCCCTCGGTGAGATCGGCCAGCAGCAGATCGATTTCGGTGCGAACCAGGAACACCTTCGGAACTCGGGTCGTCTGCGGCGAATCCATGCTGCCCACCCTACCCGGATTGGTCTATACCAAAAATTAACTTGCCGTTCTCGCGGCCCACACCTATCGGTCTAGACCATTTGCCACTATCGGTGGCATGCGATTGGTCATCATCGGTGGAGGGATCCTCGGCACCGCCCACGCCTGGGCGGCGACAGCCCGTGGACACGAGGTCGTGCACCTCGAACGCGAACGCGAAGCCCGCGGCGCGACGGTCCGCAACTTCGGCCTGGTCTGGGTCTCGGGCCGGTCGGCGAACGAGCTGGAACTGACGCTGCGTTCGCGCGAGCTGTGGGAGGAGATCGGCGGCCGGGTGGCCGGCGTCGGCTTCCGGCCCGCCGGTTCGATCACGCTGGTGCGTACCCCCGCCGAACTCGCTGTCGCCGAGGCCGCGGCTGCCGGCGACTCCGCCGATGCCCGCGGGTTCACCCTGCTCGACCCCGACCAGGTACGCGCGATCAACCCGGCGGTGCGCGGCAAATACCTTGCGGGCCTGCATTGCTCGACCGATGCCGCCGTGGAGTCGCGGCAAGCACTGCCCGCGCTGCGCGCCCACATGGCCGCCTCCGATCGCTACACCTTTCACGAGGGCACCGAGGCCCGCGCGGTCCTCGACACCGGTTCCGGCGCGGTGGTCGTCGACGATCACGGTCGCCGCCACGAGGCCGACCTCGTCATCCACTGCCCGGGCGCCGCCCACTCCGGGCTCACCCGTGAGCTGGCGGGCGAACTGCCGGTGCGCCGCGTGCGGCTGCAGATGATGCAGACCGCCCCGCTGGGCGAACCGCTCACCACCGCGATCGCCGACGGCGACAGCTTCCGGTACTACCCGGGTTTCGCGGGTCCGCAGGTGGATTCGCTGGCCGCCGAGCAATCGCAGACCGCGACCGCCGCCGAGCACAAGATGCAGCTGCTGTGCGTGCAGCGCCTGCACGGTGGCCTGACCATCGGCGACACCCACGAATACGTCGAGCCGTTCGCCTTCGACGTCGACGAAGCACCCTATGACCACCTCACCGAGGTGACCGAGGAATTGCTCGGCCGCAAGCTGCCGCCGATCGTGCGGCGCTGGGCGGGCGTCTACAGCCAGAGCGTCGACCCCGGAGTCGTCGTCACCCGGGTGCGGGCCGATACCAACGTCTGGGTCGTCACCGGCCCCGGCGGTCGCGGTATGACGCTCGGCCCCGCCATCGGCGAACAGACCGCCGACCAGATCGGACTGTGAGGAACAACTGTGTCGAACAACAAGATTCAGCTCGCCGCCCTCGACATGGCAGGCACCACCGTCGCCGACGGCGGACTGGTGTTGCGCGCCTTCGAGAGTGCCGCCACCACCGCCGGGATCGAGCCCGAGGGCCCGCGCCGGCAACAGGCTCGCCGCTACGTGGTCGACACCATGGGCCAGTCCAAGATCGAGGTGTTCCGCGCGCTGCTCGACGGCGAGGAGGCTGCCGCCCACCACGCCAACAGCGCCTTCGAAACCGCCTACGAAGCACTGGTCGACGAGGCCGATATCGCGCCGATTCCCGGTGCGGTGGAAGCGATCACCGCACTGCGTGAGGCCGGTGTCCGGGTCGCGCTGACCACCGGATTCAGCCGGAGCACGCAGGACAAGCTCCTCGCCGCGCTGGGCTGGGCCGACCTGGTCGATCTCACCCTCGCGCCGTCCGACGCCGGACGCGGCCGCCCCTACCCCGACATGGTGCTGGCCGCCGCGCTGCGCCTCGGCGTCGACGCCGTCGACCGGATCGCCGTGCTCGGTGACACCACCAGCGATATCGCCACCGGCCTGGCCGCCGGCGCGGGCATCGTCGCGGGCACCCTGACCGGCGCGCACACCGCCGAGCAGCTGCGCGCCGCCGGCGCCACCCACGTCGTGGCGTCGGTCGCCGACTTCCCGGCGCTGGTGCTCGCGCACTGAGAGCTGGTGCGCTGCCGAACCTGGCGTCGCGGTATTCGCCGCGGCGTCGCCCTCCGATCCACCCGCCCCTGCGATTCCCCCGACATCTGAAACGAAAGTTGCTGTCATCGTGCGTACTTCCCTCACCGCGCGCCGCCTGTCCAAGGCCGCGCTGCTGCTGGCCGGCGTCACCGCCGTCGCGTTCACCGGCGCCTGCGGTGGCACCGGTACCGAATCCGCGGACGGCAAGACCGTCACCGTGTACTCCGCCGACGGTGTCGGTGGCTGGTACAAGAACCAATTCGAGGCGTTCACCAAGGAGACCGGCATCGCGGTCAACCTGGTCGAGGCGGGCTCCGGCGAGGTCGTGAACCGGGTCGACAAGGAGCAGTCCAACCCGCAGGCCGACGTCGTCGTCACGCTGCCGCCGTTCATCCAGAAGGCCAAGCAGTCAGGTCTGCTGCAGCCCAGCGGCATCGACACCGCCGCTGTTCCCGCCGCGGCCAAGGACGCCGACGGCAGCTATGTAACCCTCGCCAACAACTTCCTGTGCTTCATCGCCAACCCCGCGGTCGACGCCTCGGCGCTCACCTGGGAAGACCTACTGAAGCCGGAGTACAAGGGCAAGCTGCAGTACTCCACTCCCGGCCAGGCCGGTGACGGCACCGCGGTACTGGTGCTGCTGCAGCAGCTGCGTGGCAAGCAGGCCGCCCTCGACTACCTGGCCGCGTTGCAGGCCAACAACGTCGGCCCGTCGTCCTCGACCGGCAAGCTGCAAGCCAAGGTCGACAAGGGTGAGCTGCTCATCGCCAACGGCGACGTGCAGATGAACCTGACCACGGTGAAGGAGAAGGGCTCCAAGTTCAACGTCTTCTTCCCGGCCGCCGCAGGCAAGCGTTCCACCGTGGCCGTCCCGTACATGATGGGTCTGGCCAAGGGTGCGCCGCACAAGGACGACGCCACCAAGCTGATGAGCTTCCTGATGGCCCCGGCCGCGCAGGCGAAACTGGGCCCCGAGGCGTTCGCCGTGTCGCCCCGCACCGATGTGCCCGCCCCGGCCGACGGTGGTCCGGCCGCCGCCATGACGGGTGTCGAGGTGGTCCCGGTCGACTGGAACAAGGTGCTGACCGAGCTGGACGCCGATGTCGCGGCGTACCAGAAGGCAACCGGCAGCTGACTGCGGCTGTGACACAAGGGAGTTGACGATGTCCGACGGTGACCTCCAGATGAGATCCGCCATTTCCGTGGCGGCCACCACCGAACCCGCGATCGTGTTCGACCGGGTCGGGGTCAGCTACGGCCGCGGCCGCAAGGCCGCCGTCGCGCTGGCCGATTTCACCCTGCGCGTCGCCGTCGGTGAGACCGTCGCGCTCCTGGGCCCGAGTGGTTCGGGCAAGTCGACCGCGCTCAAGGCCCTGGCCGGTTTCGTCCGGCCCACCTCGGGCGCGGTCCGCCTGGCGGGCCGCGACGTCACCGATCTCTCGCCCGCCAAGCGGGGGATCGGTGTTGTCGTGCAGTCCTACGCGTTGTTCCCGCACATGACCGTGCACAGCAATGTCGCGTTCGGCCTGAAATCGCATCGGGTGCCGCGGGCGGAGATCGCCGCACGGGTCGCCGAGGCGCTCGACATGGTCGGCATGGGCAGCTACGCGCAGCGGCTCCCGCGTGAGTTGTCCGGTGGCCAGCAGCAGCGGGTGGCGATCGCCCGTGCGCTGGCCATCAAGCCCAGCGTCCTGTTGCTGGACGAGCCGCTCGCCGCGCTCGACGCGCAATTGCGTCATTCGATGCTCGGCGAGTTGCAGGCGCTGCGAAAAGCGCTGCCCGACACCGCGATGCTGTACGTGACCCATGATCAGGCCGAGGCGCTGGCACTGGCGGATCGGATCGCGGTGATGCGCGATTCCCGCCTCGTCGACATCGACACGGCCGAAAACCTGTGGCAGCGCCCGCCCACCGACTTCACCGCGGGGTTCCTCGGCGGCGCGAACCTGGTGCCCTGCACCGTCAACCACGTCACCGGCACCGCGGCCCTGGTCACCGCGGGCACCAACACCCTGCGCGCCCAGGCGCCGCAACCCGGCGTGGGACTGGCGGAGTGGGCGCCCGACGACGACGCGCTGCTGTGTATCCGCCCGCACACGATCACCGTCGGCAAACCCGGTGAGCGGGACGCCTTGCGCGCCACCGTGTCGACCTCGGTATGGCGTGGTGCCACGACCAGGGTAGAGCTGTCGATCGACGGGCTACCCGGCACGCTCGCGGCTGACGTGTCGGGGCACTTCACGACCGAGGCCGGTGCCGTTGTCGGGGTGAAGCTTCCGGACCCGGCGGGTGTGCTCATCCCTCGCGCAATCGGCGAGACATCCACTACGGCAGGAAGTTCCGTGTCCGCAGAGGGTCAGTCATGACAGCGATCGTGCGCGAACCGGGCATCAGCGAGGTGCTGTCGTGAGCGCTGTAGTTCTCGATCGGCCCGACGCGTCGCCGCCGTCGAAAGATCGCGCGCCTCGCCGGTCGTGGTTGCCGATCCTGTGGACCTTGCCGCCCGTGCTCGTGGTGCTCGGGATCGCGGGGTATCCGATTCTGCGGGTGCTCACCGAGTCCACCCAGACGCCGACCGGGCGCGGCACCGAGGTGTGGACGTCGGTACTCGGCTCCGAAGCATTTCGGGAAGCGTTGTGGCGCACCGTTTCCATCGCCGTGTGTGCCACGGCGGGGTGTCTGGTGCTCGGCACGTTTCTGGCGATCGTGCTGGCCTTCGTGCCGTTCCCCGGATCCGGTCTGGTCGGCAGGCTCATCGACACGATCCTGACGTTGCCCTCGTTCCTGATCACCCTCGCCTTCACCTTCCTCTACGGGACGGCGGGCGCGGTGAATGCCCTGATCGCCGAATTGACCGGCGCCACCACACCGGTCATCGACTTTCTGACGACCCCGCTCGGCGTGATCCTGGCCGAGATCACCTACTTCACCCCGTTCGTGGTGCGACCCGTGCTGGCCGCGTTCGCGCAGCTGCCCCGGGAACAGCTCGATGTGGCAGCGAGTCTCGGCGCTTCACCGTGGCGGGTGCTGCGGCAGGTGGTGCTGCCCGAGGCGTGGCCCGCGCTCGCGGCGGGCGGGTCGCTGGTGCTGCTGCTCACGCTCAACGAGTTCGGCATCGTGTTGTTCACCGGCGCCAAGGGCGTCATCACGCTGCCCGCGCTGATCTACACCCGGGGCATCGTCACCTTCGACCTGCCCGGTGCGGCGGTGCTGGCCTCGGTGCAGGTGCTGCTCTCGCTGGGCCTCTACCTCGTCTACCGGTTCGTGTTCGCCCGGTTCATCGCCCGCCCGAAGGAGCAATGATCGTGCTCGTCTGGACCTCTCGCGGAAAAGCGCTGGTACTCGGCGTGTTCGGGCTGGTGGTTACGGTGGTCTTCGTCGCCCCGATCGCCACCGTGGTCGCCGCCGCCCTGGCAGGCAGCTGGACCGGCCCACTGCCGTCGGACCTCGGCTTCACCAATATCGGCCACGCGCTCAGCGGTGAGCAGGCGGCCAGCCTCTCGGTGAGCCTGCAAACCGCCCTGCTCGCCGGCGCGATCTCCCTCGTCCTCGGCACGTGGGCGGCCCTGGCCTCCCGCGAGGCGCCCACCTGGTTGCGCCGTCTCACCGACGCCGTCTTCCACCTCCCGGTCGCCGTCCCGTCGGTAGCGGTCGGTCTCGGCGTCCTCATCGCCTTCAACGAACGCCCGTTGCTCCTCGGCGGTACCAAGTGGATCGTCATCGTCGCCCATGCGGTCCTGGTTCTGGCCTACGCCTTCAGCGCGGTCTCCGCCGCGCTCGATCGGCTCGACCCCGCCTACCGGCAGGCCGCGCAATCCCTTGGCGCGGGTCCTGTTCGCGTCCTCTGCCAGATCACCCTGCCGCTGCTGTTACCGGCTCTCGGCGCGGCAGCGGGCCTGGCGGTCGCCCTCTCCATGGGCGAGCTCGGCGCCACCATCATGGTCTACCCCGCCACCTGGAAGACGTTGCCCGTCAGCATCTTCGCGCAGACCGACCGCGGCGAAGTCTTCGACGCCGCGGCCGGAACCACGGTCCTGGTCGTGGTCACGCTGGTGGTGCTGGTGGTGCTCGGCCGCATACGCGGACGCGCCGCGCTGCGCTGAGCCGGCCTACACCAGCGCCGATGCGCCGACCGCGGTGAGGCCGCCGTCGACGCGCAGGTCGTGGCCGTTGACGAAGGCGGCGTCGGCCGAGGCCAAGAAGGCGACGGCGGCGGCGACGTCTGTCGCGGTGCCGACGCGACCCGCGGGGGACAGGGCCGCGACCCCCTGCCGAGCGGATTCGGAGAGCTCCGCGCGGAAGGCCGGGGTGTCGATGTAGCCGGGGCTGACCGCGTTCACCCGGATTCGCCGTGGCGCCAATTCCGCTGCGAGAGCGCGGGTCAGGTTGTGGACAGCCGCTTTGCTCGCGGAGTAGAGGGCAGAGCCCGGGACACCGAGGTGCAGGCCGAAGGAGGCATTGATGACGATCGAAGCGTGGTCGGGGAGTAGCGGCAGGATCTTCTGGATGGTGAAGAAGGCGCCCTTGAGATTGCTGCCGATCACCTGATCGAAGAGCTCGCCGGTGACCTGCTCGATCGTCTGGAACGAGCCGATGCCCGCGTTGGCGAACAGCAGATCGAGGTGTCCGAAGCGGTCTGCCACCGCCGCGGCGAGGTTGTCGAGATCATCGAGATCGGTGGCATCACCGGCGATTCCGTGCGCCTGCCCACCGAGCTGGGCGACAGACGCGTCGAGCCGCTTCTTGTCCCGGCCGGTCACCACGACCCGAGCCCCCTCCGCGATCAGGCGATGCGCGGTAGCCAACCCCATCCCACTACTACCGCCCGTGATCAGCGCGGTCTTGCCATCGAATCGAGAACCGTTGTGCGTCATGAATTCAGCCTGGCGGGTGACAGCCCGAGCAGGCAGTGCGCGGTTATCAGGGGTGTGTCACCACCAGGATCGACGGTACCGCGGGACGGTCGGCAACTGTCGCGCCGATCCGGCTCCCCGCATGCGATGGGTCGCTACGCGGATTCGGAGAGACGCAGTCGGGGGAGGGCAGCCAGGCGGTCGGCGGTGTCGGT
This sequence comes from Nocardia sp. NPDC055002, assembly GCF_053608825.1. NCBI lineage: Bacteria > Bacillati > Actinomycetota > Actinomycetes > Mycobacteriales > Nocardiaceae > Nocardia > Nocardia sp. NPDC055002. Next base: position 250,159 of record NZ_JBSGWE010000006.1, read on the forward strand.
ATTCGGTTTCGGGTTGTAGAGCACCAGTGACCAGTGGGGATGGTCGGCGACGGTGAGCGTGGTGGCGTCGAAGTAGAGATCCCCGGCTTCCGGGTGGTGCAGGGCGTTCGCAGCTTGCAGCGGCGCACCGACATCGTGTCGCTCCCAGAGTTCGGCGAACTCCGGCTCGGCAGCGGCGAGTTCGCCTGCTACGCGCTGGAATTCGTCGTCCTGTGGGACGAGGGCCGCGTCCGCGCGATAGGCGGCGACCACGCCCGGTGCGGCATCGGCCCACAGGTCGGGCAGCCCGCGATATCGCGGGCTCGTGAAGAAAGTGACCAGGCAATTGTGCGGCTCGCCGTCGTCACACCCGAACACCCGACCCGCAAGCACGTTGAACGCCAAGATGTTCCAGTACCGATCCCGCACTACTGCGGGTCCACGCACCCACCCATCGATGAGCGCCCGAATCTCCGCGGTCACCTCCACCGCGGACCCTCGCGCCACCGGCGGATTGAGCCCGGCCAGCACATACAGATGCGTTCGCTCCGGCGCACTCAACCGCAACACCCCCGCGACCGCGTCGAGCACCTCCCCCGACACCGTGATGTCACGCCCCTGCTCCAACCAGGTGTACCAAGACACCCCGACCCCGGCCAGCATCGCAACTTCTTCCCTGCGTAGGCCAGGTGTCCGCCGTCGCCCCGCCACCGGCAAACCCAACTCAGCCGGACTGAGCCGCTCCCGCCGTGATCGGAGGAAATCGCGGAGCTGGTCGCGGCGGTGTGTCGATGATGCGCTAGCCATGCACACCAACGTAACCGGTACGCGAGTTGGTGGCTGTCGGCATTTGAAGCAGATGAACTACTTCTCCCAAACCGGAACCGGCGGGAGTGGGTGCTCGGCACGCGCACGATCGGTGAGTTCCTGGATCAAGACGGTCTTCGCTCGCGCGTAATCGCCTGGAGCGAAACCAGCATCCGCGATCGCATACTCAAGCTGCGCGTATCGGGCGACGTCCTGCGGGTGATCGCGCAGATAGTCTCGCAGGAGGCGTTGATTGAAGGTCGGCCAACTGGCCAGCTCGACCACGTGAAGGATATGCGTGCGGATACCACACCTGGCCCGGACATACAGCAATCGCTGAGCCCACTCAGGCCAGCGAGTCGATCCAGCGTTCGAGCCGATTACCCTCCGCCTCCATCAGTGCGGGATCACGAAAAGTATTGGTGAGCAACGAGATATCCTGATATGCGGCGAGTAACGCGACAGCCAGTTCCCTGGCGTCGGCGCGACCCCTCGCCGCGAACTGGCTTCCATCCAGGCGAGCAGTTCACCGATTACCGCAGCGAGCTCCCGGTCGAGGCCATCCGCACGCCTATCTAGTTCGGTGGCGAGAGGTTTTGAGGGGCAACCAAATTGGGAGGCCATGACGCGCTGGGCCACCCAGCCCCCAATCGGGGCCTTCAACCGGTCGGCAGGGGATTCGATTTGCTCCAGCGCCGTGATGATCTCCCGCAAGGTGCGTGCGTGCGCGCTGATCGCGGCCTGGGCCAGCCGATCCTTGGTCTTGAAGTAGTAGTAGACATTGCCGACAGGGACATCGGCGGCCTGCGCGATATGCGCAATGGTCGTCTTCTCCACGCCCTGCTCGTGAAAGAACTTGGCCGCGGCGTCGGCGAGCCGCTCCCGCTTGCCTGATGACCGGGCCCGAGTCGAAGGAACTGCTCGAAACCGTTGCCGCGCAGGGTGTTCGACGGGTGGTCTTCCTGTCATCGCAGGGCGCGGTGGCCCGGCCGAACAGTGCCGGGTACGCCCGCACGATCGACTTCGAAAAGGATTTGGCGGCTTCCGATTTGGAGTGGACGTCGGTGCGGCCCGGCGGATTCGCCAGTAACACCTTCGCCTGGATCGAGCCGGTGCGCACCGCAAAGATGGTCCCCGCGCCCTTCGGCGATATCGGGCTGCCGATAGTGGCCCCGTTCGATATCGCGGTGGCCGCACTGCGCTAGGACGGCCATCACGGTCAGGCGTACACGGTGACCGGCCCGGCCGTCATCACCCCGCGCGAACAGACGGCAGCACTCGCCGCGGCATTGGGTGAACCGCTGCGGTCCGTCGAACTCACACGCGACCGAGCGCGCACCAATCTGCTCGAGCGCATGCCGGAAGCCGTTGTGAATCAAGCACTTTCGATCCTCGGCGAACCCACCCCGGACGAACAGACGGTCAGCCCCGATGTCGAACGAGTACTCGGCCGCCCGGCCACCAGCTACGCCGCGTGGGCGAAGTACGTCAGCGGCGCGTTCCGCTGACGAGCGTGGCATGAATGACGACGTTCGAGCGATAGCTTCGATTGCTCACCTCGAAGGCACCGACGGATCCTGGATTGGGTGTCAGTGACTACCGGCCGCTCCGCCGGTGCGGGATATCCGCTGGGCCGCTTCTGGTCCGGCATCGAGGATCCGGCGCTGCACATCCGGAAGCTGGAGCCGTGGCGAATCCAAGCGATCCGGGGCCGACCTGCGCAGCGCTCCGTGTAGCTCGACGTATCCATCGCCGGTCCGACGGCTAATCGCCGCAACGACCTGAGTCAGTCCAGCGCCTCCGTCGCGCCACGCCCCGCAGCAACGGCGCGCCGGAGGAAGCCGGTGACCAGCTCGAGCTCGGCTTCGCTGTAGTCGGCGCAGATCTCGTCCAGCGACGAGTTCATTCCGGAGAACAGACCCAGAAGTTCGGCATTGCGTTCCCGCAGCCCGCGAATCAGTGTGGCCCGGCGATCAGAAGGGTCGCGTTCGCGGGATACCCAGCCCCCTTTTTCGAGCCGGTCGAGGATCCCGGTAAGGGTCGCCGGATGCAGCCCGGCCTCGCGTGCCAGCGACTTCGGGCCGAGCGGGCCCAGCCGGGTGATCACGTCGAGGCAGTCGAGGTCGACGTCCTTCATCTCGAGTCGGCTGCCGATCCGTCGGTTGAGCAGGGACAGCTGATTGCTCAGTTCCCGCAAGGACCCCTTGAGCTCGACGATCACCTTCCGGCGGGTAGGTGTTACGGAATTCATATAGTACGACTCCCAAAATAATGTGGTACGGTTCTCGTACTATACGACAACCGAATGGATCACATCATGTACCTCGTGACCGGAGCGACCGGCATCATCGGACGCCCACTCGTCGAAGCGCTCCTTTCCGAAGGCGTCGAGATCCGGGCCGTGACCCGCGACCCGGAGCACGCGTTCCTCCCCGCTGGAGTGGAAATCTTTGCGCCCGAGGCGATCCGGTCCGCACTACAGGGAGTTCGTGGCCTCTTCATCCATCCCCGCGCTGTCAAGGACGACACCGACAAGCTCCTCCGAACCGCCGCCGAACAGGGCGTCCGGAGAGTGGTCGTGATGTCGGCGATCAATGTGGACGACGACCCCGAGCACCAGCCCTCCCGATGCAATGGCGACCGCAATACCGAGGTCGAACGCGCCGTCACTGAGAGCGGTTTGCCGTGGGTTGCGGTGCGGCCCAGCTCATTCGCGATGAACACGCTCGGGATGTGGCGTGGCCAGCTCGCATTCGGAGACACCGTTCGGAGCCCGTACGGCGGCTTCGCCGAGGCAGTGATCCACGAGCGCGACGTCGCCGAAGTGATCGTCCGGGCGCTGCTGGACGACGCGCTGCTCGGCCGCAGGATCCCCATTACCGGACCCGAGGCACTCAGGCTCGACGAGATGGTTCCGCTCATCGGCGCGGCGATCGGCAGGCCGCTGCACTTCCAAGAGGTCCCCGCCGAGATGGCCGCCCAGGCGATGATCCGGAACGGCCTCGGCGAGCCGTTCGTGCAGGCGCTCATGGCGCGCTACCAGCGCGAGCTGGAGCGACCCGCGACGGTGACCGCCGAGGTCGAGATGATCCTCGGCCGTCCCGCCCGTAGCTTCACCAGCTGGGTCGGCGACCACGCGGGAGCATGGTCATGACGAAGTACGTGCGCTTCGCCGGTCTACTCTTCGCCGGACTCTTCGCCGGATTCCTCGTCGGAGTCCTGATTCTGGAGCTGTCCCTGCGGAACTTCGACGGCTCGATCTACACCCAAGTCCGGCTTGTCGAGCTCGACTCGCTCGACAAGCTCGCCGTCATCACGTTACTGCCCGCGTTGGTCACCACGGCGGTGCTGGTCTACCGGACATTCCGAACGAACACCTGGTGGTTGATCGTGGCCGCGCTAGCCCTTCTCGTTTTCGTCTTCGGCCTCACGATCGTGGTCAACCTTCCGATCAATGCGGACCAGAGCGAGTGGCACGTGCAGTCCCCGCCCGCCGATTGGTCGGATGTGCGGGACCGCTGGCAGATCGCCCACGCCGTCCGGACGGCAGCTGCGGTAGTCGCCTTCGGATTCCTCGCCCTCACCGCTGTACTGCCCAGCCGGAGTCGATAGTGGCAATTACGCCCGGCCAGTACTCGGACAGGTCGGGCGTTTCCGTGTCAGGTAGTGATGGCCGCATACGAGATTCGCCATTCCTTGCTCTCGCCGAGTTCCCTGAGGTGCCAGCAGACCGATTGGCCGGTCCGATGATTTCGGCTCCCCTCCTCCCGTCGCAACCCCGGTGTCCGCCGACGCCCCACCACCCGCAGCCCCACGCGCCGAGTGCACCGATCCTGATCCGGTGTGTGCAACTCTGCACTCCCTGTGGCCTGAGCCGGCGCGGGAAGTGGTCGACCGGCTGCGTCAGCGCACTTCGATCGAACAAGCGGAGGACGATCCCGCCTCGTTTGTTGCCCCAGACCTCCTGCTCAGCCTTTGCTCGACGACCATCAGCTCCAACTTCCCCGCCCAACTCGCCCTGCGAGTCAAGACCGCGACAGACAGCCGCATCATTCTGGACGAGACCGGAGCCGAAGCTCTGGCCGGACAGGGCGACGCCTTCCTTCACACGGCAAAGGGCACCATACGAGTGCAGGTTGCCTACGACGGGAGCTGACCAGGCCCCGCCACATTTCGCGCAGCGAAACGAGCTCGCCGTGCCAGTCCACATACTTCCTGCCGAAGCACGAAGCTGATCCAGGCGGCGCCAGAGAGTCTCGCGGTCGCGAAGATCGTCCTCAAGCTGCAAACCAACGCGGCTGTACCGATGGTCACGCGCGGATCTACCAGCTTCGCTAGTTGAGGACTGAGATCCGTTGGTGCAGAACGCTTCCTGATGCCTGCTGCCTGGTATTGCTCCACAAAGGTCATCTCCGCTCCCGCACCCGCAGCAGCTGGTTCGCCGAATCTTGGCCTGGCAGGATCAGATTCGGCTGTGCCCTCAAGGAGTGTGTAAGCGATATCTCACCCCGGTGAGACGTGCGTGCTACGTACTCCACGTCGCCTGAGCAGCGCAAAGAACACGTCAGAATTCCTCGCTCAGTTCCACCACCTACCCGGTCAGGCGATCAAGGCTGCGCGCCGGCGGCATTGCAAGTGTCGGAGAGGCTGCCGCCATGCTTGCGAGCTCGATAAGGAACGGATGATGTGATGGAGGGCGAAAAGGGCGTCGATGACGGGGTTGGAATGGGATCCCGCCATGCGGGAATCTCTCGGAGGCATGGGATATCGGCCCGCCCCTGGGGCCGACCTGCATGTCTGCAGGTCGGCCCAGGACAACGGGATAGGGCTGAGCGGAGTGTTTCTGCTCGGTTAGATGCCGAAGGGTGCTGCGTAGCGGACGGTGCCGCTGGGCAACTGCTCGGAGTCGAGACTCAGTGCCATCAATGCCTCGTCGGGGACATCGATACTGAGGCGGATGCCGTACTCCGAGGCGCGGGTGAACCCGAACCGCGGGTAGTAGGTCGGATGTCCGAGAACGATCACGAAGTGCTCGCCCGCCCGCTCAGCGGCCTCGAGCGCGGCACGGATGGCAGCGGAGCCCGCCCCGGTCCTGTGGTACTCGGGCAGCACCGCGCACGGTCCCAGGCATAGCGCCGGGGTGTCGTCGACGTGACAGCGAGTCAGCAATGCGTAACCGACAGGCTCGCCGTCGGGTCCTGCGCTGAGGATCGACAAGCTGTCTATCCACGCCGGATCGGCGCGCAGAGCGTCGACGAGGTCGGCCTCCTCGGCGGTGTCGAATGCGGCGAGGTTGATCTTGCGGATCGCGGCGATGTCGCCGTTGGTCTCGGCGCGGGCGGTCCAGTTATTCTGAGTGCTCAAAACAGTTTTCTCCGTTTCGGTGTGGTGAGTCAGGCGGTGTGGTAAGTGGCCGGTCTGCGTGACTGAAGTGCCTGCCGCAGATGCCGCAGCCGGGAGGACCCTGGCTGCGGCCTGCCACAATCGGTGTCAGCGTTCGCGCTGGCGGTCGCGGAATCGATAGGTCGCGCGTAGATCCCGCGTGATCACCTTTTTGGTTTTGCTGCGCTTGCTCGACTCGCGGCTGTTTCCGCGGTCCGCGGCCCGTGCGCTTTCGCGTAACAGCTTGCGGTACCGGTCGAGCCTGCTCACATCCAACATGCCGGCGACTACGGCTTGCTGTACCGCGCAGCCTGGTTCACTGCGATGTTCGCAATCACCGAAGGCGCAGTCGCGGGCGTAGGCCTCGATCTCGGCGAAGACCCGCTCCACCCCGTCGGCGGCATCTTGCAAGCCGATACCTCGCAAGCCCGGAGTGTCGATGAGCACCCCGCCGCCGGGTAGCGGCAGCAACTCGCGGTGCACGGTGGTGTGCCGACCTTTGCCGTCGCCGACCCGAACTTCGCTGGTATCCATATGCTCTCGACCGAGCAGGGCGTTGGCAAGGGTGGACTTTCCCGCGCCCGACGGGCCGAGCAGGACCGTGGTCCCGGTCACCACCTCCGACAGAAGATCTAGACCCGCACCTGTCGTGGCGCTGGTGGTGACGATGTCCACGCCGGGTGCCAGCGAGGTGAGAACGGCCAAAGCTGCGTCGAGATCGTCGACGACGTCGGCTTTGGTGAGTACGACGACCGGTTTCGCACCGCTGTCCCACGCCAGCGCCAGTAGCCGCTCGACCCGGCCCGCGTTCAGCGGTGCCGCGAGCGAGACGGCGATGGCGACGGTGTCTACGTTGGCCGCCAAGACCTGCTGGTGGGAGGTTCGATCCGACGAGGCCCGGGTGATCGCGCTGCGCCGTGGCAGCAGTGCCAACAGTTCCGGCTCCGGCTCCAGCCGCAGCGCTGCCCAGTCGCCTGTGCACACACTATGGGCGGGGTCGAGGGAGGCCACGGCCGCGCTGGCCGCGCGGACAGCGCCCGATGCGGTCAATGTGTCACAGCGGCCGCGGTCGACCCGCACGACGCGAGCCGGAACCAGACCAGCGGACGCATGCGCTACGAACAGCGCAGCGAACGAGTCGTCCCAACCGAGCGCGGATAGATCGGATGAGGACGGAGAAGATGAATACATAGTGAGACCCTTGGGAAAGGGGGCCCCGGCTCGAACGCCGATTTACTGCGGCTGCGAGCCGACACGGCTCGCGCCGCTATCGGCGATGGAAATCCGTCAGACCGGGGCCCGGGACGTGAGGATGGTCCGGGCGCTGCACAGGGCAGCGGTCTTCACCGCGATCATCAACTCACCTCCCAATCTTTCGCACCACGTCTAACTCGGACGCATGAGCCTAACACCAGACGGAAGTACCCGCCATTGATATACGCGACCGTCTCCTCCACGCCGTTCAAGCGAGCAGTCGGCGATCAGAGGAGCGTTTCACACATCGGACATTTGAGGAGTGTGTAACCGACATCTCACCCCAGCCAGCATCGCGACTTCTTCGCGCCGTAGGCCGGGGGTTCGCCGTCGCCCCGCTACCGGCAGACCCACCTCGCCCGGTCCGATCCGCTCCCGCCGCGATCGCAGGAAGTCACGGAGCTGTTCGCGTCGCCGGGTTGATGCCGCACTGACCATGAATCCACGGTAACAACGGGGCGAGTGGGGTGCTGCTCGATCGCGGTGCGTGGCCTACGCCTGAATGACCTCGATGCCCACCAGGGCGTTGAGCGAGTCGCAGCTGGCCCACGACTGGTTCTGTCCGTACTGCGCGGGGCCGTACTTCCAGTAGACGAACGGGACCGGCCACGCGACACAGGTGAGTTTCACCTGGTGCCAGGTCGGCAGTTCGCAATTGGCCATTCCGCCCGTGTTGAAGATGTTGTACACGTGACAGTTGGCCTGCCACACCGGAACGTCGGCCTGGGCCACACCGCCACCGACGATGACGGCGGAAGCGGTGGCGGTGGCAACGAGGGCGCCGGCGGCGAGTCTCTTCACAGAAAGCATTTCGAACCTCCTGAATTGATGTTGTCTGAGAAATCGCCAGGTGATCGAAAACGTTACTCGGATGATTTCCGTGCGGGCTGATCTTCCTGTGCTTCGACTTGTCGCGGTGAGTTGCTGATGATGAGCCGAGCCGCGGCTATTCGGCGGCGCGACTGGTGAAGTCGAAGGATCCGCCGTCGATGCCCCAGGAGATGATCCGTTCGGGGTGAATTCGGATGATCGCGCGTTCCTGGTGTTCGAACGGTGGCTGCTCGTCGTCGAGCGCTTCGGCGGTGCCGCGTACCTCGATGCCGCGAATCACGTACGGCTCCCAGGAAACCTGTTGGTCGATGACGAACGAGACCCGGCTGCCCGCTTCGATATTGCGGTATTTCCGGCTGCCGCGCATCCGCATGCCCCCGATGTCGATCGTGTGGTCGGGATTCACTCGATAAGCGGTCGGGTTGTTCTGCACAATGCCGTCGGGCGAGACCGTGGCCAGCCGGCCGATCCCTGCCTCCGCGAGGAACTGCTGTTCATTGCTGGTGAAACTCATGACGGATTCTCCTCGGTGAATTCGAGATCAGAACAGGATCAGCGCGGCGCACAGTCCGGCGATGGCGACGAACTGGAGGGTGACGCGGTACTTCAGGATGCTGTCCCACTTGTCCTGCAGCGCACGGGCATCGGCCGGAATGACGCCGCTCTGGGCGGCGGCGGTCTGCCTGGCATTGATCGGCTTGGCGATGCGGACGTAAAGGGCGAGCCAGGTGAGCAGCGCGGCCACCGCGATCCCCGCCGCGACCGCGGCGCCGATCTGTCCGGCCAGCAGCGCGATGAGCAGGGTGAGTACTGCGGTGATCACGCCGCCCGCACCGACCACCGGCATGCGCCGGTCGCCGTAGTAGTGGCCCCACCCCGCGCTGATGGTGACGGTCGCGTCGTCGAGCTTGCGGTACACCGACCGCATGATCACGGCCGCGCAGACATCGGTGCCGTAGACGACGGCATTGGCGAGCACGGCGGCGGTGGCGATGATCTGGCCGGTGACGATGAGCATTTCGGGGTTCCTTCCTCAATATCTAGCATCGCTAGATGATGGAGCAAAGGTAACAGTTGCTCGCTAGCTTGTCTAGCGCTGCTAGATTTCGCCGCTGTACGTCCTTGCCGCGCGGTGTCGGCAGGCGGGCTTAGGCTGAGCGGGTGTCGGTGCTCCCTCTGATCTTCACCGCGGGCTGGGCCAGCGGTATCAACGCGTACGCGGTGGTGTTTCTGCTGGGGCTGTTCGGTCGGATCGGGTGGGCGGGCGATGTGCCGCCGGGGCTGCAGCGCACCGATGTGCTCGTCGCCGCCGGGGTGCTGTTCCTGATCGAGGCGGTCGCGGACAAGATCCCGTACCTCGACTCGTTCTGGGACGCGGTGCACACGGTGGTGCGGCCCGCGTCGGGCGCGGTCGTCTCGGCGCTGATCGCGGGGCAGGACGATTCGCTGCCCACGATGTTCGCCGCGGCGGTGGGTGGGACAACCGCCCTGCTCAGCCATATCGTCAAAGCAGGTACCCGGATGGCGATCAACACCTCGCCGGAACCGGTCACCAATATCGCGGTGAGCACTGCCGAGGACCTCACGGTCGGTGGCGTCCTCACCCTCGCGGTGTTCTTCCCGGTGCTGGCCGCCGTGATCGCCGCGGCCCTGTTGGCCATCGGTTTGTGGGTGGTCTACCTGTGTGCCAGCCGAATCAGCCGTTACCGCCGACGAAGGCGGGAACGCCGGGCCGCCCGGACCACCGGCGTCGACCCAGCGCTCGAATAGGCCCTTCTCACCGCACCTGCGGGGCCACCTTCGTGCCCAGCAGTCCGATGCTGTGCAGCACCTGCTCGGGCGGCAACGTCCCCACGCTGGTGTGCAGCATGAAGCGGTCGAGGCCGAGGGTGTCGCGGACCTCGGCGATCTTGCCGGCCACGTAGTCGGGGGTGCCGACGAACAGGGAACCGCTCTGCGAGCGCAGCGCGTCGAACTGTTCGCGCGTCATCGGTCCCCAGCCACGCTCCCGGCCGATGACCGACATCGCCCCGGCGTAGGGCTCGTAGAAATCGGCGACGGCGCGTGCGTCGGTGTCGGCGACATAGCCGTGCGCGTGCACTGCCACCGGTTGCTTCTCGTGACCGCCTTCGGCGAGTGCCCGGTGATACAGCTCCACCAGCGGCTTGAACCGCGCGGGCTGACCGCCGATGATCGCGAGGGCGAGCGGCAGGCCGAGCAGCCCGGCGCGGATCACCGATTCGGGACTGCCGCCGACCGCGATCCACACCGGCAGCGGTCGATCATCGGTGCGCGGATACACGATGGCGTCGTGCAGCGGCGCCCGGAATCGGCCCGTCCACGTGACCGGTCCTTCTTCGCGCACCCGCAGCAGCAGTGCCAGCTTCTCTTCGAACAGCGCGTCGTAATCGGACAGGTCGTAGCCGAACAGCGGGAACGACTCCGTGAACGACCCGCGCCCCGCCATCAACTCCGCGCGCCCGTTCGACAGCCCGTCGAGTGTCGCGAAGTCTTGGAATACGCGCACCGGGTCGTCGGAGCTGAGCACCGTTACCGCGCTGGTCAACTGGATGCGCTCGGTTCGCGCGGCCGCGGCGGCCAGGACGACGGCGGGGGAGGATGCGGCGAAATCCCGGCGATGATGCTCACCCACGCCGTACACATCGAGCCCGGCGGCCTCGGTCGCGACGGCCTCGTCGACCACCTGGCGCAGCCGCTCGGCGGCGGTCGGCGCGGGACGGTCGCCGGTCGGGTACAGCTCGGCGAAGGTGGTGAGCCCCAGTTCCATGTGAACCTCTCTTCGGGATGTGGTCCTCGTCTAAACGGACCGCAGTCCGATAACATTCCCGACTTATGGAAGTATGCGGATTATCTATGACAAAACTATAGTGAGTGGTATGACCGCCCTGGCGACGACGCGCACCGAACCCGACCTGTCCTTCCTGCTCGACCGCACCAGTCATGTCCTGCGCACGCAGATGGCGGCGGCGCTGGCCGACATCGGGCTGACGGCTCGCATGCACTGCGTGCTGGTCCACGCGCTGGAGGCCGAGCGCACCCAGGCTCAGCTCGCCGAGCTCGGCGATATGGACAAGACGACCATGGTCGTCACCGTCGACGCGCTGGAGAAGGCTGGGCTGGCCGAACGGAAGCCGTCGAGCACCGACCGTCGCGCTCGCATCATCTCGGTGACTCCGGCCGGTGCGGAGATCGCCGCGCGCAGTACCGAGATCGTCGATGGTGTCCATCAGAGGGCGCTCGGTTCACTGCCGAAGGCGGAGCGCGAATCCCTGCTGAGCGCACTGAATCACCTGGTGGAAGGGCATCTGTCGACTGTGGTGGAAGCCGCGCCCGCGCGTCGCGCGAGGCAATAGTCCGTTATAGATTGTCTATTACGAAACTATCTAGTACGGTCACTCTTGTTCGCTTCCAGCAGGAGATGACCCATGACCAAGTCCCAGCGCACCGCCCTCGCGGTGCTGTCGGCCGCGATGCTGATGACCATCCTCGACGGCAGTATCGTGACCGTCGCCATGCCGGCGATCCAGGAGGACCTCGGCTTCTCGCCGGCCGGTCTGAGCTGGACCGTGAACGCCTACCTGATCGCTTTCGGCGGTCTGCTCCTGCTGGCGGGACGCCTCGGCGACCTGATCGGCCGCAAGACGATGTTCGTCACCGGCACCGTCGTCTTCACCGTGGCCTCGGTGCTGGCGGGCGTGGCATCCACCCCCGCCGTGCTGGTCGGGGCCCGATTCCTGCAGGGCGTCGGTAGCGCGATCGCCGCCTCGGTGGTCCTCGGCATCCTGGTGACGATCTTCACCGAACCCCGCCAACGGGCTACGGCCATCGGCGTTTTCAGTTTCACGGGCGCCGCGGGCGCCTCGATCGGACAGGTCCTCGGCGGCGTCCTCACCGACGCGCTGAACTGGCACTGGATCTTCCTGATCAACGTGCCGATCGGCGCGCTGACCGTGCTGGTGGCGATGCGGGCGCTGCCCGCCGACCGCGGCCTCGGCTGGTCCGCCGGCGCCGACGTGCTGGGTGCCGCCCTGGTCACTGTCGGTCTGATGCTCGGCATCTACACCGTCGTCGAAGTCGAACGCTACGGCTGGGTCTCGGCGCACACTCTCGGCCTCGGCGCGCTCGCCGCCGCACTGCTCGCAGCCTTCGTCCTCCGTCAGGCCACCGCCGCGAACCCGCTGCTGCCGTTGCGAATCTTTCGCTCCCGCACGGTCTCCGGCGCCAATGTGGTCCAGATGCTCACTCTCGCGGCCATGTTCGCCTTCCAGATCATCGTCGCGCTCTACCTGCAGAAGGTGCTGGGCTACAACGCCTTGCAGACCGGCCTGGCCATGCTGCCCGCCGCCGTCGCCATCGGCGGAGTGTCGCTGTTCGCCTCGGCCCGCCTGATCACCCGCTTCGGTGAGCGGGCCGTGCTCATCGCCGGTCTGTCCCTGTTGCTGGCCGGGATGTCGTGGCTGACGCGGCTTCCGGTCGACGCCGGCTATCTCACCGACGTGCTGCCGGTGATGGTGGCCGTCTCCGGTGGCGGGCTGGTGCTGCCCGCGCTCACCGCGCTGGGCATGTCGGGCGCCGACGCCGACGACGCCGGCCTGGCCTCGGGGCTGTTCAACACCACCCAGCAGGTCGGCATGGCGATCGGCGTCGCGGTGTTGTCCACCCTCGCCGCCGCACGGACCGGCGCCGAACTGGTGGCCGGAGCGTCCGACGCTGCCGCGCTGACCAGCGGTTACCGGCTGGCGTTCACGGTCGCGGCCGGCCTGCTCGCCGCGGCCATGATCGTCAGCGTTCTGGTGCTGCGCAAGCGGCACACGTCCGAGGAGGCAACGGCCGCGCAAGCGGTCCCGGCCTTCTGACGCGGCGAATCGCGGTAACCACCCCCGCGATTCACCCCCCGGGTGGATGTCCGCCCAGGGGGTTCGGTGGTGTCCTCGAAGGATGCTGACCGATCGCACGACGTTGACCCAATTCCTCATCGAAGAGCGCAGGCGCCATCCCGGTTCCAGCGGTGAGCTCAATTCCCTGATCCTCGACGTCGCGCTGGCCTGCAAGGCGATCTCCAAGCGCATCGCCTCCGGTGCGCTCACCGGCGTCCTCGGCGGCGCCGGCGTGGTGAATGTGCAGGGTGAGCAGCAGCAGAAGCTCGACGTGGTCGCCAACGACCTGTTCCTGCGCGCCAACGAATGGGGCGGCCAGCTGGCGGGAATGGTGTCGGAGGAGCTCGACGACCCGTATACGATCCCGCCCGATTATCCGCGCGGCAAATACCTGCTGGCGTTCGATCCGCTCGACGGCTCGTCCAATATCGACGTGAATGTCGCTGTGGGCAGTATCTTTTCGATTCTGCGCGCCCCGAATCCCGGCATCGACGCGACGACGGCGGACTTCTTGCAGCCCGGCACCGAGCAGGTCGCCGCGGGCTACGCGATCTACGGCCCCGCGACCGAGCTCGTGCTCACCGTCGGCACCGGCGTGCACGCCTTCACCCTCGATCCCGAACTGGGCGAGTTCTTCCTGACCGGGCAGAACCTGCGGCTGTCGGAGTCCACCTCGGAGTACGCGGTGAACAGTTCCAACCGCCGATTCTGGGAACCGGCCGTGCGCCGCTACATCGACGAATGCCTGGCGGGCGCGACGGGTCCGCGCGAGAAGGACTTCAACATGCGCTGGGTGGCGTCGCTGGTGGTCGAAACCCACCGCATCCTGACCCGGGGCGGGGTGTTCCTGTATCCGCGCGACTCGAAGGACCCGGCCAAGGAGGGCAGGCTGCGGCTGCTCTACGAGGCCAACCCCATCGCCTTCTTGATCGAGCAGGCCGGCGGCCTCGCCTCGACCGGTCGCGAGCGCATCCTCGACGTCGCCCCCACCGAACTGCACCAGCGGATCGCGTTCATTTTCGGTTCCCGCGACGAGGTAGCGCGCATCGTGAGGTACCACGCCGACGCGGCCGAGGAGCCCGACGGCCAGTGGAGTCCGCTGTTCGGTCTCCGCGGTCTCTACCGTTCCACCACCTGAGGAGGAGATTCATGTCCGCCAAGCACCCTGTCGTCGCCATCACCGGGTCATCCGGTGCCGGAACAACGTCGGTGATGCGCACGTTCGATTCGATCTTCCGCAGGGAAGGCATCGACGCCGCGTACGTCGAGGGCGACAGCTTCCACAAGTACGACCGGGCCGGCATGAAGCAGGAGCTGGCGCGAGCGCTGTCGGACGGTGACCACACCTTCAGCCATTTCGGTGCCGAGGCCAACCTGTTCGAAGACCTCGAGAAGCTGTTCCGTGGCTACGGCGAGACCGGTACGGGCCGGGTGCGAAAGTACCTGCACGACAAGGAGGAAGCCGCGCCCTACGACCAGGAACCCGGCACCTTCACACCGTGGGAGGACCTGCGCCCCGGCACCGACCTGCTGTTCTACGAGGGTCTGCACGGGGCGGTCGCCAACGAACAGGTCGACGTGGCACAGTACGCGGACCTGCTCATCGGGGTGGTACCGGTGATCAACCTCGAGTGGACCCAGAAGCTGCACCGCGACAAGGACAAGCGCGGCTACTCCACCGAGGCGGTGACCGAGACGATCCTGCGCCGCATGCACGACTACGTGAATTTCATGTGCCCGCAGTTCTCCCGCACCCATGTGAACTTCCAGCGGGTTCCCGTGGTCGATACGTCGAATCCCTTTGTCGCCCGCACTATTCCGACACCGGATGAGTCGATGCTGGTGATCCGGTTCGCCGACCCGCACGGCATCGACTTCCCGTATCTGCTGTCGATGCTGCACGACTCGTTCATGTCCCGCCCGAACACGATCGTGTGTCCGGGCGGAAAGATGGACCTGGCGATGCAGCTGATCTTCA
Source organism: Nocardia sp. NPDC055002 (assembly GCF_053608825.1). Classification (NCBI taxonomy): domain Bacteria; kingdom Bacillati; phylum Actinomycetota; class Actinomycetes; order Mycobacteriales; family Nocardiaceae; genus Nocardia; species Nocardia sp. NPDC055002. Next base: position 265,288 of record NZ_JBSGWE010000006.1, read on the forward strand.
CGCCGATGCTGTTGCGGCTCATGGAACGTCGCGGCCGCACGCGCTGAGCTCGATTCGACGACCACCTCACCCGAGGTGGTCGTCGAACCATGTCACCAGCTCCGGGTCGTCGAGCCCGTCGGCGACCAGCACTGCCGCCGAGAGGTCGTCGGTGCGCGTGTAGGCGTTCTGGGCGGCCACGCACCGCAGTCCCGCGGCCACCGCCGATCGCACGCCGTTGGACGAGTCCTCCACGGCCACCGCTTGATCGGGGGACAATCCGGTCTGGATCAGGACATCCAGATACACCGCGGGGCTCGGCTTCAGGACGGGCACTTCGGTTCCGGTGGTCACGGTGTCGAACGGCTCACCGAAAGCGTGCTTCAGCAAGGGTTCGACCCACGCGCGGGTACCGGTGGTCGCCACGTGCAACCGGACGCCGTGCGAGCGGAGCCGTTCGATCAGTTCCCGCGCGCCCGGTCGGGCACGGATGTGTCCGTCGGCTGCCATCTGCCGCATGATGCGGGTCTTGGTGCGGTGCACCCGATGCGCGAGCGCCCGCGCCTGCTCGACGGGCCTGCCCTGCTGTTCGAACCAGAACGCCAGCCGTTGCGCGCCCCCGGCCACCTTCAGCAGCTTCCCGTATTCGTCGACCTCCCAGCGATCAGGAAGACCCGTCTCGGCGAAGGCCGCGTTGAAGGCCACCCGATGGCCGTCGCGCTCGCTGTCGACCAGGGTGCCGTCGACGTCGAAGATCACTGCCCGCAGTCGAGTCACGGCGCACCGTCGAGGTAATCGCGAATCCGGTCGAGTACGGCGCGCACGGTGAATCCGTGACGGGCCATGACCTCGTCGCCGGGGCCGCTGTGCCCGAACTCGTCGATACCGATCGCCAGGTCGACCAGCCCGGTCCAGCCCGCCGTACTTCCCGCCTCGATGCTGATGGTGTGCGCCGCGGCGCCGGGGGCGAAGCGCGTCCGATCCATCACCGACACCACCCGCACAGCGAACCCTTCCGCCCGTAGCTGCTCGGCGGCGGCGACCGCCAGTGCGACCTCCGAACCGGTAGCGACGATGTCGATGCTGGGATTCGCTGCTGTGGATGACCTGCCGGCCATCGCGTCGGCTGTCGAGGGCGCACAATCGGCGGCCGGAATGCGTGGCGGGGTAACGCTCTCCGTGGGTTCCAGCTGGGGCAGTGACTGGCGGGACAGGATCAGCGCGGTCGGTCCGTCGACCCGGCTCAGCGCGAGTTCCCAAGCCAGGGCGGTCTCCGCGTCGTCGGCCGGTCGCAACACCTGCAGCCCCGGAATCAGCCGGAGCGACTCGACATGCTCGACGGGTTGATGTGTCGGCCCGTCCTCGCCGACCGCGATGGAATCGTGGGTGAGCACGTAGATCACCGGCTGCCCCATCAACGCCGACAGCCGCAGGGCGGGACGCAGATAGTCGGCGAACACCAGGAACGTACTGCCGAAGACCCGGAACCCGCCGTGCAAGCTCATCCCGTTCAGGATCGCCGCCATGCCGAACTCGCGAATGCCGAAAGCGACTGCGCCGGAACTGAAGTCGTCGCGATGCACCACCTCGCCACACACCGTGCCGGTCGACCCGGACAGATCGGCCGACCCACCCACCAGTTCCGGCATCACCGACAGCGCGGCGTGTAGACACGCCTGCGAGGACTGGCGGGTGGCGCGCGGTGCCTGCGCGGCGACGGCCTCCAGCGCGTCCGGCAAACTCGCGGGCAGCAGTCGCGCACGGGCGCGCCGGAACTCGGCGGCGCGCACCGGGTCGACGGCGTCGAACGCCGCGAACTCCTCGAGCCAGGTCGCATGCTCCGCACCACCGAGCGCGGCCAGCACCGCGCATGTCGCCTCGACCTGCTCGGGCACGGTGAACGGTGGAAGAGCCCATCCCACCAGCTCTTTGGCCTGTGCGAGTCGTTGGGCACCCAGCGGCGACCCGTGCGCCTTCGGCGTTCCGGCCACGTCGGGCGCACCGTGACCGATCACCGTGCGTACCGCGAGAAAGCTCGGCCGGGGATCACCCTTCGCCCGGGTCAGCGCGGCGTCGATCGCCTCGATATCGGTCCCGTCCGGCACTACTTCGGTATGCCACCCATAGGCCGCGAACCGCGCCACCTGATCGTCACCGCACGAGCGCCCGACCGCGCCGTCGATGGTGATCTCGTTGTCGTCCCAGAGCACGATCAACCCGCCGAGCCCCAAATGCCCTGCGAACGAGGACACTTCGTGACTGACACCTTCCATCAGACAGCCGTCGCCGACGATCGCGTAGGTGCGATGACCGGTGATCTCCGGATACCGGGCGGCGGTCATCCGCTCGGCGAGGGCCATTCCCACCGCCATCGCCAGCCCCTGACCCAACGGGCCGGTGGTGCACTCCACGCCGGGCGTCTCCCCGAACTCGGGATGCCCCGGCGTCCGCGACCCGAGTTGCCGGAAGCGCCGCAGTTCCTCGACGGGCAGGTCGTAGCCGAACAGGTGCAACAGCCCGTACAGCAGGGCCGACCCGTGCCCGGCCGAGAGCACGAACCGGTCCCGATCGGCCCACTCGGGATCGGCCGGGTCATGGCGCAGGTGCCGACTCCACAGCGTCCACGCCATCGGCGCCGCCCCCATCGGCATGCCGGGGTGACCCGACTGCGCGGCCTCCACCATGTCGGCCGCGAGCAAGCGCAGGGTGTCGACGGCGAGCTGGTCGGTCTCCACCGACGGCGCGAATGTCGTCGGCGCGATATCGGTCATCAGGCTGCCTCTCCCGCAACGGTGGCGGCATCGCGAAGCCGCTTGACCGCGGCCGCTTTGCCTTCGGGACAGCCGTACATCCACGATCCTGAGATGAACACGTCGGCGCCGGCCGCGGCCGCCCCGCCGATCGTGTCGCCGGTGATCCCGCCGTCCACTTCGAGCTCGATGGAGTGCCCGGACTCGTCGATCATCCGGCGCAACCGCGCGATCTTCGATTCGACGGCCGGAATGTAGGCCTGCCCACCGAAACCCGGATTCACGGTCATGGCCAGGACCAGATCGGTCTCGGCCAGCACGTGCGCGACGACCTCGGCGGGCGTGTGTGGATTCAGCGCGACACCGCTGCGCGCGCCCAGTTCGCGGATCCTGGCGAGCGTTCGATGCAGATGCGTACAGGCTTCGGCGTGCACGATGATCAGCTCACAACCCGCGTCGACGTACGTGCCGAGCAGCCCATCGGGATTCACCACCATGAGGTGCGCCTCGAACCCCACGGTGCTGTGCGAACGCGCCGACGCGATGACATCGGGACCGAAGGTGAGGTTGGGGACGAACACGCCGTCCATCACGTCCCATTGGATCCGGTCGACGCCCGCCGCGCACAGATCGCGCACTTCTTCACCGAGGCAGGCGAAATCGGCGGGCAAGACCGACGGCACTATGAGCGGCCGACGAACTGAGGACTCCGGCATGGCGCGGCCTTTCTGATCGGGTCCGTTCATCGGACCGCACCGGCGTACCCGCCGCACTCCCCCTCGGGGGTGGCGGCCCGGGTGAGATCTCGTCAATGCCCGTAGCCGCGCTGCCGCTCGCCGTAGGGTGGAGTCATGCCGGAGTTACCTCCGACCCCGTTGAAGCTGGTGCTCGTCGACGATCACGAAATGGTGCTGCACGGGCTCGACGCCATGCTCGGACACTTTCCCGACGACGTGGTGATCGTCGGCCAGTCCACCACCGACACCGCCGCGCTGCGGATGGTCGCCGAACATCGGCCCGATATCGTCCTGTGCGATGTTCGCATCGGCAAGGCCAGCGGCTTGGATCTGTGCCGTCAGATCACCCTGCAATATCCCGAGACCAAGGTCGTGTTGCTGACCGTCTACGACGACGAGCACTACCTGTACCAGGCGCTGCGCGTCGGGGCGTCGGGCTACATTCTCAAGCGGGTCGACGGGCGCGAACTCGTCGCCCAGCTGTGCCGCGTCCGCGAAGGCGAGACGGTGGTCGACGCCGCACTGGCCGGTCGGGTGGCGCTGGCCGCGGCGCGGCTCAGCGCGGGCCAGTTCTGGTCCGGCGCGCACCTCGGGCTGACCCAGCGTGAGTCGGAAGTGCTGGGGCTGTTGGTCTCCGGCCACTCCAATCGCGCGGTCGCGAGCAAGCTGGTGGTCAGCGAGGACACCGTGAAGACCCATATTCGCGGGCTGTATCGCAAGCTGGGGGTATCCGATCGCAGCGGGGCGATCGCGGTCGCGTTGCGGGAGGGGCTGTTCCGGTGAGCTTCGCGAGCGGCGCGGTGCCGACAGCGGCGGAGCTGGCGCCACTGCTCGGCGCCGAAGGCGTGCTGCTCTACGCCGTCGACGGCCAGGATCTGAGCATCGTCGATCTGTGGCCTTCGCATCCCTCGGCGGGGTCGTTGCGGTTGCAGGTCGGATTCGGGGTGACCGGGCTGGTGGCCCGCACTCGTACGCCGGTGCTCCTCGACAACGACTCGCCGCGTAATGCCCTGCACCGCAGGCTCTTACGACTGGAGCCGCAGCAGACGGTCGCGCGGATGTGTCTGCCGCTGCCGGGGCTGGAAGGCGATGTGGTCGGCGTGCTCGCCGTGCATCGCCGCGCCCGTGATCCGTTCGGGCAGCACGACCTCGACCTCGCACAGCAGTACGCGGGCGTGCTCGGCCTGTGGTTGCACGCGCAGCGGCTGTTCCGCACCGTGAACCGGCAGCGCACCGAGCGCGACCGCCTGGTCGAACAGGCGATCACCGCCCAGGAGGCCGAACGCAGGCGCATCGCCTTCGATCTCCACGACGGCGTCACCACCGCCCTGGCCTCGATGTCGTTCCACCTGTCCGCCGCCGACCTCACCGTCTCCGAACTCGCCGCCCACGTCGACGTCACCGACGAGGCCAGCTTGCGTGACCTCGCCAGGGCCCGCGCCGAACTTGTCAGCGCCCGCGAGCTGGCCGATTTCGCCTACAACGCGACCAGGGCGGCGATCTCGGGCCTGCACAGCCTCGTCCTCGACGACCTCGGCCTGGTCGCCGCGATCGAATCGCTGGTGCGCACGGTGAGCGGCGAAGGGCCGCCGACGATCGAATTCCTCGTCGATCACGCCGCCGCCATCGACGACATCCCCGACCATGCCGCCGCCACCCTGTACCGGATCGCCCAGGAAGCGCTGGCGAACGCGGTGAAACACGCTGATGCGCAACGGATCGTGCTCTCCCTGCGCCGGGTCGGTGACTCGGCCATCTTCGGATGTTCCGACGACGGTGCGGGTTTCGACCCGGCGGCGCAGCGTGCCCATCGCGCCGCCGACGCCGACGGCGAACAACATTTCGGCCTGAGCTCGATCGCGGAACGCTGTGCCCTGATCGAAGCCTCGCTGCGCGTGGAATCGATGCGGGGACGCGGAACCACCGTGTTGGTGGAACTACCGCTGAAATAGCGGCGGGCACCGGCCAACGAACGCAGCAGCGGTGCCCGAGGGGTAGCGCCGCTGCTGCGTGTTGCCGCCGCGCTCAGGACGGCTGCCGAGCGGACCCGCCTACGCGGCGCGCTCGGCGGCAGCAGAGGCGTTGCGGCAGTTCTGGAGCAGAACACGGTGTGCTGCGGGAACTTCGGAGTTCGTTCCACCCCAAGTGTGCAGGGCCGCGCTCACGAGCGCGCGCCCGAAGGAGAATGTCACAGGCCACGGCCGCTCGTCGACGGCGGCGAGTTCGCTCAGAAAGGCGCACGCCCGCGAGGTGGGGTGTCCACCGGACAGGAACGCGATGCCCGCCACCTCGGCGGGCACCAGCTCACGCAGCACGGCGAAGGTCGCGGCCGCGACGTCGGCGGGCGGGACAGCCGCGGCGTCCAGACCGGGGGTGACGAAGTTGGGCTTGAGCACGATGCCGGTGAGATCCACCGCGGCGTCGACGAGTTCGGTGAACACCGCGCTCAGAGCCAGGCGTGTCGCCCTCGCCGAGGCCGCGAGGTCATGGTCGCCGGTGCACAGCACCTCGGGCTCGACGATGGGGACGATGCCGTGCTGCTGACACAGCGCGGCGTAGCGAGCCAGCGCGTGCCCGTTGGCGGCGGCGGAGTAGGGGGTGATGGTGTGCACGTCGAACACCGCCCGCCACTTGGCGAACGCGGCCCCTCGATCGGCATAGGAGGCCAGCCGTGCGCCGAGCCCGTCGAGCCCCTCGGTGATCAGCGCACCGCCTTGGCCGGGGAGCGCGGTGGTGCCGGTGTCGACCTTGATGCCGGGCAGGATGCCGAGTTCGCGCGCCGCGATCGGGAACGGGCGCCCGTCGGCGAGATCCTGGCCGAAGGTCTCGTCGCAGAGAATGATTCCGCTGATCCATTCCGGCAGACCGTCGGCGGTGAGCAGCAGTTCGCGGTAGTCGCGCCGGGCCGTCGCGCTCGCGGGAACCCCTTCCTGTTCCAGGCGCGATGACATGGTCTTGATCGACTCGTCGGCGGCGAGAATGCCGCGGCCGCCGCTGGTGAGCTGCTGGGCGATGTCGGCGAGGGCGGTGGCGGGGAGTGTCGTCATGACGACCAGCATGCGAGCATCCCGTCGCCGCCGTCCTCACCCCTTCGGGCGAACCCGGGTGTGAAATGCGGCCGCGCCCACCTGGTCCGGATCGCACAGGTGCGCCACGAACATTCGGGTCGCCGCGGTCGGTTCCTGGGTCGCGCAGACGTGCCACGGCCGGTCGAGAGGTGTTCCCGGCACGCTGTAGGAGACCAGTTCCCCCGAGGCGAGTTGCTCGCGCGCGGCCTCCTCGTGCACGAGCGTGACGCCGAGCCCTTCGCGTGCGGCGGCTACGGCGGCGCCCGAGGTACCGAGGGTGAGCAGTGGTGGCGCGGCCTGCAACCGGCTCAGCAACGACAGCGTGGTGTCGCGGGTGCCGGAGCCGATCCCGGTGAGCAGCCAGGGCGTGGTGAGCGGATCGTCGACCAGCCCGGGCCGCCCGACCAGCAGCAGCCGGTTGGCCCGCTGGGCGGCGGTGACCAGCCCGGAGCCCCGCGGCGGTCGACCGGCCAGGGCGATATCGAAGACGTGATCGGCGGCGCGGGCGAACAGCTCGCCACGGGTCAGCACCGACAGCGACAGTTCCACGTGCGGATGGGCTCGAGCGAAGGTGGCCATCAGCGCCGGAAGCACGTACTCGCTGGCCGTCGCGACCGCGCCGATGCGCACCCGTCCGCGATCGGCGTCGTGCACCGCCCCGGCCGCCTCCGCGAGCAGTCCCAGCAGCTTGCGCACGTAGCCGGCGAAGATCTCACCCGATTCGGTCGCCACGATGCCCCGGCCGGACTTGCCGAAAAGTGTTGTGCCCAGTGCGTCTTCGAGCGCGGCGATCGCGGCTGACACCGCGGGCGGCGTCACATGCAACGTCTGCGCGGCGGCGCGCACACTCCCGGTGTCGTACACGGCGAGAAAGGTGCGCAGCCGACCCCAGGTAGCGGCCGCGGGCAGGTCGGGGCTGGCGAACATCGTTCAATGATGCCTTAACAGTGCACAGGAAACATTCCATTGTCGCTGAACTGTCGCGCCCACACACTGAAAGTGCTTCATAGGCGTGACCCGAAAGGAACGGCGATGACGACGATCGACAACGACGGCGCGGCGACCAAAGAGCGTTGGGATCCGGGTGTACAGAGCTATGCCGGAATGGGTTACTGGAACCCCGATTACATCCCCAAGGATACCGACGTGCTCGCCGTCTTCCGGGTCACTCCCCAGGACGGCGTCGACCCGATCGAGGCCGCGGCCGCCGTCGCGGGCGAATCGTCCACCGCCACCTGGACTGTCGTGTGGACCGACCGGCTCACCGCCAACAGCCACTACCAAGCCAAGGCGTACCAGGTCGACGAGGTTCCGGGCAGGCCAGGCGAGTACTTCGCCTACATCGCCTACGACATCGATCTCTTCGAGGAAGGTTCCATCGCGAACCTGACCTCCTCGATCATCGGCAACGTCTTCGGTTTCAAGCCGCTCAAGGCGCTGCGCCTGGAGGACATGCGCATCCCCGTCGCCTACACCAAGACGTTCCAGGGCCCCGCCCACGGCATCGTCATGGAACGGGAGATGCTCAACAAGTACGGCCGCCCGCTGCTCGGCGCCACCATCAAGCCCAAGCTCGGCCTGTCGGCCCGCAACTACGGGCGCGTGGTCTACGAGGCCTGTCGCGGCGGCCTCGACTTCACCAAGGACGACGAGAACATCAACTCCCAGCCCTTCATGCGCTGGCGCGACCGCTTCCTCTACGCGATGGAGGGGGTGAACCGGGCGATGGCCGAAACCGGCGAGATCAAGGGCCATTACCTCAATGTCACCGCGGGCACGATGGAGGAGATGTACCGGCGGGCGAACTTCGCCAAGGAGCTCGGCAGCGTGGTGGTGATGATCGACCTCACCATCGGCTACACCGCTATCCAGTCGATGGCGCACTGGGCCCGCGAGAACGGACTGCTGCTGCATCTGCACCGGGCCGGGCATTCCACCTACACGCGGCAGAAGACGCACGGCGTGAGCTTCCGGGTGATCGCGAAGTGGTCGCGGCTGATGGGTGTCGACCACGTGCACGCGGGCACCGTCGTCGGCAAGCTCGAGGGTGACCCGGCCACCACCCGTGGCTTCTACGACACGTTGCGCGACAACAATGTTCCCCGCAATCTCGGCAACGGCATCTTCTTCGATCAGGACTGGATCTCGATGCCCGGCGTCATGCCGGTGGCCTCCGGTGGCATCCACGCCGGCCAGATGCACCAGCTCCTCGACCTTTTCGGCGACGACGTGATCCTGCAGTTCGGCGGCGGCACCATCGGCCACCCGTACGGCATCGCCGCGGGCGCCGAGGCCAACCGGGTGGCGCTCGAGGCAATGGTCAAGGCGCGCAACGAAGGTCGCGATCTGCTGTTCGAAGGACCCGACGTGCTGCGCAGGGCGGCCAAGCTCTGCACCCCGCTGCAGGCGGCTCTGGACACCTGGGGCGACATCACCTTCGACTACACCAGCACCGACGCCCCCGATGTGGTGGCGACTCCGGTGCCCTCGATCTGACCAGGAGCACCCGATGAAACTGCGTTACGGAACCTTCTCCTACCTGCCCGACCTCACCGACGACGAGATCGCGGCCCAGGTGAAGTTCGCCCTCGATCACGGCTGGCCGGTCTCGCTGGAGTACACCGACGACCCGCACCCACGCAACGTCTACTGGGAGATGTGGGGGCTGCCGATGTTCGACCTGGCCGAACCCGACGGCGTGCTCGCCCAGCTCGCGGATTGCCGGGCCACCTTCCCACAGCACTACATCCGGCTGCTGGCCTACGACGCGGCGCTGGGCAGGCAGTCCACCGCGATGTCGTTCCTCGTCCAGCGACCCGCGCACGAGCCCGGCTTCCTGCTCGAACGCGTCGAGGGTCCTGACCGTACCCAGCGGTACTCGGTGAAGTCCTACGCCACCGCCCGTCCGACCGGCGATCGGTACGCGGGCGAGTGAACTGATGGACACACCAAAGGGATTCGGGTTCCACCGCCCGTCGGCAGGCGGCACGGCGCAGACCACGGCAGTCGAGGAGCAGACGCCCGAGCCCGCGATTCTGGGTGACGACGAGGTGCTCGATCTCTCGGCCGACGAGGCCGCGGCCAGGGTGAGCGACACCCTGGCCGCGCTCGACGCCGAGCTGGTGGGCTTGGCCTCGGTCAAGCGCCGGGTCCGCGAGATCGCCTCGCTGCTCCAGGTCGACCGGGCGCGGCGCCGGTTCGGGCTCACCACCACGCGACCCACGTTGCACATGAGCTTCACCGGCGGTCCCGGCACCGGCAAGACCACGGTCGCGCTGCGGATGGCGGCCATCCTGCACGCGCTCGACTACATCAGGGCCCCGCGCGTGCACACCGTCACCCGCGACGACCTGGTCGGCCAGTTCATCGGCCACACCGCGCCCAAGACCAAGGAGGCGATCGCCCGCGCGGCCGGGGGAGTGCTGTTCATCGACGAGGCCTACTACCTGTTCCGGCCGGAGAACGAGCGGGACTACGGGCAGGAGGTGATCGAGATCCTGCTCACCGAGATGGAGAACGAGCGCGGTGATCTGGTGGTGATCTTCGCCGGCTACCCCGACCGGATGGCGACCTTCTTCGCCGCCAATCCGGGCCTGAGTTCCCGGGTGCCGCACCACCTCACGTTCGCCGACTACGACCATGCGGAACTGACCCAGATCGCGGGACTGATGGTGGAGTCGGAAGGATTCGCCTTCGACGACGACGCGCACAAGGCGTTCGCCGAGTACCTGACGCTGCGCATGGAGCAGCCCAGGTTCTCCAACGCGCGCAGCGTGCGCAACGCGATCGAACGCTGCCGGCTGCGGCAGGCCCGCAGGCTGGTCGCGCTCGACCGGCCACTGGGCAAGTCCGACCTCATCACGCTCACCGCCGAGGACGTCTACGGCAGCAGCGTCTTCGAGCCGGCCCAGGACTGAGTCACGCGCGCGGCGGAAAGCCCGATAGCCGGCACCTATCAGGTGATCGGGCTTTCCGCTTTGACAAGGGTGGACAATGTGAGAAGCCTTTTGTCAGATATGCCGACCGCGCGGTGCCGCAGAACTGAAGAGAAGCTGACACATGACCTCGATCGAGGACCCGCAAGATGATCTGAGCGTGACCGCGCCCAAGACCTGGGCGGTCGGCGTTCCCGCGGTGGCGCACGCGATCGAGTACTCGCTCTCGCAGAACTCCCCGGCCCGCACCGCGCTCACCTTGCTCAACATCAATCAGACCAAGGGCTTCGACTGCCCCGGCTGCGCATGGCCCGAGCCCACGCGCCGCCACCTCAACGAGTACTGCGAAAACGGCGCCAAGCACATCAACGACGAGGCCACCACCCGCCGCGTCACCCGGCAGTTCTTCGCCGAGCATCCGGTCGCCGAGCTCGACACCATGTCGGATTACTGGCTCAACCAGCAGGGCAGGCTCACCGAGCCGATGGTGAAGCGGCCCGGCGCCACGCACTACGAGCCTATCGGCTGGGACGACGCCTTCGACCTGATGGCACGCGAGCTGCGCGGCCTCCCCACCCCCGACGAGGCCCTGTTCTACACCTCGGGGCGGCTCAACAACGAGGCCGCGTTCCTGCTGCAACTGTTCGCCCGCGCCTACGGCACCAACAACCTGCCCGACTGCTCGAACCTGTGCCACGAGTCGAGCGGTTCCGCGTTGGCGCAGACCATCGGCGTCGGCAAGGGCAGTGTGTCCCTCGACGACATCTACGAAGCCGATCTGGTCTTCGTCGTCGGCCAGAACCCCGGCACGAACCATCCGCGCATGCTGTCGGCGCTCGAGGAGACCAAACGCAACGGCGGCAAGATCGTGGCGGTGAACCCGCTGCCCGAGGCCGGGCTGATCCGGTTCAAGAACCCGCAGAAGGCGCGCGGCGTGATCGGGCGCGGCACCGAGATCGCCGATATCTTCCTCAAGATCCGCCCCGGCGGCGACCTGGCCCTGTTCCAGATGCTGAACAAGCTGCTCCTCGACGCCGAGGACGCGGCGCCCGGCACGGTGCTCGACCGCGCGTTCATCGCCGCGCACACCAGCGGTTTCGATGCCTTCGCCGAGCATGCCAGGACGGTGAGCTGGGAGCACGCGCTCACCGCCACCGGGCTGACGCGCGCGGAGATCGAGGCCGTGCACCAGCAGGTGCTGGCCAGCAAGAAGGTCATCGTGTGCTGGGCGATGGGTTTGACCCAGCACAAGCACGGCGTGCCCACGATCCGCGAGATCGTCGACTTCCTGCTGCTGCGCGGCAACCTCGGCCGCCCCGGCGCCGGGGTGTGCCCGGTGCGCGGGCACAGCAATGTCCAGGGCGACCGCACCATGGGCATCTGGGAGCGGATGCCGCAGTCGTTCCTGGACGCGCTCGGCAAGGAGTTCGGTTTCACCCCGCCCGCGGCCCACGGGCTGGACGCGGTCGGTTCCATCCGTGCCATGCGCGACGGCAAGGCGAAGGTATTCGTCGGTGTCGCAGGCAATTTCGTGCGGGCCACGCCCGACAGCGAGGTCACCGAGGCGGCCCTGCGGCAGTGTTCGCTGACCGTGCAGATCTCCACCAAACTCAACCGCTCCCACACGGTCTGCGGCGAGACGGCACTGATCCTGCCCACGCTGGGCCGCAGCGATCGCGATATCCAGGCCACCGGCGAGCAGTTCTATACGGTCGAGGATTCGATGAGCCAGGTCCGCACATCGCGGGGGCGCCTCGACCCGGCCTCGCCCGAGCTGCTCAGCGAGATCGCGATCATCTCCCGGCTGGCGCGCAGCACGCTGGGGGCGGAGTCCACGATTGCGTGGGAGGAATTCGTCGCCGACTACAGCACCGTGCGCGACCGGATCTCCCGGGTCGTGCCCGGCTTCGAGAACTTCAACGAACGGGTCACCGCGCCGGGCGGGATGCTGCTGGTGAATCCGGTCAACAAGGGCATCTACCGCACCGCGAGCGGGAAGGCCGAGTTCACCCGCAACGACTTCGACATGATCGACGCGCCGCCGGGCTACCTTGTGCTGCAATCTCTGCGGTCCCACGATCAGTGGAACACCATTCCCTACGCGAGCAACGACCGCTACCGCGGCATCCACCACGCCCGCCGGGTGGTGATGGTCAACCCCGACGACCTGGCCGAGCGGGGGATCGCCGACGGGGATGTGGTCGACATCGTCAGCATCTGGCACGACGGCACCGAGCGGCGGGCGGAGAAGTTCGTCGCCGTCGGGTACCCGGCCAGCCGTGGTTCGGCCGCCGCGTACTACCCGGAGACCAACGTGCTGGTTCCGCTCGACAGCGTCGCCGACATCAGCAACACGCCGACCTCGAAAGGCATCATCGTCCGTTTGGAGCCGGTGGTCCGACGGGCTGGGACCGACGGCGACGTGCGCGCATAGATACACTGCTCTCATGTCCGTGCGCACCCGTCAGCCACTAGTTCCCGGTACCCAGTCGCCGATCCGGGAAGTTCCCCGCTCCATCGAGCGGCCCGAATACGTGTGGAAGAAGACCGCGAACGAGGGCAACGAGCCCTGGGTACAGACCACCGAGACCATCGAGAAGATGCGGATCGCGGGCAGGATCGCGGCGCGGGCGCTCGAAGAGGCGGGGAAGGCCGTGGTTCCCGGTGTCACCACCGACGAGCTCGACCGGATCGCCCACGAGTACATGTGTGACCACGGCGCCTACCCGTCGACGTTGGGCTACAAGGGTTTTCCCAAGTCGTGCTGCACCTCGCTCAACGAGGTCATCTGCCACGGCATCCCCGACTCGACGGTGGTCGAAGACGGTGACATCGTCAACATCGACGTCACCGCCTTCATCCACGGCGTGCACGGCGACACCAACAAGACCTTCCTCGCCGGCGATGTCGACGAGGAGGTGCGTCTGCTCGTCGAGCGCACCGAAGAGGCCACCAACCGGGCCATCAAGGCGGTCAGGCCTGGTCGCGCCCTGAACGTGGTCGGCCGTGTCATCGAGGCCTACGCCAACCGCTTCGGCTACGGCGTGGTGCGCGACTTCACCGGCCACGGCGTCGGCCCCACGTTCCACAGCGGCCTGGTGGTGCTGCACTACGACCAGCCCAGCATCGAGTCGGTGATCGAGCCCGGCATGACCTTCACGATCGAGCCGATGATCAACCTCGGCGGTATCGACTACGACATCTGGGACGACGGCTGGACCGTGGTCACCCAGGACCGCAAGTGGACCGCGCAGTTCGAGCACACACTGGTCGTCACCGACACGGGTGCGGAAGTTCTGACCTTGCCGTGAATCGGCGCAGGTCGAGGCTCGCGCCTTTGGGTCGTCACCGACACGGGCGCGGAAATTCTCACGCTGCCGTGAGCGCGCCCCTGCGCGGCGCGCTGTTGATCGCGGGTACCACCTCCGACGCCGGGAAGAGTGTCGTGGTGGCGGGTATCTGCCGGATGCTGGCGCGGCGCGGGGTGCGGGTGGCGCCGTTCAAGGCGCAGAACATGTCGAACAACTCGGTCGTCACCCTCGACGGCGGGGAGATCGGGCGTGCCCAGGCCCTGCAAGCTCGAGCCTGTGGGCTGGAGCCGAGCGTGCGGTTCAACCCGGTGCTGTTGAAGCCGGGCAGCGATCGCCGCTCTCAGCTGGTCGTTCGGGGCACAGCGGTCGGAACTGTCGGCGCGCGTGACTATTTCACTCGTCGGCAGGAGCTGCGCGAGGTCGTCGCGGCCGAATTGGCCTCGTTACGTGACGAATTCGACGTCGTGATCTGTGAGGGGGCGGGCTCGCCGGCCGAAATCAACCTCAGGGCAACCGATCTCGCGAACATGGGTTTGGCCCGCGCCGCCGACATTCCGGTCCTGGTGGTGGGCGACATCGACCGCGGCGGCGTCCTCGCCCACCTGTTCGGCACCGTCGCCGTGCTGGAACCCGAAGATCAGCAGCTCATCGCGGGCTTCCTCGTCAACAAGTTCCGCGGTGACGTGTCGCTGCTGCAACCCGGCCTCGACCAGCTGGTCGCGCTGACCGGCCGCCCCACCCTCGGCGTTCTTCCCTTCGCCGAAGAGCTCTGGCTCGATGCCGAAGACTCCCTCGGCACCATCTCCGGCGCCCCTGTGGGTCGCCCCGGCCCGCCGCACGGCGCCGACTGGCTCACCGTGGCCGCCGTCCGCCTCCCGCGAATCTCCAACTCCACCGATATCGAGGCTCTCGCCTGCGAACCCGGCGTCTCGGTCCGCTGGGCCGACAGCCCCCACCAGCTGGCCACCGCCGACCTCGTGATCGTCCCCGGCAGCAAGGCGACCATCTCCGACCTGAACTGGTTGCGCGCCAACGGAATCGCCGATGCTCTGCGAACCCGCGCCGCCGCTGGGCGCCCTGTTCTCGGCATCTGTGGCGGCTACCAGATGCTCGGCGCCCGCATCGTCGACGGCGTCGAGCACACAGCGGCGGTGGGTCGAGCCGATGCCCCCGAATCGGTGACCGCGCGGCCCTGCGTGGTGGAGGGCCTCGGTCTATTCGATCTCGATATCGAATTCGCGAACCCGAAGATCGCTCGGCAAGTATCCGGCATCGCGGGCCCGGATCCCCTGCACGGCTACGAGATCCACCACGGCAGGGTCACCCGCACCGACGACCCCTCCTGGCTGACAGTCGAGGGCAACCCGGAAGGCAGTGCGCGAGAAGCGGTCTGGGGCACCCACGTCCACGGACTGCTCGAATCCGACGAGTTCCGCCGCACCTGGCTCACCGAAGTAGCCGCCAGAGCCGGGCGCACCGGCTTCACCGTCGCCCCCGACACTTCGGTCGCGGCCGTCCGATCCGCGCAACTCGACCTTCTCGCCGACCTCGTCGAGCAACACGTCGACCTCGCGGTGCTGGAACACCTGATCCGCGACGGCGCCCCGGCCGATAGCCCCGTCATCCGAACCTCCCGGTGATCCTGGCGCCGGCAGCTGCGGATGCGGTGGTGTACGGCCCGTCCGGCCGCACCGTCCACGCGGCGCCGTTGTGGCGAGTACGCCGATCCGGCACCACTGTTTTGTAACCTGTTCTACTATTGGCGGCACCGATTGCTGGAGTTCAGGCCGAGCTCATCAGGGCCTGATTGCGTCAGTGTCGACCGGGAAGTAGAACGTGTTCACGGCGGTGTGTAGTCGATGCCGGTGGTCTACGAGGAGTGATTGTGCAGTTCAATCTGGCGGACGTCTTCGAATCGGTGGCTGCGGCCGTTCCCGACCGTGTCGCGCTGACCTATGAGGGTGAGAACGTCACCTACGCCCAGCTCGACAGCGAGGCGAACAAGGTGGCGGCGATGCTGTCGCAGGCGGGCATCGGGGAGGGTGACCATGTCTCGTTGTTCCTCAAGAACAGCGTCGAACACGTCCATGCCCTCCTCGGCCTGATCAAGATCCGCGCGGTGCCGATCAACGTCAACTACCGCTACACGCCCGCCGAACTCGAGTACATCTTCACGAATTCGGACTCGGTCGCCGTCATCGTCGAACTGCCGGAGCACCAGCGAACGCTGGCGGAGCTCCTCTCGGCGTGCCCGCTGGTCCGCACGGTGATCGTGATCGGTGCGCTCGACGACGAGCTGCGCACCGCCGCGGCCGCTCGATCGGTCGCCGTGGTTTCCTTCGCCGAGTCCGAAACACACTCTGCTGCAGTGGAGTTCGCACCTCGTACCGGAGACGAGCTGTACGTGCTCTACACCGGTGGCACCACCGGATACCCGAAGGGTGTGATGTGGCGCCACGACGACTTCTTCCGCAAGCCGCTCTCGGGCGGAAATCCCTACGGTACCGACCCACGCGCCGACCTCGCCGAGATCGCCGCCGCCGCAAAGGAATTTCCGGAGCTGTCCTTCTTGATCGCCGCGCCGCTCATGCACGGCGCGGCCCTGTATTCGCTGTTCACGTTCTTCACTCTCGGCGCCCGCGTGGTGCTCATGCGCGACTTCGACTCGCAACGCGTTGTCGAGGCGATCGAGCGGGAGCGGATCCAAGTGATCCTCATCGTCGGCGATGGCATGGGGCTACCTCTGGTCGACGAGCTGGAACGCCGTCAGGGCCAGATCGACCTGAGCTCACTGTTCTCGATCACCTCCGGTGGCGCGATCTGGTCGGTCGGAGTGCGCGAACGGATGCTGGCGGTCAAGCCGGATCTGCTGCTGCGGGACAACTTCGGGGCCTCCGAGTCCGGCAACGACGGCGCCTTCACCGTCGACGAGCAGGGCAATCTGCGCATGCCGTCGTCATCGACGATGCTGCTCGTCGACGAGGAGCTCGCCGACATTGCGCCGGGCAGCGACCAGATCGGGTACATCGCCCGCGTCGGCAATGTTCCGCTCGGCTACTACAAGGACGAGGACAAGTCCGCCCGCACCTTCCGCACCCGCGTCGACGGCACGCGGATGTCGATCCTGGGTGACATGGGGCGCGTCGAAGCCGACGGCACCATCGTGTTCCTCGGGCGTGGTTCGCAATGCATCAATACCGGCGGCGAGAAGGTGTTCGCCGAAGAGGTCGAGGCCGTGCTGCACGCCCACCCGTCGATCGCTGACGCGCTCGTCGTCCCGGTACCCGACGAGCGCATGGGGCAGAAGGTGGCCGCTGTCATCGCCACCTACCCGGACGCGCCGGCACTGACGCTCGACGAGGTCCAGCAGCACTGCCGAACGTCGTTGGCGGGATACAAAGTACCGCGTTCGATGAGTACCGTCGTCGAGATCAAGCGAACCCCTGCCGGCAAAGCCGACTATCGGTGGGCGACCGAGGTCGCGCGCGGTTAGCGCACATCGGAGTGAGGCGTTCGAGCCGTGTGGGAGTCGTGACCCGTGCTTCAGTGGATCACCCGCTGTGCGGCCGGTCTCCTCACAGCGGTCGGGTCGGCGTTGTGACAGGTTTGGCAATTTCGGCATCGCAGGCAGTGAATGCCCAGTACACGGGGGTGTGGAGATCGGCAGGGCGCGCCGGAACAGGCCGCGTTGTTCAGGCTGGACGTGTACCGTAACCCGGCATGAAATCTCGGCAGATCACGGTCGGTGACCAGGCCTGGACGGTGCGGGTCGACGGACCTTCTTCGCGGCACAATGTGCTGCTGCTTCCCGATGCGGACGACCCTGCCGACGTGTTCGACAAGGTGTGCACACGGCTGCACGAGTCCGACTTACAGACCATCGTCGTGGAGTCTGTCGAGGGACTCGATCCGGCGGGCGTGCGCGCGATTCTCGACGAACTCGAACTGCCTTACGTCAACGTCGCGGGGCGTGGGTCGGGCGCAGAGCTGGCGTGGCGGGTGTGCGCGGGCCGGTTCGGCCGGTTCATGAGCCTGGTCGTCGCCGACCACGGGCACCCGGCGGTTCCCGACGCCGACGGCCGAGTCCCCGACGCGACCTGTCCGCCGCTGGAACTGCCCGTCACGATGCTGGTCACCAAGGGCCTGCCCCGCGCCACCGCCGATGCCTCCGGCCGCTATGTCTACGGCGAATTCCGGGTCGTCCCACTGGAAGTCGACAACATCGCCACCGAGGCGGGCCACGAATTCGCCACCGAGATCGTCCTGCGCACCAGCCTCTGGTAGACGCGGCCGAGCTCACCAGGCACTGACGCGGATCGCTGTTCGCGCAAGTTCGCGGCAGAGCCTGGTGAGCGGTGTCCGGATCAGGACTTGCGGTAGGTCGCCAACCAGTCGAGCCAGTTGTCGGTTTCCTGGAACGCGTTGGCGCGCACGGCTTCCGAGGACAGGAACACGTCGTGGCGGGCGCCGTCGATCGGGACGATCGAGGTGCGCTCGCCCAGGCAGCCCGCCCAGCGCTGGATCTGCTTCACATCGAGCACGGCATCGGCCACGTCGACGGCGGGGGAGTGCTCACGGGCGAACTTGGTGAGCCGCGAGCGCAGGATCAGCGCGGGCACGCCGATGGTCAGGCCCTGGTGCAGGCGCGCGTGTCCCTGGCGGATGGCGCGCAGCCAGCCCAGCCGCACCGGTTCACCGCTGAGCGGCTTCCAGTCCAGGTTGTAGTCCCACTCACCCGAGCGGCTGGTGTGCAGGCTGTCGCCGTAGGCGGTGCTGACGCCGCCGGGCAACTGGGCGAAGGCGCGGAACCGGCCCACCGCGTTGATCACAGGGGTGCCGACGGTGCGGTAGAAGGACGGTCCCTGCAGGTCGAACCAGGGACTGTTGAGGACCACCCCGGCCACGCCCGCCGCCGCGCTGCCACCGGCCGCCTCGAGCCGGTCCAACCACAGCGGCACGATCAGGCCACCGGTCGAATGCGCGACGATCAGCACATCGTTGCCGGTCTCCTCGCGCGCGATCCGCAGCGCCTCGGTCAGCTCGTCGTCGTAGAGCGCCAGGTCGCTCACGTAGTGCGCGCTCTGTCCTTCTCGCCGCGACCGCCCGCATTTGCGCAGGTCGAGCGCGTAGAACCGGTGCCCGCGCGCCGCGAAATGCTCGGCCAGGTGCTCCTGGAAGAAGTAGTCGGTGAACCCGTGCACGTAGAGCACGGTCGGCTCGATCGCCGACGCCGTGGCATCGGGCAGATAGCGCACGAGCGTGGCCACCACCTCACCCTCACCGTCGGGGTCGATACCGAGCGGGAGGGTCCGCTGTTGATAGGCGGTGCCGAGAACATCGGGTTGCCACTGCTCGTCGGTTCGATCAGCGAGGGTTTCTTTCGTCACACTGCTCAATCTATCGCGCGGTCATGGTGACGTGCAGGCTTGCTTTTCATCACATTCGGGAGGTCCGTTGCAGAACTGTGCTCAGCTGAGGTGCACAATTGGCATCAGGTGAACGACGGGTAACCTACCTCCCGGCGATTCACCGCGAGTCGCATGAACACCGCCAAAGCGCCCGCGCCAAGCGAACTCACCCGCCGGTGGGTAGCTGAGAAGGACAAGGAAGTCGATCTACCCGTGCCGAACGCTGCGAAGAGTGAAAAGACCGATGTAGTTCTCATCGGCGCTGGCATCATGAGTGCCACGCTGGGCGCGCTGCTGCGGCAGCTGCAGCCGGATTGGACGATCTCGGTGTTCGAGCGGCTCGACGCCGCCGCCGCGGAGAGCAGCGACCCGTGGAACAACGCGGGTACCGGCCACTCGGCGCTGTGTGAGCTCAACTACAGCCCGCAGAACGCCGACGGCTCGGTCGACGTGAGCAAGGCCGTCGACATCAACGAGCGCTTCCAGGTCTCGCGCCAGTTCTGGGCCTCCGCCGTCGACACCGGCGTGCTGGACGACCCCGCCGGCTTCATCAACCCCATCCCGCATGTGAGCTTCGTGCACGGCGCCGACAATGTCGAGTACCTGCGCAAGCGCTACGAGGCGCTGTCGCCGCACCCGCTGTTCCGCGGCATGGAGTACATCGACACCCCCGACGAGTTCGCCGCGCGCCTGCCGCTGATGGCCAAGGGCCGTGACTTCAGCGACCCGATCGCGCTGAACTGGTCCGACGGCGGCACCGATATCGACTTCGGCGCGCTCACCAAGCAGCTGCTCGCCTACATCGGCTACTCCGGCGGCGAGATCGCCTTCGGCACCGAGGTCCGCGACCTCGACAAGCAGTCCGACGGGTCGTGGAACGTCACCGTCCGCAACCTGCGCACCTACCAGTCGCGCACCATCAACGCGAAATTCGTGTTCGTCGGCGCCGGTGGTGGCGCGCTGCCGCTGTTGCAGAAGGCAGGCATCAAGGAAGCCAAGGGCTTCGGCGGCTTCCCGATCAGCGGCCAGTTCCTGCGCTCCACCAACCCGGAGCTGATCGCCGCGCACGAGGCCAAGGTCTACGGCAAGGCCGCCGTCGGCGCGCCGCCCATGTCGGTGCCGCACCTCGACACCCGCGTCATCAACGGCCAGAAGGGCCTGCTGTTCGGCCCCTACGCCGGCTGGACCCCCAAGTTCCTCAAGGATGGCTCCAACGCCGACCTGTTCAAGTCGATCAAGCCCAACAACATCGGCTCGCTCGTCGGCGTCGGCCTCACCGAGCTCGGCCTGACCAAGTACCTGGTCGAAGAGCTGCTCAAGTCGCAGAACGGCAAGGTGGGCGTGCTCGGGGAGTTCCTGCCGCGCGCGCAGGGCCGCGACTGGGAGCTCATCACCGCCGGTCAGCGCGTGCAGGTCATCCGCCGCAAGGGTGTGGGTGGGGTGCTCGAGTTCGGCACCGCGGTCATCTCCGCGCAGGACGGCTCCATCGCCGGTCTGCTCGGTGCGTCGCCGGGTGCGTCGACCTGCGTCACCGCCATGCTCGACGTGATGCAGCGGTGCTTCCCGGAGCAGTACACCGGCTGGACGCCGCAGCTGCAGCAGATGATCCCCTCCCTCGGCCAGAAGCTGTCGGAGAACCAGGCCCTGTTCCAGGAAGTGTGGGACTGGACCAGCAAGTCGCTGAAGCTGGACGCCGCCACCGCGCCTGCGAACGAGCAGGTCCCCAGCTACGCGCAGGTGTGAGCGTCGAACTGAGACGGGCGTGGGCGGCGGATCTGGACGCCGCCACCCTCTACCGGCTGTTGTGCCTGCGCGTCGAGGTGTTCGTCGTCGAGCAGGAATGCGCCTATCCCGAGCTGGACGGGCGCGACCTGCTGGCGACGACGCGGCACCTGTGGCTCGACGACGGTTCCGTGCTCGCCACGTTGCGCCTGCTCGACGAGTCCGCCGACGGGGTCACCAGCTATCGCATCGGCCGGGTCTGCGTCGCGCAGTCCGCTCGCAAACACGGGTACACCACCCGGCTGATGCAGGCGGCGCTGGCCGAAACCGGTTCGGCCACTGTGCGATTGGATGCCCAGTCGCACCTGGTCGGCATGTACGCGAAGTTCGGATTCGCCGTCGACGGACCCGAGTACAACGACGACGGGATCATGCACGTGCCGATGCGGCGCGGCTGACGCGGTACACCGGGAAGCCTCGGGCTTCGCCGACGTGACGGCGCGGGTTCGAGCAGGTCGACGGTGGCGTCAGACTTCGGTTGCCGGCCTGTCGATGCCCGGGGGGCTGCCGGGATCGGGCCGCGCATAGAGTTGGGGCGTGCCTGGTTTTGCTGATGTTGCCGCTGGTCCGCACACCGCCGCGCGGGTGGGGGGTGAGGCGGGGTTCCCGTTCTCCGCTGTGGTGGGGCAGGAGCGGCTGCAGCTGGCGTTGATCTTGTCGGCCGTGCATCCCGGGATCGGCGGGGTGCTGGTGCGTGGCGAGAAGGGCACGGCGAAGTCGACCGTGGTGCGCGCGCTCGCGCAGTTGCTGCCGCCCGTGGTCGACGAGACCGGAGCGCGGCCCGCTCGGCTGGTGGAGTTGCCGGTCGGCGCCACCGAGGACCGCGTTGTCGGCTCGCTCGATCTCGAGCGGGTACTGCGCGACGGGGAACAGGCGTTCCGTCCCGGGCTGCTGGCCGCGGCCCACCACGGCGTGCTCTACGTGGACGAAGTGAACCTGCTGCACGACCACTTGGTGGACGTGCTGCTCGACGCGGCGGCGATGGGGCGCGTGCACGTCGAGCGCGACGGTGTCTCGCACTCGCATCCGGCGCGGTTCGTGCTGGTCGGCACGATGAACCCCGAGGAAGGCGAGTTGCGCCCGCAGCTGCTCGACCGGTTCGGGCTCACTGTCGACGTGGCGGCCTCGCGCGAGGTCGACGTCCGGATGGCGGTGGTGCGCCGTCGTCTCGACTACGAGGCCGACCCGGCCGCGTTCGCCGCCCGCTACGTCGACGCCGATCAGGTGGTGGCCGAACGCATTCTGACCGCACGCGACCGGTTGCCCGAGGTCGCGCTGGACAATGCGGAGCTGCGCCGGATCGCGGCGCTGTGCGCGTCGTTCGATGTCGACGGGATGCGCGCCGACCTCGTCGTCGCCCGGACCGCGACCGCGCATGCCGCGTGGCGTGGACGGGATCGGGTCACCGAGGACGACGTGCGGATCGCGGCGGAACTCGCGCTGCCGCACCGTCGTCGACGGGATCCGTTCGACGAGCCGGGGATCAGCGAGCAGCAGCTCGACGAAGCGATGGATGCCGCGGCCGCTGAGGTCGACAAGGCTTCGGGGGATGAGGAATTCGACGGTTCGCGCGCACCGGGTGACGAGGGGAACGGCCACCGGGACGAGCTCGACGCCGAGGGCGGTGACTCCGCGCGCCCGGATGATGTCGACCCCGGTGGCCGCGCGGACGAGCGGTCGCGGGGCAGCGGTCGCGAAAGCGGTCCGGACGGCCTGGGTCCCGACGATGGTCCCGATGATGACGGGGGCCCCGATGGCGGCGGCCCGGACGATCGAGGACCTGACGATGGCGGACCGGGCGGCGGCGGTTCCGGTGGCGACCGCTCGGACAGCTCCAACCAGGACAACGCGGGCAACGGTTCGCGACCCGGTCCCGAAAAACTGTCGGGCACACCGACTTCGGCGGGCAAGCCCGCCCCGCGATGGGAGGTCCCCGGTATCGGCGAAGGCGCCCCCGGTCGCCGTTCGCGCGCCCGGACCAGGACCGGCCGCACGGTCCGCCCCGACGCCGACCCGTCGACCGGCCTGCACCTGCTCGGCACAGTCTTCGCGGCCGCGCCGAAGCAATTCGAGCGTGGCAGGATCAGCGGTCCACTCGCCCTGGAGACCGAAGACCTGCGCGGGGCGTATCGCGAAGGCCGAGAAGGCAATCTGGTCGTTTTCGTGGTCGACGCGTCCGGCTCGATGGCCGCGCGCGACCGGCTCACCGCCGTGACCGGCGCGATTGTCACGCTGCTGCGCGATGCGTATCAGCGCCGCGACAAGGTGGCCGTGATCAGCGTTCGCGGCAGTGCGGCCGAACTCGTTCTGCCGCCCACCTCCTCGGTCGACATCGCGGTCCGCCGCCTGGCCGGGATGCGCACCGGCGGCAAAACGCCACTCGCCGCGGGCTTGCAGAAGGCTCGCGAGGTGATCGCCCGCGAACACGTCCGCGACCCCCGCCGCCGCCCGATGCTGGTCCTGCTCACCGACGGCCGTGCTACCGGCGGCACCGACCCGTTGCCACGAGCGCGCACCGCCGCCAGGTTGCTGGCCGCCCAAGGGCACACCGCCATGGTCATCGACTGCGAGCGCGGCATGATCCGTCTCGGCCTCGCCGCCGAACTCGCTCGCGACCTGCGCGCCCGCTACCTGCGCTTGACCGAACTCACCGGCGAGACAGTCGCCGACGTGGTCCGGGCCACAGGTCTGCCCGCTCGAGCGGCATAAAGATTGCAGCCCGTCCGGCGTAGGGGTCGAGCCCTGTGAGCGCGCCGGGCGCCCCCTGATAGAAAGGGTGACGAACCGGCACGCGCGGTCGGCCCGAGAGGTACGGGTCGCGGGGCGGGCTTCGACATTCGAGCGCGCCGGCGTGCGACAGATATCGACCGCGAGGTCGTGCAGAACGCGCACCTCGCGTGCGTCGAGAAGAGGAGTTTCCGTGCCCAAAGGTGTTCCGGAGACCGTCCCCGAGGACGGTCTGACCACCCGGCAGCGGCGCAATCAGCCGGTGCTCGCCGTGCACACCGGGCCGGGCAAGGGCAAGTCCACCGCGGCGTTCGGGATGGCGTTGCGGGCCTGGAACAAGGGCTTCGACGTGGCGGTCTTCCAGTTCGTGAAGAGCGCGAAGTGGAAGGTCGGCGAGGAAGCCGCCTTCCGGACCCTCGGCACCCTGCACGAGGAGACCGGCGCGGGTGGCGCGGTCGAGTGGCACAAGATGGGCGAAGGCTGGTCCTGGACCCGCAAGCACGGCACCGAGGAAGACCACGCGGCCGCCGCCCTGTCCGGCTGGCAGGAGATCGCCCGCCGCCTCGCCGCCGAACAGCACCGCTTCTACGTCCTCGACGAGTTCACCTACCCGCTCAAATGGGGCTGGGTCGACATCGACGAGGTCGTCGACACCCTCACCCACCGCCCTGGCAACCAGCACGTCGTCATTACCGGCCGTGACGCGCCCCCGGCCCTGATCGAGGCCGCCGATCTCGTCACCGAGATGACCAAAGTCAAGCACCCCATGGACGCGGGCCGAAAGGGACAGCGCGGTATCGAATGGTGACGGTGCCGACCGCCCGGACCGGGGGCGGTCTGTGATGAGCGCACCCGCGGTGGTGATCGCCGCCCCGGCGTCGGGTAGTGGAAAGACCACGCTGGCCACCGGGCTGATCGGTGCGTTGCGGCGTGCCGGTCACCGGGTGGCGCCGTTCAAGGTGGGGCCCGATTACATCGACCCCGGCTATCACGGACTTGCCGCGGGACGGCCGGGGCGCAATCTGGATCCCGTTCTGGTGGGCGAGGATCGGGTGGTGCCGCTGTATCGGCACGGCGCGCAGGGCTGCGACATCGCCATCGTCGAAGGCGTGATGGGCCTGTTCGACGGCCGGATCGACGAAAACCGCAGCGACGCGATCGCCGAGGGTTCCACCGCGCAGGTGGCCGGGCTGCTCGGGGCGCCGGTGGTCCTGGTGGTCGACGCCCGCGGTCATTCCCAGAGTCTCGCGGCGCTCCTGCACGGTTTCGCCACCTACGACTCCTCGGTCCGCCTCGGCGGTGTGATCCTCAATCGCGTCGGCAGCGAGCGCCACGAACAGGTTCTGCGCGCAGCCTGCGACCGCGTCGGCCTGCCCGTTCTCGGCGCGCTGCCCCGCATGGCCGAACTGGAAGTCCCCTCCCGCCATCTCGGCCTCATCCCCGCCGTCGAACACGGCTCCGCCGCCACCGCCGCTGTCGACGCCATGACCGAACTCGTCGCGGCACACGTGGACCTGCGTGCGATCGTGGCCCTGGCAGGCGGGTCGGTGCTGGGCGCCGCGTGGGATCCACACGTCGAGTTGATCTCAGCTGCTGAACACGGCACGGGCGGAACAATTTCCGATGGCGACGGAACGGACGCGGCGATGGTCCGTCGGCAGCCGACCTCGGTCGATCCCACCGCGGAATCCGCGTCCTCGGCCGCGGGGTCCGGCGTCGTCTCGGGCAGAGATCCGTTGATCGCGATGGCGGGCGGTCCGGCCTTCACGTTCGGCTATGCCGAGCATCGGGAACTACTGGTCGCCGCCGGTGCCCGGGTGGAGGTGTTCGATCCGCTGTCCGATGTACTCCCGGTCGGCACAGCGGGATTGGTCCTTCCCGGTGGCTTTCCAGAGGAGCACGCCGGTCAGCTGTCGGCCAACGAGCGCCTGCGCACCGCAGTGGCCGACGGTGCCGCGCGGGGCCTGCCGATCCACGCCGAGTGCGCGGGCCTGCTCTACCTCACACGCTCCCTCGACGGCCATCGGATGGCAGGCGTCATCGACGCCGACGCCGAATTCGGCCCGCGCCTGACCCTCGGCTACCGCGATGCCGTCGCGCTGCACGATTCGGCGCTGTGGCGAGCGGGGTCGCGGGTGCGCGGCCACGAGTTCCACCGCACCCGTCTGGTCCGCACCGGCGCGGAGAACCCCGCCTGGGGTTGGCGCGCGACGGGTTCCGTCGCCGAGGGCGCTGTGGTCCGCCAGGTCCACGCCTCCTACCTGCACACCCATCCGGCGGGGAATCCCGATGCGATCGCCCGATTCGTCACCGCCGCAAGACGATTCGACCCCTGATGGCGCGCAGCGGCACACGGCGACGATGACGACTTCCGACGGTGAGCAGCAACCGGCGACCGGTGGTACGCCATCGGGTCCGGCGCTGGCCGTCGGCATCGGCATACGGCCGGGCACCGATGCGGGGCGGATCGTTCGCGCGATGCGGGCGGTAGTCGGCGATACCACCATCAGCTGCTTGGCGACCCTCGATCGGCGTGCGACCGAACCCGGTGTCCTGACCGCCGCGGCGACCCTCGGTGTGTCCGTGGTGGCATTCACCGCCGAACAACTGGCCGAAGTCGACGTGCGGCACCGTTCGGACCACGCGACGGCGGCAGTCGGCACGCCCAGCGTCGCGGAAGCCGCGGCATTGCTCGCGGGCAGTGGCGAACTCGTCTGCGGCAGAACGATTGTCGACGGAATCGTGGTCGCCGCCGCGTCGGCTTCGCGGCGATCGTCGATGCCCGGAGATTAATTCGCTGGGCAAGATCGTTGGTGCGCAGTAAATTCGTGTCAGCAGTTGCGAGGCGGACCGGATCTGATCGGTTACCACTCGGATTGGGGATGTCGCAGGTTCGAATCCTGCCCGCCACCGCAAGGTGGTGGTAGCTCAGCTGGTAGAGCACCTATACCGGTCGGGACACACACGTCCGCCGAGCAACTGTCCATCGTGAACGAGCAGGACGGGCCGGATTCGGTCGGTTATCTGGTACGACCTCAGGGTCCAGCGGGTTCGAATCCCGCGGCGGAAAGCGATTTCCGTCTTTCGGCCGTCACCACACGTCCGTCCGCTCACCACGTCACCACATGCCCCGGTCGGGTCCCGGGTCCGAAACATCAACGCCGGTACACGTATCGGAGGGGGAACAATGAATATCTTGTCGCGCTTTTCTCGTCGCGCCACGCCGCAGACTGTGCCCGCCGATCACCGGCAGGTCGTGAACAATGCGGGCGGCTACGTTTTCGAGATCACCCCGCAGGCGCGGGTGCGTCGCTTCCTCACGCTCGGCACGGAATCCGGAACTTTCTATGTCAACGCGAAGGCTTTGACCGCGGACAACGCTGAATTCATCGTCGAATACGCCGCCGAGCACACCGCGGATCTGGTTCGCGAGATCGTCGAGATCTCCGCCTCCGGGCGCGCGCCGCGCCAGAACCCGGCCCTGTTCGCGCTGGCCGCCGCCGCGTCGCTCGGTGACGTCGACGGCCGCCGGGCCGCCTTCGCCGCGCTGCCGCTGGTCGCGCGCACCGGGACGCACCTGTTCCTGTTCGCCGGCTACGCCGAGCAGTTCCGTGGCTGGGGTCGTGGTCTGCGGCGCGCCGTCGCGAACTGGTACCTGGACAAGCCGATCGACGACCTGGCGTTCCAGGTGGTCAAGTACCGGCAGCGGGAGGGCTGGTCGAACCGCGATCTGCTGCGACTGTCGCACCCGGCGACCACCGACGACGATCGGCGCAGGCTGTTCGACTGGATCTGTGGTCGCGCACCGGACCTCGACGGTTTGGTACTGCTCGACGGATTCCAGCGAGCACAGGACGCGCCGGTGGCGCAGGTGCCGGAGTTGGTGCGTGAGTACCGGCTCAGCTGGGAGATGCTGCCCGACGCCGCGCTGAACACCGCATCGGTGTGGGAAACGTTGCTGGACAACGGTATCCCGCAGACCGCGCTGTTGCGTCAGCTGCCGCGGCTGACTCGTCTCGGCCTGCTCGATCCGCTCGGACCGCGCACCGCCGCGATCTGCGCGCAGCTCGCCGACCCGGCACGGCTGCGCAAAGCTCGGGTGCACCCGGTGTCGGTGCTGATCGCGTTGCGCACCTACGCTTCCGGGCGGTCGGCGCGTGGCGCGGGCACCTGGACGCCGTCGGCTCCGGTCGTCGACGCCCTCGACACCGCGTTCTACGCGGCCTTCGAGTCCGTGCGGCCGACCGGCCTGCGTCACCTGCTGGCGCTGGACGTCTCGGGCTCGATGACGAGTGCGATCGGGGGACTGCCGATCTCGGCGCGCGAGGCCTCGGCCGCGCTCGCCCTGGTCACCGCACGCACCGAACCGCGGCACGAGATCGTCGGGTTCACCTCCAGCGGTCAGGGGTGGCAGGGGGCGCGCGGCCTGTCCCCGCTGTCGATCTCGCCGAGGCAGCGTCTCGACGACGCGGTGCGGGCGGTATCGGGTTTGCCGTTCGGCGGCACCGACTGCTCGCTGCCCATCCTGCACGCGCTGGACAAGGGCATCGAAGTCGATGTGTTCTCGATCTACACCGACAACGAGACATGGGCGGGTTCGGTGCACCCGCACCAGGCGCTGGCCCGCTACCGCCGCGAGGTGAACCCGCGGGCCAAGCTCGTGGTGGTCGGCATGACGGCGACGAACTTCAGCATCGCCGATCCAGGCGACGCGGGCATGCTCGACGTCGCGGGCTTCGACGCCGCCGTGCCGTCACTCCTGGCCGACTTCGCCACGGCCGCATAAGAACACGACCCCACAAGAAATCGGAGCCGCCGCGACCTCGTTGTCGCGGCGGCGCCTTTTCTTCTCGCGCGAAAGCTCCGTCAAGGGGCGACGGAGGACCAATCGGCGAAACCTGTGGGGTCGTGGCGGCCCATGGAGGCGTGTTCGAACAGGCCCCAGCCTTCGAGATCACCACAGCGGGCGTAGCCGATGTGGTCGATCACGCCGTAGGGGGTACGACCCTTGATCGCGGGGTCGGTGAGGTCGTAGGCGCTCGACAGCGACCAGTTCTCGCCCATCCAGCGGCCGTGGGTCCAGTCGGGGTCGGCGCCGTAACCGCAGCCGACGTGCAAGGCGATTCCCGGGCGTGACTCGATCTCGACCTCGAGCGGCTTCCCGTCGGGGGTGGTCATGTCCAGGCGCACCGACTTCGGGTGCCGGGTGCCGGACTCGTAGGTCCAGTGCATGCGCGGCCAGCCCAGTTGTTCCTTGCGGCCGTCGTTCCAGATCCGCACCGCGTTGTTGAGGGTACGGGTGCCGTCGGGCTCCTCCTGCACGATCACCACGATCGAGAAATCCTGGAACCGCAGCGGCGCGTACAGCCACCAGAAACCGTCCATGCCGGTCGGCCTGCCCGCGGGTTCGGGCTCACCGGAGGGCCGGATGCCCCAGGACCGGTCGCGGCTGCCGGTCCACACCGCCGGGTCGACCGTGTAGTCGATGCCGTCGACCGCGAGAGTGCCCTCCCACGAACCCGATTGGGCGAAGCGCGAGGCCTCGATGATCGGCTTGGTGCCGGACAGGATCAGGTGCGGCTGCTCCTGCACGGCGGGCTGCGCACCGGTCCAGGTCAGATCGAAACCGAGATCGTCGTGCTCGCAGACCAATCGCAACCTCTGGAGCGGCTCGATGACCTCGATCCGGTAGCCGCCGACGGCGGTGGTCAGATCGCGGGAGGTGAGCGCGTCGGAGAAGCGCACGCTGCGCTGGGCGTCACCGTGGCGCACCGTCGCGAACGCGTCGACCACACCGAGATTCGGGTACACGCCGAACCCGGTGATCAGCATCGCGTCGCCGGCCGGGTCGAAGGCGTTGAAGTAATAGCGGTCGTAGAAGTTCCGGTCGCTGGTGGCCACCCTGGCCAGCGACAGCGGGGTCTGATGGACCGGGTATTCGTCCAGGGGAACGGGCATGATCGCGCGCACAGTCAGTCCCATTCGTAGGTGCCGTCGAGCAACGCCTCGAGGGTGAGACGGTGCATCACGTAGTCGTCGAGTTCGGCGGGCACGGTGTCCTCGCCGAAATGGATCATCCGGCACTTGATCCTGGCCATCACGATCGCGTGTCGCAGCGCGGCGTAGACGATGTAGAAGTCCAGATTCCGGACCGAATGTCCGGTCAGTTCTTCGTATTTCGCCACCACCGCGTCGCGGCGCAGGAAGTCCGCGAGACCGGGCTGGTCGAAGCGGGTGGCGATGTCCTGGAAGAACCGGTGGATGAAGATGGTCCAGCCCAGGTCGAGCTCACGCGGCGCGAACGTCGCCATCTCCCAGTCCAGAACGGCCGCCGGGGTGAATCCCTCGAACAGGATGTTGCCCGGGCGGGCGTCGCCCCAGTTCAGCACCTCGGGGCCGGGATCGGCGGGCCAGTGGGCCTCCAGCCAATCGAACGTCCGCTCGATGAGCGGCACTTCGACACCGTGGTCGGTCAGCGCCCACTTGTACCAGGCACGCTGGGCCTCGAAATGCCTGCGCAGCGCGGTGCCCGCACCATCGAGCAGCGGGAAGCGCTCGGCCACCTTGTCGATGGCGTGCACCTGGGCGATCACCTCGACCGTCGCGTCCGCGACCAGCTCGCGCTCGGCGGCCGTCGCGTCGAACAGCCAGCCGAAGAACACGTACGGCGGATTGTCCGACGGCGCCCTGCCCTCGACCCGCTCCATCACGATGAAGGGGGAGCCGAACACCGAATCGTCGAGTTCGAGCCAGCGCAGCGTCGGCACGGCGATCTCGGAGGCCGCGGCGACGCCTGCCATCACCTGGTACTGCATCGCCAGGTCGTAGGACTCGAACACCGGGAACGAGCTGTCCTCCGGCGCCATCCGGATGACGAAGGACCCCTGTTCAGCGCCCCCGTCCGCCGACCATTCGGCGTCGAACAGGATGGTGGTGCTCGACATGCCGCCGCTGGACGGTTTGTTCAGATTGCTGACCGTCACGTCGGCGCCGACCCTGTCGGTCAGCCAGCTCGCCAGCTTCCCGGCGAGCTCGTCCAGATCACGCTCGCTGACGGTGAGCGACATCTGAGCGGCCGGATCCTGATCTTCGGACATCTACGGGGTACCCCTGTCGGCAAAACTGTAACGTGTGTCACTTCTGAGTACCGGACAGCCGACCGGAATGTAAGAGCGGCATCGCTGAGTGAGACTCAGGGTTGACAGGGGCCATTCTGTCGGTTCGCGCCGACGGCTGCAGGCATATCGACGCGGCAGTGGTCGATGTGTCCGCATCGTACCGCCGCCTGCCCGCGTGCGAGAAGAGCGGGCCGCTCGGCTTCGATCCACTCCGTGAGACGTCGCCATGTCAGTATCAGATCGTGGCCGAGGTATGCCGTGTTTCGATCCATGCTGATCAGTCGGGAGTCGACCAGTGCACCGAGAACTGTGGTCGCGGTGGGGTCGGGGCCCAGCGTCCGGCGCAGTTCCGCGAAGCTCACTCTGCGTCGCGTGTCATCGATATCATCACGCACCGCGACCAAGCTGAGCAGGATTCTTTGTGCAATCGTCCGCTGGTCATCGGACAACTGGTCCCAGAATGTGTCGGCCATCGTGTGCACGACGCCCTGGACGCCGTTGATTCGGCGATAGCTGCTGATGGAGAAGCGTGCCACTGCCGACTGCGCTGACATGGCTTGCACGGTGTGCGAAAGAATCGTCAGCTCGGCCGGCTCGTGGCCGAGGCGAGGTGCGTCACCTCTGATTCCGCTGATCTCGGCTGTCAGCACGTCGGCCAGGCCCGCTTCGATTTTGATGCCGCGGGAACGCCCGAGTCCAGCGACCACCGTCCGCAATTCGTCGGCGCGCATCGGCTCCAGTGAGTACGTCCGATGCCGGGTCGCTTCGCCAAGGAATGTATTGCTCGTGCACTCGGCCAGTTGAGGACTTCGCACCGAAATCAGCACGACAGCGAACTCGACCAGTCGTCGCAACAGCGCGGTGATCGTGTCGGGATCTGCGAGTACACGCTCGAATTGGTCTATGACCACGACGGTTTCGGCGCGAGCGCGACTGAACACACGATGCGCCGGACCGGGGCCGCTTTCGAGATCGCGGAGTATCGCGCGAATGAACGGTGTCGGATCAGAGTCGGCCACGACCGTTCGAACAGACCACGGGCCGAGTTCTTCGAGCGTGGGTGTCAGTCCCGCTGCTAGCAGCGAGGACTTGCCGACCCCGGTCGCGCCCGACAGGAGGACGATACGGTCGGCGCCCCGCCCGTTCGCCGCGCTGTTCAGCAATCGGACGAGGTGCTCGATCGCGGACTTGCGCCCGGTGAACAGGGGAGCGTGCGCCCGCGAATACGGCTCTGCACCGAGGAATTGGCCGACGCCGGTGGGACCGGCGTCGGAGCGGGTGGTCCGTTGTGGCTGTGCTTCGCGCCACAGCTGATTCCACCCGCGAAGATTCACCAACTCGACTCGGGATGCCCTGCCGCGTCGTCGCGCTCCGTCGATCAGCACGAGCAGCACTGGTAGCAGCGTCTCGAATCGTGACGGTGCGTTTCGACCTGCCTTCCAATCACTGATTCGCTGAGCCGATATCGACCTGGCGGCGCCGCTGCCCCGCACGGACTTGGCGCGTGTGCGAGCAGCAGACGCGAGCAGGCGAAGCGGCGGGCTACCACCGGCCGCGTACAGATCACTGAACCGCGAGGCGAACTCATCCCGCGGGGTGTACAGGCGATCGACTGCCGATATGTCGGTACTGGTCACATTCATTTCTCCCCCTCGTGGACCCCTGCGATCCGGCCGGCTGGTTCGCAGTAGGGCCGCTCCGTACTCGTGTCTGCAGCTAACTTGTAGGACGCGCGTCGTGCCGCTTCGGTTCCACTGTGTCCCACATCGATTGACATCCAGTGGAACCGAGAGACACGTCGCGCCGTCTAACCAGTCGAAGGACCAGCGACCGAGCCTCGCTCAGGCCGAGGGCTACTGGAAGGTGTCGGGGATGCCGGTGATGTCCGCAGCAACAGTCGGGTCGTGGCGGGGAACACTCGATCGGTTCGGAACATCTGATCGAGGAATATCTCCTGGCGTCCGGACCGGACAGCGCATGCACCGCGCTGACCAGTATGAAAAACGTTTGGGCGCATTCGGCCCCTTGTTCGACTGCCGACCTGTTTCTAGTGTTCGTCCCGTGGCCTTCGGGTCACATCGGAAGTTCGAATCTCATAGGGAGGCAGTCGAAATGATCAAGACCGTGAAGACCGCGTTGCTGCAGGAAAGCACTTGCAACCTGCTCAAGCCGATCCCGGTTCTGCGGAAGCGCAAGCAGCCGCATGTCGCCCAAGCGGGCGACGTCAAGTAAGTGGTGACCGATCCCCGGGCCTTTACGCCCGGGGATCGACTCTCTCGAAGAAGGTGACCATGTACTACCGCAACCCGACGAGTCTCGTCTTTCAAGACGGTGACAATTGGTGGATCGAAACGAGCACCGGACGCGATGCCACGATCGTTGATGTCGCAACGGGAAAGCTGATCGCGGCGGCTACCGCGGGGTCTGGCTTGAATTCGAACGAATTCGATGACATCACGCTGTCACAGCTGGTAGACGAGCAGATTCTGCTCGCCGAGCCGAACACGGCCGATCCACGATCTGGATACCACCTGGCCACCAGGGACCATCCGTTCCTCGACATGTCGACCGGCATCGACGCGAGAATTACGGATGCTGAGATCATGGCCGGTTACGTCGAATCCGACGAGTACCCGCCGGTATATCTTGATTTCGACAGTTCGGAAACAATAACCCTCGACAATGCTGCCGACCTGGCTACCGACGAACTTCGCAACTCGCCGCTGTGCCAGTTGTCCCTGATCGTATCCGGTACCTTCGGCGTTCGGCGCCGCCAAGCTCCCTACTATGACCCGGACAGCGGATATCACCAGGTCGAGCTCCTCCTGAAGTCGATTCCGTCCGGCGGTGGCAGACATCCCACCGAATTGTTCGTCGAGATCCTCCGGGCGCCGAACATAATGCCGGGACAATTCCACTATCGAGCGCGAACCAATTCACTGGAGCGGCTGCCACCTTCGTTCTTCTCGCCACCGTCACTCGAAACCGATGGGTCGGATGCGGACTGGCACCTTCGGCTGTACATGGTATCTGCGGTCCGCCGCGCCATGTTCCGCTATCGCGATCCGCGCAGTTTTCGGGCGATCCTCGTCGATGCTGGTCACGCTGATGGGCAGCTCGCGGCTCTGGCTGCATATTGCAATTGGAACTACCGCTCCTGCGTAACGCCGAAAATGGACTTTCTCACCACCCAGGCGGATGAGGACAAATATGGACTTCCGCTGTTGATGTCGGGAATCCTAGAAGGATGGTCATGATGTTGGTCCATGATTTCCGCGCATCCCGCGATGTTCCGGCGGAATGGGAGCGTCATAACTGGGAGCGGCCGTACAGCTTCCTGAGGACCGTCGCCGAGGATGTGTCGGGTGCGACCTTACGGGCGGTCGAGCATGATTACCTATTCGACAAGGTCGTATCTGGGTTCGACTGTAAGCGAGTGCTCTCACGTCGTAGTCTTACCCGCCACTCCAGTGTGCCGTTCACCGACGCCGCGGCGCGGATCATCATTCGTAGCCTGTATCAGGCACTGCTTCGGGAACCCTCGTTGTTCGCCTGCCTCATCACCCAGTCGGTCGGGGAATGGCCTGACGGATATTGGATCCTCGACCACACGCCACGAGCCCTGATCCCCGCATCGTCGCAGTGGGAGCCGGGCGATGTGGGGCGGCTGATACAAGGACAAGGCTGGGCGACCGGGCCCGGAATGGCGATAGTTCTCGGGATCGACTGGGATGGGCCGCGTCGCTATGGTCCGGACCATCAGTACGCGGAGGCGCTGGCAGCATGTGGTCGCGTGGGTCATGCCCTTGTTCTCGAGGGGCTCAATATCGGGCTTTCGTCCCGCATGACTCCCGCGGTCCACGAGTCGACCGCACAACAGTTGTTCGACCTCCACCAGAGCCGCGATTGCCTGTACTTCCTGCGGCTCGCTCATCCGCACGTGTCGACTCGGTAGGAGAGCCACATGCTGAGCACGTTCACGGCAGCGAGGGAATCTCTTCGGGAGAGGGGCTTCGCAGTCGCTCGGAAGTTGATGAGTGTCGAAGCCTTCGACGAAATCGAACAGATCGTGGTCGCTGACCTGATGCGCCACGGTCTCACCGACGGCACTCTCGGTGTCTATGGCCAGCCGCGCTACGTGCCTGTACCCGAAGGGGACTCGTCTGCCGGCCTGGACCTGTGCGAGATCAATCGTAGTGAACAGGTGGAGGCCCTGTTTCATTCACGAGACGTGCTCGACCTCGTCGCACATCTGCTCGGACTCGCCTCCGTCGACACCATATTCATCCATCCGATCAAGCTGGTCCGCGGACTCCCACCGACGGCTTCGGACCTGCACAGTCCGGCTGGTGTTCATCAGGACTATCCGGAGCTGCAAGGCAGCACCCGCCAATTGACCATGTGGATTCCGCTGTTCCCAGTCGCAGGAGACAGTGGTGGCCTGCCGATCTACCCGATCAATCGTCGCCGACTGTTGCCTCTGATTCTGGCGGAAAATCCCTCCGGATGGGAGGTCGATCCGATCTACCTCGGCGATTCTTTCACCCCGCGGTTGACGCGTGGCGATGCGCTGATCTTCTCGACCTTTACCCCCCATGGGGGGTCGGTCAACCGTGGCGACGGATGGCGGTTCAGTGTGGAGTGCAGGTTTCAGCCGATCGGGGATCCGATCGCGGAAACGAACTTGAAACCATTCACCTCGACATCATGGGACCTGCATTACCGTGGCTGGGATAAGTATTCGCACTATTGGCGTCATCGGCAGCCGCCGAGTGTTCCATTCGATCATTCCTGGGAACGGTGGCGCGACATCACGGCGCTGCAGGAAGCGCAGCGAGGGAACCTCCGTGCGCGCGTCGGTCTGGAAATTGCCAGCCAATTCGGTACCGACCCGGAAATCGTGCGGGCTGCCGACTCCGTGCTACGCGAATGGGAGGACATGCGGTGGTTCTGATCGACCGATTCGGCGCGCTGTCGATCGGTGCCGACTATCGCCGCCTCTGGCTGGCACAGGCGTTCTCATCGTTCGGTGAGTACCTTTTTGCCAGCACGAGCACGGTCTGGGTGGCAGTGCGCCTTTACCCGACCGATCCACGTCTGCCGGCCTTGATCGGAGTCGTGATTCTCGCGGCGTCCGTGCCGCGGATTATTTTCGGTCCGGTCGCGGGCGTGTACGCCGATCGATGGGATTCTCGCAAGACGATGATCGTCAACGATTGGATCAGAGTCGGGGTATTCGCGACGCTGCTTGCCGTCATCCAGTTCGCTGATTCGAGTCCTGGCCGGGTATTCGCGGCGATTATCATCTGCATAGTTCTGTCCGAAATCAGTGCACAGTTCTTCAACCCGTCCAGGGCGGCGGTCATGCAATTGGTCATCCCGCCGGACAGGCGGATCGAGGCAGCGAGTATGTCGATGTTCTCGCTCACCGGTGTTGCCATCATGGCTACCGCCGCCGGACCCGCCGTATTCGGCCTTTTGGGCGCTCGGGTGGCCATATGTGTATGTATCGCCACCTATGCGATTTCCTTGGTGATGACGGTTCGTGTCCACGATGAGTATCAGCCTCAACGGCAGGTCGCAGGACACTTCTGGCGCGATTTTGCCGACGGAGCCCGGTCTGCGTGGCATACCCCGATGCTGCGCGTGGTCCTCATCGGCGCTTGTTTCTACGGTGTATCTCTCGGAATCAACAGTTCGGTACTTGCACTATTCGGCCTGAAAACGCTCGGGTTGGGTCCGGGGCAATACGGCCTACTGGCGATGATGTTTCCGCTCGGCAACTTGGTCAGCGCCGTACTCGGTGTCAGGCTGATCAGGCGGATCGGCGTGAACCGGTCCTACTTGCTCGCGTTGTCGGCCCTCGGTCTCGGCTACGTCGCCTACGCTTGCGTTGGGCAGTTGATAACCGCCTGTGCGGTGATGTTGATGTGTGGGGCGATATTCTCGATATACATCATGTGCCAGGGCCCGATTCTGCAAGAGGCGGTGCCAGAGGGCTATATGGGGCGAGTCAGTGCGGTATTCGGTCCGATGGTGTCGATTACTTCGGCCGCGTCCACACTCCTTGCGTCTCAGGCACTGTCGTACTCGGCGGGACGAGGATTTACCGCTGGCGACGGCAGCTGGCGTGACCCGTATCGACTGCTGATCATTTTTGGTGCCGCCCTTCTTTTTATCGGTGGTGGCGGAATGTATCTCGTGCGGGCACGTGCGCACCGCCGTAGCCGATCGACGTCACCAGCGGTCAGGGATGGCACAGCCGGATCATCGAGCGAGCCGGCCGAGAAGTCGTAGAGGTAGGTGGAATCCGCCGCTCGACGGGCCGACCGCGGCCCGGACGTCCAGCAGGGGCGCGGGCTACTCAGGCGCGGGCGCCCACGCTGCGTTAGGAGCGTCCGGGTCGCCGGGTTGCCGTGCGATATCGGGGAACTCTTGACCCGGCGTCTGCTTGGCCTTGCTCTTGATTGTGGTTGACGATTCCGGGGCTGGAGCCACCTTCGGCGCGGTCGGAAACTCCTGCGCCGGTGGCCTCGTCGACGCTGGTACGGAAGTGGTCGTCGGTGCACCTGTCGGCGTCGATCCGCCACCGTTGCCCGAAGTGGTGGGCACGGTGATGGTCGGTTTCGGGAGGTTTTCGAACTCGCTTGCGCCAGGTTCGGGCCTGATGTGCAGCCCGCCAGGCGCCGCGTTGACGGTGGCGACCGCCATACATGAAAGTACTGCGAATGTTGCGGCCAGCAGCCCTAGCCCGGTCTTTCGGTTATTCATCGTGTAGGCCCTTCTCAGATCGGGAAGATATCTCCGTAGATCTCCTTGGTGGACTTCCCGCCGTTGCTCTCGATGGTCAGGATGGCGTAGCTGCGCACCTGGGCAGGACCCAGACATCCATCGATGTTCATGTTCGTGCTGTTGATCTCCGCGAACGAGTGCGTCGAGGCCAGAACTTTCTCCTGCATCGAGTACGCCTTGATCTCGCCCGGAGAGACTGCGACGCCAACGGTTGGGCCGACGGTTCCGCCGAACTGTGCGGTCGGCCCCACTGTGCTGACGCCGACGCTGGGGCTCAAGGTCATGGCCATGCTGGCAGTCACGCTGTTCAGGTTGACGAAGCAGCCAACGATGTAACCAATGCGTAGAACGGCTGATTTCAGCTCGGTCCTGCCCGCACCGACGACGTCGATGACGCCGCGAACGGTGGCTTGACCCTGGCGGCTGGTGCCGGCGAGGTTCTGTGGCGCCAGTCTGCTCCAGGACTCGTTTTCGAGTCGGATGGTGACGTCCCAGCCATCACCTGTGGTGAATTTTTCACTCTTAGGGGTAAAGTTCAGAACTTCAGCGCTGGCATTTCCTGACATTCCCATGCATGTGACGGCAACTATTGCCGAACCTGCCACTATGGACTTCAGTTTCATTGCTCTTCCTGTCATTGTGTTACCGATCACTGCAGGTCTCATCGTTGACTGAAATGACCGGCCCTTCCGTTCCGCATCGATCGCAAATATTTGTCGACGCGGGTGCATATATAGTCGAGAGTTCGGTCAATTCAGTTGAGAAACTCTGGGTTGAATGATGTGACCTCGCCCCGGAAATCGGTTTCGTTCCAGGTGTCTTCATGTATCAACTCTCGGGTCCGTGTGTTGTCGTTCCGTTACCCTGCGGCTCGATGGGAGATGCTATCGAAAATCGGGTCGAGGCCGCTATCGAAACTTGTAGCGCCGCAACTATTTCCGCAGATAGGGGAGCTTGTATTCGTGTCCGGAACGGACAGGCCATGAGTCCCTGGGCGCGGCATCGGTGCATCCAGCTCGGGGTTGGCAGGGTAAAGATCAGGGTTTTCCCGGACGCGCTCGATGGCGGCACCGATTAGCTTCGGTAACAACCGAACTCGATGAGGAGGCGTGGGTGACCACAGGGACCATGGAGCGTGCGCGCGACGATATCGCGAGCCCGCCGTCACCGCCACCGACGTGGCATCCGATCACCCGGCTCGCCTTCCGGTTCAGTGTGGCCTACCTGGGACTTTTCTGTGTGTGGATGGCTCAGATCACCTTCGTCTTCCTGGGCGTGCTCGCGCTGCGGTTGCCCGAGGAGGCCATGCTCTGGCAGATCATGGCCCTCGATCCGGTGAGTAGCTGGATCGGTGAGCACGTGTTCGGGGTGGAGGCCGAGCTGGCGATGAACGGCAGCGGCGACCAGGCCGCGATCTGGATCCAGTGCGGCCTGCTGCTGGTGGTCGCGGTGCTGATCACCCTGGTGTGGTCGGTGCTGGACCGGCGCAGGCCCGCGTATCCACGACTGCTGAGCTGGTTTCTCACCGCGCTACGGCTGTGTGTGGGCGGACAGATGCTGTTCTACGGGTTCGCCAAGCTCATCCCGACGCAGATGCCAGAGCCCGCGCTGGTCACCCTGCTGACCCGGGTCGGTGATCTGACGCCGATGGCGATGCTCTGGACTCAGGTCGGCTCGTCTCCCGCCTACGAGATCGCCTTGGGGACAGCCGAAGTGCTCGCCGGTCTGCTGCTGTTCTGGCCGCGCACCGCCACGCTGGGCGCGATGCTGGCGGTGATCAGCATGGCGCAGGTGTTCCTGCTCAATCTGACTTTCGACGTGCCGGTGAAGATGCTGGCCGGGCACCTGCTGCTGATGGGGCTGGTGCTGCTCGCCCCGCAGGCGCGCAGGCTCGCGAATTTCCTGGTGCTGGAGCGTGATTCGGGCCCGGCCGTGCAGCCACCGCTGTTCTCCTCGTCGCGGGCGAACCGATGGGCGGCGGTGGCGCAGGTCGTGGTCGGGCTGTGGATCACGGCGGGCATGATCGACGCGGGAATGCAGAGCTGGCGCGAATACGGCGGCGGTGCACCGAAACCCGAGCTGTACGGCATCTGGGAGGTCCGCGAGTTCAGCGTCGAAGCGACCCCGATCCCGCCGGTGGCCACCGATCCGGTGCGCTGGCAACGCCTCGTGATCGACGTGGGCTCGGCGGGATACCAGCGGATGGACGATTCGGTGGTGCCGGTGTCGGCCACGACCGACCTGGCGGCCGCCACGATGACGCTCGTCGCCGCGCCCACCGGCGCGGACGGAACCCCGGTGCCCTACGCCACCTTCACCGTCGAGCACCCCTCGGCCGACACGCTGACGTTGCGTGGCGAACTGGACGGTCGGCCCGCCACGGTCACTCTCGACCGCCTCGACCTCGAGCGGTTCCCGTTGCGCGGCACAGACTTCCGCTGGGTGCAGAACCAGCCGTACTTCGAATGACCTGACGCCCGGTGCGTTATCCGATAGTGATGGCATCCAACCGAATACGGAGGAAATCGGCTGACACCACCGGCGGTCCCTGCGCCACCCTGCCGATCGGCGGTGCCAGCGGAGTCACCACCGCGTCGTGGTCGAGTTCGTAGAAGTAGATGAGCGAGACCAGGTCCTCCTCGGGTGCATCGGGCTGGGGTGGCAGTACCCGATGCCGACCCGACGGCCAGCGCTCGCCGCTCCAATAGGCCAGCAGGTCACCGATGTTCACCGTCAGCGCGGCCGGATCGTAGGGAGCGTCGGCCCAACCGTCGGCCTCGGTGTACACCTGCAACCCGCCCGCGCCGGGTTCTCGGTCGAGCACCGTCACCGTGCCGAAGTCGGTATGCGGGCCGATGCGGAACTGGCCGGGCTCCGGCTCGCCGACGTCGGTCATCGGCGGATAGTGGTTGATATTGCAGGTCCAGGTCGGCCGTGCGGCCAGGTCGGCGAACGGGTTGACCGGCAGCGCGAGGGCCGCGGCGAACAGGGCGAGCAGTTCGTCGGACAGCGTGCGCACGGCGGCGGTGTACTCGGTCAGCAGCGCGCGCAGCTCCACGACCTCGGCGGGCCACACATTCGGCAGGAACCACATCTGGTCGATCGCCGGATCACCCGTCGCCGTGTCGGCGCCGACGGCGAAGGTCTCCTTCAGGTCCGGCGGGGTTTCGGTGCCCTCGGCATAGCCGTTGGCCTCGCGGCCGGGACCGATCCAGCCACGACCGCCGACGGCCACCGCGTACCGCTGCTTCACGTCTTCCGGCAGGGCGAAGAACCGGCGTGCGGCCGCCCGGACCGCGGCGGGCAACGCGGGGTCGATGCCGTGACCGTGCACCAGGAGGAAGCCGGCCCGGCGCAACCCTTCGTCGACCTCGCGTTCCACGGTGCGGGCCGCCTCGCCGCCGGTGCGCCAGCGGGCCAGATCGACCGAGGCGATGCTGCTCATGCGGGTGTCTCCTTCGTCGGCGCGACGCCGATGTCCTCGAACCACAGGTCGGGGCGCTCGGCGATGAAGTCGGTCATCAGCGACACACAGCGCGGGTCGTCGAGCACGATCACCTTCACCCCGTGTTCGGCCAGCCAGTCGTGGCCGCCGTGGAAGGTCCGCGCCTCGCCGATGATCACGGTGCCGATCCCGAACTGGCGGACCAGGCCGCTGCAGTACCAGCACGGGGACAGTGTGGTGACCATGATCGTCGGCCCGTAGTCGCGGCGGCGGCCCGCGGCGCGGAAGGCGTCGGTTTCGGCGTGCACGCTCGGATCGTCGTTCTGTACGCGGCGGTTGTGACCGCGCCCTAGCAGGGTGCCGTCCGCGTCGAACAGGGCCGCACCGATGGGGACACCCCCTTCGGCCAGCCCGCGCAGGGCTTCGTCGTAGGCCACGTCCAGGAGTGCGTCCGGCTGGGTCATGGACTCCACTGTCCTGCCTGCCGACCCGGTCGGCAACGTACATTTCGTCCATACCCGTGCGGTCGATCGATGACAGGATGACCGCATGTTGCCTACCGTCCGACAACTGCTCGCCGACCAGTTCCTGGCGGCCGACCCGCTGGTGCTGTCGGGGCGCTCGTCGCTGGACCGGGCCGTGCGGTGGGTGCACTCGAGCGAGATCTTCGAGATCAGCCCCCTGCTCTCAGGCGGTGAGCTGCTGCTGACGACGGGGCTGGGGTTGGCCGGCGTCGATGCCGGAACCCGGCGTCACTACCTGCGTGAGATCGCCGATCGCGAGGTGGCCGGGGTGACGATCGAGCTGGGCCGCACGTTCGACACCGTCCCGCCGGACATGGTGGCGGAGGCCTCGCGGGCCGGGCTGCCGCTGATCGCCCTGCGCCGCGTGGTGCCGTTCATCGATCTGTGCCGGGCGGCCAATACGGTGATCGTCTCGCGTGAGGTGGGGATGCTGCGGGTGGTCGACGGGTTGACCCGCGAGCTGCTGGTCGAGCTCGGTGCAGGCCACGGCCCGGCGCGGTTGCTGTCGAAGGTCGGCGCGGTGACCGGGTGCCCGGTGGTGCTCACCGCGGGTAGTGGGGCGTTGGTCGCGGCGCACGGTGTGGACGATGATCGATCGGCCTGGGCCGCCGTGGAATCCGCCGGAGCTACCGCGAAGATCACGGTGCGCGAAAGTTTCTGGGGCACCCTCACCGCCGGTCCCGGTTCACCGCTGGATCCGACGACGCTGGGCGAAGTCCTCGACCGTGCCGCCGCCGTGCTGGGACCGGCGCTCGCGCGGTCCGCCGACCCCACCGGCCGACCGCGCCGGGTGGCCACCCGGTTGCTTGCGGATCTGCTGGCGGACAAGCAGATCCGCCCCGCCGATCTCCGTGCGCGGCTGGCCGCGGCCGGTGCCGGTGCGACGGCCGGGCTACGTCTGGTCCCGGTGGCGGTCGACGCGCCGGACACGCGGATCGCCGCCAGGCTGCTCGACAGTGCGGTCAAGGAACTCGGGCGCCCCGGGGTGATCGGTGAGGTGCACGCGACGGTGTACGGGGTGCTCGCGCCCGACCCCGGGGCGACCGATCCCGTCGCCGAGATCGCGGACCTGATGCGAAAAGCGTGTGCCACCAACAGCATCGACGGCGTCACCCTGGTGGTCGGGGACCCGGCCGAGTCGACGGCGGCGAGTCTGTCCGCCGCACTCGTCGCGACGGGACCGGCACTGCGACTGGCCGTCCGTCAGCGCCGCGACCGCGCCGGGCAGAACGGCCCCGTCACCACCCGGCGCGCACTGGCCGGTGATCTACTCGTCGACACGCTGCCCGCCGCCGACCGCGCTCGCCTCGTCGAGACGACCCTGGCCCCGCTGATCGCGTGGGACACAGCCCATCACAGCGCTCTCACTCACACGCTCGAAGCGTTCCTGCGTCACGGTGGCAGCGCCACCCGATGCGCGGCCGCCCTCCACATCGGCAGGCAATCGCTCTACCAACGTCTGGACCGGATCAAGGCGCTCCTCGGCTTCGACCCCGCCGCACCGGAACTCACCCCCACCGTGCTGCTGGCGCTCAGCGCGCACCGGGTCTCGAACTGACGCGTCCCCGGGTGAGGAACAGGTACAACCCACCCGCCAGCGCGAATCCGACGAAAACGGTGATGTCGCCCAGGCTCGGGAACTCGCGCACCAGGTATCCGGTGAACTTCGCCTGGTTGGAGAACAGCAGCACCGACACCACCAGACCGGTCGCGAAGGCCACGACTCCACCCCAGTTGGTGTAGGCGCGGTCGTAGAGCAGTGGGCGGATGTCGGTGCCGCGCCGCAGGTACTGGTCGGCGAACACGACACCGAGCCACGGCCCGATCCAGTAGGCCACGATCAGCAAGAACGCCTCATAGCCGGCCGCCGCGTCGGGCAGCGCCCACCACGCCACCAGGAAGCCGACCACGCCGAACACCGCCGAAACGAGCGCCCGCTGGGTGCGCACCGGCAGCTTCACCCCGATCGTCACGAACGCCATCGCACCCGAGTACACATTGAGCGCGTTCGCCGCGATCGCGCCGAGGGTGATGGCCAGCAGCGTCAGATTCGCCAGTGCGCCGGGCAGATTCGCGGTGAACACGTCCGTGGGGCTCCCGGTCGCCGCGCTCACAATGGTCGCCGACGCGGCACCGAGCGCCGACAGCCACAGGCAGGAGACGAACA
Organism: Nocardia sp. NPDC055002; assembly: GCF_053608825.1. Lineage (NCBI taxonomy): Bacteria > Bacillati > Actinomycetota > Actinomycetes > Mycobacteriales > Nocardiaceae > Nocardia > Nocardia sp. NPDC055002. The sequence goes on from NZ_JBSGWE010000006.1 coordinate 309,031, forward strand.
GCCCGGTCGCCGCATATCCGCCGGTCGCGACCTTCGACACCGCGGTCGGCAGGTAGCGGGAATAGTCCGCCGCGTACGGGTTCCAGCCGCCCGCGTAGCCGAAGGCGGTGCCGACGGTGAGCAGGAATCCGGCGATCCCACCCACACCGCCCTCGGGCGCGGCGCCGGTCAGCTCGGCCTTGCTGACGATCACGACGGTCACCAGCACGAAAACCACCGCCAGCAACGGGAAGACGAACCGCTCGAAGGCGTGCACCAGGTTGTGCCCGAAGACCGCGAAACCGGTTTGCAACACCACGATCAGCACCAGCGACGGAACCTTCGGCAGACCGGTCAGCGTGTTCAACGCGAACGCACCCGACACGCTGTTGGTGGCGAACCAGCCGACACCGCACATGATCGCCATGAACGTGGCGGGCAGCGCATTTCCGCGATACCCGAAAGCCGTGCGGCCCAGCACCATCTGCGGCACGCCGTACACCGGACCACGCGCGGACAACACGTAGTGCGCCGCGGCACCGAGACCGATACCGACCGCCAGCCCGAGCGTCGCCTGCCAGAAACTCATGCCGAAGACGGTCACCGACAGCACCCCGATGAAGATCGTGGCGAACTCGAGGTTGGGCGAGGTCCACGTCCACAGCAGCCCGCGCGGACTGCCGTGCCGGGCGGACTCGGGGATGGTTTCGTTGCCGCCGGGCTCCACCGCGATCACGCGATCGGTGTAGTCCGCGGCGGGCGCGTTGTCTTCGGTCGTAGCCATTCTTGAACATTCGTCGGGTCCTGTGTCGTGGACAACCGACGGATCGTCCGTCAAGACGGGTCCGCCGACGGACAGATCGTCGATCGGCGTCGAGTCTGTCGGCGGGTGCGTTCGGGCCGCACCGAGCCAGGAACTAGGCTGGGACACTGTGCCGAACACCGCTGATACCGCATCGACCCCGCCCGCAGGCGACCCGAACTACCTGGTCGGGCTCGATCTGCGTGGACGCAGAGTAGTGGTGGTCGGCGGCGGAACCGTTGCCCAGCGCCGACTGGGCCTGCTCGTGGCCTCGGGTGCGGATGTGCACGTGATCAGCCGGGCCGTCACCCCGGCGGTGGAGGGCATGGCTACGGCGGGGCAACTCACCGTCGAACTGCGCGCTTACGCCGACGGCGATCTCGACGGCGCCTGGTACGCGATGGCCTGCACCGACGAACCGGAGACCAACGCCGCGGTGGTCGCCGAGGCCACCGCCAAGCGCATCTTCTGCGTCCGCGCCGACATCGCGCGCGACGGCACCGCGGTCACGCCCGCGACCGCCCGCTACGACGGACTCTCCCTCGGCGTGCTCGCCGGTGGTGCGCACCGCCGCTCGGCGGCTGTGCGCAACGGTCTCCTCGAAGCGCTGCAATCGGGTGTGGTGACCGATGATTCGGAACCGGTGACCCCCGGCGTCGCGCTCGTCGGCGGCGGTCCCGGCGATCCAGACCTGATCACCGTGCGTGGTCGCCGGCTCCTCGCGCGCGCCGATCTGGTCGTCGCCGACCGGCTCGCCCCGCCGGAACTGCTCGCCGAACTGGGCCCGCACGTCGAGGTGATCGACGCCGCGAAGATCCCGTACGGCCGGTCGATGGCCCAGGAGGCGATCAACCTCGCGCTCGTCGAAGGCTTCAAAGCGGGCAAGTTCGTGGTCCGGCTCAAGGGCGGCGATCCGTACGTGTTCGGTCGCGGCTACGAGGAGCTCGAGGCGTGCACCGAGGCAGGCATCCCGGTGACGGTGGTGCCCGGTGTCACGAGCCCGATCTCGGTGCCGGGCGCTGCGGGCATCCCGGTGACCCATCGCGGGGTCACCCACGAGTTCGTGGTCGTGAGCGGACACGTGGCCCCCGATCATCCCGATTCGCTCGTCGACTGGTCGGCACTGGCCAAGCTGCGCGGCACCATCGTGCTGATGATGGCGGTCGAGCGGATCGACAAGTTCGCCGCGGCCCTGCTCGCCGGTGGCCGCCCGAGCGATACCCCGGCCGCGGTCATCCAGGAAGGCACCCTGCGCACGCAGCGGGTGGTGCGCGCCGACCTCGCCACAGTCGCCGACCGGGTCAAGGAAGAGGGCATCCGCCCGCCCGCGATCATCGTCATCGGCCCCACGGCGGGCTTCGGCCTCGACTAGCTTCACCGACGGCGCGCCCACTCGTTGCCGGTGCGCCAATTACACTGCCTCACTGTGCTCGATAAACCCGCTGCGACGATGCAGTATCCGGTGAAGCAGCGGGCGTTCGGCCTGGCCATCCTCGTGCTGAGCGGTCTGCAGTTCATGGTGGTGCTCGACGGCACCGTCGTGATCTTCGCCCTGCCGCGCCTGCAGCAGGACATGGGGCTGTCCAGTTCCGGTAGCGCGTGGACGGTGACCGCCTACGGCCTCACCTTCGCGGGACTGATGCTGCTCGGTGGCAGGCTCGGCGACGCGTTCGGCCGCAAACGCATGCTGATCTACGGTGTCGGCCTGTTCACCGCCGCCTCGCTGGCGTGTGGTCTGGCCACCGGTGAGGCGATGCTGCTGATCTCGCGCGCCTTCCAGGGCGCGGGCGCCGCCATCGCGGCACCGACGGCGTTCGCACTGGTCGCGACGACTTTCGCACCCGGGCCGGCCAGGAACCAGGCGATCGCGATCGTCGGCTCGATGGCGGGCATCGGATCGGTCGGTGGTCTCATCGTCGGCGGTGCGCTGACCGAGGTCGGGTGGCGCTGGATCTTCCTGATCAATGTCCCGATCGGCGCGCTCATCGTGCTCGGCGCGGTCTACAAGCTCACCGACACCGAACACCACCGCACGCCGCTCGACATCAAGGGCGCGATCCTGGGCACCCTGGCCTGCGCGACGATCGTGTTCGGCGCCACCGAGGGCCCGGCCATGGGCTGGACGAGCCCACTGATCCTCGGTTCGCTGATCGGCGGTTTCGTCCTGCTGGTGATCTTCGTCTTCGCCGAGCGACGCGAATCCGATCCGCTGCTGCCCTGGTCGCTGTTCGACAGCCGCGACCGGGTCGCCACCTTCGTTCTGATCTTCCTGGCCGGTGCGGTGCTCGGCGCGATGACGTTCTTCGTCGCCCAGCTGCTGCAGAACGTGCTCGGCTACAGCCCGCTGCTGGCCGGTGTCGCCTCGATCCCGTTCACCATCGGCATCGGTGTCGGCGGTGCCGTGGCCTCCAAGGCCGCGCTGGTGATCGCGCCGCGCTGGTTGCTCGCCACCGCGGGTGTGGTGCTCGCCGTCGGCCTGTTCTTCGGGTCGACACTGGACCGGCACGTGCAGTACCTGCCGACGCTGCTGGCCCTGCTGCTGGTGATCGGCTTCGGCGTCGGGATGGCGATCGTGCTCGCTCCGCTGTGCGTGCTGGTCGGGGTTCCGCCGTCGAACATCGGCCCGCTCTCGGCGGTCGGCCAGATGTTCATGAGCTTGGCGACACCGATCGCCATCGGTCTGCTCAGCCCGATCGCGGCGTCGCGCACGCTGTCGCTCGGCGGCAGCGATACCCCCGGCGCGAACACGACGCCCGCCGAGATCGACGCGCTCAACAGCGGCTACACCCTGGTGCTGTTCATCTGCGCGATCATCGCCGCCGTCGCCGCGCTCGTCGCGCTGACCGTGCGCTACACCCCGCAACAGCTCGTGCAGGCACAGCACGCGCAGGAAGAGGCCCAGCGGAGCTGACTCCGCCGGGCCCGCTGGTCAGAAGCGTCCGGCGACCTTGGTGGGGGTGACGCGGATGACGACGCGTTCGGCGTCGTTCACCGAGGCCGGGTTGAACTCGCGATACGGCTTGCCGGTGTATTTGAGCGACATCTCGTCCGGCAGCGCCCGCTCGGGATCCGGTGTGGTGGTGGCGGTTCCGCGTACCTCGGCGTACAGGAACGGCCGCTCCGGCGGGTTCACCATCACGGTGATCCGCGGGTCACGCACCAGGTTCTTGGCCTGCTGTCGTGAGACGGTGGTGGAGAACAGCAGTTCGTCACCCTCGCGTTTGATCCAGACCACGGTCAGATGCGGATGCCCGTTGGGCCCGACGGTGGCGACGGTCGCGTAGACCTTCTCCTCGTCGAGGTACGACTTCAGTTCATCGGAAAGCACTGCGGTATCGGTCACGCTCTTGGACAACGCGCTGCCCGGCCGGGTCATTCCGGCCAGGATTCGAGGGGTGGACAGGCGTTGCCCGAGCGCGTCGATCAGTCGCGCAGCGCGGAAAACGCAGCCACCGGGCGCGGTGTCGGTGTGTCCACACGGCGGCGTGGTAGACGTTGCGGCCATGAGTCGCACGCTGGTGTGGGTACTGGAGCTCGGGCTGACCGTCCTCGGTGTGGTCTGGTTGTCGCTCTTCTCGTGGACAACCGGCGGGATCGGCCTGTTGCTGGTCTGGAATCTCCTGGCCGTCGCCTACGTCGCGACGGGCTGGCTGCTGTTGCGCCGCGACCTGCCCGACGACTCCATCGACTGGATCGGTCCACGCTGGTACACCACCACTTTCGCGGTGGTGGCCAGTGGCGCCGGGCTGGCGGCCGGGATGATCATGATCGGTGCCCGCGACAGCGAGGCCGACAACGCCGTCGCGGCGGCGACGGTGCTGATGTCGTGGTTGCTCCTGCACACCGCGTTCGCGCAGATCTACGCGCGGGCCCAGTTCGCCGACGGGGGACTGCGTTTCCCGGAGTGCCCGGTTCCGCAGCTGTCGGAGTTCGTGTACTTCTCGTTCACCATCGGCACCTCGTTCGCGGTTTCGGATGTGAAGGTGGTGCAGCGGTCGATGCGCCGGCGCGTCACCGCCCACAGCGTGCTGAGCTTCTTCTTCAACGCCGCCGTCGTCGCCATCGCGATCGACTGGATCAAGGGGTAGCGACGGTGTGCGCGTCGGCGACGGTGAGGGCTTGGTCGAGGATGGCGAGCCCCTCCTTGGCCTCGGCCTCGGTGATCACACACGGCGGGACCACGTGCAAGCGGTTGAAATTGACGAACGGCAGCATCCCGCCGGTGCGGCAGGCGGCCACCAGTTCGGTCATCGCGGGGCTGGTGCCGCCGTAGGGGGCCAACGGCTCGCGGGTGGCCCGGTTCCGGACCAGCTCGACGGCCCAGAAGACACCGAGCCCGCGGACTTCGCCGATGCTCGGATGCCGTTGCGCCAGTTCACGAAGGCCGGGCCCGATGACCTTCGCGCCGATGTCGGCGGCATTCTCGACAATGCCTTCCTCGGCCATCGCGGTGATCGTCGCGACGGCAGCGGCGGTCGCCAGCGGATGACCGGAATAGGTGAGCCCGCCGGGATACGGGCGGTGGGCGAAGGTCGCCGCGACGGCCGCGTTGATCGCCACGCCACCGAGCGGGACATACCCGGAGTTCACGCCCTTGGCGAAGGTGATCAGATCGGGTACGACATCGAAATTGTCGATGGCGAACCACTTTCCGGTCCGGCCGAAGCCGGCCATCACCTCGTCGGCGATGAAGACGATGCCGTGCTTGTCGCACAGTGCGCGCACTCCACGCATGTACTCCGTGGTCGGCACCATGATGCCCGCGGTGCCCGGGACCGACTCCAGGACGATCGCGGCGATGGTGGCCGGACCCTCCATCTCGATGGTGCGTTCGAGATGGGCCAGCGCGCGTTCGGTTTCCTGTGCCTCGTCGGTGGCGTGGAACTCCGAGCGATACAGGAACGGGCCGAAGAAGTGCACGGTGCCGGTGTTGCCGTGGTCGTTGGGCCAGCGGCGCGGGTCGCCGGTGAGGTTCACCGCGGTCTCGGTGCCGCCGTGGTAGGAGCGGTAGCGCGAGAGCACCTTGTAGCGGCCGGTGTGCAGTCGTGCCATCCGGACGGCGTGCTCGACGGCGTCGGCGCCGCCGTTGGTGAAGAAGATCGTGTCGAGGTCACCGGGCGTGCGTTCGCTGATCAGGCGGGCCGCTTCCGAGCGGGCGTCGTTGGCGAACGACGGCGCGACAGTGCAGAGTTTCGCCGCCTGCTCCTGGATCGCGGCGACGACCTTCGGATGCTGGTGGCCGATATTGGTGTTCACCATCATCGAGGAGAAGTCGAGCAGGCGGTTGCCCTCGCCGTCCCACACGTAGCACCCCTCGGCGGCGGTGAGCACCATCGGCGTGAGAGTCGCTTGCGCGGACCAGGAATGGAAGACGTGGCGGCGGTCGAGCTCGTAGGCGCGAGCGGCCTCTTCGGAAAGCGTCATGGCGAAGTCTCCTGAAGTCACTTGTTCTGTGGGAAACCGAGTTCCAGCCCACCGTGGCTCGGGTCGAGCCAGCGGGTGGTGACCGCTTTGGTGCGGGTGAAGAAGTGCACGCCGTCGGTGCCGTGCGCGTGCGAGTCACCGAACAGGGAATTCTTCCAGCCGCCGAAGCTGAAATAGGCCATCGGCACCGGGATCGGGACGTTGATGCCGACCATACCCACCTCCACCTCGTGCTGGAACCGTCGTCCCGCGCCGCCGTCGTTGGTGAAGATGGCGGTGCCGTTGCCGTAGCGGTTCGCGTTGATCAGCGCCACCGCCTCCTCATAGGTGCCGACCCGCACGACCGACAGCACCGGGCCGAAGATCTCGTCGGTGTAGACGCTCATGGTCGGGGTGACCTCGTCGAGAATCGTGGGGCCCAGCCAGAATCCGTCCGGTGCGCCGTCGACGGTGAGGTTGCGCCCGTCGAGCACCACCCGGGCACCGGACGTCTCGCCCGCGTCGATGTACTCGGCCACCCGGTCGCGGTGCGCCCGGGTGATCAGCGGGCCCATCTCGGCGCCGCCGGTGCCGTCACCGGTGACGATGTTCGCGGCTCGTGCACTGATCTTGGTGACCAGTTCGTCGGCCACCCCGCCGACGGCGACGACCACGCTGATCGCCATGCACCGCTCACCCGCCGACCCGAAACCGGCGTTCACGGCGGCATCGGCGGCCAGGTCCAGATCGGCGTCGGGCAGCACCACCATGTGGTTCTTCGCACCGCCGAGCGCCTGCACCCGCTTGCCCGCCGCGGTGCCGCGCTGGTACACGTACTTGGCGATCGGGGTCGAGCCGACGAACGAGACGGCCTTGACGGCCGGGTTGTCCAGGAGCTCGTCGACCGCGACCTTGTCGCCCTGCACGACATTGAACACACCGTCGGGCAGGCCTGCCTCCTGCCACAGCCGCGCCAGCCACAGCGCCGCCGACGGGTCCTTCTCGCTCGGCTTGAGCACCACCGTGTTGCCCGCGCCGATCGCCAGCGGGAAGAACCACATCGGCACCATGGCGGGGAAGTTGAACGGCGCGATGATCGCGACCGGACCCAGCGGCTGCCGGATCGAGTAGATGTCGACGTCGGTCGAGGCGTTCTCGGTGAAGCCGCCCTTGAGCAGATGCGGGACACCACAGGCGAATTCGACGACTTCGAGCCCACGGGTCACCTCGCCGAGCGCATCGGCGGCCACCTTGCCGTGTTCGGCGGTGATCACCGCGGCCAGTTCGGTCTTCCGCTCGGACAGGAGCTCGCGGAAGCGGAACAGCACCTGGGTGCGGCGGGTGAGTGAGGCATCACGCCAGGAGGCGAAGGCCACCGTCGCGGCGTCGATCGCGGCGCGGGTGTCGGCCACATTGGCCAGCGCGAGCTCCCCGGTGACGGCGCCGGTGGCGGGATTGGTCACCGGCGCGGTGGTCTCGCTGCTGCCGCTGACCGATTTGCCGTCGATCCAATGCCCGATGGACTGCATGAATGCCTCGTTTCGCCGGTGGTGTGGTGCTTCCACCCTGGTCCATCCGGAGCCTCCGGTGGGCCGACGATATGTACACAATCATGGCATTCGTATTACGATTTGTCAGTGCTGTTGACGGTGGCTGATGTCCTCGCGACGCCGGTGATGCAGGCCGGGCAACCCGAGGTCATCTGTGCCGCGAACCTGGACCGGCCGGTGCGCTGGGTGCATGTCAGCGACCAGGCCGAGGTGGCCGACCTCCTGGTCGGCTCGGAGCTGATCCTGACCACCGGGCAGGCGCTCGCCGCGCCCGAGCAGGCGCGAATCGTCTACCTGAGATCGCTGTCGGCCGCCGGCGTCGCGGGACTGGTCGTGGAACTGGGCAGCTATGTGAGCGAGCTCGGGCCCGTGGTCGCCGCCACGGCCGCCGAACTCGGGTTGCCGGTGATCGTGCTGCACCGGGTGACCCGCTTCGTGGAGATCACCGAAGCCGTCCATCGGGCGATCGTCGCCGACCAGTACGCCGAACTCGAATTCGCGCGCACCGTGCACGAGACCTTCACCGAGCTGAGCGTGCGCCGCGCCGCGCTGGCCGAGATCGTGCAAACTGCCGCGAGCATGCTCGACGCGTCGGTGGTGCTGGAAGACCTGTCGCATCGGGTGCTGGCGGCCACCGCCCGCCACACCAGTTCGGCCGCGCTGCTCGATGATTGGGAATCGGTGTCGCGGATGCTGCCCGACGGGTCCGGTGTGGTCGGCGTCGGACCGCACACGCAGCGCTGGGGCAGGCTGATCCTGCGCACCGAGCGGGCCCACACCGCGCGGGTGGGCATGGTCCTCGAACGCGCCGCGCAGACCATCACCCTGCACCGGATGATCGACAAGGACCGTTTCGGCCTGCACCGGCAGGCCCAGACCGGCCTGATCGCCGATTTGGTGGAGGGCCGGGTGACCGACGAGCGCGACGCGCAGGCGCGCGCGGCCGCCCTCGGTCTGCACCGCCGGGCCCGTTATGTGCCGCTGGCGATCGAGATCGACACCGAGCCGGCGCCGGATCCGGTGGCGGCGCAACGACGGAGCGAGGCCATCGTCGAAGCGGTGACGCATGCGCTCGGGCTGGTCGACGCGTCGGCGCTCAGTGCGGCGGAACACCGGCGAACGCGCGGTGGCGCCGATGGGGAGCAGGTCACCGTGATCCTCGCGGTGACGCGGGGCGGCGACGTCGACGGCAGGCTGGCGACGGTGTGTTCGGCGGTGCTGGCCGAGGTCCGCCGGGTCGACGGCGTGCGTCGTGCGGTCGTCGGCGTCGGCGCCGACTCCGATTCCCTCCTCGACACCGCGGGCAGGCTCGCGCATGCCGCGGGCGTCGCCGAGGTGGCCCTGTCGATGACCGCGGCGACGAATCGAATGTTCTTCCGCAGCGCGGATATTCGCCTGCGAGGTCTGCTGTCGCTGATCCGCGACGAGCCCGGCGTGCAGAGTTTCGCCGAGGCCGAACTCGGGGCACTGCTGCGCTACGACATCCGCCACACCGCCGACCTCACCGGCACGCTGCGCCGCTTCCTCGACCTGGCGGGCAACAAGACCGAGCTCGCCAAGGCGCTCGCGATCAGCCGGCCCACCCTCTACGACCGCCTCGCCCGCATCGAACGCGTCCTCGCCGTCGACCTCGACGACGGTGAATCGCGCACCTCCCTGCACGCCGCGCTGCTCGTGCGCGACCTCACCGCGGGTGGCCAGAAGCTCTAGGCCGTAGGGGTCAGCGGGGGAGGACTCCGCTCGACTCGACGGCGGCGACGATCAGGTCCGCGACGCCCCGCTGGCCCGCGAGGGTGGGGTGATAGGGGAGCAGGGTCCGATCGGCGAGAATCGGATCGAACCAGCGGACGCCAGGGTCGGCGCACATCCCGAATTCGCGGGAGGCGGTGACGGTATCGATGTACACGGCGCCGTGGTCGGCGGCCGCCCGCGCGACGACGGTGTTGAGGCGTTCGAACTTGGACTGGATGTAGGCGGCGTCGGCGGGGAGCAGGCCGAGCATGGCCGGGCAGCTGGTGTTCGTGAGATAGGTGGGCCAGCCGTCGACGAAGACGGTCGCCTCGGGAGCGCGCCGGGTGATATCGGCCAGCGCAGCGGCGTAGGCGGGCGCGATCGCGTCTATCTTGTTGTCCCACTCCGGATCTGCCTCGGCGGCACAACCACCGCTGAGTGCTCCGGCGTGACAGTGGCCGAGGATGAACTCGGTCATGCCCGCGTCGTTGGCGCCCAAGTGCAGGGTGACGATCTTGGTGGCGGGACCGAGTGCGTCGAACTGGGGGTCGATCCCGGCGCCTTGCGACCCGTACAGATCCGGGATCTTCGCCGAGCTGCAGGTCCGGTCGTCCAGCGCCAGCCCGAGTCTTCCGGCGACCAGCTTCGGCGCGTTGGAGGTGGATCGCACGCAGCGCAGCGGAGCCGTCAGGTCGAGATCGACCGCACCCGTGGTGGCTGCCCCGGAATCACCGAGCGCGACGTAGGTGGCGCCCGGGCGCACCTCGGCCTGGGCCACCGCGTGCGTCGACACCGAGACCATCAGCGCCACAGCGCCGGTGAGCAGCAAGCTCTTCATCGAACATCCTGATGGTTGTAGTTCAGTCTTTGCGGCCGGTGAGAGCAAGTGAGGTGCCGAGCCCGATCATCACCAGGCCACCGGTACCGCCGATGGCGGCGAGCCGACGGGGCGACCGCGCGAACCAGGACCGTGCCGACCCGGCCGCGAACGCCCAGAGCGAGTCGAAGATCAGGCCGAACACGGGGATGCAGAGCCCGAGGATCAACATCTGCTGAGGGACCGCACCGCGCGAGGTATCCACGAACTGTGGCAGCAGCGCCGCCAGGAAGACGATGGTCTTAGGGTTGGCGGCTCCGACGATCACGCCGTCGCGTAGCGCCGCCATCGGACTGTGCGCGGCCACGTCCTGCTCGGCGTGAAAGGCGGTCCGTAGCGCGTCACGATGGCGGATCGCCTGCACGCCGAGATAGACCAGATAGGCGGCGCCGACCAGTTTGATCGCGGTGAACACCGCCGCCGACGCCGCCACCACCGCGCCCAACCCGAACGCGACCGCCACGACTTGGCCGTACACCCCGACCGCATTGCCCACCACGGTCATCAGCGCCGATCGCCGCCCGACGGTGAGTGCCCGGCCGATCGTGAACAGGACGCTGGGTCCGGGCACGATCACCAGCAGAAACGCCAAACCCGCGAACGAGACCAGATGAGCCGAGGACACCATCGCCTCACGCTATCCGGCGGTGGGAGCGGTGACAACGGCCGCAGTGCGAGGGAACAACGATGCGGTGGCGGAGGTTGTGCTGCGCATGACGACACTCGGATTGATCGGTAGCGGACATATCGGATCCACCGTCGCGCGGCTGGCGGTGGACGCGGGCTATGACGTGGTGCTGAGCAACTCACGCGGACCGCAGACCCTGGCGGAGCTGGTCGCCGAGCTGGGTCCGCGGGCACGGGCGGCTACCCCGGCAGAGGCGGCCGAAGCAGGCGACTATGTGGTGGTCACGGTGCCGTTGAAGGCGTATCGGGACGTACCGGTCGCACCGCTCGCGGGCAAGGTCGTGTTCGACACCAACAACTACTATCCCGACCGCGATGGCGCCTTCCCCGAACTCGACGCCGACCAGACCACCACCAGCGAACTGCTGCAACGCCACCTGCCGGAATCGAAGGTGGTCAAGGCGTTCAACAACATCGCCTACGCCAACCTCGCCGAACTCGCCCGCCCGGCCGGTGCCACGGACCGGTCTGCCCTGCCCGTGTTCGGCGACGACCCCGCCGCCAAGAAGCTCGCCACCGACCTCATCGACGCCATCGGCTATGACGTGGTCGACGGTGGTTCCCTGGCCGAAAGCCGCCGCTCCCAACGGGATACCCCCGTTTACGTGCGCCCCTACGCCGCCGACGACAACTGGCCTCCCGCCTCGAAGCCCGCCGGCGCCGAGGAGGTGCGTGCGGCCCTGGCCGCCGCCGAGGTCTGAGCGCTGAGCGTCGTCCGGGTGGTATCGGGGGGGTTGTGGGTGTCGGTACCGACGACGAAACTTGTTGTATGAGTGCGTTGTCACAGAACCTGATGGACCGGTGGATCGCATTGGCCGGGATCGAGGCCGAACAGATCGGTGCCGGAGTGGTGGGGCGCTACAGCGAACCGCACCGCCGCTACCACACCGGCACGCACCTGGCGGTGATGCTCGCGGCCATCGACGAATTGGCCGATGCCGCAGCCGATATCGACGCCGTGCGCTACGCGGCGTTCTTCCACGACGCGATCTACGCCGTCGCCCGGGCCGACAACGAGGAGCGCAGCGCCGACCTGGGTCGTGACATCCTCGAATCGCTCGGTGCCGCACCGGAATTGGTCGAGGAGGTGGTGCGGCTCGTGGTGCTGACCCGCGGGCACCGTCCGCAGCCGGGCGATGCGAACGGTGCGGTGCTCTGTGATGCCGACCTCGTTGTCCTCGGCGGTACTCCGGAGGAATACGCCGCCTACACCACCGCGATCCGCGCCGAATACGCCCACGTGCCCGATGATCTGTTCCGGGCCGGGCGCGCCTCGGTGCTCCGCAATCTGGCCGACCAGCCCCGCCTTTTCCGCACCGACCTCGCCCACGACCGGTACGAGGCGATCGCCCGCGCCAACCTCGCCGCGGAACTGGCCGAACTCACCGCGGAGATCGGCTGACGGACCAGCTGCCCCGTTCTCGTCGTCAGAGAGCGGTGAGCATTTCGGCGGCCAGCGAGCCCGCGGAGGCGGGGTTCTGGCCGGTGTAGAGATTGCGGTCCACCTCGATGTGCGGGGCCCACGGGTCGCCTTCGCGGTAGTCGGCACCGAGTGCGACCAGGCGATCCTGGAGCAGCCACTTCGCCTTGTCGGCGAAGCCCGCCTGCGTTTCCTCGGCATTGCTGAACGCGGTGAGGCGGTAGCCCGCGAAGGGGGAGCTGCCCGACTCGGCGGTGGCGAGGAGCGCGGCGGGGGCGTGGCAGACGATGCCGAGCGGTTTGCCGGAGGCAAGGGCGTGGTCGAGGAGAGCGCCCGAGACCGGGTCGACGGCGAGATCCTGCATCGGGCCGTGACCGCCGGGGTAGAAGACGGCGTCGTAGTCGGCGAGGTCGACCTTGTCGAGAGCGAGCGGATTCCGCAATGCGTCGGCGCCGGACAGGATGTCGGCGACCGCCGCCGCACCGTCGGCGCCACCGTTGACCTCGGGGGCCAGGCTGGCCTGGTCGACCGTCGCGACAACGCCGTCCGGGGTCGCCACCGTGACGCTGTGGCCCGCCGCGGTGAAGGCCGTATAGGGCGCCGTGAATTCCTCGGCCCAGTAGCCGGTGGGATGTTCGGTGCCGTCGGCCAGTGTCCAATGATCAGTGCCGGTGAGAACGAACAGGATGTGTGCCATGGGAACAACGCTAGGGTTGACGGCATCTCCTGACCAATAGGATCGTCTATATGAGACATAGGTCAGCCGATGGGTCGATGGATCTGGTGCAGCTGCGGACCTTCCTCGCCGTGTTCCGCACCGGCTCGCTCACCGCGGGCGCTGCCCAGGTCGGGCTGTCCCAGCCGACCGTGACCACGCAGATCCAGGCGCTCGAACGGCACCTCGGCAGGCCGCTGTTCGAACGCCTGCCGCGCGGGGTGACGCCGACCGCCGCCGGTCACGAGCTCGCGGCGCGGGTCGGCGGTCCACTCGAGGAGCTGGAGGCGGTCGTCAGCGGTGCGGCGACCGCTCGGGCTGCCCCGCCCGAGCCGCCGGTGCTGCTCGGCGGACCGGCGGAGATGCTCGCCGCCAAGATCGTGCCCGCGTTGTCGCCGTTGGTCGCCGACGGTGTGCGGCTCACGGTCAGCACCGGTATGACCGACGAGTTGCTCGCTCGATTGCATTCGGGGGCACTGGACCTGGTCTTCGCCACCACCCGCCCGCGCGGCCGGACCGTGCTGGCGGAACCGCTCGTCGACGAGGAATTCCTTCTCGTCGCAGCCCCGTCGATCGCCGACCGGATCGACGCCGACCGTCTGCGGGCCGAGGGGCCGATCGCGCTCGACGGCATCCCGCTCGTCAGCTACGCCGCCGATCTGCCGATCCTGCGTCGTTACTGGCGCCACGTCTTCGAGACCCGTCTGGAAGCCGAGCCCGCCCTGATCGTCGGCGATCTGCGCGCGGTACTGGCCGCTGTCACCTCGGGGGCGGGGATCAGCGTGCTTCCGCACTACCTGTGCGGTCGGGAACGGGCCGACGGAACGCTGGTCACGCTGCTCGATCCCGCCGACCCGCCGATCAACACCGGCTTCCTGGCCCGCCGGATCGGCGCACCGTCGCGACCACACGTCGACTTGGTTCGCGCCCGGTTGGTGGAGGCGGCCCGAGGTTGGCGGGCGGGGTGCGGCACATGACAGGCAAGCGAACGCTTGCACTTGACAGGCAAGTGCGCACTTGCCTATGGTTCGAGGGGAGTGAACGGAGCGTGCAGTGACCGATATCTTCACCGCCTTGGCGGATTCGACACGCCGCGCGCTTCTCGACGAACTGGCTGATCGCGACGGGCAAACCCTGTTCGAATTGTGCGCCCGGATCGTGAACAAGCACGGCATCAGCTCGTCACGTCAGGCGATCACCCAGCACCTGGGCGTACTCGAGGAAGCCGGTCTCGTCCATACCCGTCGGCAAGGCCGATACAAGTTCCATCACGCCGATTTCACGCCGCTACAGGCGATTTCGGTGCGTTGGCCCATCCCCCAGGAGGACACATGATCCGCATCGGAGTGACCAGCGTTTTCGTCGACGACCAGGCCAAGGCCGAGGCCTTCTACACCGACGTGCTCGGCTTCCAGATCAAGGACAAGGTCTCGCTCGGCGAATTCGACTGGCTCACCCTCGTCTCGCCCGCCGATGTCGACGGTATCCAGTTGCTGCTCGAGCCCGACCAGCATCCGGCCGCCAAGGCCTACAAAACGGCACTGAGCGCCGAAGGTATCCCCGTCATCGTCTTCACCGTCGACGATCTCGACGCCGAATACCGCCGCCTGCTCGACCGCGATGTCTTCTTCACGCAGGCCCCCGCCCCGATGGGCGCGTTCAGCACCGCGGTGTTCGACGACACCTGCGGCAACCTCATCCAGCTGATGGCGCCCGTCACCGAGTGATGATCAGAAGTTCGGTGGGGGAGGCGATTTCGGCACGCAGGCCTGCCTTGGTGGCTACCCGGGCAACGGCGCGGATGTCGGTGGGGTCGGCGCGGGTGAGCACCAGCGCGCGGGCAAGCAGACCCTTGTGATGTTTGTTGAAGTGGCTGACCACCGTGCGTGAGCCGTCCGGGTGCTCGGTGAGCACATTGGCGGTGACGGCGTCGGGGACTCGGCCGAGTTGCTGGTAGGTACCCGACCGCAGGTCGATGACGAGCTCGCCCGCGGCCTCCGCGTAGAGAGCGTCGGGCAGCACGTCGCGCCAGAGGGCCGAAAGTGTCGGCAGCCCTGGCAGTTTGGTGCCGCCGGAGAGGCGGTAGGCGGGGATGGGGTCGGCCGCGCGAACCGCGCCGAACAGGGCCGATCCGATCCCCAGGCGGGCATATGCCTTGGCCCGCTGCACCGTGGTGAACGACTTCGCGTCCAGGGCGTCGTAGAGGACCCCGGTGTAGCGCTCCAGGGCGGGGCGGGTCGCCGACGTGCGCAGGCTCGCGTTGCGGGCGATCTCCGCGTCGGCGCCTTTACCCAGCCCGAGCACCGCGGCCGAGGCCGCGGGGTCGGCCGCCAGCTGGACGACCTCGGTGATCAACTTGTCGCGAACCGCGCTGAGCTGCGGCATCGCGAGATCGGCGAGGTCCAGCGGCGCGCCCGATCCGCCGTCGGACTTGGTTTCGGAGGGAGGCAGCAGCACCAGCACGATCGACAACGGTAATCGTCGCCGAAACCGGCACCGCGCCCCGCCCCGCCGCGGACCGGTCGTCCGTGGTCAGCGGCGGGGCCGGACCGCCCCGATCCGCTGTCCGCGTGGTTCAGCGCACGGCCTCGAGGAACTTGCGCGTCCGCTCGTTGGCCGGTGCTTCGAAGATCTGCTCCGGCGGGCCCTGCTCGACGATGCGACCGGAGTCGAACATCAGTACCCGATCCGACACCTCGCGCGCGAAACGCATCTCGTGGGTGACGATCAGCATGGTGATGTCGGTGGTTTCGGCGATGGTGCGCAGCACGTCGAGGACGTCGCCGACCAGCTCCGGATCCAAGGCCGACGTCACCTCGTCGAGCAGCATGACCTTCGGATCCATCGCACAGCACCGCGCGATCGCGACCCGCTGTTGCTGCCCACCCGACAGCTGCGAGGGATGCGCGTCGGCCTTGTCCGACAGGCCGACGACGTCGAGCAGATGGCGAGCACGTTCGCGCGCTTCATCTTTCGACTTGCCGAGCACGTGGATCGGCGCCTCGGTGATGTTCTCCAGCACCGTCATGTTCGGGAACAGGTTGAACTGCTGGAACACCATGCCGATCTTGGTCCGCACCGCGCGCAGGTGTTTCTCCTTGGCGGGCACCAGCTTTCCGCCGCGCTCGGTGTGGGTGAGTGGTGCACCGTCGACCCAGATCACGCCGTCGCTGATCGTCTCCAGGGTCATCAGCAGCCGCAGAATGGTGGTCTTGCCCGACCCCGACGGCCCGATCAGGGTGACCTTCTCCCCGCGGCGCACGCTGAAATCGAGGTGATCGAGCACGGTGAGGTCGCCGAAGCGCTTGACCACCTGATCGAATCGGATCATCTCGTCAGTAGTAGGCAAGTCGCTTCTCCAGTCTTCTGATCAGCACAGACGTCGGGTAGCTGGCGACGAGGAAGAACACCCCGGCCATCGTGATCGACTCCAGGTACGCGAAATTGCGGGCCCCGAATTGCTGTGCGGCGGTCACCAATTCGACGACCGAGATGGCGAACAGGAACGGTGTGTCCTTGAACATCGAGACGGCGTTGGTGCCGAGCGCGGGCAGGCTCGCCCGGATCGCCTGCGGCAGGACCACCGCACCCCAGGTGCGGGCAGGCGGCAACGACAGTGCGCGCGCTGCCTCCCACTGTCCCTTCGGCACCGCCTCGATCCCGGCTCGATACACCTCGGCCAGGTAACTCGAATAGTGGATGCCCAGCACCACGATGCCGATCTGCAACGCCGAGAACTGCGTGAACAGGGTGTAGGCGAACAGCAGTTGCACGACCAGCGGGGTGAGCCGGACGAACTCGCTCACCGCGTGCACCGGCGCGGCGATCGGGCGCGGCATCGTGCGACGGATGATCGCGATCGCCAGCCCGAGCGCCGCGGCCAGCGCGAAGCCGAGCACCGTGGCCAGCAGCGTGATCTGGAATCCCTCCCACAGCACCGGCAGTGCCTCGCGGGCGCGCTCCCAACTCCATTCCGCACTCATGGCGCCACCTTCGTCTCGTCGGGCGCCAGGCTGAGGACCTCTTTGAGCGATGCCCCACGACCCAGCTTGGTCTTGGCGCGGGTTTCGAGCAGGTTCATGCCCAGGGTGAGCAGGTAGCCGAGGACGAAGTAGATGACCAGGCCGACACCGAAGGAGAACAGCGTGTCGCTGGTGGTCTTGCGCAGGTCACCGATCTCGTAGGTCAGGTCGTGCAGGGTGATGTAAGACGCTACGGCGGTGCCTTTGAGCAGGTGGACCAGCAGATTGGTCAGCGAGGGCAGCATCAGCGCCCACGCTTGCGGGAACAGCACCCTGCGCATCCGCTGCCACGGACTGAAGTTCAGCGCGACCGCCGCTTCGAACTGCGCGCGCGGCACCGCGTTGAGCGCGCCGCGCACCACCTCGGCGCCGTAGGCACCGTAGTTGAGGCCGAGCGCCAGGATGCCGCAGAACAGCGGGTCGAGTTTGTAGCCGAGCAACGGCAGTACATAGAACAGCCAGAAGATCTGCACCAGCAGGGAGGTACCGCGGAAGAATTCGATCATGACCCTGGCACTGCCGCGTGCCGCGAGATTGCGCACGCGGGCGGTGGTGCCGAGGGCGAGGGCGAGGACGAACGCGAGCAGCGCGCCGCCGATGGTCAGCTCCAGCGTGACCGCGATGCCCTGCCACAACGAGGGCAGGGCATCGCGGACCGCATCGAAATTGCTCATGCCTGGATCAGATTTCGCCCTTGCACAGCTTGGCCGTCGTGTACTTCGGATCGGGCAGCTCGCGCTCGGTGAACCCGAATTTCCCGACGATCGACAAGTACTTGTCCTTGTCGCCGGTGATCTTGGCCAGCTCGGCGTTGTAGGCGGCGAGCAGATCGGGATCGGTGGTGCGGAACACGGTGCCACCGGCGCCGACCTGCGGCTTGCCGTCGATGACGGCCACGAACGACGGTGTCACGTCGACCGCGGCGTTGGGGGTGTGACTCTTGAGCCAGTTCAGCGAGATCGCGGTGAGCGCGAATACGTCGGCGCGCCCGGAGGTGACCGCGTCCATGCCGTCCTGCGGGGTGCCGACCTGGGTGGCGTCGATGCCCAGCGAGCTGGCGTAATCGGATTCGATGGCGCCGGTCATCGCGGCCATCTTCGCGCCACTGGCCTTGATCGACTGCATATCCGTCAAATTCATCGGATTACCGGGTTTCACCATCAGTGCGGTGGTGTACATGAATTCCGGTTCGCTGAAAGATGCCTGTTCACAGCGTTTCGGCAAGATCGACATACCGGCGCTGACCGCGTCGAATCGATTGGCCTGCAGACCGGGGATCAGTGCGCCGAACTCGGTTTGCACACCGTCGACGGTCTTGATGCCGAGGTTGGCGAAGATCTCCTTGTGCAGGGCCACCGTGGCACCGGTGAGCTGGCCTCCCTCTTCGAACGAATAGGGCGCCTCACCGGCGAAACCCACGGTGATCGTGCCCTTGTCCTTCAGTGACTGCAGGAGCTGACCGCTCTCGGTGGTCTCGGTCTTGGTGCATCCGGCGAGGGCCGCGGCCACCAACGCGGCTCCGGTGAACACCGCTGTACAGCGCTTCGACATGGATTTCGTCTCAGCCATTGTGACCTCTCGCAAGGGTGGCGTCGCCGCCACCAATTTTCTGTTGTAAGTGCGTAATTGACGTATAGAGAAAATCTAGTCACGTAAGAATTGCCAGATGCGGTTACGTTATCAGGTTGTTATCTGATGATTGAAATAGATTTGTAATGGGTAACCTGATATGCGGTCTTTTGTCGGAACCGGTTTTCGGCGGCTGGCGGGCGCCCAGGTGGTATTCGGCTGTCGTCCTGCCCGGACCAGGGACTACCCTGTGCATCCGTGATCACCCGCCTCTCCCGCCTGTTCCTGCGCACCCTGCGAGACGATCCCGCCGACGCCGAGGTGCCCAGCCACAAACTGCTCGTTCGCGCCGGCTACGTCCGCCGGGTCGCCCCCGGTGTGTACTCGTGGCTTCCGCTCGGTCTGCGCACGCTGCGCAAGATCGAGGACGTGGTGCGCCAGGAGATGGACGCCACCGGCGCCCAGGAGATCTCGCTGCCGGCGCTGCTGCCGCGCGAGCCCTACGAGACCACCAACCGGTGGACCGAGTACGGGCCGGGCCTGTTCCGGCTCAAGGACCGCAAGGGCGGTGACTACCTGCTCGGGCCCACCCACGAGGAGCTGTTCGCGCTCACGGTCAAGGGTGAGTACAACTCCTACAAGGATCTGCCGGTCACGCTCTACCAGATCCAGACCAAGTACCGCGACGAGGAACGTCCCCGCGCGGGCATCCTGCGCGGCCGCGAGTTCGTGATGAAGGACTCCTACTCCTTCGACATCGACGACGACGGTCTCACCAACAGCTACGCCACCCACCGCAAGGCCTATCAGGCCATCTTCGAACGGCTCGATGTCGAGTACGTGATCGTGGCCGCCACCTCCGGCGCCATGGGCGGCAGCGCGTCCGAGGAGTTCCTCGCCGCCAGCCCCGTCGGTGAGGACACCTACGTGCGCTGCGTCGAGTCCGGCTACGCGGCGAACGTGGAAGCCGTGGTCACGCCCGCGCCCGCGCCGCTGCCCATCGAGGGTCAGGCCGCCGCGGTCGAATACGACACCCCGAACACCCCCACCATCGCGACGCTGGTCGACTGGGCCAACGAGGCGAAGGTCCTCGACCGCACGGTGACCGCCGCCGACACGTTGAAGAACGTGATGGTGAAGCTGCGCCACCCCGACGGCAAGACCGAGATCCTCGGCATCGGCGTCCCCGGTGACCGCGAGGTCGACGACAAGCGTCTGGGCGCCGCCGTCGAACCCGCCGAGGTGGAACTGCTCACCGAGGCCGACTTCGCCGCCAACCCGTTCCTGGTGAAGGGCTACATCGGCCCGAAGGGCCTGGCCGCCAACGGTGTTCGCTACCTCGTCGATCCCCGCGTCGTCGACGGCACCGCCTGGATCACCGGCGCCGACGCGGCGGGCAAGCACGTTGTCGGCCTGGTCGCCGGCCGCGACTTCACCCCCGACGGCACCATCGAGGCCGCCGAGGTCCGCGACGGCGATCCCTCGCCCGACGGCGCGGGCCCGCTGGTGTCCGCCCGTGGCATCGAGATCGGCCACATCTTCCAGCTCGGCCGCAAGTACACCGACGCCTTCGACGTCGACGTGCTCGGCGAGAACGGCAAGCCGGTCCGCCTCACCATGGGTTCCTACGGCATCGGCATCTCCCGCATGGTCGCGGTGATCGCCGAACAGCAGCACGACGAGAAGGGCCTGCGCTGGCCCGCCGAAGTCGCCCCGTTCGACGTGCACGTCGTCATCGCCAACAAGGACGCCGCCGCCCGTGACGGCGCCGAACACGTCGTCGCGGGCCTGGACGCCGAAGGCCTCGAGGTCCTCTTCGACGACCGCACCGCCTCGCCCGGCGTGAAGTTCAAGGACGCCGAACTGCTCGGCATGCCCTGGATCCTGGTCATCGGCCGCGGCTGGGCCGAAGGCAAGGTCGAACTGCGCAACCGCTTCACCGGCGAAGCCGAGGAGATCCCGGCCGAAGACGCCGTCAGCGCGGTCACCGCTAAAATCCGCGGCTGACTTCCGATCCAGCTAGGCGCCTCTGCTGCTACGGCGGCTAGCTGGATTGGGTGGACCCCCAAATCGCTGACCGTTGCGGAGTGACGATCGCCTGAATCCGATATCGGTCGGGGATGCGGAAATGCGTTGTGGCCGGTGGCGGAATCCGGTCGAGCTCCTCGGGATGGATCCGAAAGGTTTGTGACCACCCGACTTCCGTCGCCGCGTCGCTTAGGCGTCCTGCCTGGTTCGGGTCCGGGCAGGACTCATGCTCTCACCGAGCGAAGGTAGGCTGTCGGTGGGTTACATCGGGGGGCTGCCTTGCCAACGCGTGACAATTCCGAATTTGTCGTGTTCGCTGTCGTATCCGCTGCCGCGTTGCTCTCCGCCGGATATCTGGGTAAGAAGTTGCTCCCTGGCGCGCAGCTCGGTGATGTCGATCCCGCCTCGCTGGTCGGCGCGCTGGTCTCGTTGGCGGTCGCGGTCATCTCGGCGTGGTTCGGTCGGCGAGCTCTGGTGGTCACCGAGTTGGCCCAGGCGTGGAATGACGCCGATGCTGCGGGAGTTGCCGACCGACTTGCTCCTGAGGTGCGTGCGGTGGAAATCGCGGCCCGCGCGGCGCTGGTGGGCTTGGGCAAGCGAATCAACGTCACGTTTCGGGTGCAGCTCGCGCATAGCGCTGCCTTGCCTGGGTCAGTGGGAGCGCTCGCAACTGTGGGGGACTACTACCGTGGCGTCCGGCCTGGCCGGCTGATCATCAGTGGGGTCGGCGGTGCCGGGAAAACCGTGCTTGCACTAGAACTGATGCTCGACCTGTTGAAGTCACGTAGCGACGGCGAACCAGTCCCGGTGCGAGTCACAGCCGCGACCTGGCCGACTGGGTTCAGCGTCGAGGAATGGCTGGTTCGACACCTCGTCGATACCTATGCACTGCGGCACGCTGCAGCGCGATCGCTGCTCAATGCCGGGCTCGTGCTTCCGGTGGTGGATGGGCTGGACGAGATGGCCGACGACGCACCTGAACTGGACTCGCGTCCAGCCGCGCTCCTCCGGGCCCTCGATGAATTTCATGATTCCGAGGGACTCGCGCCGCTTGTCCTCACCTGCCGTACTGAGCAACTAGGCTCGCTTGCCGACATTGGTGTGCGGCTGCGTGATTCGGCGACGATTGAGATCGTCGGACTCTCGGCTGCCGAAGCGCAGTTGTATCTCCAAACAAGTGTCGACGACCCGGCACGCTGGCAGCCAGTGTTGGCAAAGCTGCTTTTCGAGCCAACCGGGCTCCTGTCGACTGCGCTGGGCACCCCGTGGCGCCTCTCTTTGGTGCGCCAGGTCTATGAGCGTGACACCCAGGGCGGGTATCAGCATGATCCACTTGAACTCGTCAATACCACATGGTCTGGACCCGACCACCTGCGTGATCATCTACTTTCTCTACTGATCCCCATCGCGACCGGCGATGCGGAGACCGCCCGGTATCATCCTGATCAGGTGCACCGTTGGCTTACCACTCTCGCTCGCGACTATCTGGGTCGTCATGGCGGGACTCAGGTAGGTGGTGTAGCAATCTCGGGGACCGATCTCGTCCCCCACCAGCTATGGCCCCTCGCCGGAGTGCGTTTCGTCCGGGGCGTCACGGTTGCGCTCGCGTGGCTTCTCCTGTCCGGCGCTCTGTGTGTCGAATTGCTGCGCGAAACGCCGAGACAGTCACCGACTTACATCGTCACGGTTGCTGGAGGTGCGGGCTTCTTGTTGGCACTGCTGACGTTGTTGGCAGCACTGACCAAGGCAGAGCCCAACAGATTTGTATGGACGTTTGCGACAAAGGTAGTGGGCAGGACGAAGCTCCGAAGGCTGAAGGTAGCGTCGCTGACCCTCTTTGCGGGAGTGTCCACGTTGGGATACATGTTGGTGGTTCTCGCGGATCGCAGCACAGCTGGGTGGCTACTCTGGGCAATTCCCCTGTGCAGCGTTGCGTTCGTGACAATCACGTTCGCCCGGGATGACGCGTCCATCAACGCGCGGAACCCGCGAGAGCTCCTCGGCGCGGACGCTCGTTTCATGGTGCTGCTCGCCATGGTGACGGGTGTGCTCATGGCTGTCCTGACCCAAGTTGCCCCCGCGCCACCTGTGTCGGTTGACGACTTCGGGCTGTTCATTGGTGCCGCGATCGGGGTGGTCATAGCCTGGACTATCGCCCCGGCATCGATCTACTACTTGGCTATGTTGCTGGGCACCCGGCGCTGGTCACGTCATCCGCTTCCTTGGGAGCTCGGGGACTTCCTCGAATGGAGCTGCGACCGCGGGCTGCTGCGGTCTGCTGGAGTCGCGTACCAGTTTCGGCACCGCGAGATTCAAGATTTTCTCGCCAGTCGGGGCAACCCGAACGTCGCGTGAAGGTCAGGCGAAGACACCGCGACAGCAGTATCCATTCAGGACTGTAGGAACCTACGCTTACGTAGGGGAAACATGCTGGTAGGCGGCCCGAGCCCGCGCCCGGCGCTGATAAGTTAACGGCATGACGAGTTCGCCCAGCCTGCTGTTCAACCCGGCCACCTACGACCCCCAGCATTTCGACGCGGAGACGCGGCGGCTGTTGAAGGCCACCATCGAGTGGTTCGAGTCCAAGGGCAAGGCGCAGCTGCTGGTCGAGGACCGCGACGCGGTATGGACGTCGGAGTTCCTCGAGTTCGTCGGCAAGGAAAAACTGTTCGCGACCTTCCTGACCCCGGCCGCCTACGCCGACGGCGACCCGAACAAGCGCTGGGACGCGGCCCGCAACGCGGCACTGGCGGAGATCTTCGGGTTCTACGGGCTGGCGTACTGGTACGCCGAGCAGGTCACCATCCTGGGGCTGGGCCCGATCTGGCAGAGCGACAACGAGATCGCCAAGCGCAAGGCCGCCGCCGACCTCGACGACGGTCAGGTGATGGCGTTCGCGCTGTCCGAGCGTGACCACGGCGCCGACATCTACAACACCGACCTGATCCTCACCCCGAGCGAGCCGGGCAGCGCCGACGCCGAGGCGGGCATCCTGTTCCGGGCGAGCGGCGAGAAGTACTACATCGGCAACGGCAACGTCGCCTCGATGGTGTCGGTGTTCTCGCGCCGCGCCGACGTCGAGGGTCCGGCGGGCTACATCTGGTTCGCCGCCGACAGCCGCCACGACGACTACCACCTGATCGAGAGCGTCATCCACGGTCAGATGTATGTCAGCCACTTCCGGCTGGAGAACTACCCGGTGACCGCCGCCGACCTGCTGCACGAGGGGCCGGAGGCCTTCTCGGCCGCGCTCAACACCGTCAACGTCGGCAAGTTCAATCTCTGCCACGGCGGCATCGGCATGGTCGAGCACTCGTTCTTCGAGGCCATCACCCACGCCAACAACCGCATCCTCTACGGCAACCCCGTCACCGACTTCGCCCATGTGCGTGGCAATTTCGTCGACGCCTACGCGCGGTTGATCGCGATGAAGCTGTTCAGCGACCGTGCCGTCGACTACTTTCGCAGCGCCTCGCTCGAGGACCGCCGGTACCTGCTGTTCAACCCGATGACCAAGTCCAAGGTCACCTCCGAGGCCGAGGTCGCGATGACCCTGCTGCTGGATGTGCTGGCGGCCAAGGGATTCGAGAAGGCCACCTACTTCGCGCAGGCCTCGCGCTACATCAACCACCTGCCGCGCCTCGAGGGCACCGTGCACGTGAACGTGGGCCAGATCCTGAAGTTCATGCCGAACTACCTGCTCAACCCGAAGGAATACCCGGCGATCGGCACCGATCTCGCCCCCGGCGACCAGCCGTTCTTCTGGCAGCAGGGTCCGGCGCGCGGCGCGGGCAAGGTGCAATTCGCCGACTGGACTCCCGCCTACGAGCAGGCATCCGAGGTCCCGAACGTCGGCCGGTTCTACGAGCAGGCCCAGGCGCTGCGCAGCCTGCTGCTCACCGCGGCTCCCGATGCGGACCAGCAGAAGGACCTGGATTTCATGCTGACCATCGGCCACCTGTTCTCCACGGTGGTCTACGGGCAGCTGATTCTCGAGCAGGCCGAGCTCACCGGGCTCGACCGCGATGTGCTCGATCAGATCTTCGACTTCCAGATCCGCGACTTCAACGCCCAGGCGGCGGCGCTGCTCGGCAAGCCGTCGGTCACCGAAGCCCAGCGTGCCTGGGCGATCGGGGCCCTGCGCAGCCCGGTGGCCGACGCCGAGCGCTTCGGCCGGGTGTGGCAGCAGGTCGAGGCCTACGACGGCGCGTACGCGATGCGCCCGTAGTCGGGCCGCCGACTCGGTTCGCTACGCCCGTCCCGGGAAGGTGACGGTGACCGGGACCGAACCCAGAATCGTCTGCCAGCGAGCGCGGCGAACGGCGGCCTCGGTGAGAGCTTCCGTCGCGGTGGCGCGCACCACTTCGTCGGTCGCGTTCTCCACGACCGTGTACCACGCTGCCGCGCAATCGGTTTCGACGCTCACCGCGAGATGCGCCGCGGGGATCGGATCGTCGACCGGGGCGGGCGGGGTGTAGGCGGCACGGGGAGCGTCGGGTGCGGTGCCCTCCGCTTCGAGCAGTTCGACCGTGCTGTCCCGACGTGCTCGATGCGCGGCGCTGAACTCGGCGACCAGACGGGACCGGTCGGCATTGGCGTACGCGGCGATCAGGCCGTAGGAGTAGACGGCCGCGTACTCGGCATCGAGTGCGCTCTGCAAGGCCGTTCGCTGTTCGGTCATGTCAGCAGGACTCCTGCCTGGGTGGCGCAGGCCGCGCTGATCGACGCGAGAAGGCCTGCGCGATAGCCGGATTCGGTGCGGGCCAGGGCGGCGGCGGACTGTTGGGAGCGGACCAGCTGATCACGCACTTGCGCGACGGTGGCCGGCTGCGCGGACGCGGTCTCGACCTCCGAGGCCGGGACCGGCGATCCACCGGGGCCGGGCACGGTCACGGCGCCCGTGCGATGAACGGGCGTGGTGCCGTCGCCGTACACGCCGATCACCCGGTCGATTTCGGTGCGGAGCGCGTCGGCGTGCGCGGTGCGCTCGGTGGCGATCGTGCTCAGCGTGGCATTCGACTGGGGCGCCAGCGCGATCGCCGCGGTCGCGGCCGCGGCATCGGCGCGAGCCAGAACTTCTTGCGTGGCAAGAGGATCCGGCGCGTGCACGGTATCGTCCTCGGCGCAGGCGGCCAGCGTGGCCACCACGGGAAGGCCGATCGCGCTCGCGCCGACGAGTCGGAGCACGGTGCGGCGGCGCCAGGCAGGCCGGGTGTCGACCCGTACGGTCGCCGACGGCGAAAGCTGCTGTACCGGTGTGGGATGCGGCACTACGGCGGGGGGCGGCGACGCGGTCGCGCCGGTGGGAGCCGGCGTCGGCCCGGCGAGGTGCGCGGCGGCAGGCTCGACCCGTAACCGAGAGGGTTCGTGCCGGTCGAAACGCATGCCGGAAGGTCGCCCGGCTCTCGGCGGGACGGAATGGCGGTGGGGCACGTTGACCATGGTGCCAGATCTCACGCGGGTAGCTCGCACGCGTGCTGACAGGTCTCGGGCACGCCGAGTCGGACCGGTGCGTGGCGCTCAGCGCCTGGTCCTTTACACTCTCTGAGCGCGTTACGCTAGACCTTCGGCGTAGATATTTCCGATCGCGTCACAACTGAACCAGGAGCCGCCCATATGCCGATGCCCACCGAGGAAAGGGTGAGCCAGCTAGTCGCTGAGCTCGTCGCACGCCGGGGATTCGACCTCGAGGGCGTCGCGATCGCAGCCGCGGGCAACGGCGAGCTGGCTCCGGTTCGAGTGAAGGTCACCGTCGACAGCGACGGCCCCGCCGACCTGGACGCCATCGCCTCGCTCAGCCGCGAGATGTCCGAACTTCTCGATGCCGCAGGCGATTTCGGCGAAGCCGCCTATCTGCTCGAAGTGACGACTCCCGGCGTGGAGCGCCCGCTCACCACCGAACGGCATTGGCGGCGCGCACAGGGCCGCAAGGTCCGCGTGAAGCTGGCCGACGGCGCCGAGCGGATCGAGGGCAAGGCCCGTTTCGACGCGCGCGTTGGCCGGCTCGCCGACGACGCCACCATCGCGCTCGTCATCGGCGGCAAGGTGAAGCCACACCGCGTTCACGTTCCGGTCGCCGATATCGCCGAGGCTGTCGTCCAGGTCGAGTTCAACGCACCGGGCGCCGCCGAACTCGAGCTCGCGGGCGGTATCGCACCGGGCCGCCCGGTACCGGGCGAAGAACCCGCCGACCTCGCCGCACCAGGACAACACAGTGACACTCCCACCGAAGGGGTTGCGGAATGAATATTGAAATCGAAGCCTTGCGGGCGATCGTCGCCGACAAAGGTATCTCGATCGAGACCGTGATCTCGGCGATCGAGTCGGCACTGCTCACCGCCTACCGGCACACCGACGGCCACGAGGCCAACGCGCGCATCGACATCAACCAGAAGACCGGTGTGGTGCGGGTGATGGCGCGTGAGCTCGACGCCGACGGCAACCTCGTCTCCGAATGGGACGACACCCCGGAGGGTTTCGGCCGCATCGCCGCGACCACCGCCCGCCAGGTGGTGCTGCAGCGGCTGCGCGACGCCGAGAACGAGAAGTCCTTCGGCGACTTCGCCGCGCACGAGGGTGAGATCGTCGGCGGTGTGGTCCAGCGCGACGCCAGGGCCAATGCCCGCGGCATCGTGGTGGTACGCATCGGCAGCGAGGCCAACGGCGCCGAGGGGCTGATCCCGCCCGCCGAGCAGGTACCGGGGGAGACCTACGAGCACGGCGACCGGATCAAGTGCTACGTCTACGGTGTCTCGCGTGGCCCGCGTGGTCCGCAGATCCAGCTCTCGCGCACCCACCCGAACCTGGTGCGGCGGCTGTTCTCGCTCGAGGTGCCCGAGATCGCCGACGGCTCCGTCGAGATCGTCGCGGTGGCGCGCGAGTCGGGACACCGCTCCAAGATCGCTGTCCAGTCCACCGTGCCGGGCGTGAACGCCAAGGGCGCGTGCATCGGCCCGATGGGTCAGCGCGTGCGCAACGTGATGAGTGAACTGGCGGGCGAGAAGATCGATATCATCGACTACGCCGAGGATCCGGCGACGTTCGTCGGCAATGCGCTCTCGCCGTCGAAGGTGGTTTCGGTCACCGTCGTCGATCCCGACGCCAGGGCGGCACGCGTGATCGTGCCCGACTTCCAGCTCTCCCTCGCCATCGGCAAGGAGGGCCAGAATGCCCGCCTGGCTGCCCGTCTGACGGGCTGGCGCATCGATATCCGCAGCGACGCGGCTCCGCAACCGGACGACTCCGCCCGGCCGGAAGCGCACCGTAGCTGATCCGAACACGTCGAATCCCGACCGGCGGATGACATGTTCGTAACTTCCGGAGGGGAGGGGTTCGTCGTTATGACCGGGTCACCGGTAGAGTGGGTACAGGACCGGCCCGCGCAATCCGTTCGCACCTGTATCGGATGCCGTCAGCGCGAGCCGTCTGCCGACCTGTTGCGGATCGTGGCGCAGCATCGGAACACCGATGTCGCGATTGTTCCCGATCCGCGGCGCAGACAGCCCGGACGGGGTGCATGGCTGCACCCCGTTTCAGTTTGTTTGCGTTCCGCAGAGCGGCGCCGAGCATTCGGCAGAGCCCTACGAGTGTCCGGAAATCTGGATATCTCAGCCCTGGAGCAGTACCTCGAGAACAGGCACGAGCACTCATGAGCACACCGTGAAGCACCAACGATGAACGTCCGTCGGAGATAACCCGAGGTCGTGCGGGCCCGCCTTACCTAGGCGGCGTCACTGCTCGGCCTCTCAGTGAGGAGAGCAGTGGCAGGCAAGGCCCGCGTGCACGAGTTGGCTAAAGAGCTCGGTGTCACAAGCAAGGAACTACTCGCGAAGCTCAAGGAGCAAGGCGAGTTCGTGAAGTCGGCGTCTTCGACGGTGGAAGCACCCGTCGCACGTCGTCTGCGCGAATCTCTGGCGTCGAAGTCCGCTCCGGCGGCCGATGCCAAGTCGGCGGCCCGTCCCGGCCCGTCGTCGGCAGCAGCAGCCCGTCCGGCTGCCAAGCCCACCCCCGGTGGCCCTCGCCCCGGTCCGCGTCCGGCTCCGGCCGCTCCCGCCCCGGCAGCCGCTGCCGCGCCGGCCGCGCCGAAGCCCGAACAGGCCGCTCCGGTCGAGGCCAAGCCCGCTACGCCGGCACCCGCGAGCCCCGCTCCGGCCGCCGCGCAGTCGGCTCCGGCCACCAAGCCCGCAGGCGCTCCCGCGCCCGGCCCGCGTCCGGCTCCCGCCGCGCCGCGTCCGGCACAGGCTCCCGCCGCAGGTCAGGCCCGTCCGGGTCAGGCGACTCCGGGTGCTGCCGCACCCGGCCCGCGTCCGGCCGGTCCCGGCCCGAAGCCGGGGCCCAAGGCTCCGCGCGTCGGCAACAACCCGTTCAGCTCGGCGCCCGATCGTGAGCGTCCGGCACCGCGTCCCGCCCCGCAGGGTGGCCCGCGTCCCACTCCGGGTCAGGGCGGTCCCCGTCCGGCTCCCGGTCAGGGTGGCCCGCGTCCGGCTCCCGGTCAGGGCGGTCCCCGCCCCGGCCAGGGTGGTCAGGGTCAGCGTCCGGCCGCCGCGCAGGGCGGCGCCCCGCGTCCCGGTGGTCCCCGTCCCAACCCGGGTTCGATGCCTCCGCGTCCGAACCCCGGTGCCATGCCCGCACGCTCCGCACGTCCCGGCCCCGCGGCCGGTGGCCGTCCGGGTCGTCCCGGCGGCGCTCCCGGCGGTGGCGGCGCAGGCCGTCCCGGTGGTGGCGGCGGCGGTGGCGGTTACCGCGGTGGCGGTGGCGGTGCCCCCGGCGCTCCCGGCGCCGGTGCCCCCGCGGCCGGTGGTTTCCGCGGTCGCCCCGGTGGCGGCGGCGGTCGTCCCGGTGGTCCCGGTGGCCGTGGTGGTGCCGCAGGCGCCTTCGGTCGTCCCGGTGGCGCGGTTCGCCGTGGCCGTAAGTCGAAGCGGGCGAAGCGCGCCGAGTACGAGAACATGCAGGCTCCCGCCGTCGGTGGCGTGCGTCTGCCCCGCGGCAACGGCGAGATCATCCGTCTCGCCCGTGGCGCGTCGCTGTCGGACTTCGCCGAGAAGATCGACGCGAACCCCGCAGCTCTCGTGCAGGCCCTGTTCAACCTCGGCGAGATGGTCACCGCCACTCAGTCGGTGAACGACGAGACCCTCGAGCTGCTCGGCGGCGAGATGAACTACGTCGTCCACGTGGTCAGCCCCGAGGACGAAGATCGCGAACTGCTGTCGTCGTTCGACCTCACCTACGGCGAAGACGCCGGCGGCGAGGACGACCTCGAGCACCGTCCGCCGGTCGTGACCGTCATGGGTCACGTCGACCACGGTAAGACCCGACTGCTCGACACGATCCGTAAGGCCAACGTCGCCGAGGGCGAGGCCGGTGGCATCACCCAGCACATCGGTGCCTACCAGGTGCTCACCAACCTCAACGACGAAGAGCGCCTGATCACCTTCATCGACACCCCGGGTCACGAGGCGTTCACCGCCATGCGTGCGCGTGGTGCGAAGGCCACCGATATCGCGATCCTCGTGGTCGCGGCCGACGACGGCGTCATGCCGCAGACGGTGGAAGCGATCAACCACGCGCAGGCCGCTGACGTGCCGATCGTTGTCGCGATCAACAAGATCGACAAAGAGGGTGCGAACCCGGACAAGATCAAGCAGCAGCTCACCGAGTACGGCCTGGTCACCGAGGAGTACGGCGGCGACACCATGTTCGTCAACATCTCGGCCAAGCAGGGCACCAACATCGACGCGCTGCTCGAAGCAGTGCTGCTGACCGCGGATGCCTCGCTCGACCTGCGGGCCAACCCGGACATGGACGCCCAGGGTGTCGCCATCGAGGCGCACCTCGACCGCGGCCGTGGCCCCGTGGCCACCGTGCTCATCCAGCGCGGCACCCTGCACGTCGGTGACTCGATCGTGGCGGGCGACGCCTACGGTCGCGTCCGTCGCATGGTCGACGAGCACGGCGCGGACGTCCACGCGGCGACTCCGTCGCGCCCGGTCCAGGTCATCGGTTTCACCTCCGTCCCCGGCGCTGGTGACAACCTGATCGTGGTCGAGGAAGACCGCATCGCCCGTCAGATCGCCGATCGCCGCAATGCGCGCAAGCGCAACGCACTGGCCGCTCGCAGCCGCAAGCGGATCAGCCTGGAAGATCTGGATGCCGCACTGAAGGAGACTTCGGAGCTCAACTTGATCCTCAAGGGCGACAACTCCGGTACCGTCGAGGCCCTCGAAGAGGCCCTGCTCGGGATCGAGATCGACGACGAGGTGCGTCTGCGCGTCATCGACCGCGGTGTCGGTGGCGTCACCGAGACCAACGTCAACCTGGCGTCGGCCTCGAACGCGATCATCATCGGCTTCAACGTCCGCGCGGAGGGCAAGGCCACTGAGCTGGCCAACCGCGAAGGCGTCGACATCCGGTACTACTCGGTGATCTACCAGGCGATCGACGAGATCGAGAAGGCCCTCAAGGGCATGCTCAAGCCGATCTACGAAGAGGTCGAGCTGGGCCGCGCCGAGATCCGCGCGATCTTCCGTTCGTCCAAGATCGGCAACATCGCCGGTTGCATGGTCACCTCGGGCTCGGTCAAGCGCAACGCCAAGGCGCGCCTGATCCGTGACGGTCGAGTGATCGCGGAGACGATGACCATCTCCTCGCTCAAGCGGGAGAAGGACGACGCTCCTGAGGTTCGCGAAGGTTTCGAGTGCGGTATGACCGTCACCTACAGCGACATCAAGGACGGCGACATCATCGAGGCTTACGAGCTTCGTGAAAAGCCGCGCGACTGATCAACGCAATACCGCTCGATCCACGCCGCATCCGATTCTTCGGGTGCGGCGTGGAGTCTTGCGGGAACCCATCTACCAGGAGGTGAGCACCGCTGTTCATCGGTGCGCTCGAATTCGATCTACTGCTCGGTGACGTGCATTCGCTCAAGGAGAAGCGGTCGGTGATCCGGCCGATCCTCGCCGAGCTGGGAAAGCGCTTCGGCGTGAATGCCGCCGAAGCCGGAGATCAGGACCTGCACCGCCGGGCACTGCTCGGCGTGGCCATGGTCAGTGCGGAAACGGGACACCTGAACGAGGTGCTCGACAAGTGTGAGCGGCACGTTGCCGCGCGTCCGGAGATAGAGTTGCTGGCAGTACGCCGCCGGATCTTCGGACCCGAAGACTAAGGGAGGTACCGCCATGGTTGATCAAGCCAGGGCACGCCGGCTCGCCAAGCGGATTTCCGCGATCGTGGCCACCGCGATCGAATACGAGATCAAGGATCCGCGGCTGCGGTTCGTCACCGTCACCGATGCCAAGGTGTCCGGGGATCTGCGCGAGGCGAACGTCTATTACACGGTGATGGGCGAGACCATCGACGCCGAACCCGACTACGCCGAGGCCGCCGCCGGGCTCGACGCGGCCAAGGGTGTGTTGCGGTCCAAGGTGGGTGCGGGTACCGGAGTGAAGTTCACCCCGATCCTGTCTTTCACTCTCGATAAGGTGCCCGAGGTGGCCCGCGAGATGGAAGAGTTGCTCGCGAGAGCTCGCGCCATCGACGACGAGGTGGCCAAGGTCGCCGCCAACGCCAAGCACGCGGGCGAGGCCGACCCGTACAAGGCCGATCGCGACGACGAAGACGAGTAGGCAGGCATGTCCGGTCAGCGCCCGCAGGCGGTAGCCCGAGTGACCACGCAGGGTGCGTCATCCTGCCCGGTGGGCACCGCCTTGTCGGGCCGACGACCGGTGCCCGTCGTGGACGCCGGATGACCAGCGTCCGCGACGGGACCGAACTGGGCACGGCCGTCGCCGCCTTGGCGGCGGCGCGCTCGGTGACGATCCTGTGCCACGTGCAGCCCGATGCCGACACCGTGGGGAGCGGACTGGCGCTGGCGTTGGCGCTGCACCGGCGCGAGGTACCGGTGTGTGTGTCCTTCGCCGAGCCTGCTGAGCTGCCCGCTTCGTTGCGCACGCTGCCCGGTGTGCAGCTGGTGGTGCCGCCCGCGCAGGTGCCGGCCGAGGTGGACCTGCTGATCGTCGTCGACTGCGGCGCGCGCAGCCGTCTCGGCGCTCTCGCCGACCGATTACCCGGTGCGACAATGACATTGGTGATCGATCATCACCGGGCCAACGACGGCTTCGGCACCGTCGACCTGATCGACGAATCCGCGGCCTCGACCACCGAATTGGTGACCCGGCTCCTCGATGCGTGGGGCGTGGAGATCGACGCCCCCATCGCGCACTGCCTGTTCGCGGGCCTGGTCACCGATACCGGCTCGTTCCGCTGGGCCCGGTCCGGCAGCCACGCGATGGCCGAGCGCCTGCTCGCCACCGGCATCGACGGCACCGAGATCACCCGTGTCCTGCTCGACACCCACCCCTACGCCTGGCTCCCGATGTTGTCGAAGGTGCTGTCCACCGCTGTGGTCGTGCCCGCCGCCGGTGTCGGCCTGGTCTACGCGCTCGTGCGCGCCGCCGATACCCACGACGTGGGCCCCGAAGAGGTCGAGAGCGTCATCGACGTCATCCGCACCACCGCCGAAGCGGGCATCGCCGCCGTCTTCAAGGAAGCCCGCGGCCAGAACGACCGCTGGACGGTCTCCCTACGATCGCGTGACTCCGCCCCCGGCCGCACCGACGGCATCGATGTCGCCGCGGTCGCCGGGGTTTTCGGCGGCGGCGGCCACCGCTTCGCCGCCGGCTACACCACCTACGGCAACGCCGAGGATGTCGTCCGCGCCCTGATCGCCGCCCTGGGCTGACCTAGGTCGCGGCGACGGTCTTCTCGCGGCGCAAGCGCAGGGCCAGGGGGACGCCGAGGACGGTGGTGGTGGCGCAGAGGGTGAAGGCCAGGGCGGGCTGGTCTACGAGGAGGCCGGTCAGGCCCGCTACGACGAGACCGCCGAGATTGCCGGTCATCCAGATCAGGCCCGCGGCGGTGCCTTCCGCGGCGCCGGTGTGGCGTTCGGCCATGGCCAGCACGATCGGGAGGGCGGGGAGCAGGGTCAGGCCGATGAGGACGAAGGCCAGGAAGCCGGTGGCAAGGCCTGGGGCGAGGGCGACGAGCAGGCAGGCGGCGGCGCTGGCGGTGAGACCGACCATCACGGCGGGGAGTTCGATACCGCGGCGCAGGACCGCGACCGGGATCACCGCGCAGCCGACGACACCGGCGAGGACGTTCACCAGCAGCACGATGCTGGCCGCGTCAGCGCTCACGCCGGACGGTTCCAGCAGTGCTTGGCCATAGGTCGCCAGCGCGACGAACGTGCCGAAGGGGAAGAACACGGTGACGCAGAGCCGGCGCACATACCGGTCGCCGAGGGTCGCTCGGAGCGCGACGAGCGAGGTCGAAGTGCTCGCGGCAGGTCCGGTGCCCGCGCGCATCAGTTCGACGGTCAGTGCGACCGCGGCCAGGGCGGCGAAGATCGTGCCGATCGCGGTGAGGGTGGTGAGCTGGCTTTGCGCGGGCAGCGCCGCGCCGAGTACGAACGCGGCGGCCATCCCGGCGAAGGTGCTCGCGGTGCCCACCGCGATACCGGTCGGCCGGTCCTTCTCGTCGAGATAGTGCCCCGCGATGCCGGTGATCGCGTTGAGCACCAGCGGTTGCGCGATGGCGACGACGGTCTGACCGATGAGCACGATCGCGAAACCGCCGTCGAGCAGGCGCAGGGCAGCACCGATCGCGGTGAGGACCGCGCCGGCGATCAGGCTGGGGCGGAACCAGCGATCGAGGGCGATTCCGGCGGGCACGGCGAGCACGACATAGAGCAGCGGGAACATGTTCGCCAGCCACCCGATTGCGGACTCGGACACACCGAAGTGCTCCGCCGCCACGGTCGTCACCGGCGCGTAGGTGAGCCACACCAGCTGGGTGGCCGCGCCGACCAGGGCGAACGCCGTGATCACCCGCCATCGCTGCACAAACACCATGGTCGATCCTGAGTTGTCCGGGCGAACCAGGCGTCCGCGGTATGTCATCGTTCCACCCGAGCTGGGCAGACGACCAGTATCGTCACTCATCCTGCCTGTCGTCCACACTTCGTACCGCGATTTCGTGCCGATGGGTAAGTGTGTCCGCGATCAGCGGTGTGGGTGGCGGCGTCGGTGCACGACGACCGCGACCATGATCATGCCCGGCGAACGGCGAGATCGCCGACGCACGTGATGGGCGATGTGTCGGTGGCGTGTGCCACCATCGGCGGGTCGGCGGCGCGTCCGATGAGTTCGTGGTGACTGTGGGAGGTCGGTGTGGGGTCCGCTGAACCGAGGGACGAAGCCATGACCGGCGATGAGGTCGACCAGGTCGGGCCGCGGCGAATTCTCGGCATCGCCGTGCCCACCCTGGGTGTGCTGGTCGCCGAGCCGCTGTATCTGCTCTTCGACATCGCGGTGGTCGGCAGGCTGGGGGCGCTGGCACTGGCCGGGCTGGCCGTCGGCGCGGTGATCCTCGGGTCGGTGAGCACCCAGCTGACGTTCCTGTCCTATGGCACGACCGCGCGTGCGGCCCGCAGACACGGTGCGGGGGATCGGACAGGTGCTGTCGAGGAGGGCGTGCAGGCCAGCTGGGTGGGTGTGGCGATCGGTCTGGTGATCGTCGCGGTGATCCAGTTGTTCGCGGTGCCACTGTGTTCGGTGCTCTCCGGCGGTGGGGAGATCGCCGACGAGGCGTTGATCTGGGTGCGGATCGCGCTGTTCGGCGTGCCGCTGATCCTGCTGTCGATGGCGGGCAACGGGTGGATGCGCGGCGTGCAGGATGTGCGACGACCACTGACCTACGTGGTGGTGGGCCTGGCGTTGTCGGCGGTGCTGTGTCCGGTTCTGGTGTACGGACTGCTCGGCGCGCCGCGCATGGAGCTGGCCGGTTCGGCGGTGGCGAATCTCGTCGGCCAATCGGTCTCCGGTGTCCTGTTCGCCTATGCCTTGCTGCGCGAACGTGTTTCGCTGCGACCGCGCGTCGCGGTGATGCGCGCTCAACTCGTCCTCGGGCGCGACCTCATCATCCGCAGTCTGTCGTTCCAGATCTGCTTCGTCTCCGCCGCCGCGGTGGCCGCCCGTTTCGGCGCCGCGTCCGTGGCCGCCCACCAGGTGGTCCTGCAACTCTGGAATTTCCTCGCCCTGACCTTGGACTCGCTCGCCATCGCCGCCCAGACCCTGGTCGGCGCGGCCCTCGGTGCCGGTAATGCCCACGGCGCCAAGGCGATCGCGCGCCGGGTGACGGTCTGGTCCGAGATCTTCGCGCTGCTCCTCGCCGCCGTCTTCGCCGCGGGTGTGACCGCGATTCCGCTGTTGTTCACCGACGACCCCCAGGTCCTCGAACGCACCCATGTCATCTGGTGGTTCTTCGTCGCCATGATCCCGGTGGCCGGTGCGGTGTTCGCCCTCGACGGTGTCCTGCTCGGCGCGGGCGACGCCGCCTTCCTGCGCACCGCGACCCTCGTCGCCGCGCTGACCGGCTTCCTGCCGCTGATCTGGCTGTCGCTGATCTTCGACTGGGGTGTGGCGGGAATCTGGACCGGTTTGGTCGTCTTCATGTTGGCTCGGCTGCTGGCCGTCATCGCCCGCGCACGATCCGGTCGCTGGGCCAAGGTGGGCGCCGAGATCCCGCACGGCGCCGCATAGTGCCGTGGAAACACAGTGCCGTGGAAACACAGTGTCGTGGAAACCTGTGTGACACAGCAGATTCGGCTCCGGTGACGGGTACGGAGGTGCTTCTCGGCGGTCGATCGCCTACCGTCGCTGGTGCGGACAGTGGGATCGACGATGGAGGCACAATGGCCGTGCACGACGTGATTGCCCAGGGCGGCCGGGTGGCGGTGGCCGCGGCGCTGGTGCTGATCGGCGCGGTGGGCGTGGGGCCCGCGGCGCAGGCGGCGCCCGTCGCGCCGGGGCAGCTGATTGCCCATACCGCCCAGCCTGCCGGCTGGGGTGACTGGTCGCGGGCAGCCATCGTCGAATACCGCACGGAGGGCGCGACGCGCGGCATCGCGAACGCGGCCGGGCTGTTGCTGCTCCCGGATACGCCCGCCCCGGCAGGTGGTTATCCGGTGGTGGCGTGGGATCACGGGACCAGTGGGCTCGGGCCCCGGTGCGGCCTCACCACCGACAAGGCGCGGCACGAACGCCCGCTGCTGCGAGCATTCCTCGATCGTGGCTGGGCGGTGGTCGCCCCGGATTACCT
The DNA here is from genome assembly GCF_053608825.1 of Nocardia sp. NPDC055002. NCBI lineage: Bacteria > Bacillati > Actinomycetota > Actinomycetes > Mycobacteriales > Nocardiaceae > Nocardia > Nocardia sp. NPDC055002. The sequence continues at coordinate 345,969 of NZ_JBSGWE010000006.1, forward strand.
CGGCCTGTCGCCCGGCTCCGACACCGTGCACCCATACCTGCACACTCGCACCGAGGCCACGGCCACGATCGACCTGGTTCGTGCCGCGCGGGCCGCGGAGCCGAGTCTGGCGCGGACGTGGGCCGTGGTCGGCGGTTCGCAGGGGGGACATGCCGCACTGGGGACCGGCAACCTCGCCGACGACTACGCGCCCGAACTGGACTTCCGCGGCACCGTGGCGCTGGCGCCGGCATCCAACTACGAGCAGATTCTGACCCGGCTCGGTCCCGAGGTCCCGAACCTCCCCGTGGTGGACCGGCTAGTCGGCCCGTTCGCGGGCATGCTCGCCGGGCTGCGCGCCACCCGTCCCGACCTGGATGTCAACGGTCTGCTCAGCGCTCGTGGACGCGAAGTGGTCGACGCGATCGCCACCAGTTGTGTCGACGATTTCGACCGGGCCGTCGGCGGTGCGTCGATCGGCGCGCTGCTGGCGAAGCCCGTGGCCGCCGACGGCATCGGCGCGGCGCTGCGTGACTACATGGTGGTCCCCACGGTCGGTTATCGCCAACCGGTGCTGATCGCCCACGGCGCGGCCGACACGGTGGTTCCGCTGCCGCTGACCTTCGCGCTGCTCGCGCAGATGCGATCGGCGGGCACCCAGGTCGAGTTCGCGCAGTACCCGGGCGGACACGAACAGGTCGGCGTCGAATCGCAGGACCGGGTCCTGGCTTTCGTCGACGGCTTACTCGCCACCGCCTGACCCGGGAGCGGGACGGCTCAGCGGGGGTAGGGGCTGAGCATGTCGATCCAGCGGATGTCCAGGTCGCGGGTCAGGTAGTCCAGGCGGGAATTCCAGAAGTCCCGCATGTGCGGCAGGGCGAGGTGGCGGTCGAGGTCGGCTTTGCTGCGCCATACCTCGTAGAAGACGAAGACCGAGGGGTCGTCGCTGTCGACGTGGAAGTGGTATTCGAGGCAGCCTTCTTCGGCGCGGGTCGGTTCGACGAACGAGAGCAGCAGCTCGCGCAGGTCGTCGCGGCGTTCGGGTTTCGGGTGGGCGAACCCCACCATCGCGTAGGTGCTCGACATGATGCTCCTTAGGTACGATGTTCTACGTACCTAAGGACGCTAGGCGGCAGCTAGGTATGATGCAAGCCGTACCTATGTGGAGGTGGTGGGTGGACCAGGAACTCGAGCTGGGAGCGGTACTCGGCGCGCTGGCCGATCCGCTGCGGCGTCGCGTGATCACCCTGCTCGCGCTGGATCCCGCCGATGGCGACCGCAGCTGCTCGTCGTTCGACCTGCCGGTGACGAAGGCGACCCGCACCCACCACTTCCGGGTGCTGCGCGAGGCGGGGCTGGTCCGGCAGGTGAATTACGGCAATCGCAGCACCGTCGTCCTGCGGCGGGCCGACCTCGACGCGCGTTTTCCCGGCTTGCTCGATCTGCTGGTGGCCGAGGCAGCCGACGCGCAGGGGTGAACCCGCAGGCGCCGCGTGCCCGGGGTGTGCCACTGTGGACAGGTGATTCCGAAGTTGATGGCGGTCAGCGATGTGCACGTGGGGCATCAGGGCAACAAGCCTGTGGTGGAGCAGATCGTTCCCGATTCGCCCGAGGACTGGCTGATCGTCGCCGGGGACGTGGGGGAGAAGGCCGAGGAGGTGCGGTGGGCGCTGGAGTTGCTGCGCGGCCGCTTCGCCAAGGTGATCTGGGTACCGGGCAACCACGAGCTGTGGACCACGCCGAAGGATCCGGTGCAGATGCACGGCGCCGCCCGCTACGACTATCTCGTCGCGATGTGTCGTGACCTCGATGTCGTCACCCCCGAGGACCCGTTCCCGGTGTGGACGGGTCCGGGCGCCGAGAAGTACGGCGGCCGGGTCACCCTGGCGCCGATGTTCCTGCTCTACGACTACTCGTGGCGACCGGCGGGCACGAAGACCAAGGCGGAGGGTCTGGCGCTGGCGCGCGAACGCAATGTCGTGGCGACCGACGAGTTCCTGCTGACCCCCGACCCGTACCTCACCCGCGACGCCTGGTGCCACGCCCGTGTCCAGTACACCCAGCGCCGCCTCGACGCGCTGCCCACCGACACCCCGCTGGTGATGATCAACCACTTCCCCCTGGTCCGTCAGCCCACCGACATCCTGTTCTACCCGGAGTTCTCGCTGTGGTGCGGCACCGACCTGACCGCCGACTGGCACACCAGCTACAACGTGGTCTGCTCGGTCTACGGCCACCTCCACATCCCGCGCACCACCTACTACGACGGCGTCCGCTTCGAAGAGGTCTCCCTCGGCTATCCCCGTGAATGGAAACGTCGAGGCATGCCGGAACCGCTGCTGCGCCAGATCCTTCCCGACCCGGTCTACGCCGAAGGCGACCTGAACTCCTGGGGCGGCCACTTCAAGGTCACCCCGGAGATGGAAGCCGCGGCCGCCGAGATGCGCGAGAAGGCCGAGCGCAGGCGAGGCATCTGACAGCGAATTTGCACGAGAACCCCACGCCTGATTTCGTAAGAACATCGGCAACTCACCGGGCACGAGCAAACCCGCCCACCCGGTACCGCCAGACGCCGGCGCTGACCCAACCAGCGCCGAGGTCTGGCCACAAGACGCGGAGAGGCGGACAAGTCAGTGCTGGAGAGGATTTTGCCGAGGAGTGTGGCTTCGGCGGAGTTGCTGGTGTTCCCGGAAGATCTCACGGCGCATCCCGCCGAGGAGCACCTGATCGCCAAGTCCGTGGAGAAGCGTCGCCGGGATTTCATCGGCGCCCGGCACTGTGCTCGCCTCGCCCTCGAACAGCTCGGTGAGCAGCCTGTCGCGATCGGCAAGGGCGAACGCGGCATGCCGCTGTTCCCGCGCGGCATCGTCGGCAGCCTCACCCATTGCGACGGTTACCGTGCCGCCGCGATGGCGCACTCGCTGCGTTTCCGCTCGGTCGGTATCGACGCCGAACCGCACGACACCCTGCCCGAGGGAGTGCTCGATTCGGTCAGCCTGCCCGCCGAACGCGAGTGGCTGTCGGATACGCCCGGTGAGGGCCTGCACCTGGATCGGCTGCTGTTCTGTGCCAAAGAGGCCACCTACAAAGCCTGGTTCCCGCTCACGCTGCGCTGGCTCGGTTTCGAGGACGCGCACATCACCTTCGAGATCGACTCCCGCACAGACGATGCGGGATCGGGCACTTTTCACACGAAGCTGCTCGTGCCCGGCCGGACGAACGACGGCGGCGCCGCGCTCACCGAGTTCGACGGCAACTGGCTGATCGCCGACGGGCTGATCCTGACCGCGATCGCACACGGCTGATGGCCGCGCGAGTGTCGCGGGTGGGCGAGCTGGGCGGTCTCGTGATCGTCGACAAGGACAGCGGCCTCACCAGCCACGACGTGGTGGCGCGCAGCCGAAAGCTGTTGCAGACCAAGAAGGTCGGCCACGCGGGCACCCTCGACCCGATGGCCACCGGGGTGCTGGTGCTCGGGGTGGAGCGGGCCACGAAACTACTCGGCCAGCTGCTGCTCACCACCAAGGCCTACACCGCGACGATCCGCCTCGGTCAGGCCACGAACACCGACGACGCCGAAGGGGAGGTCACCGCGACCACACCCGCGCTGCACGTCACCGACGACGAGATCGCGGCCGGCGTCGCGGCCCTGACCGGTGACATCGAGCAGGTCCCCGCCACGGTGAGCGCCATCAAGGTCGACGGCGAACGGGCGTACGCGCGCGTGCGCGCCGGCGAGGAGGTGCGGCTGGCCGCCCGCCCGGTCACGGTGTCGCGCTTCGACATCCTGGCCCGACGCGATGTCGCCGACGGTGAATTCGTGGATCTCGACGTCGCGGTCGAATGCACCTCCGGTACCTATATTCGCGCCCTGGCCCGCGACCTCGGCACGGCCCTCGGTGTGGGCGGACACCTGACAGCCTTGCGCCGCACCAGGGTCGGTCCCTTCACGCTCGAACACGCCCGCACGCTCGAACAACTCGCGACCGCGGCCGAAGCCGAACAGCCCCTGCTCAGCCTCGATATCGACGCCGCGGTCCGCACCGCCTTCCCGCTCCGTGACATCGACGAATCGCAGGCCACCGACCTGCGGACCGGCCGCTGGCTCGAGCCTGTCGGCATCAAGGGCGTCTACGCCGCGATCGACCCACGGGGCCGGGCCATCGCACTCCTGGAGGAGAGCGGCAAACGCGCCGGCTCGGTGATGGTGGTGCGCCCGAGGGGAATCGGCGACTGACGAGCTCGTTGTCGTTCGATGCCCGCCTCGTGGCCGGGTGAGGCCGGCGCCCGCGCCGCCGAAACCGCCTGCGGGGCAGAGGTCAGCTGCTCACGGGCAATGCCTCGCGCCGGAATTCCGGTAGGCCGGATTCCTTCGTCAGGTGCTCGGCCAGCAGTGCCGCTTCCGCGGCGAGGCCGGGTGGGTTGGTGGCGATGAACATCGAATCCGCCGCCAGGTTGCCGAGGACGTGCCAGGTGCCGCCACGCAGCGCACGGGTGCGTGGTTCGGCGCGGAGACCACCGGTGGGCGCGACTTGCGCTGTGCCGCTGTCGAGCAGGTGTGTCATCAGCGTCTCGGTGTCCTGCGGGGTGACATGGGCGGGTGGGTTGACGGCGTTGATCACGATGTCGGCCGTCCAGGTGGATTCGCCGGTCAGCGTGAACCCGGTGTCGTCCGCCGCGATCGCGGTGAGTCCGGTGCGCAACCGCACCTGACCCGAATCCAGCAGGCGCAGCAGGATTTCCGCGTTGTGCGGGACCATCGGCGAGCTGAGGCTGCTGATCGTGCGGTAGTGATCGGTCCGCAACATCATCCGGTCGGCGTCGGTCAGGGCAGGCCACAGGATCGGGCCGATCGTGCGGATCGCCATCGTGAGCAGGCGTCGACCCAGCAGGCTGGAGTCGACATCGGCGAGCTGACGGCGCAGGCGAAGCACCGGGTCCTCGGAGCCGGTCGCCCGGATCTCGGCGGCGAACGCGTCGAAATCCTCACCCAGGTCGGCCAATTCGGCACGCAGGAGCGCGACCACCGCGGTGAACTCGACCGCCCCGCCCGCCGCGAGGTCCAGCGCGGCGGCCGGGGTGAGGTGGCGCGGCGACAGCGGTCGTGGACGTTGCTGGACGAACGGCAGGATCCCGCTGCGCGACAGCAGGGTGATCGGGCCTCGATGACCGTTCTCGGTCAACGCGGCCGTGAGGTCGACGGCGGTCAGGCCGCTACCGATCACGGCTACCCGAGCCTCGGGATCCACCTCGGTGAGCGTGCGCGCCAGCGGATACGGCTCGTCGAAATAGCCGGGGGCACCGGTCAGTCCGTACTGGTCGCGGGGACGGCCGCTGCCGACGCAGAGCACCACGCGATCCACCGGATACGTGACACCGACCTCGGTGCGCAGTACCACCGGCTGTTGCTGTGCGACGCCGGTGACCCGGTCGTTCACCACGTCGACCCGCCATCCGTCGTGGCGCAACCGGTCGATCGACGCCCGCGCCGACTGTTCCAGGTACTCGCCGTACATCGCGCGCGGCACGATCGGCTGTCCCAACCCGGGGTCGAGGAAGCGCACCGCGTCCGGTCGCTGGGCGAGCCAGTCCTGGAAATGCCCATGATCGCTCGCCCGCGCGGACATCAACGCGGGCGGGGCGTTCACTCGCACCGCGGGCACATCGCGCTGATAGGCCCGCCCACGCCACAGCGCCGCGGACCCCTCGAACACGGTGATCGTGCCCGGTGCCCCGTCGGTTCCCGCGAGCGCGTCGAGCAACCCGACCGCGGCCACTCCCGCACCGATGATCCCGATTCGCATATCGACTCCTGTCGTCGGAGGGCGTTGCCGCGCACTCTCATTCGATGGCGGGCACGACGTCGTGCCCGCTCGGTGATCAGCGTGGTCGCGCCGGAGTCGCTGCGAAATCCCGCGTTTGCGGGATGGTCGGCGAGCACTGAACGCGACGACAATGGGCACATGACCACCCCGGCTTCGCCTTCCCTGTCCGCTCTGCTCAGCGGGATCGCCGCGGCGCCGGATGCGCACGAGTTGTTCGAGCGGACGTCCACCCGATTGCGCCGATCCGTAGGGTTCGATGCCGCGGTGTGGGTAGCCACCGATCCGGTCAACGGGCTGACCACCGCGCCGGTGCGGGTGGAGAACCTGCACGAGGGCGGCTGCGGAACCTACTGGGAGTCAGAGATTTTCGCTGAGCACGTCAATCTGTTCCGCGATCTGGCGGTGGCACAGGTGCCGGTGGCCGGTTTGCGCGCGGTCACGGGCGACCGGCCGACGCTGAGCCCGCTGTATCGAAGTTTTCTGCGACCCCGCGGATTCAGCGACGAATTGCGGGCTGTGCTGCGCGTCGACGGCCAGGGCTGGGGACAGGTGAGCTTGTTCCGGGACCGTGGCAGGCAGGCTTTCGACGCCGCCGATGTCGCGGTGCTGCAAGCGTTGTCGGCCCCGATGGCACGGCGCTTGCGCGGCTTCGCGCGACCGGCGACCACGGGCTCGGACGGCGTCCACGCGCCCGGCCTGCTGCTGTTCGGCGCCGACGGTGCCCTGCTCTCGGTGAACGACGAAGCCCGTGAGCTGCTCGCGCAGATGCCGCCCGGCCCGTCCACGACCACCGACTCCGGCCTCGAATTACCGCTGCCCGTCTGGATTCTCAGCACGGCGGGGCGTGCGCGTCTCACCGGCGACAGCGCCCGCATCCGTATTCGCACGCTGACCGGCCGGTGGCTCGTCTGCCACGCCTCGTGTCTGCGTGATGTGAACGGCGACCCGACTACGACAGCACTGGTGATCGAACACGCGACGCCGTCGGAGGTGGCCGCGCTCGTGGCCGCGGCCTATGAACTGACCCGCCGCGAACTCGAAGTCACCGAACTCGTCGCGGCGGGACTGTCCACCGCCGCCATCGCCCGGCACCTGCTGGTATCGGCCCACACGGTGCGCGACCACGTGAAGTCCGTCTTCGACAAGACCGGCGTCACCAGTCGCGGTGAACTCGTCGCGGCCCTGTTCACCGAATACCGGCAACCGGCCGCCGAATTGATCACACTGCGCGTGCTCGACGGCCAGGCGAGCTGAGAGTCGCTCACTCGTTGTGCGCCGCACCCACTCCCAGGAATCCGTAGAGTGGCGTGACCGGCCGGTAGTGGCCGCGGAAGAGGGATTCGTGAGATGAGTGCAGAGTCGGTCGACACGTTCACGCTGTGGGATCGCGACGGTGACGGGCTGGTGTCGGTGGATGACATCGCCGACGGAATCCGTTCGGCGGGAATCGACGTCGACCGGGCAGCCATCGAGCGGATGGTCGCCGCCGCGGATACCAACGGCGATTTCCTCGTCTCCCGTGCCGAATTCGATGCCGCCGTCGTCGCGGGGCGCATCGAGGTCACCGACGCCGACGCGGCGTTCCGGGTCTTCGACATCAACGGCGACGGCCGGATCTCGGTCACCGAGCTCGAATCGCTGATTCGCCACGTCGGCGCGGGCCACATCGACGAACCGGCCGCCGACCTGCTCGCGGCCGCCGACCAGGACGGCGACGGATACCTCTCGCTCGCCGAATTCCGCGTGCTCCTGGATTTCCTGTCGCGCTGACAGTGCCGGATCATTCGGCGGCTTCGGCTGTCAGTGACACTGGACGTGTCGCTAACGTCCTGTCCGATACCGGCGATAGCGAGGAGGAATAGCTTTCGCGGCGGAGGGGCAGACCATGACTGCGATCGGGAAGACCTGGATCGGCGTTCTCGCCGGCGTGACGGTGTTGCTCACGGCGTGTGGGAGTGGTGATCCGCAGGTGCCGGGATCGACCTCGGCGCGCTCGACGACCACGGTCACCGCGTCGATACCGATCGCCACTCCCAGTGCTGCTCCCGCCGTGATCCCCGGCGGGCCCGCGCCTACGGACAGAGAGGGCGGCCCATCGAAGTCTGTGGGCGCGCCCACCGCTCCGGCGATGACCGCCACGCCGCCCGCAGCCGCGACCGGCACTGTCGTCCTGCGCACCGTGACTCTGTCCGGCGTCCCTGTTCCCGGTGTGCCGGTGCATCTTTCGCTGCAGCAGCCGTGTGATCCGGCGAACAACGACATCCCCCTCGGTGAGACGGCCGAAACAGTGCGCCGCGACGGTGTCACCGACGAACAGGGCCGGGCGGCGTTCACCACCGAGATCGGTTGCTATTACTTCGGGATGACCGCGCCGTCGGGAACGAACCCGGTCCCCGAAGGCATGCACACGCTGTTCCTGGTCGCCCCGGGCGGCACGGCCACCGGCGAACTGCGCTTCCAGGACACCGCGCCCGAACCCGCCTCCGCCTGCGCCGAATCCACCATCGAAGCCGAACTCGGCGTCGATCCGGGACCCGCCGCGACCATCCCCGACTGCGACGGACAGTGGGGTGTCATCCGCTGGGATACCCCCGGCGACAACCAGCGCCTCATCACCCGCGCGTCGGGAACCTGGACCACCTATGTCCGGTTCCCGCACGACACGTGCTGGACCGCCGCCACGGCCGACGGCGTACCGGCCCGCCTCCGCACCTATTTCAACTGCTGATCCGGCGCGCCCCGACAGCTCAGGCGGTGAGCCAGATCGCTTCGGCGGCAAGGGTTCCCAGCTCGGTGGGATTCTCGGACGAGGCGATGCGGACGGCGATGGTGCCGGCGAAATCGCGGCGTTCGGCGACTTCGATGGTGGTGTCGAGAGCGATGCCGACGGAGTCGAAATAGCGCAGCATCGCGGGGTCGGAGTCGGAGATGCGGGCCACCCGGCCGGATTCGCCCGCGGCGAAGTCGCTGAGCTGACGGGCGGGGGGAGTGGGGACGGCACCGTCGGTGGAGGGGATGGGGTCGCCGTGCGGGTCGCGGTCGGGGTGGCCGAGTTTCGCGTCGATGCGCGACATCAGCAGGTCGGAGACGGCGTGTTCGAGTACCTCGGCCTCGTCGTGCACTTCGTCCCAGCCGTAGCCGAGTTCGTTCACCAGGAAGGTCTCGATCAGCCGATGACGGCGCACCATCGCGACCGCGGCGCGACGGCCGTGTTCGGTCAGGGTGATCGCGCCGTAGCGGGCGTGTTCGACCAGGCCCTGATCGGTGAGCTTGCGTACCGCCTCCGACACCGTCGAGGCCGACACGCCGATCCGCTCGGCCAGTAACTTGGTCGACACCTTCTCCTGTGACCACTCCTGGGCGGTCCAGATGACCTTCAGATAATCCTGTGCCACCGCCGACAGTTCGGGGGCGATCGTGGGGCTGAGTTCGGCCTGCTCGGCGGGTTGCGTCAGCGCGCTGCGGGTCGCGACATCTCGTTTAGCTGGCACATCACCAATGTTAGGCATCCCTGGCCCGAATGACACATCGGCGAACCGGCACGCCGCGCACCGGCGATCCGCCGCACACCGGAATTCTGTTCGGGCACCGCTTTGCGTAGGCTTCGCTCTGTGCAGAGATGGCGAAGTCTCGACGACGTGCCCGCGGACTGGGGGCGTTGCGTTCTCACGATCGGCGTGTTCGACGGGGTACATCGGGGGCACGCGCAGCTGATCAGCCGCGCGGTCGCCGCGGCGGGTAAGCGTGGCGTGCGCTCGGTTCTGATGACCTTCGATCCGCATCCGATGGAAGTGGTGCGACCCGGTTCGCATCCCGCACAGCTGACCACGCTGACCCGCCGCGCGGAACTCGCCGAGGAGCTCGGGATCGACGTGTTCTGCGTGATGCCGTTCACCCAGGAATTCATGAAGCTCACCCCGTCCGAATACGTGCACGACCTGCTGGTCGAACGTCTGCACGTCACCGAGGTCGTGGTCGGCGACAATTTCACCTTCGGTAAGAAGGCCGCGGGCACCGTCGACACGATGCGCGAACTCGGCGAGCGGTTCGGCTTCGAGGTCGACGGGGTGACCCTGCTCGGCGAACACGCTGTCACTTTCTCCTCCACCTACATCCGGGCCTGTGTCGACGCGGGCGACATGGCCGCGGCCGCCGAGGCGCTGGGGCGCCCACATCGCGTCGAGGGCGTCGTCGTGCACGGCGACGGGCGCGGGCGCGGGCTGGGTTTCCCGACCGCCAATGTCGCCCCGCCGATGCACGCCGCGATCCCGGCCGACGGGGTGTACGCGGGGTGGTTCACCGTGCTCGGGGCAGGCCCGGCCATCGGTAACGCCGCACCCGGCGAGCGCGCGATGGCCGCGATCTCGGTCGGCACCAACCCCACGTTCTCGGGCCGCTCACGGACCGTCGAAGCGTTCGTCCTCGACGGCGAGGCCGATCTCTACGGCCAGCACGTCGGTGTCGATTTCGTCGAACAACTACGCGGAATGCGCAAGTTCGACTCCATCGACGATCTGGTCGAGGCCATGGGGCGCGACGTCGAGACCGCGCGCAAGATTCTCACCGCCGCCGACGCCTGAGCCCGAATTACCCCGGCCGTTACGTGTCAAGTAGAGTGGCTCCTCGGGTTTGCTGCGGTCCGCGGTGGCGCCCATCCCGGGTAACCGGACCTTCGAGCGCGGAACTGAAAAATAGGAGTCGAGCCACATGGCGCTGACCACTGAGCAGAAGTCGGCAATTCTCGCCGAATACGGCCTGCACCCCACCGACACCGGCTCGCCGGAGGCGCAGATCGCGCTGCTGTCGAAGCGGATCTCGGACCTGACCGAGCACCTGAAGCAGCACAAGCACGATCACCACACCCGTCACGGCCTGCTGGCCCTGATCGGTCGTCGTCGCCGCCTGTCGAAGTACCTGCAGGCCAACGACATCAACCGCTACCGTTCGCTCATCGAGCGTCTGGGTCTGCGTCGCTGATCTGAATCAGACACGCCTCCTCGTCGAGGCGGTCGACACCTGGCCAACGAGAAGAAGTACACTTCTTCTCGTTGGCTATTCGTGTATTCGGGGACCATCGGGTTCCCGGCTGCATTACAACATGTGACAGCCGTGTGCATCCGTCCGCGTGGCGTCGGTCTTCGGTAGTGGCCTTTCGGCAGGCGTTGTTCTCGCCGCCGTCGGGCTTCGATCGATGATCGCCTCCGCGTTGCCCCTTTTGTGGAATGTTCCAGCCAAGGGGATACGGCCGGGTGCTGCGCGTGGCAGCCAGGAGGGTTTCCACGTGTCCGTGTCCGGTACGGCTGACGACAGCTGGGTTCGCGCCCACCAGGGGAAATGTACGCCTGGAAACGGCAGCGCGACCAGCGAGACGAGAGGTCGAGAGAAGAAAATATGACGCAGACAACTGAACGCCCTTCGACTGCGGTCGAGGTCGAGCCCGGAGTTTTCGAATCGGTCGCGCTGATCGACAACGGCAGCTTCGGCACCCGCACCATCCGCTTCGAGACCGGCCGTCTGGCCAAGCAGGCCGCGGGTTCCGTCGCCGCCTACCTGGACGACGAGACCATGCTGCTGTCGGCGACCACCGCCGGCAAGTACCCCAAGGACCAGTTCGACTTCTTCCCGCTGACGGTCGATGTCGAAGAGCGCATGTACGCCGCGGGTCGCATCCCCGGCTCGTTCTTCCGTCGCGAGGGCCGCCCCTCCACCGACGCGATCCTGACCTGCCGCCTGATCGACCGGCCGCTGCGCCCGACCTTCATCGACGGTCTGCGCAACGAGATCCAGGTCGTCGTCACGGTCCTGAGCCTGAACCCGGCCGACCTCTACGACGTGGTGGCCATCAACGCCGCCTCGGCGTCGACTCAGCTCTCGGGCATTCCGTTCTCCGGCCCGATCGGTGGCGTCCGCGTCGCCCTCATCGGTGGCCAGTGGGTCGCGTTCCCGACGGTCGAGCAGCTCGAAGGCGCCGTGTTCGACATGGTCGTCGCGGGCCGCGTCACCGACACCGGCGACGTCGCCATCATGATGGTCGAGGCCGAGGCCACCGACAAGGTCATCGCGCTGATCGAAGACGGTGCGCAGGCCCCGACCGAGGCTGTGGTGGCCGAGGGTCTGGAAGCCGCCAAGCCGTTCATCGCGCGCCTGGTCCGCGCCCAGGCCGACCTGGCCGCGCTGGCTGCCAAGCCGACCCAGGAGTTCCCGCTCTTCCCGCCGTACGGTCCCGACGTGTTCGAGGCTGTCGAAGGCACCTCGAAGGTCGAGCTGAACCAGGCGCTGAGCATCGCCGACAAGCAGGCCCGCGAAGCCAAGATCGACGAGATCAAGGCCGAGGTGCTCTCCCGTCTGGGTGAGGACTTCACCGGTCGCGAGAAGGAACTGGGTGCCGCGTTCCGCTCGGTCACCAAGAAGCTGGTGCGTCAGCGCATCCTCACCGACGGTTTCCGCATCGACGGCCGTGGCCTGGCGGACATCCGTCAGCTGTCGGCCGAGGTCGACGTGATCCCGCGCGCCCACGGTTCGGCGATCTTCGAGCGTGGCGAGACCCAGATCATGGGTGTCACCACACTGGACATGGTGAAGATGGCGCAGCAGGTCGACTCGCTCGGCCCGGAGACCTCCAAGCGCTACATGCACCACTACAACTTCCCGCCGTTCTCCACCGGCGAGACCGGTCGCGTCGGTTCGCCGAAGCGTCGCGAGATCGGCCACGGCGCGCTCGCCGAGCGTGCGCTGATGCCGGTGCTGCCCTCGCAGGAGGAGTTCCCCTACGCCATCCGTCAGGTGTCCGAGGCTCTGTCCTCGAACGGCTCGACCTCGATGGGTTCGGTCTGTGCCTCGACGCTGTCGCTGCTCAACGCCGGTGTGCCGTTGAAGGCGCCGGTCGCGGGTATCGCCATGGGCCTGGTCTCCGACACCATCACCAACGACAAGGGTGAGGACGAGGTCCGCTACGTCGCGCTCACCGACATCCTCGGCGCCGAGGATGCCTTCGGCGACATGGATTTCAAGGTCGCGGGCACCCGTGACTTCGTCACCGCCCTGCAGCTCGACACCAAGCTCGACGGTATCCCCTCGCAGGTGCTGGCCGGTGCGCTGAACCAGGCGCACGACGCCCGCACCACGATCCTGGACGTGATGGCCGAGGCCATCACCGACCCCGACGAGATGAGCCCCTACGCCCCGCGCGTGACGGCCATCAAGATCCCGGTCGACAAGATCGGCGAGGTCATCGGGCCCAAGGGCAAGATGATCAACCAGATCACCGAGGAAACCGGCGCCAACATCTCCATCGAAGATGACGGCACCGTGTTCGTCGGTGCGACGGATGGGCCGTCGGCCCAGGCCGCGATCGACATGATCAACGCCATCGCCAACCCGCAGCTGCCCAAGGTCGGCGAACGCTTCCTGGGCACGGTCGTCAAGACCACCGCCTTCGGCGCGTTCGTGTCGCTCCTGCCGGGCCGCGACGGCCTGGTGCACATCTCCAAGCTGGGCAACGGCAAGCGCGTCGCCAAGGTCGAAGACGTGGTCAACGTCGGCGACAAGCTGCGCGTGGAGATCGCCGATATCGACAACCGCGGCAAGATCTCGCTCGTCCCGGTCGAGGACGAGGCCGCTGCCGCTGAGCCGGCCGCCGTCGAGGAGAACACCGACGCCGAGTAGTCGTCGCTGCTGCTGACTGCCGAAACCCCCGCCGTTGTACGGCGGGGGTTTTGTCGTTTCCGGCCTCGGACAAGTTCGTGACCTGGATCACGAAGATGCAACGGTGATGCAACGTTGCGTCGCCTAGTGTGGCTGGACACAGTAAGAATCTGTGCCGACAGCCGTGCTGCCGCCCACTCGGAGCGCAGTGCCGACCGCTGTCGGCTCGGCGTACGCGGTCGGATCGCTGGACCGTTTCTCAGCGCCGGAAAGTGTGTCGCCCCGCCGTGATTTTGACTGAATCTGGTCCGGTTTATTACTGAAACGAATACGCTTCTCCTCGTGTTCGGACGCGTGTTTCAGGTGTCGGGGTTGACGATGGAGGTCGGGAGATAACCGAGTCATTGCTGGTTGCGTGGCGGCGAGCCGGATTGCCGCGATCGTGTCATAGCCGATCGCACTGAATCCGGTGTGCGCGGGCGGATTTCGGGCAGGGTGCCCGAGGTTGGCCGCCCCCGCGCCGATCCACCCCACCCCGGTTCGAGCCGGGGAGTTCCGAGAGTTTGTGCGGCCGCGTGGCGTTACCCGCGGCCGGTAATGGAAGGCAGTGTGCGATGACCAACCCCACTCCGGCGCGCGCGGAAACAGAACAGCTGGCAGCGCTGGTGGCGACGGTCGCGGCGATGGATCCGGCACGGATCGCGGTCGAGTTCGACGGCACCGCGGTGTCCTATGCCGATCTCGACGCCCAGCTCACGCTGATGGCCGAGCTCACCGGTGGGGCGCTGGACGCGGACACGCTCGTGCAGGTGGTGCTCGCCGAGCTGTTCCCCGGCGTGGTCGATGCCGCCGAGGGGACGTTCGGTGTGCTGCTGGATTCGCTGGCGAGCGATGCGATGGCGGCGCTGGGGATGGAGGTGGTGGCCGCGGCGACGCTGGTCGATCGGTTCGCCGCGCAGGTGGCGCGGACGCCGGATGCTGTCGCGGTGCAGTGCGGTGACGTCACGCTGACCTATGCGGCATTCGATGCCAGAGTGCGGGTGCTGGCGGCGCGGTTGGTCGAGGCGGGCGTCGGGCCGGAGACGCTGGTCGGGTTGGCGCTGCGGCGCAGTGTCGAGCTGATCGTCGCGGTGCACGCGATCGTGCGGGCCGGCGGCGCGTACGTGCCGCTGGACCCCGATCATCCGGTGGACCGGTTGCACTATGTGCTCGAGGTGGCGCGGCCGGTGGTGGTCGTGACACGGGCAGGCGACGAACCGGATCTGAACGGCGCGGCGGTGCTGCGCACCGATGACATCGACTGGGACGCGGCGCCCGGCGAGGTGGTGTCCGGGGTGCGGGCAGCCAACACGGCCTACGTCATCTTCACGTCCGGCTCCACGGGCAGGCCGAAGGGTGTGGCGGTCACCCACGGGGCGATCGTGGCGAACCTGGATTGGCGGCAGCGCCGCTACCCCATGACCGAGGCCGATGTGGTGGTGCAGAAGACGCCTTACACCTTCGATGTGTCGGTGTGGGAGTTGTTCTGGCCCTTGCAGATCGGCGCCCGGCTGGTGGTCGCCGAACCGGGGCGCCACGGTGATCCGGCGTACCTGGCGGCGCTGATCGCGCAGCATCGGGTCACCGTGACGCACTTCGTGCCGTCGATGCTGGCCGCGTTCGTCGGTGACGTGGGCCCCGAGGTGGATCTGTCGTCGTTGCGGATGGTGTTCGCCTCCGGTGAGGCGCTGCCCGCTGCCACGGCCGCCAGGCTGCGCGCGTTGTCGGCGACGGCGCTGCACAACCTGTACGGGCCCACCGAGGCGGCCGTCGACGTCACCGCGCACGAGGTGACCGCTCTCGATGAGGTGTCGGTGCCGATCGGCGGTCCCGCCGACGACACCGGGCTGCTCGTGCTCGACGAGAACCTCGACCAAGTACCCGTCGGGGTGGTCGGCGAGCTGTATCTGGCGGGTGTCCAGCTGGCGCGTGGGTACGTGGCGCGGCCGGGGCTCACCGCCGATCGGTTCGTCGCCAATCCGTACGGCGTGCCCGGTGAGCGCATGTATCGCACCGGTGACCTGGTGCGGGAGTCGCGCGGTGAGCTGGAATACCTGGGGCGCACCGACTTCCAGGTGAAGCTGCGTGGTCTGCGGATCGAGCTGGGGGAGATCGAAGCCGTGCTGGCCGCGCACCCTCGCGTCGGCAACGCCGCGGTGGTGCTGCATCGCCATGCCGCCGGTGAGGCGCTGGTCGGTTATGTGGTGAGCGTCGACGGTGCGGTGCTCGACGAGGCCGAACTCGTCGAGCACGCCAAGTCGTCGATGCCCGAGTACATGGTGCCGTCGCTGCTGGTGCAGCTGGCCGCGATGCCGATCAATGCCAGCGGCAAGCTGGATCGGAAAGCGTTGCCGGAGCCGGACTTCCGGGTGTCGGCCGCCGAATTCCGGGAGCCGCGCACGGCGACCGAGCGCACCGTCGCCGCGTTGTTCGCCGAGCTGCTCGATGTGGACGTGGTCGGCTTGGACGACGACTTCTTCCGCCTCGGGGGCAACTCACTGATCGCCACCCGCGCCATCGGCCGGTTGCAGGCGAACTTCGGTGTGCGGGTGGATGTTCGCGACTTCTTCGACAGCCCGACGGTGGCCGTACTGGCGAAGCTGGTCGAGGGTGGGGTGGTCGATGATCGGCCCGCGCTCGTCGCGGGTCCGCGTCCCGATGTGTTGCCGCTCTCGCCCGCGCAGCAGCGGATGTGGTTCCTCAACCGGTTCGATCCGGAGACCGGGGCGTACAACATCCCGATCGCGGTGCGGTTGACGGGGGCGCTGGACCGGGATGCGTTGCGGGCGGCAGTGGGTGATCTGATCGCGCGGCACGAGGTGCTGCGCACGGTATACCCCGAGGTCGACGGGGTGGGGACGCAGCGGGTTCTTCCTGTCGCCGAGGCGCTCGAAGTGCTTGCGGCCGAAGTGTCTTCGAGTAACCACGCCGACGGCGTCGCGCCGGGGTCTTCGACGCTGCTCGATACCCTCAGCATCGGCGCCGAGGACCTTCCGGAGGTGTTGGCGGCCGTTGTTCTGCGCGGATTCGATGTCACGGCCGCGCCACCGGTGCGCGCGAGCCTGTTCGAGGTCGACGGTGATCACGTGTTGGTGCTGGTGGTGCATCACATCGCCTCCGACGGCTGGTCGGCCGGTCCGCTGGTGCGTGACACGATGACCGCCTACTACGCGCGTGCCGAAGGTGTGGCGCCGCAGTGGAATCCGCTGCCGGTGCAGTACGCCGACTACACCCTGTGGCAGCGTGCTGTTCTCGGCGCGGAGGACGACGCCGACTCGCAGGCCGGGCGCGAGATCGCGTTCTGGCGTGACTCGCTGGCCGGACTGCCGGACGAGTCGGGCCTGCCGACCGATCGCCCTCGCCCCGCCACCGCGTCGATGCGGGGGCGCCGGGTCTCGTTCGAGCTCGATGCCGACGTGGTCGCGGCGCTGAACGCGGTTGCCGGGGAACAGGGTGCGACCCTGTTCATGGTGCTGCACGCGGCATTGTCGGTGCTGATCGCACGCCTGTCGGGCAATGCCGATGTGGCGATCGGCACGCCGGTCGCCGGGCGCGGTGCGGCCGAACTCGACGACGTCATCGGCATGTTCGTCAATACCGCCGTGCTGCGCACCCAGGTGCGTGGCGGCGAGCCGTTCGCCGACCTGCTCGGTCGCGTCCGCACCGGGGATCTGGCCGCCTTCGACCACACCACCCTGCCGTTCGAGCGGCTCGTCGAGGTGCTCGCGCCGACCCGTTCCGCCGGTCGTCACCCGCTGTTCCAGGTGGCACTGTCGTTGCAGAACCTGCCGCCGACCTCGTTCGAGCTGCCCGGTTTACGCGCGGCCGCCGTCGACTTGCCCTATGACATCGAGAAGTTCGATCTCTCCCTGACCCTGCGTGATTCCGCGGCCATGGGTCTGTCCGGCGAATTCTCCTACGCCACAGATCTGTTCGACGAGCAGACCGTCACGCGCACGGTGGCCCGCTTCACCGGCCTGCTCGCCGCGATCGCCGCCGCCCCGCAGACTCCCGTCGCCGACCTGCCACTGCTGATCGACACCGAACTCGCCGAGCTGACCGCCCGCACCGGCGGCCCGTCGACTCCCGCTCCGCTGTTGCCGCAGGTGCTCGCCCGCGCCGCCGCCGACCCCACCGCGATCGCCATCCGAGACGGCGCCCGCACCCTCACCTATGGCGAGCTCGACGCCGCCTCCACCTACCTGGCCGCCCGTCTGGCCGATCTCGGCGTCGGCACGGGTGACCTTGTCGCCGTGAGTATTCCGCGTTCGGCCGAGTCGATCACCGCGATCTGGGCCGTCGTGAAGTCCGGCGCGGGCTTCCTCCCGGTCGACCCGAACTACCCTGCCGACCGCATCGCCCACATGCTCTCCGATTCCGGCGCGGCGGCGGGTATCACGATCGAGGCGGTGCGGTCGGATCTGCCGGCTACCGTGAACTGGCTCGTGCTCGACGGGCCAGAACCCACGGCAGACGATGCGGCGCGGGCAGACCTGGGCGCATACGCACGTCCCGGTGACAGGACGATCAGTACGGTCGAAGCCGAGACCGGTTGCGGCGGCGTCGTGACCTCTCCAGATGCCCCCGTGGCCGATTCCCGGCCAGGCGGCGCAGCTGGTGGCCGTGTGGTGAATGGCGGCGCGGGTGGTCGAGCGGTGGATCCGTTGGATCCCGCGTACGTGATCTACACCTCGGGTACCACCGGGCTGCCCAAGGGCGTGGTGATTGCGCACGGTGCGGTCGCGGCGTATCTGCCCGTGCAGGCCGGGCGGTACCTGGCCAGCGCCGATGCGCGCGTGCTGCACGTGGCGTCGCCCTCGTTCGACATCTCCGTGGCCGAGCTGCTGCTGACCGTGACCGAGGGGGCGACGATGGTCATCGCGCCCGCCGGGGTGTTCGGTGGGGCGGAGCTGGGCGAGTTGCTGCGGGCCGAGCGGGTGACCCATGTGGTCATCACGCCGTCGGCGCTGGCGACGGTGCACCCGGAGGGGCTCGACGAGCTGCGGATGGTGGTGGTCGGTGGCGAGGCGTGCCCGCCGGAACTGGTGGCGCGGTGGACCGCCGCGATTCCGGGCCTGATCTTCCGCAACGGTTACGGCCCGACCGAGACGACCATCGTCACCAATATCAGCGAACCACTCAGTGCGACAACGGCGATCACGCTCGGCGCGCCGGTGGAGGGCACGACCGAACTGGTGCTCGACGAGCGGCTACGGCCGGTGCCCGCCGGGGTAGTCGGCGAGCTGTACATCGCTGGTGCGCAGCTGGCGCGCGGCTACCATCGCAGGCCCGCGCTGACCGCGGGACGGTTCGTCACCAATCCCTTCGGCGCGCCCGGCGAGCGGATGTACCGCACCGGTGACACCGTGCGCTGGGTGCGGCGCGAAGGATCGTTCGATCTGGAGTACTTGGGCCGCAACGACTTCCAGGTGAAGGTGCGTGGCTTCCGGATCGAACTCGGCGAGATCGACGCGGTCCTGGCCCGCCATCGGACGGTCGACTTCGCCGCCACCGTCGGTCACCGGACCGACGCGGGCGCCACCCTGCTGGTCTCCTATGTCGTGCCCGTCGCCGGTGCCACGGTCGACGCCGCGACCCTCATCGCGCACACCGCCGCACACC
The DNA here is from genome assembly GCF_053608825.1 of Nocardia sp. NPDC055002. Lineage (NCBI taxonomy): Bacteria > Bacillati > Actinomycetota > Actinomycetes > Mycobacteriales > Nocardiaceae > Nocardia > Nocardia sp. NPDC055002. The sequence continues at coordinate 365,078 of NZ_JBSGWE010000006.1, forward strand.
TGCCCTCGCACATGGTGCCGGCCGCGGTCGTCACTCTCGATGCCGTGCCGCTGACCCCCGTCGGCAAGCTCGATCGGGCCGCGCTGCCCGCACCGGTTTTCGACACCGCCGCTTACCGGGCACCGGAGACGGTGGCCGAGCAGGTGGTGGCCGCCGCGTTCGCCGAGGTCCTCGGACTGGACCGGGTCGGCCGCGACGACGACTTCTTCGATCTGGGCGGCAACTCGCTCCTGGCGACCCGGTTGATGGCGCGCATCGGCACCGACCTCGACATACGTATTCCCATCCGCCAGCTCTTCGACACCACGACGGTGCTGACGCTGGCCGCGGCCGCCGACCGTCTGCGTGGCACCGGCTCCGGTTCCGCGCTGGTGGCGGGACCCCGGCCCGAAACCGTCCCGCTCTCGCCTGCCCAGCAGCGCATGTGGTTCCTCAACCGCTTCGATCCCGGCTCGGCCACCGACAACATCCCGCTGGCCGTCCGGCTCACCGGTGCGCTCGACATCGCCGCACTCCAGGCCGCGATCGTCGACGTGCTGGACCGGCACGAGGTCCTGCGCACCCGATACCCGGAACTGGACGGCAACGCCATCGCCGAGATCCTTCCGGCGACCGGTCTCGTGCCCGAGGTCCACCCGCGGATCGTGGATGCGGCCGACCTGTCCGACGCCGTGCGGACCTTCGCCTCCACCGGCTTCGACCTCACCGTCGATGCTCCGATCCGCGCGACACTGCTGCGTGTCGCCGCGGACACCACGCTGGAGCATCGCGCATCGGGTGAGCGTGACGGGGCCTACGGGCATGCCGGAGCGGCGGACTCGACGGGGTCCGCCGGTGCTGAGTACGTGCTGGTCATCGTGTTGCATCACATCGCCGCCGATGGTTTCTCGTTCGGGCCGTTGATCCGGGACGTGCTCACCGCCTACAGCGCGCGCGCCCTCGGTGCGGCCCCGGGTTGGGTGCCGTTGCCGGTGCAGTACGCCGACTACGCCCTGTGGCAGCACGCGGTGCTCGGTGATGCGGCCGATCCGGAATCGGTGGCGGCGAAGCAGCTCTCGTTCTGGCGTGACGCGCTGGCGGGAGTGCCCGAGCAGCTGGAACTGCCCACCGACCGGACCCGTCCGGCGCTCGCCTCCCGGCGCGGTGCGATGCACGGCATCGAGATCGATGCCGCGACCCATCGGGCACTGGCGGAATTCGCCCGTGCGCAGGGCATCACGGTGTTCATGGCCGTACACGCGGTGTTCGCGGTGCTGCTGGCGCGGTTGTCGGCGACCACCGACATCGCGATCGGCACGCCGGTGTCGGGACGCGGTGCGCGTGCGCTCGATGATCTCGTCGGCATGTTCGTCAACACCCTCGTCCTGCGCACGGAGGTGGCACCCGCGACCCCGTTCACCGAACTGGTCGCCCAGGTCCGCGACAAGGACCTCGCCGCCTTCAGCCACGCCGACGTGCCGTTCGAGCGCTTGGTCGAGCTCCTCGACCCGGTCCGCTCCACTGCCCGCAACCCCCTGTTCCAGGTGATGCTGTCCGTCAACGAGGACACCCCGAGCGAACTCGCCCTCCCCGGCCTCACCGTCGCCGGTATCGACCTGCCCACCGGCATCGCCAAGTTCGACCTCGAGCTCACTCTCACCGAGCACCGCGACGACAGCGGCACTCCCACCGGCATCTCCGGTGCCTTCCTCTACGCCACCGACCTGTTCGACGCCACCACCATCGCCGCGTTCGCTACCCGGTTGGATCGCATCCTCACGGCCGTCCTCGCCGACCCGGCCCGCCCTGTCGGCGACCTCGACTTCCTCGACGCCGCCGAGCGGACCCGAATCCTGACCACGTGGAACGACACCGCCACCGAGAGCGACCACGCCGCGACTCTCGCCTCGCTGCTCGCCGACCGTGCCGCCGCGACGCCCCACGCGATCGCCGTCGTCGTCGACACCGACCCCACCGCGGCCGATGACGCGCCGGCAGCCGCCACAACGATGGCACGGGCGCTCGATGTATCGCCCACCGCGAGAGACGAATCGGTGCAGGAGAGCCTGGAGTCGACGGCGAAGCCGGGTCGTCTGTCGGCGCGCACAGTCGAGGCGGGCACGCCGGCCGAGAACGGCGCTCGGGTAGTTACCGATGGCGCGCCCCTCGGAATCGGGGCGTCCTCGAGCGCGATTTCCCGGCTCGAACACGCGGCAGCCGATGCCATCGCCGCACACCGCGCCGGGGGTGTGGTGCCCGAGGTGTCGCTGCGTGCTGCTGATTCCACGACCGCAGTGGAGCTTTCGTACGTGGAGTTCGGCGTGCGAGTCGCGCGACTGGCACGTCATCTGATCGGGCTGGGAGCGGGCCCTGGCTCGCTGGTCGCGGTCGCGATGCGCCGTGGTGTGGAGCAGTTGGTCGCGGTGCACGCCGTGCTCGTGGCCGGGGCGGCCTATGTGCCGGTGGACCCGGATCATCCAGCCGAGCGGACCGCGTATGTGCTGGCGCAGACGGCACCGGTCTGTGTGCTGACGCTTGCCGGAATCGGTGTGGCTGTAGGCGAGTCGGTGGTGGAGGTCGACGTGCTCGACCTGTCGGAGCTGTCCGGCGAGCCGATCACCGATACGGAGCGGGTGGCGCCGCTGCGTCCCGAGCACCTCGCGTATGTGCTGTTCACGTCGGGTTCCACCGGCAAGCCGAAAGGTGTGGCCGTGCCGCACAAGGCCGCGGTGAACCAGCTGCTGTGGTTGCAGCGGGAGTACCCGCTCGGTGCCGACGACGTGGTGCTGCAGAAGACGCCGTTCACCTTCGACGCATCGGTGTGGGAACTGCTGTGGCCGTTGCACGCCGGGGCGCGCTTGGTGCTCGCCACCGCTGACGGGCATCGCGATCCGGCCTACCTGGCGGCAGCCACCGTGCGGCATCGGGTGAGCGTCGTCCAGTACGTACCGTCGGTGCTCGCCGCGGTCGTGGCGGAACCGGCTGCCGCGCAGCCTGATTCGCTGCGACTGGTCTTCGCGGGCGGTGAAGCGCTGACGACCGACCTGGCGCGGCGGGTGCGCGCGATGACCGGCGCGACGGTGGTCAACCTGTACGGCCCGACCGAAACCGCCATCCAGGTCACCACGCACGAGGCCGGTGACGAACTCGGCGCCACGGTGCCGATCGGCGCACCAGTCGCCGATACCCGTGTGTACGTGCTGGATTCGCGCCTGCGTCCCGTCCCCGCGGGTGTTCCGGGCGAGCTGTACGTGGCGGGCGCGCAGCTCGCCGACGGCTATCACGGCCGTACCGAGCTCACCGCCGAACGTTTCGTCGCCGACCCCTTCGGCGCGGGCGAGCGCCTGTACCGCACCGGCGATCTGGTCACCTGGCGCACCGGCGCCGACGGTCCGGCGCTGCATTACCTCGGCCGCACCGACTTGCAGGTGAAACTGCGCGGTCTGCGCATCGAACCGGCCGAAATCGAAGCCGCGATCGCCTCGGTTCCCGGCGTCAGCCGCGTCGCCGTCCTGGTTCGCTCGGACGAAGGCCGGACCGATCAGCTCGTCGCCTACGTCGTCCGTGCTGCCGAGACACCCGAGGTCGTCGTCGGCGACTTCGGCCCCATCGCCGGCGGCGCCGATTCCACGGGAGGCGACGCGGTCCGTGCTGTCGACGTCGCGCCGGCTGTTCCGCGACCCGACTCGTCGGCGGCGCCCACCACCGCCGACTTCGACGCAGCGATCGCGGCGACCCTGCCCTCCTACATGGTCCCGGGTGCCTACGTCTTCCTCGACGAGTTGCCCGTGAATGCTTCCGGCAAGCTCGACCGCCGGGCACTCCCCGCGCCGGAGTCGCGGCAGCTCGACTACCGCGAGCCCGCCACCGCCACCGAGCGGACCGTCGCCGCGACGTTCGCCGGGGTGCTCGACCTCGACCGGGTCGGTGCGGGCGACGACTTCTTCGCCCTCGGGGGCAACTCGCTGCTGGCAACCCAGGTGGCGGCCCGGCTCGGTGCCGCGCTGGATGCGCGGGTACCGGTGCGCGAGCTGTTCGAGGCGAGCACCGTCGACGGACTCGCCGTGCGGCTGGACGCGCTGCGCGGCACCGGCAGCAGGCGTGGACCGGTGGCGGGCCAACGGCCGCAGCGGATCCCGCTCTCGCCCGCCCAGCAGCGGATGTGGTTCCTGCACCGCTTCGATCCGGACTCCGCCGCGTACCACATCCCGGTCGCGATCCGGCTCAGCGGCGAGCTGGATACGACCGCGCTGCGCGGCGCCCTGGGCGATCTGATCGCCCGGCACGAGACATTGCGCACCACCTATCCCGAATTCGACGGGCAGGCGACACAACTCGTCGGTCCGGCGTTCGTGCCCGAGCTCGCCGTCGTCGACGTGGCTGCCGATGACGTGCCCGCGACGGTGGTATCGGTCCTCGCCGGCGGTTTCGACATCACCCGCGAGGTGCCGGTGCGCGCCGCACTGCTGCGGGTAGCGGCGACCGAACACGTGCTGGTGCTCGTTGTGCATCACATCGCGGCCGACGGCTGGTCGATGGGGCCGCTGACCCGGGATCTGGTGGCCGCCTACGCCGCCCGTGCGGCGGGTGCGCAGCCCCGGCTGCCCGCGCTGGCTGTGCACTACGCCGACTACGCGCTGTGGCAGACCGAGGGGCTCGGCAGTGCCGACGACCCGGACGCGCCGCTGGCCCGCCAGCTCGACTACTGGACGCGCCGGCTCGCGGGATTGCCCGATGTCCTGACGCTGCCCGCCGACCGGCGCAGGCCGCTGATCGCCTCCAACCGGGGCGCCACCTTCACCACCACCCTCGGCGCCGACCTGCATCGCGGGATCGAGGAGCTGGCTCGCGCGCACCGCGCCACTCCGTTCATGGTGCTGCACGCGGGCCTCTCGGTGCTGCTCGCGCGGCTCTCGGCCGGTGCCGACGTCGTCGTCGGCACACCCGTGGCCGGGCGCGGACATCGCGAACTCGACGACATCGTCGGCATGTTCGTCAACACGCTCGTGCTCCGTGCGCAGGTGCGCGCGGGCGCGCGTTTCAGCGACTTCCTCGACGAGGTCCGTGCCGGCGATCTCGATGCCTTCGACAATGCCGACGTGCCGTTCGAGAGCCTCGTCGACGCATTGAATCCGGCACGCTCACAGGGGTATTCACCGCTGTACCAGGTCTCCCTGGCCTTGCAGAACCAGCGCAGGACCGCCTTCGAATTGCCGGGCCTGACGCTGTCGGGGCTGACCCTGCCGGATGCGCCGATCGAAGTGGATCTGGACTTCACCTTCGTCGACCGTTTCGCGCCCGACGGTGCGCCCGACGGTCTCGACCTCGAACTGCGCTACGCCACCGATCTGTTCGACGCCGACACCGTCGCGACCATGGTCGGGATGCTCGATCGGGTGCTGCGGGACGCGGTCAGCGCCCCCGGCACCGCGGTCGGCGACCTCGCCTTGCTCACCGACCCCGCCGCGGCCACACTGCCGGCGCGGCACCACGGAGACGTGGTGCCGCTCGACCGCGCACTCGCGGACCTGGGCCTGCGCGCCCCGCTCGCCGCCCACCTGCTCGATGCCGCGGCCGCGCGAACGCCACACGCCGTGGCGGCGATCTTCGAAGGTGCCGAGATCACCTACGGCGCGCTCGCTGCCAGGGCGAACCGGGTGGCGCGCAGGTTGATCGACTGCGGTGTCGGGCCGGAAACACCGGTGGCCGTCGCTGTTCCGCGCAGCATCGAACTGCTGGTGGTGCTGCACGGTGTACTCGCCGCCGGTGGCGTGTACGTGCCGATCGATGCGGGCCAGCCCGCCGAACGCATCGGGCAGGTGCTGGCGACCGCGACCCCGCGACTCGTCGTCGTCGCGGCGGCCGGTGACCTCGACCATGTGGACAGCGGCATCCGATCCGCCACGGCCTCGGTGCATTTCGCCGCCGCGTCGCGATCCGGGGTCCCGGTCCTCACCGTCGGCCAGCTCGAGGACGTAGCGCAGGACACTGTGGCAGCCGGCCCGGTCACCGACCTCGAACGCCTGGCGCCGCTGCATCCCGAGCACCCGGCGTACGTGCTGTTCACGTCCGGCTCCACCGGTACGCCGAAGGGTGTGCTGATCTCGCACCGCGCCGTGGTCAACGAGATCTGCTGGCTGCGTGGCGAATACGACATGACATCAGCTGATCGCTTCCTGCAGCGTGCGCCCCTCACCTTCGACGTCTCGCTCTGGGAACTGCTGGCCCCCGCGCTGCTCGGCGCCCCGCTGGTGCTGCTGCGCCCGGGCGGTCACCTCGACCTGCAATATCAGGCGACAGTGGTGCGCGAGCAGGGCGTCACCATCATGGAGATCGTGCCGTCGGTGCTGGCCGCGATGCTCGCCGAAGGGCTCGGCGACGCGCTGAGCGGGCTGCGCATGCTGCACGTGGGTGGCGAGGAACTGCCCGCGCCACTGGCGGCCACCGTCCTCGCCACGATCCCCGGCGAACTGCACAACACCTACGGCCCCACCGAAGTGGCGATCACCAGCACGTTCCAACGGATCACCGCGCCGGTCGAGCAGACCGAGCTGCCCATCGGCAGGCCGACCTGGAACGTGCGCGCCTACGTCCTCGACGAGCGCCTGCACCCGGTGCCCGGCGGTGTCGCGGGCGAGCTGTATCTCGCGGGTGACCAGCTGGCCCGCGGCTACCTCGGCAGGCCGGACCTGACCGCCGACCGCTTCGTCGCCGACCCGTTCGGGGCCGACGGAACCCGCATGTACCGCACGGGTGACCTCGTCCGCCGCGATCGCGACGGTGCGCTGGTCTACTTGGGCCGCAACGATTTCCAGGTGAAGATCCGTGGACTGCGGATCGAGCTGGGCGAGATCGAGGCCGCGCTCGGCGACGCACCCGGCGTCACCCACGCGACCGTGCTGCCCGCCACCGACGATGCCGGTCGGCAGTGTCTGGTCGGGTATGTGGCGGGGGAGGTGGACAGCGTGGCGGTGCGTGCCCACGTCGCGGGCCGGGTGCCCGCGTACATGGTGCCCTCGCACCTGGTCGTGCTCGACACCGTGCCGCTCAACTCGGCGGGCAAACTGGATCGGGCCGCGTTGCCCGCCGCCGACCTGTCCGTCACCACCGAATACGTGGCGCCGCGACCGGGTGCGCAGACCGCGCTCGCCGGTGTGATCGGCGAATTGCTCGGGCTGGCGCGCATCGGCGCCAACGACGACTTCTTCGCTGTCGGCGGTAACTCGCTGCTCGCCATGCGTCTGGTCGCCCGGGCCAATGCGGCCCTCGGCAGTGCGCTGGACGTGCGCGATGTGTTCGACGCCCCGACCGTCGCCGGACTCGCCGAGCGTGCGGGCGTCGGCCACGAGCAGTCGCCGCCGCTGACCGTGGTGCGACCGCGCCCGGACCGAATCCCGTTGTCGCTGGCTCAGACTCGCCTGTGGTTGCTGAACCGGATCGATCCCGCATCGGCCGTCTACACGCTGCCGATCGCGTTGCGCCTGACCGGCGACCTCGACACCGGCGCCCTGTGGGCGGCGCTGGCCGATGTCCTCGACCGACACGAATCACTGCGCACCATTTTCCCCGAGGACGCCGACGGCCCGACCCAGGTGGTCCTTCCCACCGACGCGGTGCTGCCCGCTGCCGTCGTGCGCGAGGTGGCCGAGGGCGAGCTGGCCGCTGCGGTGCGCGCGATCATCGGCCAGGGTTACGACCTGACCACTCAGTCACCTCTGCGCGCCGCGCTGCTGCGCCGCGAAACGCGGGTCGAAACTGTGGACCGCCGACCCGTGGCCGGCGATGCCACGCCGCGTCTCGCGGCCGTGAATTCCGTGGGTTCGCGGGAGCCAGAGCACGTGCTGGTGCTCGCCGTGCATCACATCGCCGCCGATGGTGTGTCGACGACGCCGCTGGCGCGGGACCTCATCGCCGCCTATGCCGCGCGCGCCGCGGGGATCGCTCCGGTATGGGAGCCGTTGCCGGTGCAGTATCCGGACTTCACCCTGTGGCAGCGTGCCGTGCTCGGCGACGCGGCCGACCCGCAGTCGCGGCTGGCGCGACAGTCGGCGCACTGGCGTGACGAATTGGCCGGGATCGCACCGGTTCTCGAACTGGCGACGGATCGGCCTCGGCCCACCGTCCGCACGGGTGCGGGTGGAGCCGTCGGGTTCGAGGTGCCCACCGATGTCGTGGCGGGGATCGAGGCGCTGGCCCGCCGCCACGGGGTGTCCACCTTCATGGTGGTGCACGCGGCGTTCGCGGTGCTGCTGTCTCGTCAGGGCGCCGGCGCGGATGTGCTCGTCGGCACGCCGGTCGCCGGGCGGGCCGATGCCGCGCTCGACGACCTGGTCGGCATGTTCGTCAACACCCTCGTGTTGCGGACCGCGGTCGATTCCGGTGCCGGGTTCGGTGAACTACTGGCCGAGGTGCGGGCCGCTGATCTGCGCGCCTTCGCGCACGCCGACCTGCCGTTCGAGCAACTCGTCGACGAGCTGAATCCGGTTCGCTCCACGGCGTATTCGCCGATCGTGCAGGTGATGCTCGCGTTCGAGCATCGCGAGGACACCATCATCGAGCTGCCCGGGCTGCGGATCGACGAGTTCGCTCTGGACGCGGCGACCACCCAGTTCGATCTGTCGCTGGCGATCAACGAGATCATCGGCGCCACAGGGGAACCCGGCATGCGCGGGTGGTTGCGCTACGCCACCGATCTGTTCGACGCCGACACGGTGGCGTCGTTCGGTGCGCGGTTCGTGCGGGTGCTGAGCGCGGTCGTCGCCGACGACAGCATCGCGGTCGGCGAGATAGATCTGCTGGATGCCGCCGAGTCCGCTCAGCTCGCGGCGTGGAACGACACCGCCGCCCCGCTCGACGCCGACGCGACGCTGGTCTCGATGTTCGCCGCGCAGGCCGCGCGGACCCCCGACGCGATCGCCCTGGAGTTCGAGGGGCAGCGGATCACCTATGGCGAGTTCGCGATTCGTGTCGCCCGCCTGGCGCGTTGGCTGATCGCCGAGCAGGTCGGTCCCGGCGCGGTCGTCGGTGTCGGGCTGCGGCGCGGCATCGATCTCCTGGTCGCCCTCTACTCGGTCCAGGCCGCAGGCGCCGCCTATCTGCCGCTGGATCCGGACCACCCGGCCGACCGGATCGCCGACGTCCTGGCGACCGCGGCCCCGGTGTGTGTGCTGGCCGCCGCCGATTTCCCCGAAACCGGCGTTCGCAGCGCCGCGCACGTCGAGCCCGACAGCCGGTCGGTCGAATCCGGTACGCAGGCGTCCGAATCCGGCACCGAGACCGGCATTCGTCTTGTCGTGCCCGGCACGCTCGATCTGTCCGGGTTCGCTGTCGACCCGGTGACCGATGCCGACCGGATCCGGCCGTTGCGTGCAGCGGACCTGGCGTATGTGCTGTTCACGTCCGGCTCGACCGGGAAGCCCAAGGGTGTCGCGGTTACCCATACCGCGATCGTGAATCGCCTGGTGTGGATGCAGGATGCCTACCGGCTCGACGCGGCCGACACCGTGCTGCAGAAGACGCCGATCACCTTCGATGTCTCGGTGTGGGAACTGTTCTGGCCCTTGCAGATCGGTGCCACCCTGGTGATCGCGCGGCCCGACGGGCACCGTGACCCCGCCTACCTGGCCGAGGTCATCACCCGCACCGGTGTCGGCGTCGCGCACTTCGTGCCGTCGATGCTGGCGGCGTTCCTCGCCGAACCGCGTGCCGCCGACTGTGTTTCGCTGCGGCAGGTGTTCGCCTCCGGTGAGGCGCTGCCCGCGGCCGACGCCCAGCGCCTGCGCGCGCTGGTTCCCGGTGTCGCCGTGCACAATCTGTACGGACCCACCGAGGCCGCGGTCGACGTGAGCTTCCACGAGGTCACCGACACCGACACGGTTACGGTGCCGATCGGCGCCCCGGTCGCCAACACCGCCCTGCACGTGCTCGATACCCGTTTGCGGCCCGTTCCCGTCGGCACACCGGGTGAGCTGTATCTAGCCGGCGTCCAACTGGCCCGCGGCTACCTCGCCCGACCGGACCTGTCCGCCGACCGCTTCGTCGCCAACCCCCTCGGCGCCCCCGGCGACCGCATGTACCGCACCGGCGACCTCGTGGTCCGCACTCGCTCGGGTGAACTGGAATACCTGGGCCGCACCGACTTCCAGGTGAAACTGCGCGGCCTGCGCATCGAACTCGGTGAAATCGAGGCAGTTCTCACCGGGCTCGACACCATCGAACGGGCGGTGGTCACCGTCCGTGACGACGGCACCGGCGACTACCTCACCGCCTACCTGCTCGGAGTCCCGGGGCTGGATCTCGACGTGGTGAAAACCGCTCTTCAACAGGCACTTCCGGCCTACATGGTGCCGAGCGCGTTCGTCGTTCTCCCTGAGTTCCCGGTCAATTCCTCGGGCAAGCTCGATCGGCGGGCGCTGCCCGCGCCCGAGCTGGTCGCTCGTGAATTCCGTGCTCCGGCCACGCCGTCGGAGCAGTTGGTGGCCGGGGTCGTCGCCGAGGTGCTCGGTGTCGAACTGGTCGGTGCCGAGGACGATTTCTTCGATCTGGGCGGCAACTCGCTGATCGCGACCCGGGTCGCGGCGCGGCTCGGAGCGGCGTTGAACCGGCAGGTGCCCGTGGCGCGGATCTTCGAGACGCCGGTGGTGGCGGCGTTGGCGACCGCGCTCGACGCCGAGCGCGGCGCGGCGCGACTGGCGCTGGTGGCGGGGGAGCGGCCCGCTTCGATCCCGCTCTCGCCCGCCCAGCAGCGCATGTGGTTCCTCAACCGGTTCGATCCGGATTCGGCCGGCTACAACGTGCCGATCGCGGTGCGACTCGGTGGCGCGCTCGATCTCGACGCGCTCGCCGCCGCGGTGGACGACCTCATCGGCCGGCACGAAATACTGCGCACCTATTACCCCGAGACCGCCGAAGGTCCGGTACAGCAGATCTTGTCCGCCGCCGAAGCCGGTGTGGCTCTGCGGGTTCAGTACCTCGCGCCCGAGGAGGTCGTGGCTGCCGTGACGGCGCTGGCCGCCACCGCCTTCGATGTCACGGCGGGTGTGCCGTGGCGGGTGGTGCTGTATCGGATCAGCGCCGACGAGGCTGTGCTCGCCATGGTCGTGCACCACATCAGCGCCGACGGTTCGTCGATGCCGCCGCTGGTGCGCGACCTGATGACCGCCTACCTCGCGCGACGCGACGGTGCGGCACCGCGGTGGACGCCGCTGCCGGTGCAGTACGCCGACTACGCGCTGTGGCAGCGCGCGCTGCTCGGCGACGAAGCCGATCCCGACTCGGTGGCCGCCCGCCAGCTCGACTTCTGGCGCGGCGAACTCGCCGACCTCCCCGATGAGCTCGCGTTGCCGCTGGACCGCCCGCGCCCGGCGGTGCGTACCCTCGCCGGTGGGACCGTGCCGGTGACCCTGGACGCGGGCACCCACGCCCGGCTCAGTGCGCTGGCCAGGGAGTCCGGAGCAACGCTGTTCATGGTCGTGCACACCGCGTTCGCGGCGCTGCTCGGTCGCCTCTCGGGCAGTGCGGACATCACCGTCGGCACCCCGGTCGCCGGGCGCGGCGAGGCCGCACTCGAGGACCTGATCGGCATGTTCGTGAACACGCTGGTCTTCCGGACCCGCCTGCGGGCGGGAGAGTCGTTCCAGCAGTTGCTGATTCGCCAGCGCGCGACCGACCTCGCCGTCTACGCCCATGCCGAGGTGCCGTTCGAACGTCTCGTCGAGGTGCTCGATCCGACCCGCTCCACCGCCCGGCATCCGCTGTTCCAGGTCGGCTTCTCGTTCCAGAACTTCGAGCGTGCCGAGCTGGCCCTGCCCGGGATCACCGTGTCGGGGCTGGACACCGAGAACGAGCTGTCGCAGTTCGATCTGCACCTCATCGTCAGCGACGAGTACGCGGGCGACGGCGCGGCCGCGGGCGTCACCGGCGTCCTCACCTACGCCCACGACGTGTTCGACACCGAGACCGCGGTGACGATCGCCGGACGGCTCGAACGCCTGCTCACCGCTGTCGCCGCCTCGCCGCGCACACCGCTGGATTCCGTCGAGGTGCTCGAACCGGTCGAGCGCACCCGCATCCTCACCGAGTGGAATGCCACCACCCACGAGATCGACAGCGCCGCCACGCTACTCACCCCGTTCCGTGCGCGGGTTCGGGCGACCCCCGACGCGACAGCTCTCGTGTTCGAGGACACGGCCCTGACCTACGCCGAACTCGATATTCAGATCAACCGCCTGGCCCGGTACCTGATCGAGGAAGGTGTCGGCCCCGACACACTGGTGGGGCTCGCCATCCGGCGCTCCACCGAACTCGTCGTCGCCCTGTACGCGGTCCTGTCCGCGGGCGGCGCCTATGTGCCGATCGACCCGGACCACCCGGCCGACCGGATCACCCAGATCCTCGACACCGCGCGGCCACACCTCGTCCTCACCACCGCCGCAGCCGAATTCGGCAGGCAGGCACCGGCTGACCGGCCGACCAGGGTTGTAGCGCTCGATGACGTCGACACCGCCCGCTACCCTGGTCATCCGGTCGCCGAGTCCGAGCTTCTCGCCCCTGTGCGGGATTCGAACCTCGCCTACGTGCTGTTCACCTCCGGCTCGACGGGCAAGCCCAAGGGCGTGGCGATGAGTCGTGCCGGAGTTCGCAATCAGATCGCCTGGCTGATCGAGCAGTACCAGATCGACAGCGACGATGTGTACCTGCAGAAGTCCGTGGCCGGGTTCGACTTGTCGGTCTGGGGCTTCTTCGCACCGCTCGCGGCGGGCGCGACCCTGGTGCTCGCTACCCCGGACGGTCACCGCGACCCGCAGTACCTCGCCGAACTGGTGGCCGCGTGGCGGATCACCGTCGTCGACTTCGTGCCGTCGATGCTGGCGATGTTCGCCGCGCACGCCGACGCCCAGCAGCTGACGAGTCTGCGGCTCGTCCTCGCGATCGGTGAAGCGCTCACCCCGGAGACGGTCGGCACGCTGCGTGCGAAATCGCCCGCGGTGGTGCACAACCTGTACGGGCCGACCGAGGCTGCCGTGTCGGTGACGGCGTGGCCCGCCGACGGTGCGACCGGGCAGACGGTGCCCATCGGTGTGCCCGCATGGAATTCGCGCGTGTACGTGCTCGACGAACGGCTGCGCCCGGTCGCCCCGGGGGTCGCCGGTGAGCTGTATCTGGCGGGGGAACAGCTCGCTCGCGGGTACCTCGGCCGCGCCGACCTCACGGCGGACAGATTCGTCGCCGACCCGTTCGTCGGTGCGGACACTCGCGTCGGCGCGGACTCGGGTCTCGCCGCGCATGCCGTCGGTGACGGCCGCGACCACGGTCCCCGGGGCGCGCGCATGTATCGCACCGGAGACCTGGTGAAGTGGACTCGCGACGGTGTGCTGGTCTATCTGGCGCGCATCGACTTCCAGGTGAAGTTCCGTGGTCAGCGCATCGAGCTCGGGGAGATCGAAACCGCGCTCGGTGGTCTGGCCGGGGTCGGTCAGGCCGCGGCGGTGGTCTCGGCGAGTGCCACCGGTGACCAGCTCGTCGGCTATGTCGTGCCGACGCCGGGCGTCGCACTGGATCCGGCCGCCCTGCGGTCGGGCGTCGGCGCGGTGCTGCCGTCCTACATGGTGCCGTCGGTGATCGTGGTGCTCGACGCGTTCCCGCTCAACACCTCCGGCAAGCTCGACCGCAAGGCGCTGCCCGCACCGGAATTCGTGGCCAGGCCGTTCCGGGCACCGGTCAGCACGGCGCAGCGGGCGGTGGCCGAGGTGTTCGGTGACGTGCTCGGGCGCGAGCGGGTCGGGCTCGACGACGACTTCTTCGAACTCGGTGGCAACTCTCTCATCGCGACCAGGGTCGCCGCCCGCCTCGGCGCGGCATTGTCGACGCGGGTGCCCGTGCGGACCCTGTTCGAAGCGACCACCGTGGCCGACCTGGCCGCCGCGCTCGCGACCACAGCCGGCAGCGGTGCGGGGATCGCGTTGACATCCGGCGAACGACCGGCCCGGATACCGCTGTCTGCCGCCCAGCAGCGCATGTGGCTGCTCAACCGCCTCGACCCCGAGTCTGCCGCGTACAACATCCCGATCGCGGTGCGGCTCACCGGCGATGTCGATGCGGGCGCGCTGGCCGCCGCGGTCACCGATGTGCTCGACCGGCACGAGGTGCTGCGCACGGCCTACCCCGCCGTCGACGGGATCGGGCACCAGGCGGTGTGGGAGTTCGTGCCGACGCCGGTGGTGGAGACCGTGGACCCCATCGCGGTACCGGCGATCGTCGCGGCCGAGATCGGGCGCGGATTCGATGTCACCGTCGCGCCGCCGGTGCGGGTGCGGGTATTGCGCTGTGCGGCGGACGAAGTCGTGTTGGTCGTGGTGATCCATCACATCAGCGCCGACGGGTTCTCCGCCGGGCCGCTCCTGCGTGACACCACCGCCGCCTACCTCGCCCGTCGCGCGGGCAGCGATCCCGGATGGGCGCCGCTGCCGGTGCAGTACGCCGATTACACGCTGTGGCAGCGTGCGGTGCTGGGCAGCGAGGACGATGCCGAGTCGGTCGCCGCACGGCAGCTGCGATTCTGGCGCACCGAGCTGGCCGGACTGCCCGGGCCGCTCGAACTGCCCACCGACCGGCCGCGGCCCGCTGTCGCGTCGCACCGTGGCGCGAGCGTCGACACTGTGGTGCCGCAGCCGGTGTGGCAGCGGGTGGCGCGGTTGGCGCGTCGCGCCGACGTGAGCGAGTTCATGGTTGCCCACGCCGCGCTGGCCGCGTTGCTCGCGCGACTCGGTGGCGCCGGCGACATCGCGATCGGCACCCCGGTGGCGGGTCGCGGTGAGCAGGCCCTCGACGATCTCGTCGGCATGTTCGTCAACACGCTGGTGCTGCGTACCGGTGTCGACCCCGCCGCCTCGTTCAGCTCGCTGCTGCGCGAGACCCGGCGGGTGGATCTGGATGCCTTCGAGAACGCCCAGGTGCCGTTCGAACGGCTCGTCGACGTCCTCGACCCGACCCGCTCGACCGCGCACAGCCCGCTGTTCCAGGTGATGCTGGCCTTCCAGAACCTGGCCGCGAGCCCGGTCGAGGTGGCCCTGCCCGGCCTCACCGTGACCGGACTGGACGCCGACGCCGCCATCGCCAAGTTCGACCTGGACCTGGTCCTCGCCGACACCGCCGACGGTGGTTGCGCGGTGAGCCTGACCTACGCCACCGACCTGTTCGACGCCGAGACGGCCGCACGCATCGCCGACGGCTATGTGCGAATCCTCGACGCGGTCACGGCGAACCCGGATGGGGCGGTCGGCGATATCGACCTGCTCACCGACGGCGACCGCCGGATGCTCGAGAACTGGTGCGACACCGCGCATCCGGCCGTCGATGCGTGGCGGGTCGCGGCGACCTCGGATGCGCGGTCGCTGTCGGGCGATGTCGCTCACGCCGGCGCGATCGGCGTTCTGCCGACAGCGTTCGATCGCCGAGCCGCGGCGACACCGGACGCTGTCGCGCTCATCGACGGTGACATCGTTCTCACCTACGCCGAATTCGCGGCTCGGGTGAACCGGCTCGCGCGCCATCTGATCGAACACGGTGTCGGGCCGGATCACGCGGTGGCGGTAGGAGTTCGGCGCTCGGCCGAGCTGCTGGTCGGCGTGTACGCGGTGCTGGCGGCGGGTGGCACCTACGTGCCGATCGATCCGGATCATCCGGCGGAGCGGATCACCCGCGTCCTGCGGATCGCCCAGCCGGTCTGCGTGCTCACCACCAGCGGCGATGCCACGGACCTCCCGCTGCGCGGGCACGAGGTGATCACGCTGGACACCGTCGATCTCGCGGATTTCCCGGCGGAGCCGATCGCCGATGCCGAGCGGGTGTCGCCGTTGCTCCCCGAGCACACCGCGTACGTGATCTTCACGTCCGGCTCGACCGGTCTGCCCAAGGGCGTCGGTGTTCCGCATCGCGCGATCGTCCACCAGCTCGATTGGCTGGCACAGCAGTTCGGGTTCGCCGCCGGTGACACCGTGCTGCACAAGACGCCGATCACCTTCGACGCCTCGATCTGGGAGCTGTTGCTGCCGCAGCGGGTGGGCGCCCGCACTGTCATCGCCCGGCCCGGTGGGCACGGGGACCCGGCCTACCTGGCCGCACTGATCGCCGAACAGCACATCGACACAGTGCAATTCGCCCCGACACTGCTCGCGGCCTATGTGGCGCATGTGCAGGAGGCGGCCGCCGCGGGCAACAATCTCGCGGGTGCGACGCTGCGGCGGGTGTTCGCGGGTGGCGAGGCCTTGCCCGCCGCGCTGGCACAGCAGGTGCGTGCGCTGACCGGCGCGCAGGTGGTGAACCTCTACGGGCCGACCGAGACCACGGTGCAGGTGAGTGCGCACCGGGTGACCGATGACGATGTCGTCACGGTGCCGATCGGTGCGCCGGTGTGGAATTCGGGGCTCTACGTGCTCGACGCCAGGATGCGCCCGGTGCCGCCGGGGGTGACCGGCGAGCTGTATGTCGGTGGCGCGCAACTCGCACACGGGTACATCGGGGCCGCCGAACTCACCGCTGAGCGGTTCGTCCCGGACCCGTTCGGTGTGTCCGGTGCTCGGATGTATCGCACCGGCGATCTCGTTCGCCTGCGGGGAAACGGCACTCCGGCACTGGAATACGTCGGGCGTGCCGACCTGCAGGTGAAGCTCAACGGCCAGCGCATCGAACTCGGTGAGGTAGAAGCCGCGCTGCAGCGGCAGCCGGGGGTGGCGCAGGCCGCGGCCGCCGTGGTGTCCGGGGTCGGCGCAGATCGGCTTGTCGCCTACGTGGTGGCGTCGCGAAACCAGGAGTCCGACGGTGCCACTGCCGTCGGCGCCGGCCCCGGTGCCCGAGTGGGCGCGGCGGCCGATTCCGCGATGGCACAGGGTAGCTCGGTATTCGACACCGCGGTGCTACGGACGGCGCTGGCCACGGAACTACCCGGCTACCTGGTGCCCTCCGTGGTACTCGAGCTGGACGCGTTGCCGGTCAACACCTCCGGCAAACTCGACCGCGGCGCACTGCCGCGCCCGGAACTGCGCCAAGCGACCTATCGGGCGCCGATCACCGGGACCGAGCAGCTCGTCGCGGGCGCGTTCGCCCGGGTACTCGGACTCGACCGCATCGGCATGGACGACAACTTCTTCGACCTCGGCGGCAATTCCCTCACCGCGGTCCAGCTGTCGTCTCGACTGAGCGAAGCACTGGGCAGCCCGGTGCCGGTGGCGTGGTTCTTCACCGACCCCACGCCCGCGGTCGTCGTGGAACGGCTACGCGCCGACGATGATTCGGGCGATGACGCGTTCGCGGTCCTGCTCCCGCTGCGCGCGGGCGGCAGCGGCGCGCCGCTGTTCTGCATCCACCCCGTCGGCGGTGTGTCCTGGTCGTTCGCCGGCCTGACCCGCCACCTCGACCCGCAGCGCCCGATCTACGGGTTGCAGTCGCCTGCCCTCACCGCCGACGAACCGCTGCCCGCCACGATCGAGGACTGGGCGCGCCGCTACATCGCCGCCATCCGCGAGGTGCAGCCGGAAGGGCCGTACCACCTGCTCGGCTGGTCGCTGGGCGGGCTGCTGGCCCACGCCGTCGCCACCGGCCTGCAAGCCGACGGCGAACAGGTGGCACAGCTGGCCATGATGGACAGCTGGCTCGGCGACGGACCGGAACAGACTCCGATGCCCACCGTCGGCGACCTGCTCGGCGGGCTCGCCGGTGACGATCTCGCGTTCGACACCGACGGCCTCGCCGCCGCGGCCGCGGGTATCGGCGGACCACTGGCGGCACTCGATCGCGACCGCATCGCCCGCATCATCGACGCTGCCACGGCCTCGATGCGGATGGTCGACGAATACCGGCCACGTCGCTTCGGCGGCGACCTCGTCTACTTCGCCGCCACCGTCGACGATCCGAGCGGTTCGCGCGGCGCGGCGAGTTGGGCCACCGCCGTCGACGGCACGGTCCACCGGCACGGCATTCCCGCCACGCACTGGGCGATGGCGGGTGAGGCGGCGCTGGCCCGGATCGCGGACGTTCTCGACGGGAGCGGATCCGATACGCGCGGGTTCGCCGGCGAGGACCCGGCGACGAGGGCCGATGCGCGGGCGGGGGCGATGGGCGCATAGAATCGCGGAGCCGGCCGTCGTGCCTGCTGCCTGCACAATGAGGCATTACGCGCACGTCGCCAGCTCCCGTTCGAGAGGTTGAGGAACCATGCCAGCACAGCCGTCCGGTGGGATCGGGTGACGAAGCCGAAGTTGACCGAGTCGAATACCGAATCCGCTGACGATGTCTCCACCGGGGGAGTGCGCCGCACCGTGCTTCCCGGTGGCCTTCGCGTGGTCACCGAACACGTGCCCGGCGTGCGCTCCGCCTCCATCGGGGTGTGGGTAGGCGTCGGTTCGCGCGACGAGGGCCCCACCGTGGCCGGCGCCGCGCACTTCCTCGAACACCTGCTGTTCAAGGCGACGCCCACGCGCACCGCCCTCGACATCGCGCAGTCCATGGACGCGGTCGGCGGTGAGCTCAACGCGTTCACCGCCAAGGAACAGACCTGCTACTACGCCCACGTCATCGACGAGGACCTGCCGCTCGCGGTGGACCTCGTCTCCGATGTGGTGCTCAACGGTCTGTGCCGCGCGATCGACGTCGACGTGGAGCGCCAGGTGGTCCTGGAAGAGATCGCGATGCGCGACGACGACCCCGAAGACCTGGTCGCCGACTCCTTCCTCACCGCCATGTTCGGCGACCACCCGATCGGGCGCCCGGTGATCGGCAGCGTCGAATCCATCGAGAACATGCAGGCAACCCAGCTGCGCGGCTTCCATCAGCGCCGCTACCGGCCCGAGCGCATGGTCGTCGCGGTGGCGGGCAACGTGGAGCACGAACGCGTCGTGGAACTGGTGCACCGCGCGTTCGGGCCACACCTGGACACCGCCGCCGAGCCCGCGCCGCGCCGCGAAGGGAAGTTCCGCGCGCAGGGCGCACCCGGCCTGATCAGGATCAACCGCGACAGCGAACAGACCCACCTCGCCTTCGGCGTGCGGGCGTTCGGCAGGCACGAAGGTCAACAGCGCTGGCCGCTGTCGATCCTCAACACCATCGTCGGCGGCGGCCTGAGTTCGCGCCTGTTCCAGCGCATCCGGGAAGAACGCGGCCTGGCCTACTCGGTGTACTCGAGCGTCGACACCTTCGCCGACACCGGCGCGTTCTCGGTCTCGCTCGGCTGCCAGCCCGAAAACCTCGGCCAGGTCGCGATATTGGCACGCGGCGTGCTCGACGAAGTCGCTGCCAACGGTGTCACCGATGCCGAATGCGCCAGGGCCAAGGGCTCTTTGCGCGGCGGACTGGTCTTGGGCCTCGAGGACTCGGCCTCCCGGATGAACCGCATCGGCCGCAGCGAACTCAGCTACGGCAACCACCGCAGCGTCTCGGCGACGCTGGCGCGCATCGACGCCGTCACCACTGACGAGGTCAGCGAGATCGCCCGAACCCTGCTCGCCCGTCCTTACGGTGCCGCGGTGTCGGGCCCGTACCAGCGCACCCGCGATCTGCCCGCCTCGGTGCGAAAGCTCGTCGAACGCTGAGCGATTCGGCTCCCGCTGTCCGGGCGATCAGCGCAAGGACCGCTCGTCGCGGTGGGTGGCATCCGCGTCCACGCGGTTGGCGGCGTCGACGATCGAGGGGAGCAGGCCGGGCAGGGCGTGCTCCACGGCGTCGGTGCGCAGTGTCTGGAAGGTCTGACCGTCGATGGTGAGCCGTTCGATCAGGCCCGCTTCGCGCAGGATCTTGAAGTGGTGGGTCGCGGTGGATTTGTTGATCGCGTCGTAGAGCGCCGCACAGCGGACGGGGGCGGCCGCGTTGCTCAGCCGACGGACCATCTCCAGGCGGACGGGGTCGTGGAGGGCGCCGAGGACGGTCGGGAGCGCGGCCACGGGTATGGTCGGCGCCGGGGTCAGATCTTTAGCCTGTGTCATGAGTTACCTCACTTGGGGGTTTGATAGTCATCATACTCGGCGTAGCCTGATCATCGTTCGATGGTTATCAAACTCTGCTGATGGGGGCTGCTGTGGCAGCGACAACGATGGCGCCGGTCGAGGCCGGGCAGCGCTGGGCGTACGGGCTAGTCCTGGCCGCGAGCGCGGTGGCGCTCGGGGTTTCCGGGGCGCCCGCTCCGCTCTACGGGATCTATGAGACCGAGTGGCATCTGTCCCCGCTGACCACGACCATGGTCTTCGCCGTCTATGCCTTCGCGGCGCTCGGCGCGGTGCTGGTCTCCGGCCGGATCTCCGATGTGGTCGGCCGCAAGCCGGTGATGATCGGCGCCTTCGCCACCATGATCCTCGGGCTGGTCGTCTTCCTGCTCGCCGATTCGGTGCCGATGTTGTTGCTGGCCAGGGCATTGCACGGGGCAGCCGTCGGCGCCACCGTCGTCGCGGGCGCGGCGGCGCTGCTGGATCTGCGGCCCGAGCGTGGTGCGCGATCCGGGCAGCTCAGTGGCGTGGCGTTCAACGTCGGCATCGCGGTGGCGGTCCTCGGCACCGCGGTCCTGGCGCAGTACGCGCCCTCGCCGCTGCGCACGCCGTACGTCGTGATCGCCGCGGTGTGCCTCGCCGCGGGGGCGGGCATCCTCGCGCTGCGTGAACCACACACCGCTCGCGTGAAGGCGCGCATCACCATCGCGAAACCGTCTGTCCCGCACGAGATCAGGGCCGACTTCTGGTTCTCCGCGATCGGCGTGATGGCCGCCTGGTCGGTGCTGGGCGTGCTGCTGTCGCTGTACCCGTCGCTGGCCGCGGCGGAGACCGGCATGCACAACCTGGTGTTCGGCGGCGTCGTCGTCGCGAGCACCGCGCTGTCCGCGGCCCTGGCGCAACTGTTCGCCACCCGCATCCCGGCCCGGCGCGCCGCGGTGATCGGCGACCTCGGCATGGCCGCGTCGCTGCTGGCCACCATCCCGGCGCTGGCCACGAAACAGCCCGCCGTCGTGATCGTGGCGGGCCTGGTGCTCGGCGCCACGTTCGGGCTCGGATTCGGCGGCTCGCTGCGGCACCTCGCCGAAGTGGTTCCGCACGATCGCCGCGGCGAAACCATGTCGGCCTACTACCTGCTGGCCTATTCGGCGATGGCGCTGCCGACCCTCGCGGCGGGCTGGGCGGCGACGACCTGGGGGATCGCGACGGTGTTCCCGTGGTTCATCGTGATCGTCTCGGTGGCGTGTGTCTGCGCCGCGCTGCTCGGACTGCGCGGGACCAGGGCCGCCACGCGAACGGCGTAGAACGCAGGCCGGTCCCGAGGGAATCGGGACCGGCCTGGGCACTCACTCGGGCCAACCGCCGTACGGAACGGTGATCAGTTCCAGGAAGTGGCCGTTGGGGTCGAGGAAATAGACACCGCGACCACCGTCGTTGTGATTGATCTCGTTGACCCCGTGTTGCTGCGGGTCGGCCCAATGGTCCAGCTTGTAGCGCTGGATCTTGGCGTAGGCCGCGTCGAACTCGGCCTCGGAGACCAGGAACGCGTAGTGCTGCGGCTGGATCTCGGAAACGAAGGGCGGGACCTTGGCGAAATCGAAGGCCGCACCGTGATCGAGGGCGATCGGAATGAACGGCCCCCACTCTTTTCCTACGTCCAACCCGAGGATGTCCGCCCAGAACTCGGCGGTCTCCCGATTATCGCGGCATCCGACAATGGTGTGATTGAACTGCACTGACAGGGGATTTCTCCTTGTTCGTGATGGCGCCGACCCTGGGCACGGTACGAGGCGGCCGACAGGAGCACCATCACCGAGATCGAGGTTAGCGACAGATCCCGGAACCTGTAAAGGGCACTCGCGGTAGCGTCGCGAGCATGAAGATTCGTGGAGCCGTTCTGGAACGGATCGCCGATCCGGCGCCGTTCGCCGATTCGCAGCCCATCACGGTGTGTGACCTGGAATTGGCCGAACCGGGTCGGGGCGAACTGCTGGTGCGCATCGAAGCGGCCGGCCTGTGCCATTCGGATCTGTCTGTGGTGGACGGCAATCGGGTGCGTCCGGTGCCCATGCTGCTCGGCCACGAAGCCGCCGGCATCGTCGAATCGGTGGGCGCCGGCGTCACCGATGTGGCCCCTGGGCAGCGGGTCGTGATGACGTTCCTGCCGCGCTGCGGCGACTGCGCGGGCTGTGCGAGCAACGGACGCACGCCGTGCGGGCCGGGCAGTGTGGCCAACAACGCAGGCGAACTGCTCGGCGGTGGGCGACGGCTGACCCGCGACGGCGAGGTGGTGCAGCACCATCTCGGCGTCTCCGGCTTCGCCACGCACGCGGTGGTGGACCGGCGCTCGGTCGTCCCGGTCGACGACGACGTGCCGCCCGAAGTGGCGGCGGTGCTCGGCTGCGCGGTGCTCACCGGCGGCGGCGCTTTGCTCAACGCCGCGAAACCCGGTGCGGGCGACCGGATCATGGTGGTCGGGCTCGGTGGCGTCGGGATGGCGGCGGTGCTCGTCGCGGTATCGCTCGGTCTCGGTGAGGTGATCGCCGTCGACACGGTTCCCGAAAAGCTCTCGCTGGCCCGCGAATTCGGTGCGACCGTGGCCTGCACGCCGGGCGAGGTCGCCGAGCAGGGCGTGCAGGCCGACGTGGTGATCGAAGCGGCGGGCAACGTCCGCGCGTTCGAAACCGCCGTCGCCGCAACAGCACCCGGTGGTGTCACCGTGACGGTGGGCCTGCCGGCCCCGACCGCCACCGCCACCATCTCGCCACTGGCGCTGGTGGCACAGGGCCGCACCATCATCGGCAGCTACCTCGGCTCGGCTGTTCCCGACCGTGACATCCCCGAATACGTGCGGCGGTGGCGCGAGGGCAAGCTGCCGCTGGAACGGCTCGTCTCGGCTCGCATCGGACTCGACCAGGTGAACCAGGCGATGGACGATCTCGCGGCGGGCGCGGCGCTACGACAGGTGATCGTCTTCGACTGACGCCTCGGCCTGCCCGATGGTGTGAGGTCGGCGCCGCGGTCCCACGGGCTGCTCGATAGGCTTCGACGAGCAAGCTGAGTCGAGGACGAGGAGATGCGGTGACCATTCGGGTCGGAGTGCTCGGAGCACGCGGCAAGGTCGGGCAGGCGATCTGCGCGGCGGTGGAGGCGGCGCCCGATCTGGAGCTGGTGGCGCAGGTCGACAAGGGTGACGCGCTCGAGACGTTCACCGAGGCGGACACCCAGGTGGTCGTCGATTTCACCCACCCCGATGTGGTGATGGGCAACCTGAAGTTCCTGATCGAGAACGGCATCCACGCCGTCGTCGGCACCACCGGCTTCGACGAGGGGCGCCTCGCCGACGTGCGCGGGCGGCTGGCGCAGCGGCCCGAGGTGGGCGTGCTGATCGCGCCGAACTTCGCCATCGGCGCTGTGCTGTCGATGCGTTTCGCCGAGCAGGCGGCGCGGTTCTTCGACTCGGTCGAGGTCATCGAGCTGCACCACCCGAACAAGGCCGACGCCCCCTCGGGCACCGCCTACCGCACCGCCGCGGTGATCGCCGCGGCGCGCGCCGAGGCCGGGGTGGGGATCAGCCCCGACGCCACCACCACCGAACTCGAGGGTGCCCGCGGCGCCGATGTCGACGGTGTGCGCGTGCATTCGGTGCGTCTGGCCGGGCTCGTCGCCCACCAGGAGGTGCTGTTCGGCACCCAGGGCGAGACCCTGACCATCCGCCACGACTCCATCGACCGGTCCTCGTTCGCACCGGGCGTGCTGCTCGGGGTGCGCGAGATCGCCGGACGGCCGGGTCTGACCGTCGGGCTCGACCCGTTCCTGGATCTGTGAGCGACTCCGACGCGCAGCGACCCGATCGGCAGGTCCTGAAAACCGTTGCGGTCGTGGTGTTTCTGGTCATCGCGCTGCTGTTCTACTTCGTGCGGCTCGGCGGGCTCGCCATCGCCTACATCGCCGACGGCGGGTTCGCGGGTATCGCGATCGGCATCGGCATGCTGCTGCTGCCCGTCGTCGGTCTCTGGATCCTGTGGGCGACCTTGAGCGCGGCGTTCGCGCATCAACGGCTGGCCCGGCGTATCCACGAGGAAGGCCTGGAGGTCGACACCTCGCAGCTGCCACGCCGACCCTCGGGCCGGATCGAACGCGACGCGGCCGACGCCCTGTTCGCACAGATCAAGACCGAATGGGAAGCCGACCCGGACAACTGGCGCTCCTCCTACCGGCTGGCCCGCGCCTACGACTACGCAGGCGACCGGGGCCGCGCCCGCGACACCATGCGCCGCGCGGTGGCACTGGAAAAACTGGAACGCGACCCAGGAGAGTAGCGAGCCCATGGCCCGGTTGCTGATCATCCATCACACCCCGTCGCCGCACACCCAGGCGATGTTCGAAGCGGTCCTCGCCGGGGCGAGCGACCCGGAGATCGAGGGGGTCGAGGTGGTGCGCCGGGCCGCGCTGGCGGTGACCGCCGTCGACGTGCTCGACGCCGACGGCTACCTGCTCGGCACCCCGGCCAACCTCGGCTACATGAGCGGTGCCCTCAAACACGCCTTCGACACCATCTACTACCCGTGCCTCGACTCGACCGGCGGACGGCCCTACGGGCTCTACCTGCACGGCAACGAAGGCACCGAAGGCGCCGAGAGCAGCGTGGAGCGGATCACCACCGGGCTGGGCTGGCAGCGCGCCGCCGAGGCGGTCGTGGTCTCGGGACCGCCGAGCAAGGCCGATCTCGAGAAATGCTGGGAACTGGGCGCGACCATCGCCGCTGGTCTGATGGAATAGCTGATCGCGACAGCGGACCCGCCCCGAATTTTGGTGGGCTGACACGCGGGCTCGGGATGCGGTAGAACTCGACCGACGTGTTGCGGGCTGGCCGCGGTGGGTGTTCGAGGATGGGGAGTGGTCGGGTGAGCGAGTTGGCGCAGACGCGCACGGTGCGGCGGGTCGGTCTGGTGGAGGACCACGAGTCCGTGGCGATCGGGCTGGCGGCCATGCTCGGCCCCGAACCCGACCTGGAACTGGTGGCGGTGGCGGAGTCCGTCGCCGGGCTGCTGGCCGAGACCACCGATCTCGATCTCGTCGTCCTCGATCTGCGCCTGCCCGACGGCTCGACGCCCGAGGACAATGTCACCGCGCTGCGTGAACGCGACATCGAGGTGCTGGTGTTCACCGGCGCCGACAACGCCTTCCTGGTCCGCTCCGCCGCCAAAGCGGGCGTGCTCGGGGTGCTGCGCAAGTCCGAGAGTGTGGCGACCGTGGTCGAGGCGGTGCGCCGGGCCGCGTCGGGGGAGCAGGTGGTGACCACCGACTGGGCCGCCGCCATCGACGGCGATCCGAAGCTCTCCGACGTCGGGCTCAGCCCGCGTCAGGAGGAAGTGCTGATGCTGTACGCCTCGGGCGAGAAGGCCTCGCGGGTGGCCCGGCTGACCGGTCTGTCGGAACAGACCGTCAACGACTACCTCGGCCGCATCCGGCAGAAGTACGCCGACGCGGGCCGACCCGCGCCCACCAAGACCGATCTGTACAAACGGGCCGTCGAGGACGGATGGCTGCCCGTGCCGGAAAGGCAGCAGCGCACGTGACCGATCTCGCGGTCGCGACGGCGCCCGCACCGGTCGGCGACGTCGAATTCTCGCGCGCGGCGACCGACCAGATCCTGCGCAGGCTCGGGCTGGTGATCGGGACCGGCGCCACGATGGTGATGGTGCTGGAACTGCCCGCGGTGCTGGTGCAGCCGATCAATCAGTCGGTGTGGCCGGAACTGCATCTGATGTCGGCGTATCTGATGTTCGGTGTGCTGGCGATCGTGTCGGCGCGCGGCCCCGCCGCGGCGATCCGGCGCACCGCCGCCGCAGCCGCCGTGTGCTATCTCGCGGCCACCGTGGCGACGCCGCTGGTGTACTCGGTGGTGCACATCGGTTCGTTCGCTTCGTGGCCCTATCGAGGGCTCGCTGTCGGCGTGCTGGCCGCGGGTCTGGCGTGGCCGCGACGTGGTGCGGCCGCGTTCGCGGCCCTGCTCGCGGTGGTGACCAGTGTGTCGAATGCCCTTGTGGTGCCGGACAGTTCGATGTGGGCGTTGTTCGGCGACATCACCAGGGCGCTCGGCGTAGCCGCGCTGTTCCTGTGGTGCGTGGTGTACGCGCGTGCCGCCGCCGAACGTGTCGACCGGGAAGCGGTCCGGCAGCGCAGCCGGGCGGCGGCGGTCGCGGCGACCTCGGCCAGGGAACGCGAGGGCGCGCGTTTCGCGGCGCTCATCCACGACGCGGTGCTGTCGACGCTGCTGGAGGCCTCGCGGGCGCAGCAGTCCTCGCCGGTGCTGCGCAACCAGGCCGCGCGCACCCTCGAACAGCTCGAGCTGTCGCGGACCGCGCCCGAGATCGACCACCTCGACGCCGCCGCGGCGATCGAATTCCTGCGCGAGGCGGTGTGCGAGGTGGAATCGGAGATCCCGGTGCAGGTGTCCTCGCGGCGCGCGGCCGATCTGTGCCTGCCGATCGAGGCCGCGCAGGTGCTCGGGGCCGCGCTCTCGGAGGCGGTGCGCAACAGCGTGCGTCATGCCGACGTCCCCGGTCGGACGGTGCGGCGCGGTGTGTCGGTCACCATCGCGACCGGCGGCATCCGGGTGGTGCTGTCCGATGACGGCGCCGGGTTCGACCCAGCGCGGGTGTCGGCTGATCGGATGGGGATCGCAGGCAGCATCCTGGGCCGGATGCGCGCGCTCGCCGGTGGCGCGGCGTTCGTGGAATCGGCGCCGGGCGCGGGAACCGTGGTGACGCTGGTGTGGGGTAGCTGATGGTCGATCGGGATCTGCCGTTCGCGATGCGCGATCTGTTCGGCCTCAGCGACGGCACGGCGTGGCTGTTCGTGGTGATCTTCGAAGCCACCATCGTGATGTACCTGCGGGTGAATTTCGATATCGCCCCGCCGGCGGCCGCGGCCGCCGCGCTGGTGCTGATGGCAGTGGCCGCGCTGGTGGTGCTGGTGTTCCCCGTGGACCCGCTGCCGTGGCCCGCCACGATCTTCGTGGCGTGTGCCGGACCTGCGGCGATGGCGCTCACCGTGCCGTGGCTCGAGAGTTCGTCGGGATTCGCCCACCAGCTGTGGACCGCCTATCCGACGTCGTATCTGCTGGCGATGCTGGTGCTGCGCGGGCGGATCGTGTCGGCCTGGCTCGGCGTAGCGGCCGCCGCGACGGTGCTGGTGACGATGGGAGTGTTCACCAGTTGGCACCCCGAAACCGTGGTGCGCGCGCTGACGCCGGTCGCCACCGTCGGTGCGGTGACGGTGTTCATGTCGATCGTGCGGCCCACCCAGCGTTCGCTGCGGGAACTGCGCAGCGAGGCCAATCGACGCGCGGCGACCGAGGCCGCGCTGGCCGCGGCCAACGCCGAGCGTGATCGTCAGCTGGGAGCCCTCGACCGGGTGGCCGGGCCCCTGCTCGCCCGCATCGCGGCCGGGATCGAGCTCACCGATACCGAACGCGAACAGTGCAGGCTGCTCGAAGCCGAACTGCGCGACGGTCTCCGGGCGCCGCAGCTGGTCACCGATCGGCTCAGCGCCGCCGCTCGGGGGGCGCGATCGCGCGGCGTCGAGGTCACCCTGCTCGACGACGGCGGCTTCCTCGGGGTACCGGAATGGGTGCGCCACCACGTGATCGAGGCCGCGGTCGACGAACTCGACATGGCGGGAGCGGGCTCGGTGACCGTGCGCGTGCTGCCGGTCGGCAGACGCTGGGTGGCGACCGTGCTGGCCGCCGCGCCGGGCGGGGATCGGCGGACCGAGATCGACACCGCGGGCGAGGTCCGGGTCTCCACCTGAGCGCCGAAAACCTGTCGGACCCCTGTGTCAGGCTGAGCAGATGCAGCGGATGAATGCGGCGCAGGCCCGTCGAACGGCGCTGGCCGCGCAGGGCTTCGGCAAGCGAAGGCCGACCAACCCGAAGCGTCGGGCCGTGCTCGATGTCGTCGCCAGAACCCGTCTGCTGCAAATAGATTCGGTCTCCGCTGTGGTCCGCGCGCACTACGCGCCGGTGTTCAGCCGGATCGGCCCCTACGATCGCAGCCTGCTCGACGCCGCCGCCTGGAGCGACAGCGCCAAGGCGCGACGGGGGCTGGTGGAGTACTGGGCGCACGAGGCGGCACTGATCCCGGTCGCCGACTGGCCGCTGATGCGCTGGCGGATGCGGGAGTACCGGCACGGGCGCTGGTCGGGGATGCGCAAGATCGTCGAACGAAATCCCACGCTGGGCAAGGACATTCTCGATGTCGTGACCGAGGTGGGCGCGGCGAGCGCGGGAGAGATCGAACGTCATCTGGAACTGGACAAGCCGCGGCCGAAGGGGACCTGGTGGAACCTGAGCGATACGAAGATGATCTGCGAGCAGCTCTTCGCCGCCGGTGAGCTGTCCACCGCCCGCCGGGTCGGGTTCACCCGGCACTACGACCTCACCGAACGGGTCGTCCCGGCCGATGTACGCGACCGGGAGATCGCCGAGGACGATGCCGTGCGCGAGCTGATCCGCCGGTCCAGCCGGGCCCTGGGGATCGGCACCGAGGCCGACCTGCGCGACTACTACCGCCTGGCCCGGCGCCAGAGCGCTCCGGCGATCGCCGACCTGGTCGACGCGGGCGAACTACTACCCGTTGATGTCGACGGCTGGGACGCGCCCGCCTACCTGCACCCGGAGGCCGCCACCCCGCGCCGGATCACCGGGACCGCGCTGCTGTGCCCGTTCGATCCGCTGATCTTCTTCCGCCCACGCACCCAGCGGGTCTTCGACTTCCACTACCGCATCGAGATCTACACCCCCGAACCCAAACGGGTGCACGGCTATTACGTCTTCCCCCTGCTCGTCGACGGCAAGCTCGTCGGCCGGGTGGATCTGCGCGCCGAACGCGCCACCGGCCGACTGCTCGCCCCCGGCGCGTTCGCTGAACCCGGCTACGCGACCGTCGAGACCGCCGAGGCCTTGCGTGGGGCCCTGCGGGAAATGGCCGACTGGCTCGAACTCGACGAAGTCGTTATCGGCGAACGCGGCGACCTGGCCCCACTGCTGTGATCTCGGACGCCGTCTACCAGCCCTTGCCGCCGTATCCGCGCATCTGATCCTTCAACGCGCCACTGACGGCACCGGAGAGCCAGGAGTTGAGCGACTGCCCGTTCTGCTGGGCCGCTTCCTCCGCGCGGGACTTGAGCTGTTCGACCAAGCGCAGGGTCACCCGGCTGATGTCGCCGGTCATTTCCTCGAAAGTCTGGGGTTCCTCCGCGCCCGACGGCGTGTTCTTGCGCACGTCGGCCTTCGCCTCCGTACCTTCCAGGCGGACGTGCACGGTGCGGTCACCGAGTTCGGTACTGATCTCGGCGGCCAGTTCCGACAGCGCCGACAGCAGCACCAGGCGGCTCGAACTCTCCACCGCGGCGGCGAGGGCGGCGGCGGTGGCCTGCGTTTTCTCGTCGCCGAGCGCGGCGGCGGCGATCAGTTCCTCGCGCAAACGCGCGGTATGAGCATTCAGATCCATGACATCATTGTGACGTCATATGTGACATCACGCAAGGTGAAAAACACCCACCGGCAGCCGCTTCGGGCGCTAGGGTGTCGAGGCGCATCCGGCGACCGGGTAGCCTTTCTGACCATGACGAACGGTGAATCGACGCCAACGGAGCTGCGCGCGTCCGGCACGGTAGGTGTCGCGATGGTGACCCCCTTCAGCGCTGCGGGCAAGCTCGACGTCGATGCCGGTGTCGCACTGGCGGCACACCTGGTCGACCGTGGGGTCGACCTGCTGATCATCTCGGGTACCACCGGCGAATCGCCGACCACGACCGAAACCGAGAAGCACGATCTGCTGCGGGCGGTCGTCGACGGCGTCGGCGACCGGGCCACCGTGGTCGCGGGCGCGGGCACCTACGACACCGCGCACTCGATCGAACTGGCGCGTGCCGCGGAGAACGCGGGCGCGCACGGTCTGCTCGTGGTGACCCCGTATTACTCGCGGCCCACACAGGAGGGTCTGATCGCGCATTTCACCGCGGTCGCCGACGCCACCGCGCTGCCGATCACGCTCTACGACATTCCACCGAGGTCGGTGGTGCCTATCGCCATCGACACGATCCGGCGCCTTGCCGAGCATCCCAACATCGTCGCGGTGAAGGATGCCAAGGGCGATCTCGTCTCCGGAGCCGATCTCATCGCGACCACCGATCTGGATTTCTACTCCGGTGACGACGGACTGAATCTCCCCTGGCTCTCGGTCGGTGCGGTCGGATTCATCAGCGTCATCGGACACCTCGTGCCGGAGCGACTGCGCGAGATCCACCACGCCTACACCACCGGTGACGTGGCCAGGGCGCGAGAGATCAACGCGACACTACTGCCGCTGTACGCGGCCATGACCCGCCTGGGAGGTGTGGCGATGTGTAAGGGAGGACTCCGATTGCTCGGCATCGACGTAGGTGAGCCCCGATTGCCCCAGCTGATGCCGACGCAGGCACAGCTAGAGGAGCTGGCGCTGGACCTGCAGGCCGCGGGGGTGTCGGCATGACCGAACCCGTAGCCCGTAAGCCCCGACGCCGGTCGGCATCGCGTGCCGCCGGTGCGCCAGAGCCGACGCCGGTGGAGACCGCGCAAGCCGCGGTGCAGAAAGTGGTAGCGCCCGAGCAAGCCCCCGTGGCGCAGGAACCGGCGATCGCCGAACCGATCGCGGAGGTCACCGCGGAGGCGAACCTGGCCGGTAACGCCGAAGTGGGCACCGACCTGCTCGGCGTCGCCGAAGAGCGGGTGACCGCGAAGAAGACGGCGCCGCGACGCGCGAGGACCAAGCCGGCTACCGAAGCCAAGGGCAAGCAGGCCGAGGCCAAGAGCAAGCCCGCCGCCGAGCAGTCCCGCGGCGGTGGCCGTGGCAGGCAGGGCGGTGGACGCGGTCGAGGTTCGGCGCCGGTCGCCGAGCCGCGCGAGAAGGCTGCCCACGACAAGCTGGGCCCGCCGCCGAAGCTGGTGAAGAACGGCCTTCGCCTGTTCGCCCTGGGCGGTATCGGCGAAATCGGCCGCAACATGACGGTGTTCGAATACGGCGGCAAGCTGCTGATCGTCGACTGCGGTGTGCTGTTCCCCGAGGACCAGCAGCCCGGTGTCGACCTGATCCTGCCGGACTTCGGGCCCATCGAGGACCGGATGGCCGACGTCGAGGCCATCGTGCTCACCCACGGCCACGAGGACCACATCGGTGCCGTGCCGTTCCTGCTGCGCCTGCGCCAGGACATCCCGGTGATCGGCGCCAAGTTCACCCTCGCGCTGGTCGCGGCCAAGGCTCGCGAGCACCGGTTGCAGCCCAAGCTGCGCGAGGTCGCCGAGGGCGAGACCACGGTGCACGGCCCGTTCGAGCTCGAGTACTTCGCGGTCAACCACTCGATTCCCGACGCGCTGGCCGTGGCCATCCGCACCGGTGCCGGCGTCGTCCTGCACACCGGCGACATCAAGCTCGACCAGCTGCCCCTCGACGGCCGCCTCACCGACCTGGCCGGTTTCTCCCGCCTCGGCGACGAAGGTGTCGACCTGTTCCTGGTCGACTCCACCAACGCCGAGGTTCCCGGCTTCGTCACCCCCGAGCGCGAGATCGGTGGCGTGCTCGACAATGTGATCGGCAAGGCCACCAACCGCGTCATCGTGGCGTCGTTCGCCAGCCACGTGCACCGCATCCAGCAGGTCGTCGACGTCGCGCAGAAGTACAACCGCAAGGTCTGCTTCGTCGGCCGCTCGATGGTCCGCAACATGGAGATCGCGCAGGACCTCGGCTACCTCACGGTGCCCGACAACGTCGTGGTCACCCTCGATCAGGCCGCGAACCTGCCCGGTAATCGCCTGGTGCTGATCTCCACCGGCTCCCAGGGCGAGCCGCTCTCGGCGCTGTCACGGATGGCACGAGGCGAGCACCGGCAGATCAACATCCGCGCCGACGACCTGGTCGTGCTGGCGTCCTCGCTGATCCCCGGCAACGAGAACTCGGTGTTCGCCGTGGTCAACGGCCTGGCCAGGCTCGGCGCGACCGTGATCACCCAGCAGAACGCGAAGGTGCACGTCTCCGGGCACGCTTCCGCCGGTGAGCTGCTGTATCTGTACAACGCGGTGCGCCCGACCAACGCCATGCCCGTGCACGGCGAATGGCGGCACCTGCGCGCCAACGCCGCGCTGGCCGTGGCGACCGGTGTGCCCGAGGAACGGGTCATGCTGGCAGAGGACGGCGTGGTGGTCGACCTGGTCGACGGAATCGCCTCCATCGTCGGCCGTGTGCCGGTCGGACACGTCTACGTCGACGGCCTCTCGGTCGGTGATGTCGGCGAATCGACCCTGTCGGACCGCCTGGTCCTGGGCGAGGGTGGGTTCATCTCGATCACCATCGTCATCGACTCCACCACCGGCAAGGCGGTGAGCACGCCCGAGCTCAACGGGCGCGGCTTCTCCGACGACCGGACCGCGCTCGACGGCGCGAACGAACTGGTCGAGGCGGAACTGTTGCGCCTGGCCGGTGAGGGCATCACCGACACCCACCGCATCGCCCAGGGCGTGCGCCGGGTGGTCGGCCGCTGGGTCGCCGACGTCTACCGTCGTCGTCCGATGATCGTGCCGACGGTCGTCGCCGTCTGATCGAGAGATCAACAGATCAACTGAAAACCGCTGGGCGACATTGTCGCCCAGCGGTTTTCTTGATATTCGGACCGATTCGGACCGGGTCTCAGGCCTGGCAGGCCGCGGAGTCGAGTTGCGCCGACTTCACGATGTTGCACGCGAACACGTGCGACACCTTCCAGGAATCGTCCTCGGCGACGAAGTCGACGAAGGCGTCCTTGACCGGGGCGCCGTCGATGGTGACATCGGCGTTCGCCTTGAGCTTGCCGTCGGCGGGGTCGCCGACGGTGGTGATGGCGACTTTGACGTTGTTCTGCTTGGCCGCCTCGACGAACTTGTCGACCAGCATCGGATCCTGGTCGGCGTCCTCGATATAGGTCTTCTTCTCGTCACCGGTGAGCTGACCCGCGAGGGCCTTGTTCAACCGGGCGTTCAGCTCGGCGGCGGTCGGCTTGGGCAGGTTGGGCACCGTGGTGGCCGCGGGCTCGCCGCCCTCTTCCTTGCCCGACTTGGCGTCGCCCGTTTCGAAGGCGCCGCCCTTGGCGGTGGTGGTGGTTGCCGCGCCGGTGCTGGTCGAGTCGGCGTCGGAACTGCACGCGCTGAGGCCGAGCGCCGCGACGATCGCGACGAGAACGGCAGCGTATTTCACTGGACGGTTGTTCACTACAACTCCCATGATCATGGTCGAAACGGTCGGGCTAGAGCTGGTAGCCGCTGGTGCAGTTCCAGTGCTTGATGTAGGCGTTGCCCGGATTGTTGTTCAGCGCTTCGCGTTTCGCGCCGCCGATCGTCGACGCGGAGCCGTAGCTCCACCACCCGCGCGAGATCGCGATGGCTCCACACCCGTTGCGGTAGGACACCTTCACGTCGCACCCGCCACCGCCACCGCCACGCAGGCAGGCCGACATGGCACCGGCCTCGGCATCGGCGTAGCTGCCGTAGTCGGTGGCGTATCCGTAAACCCCCGGTTTGACCGACACCGCGATGGCGCCGTAGTTGCCCGACTGCGCCTGGGCCGGTGCGATGTGCCCCGCGAACACTGCGGCTGCGGTGGCACCCAGCACGGCCGCGCTGGTGAGCATTCTCTTCACTTGTAGCGTCCCCTTCATCTGCACGGGTCGACGACCCGATAGAGCGCAGTCAACGTACCGAGGGTTACGGCGCCCGCGCTAGCCTCACGAGCCCGCGCACGCCCGAATCAGTGGCGATCGACAAGGATTCCGTAAGTTCGGGCCCGCGAAACGCGGTCCCCGGCGAGATTTCCCCACGCTGACCGGGGCGCTGCGACCTGCGCATCCACCCTGGATCACCGCGGCGAGCACGGTGGGACCAGTGTTGCGGATGGTCTCGGAGGTGTTCGAGCGGCTAGCCTGATGGTCATGGCAGGTAAGTCCCGCAGCACCACGACCTCTCGTGCGCGGGCGGGATCGACCAGGGGGCAGACGCCGGCGGCGCGGTCTCGTTCGGCGACCCCGCGAGCGACGGCGGCTCCGCGTGGGCGCACCACGCCCGTACGCAGGCCGGTCAAACGCGCCTCCAACACCGCACCGCTGGCGGTGATCAGCCGCGGGATCGGGAGCGGTTGGACCATGCTGGCGCGCGGCGTCGGCGCCACCACCCGCACGCTGAGCCGGGCGGGCGACCTGGACCACGGGCACCGGCGCGACGGCATCGGCCTGGCGCTCATCGCGTTGAGCGCGATCATCGCCGCCGCGATGTGGCTGTCGGCGGGCGGGCCGGTCGGCCGTTTCCTCGAAGACATCGTCCGGGCGATCGCCGGTTCCGCGGCCGCGCTGGCGCCGATTCTGCTGGTCGCGCTCGCGGTGGTGCTGATGCGCACCGAACCACATCCGGAGATCCGGCCACGGCTGGTCCTCGGTGGGCTACTCGTCGTGCTTCCCGCTCTGGGGATCTGGCACCTGGCGGCCGGTTCCCCCACCGACGCGGACGGCCGCGCCACCGCGGCAGGCGCGCTCGGCTATACGATCGGCGGACCGCTCGGCCAGGGCCTCACGCCGTGGCTCGCGCTGCCGATCCTGTTGCTGGCCATGATGTTCGGCGTCTTGCTGCTCACCGGAACCACGGTGCGCGAGGTGCCTGCCAAGCTGCGCGAATACTTCGGCCTCGGCGAATACGCCGATGACAGCGACCCCTACGACCCGGCCAACTACGACGCCGACGGATTCCCGGTGCACCGCAACCGAACCCGTCGCCGTGGCCGCAACCCCGACGACAACTACCCGCCCGACGAGTTCGGCGGCTCCGACGCGGTCACCGAATCACTGGGCGAACCGCCGCTGCGCGATGCCAAGCCGATCGAGGAACCGCCCGCGCCCGCACCGAAACCGGCGCGCAAGCGGCCAGTGGTCAAGCCGGTCGACCAGACCCCGCCGCCGCCACCGGAACCGGAGTTCGTCACCGATCGGGTCGTCGACGGCGACTACACGCTGCCCCCGCTGACACTGCTGCTCGACGGCGACCCGCCCAAGAAGCGTTCCGCGGCCAACGAATCGATGATCGAGGCGATCACCGAAGTCCTGGTGCAGTTCAAGATCGACGCCGCGGTCACCGGGTTCGTGCGTGGCCCCACCGTCACTCGCTACGAGGTGGAGCTCGGTCCCGGCGTCAAGGTCGAGAAGATCACCGCGCTGGCCCGCAACCTCGCCTACGCCGTCGCCACCGAGAACGTCCGCCTGCTCGCGCCCATCCCCGGTAAGTCGGCCGTGGGCATCGAAGTGCCCAATGCCGACCGCGAATTGGTGCGCCTGGCCGACGTCCTGAAATCGCCGCACACCCGCAACGATCACCATCCGCTGGTGATCGGTCTCGGCAAGAACATCGAGGGCGAGTTCGTCTCGGCGAACCTGGCCAAGATGCCGCACTTGCTGGTGGCCGGTTCCACCGGTTCCGGTAAGTCGAGTTTCGTGAACTCGATGCTGATCTCGCTGCTGCACCGGGCCACCCCCGAGGAGGTCAGGATGATCCTGATCGACCCGAAGATGGTGGAGCTCACGCCGTACGAGGGCATTCCGCACCTGATCACGCCCATCATCACCCAGCCGAAGAAGGCCGCCGCCGCGCTGGCCTGGCTGGTCGAGGAGATGGAGCAGCGCTACCAGGACATGCAGGCCAACAAGGTCCGCCACATCGACGACTTCAACAAGAACGTGCGATCGGGCAAGATCACCGCGCCACTGGGCAGCGAACGTGTCTACCGGCCCTACCCGTACATCCTGGCCATCGTCGACGAGCTCGCCGACCTGATGATGACCGCCCCGCGCGACGTGGAGGACGCGATCGTACGGATCACCCAGAAGGCGCGCGCCGCCGGTATCCACCTGGTGCTGGCCACCCAGCGCCCCTCGGTGGACGTGGTGACCGGTCTGATCAAGACCAATGTGCCCTCGCGGCTGGCGTTCGCCACCTCCTCGCTCACCGACTCGCGCGTCATCCTGGACCAGCCGGGCGCGGAGAAACTGATCGGCATGGGCGACGGCCTGTTCCTGCCGATGGGTCAGGGCAAGCCGACCCGGTTGCAGGGCGCGTTCATCTCCGACGAGGAGATCCAGGCCGTCGTCGAGTTCAGCAAGACCCAGGCCGAACCCGAGTACCAGGAGGGCGTCACCGCGGCCAAGGCCGGCGAGGTCAAGGACGTCGACCCCGATATCGGCGACGACATGGACGTGCTGCTGCAAGCGGTGGAGCTGGTGGTCACCTCACAGTTCGGTTCGACCTCCATGCTGCAGCGCAAGCTGCGCGTCGGCTTCGCCAAGGCGGGCCGGTTGATGGACCTGATGGAAACGCGCGGCGTGGTCGGGCCCAGCGAGGGCTCCAAGGCGCGCGACGTACTCATCAAGCCCGACGAATTGGACGGGTTGCTGTGGTCGATCCGTGGCGGCGATCCCGGTGCGTCCGAGGACGAGTGACGCCGTTCCCGGTTTGCTCTGACCGTGCCGGAAGCAGGCGGCGACGAACGAGGAGGGACCTGGCACGGCTCATGGTCGGAAACGGCCCGGGGTCGGGCGAAAATCGCCTGTCAGGCGATGAAGCGGGCGCGCGCGAGGCGGGTACCCGGCTTCACGGCACCGGGGCTGTGCCGGTGCATCGCGGTGAGGCGCTGGTTCTGCGCGGTGGATTCGTACACGGCTGGCTCCTCTCGGTGCTGTGGTCGGGGTATGCGGTGACGGTAGCAGCGGTCGCGAACCGGGCGAAAGCGCTTTTCCGTGTGCGCGGCGGGTGCGTCGGCCGCCGATGTGTGTGAAATCATGACGGGCAATCGTTCCGCAAAGCCGACTGAAACGGACAATTCGGGCATGATGGGCGACATGAACTTCATCGATCGGACCACCACATGCAGGTGACCACGCTCGAGTGGGTGATCACCGGACTGGTGATCCTCGGCCTGTTCGTCTTCGACTTCTTCGCCCACGTGCGCACCCCGCACGAGCCCACCTTCAAGGAATCCGGCATCTGGTCGGCCGTCTACATCAGCTTGGCGCTGCTGTTCGGCCTGTTCGTCGCCTGGAAATGGGGCGGCACGTTCTCGGGGGAGTACTACGCGGGCTTCGTGACCGAGAAAGCGCTCTCGGTCGACAACCTGTTCATCTTCCTCATCATCATGAGTACCTTCGCCGTGCCGCGGATCTACCAGCAGAAGGTGCTGCTGATCGGCATCGTGCTGGCGCTGGCGATGCGCGGTGTGTTCATCGCGGTCGGCGCGGCCGCGATCAGCGCGTACAGCTGGGTGTTCTACCTGTTCGGCGCGTTCCTGATCTACACCGCGATCAACCTGCTGCGCGAGAGCGGGCACGAGGTCGAACAGGAGCAGAAGCGCGACAGCTACATCGTCTCGCTGGCCAAACGGATCCTGCCCACCACCGACGAGTACGACGGCGACAAGCTCGTCACCCGGATCAACGGTAAACGCGTGGTGACGCCGCTGCTGCTCGCACTGCTGGCGATCGGTTTCGCCGACCTGCTGTTCGCGCTGGACTCGATTCCGGCGATCTACGGTCTCACCGAGGAGCCGTACCTGGTGTTCACCGCCAACGCCTTCGCGTTGATGGGTCTGCGTCAGCTGTACTTCCTCATCGGCGGGCTGCTCGACCGCCTGGTGTACCTGTCCTACGGCCTGGCCGCGATTCTGGCGTTCATCGGCGTGAAGCTGGTGCTGCACGCGCTGCACGAGAACACGCTGTCGTTCATCAACGGCGGTGAGCACGTGAGCGTCCCGGAGATCTCCACGGCGGTCTCGCTGAGCGTGATCATCGGCATTCTGATCATCGCGACAGTGGCGAGCCTGCTGCGTACCCGCCGCACCAACGCCTGACACAAGCCGACGAACGGCGCTGCCCGGAACCGCAGGGTTCCGGGCAGTGCTGTATCCGGGTGTCGGCTACTCGGCGAAGGCGCCCATCACGGGCAGCCACTCGACCGCACGGACGGCGTCGATCAGTCCCAGTTTCGCGAACGGATCGTTGGTCAGCAGTTCGGTCAGCGAGGGCGCGTCCTCGGCGCGGAACAGCAGCAGCGCGCCCGAACCGTCGGGGTAGGGCCCGCTGCTGAGCACCGTGCCCGCGTCGACGAGCGCGTTCAGCCAGCCGCGATGCTCGGGTCGGTTGGTCGCGCGGTCGGCCGCCGTCGCATCGGAGTAGGTGTAGTGGACAGCGAAGATCGGCACAGTCGATCGCTTTCTCGCGAGGGATTCTCTACAGGGTCAGCAGCATGCGGGTATTGCCGAGGGTGTTCGGCTTGACGAAGCTGAGGTCGAGGAATTCGGCGACACCGGTGTCGTAGGAGCGGCACATCTCCGCGTACACCTCGGCGGTGACGGGCGTGCCGTCGATCTCGACGAACCCGTGCCTGCCGAAGAAGTCCACCTCGAAAGTGAGCACGAACACACGCTGCAACTGCAGTTCGCGGGCGACGGTGACCAGATGCTCGACCACCGCGCCGCCGACTCCGCGCCCCTTGACGACGGGATCGACTGCGACAGTGCGTACTTCGCCCAGATCGGCCCACAGGACGTGCAACGCGCCACAGCCGACGACCTGCCCGTCGAGCTCGGCGACCCAGAACTCCTGCACCGATTCGTACAGGGTGACCAGGTTCTTCTCGAGCAGGATGCGGCCCGCGTACTCGTCGACGAGGCGCTTGATCTCGGGGACATCGGAGGTTCGCGCTCGTCGGACGACCACGCCGGAAACAGGCGCCACAGTGGGCGCGGCAGGATGCGCGTCGCTGGTCGAACCGCTCAAGGGTCCCCGTGAGGTCATGGGTGCACAGTAGTCGGCCGGGTTACCGATAGTCTGAACATGTGCCGCACATCCTGTCGTTCCGCTCCTCGCATCGCGCCGGGCTCGACGACCGGATCGCGCGGCACCGATCGTGCGAGCAAACAGCTCGCGAAACCGTTGGATTTCGGCGCAGTGCCGGTGAGTGCCGAGAGGGCAGCGCATGAACGGTCAGCGCATGGAGGCGGTAGCTCGAGTGGTCACGCGAGGCGTCCGGTCATGCCACGAGGACAGGGCATGAGCGTGCGACCCGAAGAGATCGATCGTGGGTCGAGTGCGGTGACGCCGATGCACGGGGTGGTGGAGACCCAGGTTCCGCTGCTCAATATCGCCAACGTGCTGACCATCGCGCGCATCGTGCTGGTGCCGCTGTTCGTGCTGGCGCTGTTCGCCGAGGGCGGGCACGACACCCGCTGGCGGGTTATCGCCGCGGCGGTCTTCGGCCTGGCCGCGATCACCGACCGCTTCGACGGGCAACTGGCCCGCAAATACGGATTGGTCACCGATTTCGGCAAGCTCGCCGACCCCATCGCGGACAAGGCGCTGATCGGCGCCGCGCTGATCGGGCTCTCGGTGCTCGGTGACTTGCCGTGGTGGATCACCCTGGTCATCTGCGGCCGCGAAATCGGCATCACGCTGCTGCGGCTGGTGGTCGTGCGGCGCGGGGTGATCCCGGCCGGACGCGGCGGCAAGCTCAAAACGCTGGTGCAGTCGGTGGCGATCGCGCTGCTGGTGCTGCCGCTGTCGGGTGTCTTCGCCACCGCGGGCATGTGGCTGATGTACCTGGCCGTGGCGCTGACGGTGGTCACCG
The DNA here is from genome assembly GCF_053608825.1 of Nocardia sp. NPDC055002. Taxonomy (NCBI): domain Bacteria; kingdom Bacillati; phylum Actinomycetota; class Actinomycetes; order Mycobacteriales; family Nocardiaceae; genus Nocardia; species Nocardia sp. NPDC055002. The sequence continues at coordinate 404,753 of NZ_JBSGWE010000006.1, forward strand.
GTGTGGACTATGTGGGGCAGGCGGCCAGGGTGTGGCTGGCGGGTGGACGGTCGCGCTCGTGAGTGATCCGCTCGTCGACGGTGCGCCGGTCGCCGAACTGGTCGAGGCCCTGAACACGGCGGGTCAGACCGTCGCCACGGCCGAATCGCTCACCGCGGGTCTGCTCGCTGCGACGGTGGCGGGAGTTCCCGGTGCGAGCGCGGTGCTGCGGGGCGGCTTGATCGTCTACGCCACCGACCTCAAGAGCCGTCTGGCCCGCGTCGACGACGAGCTGCTCCGCACCGATGGACCGGTCGCCGCCTCGACCGCCGAACAGCTCGCTGTGGGGGCGCGCGAGCAGTGTGGCGCGGACTGGGGTCTGGGATTGACCGGGGTCGCCGGACCCGATTCCCAGGACGGGCATCCCGTCGGCACGGTATACCTCGGGTTGGCCGGTCCACATCACAGCGAAGTGGTCCGGTTGAAACTGCACGGTGACCGGTGGACGATCAGACTCGGTGCGGTGCACAGTGCGGTGCGGGAGTTGCTGCGCTGTGTCAGTGTGAAGTAGCCCGGTTCGGGAACCACCGGTCCATGCTCGACGTTGTGCCAGAAAGAGGTGAGCACCGCTACGGCGGTGACACGAGGTGGAGGAGAACGAGATGACGCTGCTGCGGGAGGCAATCGGGGACAGTCTGCGGCGTGCGCGTCTCGCCCAGCATCGAACGCTGCGCGAGGTGTCGACCTCGGCGCGCGTGAGCCTCGGCTATCTGTCGGAAGTGGAGCGCGGCCGCAAGGAAGCCTCCAGTGAACTGCTCGCCAGCATCTGCGAGGCGCTCGACGTGCCGCTCTCGCGCGTGCTCTGGGACGTGAGCACCCTGATGGCGGGCGCGGACGGCTCCGCGCCGCGCGAACCCGCGCTGACCGGCCCCGCCGCCGAGCGCGAGCCCGCCGAAGCCGAGCCTGCCACCCTGCCCGAACCCGCTGCGGGCGAGGCTTCCGCCTCCGCGAGCGCGGCGGCCGAGCAGGGCGCGCGCATCGGCATCGCCGAAGACACCCGCATCGTCATCCCGGCCCCGAGGGCCGAGATGCTGGTACTGGTGAAGGGAATGTGACGCGGCGAACCCTGCGCCCGGCGCGCGAGACGCTGCACACCGCTGGTGAGAACGGATAGATTCTCATCAGGCGTCGAACGGTCCGGCCACTGCCGGTCCGGGTGCCGCATGGTGAAGGATAAGCACGTATCTGGTGCGTGACGGTCGCGTACCACCAGTCGCACGAGCGACGCACAGATGGAGGCGGGATCAATCGATGGCTAATCCGTTCGTGAAGGCCTGGAAGTACATGATGGCCCTCTTCGACTCCAAGATCGAAGAGCATGCGGATCCGAAGGTCCAGATTCAGCAGGCTATCGAGGAGGCGCAGCGTCAGCATCAGGCGCTGTCGCAGCAGGCGGCGTCGGTGATCGGTAACCAGCGTCAGCTGGAGATGAAGCTGAACCGCCAGCTCGACGAGGTCGAGAAGCTCAACGCCAACGCCCGTCAGGCCGTCACCCTGGCCGATCAGGCACAGGCGGCGGGCGACACCGAGAAGGCGATCCAGTACACCAACGCCGCCGAGGCGTTCGCCGCCCAGCTGGTCACCGCCGAGCAGTCGGTGGAAGACCTCAAGGTGTTGCACGATCAGTCCCTGCAGGCCGCCGCACAGGCCAAGAAGGCGGTCGAGCAGAACGCGATGATGTTGCAGCAGAAGGTCGCCGAGCGCACCAAGCTGCTCAGCCAGCTCGAGCAGGCCAAGATGCAGGAGCAGGTCTCGGCCTCGCTGCAGCAGATGGATTCCACCCTGTCCGCGCCGGGCTCCACGCCCAGCCTGGACGCCGTGCGCGACAAGATCGAGCGCCGCTACGCCAACGCGCTCGGCTCGGCCGAGCTGGCGCAGAACACGGTGCAGGGTCGCATGATGGAGGTGCAGCAGGCCAGCGTCCAGATGGCCGGGCACAGCAAGCTCGAGCAGATCCGCGCCTCCATGCGCGGTGACGCGTTGCCCACCGGCAACAACAACTCGGCGATCAACCCGGCCGCACCGGCACCGAACATCGACAAGGGCCAGGCGGCTCAGCAGTAGTACGTGATCCGGCGACGGCGCGGAAACCGGCGGCAACGCCCGTGGCCGCGCCATCAACGGTGTGGCGTGACGACCGGCATACGGGGGAAGGACACCGATGAGCGGGAAAATGCGGCGCGACCGTGCCGAGATCGTGGATCCGGCGGCGATCGCGCAGGCCGCGACGGCAGGTTCGGTGCCCGCGACCCTGCGTGGGGTCGGTGAACAGGCACTGGTCGCGGTGCGACGCTGGGCCGATCCGCGTGAACGTGAGCTGCGCCGTCGGCGCCGGGTGCGCAGGCGCAGTTTTCAGCTCGGCACCGCGTCCGGTATCACCACGGTCGGCGCGGTCGGCTTGGCCGTGATCTCCGCGCCCGCCTGGGCGGTCGTGGTGATCGGTGGTGGCGCCATCGCCTTCGTCACCGGTACCGCTCTCAGCGCGCGCCGCTACCTGGAGTTGCGCAACAAGCCTTTGCCCCAGGCGGCTTTCGTCGCCCGCAAGTCGCCCGGCCTGCGATCGGCCGCGCGCGCCCCTATCCAGCGCCTGATCCGTGCCGAACGGGCGCTCTACGACCTCGGCGCCCAGATCGCGCGCACCCGCCGTCTCCCCGAAGACGAACTGCGCGACCTGCTCGAGACGGCCCGCTCCGGCGCGGCCGCCCTGCACGCGCTCGCCACCGACGTCGTCGCCATGGAACAGGCCGCCGACACCGTCGGCCGCGCCAACCCCGACACCGTCGCGGCACTGAAAACCACCGTCGCCGGCGTGCTCACCCGCCTGGAGACCGGCGTGGTCGAGTACGAACAGCTCGTCGCCGCCGCGGCCCGCATCCTCGCGGTTCCCGAGGACTCGGTCCTGGCGTACCAGTTCAACGGCATCGTCGCCGATCTTCGTGAAGCCGCCGACCGCCTCGACGGCTGGGCCCAAGCCCTCACCGAGATGGCCGACCAGGGCCCCGACTTGTTCGCCGGCGGAACGGATTCCGTCCGCTAGCCCCTCTCGGACCACCGCGACTTTTGATCGGCACGCCGGTCCGGGACGCGGCGTGCCGGCCGGAGGGTCAGGCTGGGGCGATGGCCTTGCGTAGGGCCGCGAGTTCGGTGGCGCGGGGATCGGTGACGGTGACGGACTCGGGGTTGTCGAAGATCCGGACGTTCTTCTCGTCGGTCGTGAACGGGGCCCAGCCGGTGGTGCCGTCGATGGCGAAAGCGACCCAGGCGGCGTGGATTTCGTCGGCCAGTGCCTGGGGCGGGGTGGGCCCGGTGAGGGTATGCGCGTCGTCGATAGTGTCGAAGACGAACGGAACTTCCAGGACGTGGCAGGCGCCGAGGCCGGGAAGGCCGGTGGGCCAAGCGAATTCGTACACGTGGGCGGGGGCGGTGGCGGCGCAGGCCTCGGCGAAGTCGTAGGTGCCGGAGCGGAAGCTCATGTCGGTGAGGACGGCGTTGAAGATCTCGGCGGGGGTGGCATCCGGGCGCTCTGTCGAATAGACCTGGGCGACAGCGGGATCGATGCCGTAGCGGGTGAGGACGAACGGCAGGGTGTCGGCGGTGATGGCGGCGGCGAGCCCGGCCGGGACGGTGAAGAAGCGGAACTCGTCGGCGGTGGTGCCCGCGATGAGGGGGACCGCGCGATCCGGATGGGCGCGCAGCACCTCCGTCGGCGGGCCCTCGACGATGTCGTTGTCGATCACCGGGAACAGGCTCATGATGCCGCCGCCCAGCTGGATCACCGAGGCGCCCCAACGCTGCGGGTCGGGGTCGGTCATCACGGCCAGCGCGACGGCGTTCTGCGCGGTGCGCAACTCGTCCGGGCCCAGCTTTCCGAAATCATGCGCGGTAGGCGATATTTCGAGCTCGGCGGCCAGCGCGGCGGACACCTTGCGCGCGTCCTCGGGATCGGCGGCGACCGCACCGTTGCCGCTCTGCATGATCGCCCGGCGGAACAGCCCGGCCGTGTGCGGTGCGGCGATCAGCGCCGCGACACTCATTCCGCCGGCGGACTCACCGAAGATCGTCACATTGTCCGGGTCGCCACCGAAGGCGGCGATGTTCTCGCGCACCCAGCGCAAGGCGAAGATCTGGTCGTGCAGACCGCGATTCGACGGTGCGCCTTCGATCTCGGCGAAACCCGACACACCGAGCCGGTAGTTGATCCCCACCATCACCACGCCGTCGCGCGCGAACGCCGACCCGTCGTAGATTGCCCGGGCGTTCGACCCGCGGACGAACGCGCCACCGTGAATCCACACCAGCACCGGTAGACCCGATGCGGCGGAGTCGGGCGTCCACACGTTCACGTTGAGGTACTCGTCGCCAGGGATGCCGTCACTGCCGATGAGGGCGTGGATCGGTGCGGGATACGGCGTCTGTGCGCAGGTGGCGCCCATGTCGGTCGCGTCTCGCACGCCTTCCCAGGCCGGCGCGGCCTCGGGGAGCTGGAAACGTTTCGGCCCGACCGGCGCCGCCGCGTACGGCACCCCGAGAAAGCGGGTGATCCCGGCCTCGGTGTGGCCGCGGATCGCGCCGCTCGTGGTCGTGACGATGGGTTCCATGACAAGTCCTCCTACGCGCGGTGAGCCCCGATTATGGGCGCTTGTCCGGTTCGCCGTCAGTCGTTTGCCTACGGAACGAGCGGTCCGGCCAGTACTCGTTCGCCCGCCGCGCGGTCGCCGTCCCAGGTGAACTCCGTGTCGTCGCCGGATTTGCGCCCCCACAGGGCCAGGAGCAGGTCCGACGCGGTACCCGCCAGCTCCGCCACCGGCTCGCCCGGACCGTAGGTCCAGGTGCCGCCGGTATCGGTGGCCCGCAGCCGCAGCGCCACCTCGGGTTCGACCGCCAGGCCGCGGTGGATCATCCGGGGCGCGAACAGTGTGAAGACCTCGTCGATGCCGTCGACGGCGAGATCGGGGTCGAACGGGTCGGCCTTTCCGAGCGCGTTCTGACCGTCCCACAGGTGCATGAGGGTCTCGTGGGCGCGGCGCCGCCGCCAGAAACCCACCGTGCGCGGCATGGACCGGGTGAAGGTCCAGGCCTCCTGGTTCTCGTCCGCGGACAGCGCCGACACCATGGCGTCGGCGGTCGACTCGTACCACTCGCGCAGGGCCGTGGGATCTCTCGGCGCGGGCTCGCCCTCGAAATCGCCGCGCAGCTCGGCCACCGCGGTGACCACCCAGAGGTTGCCGCGCCCCACGTGGTCGACGAGGTCGTAGAACGCCCAGTCGCCGCAGGACGGCACCGGCGCGGCCAGATCGGTGTCGGGAGTGATGAGCTCACCGAAGGCGGTGAGCTTCGCACAGAGCAACGCCAAGTAGTCCATGCCGATCACGGTAGCCCGGCTGCGCCCGCGATCTCGGGGTGAACCCTGATCTACACCCGGATATCGGTGCTGACCTGGTGATCTATTGCTCGCCGGGTGGGAGGATCGAAGGTGTCGGATCGCTGGACGGCGGTCGCAGAGGTGAAGGAGTCGTCATGGTCTTGAAAGTCATCGGCATCGTCGTGGTCGCGGTGATCGCGTTCTGGATTCTCGGCGCGCTGATCGAGGCGCTGATGCCCATCCTGGTGATCGGGGCGATCGGCACCGGCGTGTACCTGCTGTACAAGGCGATGTCGGGGAGCGACAAGACCCCGATCAGTTAGTCGTCTGTGGTTAGCATGGCGGGGTGGAACAGGTACCCGAGGACTGGCAACGCGGACTGGTGATCGTCGCGCACCCCGACGACATCGAATACGGCGCCGCGGCGGCGGTCGCGCGATGGACGGGGCAGGGCAAGGACATTCGCTACCTGCTCGTCACACGCGGCGAGGCGGGGATCGCCGGGATGCCACCCGCGCAGGCCGCGCCGTTGCGGGAGATCGAGGAGATCTCGGGCGCCCGTGAGGTCGGCGTGCACACCGTCGAGTTCCTCGACCATCCCGACGGCCGCATCGAGGAAGGTCTGCCGCTGCGAAGGGAACTCGCCGCCGCGCTGCGCAGGCATCGCCCGGAGATGGTGGTGCTGTTCAACTTCGGCGACACCTGGGCGCCCGGCGTGGTCAACAGTGCCGATCACCGGGCTGTCGGCCGATCGGCGATGGACGCGATCTCCGACGCGGGCAACGAGTGGATCTTCCCCGAAATCGCTGATCTGCCACCGTGGTCGGCGCGGTGGGCTGCCGTGGTCGGTCCGGTGGCCACCCATGCTGTCGACGTGAGCGCTCAGCTGGAGCAGGCGCGCGCGTCGTTGTCGGCGCATCGGCGCTATCTGCAGGTGCTGAGCCCGGTGCCGGTGGAGGAGCAGGTGCGCGAGATCGTCAGCTTCGCCACGGGTCCCAAGGAAGGGTTCCCCGCCGAACACGCCGTCGGGTTCGAACTGTTCACCTTCGGCGGCTGATCAGCGAACACTCTCGATGATGTTGCGGTGCAGGAGCGATGGGTGGCGTCGGCATCAGAGCCGTCGGGCCGCGACGCGCTCGACCGGTGGCCGCCAGTCCTGAAGCGGGGCGACTCGGAGGCCGACCACCTTGCCCGCGTCATCAGCCCTGCGCAGCGCCAGGGCCGCGGTGAAGTCGGGGTCCGCGCGGAACGCCTCGGTCTCGGCGGGTGTCATCGGCCCGCCCTGCGCGATGAGCGTGCGCCGACTCGATGCCGACAAACCGGCGGCGTGGGTGGAATCCGTTGCCACCAGAAAGCGTTTCGCGCTCACGTGTAGTTCGATCAGGCGCGCTACCCGGGGGCCGAGCAGCGCGCGCACCGCGTCGGCTCCGTGCCTGCCGTGGCCCGCGTCGTCACCGGGGAGAAGTACGTGGCCGATGTCGTGCAGCAGACCCGCGACCTGGAGCTCTTCGTCATCGGGGAAGTCGCGGCGGAGCAACTGCGCGCACTGGCGATCGTGATCGAGGATGTCGACCGGATCGCCGGTCCGGTCCGCGGTGTCCCAGGCGTCGGCGCACCGCTCGAGCAGCGCGAACAGGTCGTCGACGGTGTCGATACCGGGGTGTCGCACGTGCTCGCTCCTGGTGGTGTCGCTGGGACGGATCGGTCTCGCGGCGGTCAAGATAGCGCAGAAATCGTCGATCGGTCGTCCGAGGTGGGCGGGGCCTGGAGGTATGGCAGGGTGGGCGGATGCGAATAGCTGTGGTGGCCGGGCCCGATCCAGGGCATGCGTTTCCCGCGATCGCGTTGTGTCTGCGATTGCTGGCCGCGGGCGACGAACCCGTGTTGTTCACCGGGCCGAGATGGCTGGATCAGGCACGCTCGGCGGGGATCAGCGTGCGCAAGCTCAAGGGTCTCGCGCCGCGCCCCACCGACGACGACACCGACGCGGGCGCCCGGATCCACGAGCGCGCCGCCCATATCGCCACCGAGAACCTGCCCGAACTCAGCGCGATGCTGCCCGACCTGATCGTCTCCGACGTCCTCACCGCCGGCGGCGGGATGGCGGCCGAGCGGCTGGGTCTGCCGTGGGTCGAGTTGTCACCGCACCCGCTCTACCTGCCGTCGAAAGCCTTGCCGCCCATCGGTAGTGGCCTGGCGCCGGGGGAGGGTGTGCGTGGCCGGATGCGCGACGGTGTCCTGCGCACGATGACCGCGCGCGCGGTCCGCACCGGACATCGTCAGCGTTCGGCGGCCCGCGAAACCATCGGCCTGCCCGCCGAGGACCCCGGCCCCGCCGCCCGCCTGGTCGCCACCCTGCCCGCGCTGGAGATGGACCGCCCGGACTGGCCCGCCGACACCCACGTCGTCGGGCCGCTGCTGTGGGAACCGACCGATGCCGTACTTCCACTGCCTCCCGGCGATGCGCCGTTGGTGATGGTGGCGCCGTCGACCGCGCATACCGGCGTCGCCGACATGGCCGGCGTCGTCCTGTCCGGTCTGGCCGGACTCGGTGTGCGCGCTGCGATCTCGACCCTGGACACCCCACCGGTGGACCTGCCGGAGTGGGCCACCGCCGGCCTCGGCCGTCAGGACGAACTGCTCACGCACGCCGCGGTCGTCGTCGGCGGTGGTGGCCACGGCCTGCTCGCCAAATCCCTGTCCGCGGGCGTGCCGGTGGTGACCGTCCCCGGCGGCGGTGACCAGTGGGAGCTCGCCAATCGCGCGGTGCGGCAGGGCAGTTCGGTGCTGGTGCGTCCGCTCACGCCCGTGGCGGTCGGCGCCGCGGTGCGGCAGGTGCTCGACGGTCCCGCCTATGCCGAAGCGGCTCGTCACGCCGCCCTCGGTCTGGCCGAGGTCGAGGACCCGGTCCAGATCTGCCACGACGCAGCGAAGCGGTAGCGGCCCGTCGGGCGTCGGCCGGGTAGGCCGGTGGCCCATCGTGGCCCGAGCGGGGCCCTGTCGGCGTTCGCCGAGCGCGAGTATCTTGGGCAACGTGCGATTGACCGAATTCCAGGAGCTGATGCACACCGAGTTCGGCGTGGCGCGCGCCGACGCCATGCTGACCGATCACGTGATACCCCAGCTGGGGCGCACGGGCGCGGTGGCGATCGACAACGGCGTCGACCCACGCGACGTGTGGCGGGCGCTGTGTGCCGACTTCGACGTACCTCCGAACCGGTGGTGACCAGGCCATGGCCGTGACAGCGCAGAACTCGGACACGCGACCGTATCGGTTCGACGAGCGGCTGCGGATGATCCCGGTAGACGCCGAGACGCTCGCGGCCAGGGTCGCCCTCGCCGACCCGCACGATTTTCCCGGCCTGCGCAGGCTCGGCATCGCGCTGATGCTGCTGGGGCGCTACGACGAAGCCCTCGACCGGCTCGATCAAGCCCTCGAACTGGCCGACACCGAGCGGCGCCGGATCACCGTCTGGATCAACCTGGCCGATGTCTACCGGTATCACGGCGAGCCGGGGCACGCCGAGATCCTCTACCGCCGGGCGCTGCACGCCAGCCGCGCGCTCGACCCCGAACTCGTCTCCTTCGCCGCCCACCACCTGGGCAAGTCACTGGCCGAACAGCACCGTCCGCTGGAGGCGCGCGAGCTGCTCAACGAGGCCATGCGGCTGCGGGTGGCCGACGGTGATTCCGAACTCATCGAGTCCACCCGCGCGGCCCTCGACCATCTCGACGAGCTGGCCGTGCCGCTGCCGCCGGTGATCGAGGAGCTGCTCGGGCCGGTGCCGGAGTGGTCCGACGATCACGAGGGCTGCGACGGGAACCTGGTGCGGTCGGGTGGGTACTGGATCAAGCGTGGTCCGCGGGCGGTGGCCGAGCACGCCCGGCTGACCTGGTTGCGCGACAACGGGATCGCGGTGCCGGACGTGGTCGCGTTCGCCGAGGACGTTCTCGTTCTCGCGGATGCGGGTGGTTCGCTCGCCGGACAGACCGATCCGGCCGAAGTCGGTGCCCAGATGGGCCGCGCCCTGCGGTCGTTGCACGACCTCCCGGTGCCGAGCTGCCCCTTCGAGGGTGGTCTGGATCTCAGCCTCGCCCGTGCCCACCGCCATGTGGTCGAGGGGTTCGTCGACCCCACGGATTTCGACGACGATCATCGCGACCTCCCACCTGCCGCGATACTCGAGCGTCTGCGGGAGCGGCGCCCGGCCACCGACGATCTGGTCGTCACGCACGGTGATTTCACGCCGGGCAATGTGCTCACCGGCGGCCTGCTCATCGATGTCGCGACGCTGGGCGCCGGCGACCGCTATCGCGATCTGGCGCTGGCCGAGCGCGACCTGGCCGGGGACTTCGGCGTCGCGGCGGTCACGGCGTTCTACGCCGCCTACGGCCTGAGCGAACCCGATCGCGCCAAGCTCGACTACTACCGGCTGCTCGACGAGCTGTTCTGACGAGGCGCTGCTCAGCTGGTCTTGGCGTAGTGGCGCGCGGCCTTGGTGCGGTTGCCGCAGGTCGCCATCGAATGCCAGCGGCGGGTGCCGTTCTTGGACGTGTCGTAGAAGAACAACACACAGTCGGGGTGCGCGCATTGGCGGATCCGCTGCGGTGCCTGCGCGATCAGGTGCAGCAGATTGTCGGCGGCGAGCCAGCCGGGTAGCCACGCCGGGTCGTCGACCTCGGGGATGTCTCGTGGCCCCTCGTCGGTCAGCTCACGGCGGATCCGCCCGTGGTCGAGGACCTTGTTCAGTGCGGTGTGGTCGGCGCGAGTGACGGCGTCGTGGACGGCTGCGCGTGCGGTGTGCAGCGCGGTCAGGGAGTGGTCGTCGGCGGGTACGCGATCGGCGAGCCCGATGAGCTCCAGCCAGGTGCGCAGCCCGTCGAGATCGGCGAGCAGATCGCCGGGTTCGGCGCCGGCCCACCGGGTGTTGAGCAGGTCGAGAGCAGGGGGTTCGCCGGTGTGCGGACGGGGATCGCGCATGCCCGAGGTTATCAACACGCCCCTCCTAACTGTCTAAAAGTCTTTCAAGGGTTGACGAAGCGGTGAGCTCATTCTATGTTCTAACTGTTCAACAACCGATAGGCAGTTAATCATTCCGGGAGGAAACCATGACCACCGTCGCCGCACCTGTGCTCACCACCGGTCATATCGGACTCAACGTCGCCGATCTCGACCGTTCCGTCGACTTCTACCGCCGTGGCCTCGGCTTCGAACAGCTCGGCACCGGCGCCGACGGCGAGCAGCGCTGGGCCTTCCTCGGTCGGGGCGGTGCGCTGGTGCTCACGCTGTGGCAGCAGAGCACCGGCGCATTCTCCACCAGCACACCGGGCCTGCATCACCTGTCGTTCCAGGTCGACGATGTCGACACGGTGCGTGTCGTGGAGTCGGCGCTGCGCGAAGTCGATGCCGAGTTCTTCCACGACGGGGTGGTCGCTCACGGTGAGGGCGCGTCCTCCGGTGGCATCTTCTTCGCCGATCCCGACGGCATTCGGCTCGAGGTGTACGCGCCGCTGGGTGCCGACACCGCTCCCGCGCCGGCCGGGCCTACCCCGACGTGCGGATTCTTCTGACCCCCTGGCAATTCACGTCGTAGACAGGAAGGGCGAGGATGTTTCACTCCGGAGAGCTGGCCGTGCAGCGACGCATGGGGCAGTCCGACGCGGCTGCTCGCGTCGGCCGTTCGATCCGAACCGGGATTCCGGCGGTCGCCGCGTCCTTCCTGGCCGAGCAGTCGATGGTGGTGCTCGGCGCCGCCGATCCGGCGGGGCGGCTGTGGGCGAGCCCGCTCACCGGTCCCGCCGGGTTCGTGCACGCGATCGATGACGTGACCATCGACATCGACACGCTGCCCGAGACGGCTGATCCGCTCTCGGCGGCACTGGCGGGCGACGTCGAGGTCGGGCTGATCGCCCTGCAGCCGCAGCGCCGCAGGCGAATGCGCGTCAACGGCACGTCGGCGGTACGCGACGGCGGAATGCGGATCACCACCGAGCAGGTCTACGCGAACTGCCCGAAGTACATCTCGCGCAGGCAGATCCGGGAGGTGTCCGCCGCCGGAGAGCCCGGCCCGGTGTGGCGCGGCACGGCGCTCACGCCCGCCGCGGTCGAGATGGTGGGCGCCGCCGACACCTTCTTCGTCGCCACCGCCGATGGTGACGGGCACGCCGACGCCTCGCACCGCGGCGGCAATCCCGGTTTCCTGCAGGTGCTGTCGCCGGCGCGGCTGCGCTGGCCGGACTATCGCGGCAACTCGATGTTCATGACGCTGGGCAACCTCGCCGTACAACCGCGCTGCGGGCTGCTCGTCGCCGATTGGTCGACCGGCGCGCTGCTCCAGCTCACCGGCCGCGCCGAATTGATCTGGGACAGCGCGGCATTCACAATCGGTGCGCAGTGCGCCGTCGACTTCACCGTCGAGGAGGCGATCGAACGGCCCGGTGCGCTTGCTGTGCGCTGGGGGCCGCCCGAGCTCTCCCCGAACAACCCCTGATCACACCGAAAGGCCTTCCATGCGTCCACCATTGCCACCCTTCGACCTCGACTCCGCGCGCGCGAAGGTGCTCGCCGCCGAAAATGCCTGGAACACCCGGGATCCCGAACGCGTCGCCGCCGCGTACACCGAGGATTCGAGCTGGCGTAACCGCGACGAGTTCTTCACCGGCCGTGCCGCGATCGTCGACTTCCTCACCCGCAAGTGGTCGGCCGAGAACGGCTACGCGCTGCGCAAGGATCTGTGGGCTTTCCACGACAACCACATCGCCGTGCGCTTCCAGTACGAGTGGCACGACGAGTCGGGGCAGTGGTGGCGCAGCTACGGCAACGAGCAGTGGGAGTTCGCGGCGGACGGGCGGATGGCGCGGCGTGAGGCCAGCATCAACGACGTGCGCATCGAACAGTCGCAGCGGCGGATCTTCGGGCCACGCGCCGAGGGCGACGACTCGGTGCTACCGCAGCACTGAGGACCGGTTTCGCTCCCGGATTGCTGGTCGGAGCGGCTGCTTCGCGTGTTGGTGGGCGCGTCGCTTGACTCGAATGGGTGTTCGACTAACCTGGGCGCCAGAACTTGTCGGTGCCGGCCTCTACTGTGGGCGCCAACCAGAGAGACACTCACCTCGAGAAGGGGCACACATCATGGCACCGCAGGCCTACGATCGCGACAAAGCGCTGGAACTGGCACTGGCGCAGGTGGAGAAGAGCTTCGGTAAGGGCGCGGTCATGCGCCTGGGCGAGGAGACCCGCCAGCCGATCGCGGTCATCCCGACCGGCTCCATCGCGCTCGACGTCGCGCTCGGGATCGGCGGGTTGCCGCGCGGTCGCGTCGTGGAGATCTACGGCCCGGAATCCTCGGGTAAGACCACCGTCGCGCTGCACGCCGTCGCCAACGCCCAGGCCGCGGGCGGTGTCGCCGCCTTCATCGACGCCGAGCACGCCCTCGACCCCGACTACGCCCGCAAGCTGGGCGTCGACACCGACGCGCTGCTGGTCTCCCAGCCGGATACCGGTGAGCAGGCCCTGGAGATCGCCGACATGCTGGTGCGCTCCGGCGCCATCGACATCCTCGTCATCGACTCCGTCGCCGCCCTGGTGCCGCGCGCGGAAATCGAAGGCGAGATGGGCGACAGCCACGTCGGCCTGCAGGCCCGCCTCATGAGCCAGGCGCTGCGCAAGATGACCGGTGCGCTCAGCAACTCCGGCACCACCGCCATCTTCATCAACCAGCTGCGCGAGAAGATCGGCGTCATGTTCGGCTCCCCGGAGACCACCACCGGTGGTAAGGCGCTGAAGTTCTACGCCTCGGTCCGCCTGGACGTGCGCCGCATCGAGACCCTCAAGGACGGCAGCGACGCGGTCGGCAACCGCACCCGCGTGAAGGTGGTCAAGAACAAGGTCGCCCCGCCGTTCAAGCAGGCCGAGTTCGACATCCTCTACGGCCACGGCATCTCCAAGGAGGGCTCGCTCATCGACATGGGTGTCGAGCACGGCTTCATCCGCAAGTCCGGCTCCTGGTACACCTACGAGGGCGACCAGCTGGGTCAGGGCAAGGAGAACGCCCGCAAGTTCCTGCTGGAGAACACCGACGTGCGCGACGAGGTCGAGAAGAAGATCAAGGAGAAGCTGGGCATCGGCGCCGTCCTGACCGCCGAGGCCGACGCGCCCGCCGACTTCTGAGCCGATGACCACGCCGAGCCCCGGCGGCCACCGCGATTCGGCCGACCCGGTCGAACAGATGCGCAGGCAGCTGGCTCGCCTCGGAATCGAGGTCGAGCCGGAGCCGGTCACAGCGCCCGCGGTAGGGCGCGGCAGGGGCACGGCCGATGGACTCGTCCGGTCGGCTCGTGACACACGGGCCGACCTGGACGCGGAGAGGATTCGGTCGGGTGCGGGCGATCCGCAGCGCGCGCACCCGACCGGATTCACCGATGGTGACAAACCACCGCATTTCGCTGCGCGGGTTGGTGATGATCATGAAGAGTGGGGGAGTGCGGGTCGGCGACGACCCCGCGGCGCACGACGCGAACGCAAGTCCGCGCGGCGCGACGAAGTCTCCCTGTCGACCGTCGTCGGTGGTGACGACGGACGGCAGGCGGATCCGGTGGCGGCCGGATCCCAGCCGGGAGAGCCCGACAGGCGGGCCGGCGCACGCCGGCTCGCCCCGGGCGACCGTCCCGATGCGACCCTGGAACAGGCCAAGGACGTGTGCCTGCGATTGCTCTCGGTGCGTGCTCGCAGCCGCGCCGAACTGGAGAAACGGCTCGGCGAGAAGGGGTTCCGCGTCGAGGTGACCGAGGCCGCACTCGAACGGTTCACCGAAATCGGCCTGATCAACGACGCCTCGTTCGCTGAACAGTGGGTCCACGAACGGCACACCTACTCCGGCCGGGGTAAGAAGGCTCTCCAACGTGAGCTGCGCGAGAAGGGCGTCGCCCCGGGCGACGCGGAAGAGGCGTTGTCGATGGTCACCGACGACGCCGAAAACGCTCGCGCCGCCGACCTGGTCCGCCGAAAACTGCGCACTCTTCCCCGGGAGATAGAACGCGACAAGGCGGTCCGCCGCCTCGTCGGCGTGCTCGCCCGCCGCGGCTACGACCAATCCACCGCCTTCGCCGTCGTCACCGCCGAGTTGGACGAAGCAGGGTTCGAACGCACCGCGCCCCCGCCCACCCGTGCTGCCGGCGCGGGCGAGCAGGCGCCGCCTGCCGACGCGGCAGGTGGCTCGTGGCAGACACGCCGTTCGCTGCCGCGCGGTGCTGGTCTTTCGGGTGCCGACGAAACCGTCGATGAGACGGACGAAGCGGACAGCGCCCGCCCTTCGCGCCCGACTCCCGGCGACGAACAGGCCGCGATCGACCTGGTTCGGCGCAAACTCCGTTCCATGCCCGCCGATCTGGACCGCACCAAGGCGACGCGACGCCTGGTCGACATGCTCGCCCGCCGCGGCTACAGCGCGTCGACGGCCTTCGCGGTGGTGAAAGCGGAACTGTCGCAGGCGGATCAGTGAGGTCCGCATGGACGCGGCACTACGCGCCGACCCGTTCCAAAAGTATCGCGGGGGCTCGGAGCAGGCCGTGGTGCGACAAGGTTTTCGACTGCGGAGACAAGCGCCGAACTGCCGCGAGGGCTGTACGCGGCGCGTAAGATGATCACGCTTGGCGAAACCTGGTTCAGCGCAGGCTGATTCGCCGCATCGGTGACGATGCGGATGTGGGGACGGGATGTTTCACCCGGTTCGGGGTGGGAAATCCGGGGAGCAGGGCCGTAGGCGGCCGCCGAACGACGGGGAGGTGGACCCTGGACGCGTTGTGGTCGTTCGTGGTGAACCGGCGGGAGCAATTGCTGGTCGATTCCTATCTGCATGTGTCGGCGGTGGTGCAGTCGCTGGTGCTGGCGACCGTGATCGCCGTGGCACTCGGGATACTCGTGTATCGAAGTCCGCTCGGGTCAGCTGCCGCTACCGCGATGGCGGGGGCGATTCTGACGGTGCCCTCGTTCGCGTTGCTCGGGTTGCTGATTCCGTTTCTCGGGCTCGGTGTCGGGCCGACGATCGTGGCCCTGGTGCTCTACGCGCTGTTGCCGATCCTGCGGAACACGGTGCTCGGGTTGTCGTCGGTGGATCCGGCGGTGACCGATGCCGCGCGCGGTGTCGGGATGAACCGGTTGCGCCTGCTGACCAAGATCGAACTGCCGCTGGCCTGGCCGTCCATTCTCACCGGAATGCGGGTCAGCACCCAGATGATCATGGGCATCCTGGCGCTGGCGGCCTACGCGAAGGGGCCCGGCCTCGGCAACGTGATCTTCTCCGGACTCTCCCGCCTCGGCAGCCCGAACGCGGTGCCGCAGGCACTCACCGGCACCGTCCTCATCGTCGTGCTCGCACTCGCACTCGACGGCGTCCTGGTTCTGCTCGGACGGCTCACTATTCCGAGGGGAATTCGTGACTGACATCGAAACCACCAAGGCGACAAGCGCTTCCGCGGTCTCCGGGGTCGAGATCGTCCTCGACCGGGTCACCAAACGCTATCCCGAACAGCCCGAACCCGCGGTCGAGGAGGTCTCCATGACCATCCCGGCCGGGGAGATCGTGGTGCTGGTCGGCCCGTCCGGCTGCGGCAAGACCACCACCATGCGGATGATCAACCGGCTGATCGAACCCACCTCGGGCACCGTCACCATCGGTGGCCGCGACGCGGGCGCGATCGACGCCGACGAATTGCGCCGCGGCATCGGCTATTCGATCCAGCAGGCCGGGCTGTTCCCGCACATGACCGTCGCCAAGAACATCGCCACGGTGCCCGGCCTGCTCGGCTGGGACCGCCGCCGCACCGCCGAGCGCACCGACGAGATGCTCACCCTCGTCGGCCTCGACCCCGACACCTACCGCAACCGCTACCCCCGCCAGCTCTCCGGTGGACAGCAGCAGCGCGTCGGCGTGGCCAGAGCGCTGGCGGCCGACCCGCCCGTGCTGCTCATGGACGAACCCTTCGGCGCGGTCGATCCGATCACCCGGGGGCTGCTGCAGGACGAATTGCTTCGTCTGCAAAGCGAACTCGGCAAGTCCATCGTCTTCGTCACCCACGACTTCGGGGAAGCGGTGAAGCTGGGCGATCGCATCGCCGTCCTCGGCGACCGATCCCGCATCCTGCAATACGACACCCCCGCCGCGATCCTGGCGGCCCCCGCCGACGAGACGGTCGCCGGGTTCGTCGGCGCGACCGCCACCATCGACCGCCTCGGCCTCACCGTCCTCGCCGACCTCGACCTGGACCAGGGCATCACCGCCACCGACGACACCACCCCCGCGGTCTTCACCGCTGCCCTGCGTGACGCGGACCGCACCTGGGGCATCGTCCTCGACGCCCAGCGCCGCCCGCTCCGGCGCGTGACGACCGGCGAACTCGCCCACGCGGATTCGCCGCGCGACCTCGGCACCCCGATCGGCACCACCCTCCCCGCCGACGCCACTCTGCAAGACGCGCTGGCCGCGCTGCTCACCGAACGCACCGCCTCCGCCGTCGTCGTCGACAACACCGGGACCTACGCCGGAACAGTCACCGTCGACACCCTTATCAACCACCTCGCCGCCACCGAATCGGCGCCGGCATGACGACCGCATCGCATCGATGGCCGGCCTCCTACGAACCTGCGGTGCCCGCGGGCTGTGCCGCGCATGATCGTGGTCCACACAGGGTGTGCCTGGTTCTCGCTGGTTCGGTGTCGGCGAGCCGAACCAACCCGATCCCGGGTGTCCGTGGTGTCGGAGCACAGCGGTCAGCGCTACGGTCACTGGTCGAATCGGACCGGGTGAGGAGATCGATATCGTGACGAATTCTGTTGCCACCTCTTCACGTTCGATCGTCGACGTCCCCGCCGCGACCGCTGCCCCCGCTACCCAGCGGCGCGCGGAATACCTCCGCCTGCTGGCTCAGCCCGTGCTCGTGCTGATCCTCACCGTGGGGGTGCTGGTCTGGGCGTTCCGGCGCGATCTCACCGTCACCCAGCAGGCCAGCATCAGCGTGAGCAATGTCGCCCAGGTGACCTGGCAGCACATCTTGATCACGGCGGCGGTCGTGCTCATCGTCGTGGTGCTGGCCGTGCCGCTCGGGACAGTGCTCACCAGGTCCCGATTCCGCCGTCTGGCACCAATTTTCGTCGGCATCGCCAATATCGGCGCATCGGCTCCGGCGATCGGGCTGATCGTGCTGTGCTACCTGGTCACCCGCACCACCGGGTTCTGGGTGGGTGTCGCGCCGATCGCGTTCTGCTCGCTGCTGCCGGTGCTGCGCAATACGATCCTGGGCTACCAGGAGGTCGACCCCGCCCTGATCGATGCGGGCCGGGGGCAGGGCATGTCGGCGGGACTCGTGTTGCGCCGCATCGAGTTCCCGCTCGCGGTGCCCTACATCCTGGCGGGCCTGCGGACGTCGTTGGTGCTGGCCGTCGGCACCGCCACCCTGTCGTTCATGGTGAGCGCGGGTGGACTCGGCATTCTCATCGACACCGGCTACAAACTGCGCGACACCGTGACCCTGACGCTCGGCGCGGTGCTCGCCGTCGCGCTGGCGCTGTTCGTCGACTGGCTGGGCGCACTGGCCGAACAGTTCCTCGGTCCGAGGGGGTTGCGGTGAGATTCACCGGATTGTTGCGCGGGCTGGCCCCGGTCCTGAGCGTGCTGGTGCTCGCGAGCTGCGGTCTGCAGTCGGGCGGTTCGGTGCCGCTGCCCGTGGGACCGGGCAGTATCGAGCCGGTGCCAGAACTCGACGGTGTCGCGGTGACGGTGGGCTCCAAGGACTTCACCGAGGCCAACATCCTCGGCTTCATGATCGAATTCGCCTTGACGGCCGCGGGCGCGAATGTGCGTGACCTGACCAATATCCAAGGCTCCAACAGCCTGCGCGACGCGCAACTGAACGGCCAGATCGACATCGCCTACGACTACACCGGCACCGGCTGGATCAACTACCTCGGCAAGGAGAAGCCGATCCCGACCGAGGCGGCGCAGTTCGACGCGGTCCGTGACGCCGACCTGGCCGAACACAACATGGTCTGGGCGGCGATGGCGCCGATGAACAACACCTACGCCCTCGTCACGAGCAAGGGCACCGCCGAGGAAACCGGCGTGCGCACGCTCTCGGACTACGCGAAACTCCTCGCGAAAGATCCAGGCGCGGCGGCCACCTGTGTCGGCACCGAGTTCAACGTCCGCCCGGACGGCTATCCCGGTCTGGCCGCCGCCTATGGGATCGACCAGGGCAAGGCCCAGCGCCAGATCGTCCAGGACGCGCTCGTCTACCAGGCCACCGCCGACGCGAAGCAGTGCCGCTTCGGCTCGGTCGCGGCCACCGACGGCCGCATCCCCGCGCTCGAACTGGTGCTCCTCGAAGACGACAAGGCCTTCTTCCCGAAGTACAACGCATCGCTGGTCATGCACCGCGATTTCGCCGACACGCACCCCCAGGTCGTACAGGTGATGGCACCGATCTCTGCCCGCCTCACCAACGAGGTGATCACCGAACTCAACCGTCAGGTCGACATCGACGGTCGCGAACCCGCCGATGTCGCCCGTGACTGGATGGTCGCCGAGGGCCTCGTCACCGCCGGCTGACCCGCTGTGCCGGTTTGCCGAACTGTTACCAGCATCTGCCCGACATGTCCGGAACGCGTGGGTCGCTCACACCAACGCCTCAGCTTCTCGGTCCATGATGGACGGCGGTAGAGACACCGGAAACCAGGACGCGCAGCGGTGGGGGTGCCCGCGTCCAGACTGGGAGGCTGACGCATGACCATCGAATTCCGCAAGGTGACAGTCCTCGGGACGGGGGTGCTCGGATCCCAGATCGCGTTCCAGACCGCCTTCCACGGGTTCGACGTCACCGCCTACGACATCGACGACGCGGCGCTCACCGCCGCACGCACCCGATTCGATGGACTCGCCGCGGTGTATCAGCAGGACGTGGCAGGCGCCGATGCGAGCAACACCGCGGCGACCGCGGCGCGCATCACCCTGACCACCGACCTGGCCACCGCGGCGGTCGAGGCGGACCTCATCATCGAGGCGGTGCCGGAGGTACTCGAGATCAAGCGCGACCTGTACGGCAAGCTCGGTGCGCTCGCGCCCGAACGCACCGTGTTCGCGACGAATTCCTCGACGCTGCTGCCCAGCGACATCGTCGACTACACCGGGCGCCCCGATCGGTTCCTGGCGCTGCACTTCGCCAACCACGTCTGGAAGTTCAACACCGCCGAGGTGATGGGCACCGAACGGACCGATCCGGCGGTGTTCGCCGCCGTGGTCGAGTTCGCGAAGGCCATCGGCATGGTGCCGATCGAATTGCACAAGGAGAAGGCGGGTTACGTTCTCAACTCGCTGCTGGTGCCGTTCCTGAATTCCGGAATCGAGCTCGCTGCGGGCGGATACGCCGAACCCGCCGCGGTCGACGAGACCTGGCGCATCGCCACCGGCGCGCCCATGGGCCCGTTCCAGATCCTCGACATCGTCGGCCTGACCACTCCGTACAACATCCTGATCAACGGCAGCGACGCCCACAAGAAGCTCGCGGCCTGGCTCAAGGAGAACTACATCGACAAGGGCAAGCTCGGTGCCGCCACAGGAGAGGGGTTCTACCGCTACAGCGAGTAGTCCCGCTCGACTTTCCGGAACGGACAGAGGAGACGGCTCACCGAGAACTCGAACGAGGGCGATCAGCACACTCCCGCACAGCTGGACGAGGGACCTGCCCCGGCCTGGGATCTGTGGCGGCGCATCGCCGCCAAGGACCCCGCGTTCGGCCATCCGGAGGTCTTCGGCGGCCACATCCCGGAGACCAAGTGGGAGTCGGCCACGGTCACCACCCTCGACGAACGCATTCCCCGCTATATCCAGAAGATCTGCAAGCGAGACCCGTTCAGCGGCAACGTGGTCACCGGCGGCATCGTGACGGCGAAGGACTCGTCCTGGCTGATGAGCTGGACGGTGAACCGGCAGCCGCACTTCAAGCAGCAGCCCGCCGACCAGATCGTGGTGTGGGTCTACGCGCTGTTCGTCGACCGTCCCGGCGATTTCGTGAAGAAGTCGATGCAGGACTGCACGGGCGCGGAGATCACCCAGGAATGGCTGTACCACCTGGGTGTTCCCGAAGCCGAGATCCCGGAGATGGCCGCGGACGCCGCGACGTGCGTCCCGGTGATGATGCCGTATGTCACCGCGTTCTTCATGCCGCGCCAGGCCGGTGACCGCCCCGATGTGGTGCCGGCGGGTGCGGTGAACTTCGCCTTCATCGGGCAGTTCGCGGAGACCACCCGAGACTGCATCTTCACCACCGAGTACTCGGTGCGCACCGGTATGGAGGCGGCCTACACGCTGCTCGGTGTCGAGCGGGGCGTGCCGGAGGTCTTCGGCTCCACCTACGACATCCGCTCGCTCCTGGCGGCGACCAGCAAGTTGCGCGACGGCGAGGAGATGAGCCTGCCCGGACCGGAGTTCGTCCGCAATCGACTGCTGAAGAAGCTCGACGACACCGAGATCGGGCCACTGCTGCGCGAATTCGGCCTCATCGGCGAGGACTAGGAAACGACAATCGGGGCCCGATCCGGACGGATCGGGCCCCGATTGTCGTGTGTGGGACTACTTCTTGGTGATGTCCACGCCGGGTGCGGCGTCGGCGAGGATCGAGTCGGCGGCCAGCACCGCGCCACCGCTCTTCTTCCGCGACCGCAACCGCTTTTCCAGTGTGGTGGCCAGGAAGCTCAGCGCCATGTTGAGCGAGATCATGATCAGCGCGATGACGATCAGCGCGGGGATCGTGTTCTGCAACGACGCGCCTTCTTGCTGACCCGACCGCACCAGCTCCACGTAGGTGATCTGGTAGCCCAGCGCGGTGTCCTTGAGGACAACGACCATCTGCGAGACCAGTGCGGGCAGCATGGCCGTGATGGCCTGCGGCAGCAGGATCAGCCGCATGAGCTGGTTCTTGCGCAGACCCAGCGCCACGGCGGCTTCGGTTTGTCCCTTGGGCAGGGACTTGATGCCCGCGCGCACGATCTCGGCGATGACCGCGGAGTTGTAGATGATCAGCGCGATGACCACCGCGGCCAGCGCCAGCTGATCGGACGGGAACAGGTCGTAGTCGCCGAACACCGCGAACAGGAAGATCATCAGGATCAGCACCGGGATCGCCCTGGCGAGCTCGACGATCGTGCCCGCGACCCAGCGCACCCACGCGTGGTCCGACAGGCGCAGGATCCCGAAGATCATGCCGAACAACACCGAGCCGATGATCGAGATCACGGCGGCGGTGAGGGTGCCTTCCAGACCGGGCAGGAGATAGGTTTCCCAGATCTCGGACTCGAGGAACGGCTTCCATTTGGCCGCGGTGAACTGGCCCTTGTCGGCGAACGCGTCGTAGAGCCACCAGCCCGCGCCCACCAGCACGACGACGACCAGAACCGAGTACAGGTTGTGACGCAGCCGCGCGCGGGGCCCCGGAGCGTCGAACAGAACCGAAGCGCCGCTCATCGTGCCACCTCGTATCGCTTGGCCAGCCAGCCGAACAACAGCCCGGTCGGCAGGGTGAGGACGACGAAGCCGAGCGCGAAGATCGCACCGATGGTGAGAATGGCGGCTTCGTTCTCGATCATCGCGCCCATCAGGTACGCGGCTTCGGCGACGCCGATGACGGAGGCGACCGTCGAATTCTTGGTCAGCGCGATCAGCACACTGCCCAGGGGTGCGATGACGGCCCGGAAGGCTTGGGGCAGCACGATCAACCGCAGGTTCTGGGCGAATCCGAAGCCCAGTGACCGGCCCGCTTCGGACTGGCCGAGCGCGACGGTGTTGATGCCCGAACGCAGCGATTCGCAGACGAAGGCGGCGGTGTAGACGCTCAGCCCGATGATCGCCCAGCGGTAGTTGATGACCTTGATCTCGTCACTGCCGAGTTTCCACCCGAGGGTGCTGTACAGGCCGAGCGAGGTGAATACCAGGATCAGGGTGAGCGGAGTGTTGCGGAAGACCGCCACATACGCCGCGCCGACCCAGCGCGCGACCGGAATCGGGGATACGCGCATGCCGGCGACGACGGTACCGATGACGAGCGCACCGATCGCCGAGAAGAAGGTGAGTTTGATGGTTACCCAGAACGCATCGAGGATTTGGTTGTCATACCTCGAGATCAGGTCGAACACGGACGCGCGTCCTCCGATCGGTGTGAAAGCCAGCAGGACAACACCGCATCGGTGACCCGGGAAACCCCGGGCCACCGATGGTCAGTGGTTGATCAGTAGCGGTCGATGGTCGGCGGTGCGGGCACCGCGATACCGGTACCCGCGAAGTTCTTCTCCTGCGCGGCCTTCCACGAACCGTCATCGATCATCGCCTGGATGGCGTCGTTGACCTTGCCGCGCAGCTCCGAATCGCCCTTCTTCAGGCCGATGCCGTACTTCTCGGTGGTGAAGGTCTTGTTCACCAGCTTGAAGGTGCCCGGCGACTGCGCCGCGTAACCGGCGAGGATGACGTTGTCGGTGGTGACCGCGTCGATCGCGCCGCTACGCATCGCCTCGATGCACAGCGAATAGGTGTCGTAGGTCTGCAGCTGCGCCTGCGGGTAGTTCTTCTCGATGTTCTGGGCCGGGGTGGAGCCCTTCACCGAGCAGACCTTCTTGCCCGCGAGGGAGTCGGGGCCGGTGATGTCGGTGTTGGCGGCGGGCACCAGCAGGTCCTGGCCCGCGATGTAGTACGGGCCGCCGAAATCGACCTTCTCCTTGCGCTTGTCGTTGATCGAGTAGGTGGCCACGACGAGGTCGACCTGGCCGTTCTCGATCAGCGTCTCGCGCTGCGCCGACGGCGATTCCTTGAAGGTGACGTTCTCCGGCTTCACCCCGAGCTTGTCGGCGACGTACTTGGCGACGTCGACGTCGAAGCCGCTGTAGGTGCCGTCGGTGTTGCGCAGTCCCAGACCCGGCTGATCGAACTTGATGCCGATGGTCAGCTTGCCGTCCTGGGCGTTCTCGAGGGCGGACTTGTCGCTACCGCCACCACAACCCGCGGTGACGGTGGCTGCCAATGCCAGTGCCGCTGCGCCGATTCCGACGCGCATCGCACGATTGATCCTCATGAGTTTCCTTCTCCTTGTGACAATGGTGCTGCGAGTCAGTGGCTGAGAATCTTGCCCAGGAAGTCCCTGGCGCGTTCGGATTTCGGTGCGGTGAAGAATGTTTCGGGCGCGGCGTCTTCGACGATCTCACCGTCGGCCATGAACAGCACGCGGTCGCCCGCTCGGCGCGCGAAGCCCATCTCGTGGGTGACCACGAGCATGGTCATGCCTTCCTTGGCGAGGGCCACCATCACGTCCAGCACCTCGTTGACCATCTCGGGGTCCAGCGCCGAGGTCGGCTCGTCGAACAGCATGACCTTGGGATCCATGGCCAGTGAGCGGGCGATCGCCACGCGCTGCTGCTGGCCGCCCGAGAGCTGGGCCGGGTACTTGTCGGCCTGGTTGGCGATGCCGACCCGCTCGAGCAGGGCGAGGGCGTGCTTGCGCGCCTCTTCCTTCTTCTTCCCACGGACCTTCGTCGGCGCCAGCATCACGTTCTCGAGGATGGTCTTGTGCGCGAACAGGTTGAACGACTGGAACACCATGCCCACCTCGGCGCGCAGCGCGGCGAGAGCTTTGCCCTCGTCGGGCAGTGCGACGCCGTCGATGGCGATGTCACCGGAGTCGATCGGTTCGAGGCGATTGATCGTGCGGCACAGGGTGGATTTCCCCGAACCCGACGGGCCCAGGACGATCACGACCTGCCCACGGGGCACTTCGAGGTGGATATCGCGCAGGACATGGAGCTCACCGAAGTGTTTGTCCACGTTGCGCATCGAGATCATCGGCGGAGCAGCGGTGGTGGCTGCGGCGTCGGCGTTCCCGTTCGCGGGTGCGGCGTCGTCGGTCATGGTCAGAAACCTTATGTCCATTCTGGAGAATTGCCCGGCTTTCGAAGACATGCCGTGACGGCACGCCGAAACGACACCTGCTGGTAACCCGGCGGCTGCCCGTTACCTTTGCGTATTATCGTGCGAACGCAACCGTGACGCGCATCACACTCGGGGCTGCCCGTACCCTGGACAGGTGGATTCGACGGTTCAGGACGCGACTGAGGGCGCGACGCAGCACAGCTCTGTGGCGCAGCGCAGCTATGAGGTTCGCACATTCGGCTGCCAGATGAACGTGCACGACTCCGAACGCCTGTCCGGGCTGCTCGAGGACGCGGGCTATATCAAGGCCGCCACCGGCGAGACGCCCGATCTGATGGTGTTCAACACCTGTGCGGTGCGCGAGAACGCCGACAACAAGCTCTACGGCACCCTCGGTCAGCTGGTCCCGGTCAAGCAGGGGCGCCCCGGCATGCAGATCGCCGTCGGCGGCTGCCTGGCGCAGAAGGACCGCGAGACCGTGGTGCGCAAGGCGCCGTGGGTCGACGTGGTGTTCGGCACCCACAACATCGGTTCGCTGCCGGTGCTGCTCGAGCGGGCCCGCCACAACGAGCAGGCGCAGGTGGAGATCCTCGAATCGCTCGAGGCGTTCCCCTCGACGCTGCCCGCCAAGCGGGAGTCGGCGTACGCGGGCTGGGTGTCGATCTCGGTGGGCTGCAACAACACCTGCACGTTCTGCATCGTGCCCTCGCTGCGCGGCAAGGAAGTGGATCGCCGTCCGGGAGACGTGCTCGCCGAGGTGCGGGCGCTGGTCGACCAGGGCGTGCTGGAAGTGACCCTGCTCGGACAGAACGTCAATTCCTATGGCGTGAACTTCGTCGATCCCGAGCAGCCGCGCGACCGCGGCGCGTTCGCGCAGCTGCTGCGTGCGACCGGACAGATCGAGGGCCTCGAACGCGTGCGGTTCACCTCCCCGCATCCCGCGGAGTTCACCGACGATGTCATCGAGGCGATGGCAGCCACCCCGAACGTCTGCCCGCAGCTGCACATGCCGCTGCAATCGGGTTCGGATCGGGTGCTGAAAGCGATGCGCCGTTCCTACCGCAAGGAGCGTTTCCTCGGCATCATCGACAAGGTGCGCGCCGCGATGCCGCACGCGTCGATCACCACCGACATCATCGTGGGCTTCCCCGGCGAGACCGAGGAGGACTTCCTCGAGACCCTCGACGTGGTCCGCCGGGCCCGCTTCACCAGCGCCTACACCTTCCAGTACTCCAAGCGTCCCGGAACTCCGGCCGCCGACCTGCCCGACCAGCTGCCCAAGCAGGTCGTGCAGGAACGCTTCGAACGCCTGATCGCCTTGCAGGACCAGGTCTCCTGGGAGAACAACCAGGCGCTCATCGGCACCGAGGTGGAACTGCTCGTCGCCGAGGGCGCGGGCAAGAAGAACGCGGTGACCGCACGGATGAGCGGTCGTGCGCGCGACGGCAGGCTGGTGCACTTCCGGCCCGGCGACGTGACCGGCATCCGGCCGGGCGACGTCGTCACCGTCGACATCACCGAGGCGGCGCCGCACCATCTCATCGCCGACAGCGCGGTGAAGTCGCATCGGCGCACTGCCGCCGGTGACGCGCACGAACGTGGAATCACGCCCAAAACGGCGCCGATCGGTGTCGGGCTCGGGTTGCCCCGGATCGGCGCACCGGTCATCGAGACGGTCGAGAGCGGCTGTTCGACGGGGTGCTCGTCGTGAGCGACGACGAATCTACTACCGGTCGTAGTGGGTCGGATGCGAACGGCGCGTCCGGTGATGGCACAGTGGGACCCGCCAACGACCAGCCTGTGGACAGGAGCGGACACGCGGTGAACCCGGCGCGCAACGACGAGGATTTCGAACAATTCCGCGGTGAACTCGACGCGGTCGAGCGCCGCATCGCCGGTGAGATCGACCCCGGCGCGCGAGCGCTGGTAGTGGCGGGCGCGGTCTTCGCGCTGCTGATCTCGCTGGTCCTACCGACCGCGGGTACGGCGCGCGGCTTCGACGTGCTGCTCGACACCGACGCGGCGGGGGTCGAACACATCGGCTTGCCGTCGCGGATCTTCGTGTGGCTGGTCATCGTCTTCGGTGTCGGCTTCTCGCTGCTGGCGCTGACCACCCGTCGCTGGATACTGGCCTGGGTCGCCTGCGCGGGGTCGGCCGTCGGCTCGGTGTTCGGTGTGCTCTCGATCTGGCACCGCCAGACCCCCGGTCTCGGCAACTATCAGGGCGCGGGTCCGGGGATCGGCCTGATCCTGGGCACCCTCGCGATCATGGTGCTCACCTTCCACTGGGTTCGTGTGGTGTGGAGTCGCACCGCCGTGCAACTCGCCGCGGAGGAACAGCGCCGCACGGCGGCCCGCGAAGCCGAAGATCGCGACCGCAAGCGACTCAGCGGCGAATAGTCCTGCGAGACAAGAAAACCCCCGACCGGATCGGTCGGGGGTTTCTTTCTGTCTCACTCAGAGATTGCTGACCGCACCCTCTGCTGCTTCGGCCCATTCGCGCCACTGCTGTGCCTGCTCGAGCGCCTTCTCCGCATCGCGCTTCTTGCCCGCCGCGGTGGCCTTGGCGGCCTGCTCCTCGAACTGGGCCACCCGCTCACGGAACTGTGCGGCCCGCGCGACGGCCTCGGGATCGGAACGACGCCACTGCTGATCGGCCGCGTCGCGAACCCGCTTCTCGATGGCGCGCAGCTTGGCTTCGAGCTCCTGCATGCGCTCGCGGGGGACCTTGCCGATGGCGTCCCACTTGTCCTGCAGCTCGCGCAGCGCGTTGCGGGCGGCGTCCACACCGTTGGCCGGGTCGATGTGCTCGTAGGCCGCCAGCAGTTCCAGCTTGGCGGCGGCGTTGTGATCGAACTCGGCGTCGCGCTCGCTGACCGCCGCGTTGCGGGCGGCGAAGAACACATCCTGGGCGCTCTTGAACCGTCGCCACAGCGACTCGTCTGCCTCGCGCGGTGCCCGGCCCGCGGCCTTCCACTCGGTGAGCAGGTCGCGGAACACCGCGGCGGTGCCGGTCCAGTCGGTGGAGTCGGCCAGCTCCTCGGCGCGCACGCACAGCTCTTCCTTGCGCGTCTTGGCGGTGGCGCGTTCGCGGTCGAGGTCGGCGAAGTGGGCGCCGCGCCGGCGGTTGAACGCCTCACGGGCCTTGGAATAGCGCTTCCACAGCGCGTCGTCGACCTTGCGGTCGACCCCGCGGATCGACTTCCACTCGTCGAGGATCTCGCGCAGCCGGTCGCCCGCGGCCTTCCACTGGGTGGATTCGGCGGCGATCTGCTCGGCCTCGGCGGCGAGGGCTTCCTTGCGCTCGGTGTGCTCGTGGCGGGCGCGGTCCTTCTCCTCCTTGGCGTGCGCGGCGGCTTCCTCGGAGTGTTCGGTGATGACCTGTAGCCGGGCGGCGAGGCCGTCGATATCGCCGATGACGGCCGCCGTCGGCAGCGTCTCGGCCAGTGCCAGCGCGGCGGCCTTGGTCTTGCGGGCGTCGGCCCCCGCGGCCAGCCTGGCCTCGAGCAGCGCGACCTCGGTCGCCAGATCGTCGAAGCGGCGGCCGAAGTGCGCCAAGCCCTCGGCGACGTCGCCCGCCTGCCAGGAGCCGACGATCCGTTCGCCCTCCGCGGTCCGCACCCACGCGGTGCCGTCTTCGTCGACCCGGCCCCACTTGCTCGGGTCGGTGGCACTCGGCACGATCACGGCGTGCGGATGCGGTTGATCGGGGCCCGGCGCCGGTTTCACGGCATGGGGTTTCGGCGGACGCGGAGCATTCCCGCCGGGCTTGGGGGTACCGGACGGTCGCGGGGCCGGACCTGGGGTGGGCTTCGCGGTTCCGTTGCTGTCGGTCATTGCTCTCCGTCCCTGCCGCGCGTCACGGCTGCCTGGTTACGCCCTAGCACATCCCATTGAACCCGGTTCGAGCCGCGGAAACCATCGATCCGGAGGATCGAATAGCGGATTTCCTGGGATTTCGTCCCGGACGACGTGGGTAGTCGCACCTGAAAACACTAGCAATCTCGGCGGGCATCACTACGCCGGACACTCGCAGACCGCCGCGCGCCCGCGCCGCGCCGGATGTGGGCCCCGGTGCGCGCTGCGGCTACGGTTACCGCGTGTTCTCGATAGCGGCCCTGGTCCCGTCGCCGCCGATGCTGGTGCCCGAACTGTGTGGGCGAGTCCCGGTGTCCGGCAGCGATCCCGACGATCCGACCGTGGTGCTGCGCGCGGCTGCCCTCGACGCCGCCGCGGCCCTCGCCGAGGCCGCGGGCCGGTGGGTCGTCGTCGGGGTCGGTAGCCATGACCTGACCTACGGTTCGGCGACCCGGGGGACCTTCCGTGGGTTCGGCGCCGATGTCGTCGTCGGGCTCGGTCCGGCGGGCGAGGGCACCGGTCCAGCAGACGCTCAGCTTCCCCTTCCGGTACTGGTCGCCGGATGGTTGCGGGAGCAGGCCGCGCCCCGGATCTCGGTGCGGGCCCGGCTGTTCGCCGCGGGCACGTCGGCCACCGAGTGCGCCGCGGCGGGCGCCGCGTTGCGCGCCGAGCTGGACAGCGAGCAGGACCCGTGCGCGGTGCTCGTCGTCGCGGACGGTGCCGCGACGTTGACGGTCAAGTCGCCCGGCTATCTCGACGAGCGGGCCACCGCTGTTCAGCACGACCTCGACGCGGCGCTGCGCACGGGTTCGCGGGCCGGTTTGGCCGCGCTCGACCCGGAACTGTGTGCGGCGCTGCTCGTCGAGGGACGCGCCGCCTACCAGGTCCTCGGCGGTCTGTTCGCCGCCGATTCGGCCGATCCGCGGGTCCGTACCCTGTACCAGGGCGCACCCTATGGCGTCGGCTACGACGTGAGCGTGTGGCAACCGGGTGGACGGGAAGGGATCGACGAGTGACGAGCAGACCGATCGCGGTCGTCGGCCCCACCGCCACCGGGAAATCCGACCTCGCCCTCGATCTCGCCACCGAACTCGGCGGCGAGATCGTCAACATCGACGCGATGCAGCTCTATCGCGGAATGGACGTCGGCACCGCGAAACTGCCGCCCGACCAGCGGCGTGGCGTCCCGCACCACCTGCTCGACGTGCTCGACGTCACCGAGACCGCGACCGTCGCCGCCTACCAGAGCGCGGCCCGCGCCGTCGTCGAGGACATCATGGCGCGCGGAAAGACCCCGGTCATCGTCGGCGGTTCGATGATGTACGTGCAGGCGCTGCTCGACGAGTGGGATTTTCCGGCCACCGACCCCGAGGTCCGCGCCCGCTGGGAAGCGCTCCTGGCGGAGGGCGGGGTGCAGGCGCTGCACGCGGCGTTGCGGGAGGCCGACCCGGTCGCCGCGGCGACCATTCTGCCCACCGACGGCCGGCGCATGGTGCGCGCGCTCGAGGTGGTCGAGCTGACCGGTCGCCCGTTCGCCGCCTCGGCCCCGACAATCGGCGCCCCGCGCTGGAACGCCGCGATTCTCGGCGTCGACCGGGAGACCGCCGCCCTCGATGCCCGCATCGAGACCCGCACCGCCCTGATGTTCGAACACGGTCTGGTCGACGAGGTCCGCGGACTGATCGACCGGGGCCTGCGCGAAGGCCAGACCGCCCGCCGCGCGATCGGCTACGCCCAGGTGCTGGCCTACCTCGACGACGAATACGACCTCGACCACGCCCGCGAACGCACCCTGATCGGCACCCGCCGCTACGTGCGACGGCAGCGGTCGTGGTTTCGCCGTGACCCCAGGGTCTCCTGGGTAGACGGTGCCGATCCCGAGCTCGCCGCGACCGCGCTGGCCCTGCTCTCCCCAGCGAACACCGACCCGATAGGACGGACAGCGCAGTGACGCGACGAGTGAGTACCCGCAACGCCTCGGTGCAGGTGTGGCAGGCATACCTCAACAACCGGACAAAACGTCATCGTGACGGCCGGTTTCTCGTGCAAGGCGTGCGCCCGATCACGCAGGCGCTGGCCAATGACTGGCCGCTGGAAACCATGCTCTACCGGCTCGGTGGCCCCGAGCTGTCGAGCTGGGCGCGCGAGATCCTCGACACCGCCGACGTGCCGCAGGTGGGCCTCGTGCCCGAGCTCATGGCGGAGTTGGGGGAGAAGGCGGCGAGCGCACCGGAGATCGTGGCGGTCGCGGTGTCGCGACACCCTGACCTGGCCGACTACGCACCCGGTGAGCCGGGGGAGGACGCTCCGGTGGTCGTCGTGTTCGATCGCCCGAACTCGCCCGGCAACCTCGGCACCCTGATCCGCTCGGCCGATGCGTTCGGCGCGTCCGGGGTGATCGTGACCGGCCACGGCGCCGACCAGTTCGACCCGCAGGCCGTGCGCGCCTCGACCGGCTCGCTGTTCGCCGTGCCGGTGCTGCGCGCGGCGGGCCCCGGGCAGGTGCTCGAATTCCGGGACCGCCAGGCGGCGCGCGGCATCCCCACCCGCATCGTCGGCACCGATGAACACGCGCCGGGCACGATCTACGACCACGACTTCACCGAGGCGACGATCCTGGTCGTCGGCAACGAGACCACCGGCATGAGCTCGGCCTGGGCCGACGCGTGCGACGACCTGGTCACCATCCCGATGGGCGGCACCGCCAGTTCACTCGGCGCGCCGTCGGCGGGGGCGATCAGCCTCTACGAGATCGCCCGGCAGCGGCGTACCTTCGCCCGGTAGTGAAACCGTCGACGGCGCAGAGGAGAATGACGGACGTGTCCGACATCGAATTCAGCAAGGGCCACGGCACCCAGAACGACTTCGTGGTGCTGCCCGACCTCGAGGTGCGCCTCGACCTGACAGCCGACCGCGTCGCCGCACTGTGCGACCGGCAGCGTGGCCTCGGCGCCGACGGCGTGTTGCGCGTGGCGAAGGCCGGTGCGTTGCTCGCCGCCGGTGTGCTGGAAGCGCTGCCGGAGGGCGTCGGCGCCGACGACTGGTTCATGGACTACCGCAACGGTGACGGGTCGATCGCCGAGATGTGTGGCAACGGAGTGCGGGTCTTCGCGCACTACCTCAATGCCACCGGGCTCGAACAGCGCGCCGAGTACGTCGTCGGCAGCCGTGCGGGCGCCCGTCCGGTCGTGGTGCACGCCGCCGGCCGGACCGACGGTGAGGTGACGGTGGACATGGGCGTCGTCCGCGAACTCGGCCCGTCCACCGCGACCCTGGCGGGCTGGGCACTGGCCGGCATCGGCATCGATGTCGGCAATCCGCATCTGGCCTGCGTCGACGACAGTCTGACCGTCGACGCGCTCGCCAAACTCGACCTGAGCGTTTCCCCGGGCTTCGACCCCGACCTGTTCCCGCACGGGGTGAACGTCGAGATCCTCACCGCGCTCGACGCGGACAACACCGTCGACATGCGCGTGTACGAACGCGGCGTCGGCGAAACCCGTTCCTGTGGCACCGGCACCGTGGCCGCCGCGGCTGCCGCGCTGACCGCCGCCGGTGTGTCGATCGGCACCGAATCCGGCGAGGTCACCGTGCGTGTGCCGGGCGGGCAGGTGCGTGTCGGGATCGCCGACGGGCGTGCCTGGTTGCGCGGTCCCTCGGTACTGGTGGCCTCGGGAAGTCTGTCGCAGTCCTGGTGGGACGCGCAGTAGCACCGATAACCGCGTGCACGCTGTCACCCGGACGTGGCAGCATAGAGAGCGTATGACGAAACCAGTAGAACCCACAGAATCCACATCGGCCGAGCACACCACCGCGGCCGATCCCGACGTGGCCGCCGATCGCGGTGACGTCGATGATGCGCTGGCCCGCCACGCGGCCCGCATGAAACAGCCCGGTTGGGCGGCCGATCCGACCGTCGGCGAGATGCAGCTCGACGAGCGCACGTCGCTGCGACGCGTCGCCGGGCTGTCCACCGAGCTCACCGACATCACCGAGGTCGAGTACCGCCAGCTACGCCTCGAGCGCGTGGTGCTGGTCGGTGTCTGGACCAGCGGTAGTTCGGTCCAGGCCGAGGGGAGCATGGTGGAACTGGCCGCGCTCGCCGAGACGGCGGGCTCGGAGGTGCTCGAGGGGCTGATCCAGCGCCGCGACAAGCCCGACCCGGCCACCTACATCGGCTCCGGCAAGGCCGAAGAGCTGCGCACGGTCGTTCTCGACACCGGCGCCGACACGGTGATCTGCGACGGTGAACTCACGCCCGCGCAGCTCACCGCGCTGGAGAAGGTCGTCAAGGTGAAGGTCATCGACCGCACCGCGCTGATCCTCGACATCTTCGCCCAGCACGCCACCTCTCGCGAGGGCAAGGCCCAGGTCGCGCTGGCGCAAATGGAGTACATGCTGCCGCGCCTGCGCGGCTGGGGTGAGTCGATGTCTCGTCAGGCCGGTGGCCGGGCGGGCGGCGCCGGCGGTGGCGTAGGCACCCGTGGTCCCGGTGAGACGAAGATCGAAACCGATCGTCGCCGCATCCGCGAACGGATGGCCAAACTGCGCCGCGAGATCCGGGAGATGAAGACCGCCCGTGACACCATGCGCGCGCGCCGCACCGAGAGCGGGGTGCCCTCGATCGCGATCGTCGGCTACACCAACGCGGGCAAGTCCAGTCTGATGAACGCGCTCACCGGCGCGGGCCTGCTCGTGCAGGACGCGCTGTTCGCCACCCTGGACCCGACCACCCGCCGGGCCGCGCTCGACGACGGCCGCGAGATGGTGTTCACCGACACCGTCGGTTTCGTCCGTCACCTGCCGACCCAGCTGGTCGAGGCCTTCCGCTCGACCCTGGAAGAGGTCACCGGCGCCGATCTGCTGCTGCACGTCGTCGACGGCGCCGACCCGCTGCCGCTCGAACAGATCAAGGCGGTCCGCGAGGTGATCACCGATGTGATCAGGGAGCAGGGCACGCCCGCGCCGCCGGAACTGCTGGTGGTCAACAAGATCGACGCCGCCGACCCGAACGAGCTCACCCGGTTGCGCGGCATGCTGCCGCAGGCGGCGTTCGTCTCCGCCCAGACCGGCGCGGGCGTGGAAGAGTTGCGTGAGCGGCTCTCGGAGGTGCTCGGCGGACTCGACGTCGACGTCAGTGTGCTGCTGCCCTACAGCCGTGGCGACCTGCTCGCCCGCATCCACGCGGACGGCCGGATCGTCACCGCCGAGCACGAGGAGGGCGGTACCCGGGTTCGCGCGCGCGTGCCGCACGCGTTGGCCGCCGCCCTGTCCGAGTACGCGCACTCCGGTCCCGCGGAACCGGTGCTCAGCTGATCTTTTTCGCTGATTTGCCCGCCGGTTGCGGACAAATGTCGATGCGACACAGGTATTTTCGAACGCTATGGTCGAATATCGACAGCAGGAGGGTGTTATGTCGAACGACCATCAAGGTACGGAAAATGTGACGAAGGACAGGGTTGCGGTGGGCGACCCTGTTCTCTCGGATGGAGCGCCGCTGAACCCGGCGCCGAGTGAATGGGACATCCGCGCGTTCGAAGCGGTGCTCGCGCCGCTGCGGGCGTGGACCAGCCCGAAGTTCTACGGTCTGGACAATATTCCGGCCGAAGGGCCGGTGCTGATCGTGGCCAACCACAATCTGCTCGGCGGGATCGACGCACCGCTGATCATGCCGGAGATTCTGCGCGTGCGCGGCAGGCTGGTGCGCGGTCTGGCCGAGCATGTGCTGATGGTGCCCGGCGTGCGGGATTTCCTGCATCATTTCGGCGCGGTGCGCGGTACCCGCTCGAACTGCCTGGCGCTGCTCGAGCGCGGGGAGGCGGTGGTGGTGTTCCCCGGTGGTGGCCGGGAGGCGATTCGCCGCAGCGGCGAGAAGTACGAGCTGAAGTGGGAGGGCCGCACCGGTTTCGCGCGGATGGCGATCCAGGCGGGGGTGCCGATCGTGCCGCTGGCGATGATCGGCATCGACGATGCCTACGACATCGTCTTCGACGGTCAGCACCCGGTGATGTCGCCGCTGCGCTGGACCTGCCGCCTGCTCGGGATCAATCCCGAGCTGAGCCCGCCGCTGGTCAAGGGAGTCGGCCCGACGCCGCTGCCCCGCCCGGAACGGTTCTACTTCTCGGCGGGCGCGCCGATCGACCCCGCACCGTGGATGGACGCCGACGATATCGACGGTGCGTCCGCCGATCTGCGTGATGTGGTGCGCAAGGGCCTCGAGGAAGAACTGCAGTTCCTGTTCAACGAGCGTGAGCGTGACAGCGGTCGCACGCTGGTCGGCCGCCTGCGCAACGCATTGCCCTGGTGACCGCGACCGCCTGAGCGGCTGGATCGGCGCCCCGGGGCAGACGCGCCCACGGGGGTGTGGAATGCCCGCGGCGCCGATCTGGTTACCCCAGTTATGCGGACCGAGGTCCGGATAATGAGAGGGTGGCGATGATCGTGACAGAACAGGTCCAGGTCGTGCCCGGCGCCGACCGCAGGCGCTGGCGCAACGAATGGCTCGACTCGCGGCAGTCGTTCCCGGCCACCGGCAACTTCGTGCTCGAGGACTACGCGCACGGGCTGCTGCTCGTGCACAACGAGGACATCGTCGACCCGGGCGAGGGCTTCGACACCCATCAGCACCGCGACACCGAGATCCTCACCTGGGTGCTGGAAGGCACCGTGGTGCACCAGGATTCGACCGGACACTCGGGCTTGATCCGCCCCGGCCTCGCGCAGCGGATGAGCGCGGGCGCGGGCATCCTGCATTCGGAGCGCAACGGGGCAGGCTACCGGGAGAAGGAGCGCCTGCACGTCGTGCAGATGTGGATCCCGCCGGACGCGACGGGCGTCGCCCCGAGCTACCAGGAACTCGATATCGAGGGTGACCTCGCCCGCAACGCCCTGGTGCCGGTGGCGTCCGGTATGGCGCGCCATCGCGGCGAGGCGGCGATCGGCATCGGCAACCGCCACGCCGCCTTCCACGTCGCGCGGCTGGACCCCGGCCAGGCCGTCACGGTCCCCGATGCGCCCTACGGTCACGTCTTCCTCGCTCGCGGCACCGCCGACTATGAGGGCTACGGCACCCTGGAGCAGGGCGACGCCGTCCGCCTGACAGCGACCGGCGGCCACCGCGTGACCGCGGTGACCGCGGCCGAGCTGCTGATCTGGGAAATGACCGCGACCGCGCGCCGCTAGACCTTGCGGATGACGGTGACGACCTTGCCCAGAATTTGCGCGTCGTTGCCGGGGATCGGCTCGAAATGCGGGTTGTGCGGCATCAGCCACACGTCCTTACCGCTGCGTTTGAAAGTCTTCACGGTGGCCTCGCCGTCGATCATCGCCGCGACGATGTCGCCACCCTCGGCGACATTCTGCTGACGTACCACCACGAAGTCGCCGTCGCAGATGGCCGCGTCGACCATCGACTGGCCGACGACCTTGAGCAGGAACAATGATCCCTCGCCGACGAGTTCGCGCGGCAGCGGGAACACGTCTTCCACGGCCTGCTCGGCCAGGATCGGGCCACCGGCGGCGATCCGGCCGAGGACCGGGACGAAGGTCGGGGTCGGGCGGCTCGGGTCGACCTCGTCGGTCTGCTGGGGCAGCGTGGTGACCGAGCGGACCGCCTCGTCGAGTCCGCGGACGTTCACCGCGCGCGGTCGGTTCGGGTCGCGACGTAGGTAGCCCTTGCGTTCGAGGGCGCGCAGTTGATGAGCCACCGAGGAGGTGGAGGTGAGGCCGACCGCGTCGCCGATCTCACGGATGCTGGGCGGGTAGCCCCGTTCGGTCACCGAGGAGCGGATGACATCGAGGACCGTGCGTTGACGCACGGTGAGATCCGTCCCGGATCCCGATGTGACGGTGCCGGTGCCGCTTTCGTCACCCGTGTCGTCTGTGTGGGTCACCGTGTCCCGCCCTTCCAGTTGTCGAATTCGCCATCTCGAGGCTAGTCGTGCCACGCCGAACTATCAAACATCTGTTCGAGCATGTCGGGCGTTTCGTGCTGACAGCGGCGCGGGGATCTGGTAGAAATCGAACATCAGTTCGTCGCACAGGTGTTCGAATAGCGGGAGGCATTGCCGCCTCACCAGTACTTTCTCGCAGCAGCGGAGCACACCACCCCGGAGGTTCTTCCGATGAGCACAGCAACCAGCGCCCTGCGTTCCACAGACCCCACCGCCGCCCCGGAGCCCGTGCTCCGCCGGCGCCGGTCCGCCCGCGCCCCACGACCTTTCGCCTTGGTTCGATCGGCGATGTCGCGCCCGGCGGGCATCG
Organism: Nocardia sp. NPDC055002; assembly: GCF_053608825.1. Lineage (NCBI taxonomy): Bacteria > Bacillati > Actinomycetota > Actinomycetes > Mycobacteriales > Nocardiaceae > Nocardia > Nocardia sp. NPDC055002. Next base: position 441,233 of record NZ_JBSGWE010000006.1, read on the forward strand.
AACGCCAGGCCGTCGAAGCATCGTCGGCCGCGCCCATCGCAGGCTCCGCCTCGCCTCGCCGGGTCGCGACCGCGCCCGCGCCCGCGAGCGTGGCACGCAGTATCGTCCGCTCCGGCGTGTTGAGCCCGCCCGCCAACGGCCTGCCCGCGGCCGAACCCGCCGACATCGTCCGCGTCCCCCGGCGGATCGACCTCACCGACGCCGAACTCGATCTCGCCTTCGCCACCGTGCCCCGCAGCGCGCCGGTGCGCCGTTCCCGTGAGGTCGTTCGCCCGCCGACGGCGGATCGCGGCCCGCGGCACCGCGCGCCGCGCAGCGACCTCTCGCTCTATGCCCGCGGTCCCGTGCGTACCGGCCACGCGCGGGGCATCCATCCGCTGCATCGCGTCGAGCAGGCCAAGGCCGGGTTCGCCGCGCTCGCCGTGACGGCGCTGGTGACCGCGCTGATCGTCGTCGCCTTTCTCGGGCTCGCCCACGTGCGCGCGGGTAGTTTCGCCGACCACGTCGACTCGACGACGCCCGGAATCTCGGAGCAGGCCGGGTTCGGGTCCGGAGCGCGGTCCGAGCCGGGGCGATGAGTCGAAAATCGCTGCGCGGAAGCATTTTCGGAGCGGGTTCCGACACTGTCCGAGATCATCTGTATCGACGAATCACACCCTGAAACTAGAACACGTTGCTACGGTGACGAGCATCCTGAATCGGGGCGGGGGCCCCGGTCGAACCCGGATGCGAGGTCTCGGTGCGCCGCTGCTCGATCGCTCTACTGCTCGGTGTGGTGCTCGGTGCCCTACTGGCACCCGCCGCGCACGCGGTACCCGTCTACACCGAGTATCTCGACCTCCCCGCGCTCAACGGTGTGGGCGAATACGGTGGCGGGCTGCACCCGGCGCTGCCCTCGGCACAGCAACCCCTGCGGGACGCACTGGCCCAGGCGCGCGAGGACGGCATCGACCCGGCGCGGTACGCGACGCTGCTGCACCAGTACTGGCTCGTCGTCGCCACCGACAACGCCGGGATCGACCTCGAAGCCTGGGCGCCCGAGCGTGGCGTCGCGGCCAATTCCGCCACCTTCAGCCAGGTGTACGTGAACTACTTCCGCCTCGCCGCCACCCGCTCCGATCTCTACTGGGCGGGCATGGCGGGCATCGCGGGCGCGTCCTTCGCCGCCGGCTTCTTCGACGTCGGTGACGTCGCCGCCGGTGTGTCCGTGGGCGGAATCCACGAACTCGGCAACGCTGTCGCCGACCTGTTGCGTGCCACCCCGCCCGAATTGCTCACCGGCGTCCCGGCCGATATCAGCGGCCTGGCCGCCCTCGGCCCCCGGCTGACCGCCGCCGACCTCGCCTGGTATCAGACCCGGCTGATGATCATGCAGAAGCACATCTTCATCGACCTGGTCCCGATGCACGAGGCCTATCTCGCCGACGGGATGGCGGGCATCGAGGAGATGTCCGCGGCCGGCCTGCTCGACGACGGCATGCGGGTGGCCTGGACCGGGATCGACGGCGGCACCGAAGCGGGTCGCGGCGACGCGCTGGTCGCGATGGCCGATCGGGAACAGAACCAGATCATCGCCGACCAGTGGGATGTGACAGCACGCGGTCGTGCCGGAATGGGCCGGGTGCTCACCTACGTCACCACGGTCGCGGGCAAGCCCGCCGTCCCCGGCACCCGCGCTCCCGGCGTGTACGCCCCGGTCACGGTGTGGTCGCCGATCGCCGCGGGGCGGCCGATGGGTCTGCGGACGCCACTGCCCGCGTTCAACTGGGCCGACCGGGAGACCCGCTGGGACTACATCACCGCCGATCTGCTGCCGCGCCATCTCGACCTCGCGACCGACGCGGCACGCGCGGTGACGGTGTATCGCGAACCGTTCACCGTCAAGCTCGACCGGGGCCGGATGCTCGCCCGGCTACCCGACATCATCGCGGACCTGGCCACGCAGTGGCAGGTTGTGCCATCCTGACCGGTATCCTGTCAAGAGCCATGGAATAGAAATGCGCATCGACGAAGGAACCCTCGGATGCATTGCCCGTATTGCCGACACCCCGACTCGCGCGTCGTCGACTCGCGGGAAGTCGAGGAGGGCACCGCGATCCGCCGCCGTCGTTCCTGCCCGAGCTGCGCGCGTCGATTCACCACCGTCGAGACCGCGATCCTGTCGGTGGTCAAGCGCAGTGGCGTCACCGAGCCGTTCAGTCGCGAGAAGGTCATCGTCGGTGTGCGCCGGGCCTGCCAGGGTCGTGAAGTCGATGACGACGCCCTGAACCTGCTCGCCCAGCAGGTCGAAGACGCGGTGCGCGCCAAGGGATCTCCCGAAGTGCCGAGCCACGAGGTCGGCCTCGCCATCCTCGGCCCCCTGCGCGACCTCGACGAGGTGGCCTACCTGCGCTTCGCCTCGGTGTACCGATCCTTCACCAGCGCAGCCGATTTCGAACGCGAGATCACCGAGATGCGGGCTGCTCGCGCGGTCGCCGCGACCGACTGATCCACGCCCCGGCGTCGCTTCGGCGGCGGATGTCTCAGCGCCGGATCGAGCTGATCGCCTTCTCGATGCGCTTGGCCGACACCGGATACGGCGTACCCAGCTTCTGGGCGAACAGGCTGACTCGCAATTCCTCGATCATCCACCAGATCTCGGTGACGTCGCGGGCGTTCTTGCGCGCCGGGGGCAGCGCGCCGACGAGCTTGTCGTAGGCGGCGAGCATCCGGTCCACCTCGACCATCGCCTGCCGGTCGCGCACCGCCGAACCCGGAAGTGATTCCAGGCGCTGGGCCGCCGCGAGGAGGTAGCGCGGGAGTTCGCGTAGCCGCACCCGGCCCCATTCGGCGACGAAGCCGGAGAACAGGAGGTCGTCGAGCTGCTGACGCACGTCGTCGGCGATATCGGATTCGAGGGTGTCGGCCAGTGCGGCACGCGCCTGCTGGGCAGCGGCCAGTATGGGCACGACGGTACGGATCAGCGCGACGACCGCCGTGGACAGTTGCGGGCGGACGGCGGCCACCAGCTTGTCGAACTCCTCCGGCGAGCGCACCGGGCCGCCTGCCTTGGCGATCAGTTCGTCGGCGGCGGCGATCCGGCAGTCCTCGACCAGCTTGTCCAGGGAACCGTCGGGGTTCTGACTCAGTGCCAGCCGATCGCGGGCGGGCAGTCCGGCGGTGACGGCCCGCGTCGAGGTGGGGATCGCGGTGAGCAGCAGGGTGCGCACACCCGCTCGCATCGCGGCCGCCTGTTCGCCGGGCGAGCTCAGGACACGCACCGCGACGCCCTCGCCCTCGGGCACGAGTGCCGGGTACCCGGTCACGGTCTGGCCGGCGACTTCGCGGCTCACGGTCGGCGCGACCGAACCGAGCGACTCGGAGGTCCACACTGTCGCCGGCGCGCGTTCGGCGCCGGCGGTCGCCCGCGCGACCGATGCCGAAACCTGATCGGCCAGTGCCGATTTGAGCTGTTGCAGGCTCTTGTTCTTGGCCAGTACCTTGCCGCTCTGATCGACTGCGGCGAACGTCATCCGCAGGTGATCGGGCAGGGCGGTGGGGGAGAGGTCGTCGGTGGTGATGGTGACCGCACCCAGCCGGGACAGCTCCCGTGCGAGCCCGGTGCGCAGCGGCTCGGCGCGCGGAGTCAGCCCCCGCAGGGCCGCCGACGCGAAGTCCGGCGCGGGAACGACCGCGCGGCGCAACGTTTTCGGCAGCGTTTTGATGAACGCGGCGGCCAGTTCCTCACGCATGCCGGGCACCAGCCAGTCGAAGCCGACCGCCCGCACGTGCGCGAGCTGTTCCACCGGGATCCGCGCGGTGACGCCGTCGTCGTCCTGGCCCGGCTCGAACTGGTAGGTCAGCGGGAAGCTGAGTTCACCCTGGCGCCAGGCGTCGGGGAAATCGGTCGGGTCCAGGGTGGCGACACCGGCATTGACCACGGTGTCGGTCGAGAAGTCCAGCAGCGCGGGGTCATCGCGCTCGGTCTTGCGCCACCAGCTGTCGAAATGGCGCACCGACACGATATCGGCGGGGATGCGCTTGTCGTAGAACTCGAACAGCACTTCGTCGTCGACGAGGATGTCGCGGCGCCGTGCCCGATGTTCGAGGTCGGCCACATCGTCGATCAGGGCGCGATTGCGGGCGAAGAACCCGTGCCGCGTCTGCCATTCGCCCTGTACCAGCGCATGGCGCAGGAACAGCTCGCGCGACAGCTCCGGGTCGATGCGCCCGAAGTCGACCGGGCGCCCGGTCACCAGCGGCACCCCGTACAGCGACGCCCGCTCGTAGGCACGCGCCGATCCACGCTTGGCCGACCAATGCGGTTCGGAGTAGGTGCGTTTCACCAGATCACCGGCGAGCCGTTCGGCCCACTCCGGCTCCACCTTCGCCGCGATCCGCCCCCACAGCCGCGAGGTCTCCACCAGTTCGGCCGCCATCACCCAGCGCGGCGCCTTCTTGGCCAGCGACGACCCGGGGAAGATCATGAATTTCGCATTGCGGGCCCCGAGGAACTCGCGCGATTCCGCCTCACGCACGCCGATATGCGAGAGCATGCCCGCCAGCAGCGACTGATGGATCTGTGCGCTCGGCCACGGCATCGCATGGTCGTCTGCCGAATCCGAGGACCCGCCAACGGGTGTGGCGGCTGCTGGGTGCTGCCCACCTGTCGCTGCCTCACCACCGCGTCGAGACCGTCCACCTGCCCGGCGTGGGTCTGTGCCCTTGGTCTCGGCCCGGCCGGAGGTGGTGTTCGCTCCGGCGGTCGGCTCCGCCACCGCGCGTGGGGAGTTCCCGCGTCCGCGGCCACGCCGTCCGCGATTGCCCCCTGCGCCGACGGCACCGTCCTCGGTGGTGAGGGCGTCCGTCTGTCCCCGGCTCGCGCCCGCGTCGTTCCAGCCCATCCCGCGGGCGATGGTGCGCAACTGACCGTGCAGGTCCTGCCACTCCCTGATGCGCAGGTAGTGCAGGAACTCGTCGCGGCACATCCGCCGGAACTGGTTGGACGACAGCGACTTCCGCTGTTCGGTGAGGTAGTCCCACAGCCGCAGGTAGGCCAGGAAGTCCGAGCCCTCGACGACGAAGCGCGCGTGCTGGGTGTCGGCCGCCTGCTGGTGCTCGACGGGCCGTTCGCGCACATCCTGGATCGACAGCGCCGCGACGATGATCAGCACCTCGTCGAGGCACCCGTTGCGCTGGGCCTCGACGAGCATGCGCGCCATCCGAGGATCCACCGGCAGCTGCGCCATCTCCCGCCCGATCGGCGTGAGCGTGAGATGTTTACCCGAATCAGCTTCGCCGTCAACAGATTTCGTGCTGCCGTGCGCCAGCGCGCCCAGCTCTTCGAGCAGGGCGATACCGTCGCGGATGGCCCGGCGGTCGGGGGCCTCCACGAACGGGAAACTCTCGATATCGCCCAGACCCAGCGCCGTCATCTGCAGGATGACCGCGGCGAGGTTGGTGCGCAGGATCTCCGGCTCGGTGAACGCGGGCCGCGCCTCGAAATCGTCCTCGGAATACAGCCGGATACAGATACCGTCCGCCACGCGCCCACAGCGACCCGATCGCTGCCGCGCCGAGGCCTGCGAGACCTCTTCGATCGGCAGGCGCTGCACCTTCGTCCGCATCGAATAGCGCGAGATGCGCGCGGTGCCGGGGTCGATCACGTAGCGGATACCGGGCACGGTCAGCGAGGTCTCGGCGACATTGGTGGCCAGCACCACCCGGCGACCGGTGTGCGGGGCGAACACCTTGTGCTGCTCGGCGGCCGACAGTCGCGCGTACAGCGGCACGATCTCGGTGCGGGGGAGTTTCAGGTCGCGCAAAGCATCGGCGGTGTCGCGGATCTCGCGTTCGCCCGACAGGAACACCAGCACATCACCGTCGCCCTCGGCGAACAGTTCGACGACCCCGTCGGCGATGGCGTCGGTGGGGTCGCGATCGACGACCCGGGTGTCCTCGTCGTCGTCGGATCCGGGCAGTTCCAGCGACAGCGGCCGATACCGCAATTCCACCGGATAGGACCTGCCCGACACTTCGACGATCGGCGCGGGCGTGCCGTGCGCGTCGGCGAAATGGCGGGCGAACAGTTCGGGATCGATCGTCGCCGAGGTGATGATCACCTTGAGATCTGGCCGCTGCGGCAGCAACTGCTTCAGATACCCGAGCAGGAAGTCGATATTGAGGCTGCGTTCGTGGGCCTCGTCGATGATGATCGTGTCGTAGCGGCGCAGCATCCGGTCGCGCTGGATCTCGGCGAGCAGGATGCCGTCGGTCATGAGTTTGACCAGGGTGCGATCGGAGGCCTGATCGGTGAAGCGGACGGTGTAGCCGACCACGTCGCCGAGTTCGGTGCCCAGTTCCTCGGCGATGCGTTCGGCCACGGTGCGGGCGGCGAGCCTGCGCGGCTGGGTGTGACCGATGGTGCCGCGGATTCCGCGCCCGAGTTCGAGGCAGATCTTCGGGATCTGGGTGGTCTTGCCCGAGCCCGTCTCACCGGCCACGATCACGACCTGGTTGGCGGCGATGGCCGCGGCGATGTCGTCGCGGCGCGCGGAAACCGGCAGTTGTTCGGGGTAGGTGATCTGCGGAAGCGCCGCGCGGCGATTGGCCACGCGGGTCTCGGCGATGGCGATCTCGGCCTCGACGGCGGGCAGGTCGTCGGGGCGCGCACGGTCGAGCTTGCGCCGGAGCCGATGTTCGTCGCGCAGCGAGACCTCCGCCAGGCGGGTGCGCAGCGCGCGGGTTCCGGTGCTAGCTGTCCTGGTCATTGCGCCTACCAGCCTAGCGAAGCCCGCCACCGGTTTTCCCCCGCGTCGCCCGCTCGCGCTGTCGCGGAGACCAACGACACACCACGACACCCGCCCGTCACGGTCCGCGCGTCCGGTCCGTACCGCGCGACGCGACGACCGTGCGCACACGAACTCCCGGTCAGCCGGGGTCCGTCGTGCGAGGATCCGGGCATGAGCGGTCAGCGGGCACCTCGCGTCGCCAGGCAGGCCGCCCGACCATGCGGAAGGGACACAGCATGAGCGCTTCGGTGCGAACGGCGTGGTGGATCAGGGCCTATCGGCTCGGTTTCGGGTTGCTCGGGATCCTCGCCCTGGTCTGGATCCCGCTGCGAAACGTCGACTCGGCGACGTTCTCGCTCACGAACTATCTGAGCTACTTCACCATCGAGTCCAACATCTTGGCCGTGATCGTGCTGCTCGTCGGTGGCCTGACAGCGCCGCAGAGCCCGCGCTGGCAGACGTTTCGTGGCGCGGTCACCCTGTACATGCTCATCACGATGGTCGTCTACGCGGTCCTGCTGGCCAATGTCGACGTGATGCTCACCGACAAGTGGATCAACGATGTCCTGCATCGCATCGTGCCGCTGGTCATGCTGCTGGACTGGCTGTTCGTCGCGATGGCGCAACGCCTGCGACCCAGCCTCGAACTGATCGGCCTGTGGCTGATCTTCCCGGTCGCCTACGGCGTCTACAGCCTGATCCGCGGCCCGATCGTCGACTGGTACCCCTACCCGTTCATCGACCCACGGACCCAGGGATACGTGTCGCTGACGATCGGGTTGGTCGTGTTGCTGGTGGTGTTCGTCGTGCTCGCGGTCGCGATGGCGGGCCTGGGAGATCTGCCCGCTCGGTGGCGGGAACGCAAGTCAGAAGGCTGACCGGCGGCGGGCCAGGTGCGCGCCGGTCGGCACAGTGGGGTAGATGTGGAGCCATGAATGCGCTCTGGCATGGATTCGCCGATATGGGTGCCGTCGATCGTGACGGTGCGTTCGTTGTCGCTCGCGGTGAGGGCGCCTACGTCTTCGACACCGCGGGCAAGCGGTACCTCGACGCCACCGCCGGGCTGTGGTTCGCCAATGTCGGGCACGGCCGTGGCGAGATCGCCGACGCCGTCGCCGATCAGTTGCGCACCATCGCGCACTACTCCAACTTCGGCGACATCACCGAAGCGCCCACCCAGGAACTCGCCGAGAAACTCTCGTCGATCGCCCCCGTGCCCGGCAGCAAGATCTTCTTCACCTCCGGCGGTTCCGACTCGGTGGAGACCGCGGCGAAACTGGCCCGCCGCTACTGGCACGAGCAGGGCCGCACCGACAAGAAGATCCTGGTCGGGCGACGTCTGGCCTATCACGGCATGCATTACGCGAGCACCGCGCTCGGCGGTCTGGCGCCGAACAAGGAGGGCTACGGCGTGCTGGTGGACGACACCCGCACCGTCGAATGGAACGACGCCAAGTCCCTGCTCGCCCTGATCGAAGAGGTCGGCGCCGAGCGGATCGCCGCGTTCTTCTGCGAACCGATCATCGGCGCGGGCGGGGTGTACCTGCCGCCCGAGGGCTACCTGGCCGAGGTCCGCCAGATCTGTCGTGACCACGACATCCTGTTCGTCGCCGACGAGGTCGTCACCGGTTTCGGCCGCATCGGCGGTTCCTGGTTCGCTTCCACCCGCTTCGACCTGCAGCCCGACCTGATGACCACCGCCAAGGGCCTCACCTCCGGCTACCTCCCGATGGGCGCGGTCTTCATCGCCCCCCACCTGGCCGAGCCCTTCTTCGCCGGCGGCACCTGGTTCCGCCACGGCTACACCTACGGCGGCCACGCCGGCGCGGCCGCCGCGGCCCTGGCCAACCTCGCCATCGTCGAACGCGAGGGTCTCTTGGAGGAAGCCGCCCGCCTCGAATCCACCCTCCACACCGCGTTGGCGCCGTTGGCCGACCACCCCCGCGTCGCTGAGGTTCGCAGCGGACTCGGCGCAGTGGCGGCGGTGCAGCTCGCCGACCCGTCCGAGGGCCCCGCCCTGGTGAAAACCCTGCGTGAACACGGCATCTCGGGCCGGGCCGCCGGTGCGGGCGCCATGCAGATCTCGCCGTCGTTCGTCATGACCGACGCCCAGGTCGCCGAGCTCGCCGCCGGATTCGCCCGCGCCCTGGGCTGATTCGGGAGTCGATCGATACCGGGCCCGTCGGCGAAACTCGCTGGCGGGCCCGGAGTCGTGCGGGCTAGCCTGCTCTGTTCTGATCGAACAGGGGAGGACCTGCGTGCAAGCATCGGTGACCGTGACACCGGACCAACTACCGGAACTGCTGCTGCATGTCGCGGTGGTGCGGCCGGTATTCCTGTGGGGTGCGCCGGGAATCGGTAAGAGCTCGCTCGTGCGGACCTTCGCCGATTCGCTCGGCCTGGAGTGCGTCACGCTCCTCGGCACCCAGCTCGCCCCCGAAGACCTGATCGGTGTCCCGCAGATCGTCGATGATCGCAGCCGCTTCGCACCGCCGGAGCTGATCGCGCGACCGGAGCCCTACTGCCTGTTCCTCGACGAACTCAACGCCGCCTCACCGGAAGTGCAGAAGTCGTTCTACTCGCTGATCCTGGACCGCCGGATCGGGACCTACGAATTGCCCGCCGGTTCGGTGGTGATCGGCGCGGGCAATCGCGCCACCGACAACGCGCTCGCCCGGCCGATGGCGTCGGCACTGGTCAACCGGATGGTGCACCTGCACCTGCGCGCCGATGTCGACGACTGGCTGAAGTGGGCCGCTACCCACGACATTCACCCCTGGATCGTCCGCTACCTCACCCAGCGCCCCGATCACCTGTGGTCGGCGCCGCCCAAAACCGAGGCACCTTTCTCCACGCCGCGCGGCTGGCACATGCTCTCCGACGCCCTGCACTCCTGCGGCGACGACATCGACGACATCGACCCTGCAGGTCCTCGCCGCGGGCACGCTCACCCTCGGCCACAGTTCCGGCTTCCGCGCCTTCGTGACAACGATCCGCCACGCCTACGACCTGGACGCGGTACTCAAGGGCGACGCCGGATGGCCGCGTGACCCGGCCGACCGTGACCTGCTCTATTTCCTGTCCGAGACGATGCGCGTCCGGTTGATCAAAGATCTCCCCGGCGACCGCGCGCACACCTCGCCGACGGTGCAGCGCTTCGTGATGCGCGCCAAGTCGCTGCTGGTGGAACTCGCCGAGATCTCGGTGGAGTGCGCGCAACTGGTGATCGCCTCCGATGCCGAGGGGATGCCGGTACTGCCGTCGTGGTTCCTTATCGAGGTGTCGCGGGATCTGCCGCGCCTGGCCGCGCGGCGTTGAGCATGGCCACCGCACGCAAGCGGCGCACGGTCGCGGATCCGTGGCAGCAGGCGGTCGACGACGGCTGGAAGGCGGCGTGCGCTCACCCGGCGTTGCGGCCGCTGGCCACCCAGCTGTACCGCCTCGACGAGCGGACTCCTCGTGCGGTGTGGGCGCGGCTGAGCGGCAGTTACGTGGGCTATCACCCGAAACGCCGTGCCACCGCACAGGAATGGTCGTGGGTGTTCGCGCATTGCCTGCTCCACGCCGGATTCGGTCACCTCGATCCGCGAAACACGGTGCCCGCCAACATCACCGGCCTCGATCCAGGCGACCCCGAGGGGCGGCGAGACGTGCGCGCACCGCATCCGGCCTATCGTGCGGCCTGCTGCGCCGCCGTCGACACCTACCTGACGACGATGAAGATCGGCACCCGCCCCACCGGCATCCGCCGACACCCGAATTGGCCGACGAGCACGCTGCCGCTGCCCGCTGGCGCGATACGGCCGTGCCGGATGCCTTCGCACGCACCGGGTTCGCCGACTTCCTGCTCACCTCGGCCGAGACCGCGAAACGTGTCGACAACCCCGCCCGGTTCGCCAGGGGTATCGCGGCCGCCGCCCGTGCGGCGCTGGCCACCGCGGGCGGAGAACGCACCGCCGACGGTGTACTGCGCCACCGCACCCCGTGGGACAGCGCGCTCGGCTGGTTCGTATCGTCGTTTCCGTTGCTCGGGGCCCTCGCCGCGGGCATGACCGTCGTCGCCGACGCGGAACTGGCACGCAGCTGGAATATTTCGATCGCCGCGGTGAATGCCGAAGCCGCCGAGATCTACGTCAACCCGCTGATCGGATTCGGTGAGGAGCGGTGGCGGTTCGTGCTCGCCCACGAAATGCTGCACGCCGCACTGCGTCACGGCGAACGCGCCGACTGGCGCGACCACTACCTGTTCAATATCGCCTGCGACTATGTGGTCAACGGCTGGCTGGTCGAGATGAAGGTCGGTCAGATGCCGGAGGGCCTGCTCTAGGACCCGTCGCTGAAAGGCTGTTCCGCCGAGGAGATCTACGACCGGATCGCCGTCGACCTGCGCCGGCTCCGCAAACTCGCCACCCTGCGCGGACGCGGCCTCGGCGATGTCCTGGGTGAACCGCTGGCCCACCCCGGTAGCGCGGGCCGCTACGTCGACCTCGACGAGTACTACCGCAGCGCGCTGACGACAGGGTTGGCGTACCACACCGACAGCGGCCGCGGATATGTCCCGGCCGCACTGGAACAGGCGATCCGCGCGCTCGACCAGCCACCGCCGCCGTGGGACGCGCAGCTGGCCCAGTGGTTCGACGAACACGTTCCCACCATCGACACACGGCGCAGTTATGCTCGCGCCTCCCGCCGACAGGCCTCGACACCCGACATCCCGCGACCGGCGTGGGTGCGCCCCGAGCAGAACGTGCGGTTACCGACCTTCGGGGTAGTCCTCGATACCTCGGGTTCGATGGACGTAACCCTGCTCGGCAAAGGGCTCGGCGCGATCGCGTCCTACGCGCTGGCCCGAGACGTGCCACGAGCCAGAGTCGTCTACTGCGACGCGGCCGCCTACGACGCGGGCTACCTGCCGGTGGAGGAAATCGCCGCCGGCGTGCGGGTCCGCGGGCGCGGCGCCACGTTCCTGCAGCCCGGCATCCGCCTGCTCGAACGAGCCGAGGACTTCCCGGTCGACGGCCCGATTCTGGTGATCACCGACGGGCAGTGTGACGCGGTACGGATCCGTCGCGAACACGCGTTTCTCGTCCCCGCGGGGGCGTGCCTACCGTTCGCCCCCAAGGGCCCGGTCTTCCGTCTGCGCTGAGCCGAAAGCATGGCGGGGCGGACGCCGATCCGGGATCAGCGAGGATCGAGCCGCAGGGTGAAGAAGCGGCTCAGCGGGTCGATGGAGTAGCTGCCGAACGGGCCGCATTCGGCGAACCCGTGGCGCAGGTACAGGCGGCGGGCGGGGGCGAAGAAGTCCTCGGCGCCGGTTTCCAGGCTCAGCCGCCGGTACCCGCGCTCCCGGGCTACCGCGACCAGGTGGGCGAGCACGGCCGCGGCCACGCCACGGCCGGTATGCCCGTCGGCGGTGCGCATGGACTTGATCTCGGCGTGCTCGGCGTCGAGCTCCTTCAGCGCGCCGCACCCGACGAGGTCGTCGCCGGACCACGCGCTCCACACCGTGACCGCGGGATCGCGCAGGGCGGTGAGGTCGAGGGCGTGCATGCTGCAGGCAGGGGTGGTGTCCGCCATTTCCGCGTGGTGGGCGGCCAGCAGAGTCCGGATTTCCGCGCCGGTGAGGTCATCGGCCACCACGCGAAGCTGGTCGACCGCAGCAGTCGGGTTATCGGTCATAAGTCCAGTTTGCAGATCGATACCGGAGCCCGTCGATCCGGGTCTCCCAGGGACCACCCGACCGCGGAAAACGCCCCGGGGCGACCAGTACGGGTGCGAGCATGGTGACGCGGGTGTCGACTCGAAAGTGGTGGGGTGTGGCCGATTTCGTGCAGCAGTATGCGTTCGTGCGGTGGCCGGTGGTCGCCGCGTTCGTCCTGGCATCGCTGATCGTGGCCACCCGGTTGACCAGGCGAACCCCGTCGGAGCACCGGATCGATACCGCCTCCGACAGCGCGCACCTGCTCATGTGCCTGGTGATGCTGGCGATGCTGGTGTTCCCCGCCGCGACCGACCCGCACGCGATGCGCGGACTGCTCACCGCCCTCACCGTGGCGTTCGCGATCCTGCTCGCCGAACGCGTCATGGGATGGCGCACCGGTTCGGTGCCCGACGGTGTGCCGGCGCTGGGCTATCACACCGTCGCCGCCGCGGCGATGCTGTACGCGATGGCCGGGCACGGGGCCGTGCACGGCACCGGTGCGGCGGGCTGGCCCGCCGTCGTGCTGGCGGTGCTGTTCGGCCTCGACGCGCTGCTCGTCCTCGGTACGGCCGGTCACCGGTCACGCTGGCACCGCTTCGTTCATCCCGCCGGCTCCCACCCGCTGACCTCGGCGCTGGTGCCCCATGTGGTGATGGACATCGGGACCGCGTTCATGCTGATCGCCGCGATCGGCCGGTGAATACCGATCCACAACCGCTCGCGCTGCGAATTGCCTTAGTGCGGGCAGGAATTCGACGATGAGTGGGCAGCGCGGTCCCCAACCGCCGCCGGGGTCGCGCGGCGCCGGTCCGCGGATACCCCCGATCGTGGCCGGTGCCGACGATCGCGAGGAGATGCGCGCGCTCTACCGCGCCACCGGCGCCGCCGCGTTCGGGCTGGCCCTGCGGGTGCTGCACCGTCGCGGTGCCGCCGAAGACGTGGTCCGCGAAGGCTATCGACGGGCGAGATCGGCACAGTGGATCGTCGACGAGGACGACACCGGCCGGGAACCCGGTTTCCCCTCCGCGGAATCCGGGGACGACCACACCGAGCCGGCCCCGCTGTCGCGTCCCGGGCCGGACCTCGGGACACCGTGGGGGCGTTCGGCGTTCGTCGCGACCGAACAGCGATCCGATCTGACCCCCCGCACCTACGGTGGGATGGATGTCGCCTTCGGTCGCGGCGTCGTCTACTCCCACGACGGTGCCCGCCTGCCCGACGGCGCGAGCACCGAGGATCCGGATCACCTCGGCACGGACCACCCGGACCGACGCCACGCGGGCGCTGAAGACGCAGTCCACGGTCTCCCCGGCTCCCGCGCGGACCACCCAGCCGAGGTCATCGGCTCGGGAAATATCGGTACCGAGCGTGTAGACGCCGACCAACGGGCTTTCGGCCACGTCGATGTCGAACGATCGAGCGCGGTCGGCATCGACACCGAACGTCTCGGGACGGATCGTTCCGGGATCGCCCGCGACAGCCCGGCATTCACCCCCGATCAATCCTGGCTGCTGGCCCAGATCCATCGACTCGCGGTCCAGCGCCTGCGTCTGGACCGCCGCGGCGGCGACGACATGCCGTGGCTGGCGGCCGCGGCCAGACTCGGTTTCGACGACCCCCTCGACAGCCACTGCGAGGTCTTCGTCCTCGCCTACTACGGGGGCCGCACCTACCGCACCATCGGCCGTGAACTGGGCCTGCGGGTCCCGATGGTGACGAGGCTGCTGGCCGAGGGCATCGAACGGCTCGCCGAACAGCGGATCCCCCGGTGGACGGCCAGGCAGTCGTGGTGCCCGCCCGGCTCGGTCCTGTCCCTGGCCGACGCCTACGCGCTCGACGCGGTCGCCGAACTCGAACACCACCACATCGAGAACAAGCTCACCGCCACCACCCCGAACAGTCTGTCGCAGTTCGCCACCCGCGTGCGCGGTGTGCACGACGTGCTCGCGCTGCTGGCCGCCGACGACCAGCACACCCCGCCCCGCGCGCTCGAAACCCGCATCCTCGCCGACCTGGGCGCCGCGCCACAGCGACGCGGCCACTGGGCGGCCAGACCGCCCTGGCTGCGCCGCTTCGGGGGTCAACCGGAGAGTTAGAGCACCACCACGTGGTCTTCGGCGACCCGTCCGCCGAGGCGAACCCATCCGTCGGAGTCCCACTCGGTGTAGAGCTGCGAGCCCTGCCCCTGGGTGATGATCAGCCCGCGGCGCAACTGGGCGGTGAGTGCGACCGCCGCCGCCCCGGTCGCCTCGTCCTCGGCGATGCCCATGGCGGGCGCGAACATCCTGGCGCGCAGCGCGCCACGTGACTCGTCGGTCCAGGCCCAGAAGAAATGCTGGCCGTCGGTGAAGTCGACGGGTGCCAAGGCCGCCAGCGTCTGCACCGAATCCAGTTGCTGGAAGGCGAACTTCGGTGCCCACTCGGCGCGCGCGGTGATCCAGGTCAAGCCGTCGGTCTGGTTGACGGCCACCGGCCCCGCGGGCACCCGCAAGGTGTGCACAGGTGTGTGTTGTACAGCCAGCCACCACGCGGTGCCGACGGTGGGATGCCCGGCGAAGGGCAACTCGACGGCCGGGGTGTAGATGCGGACGTCGGCGACGCCGTCGACCGGATCGGAGACGACCGTGGTTTCGCTGAACCCCAGCCGGGCCGCCAGTTCCTGCTTGTCGAGGGCGACGACATCGCCCGCGCGGGCGATGCCGAGCGCGTTGCCGAGATTTCCGGCCGGATCGGTGAACACTCGGACGACCTCGACCTGGATGTCCGGGGCATCGGGCACATCATGTGCGTTCATGATCGCGAGCCTACCGGGCCGCCGCGCGGGGCCCACCGACCCGCGAGCCCCCGGACACGTCCGCTCCCAGCACGGCAACGGCCCCGATCCGGAATCCGGATCGGGGCCGCCGGGCCTCGAAAAGCAGGCGCGAAACCGACGAATCAGACGGCCGCCGAAGCCAGCGCTTCGGTGGACGCGACCGCCTGGCCGACACCGGCGACGATCGCCGCCGCGCGCAGCGACTCGAAGATCACCTCACGCGACACACCGGCCTCGCGCAGCGTCTTCTCGTGCGCCTCGAGGCAGTGCGCGCAGCCGTTGATCGAGGACACCGCGAACGACCACAGCTCGAAGTCGGCCTTGTCGACGCCGGGGTTGCCGATGATGTTCATCCGCAGACCCGCGCGCAGATCGTCGTAGCGACCGTCCAGGAACGCCTTACCGCGGTAGAACACGTTGTTCATGCCCATGATCGACGCGGCGCCCAGCGCGGCGTCGTACGCCTCGGCCGAGAGCACGTCGGCGGCTTCTTCGGCGACCTCACGCAGGGTGGTGGCCGAGCGCGTGGCGGCGGCCGAAGCGAGCAGGGTGCCCCACAGCTGCTGCTCGTTGAGCACCGTGGTGCGGGCCAGCGAGGACAGATTGAGCTTGAGGTCCTTGGCGTACTCGGGAAGAGAGTTCTTCAGGTTCTCGATGCTCATGACAGTGGGGCTCCTTCAGGGTGTTTCGGTGGGGAAGTGGGTCAGACGCTGGCGGTGAGCAACTCGCCCGCGTTGATGGTCGGGTCGCCCTTCTTCCAGTTGCAGGCGCACAGCTCGTCGGACTGCAGGGCGTCGAGCACGCGCAGCACCTCGTCGACGTTGCGGCCGACCGAACCGGCGGTCACCGAGACGAACTGCACCTCGTTGTTCGGGTCGACGATGAAGGTGGCGCGGTCGGCGACACCGTCGGCGTTGAGAACGCCGGCGGCGGTGGCCAGTTCACGCTTGAGGTCCGACAGGATCGGGAAGGGGAGGGTCTTGAGATCCTCGTGCTGTGCGCGCCACTGGAAGTGCACGAACTCGTTGTCGACCGAGGCGCCGAGCACCTGCGCGTCACGATCGGCGAACTCCTCGTTCAGCTTGCCGAACGCGGCGATCTCGGTCGGGCACACGAAGGTGAAGTCCTTGGGCCAGAAGAACACGATGCGCCACTTGCCGGCGTGGTCGTCGCTGGTGATCTGGGTGAAGTAATCGTCGGGCTGCTGCGCGTCGACCTTGGAGAGGTCGCCTCCGATGACGGCCTTGAGGTTGTATGCCGGGAACTGGTCGCCGATGGTCAGCAGAGCCATGCTTCGTCTCCTCATTCGTGGTGTGGTTGATGTCAGCCTACTGAAAGGTAAAGCCGATTGCTGGTCGTACACTGATAGGTGTGAGTGATCAGACTTATCAGCCAACCCTGTCGCAGCTGCGTGCGTTCGTGGCCGTCGCCGAATACCGGCATTTCGGCACCGCCGCAGCGCGTTTGACTGTGAGTCAACCCACGTTATCGCAGGCACTGGCATCACTGGAAAACGGACTCGGGCTCCAGCTGATCGAGCGCAGCACCCGCCGCGTGCTGGTGACCGCCGCCGGAATGCGACTGCTGCCGCAGGCCATGGCGACCCTGGAAGCCGCCGATCGATTCGTGGCTTCGGCGACCGGCGACACCCTCGGCGGCACACTGCGTGTGGGCATCATTCCGACCGTCGCCCCGTATGTGCTGCCCGGACTGCTGCCCGAGTTGCGCCGCAAACTGCCCGGGGTGCTGCCCCAGGTGGTGGAAGACCAGACCGCGCGGCTGCTGGACGGGTTGCGCACCGGTGTGCTCGACGTGGCGGTGCTCGCCTTACCGACCGAAGCCAACGGCTTGGTCGAGATCCCGCTCTACAGCGAGGAATTCGTGCTGGTCACGCCCCGCGGACACGACCTCGCCGGCCGCACCGACCTGGCCGCGCCCGCTCTCGCCGACCTGCCGTTGTTGCTGCTCGACGAGGGTCACTGCCTGCGTGATCAGACTCTGGACCTGTGCCGCTCGGCCGATGTGCAACCCGGGACGGTCGGAGATACCCGTGCCGCCTCGCTGACCACGGTCGTGCAGTGTGTGGCCGGCGGGCTCGGGGTGACGCTCATCCCGGAGATGGCGGTGGCCGCCGAGACCGCGCGCGCGAATCTGGACACCGCGCGCTTCGCGGCCCCCGCTCCCGGCCGCACGATCGGGCTCGCTTATCGAGGGTCTTCCGCGCGGGCCGCGGATTACGAATACCTCGCGGCGGTCATCAGATCCAAGCGCCCTTTCTGATCTGCGCAATGCTGGTGTGACAGTGAGCTCGGTGTAGAGCCTGCGAATTGTCGTCGTTGTGGAATAAATTTCGCAAAATGGACTTTTCTCCGCTCGACACCGGAGGGCGAGCGGATATTTAACAGCGCAAATCAAATAACTATTCGGCGATCCAGCGATGCATCAGTTGCTTCGACCGGCTCGCGAATCATCGCAGTTAACTATTGGCATTCACGTGTTCGGGAATGCTGTAGCCGGGGAGTTCGGTCCACAGCCCCCACGACACGGTATAGCGATCGGAGCGGTGCGGCAAGGGTCTGTGCGACCTTTGTGGATCGATTCCGAATCGTGCTGAATTCGGTACCCGATGCATGTTCCGCGGGCGATCCGACTATGGGCGGACGGCCGGGACCGCCCATCGGAGAGGATGTCGACCAGGGGTCGGCCTGGTCGGGGTGCCGATCGCCACAACGGCGGTGTCCTAAACGTCGTTCCCTGTGTTCGTGACCATGTTGAAAGGTTCCGGAAATCTGATTCGGCAACTTTGCGGCTATATAATCGACCTCTTGAAGTGAGCGGTATGAACGGAGGTCGATATGGGCCGAAAGAGTCGCGTCGATGGCAGTCAGGACCGGTCGAAGCGGTTGGAAATCGGCTCATTCCGTTATTCCCGAAAAAAGAATTCCGGTAACGGTTCCGGCACTGATTCCAACGGCAGTGGACACCCGTCATTCGAAATCTTCCCGCTGACGGCGGCGCAGCGGGGGATCTGGTTTGCCCAGCATCTCACGGAATCGTCACCGATTTCTGTGGCCCAATACGTCGAGATCGCGGGCGAGGTGGACGCCGAGCTGCTTGCCGAGGCCTGCCGAACCGCCAGTCGTGAGTTCGGATCCGGACACACGCGACTGATCGAGGTCGACGGAGAGCCCTGTCAGTTCGTCGACGAGGACCGTGGAGGTCCGGTATCGGTCATGGACTTGCGCCATCACACCGATCCGGTGGCGACCGCCCGCGCGATGATGACTCAGGACTATTCCGCGCCGCTGGACATGCTGAACGACGACCTCGTGACGAGCATCGTGTTCCGGGTCGGCGAGGACCATTTCCTGTGGTACCAGCGCGCGCACCACATCGCGCTCGACGGATTCGCCGCGGTAACGATGCTGCACCGGATGACCGAGTTGTACAACGCTTGGGTGAAGTCCGAGGAACCGGCATCGTGCGCGGCGCAGGACCTGGGGGTCATCGTCGAGCAGGATCTGGCGTACCGGGGTTCGACGCGTTTCGACAACGACCGCAGATACTGGCTGGAGCATCTGGCAGGCGCGCCGCCCGCTGTCAGCCTGGCCGGTCGCGTCGGCAAGCCCACCATTCATCCGGCGCTGGTCAGCACAGAGCTGCCCGACGCCACCGCGCGGCTGCTCGACAGTGTCGCGCTCGAACACGGTCAGAGCGTGGCTCCGACCATCGTCGCGGCATTCGCCGCCTATCTCGCGCGAATGACCGGAAGCGACGAAGTAATGCTGAGCCTGCCGGTTTCGGGTCGGCACTCCGCCGTGCTGCGCCGTTCCGGGGGGATGGTGGCGAACGTGGTCCCGCTGCGGGTGCGGGTGGCCGGCCGCAACGTCGGTGAACTGATCGCCGCGGTGCAAAGTGAGTTGACGAGTGCACTTCGGCGGCAGCGCTACCGCCAGGAGGACATATTCCACGATATGGGGATCGCGCGCGACGAGGCGGCGTCCTTCGGGCCTGCTGTGAACCTGATGCTGATCGAGAACGAGGTGGTGCTCGGCAACACGACAGGCCGACTGAACGTCCTCACCTCGGGCCCTACCGCCGACCTTTTCGTCAATATCTATCCGGGTGCGGGCAAAGACAGTACGCATATCGACTTCCAGGGAAATCCGAATGCCTACACCCCGGACGAGCTCGCTGGTCACCACCGGCGATTCCGCATGTTCCTGCACGAGTTCCTCGCCGGGGGAGCGGAATATCCGGTCAGCGGATTGTCACTGCTCGACGTGCACGAACGGTCCACGCTGCCGCGAGTGCGGGGGCCGAGCGGAGTCGAAACACGGCTGCTTCCCGAGATTCTGACCGAGAGCGCGCGCCGCAATCGCAGTGCGTGCGCGATCACCTCGGCCGGACAGACGATGACCTACGGCGAGCTGGACGACAGATCCTCCCAGCTGGCCCGGCATCTGACAGCGCTGGGTTGTGGCCCGGACACAGCGGTGGCGATCATGCTGCGACGCTCGGTCGAATCCGTCGTGGCGACCTGGGCGGTCGCGAAATGTGGGGCCGCGGTCGTCCAGCTGGCCCCCGAGTACCCGCGCAAGCGGGTAGAACACATGGTCGCCGACAGCGGCGCGGCCGTGGCGATCACGATCGACGAGCTGCGCGACCAACTCCCACCGGCGACGCGTTGTGTGGTTCTCGATGATCCCGCGACCCTGGGGGAAGACGGCGCCGGCAGCGGGCCGATCTCCGACTACGACCGGATCCGGCCACTGCGCCCGTCCAATATCGCCTACATCACCTATACCTCGGGATCCACCGGAACGCCGAAAGGCGTCCAGGTCACGCACACCGGCCTCGCGAATCTGATTGCCGACCGGGCCGCCACCTACGGAATCGACACGACCGCTCGGGTGTCGTATGCGCTCTCGCCCAGCTTCGACGCCTCCATGGAACAGTTTCTGACCTGCTTCGCGAGCGGATCCACGCTGGTGATCGTGCCGCCCGAGGTGACCGGCGGCGAGCCGCTCACGCGACTGCTGGCCGACGAGCACGTGACCCACCTGACGCTCACGCCCACGATGCTGGCAACCGTGGACCCGGATCCGGCGACCGACGTGCGCGTGCTCGTGGTCGGCGGCGACGTATGTCCACCGCACGTCATCGAGCGGTGGGCGCCGTCGCTGTCCATGTACAACGAATACGGTCCCACCGAAGCCACCGTGACCGCCGCCGGCGCCATGCTGAGACCCGGCCACGCCCACCTGGTCGGTGGCCCCATTCGTGGCGTCGCGGCGATGGTGCTGGACCGAATGCTGCAACCGGTGCCGAACGGCACCGCGGGCGAGCTGTATCTCGCCGGGCCGGGATTGGCCCGCGGATACAGCCATCTGTCCGTCGAAACCGCCGCCCGGTTCGTCGCGGATCCGTACGGCGGCGCCGGCGAGCGGATGTACCGCACCGGCGACCTCGCACGCTGGACCGGCGACAACGCCGAGATGACGCTGGAATTGATGGGACGCAGCGACTTCCAGGTCAAGATCCGTGGCTACCGGATCGAACCGGGTGAGATCGACGCCGCGCTGACCACACACGAGGACGTGGATCTGTCCGTGACGGTGCCGGTGCCCAACAACGCGGGCACGACCGTGCTGGCGTCGTATGTGGTCCCGGTCAGCGGCCGTCGGATCGAACCGCTCGAACTCCAGCGCTTCGCCCGTGATTCGCTGCCGCCGCAGATGGTTCCGGCGGTGATCATCGCGTTGGACAGCCTCCCGGTGAACGCGTTCGGCAAGCTCGATCGCAGCGCTCTGCCGAAGCCGGAATTCGGGACCGCGCCAGTCGGCCGGTCGCCGGCCACCGCCCGGGAGAAGGCGGTCGCACGGCTGTTCACCGAGGTGCTCGGCGTGCCTCTCGTCGGGGCGGACGACAGCTTCTTCGCCCTGGGCGGCGACAGCATTCTGTCGATCCAGCTGGTGGCGCGGGCCAAAGCCGATGGCCTGAGTTTCTCCACCCAGGATGTGTTCGTGCACAAGACCGTTGCGGGCTTGGCGGCCACGGCGACGACAGCGAGCGATACGCCCGAGTTGGCGGAGTTGCCCGGAGGCGGCGAAGGACCGATGCCGTTGTCGCCGATCATGTGCGCAATGCTGGATCGGGGTCACTACGACCGATTCGCACAGGCCGCGCTCGTGCAACTGCCCGAAGGGGTCGACCGTGCGGGCCTCGTGCGCGCAGTGGGATCCCTGCTGGACCGCCACGACATGCTGCGCGCGGTATTGCGCGGCGATTCGGCTGATCGCTACGTCGAGGTGCTCGAGCGGAACGCGGTCGACCCGGACGCCGCGCTCGTCGATGTTCGCCTCGATCGACGTGACGCCGCCGAGGTCGACCGGCACCTGCAGGAGGCCGCCGATCGATTGGACCCGGGCCGGGGGGTGCTCGTTCAAGCCGTCTGGATGCAGGATCGCGACGGCTCGGGACCGGACCTGATGTGGCTGGTGATTCACCATCTCGCCGTCGACGTGGTGTCGTGGCGCATCATCCTCGCCGACCTCGCGCGGGCCTGGTCGCAGATCTCCGCCGGCGGCGAACCGGATTTCGGCCCGGTCACCACCTCGTTCCGGCGGTGGGCGCACGGCCTGGTCGAGCGGGCACCGGCCAGACGGTCGGCGGAACTCGACAGGTGGAAGGACGTCCTCGCGCCGGGTGATCAGCTACTCGGATCGCGCC
Source organism: Nocardia sp. NPDC055002 (assembly GCF_053608825.1). Classification (NCBI taxonomy): domain Bacteria; kingdom Bacillati; phylum Actinomycetota; class Actinomycetes; order Mycobacteriales; family Nocardiaceae; genus Nocardia; species Nocardia sp. NPDC055002. Next base: position 463,251 of record NZ_JBSGWE010000006.1, read on the forward strand.
GTCTGGTTCCCGATTGTGACGTCGGCGCCACGGCGGGCCGGGTCCATCAGCGCATCCCGGCAGCGGTCACCGAGGCGGTTCTCACCACCATTCCGGATCGCTTCCACTGCAGCGCCAACGATCCGCTGCTCGCGGCGCTGGCATTGGCACTCGGTGAGTGGCGGCGCAGGCGCGGTACCGCGGCGGCCGCGGGCGAGTTGATCTCGCTGGAGGGACACGGCCGCGAGGAGCGGGCCGTGCCGGGCGCCGATCTCAGCGGCACCGTGGGCTGGTTCACCACACGCTTCCCGGTCCGGATCGACTGGGACGGTGTCGATCTCGATGACGCGCTGGCCGGCGGCGTGAGTGCTGGGCTGGCGATCAAACAGGTGAAGGAGAAGTTGCGGGCGGTGCCGGGCAACGGCATCGGCTACCAGGTGCTGCGTCATCTCGATCCCCAGGGCAGTGCCGAGCTCGCGGACCTGCCCGAACCTCAGATCAGCTTCAACTACCTCGGGCGGGTGAGTGTCGGTGAACGATCGATGCCCTGGGCGCCCACCACCGAGTTCACCGCGCTGACCGCGACGAACGATCCGGGGATGGCGCTGCCGGCCGTGCTCGATGTCAATGCGATCGCCGAGGAAGGAAGCGACGGGCTCGAACTCGACGTGACCTGGGAGTTCGCCTCGCAGGTAGTGGGTGGCGAGGAGGTCGACGAGCTCACCGGGCTGTGGGCTCGCGCGCTGGGGGCACTCGCCGATCACGTCCGATCCGACACCGGCTACGGCTTCACTCCCTCCGACTTCCCGCTCACCGCCGTCTCGCAGGACGATGTCGACCACTGGCTGGGGAAATACCCGTCGATGATCGATGTATGGCCGCTCACCGCCTTGCAGACCGGGCTGCTGTTCCACACCATCTACGACCGCGACGGCGACGATGGCTACATCGTGCAGGTGGCGCTGACATTCGCCGGGCAGGTGGACGGTGCGCGGATGCGCCGCGCCGCGCAGGTGCTCATCGACCGGCACGACAGCCTGCGGACCGCGTTCGTCGAGAGTGTCGACGGACCACGGCAGATCGTCCTGCGCGACACCGAAGTCGAGTGGGGCGAGTCGAATCTCGCCGGCATCAGCGATGCGGGCAGGCGGGCGCGAGCACTTCGGCGACTCGCGACGGCGGCCGTGGCTCCGTTCGACCCGGCCCGTCCACCGCTGGTGCGTTTCCACCTCGTGCGCACCGGCGTCGACACTTTCCAGTTGCTGGTCACCAACCACCACCTCGTGCTCGACGGCTGGTCGATGCCGCTGCTGATCCACGAACTGCTCTCGTTGTACACCTCCGATGGCGACACCGCCGAGCTCGCGCCCCCACGTTCGTACCGAGAGTATCTGCGGTGGCTGCAGGCACAGGATCGTGATGCCGCAACCGCCGCGTGGCGGGAGGCGCTCGCCGGAATCGACAGCCCGACACGGGTCACGGGCAGGCCGGATCGGTCCGTCGCCGCGCACGTCGGTGAGGTCGACCTGAACCTGGACGCGGCGACCACCGCCGCGCTTCTCGATCTGGGCCGCTCACACGGCGTCACTGCCAACACGGCCCTGCAGGTGGCGTGGGCACTGCTGGTCGCGGCGCAGACCGGACGGTCGGACGTGGTCTTCGGCAATACGATCGCGCACCGCCCGCCGCAGATTCCGGATGTCGAGCGCATGGTCGGGCTTCTCGTCAACACCCTGCCTGTCCGAGTCCGCCTCGAACCCGGCGAAACCGTCGGAGACCTGCTCGTCCGCGTGCAATCCGAGCAGGCCGCCATGCTGGACCACCAGTACGTCGGCTTGGCGGAGCTGCAACGGGCCACCGGCATCACCGATATGTTCGACACCGCGACGGTGCTCGAGTCCTATCCGCTCGACCGGGACCTGCTGGCGCGCGATCTGTCCGACGCGGGCTTGCGGTTCGTCGAGATCGACGCACACGATGCCACGCCGTATCCACTGAGTTTGCAGGTGTCCCCGCCGCGGTCGAGTCGCGACCGGCGATCGGATGCCGCCGACGAGCCGAGCACCTACACAGTGACGCTGAAGTTCGCCACCGATCGATTCGATTCGGACGAGGTCCGCACGCTGCTCGAACGCTTCGAACTCCTTCTCACGCAGATCGTCAGGTATCCCGCCCGCAACGTCGCCGCGATCTCCTCCTGCTGGGATTCCGAATGCGCGGAACTGCTTTCGGTCGGCAGCGAGGCGCCGCCCGCCGCGGAACTCGTGCTGCGCGACATCCTGTGGGGGACCGCGCGCAGGTATCCGGATGCTGTGGCCCTGCGCAGCGGTGACACCACGTGGACCTATCGTGAGCTCGAGCGCCGCGCCGACCGGTTCGCTCATCTGCTGGCCCGCCATGGTGCTCGCGCCGAGTCGATCGTCGCGTTGGCCGTTCCCCGTTCGGCTGAACTGGTGGTCGCGATCTGGGCGGTGGCGAAGGCAGGCGCCGCCTTCCTGCCCTTGGATCCCGGCAATCCCGCCGCGCGGATCGCGGAGTTGCTGTCCGACTCCCGGACCGGTCTCGGCGTGACGACCAGCGATGTCGCGCCGAGTCTTCCGGATACTGTCGACTGGTTGATACTGGACGCTACGGCTTCGGATGCTGACGAGGATCTACCACGTCTGTCCGACATCTCGGCCGGGGGCGATCGGCTGTCGGCCGACAACGCGGCATACGTGATCTACACGTCCGGATCGACCGGTAAACCGAAGGCGGTCCACCTCAGCCATCGCGGCCTGGCCGACCTCGTCTCGGCGCAGGTCGACGCCTTCGGTGTCGGTCCGGGTTCGGTGGTGCTGCAGGTCGCGTCGCCGGGTTTCGACGCCTGCTTGTCGGAGTTGCTGTTGGCGCACGGTAGTGGCGCCGGTCTCGTGGTGTCGCCGCCGGAGGTGTACGCCGGCGCCGATCTCGAGGAATTGCTTCGATCGCAGCAGGTTTCGCACGCGATCATCACCCCGTCGGTGCTGAAGACCATGGATCCGACGCGGACGCCGTCGTTGACATCGCTCGCGGTCGTCGGCGAAGCCACCGAGCCGGACACCGTGAACCGGTGGGGGCACGGTCGACGGCTGATGAATCATTACGGACCGACCGAGTGCACGATCTGGGCGACGGGGTCGGACGCCCTGGTGCCCGGCGAACCGGTGACGATCGGCGGCCCGATCCGGGGCGCGTCCGCGATGGTTCTCGACAGGTGGCTGCGACCGGTGCCGGTCGGTGTCGTGGGCGAACTCTATATCGGTGGGCCCGGACTTGCCCGCGGATACGTCGATCGACCGGACGTGACCGCGTCGCGCTTCGTCGCGGATCCGCGATCGGTTCGCGGCGAACGGATCTACCGCACCGGTGATTCCGTGCGCTGGGTGCGCGGTCGCGCCGGACTGGCGCTGGAGTATCTGGGCCGAGGCGATCAGCAGGTCAAGATCCACGGCCTGCGGATCGAGCCAGGGGAAATCGATGCTCACCTGGCTCTGCACCCGGAGGTGGCGAGCGTCGCGACCGTCGTGGTGAAGGGGCCTGCCGACGAACCGGTTCTGGTGTCCTATTTCGTCTCCCCCTCGGGCGCCGCGGTAGACGTGGCGGCACTCGGCGACGATCTCTCGCGCACACTACCTCGCTATATGAATCCCGCGGCGATCGTGCAGCTGGAGGAGATGCCGCGCACACCCACGGGAAAACTCGATCGGAAAGCACTGCGGCAGCGGGCTTTCGATTCCCACGCCACGGACGGCAGAATGCCGTCCACGCATGCCGAACAGGTCATGGCGAGACTCTTCGCCGACGTGCTCCATCTCGACACCGTGTCCGCCGACAGCAATTTCTTCGCGCTCGGCGGTGACAGTATCGTCTCGATGCGACTGGTGGCGCTGGCGCGATCGGCCGGGCTCACGCTCACGCCGCGAGATGTCTTCGAAGGCAAGACAGTTGCCGCCCTCGCCGCGATGGCCGGCGGCGATGTGGCTCCGCCGGTGGAACGCGTTTCGGACTCTCCGCTCGTCGCTCTCACCCAATCCGACCTCGATCGGCTCGAGCAGCAGTACCACGGCCTGTCCGACGTCTGGCCGTTGTCGCCCATGCAATCCGGTCTGCATTTCCACTCGACGTTCGATCCGGATGCCGGGGACAACTACACCGTCCAGACGATGATCGGATTTTCCGGCGAGGTCGACGGTGAACGCCTGCGCCGTGCCGCGCAGGCCGTGGTCGACCGGCACGATATTCTGCGGGCCGCCTTCGTGGAGACCGTGGGCGGGCCGCGCCAGATCGTGCTCGACCATGCCGAGATCGGCTTCCGGGAGATCGATCTCGCCGGTGACGGCGGCGCGGAACTCCCGGCCGATGCCGCGACGATCGCCGCAGCGGACGCGGCGGCGGGATTCGACCTGTCGGCTCCGCCGCTGCTGCGCTTGACGCTGATCCGTCTCGACGCGGGGTCCTTCCGGCTGCTCGTCACGAATCACCATGTGATCCTGGACGGCTGGTCGATGCCGCTGCTGATGCGCGAACTACTCGACTACTACGGGTCTCCCGCCCATATCGACTTCGCCGGACCCGCACCCTCCTACCGCGACTATCTGTCCTGGCTGGGGCGGCAGGACACTGCCGCATCCAAGGCGGCATGGGCACAGGCCTTTTCGGATGTCGACGCACCCACCCGGGTGTCCCGCGACGTGCTCGCGACGGGTTCGGTGTCCGCCGCCGAAATCGAGGCCGAGCTGACGGCAGATCGTTTCGGAGAACTCCGTCGAGTGGTGGCCGAGTCGGCCGTCACCATCAATACGGCGGTCGCCGCGGCCTGGGCTCTGAATCTGCGGGTACTGACCGGTGAGACCGATGTGATCTTCGGATCCGCGGTGTCGGGACGGCCACCGGAGTTGCCGCGGGTCGATCAGACGCTCGGCATGTTCCTGACCACGATTCCCGTGCGAGTCCCGCTCGACCCCACCATGACGGTGCGCGAGTTGCTGACCGGCATACAAGAGCGGCACGCTCGCATGCTGGATCATCACCACATCGGCCTCCCCGAGATTCACCGCAGCGTCGGTCTGCCCGAACTCTTCGACACCGCCGTCACCTTCCAATCGTTTCCCGTCGACCGGACGGCACTGCAGCAACTCATCGAGTCGGCGGGCCTGCGAGTGGACGAACTCAGCGGTGTCGACGCTACGCCGTACCCGTTGAGCCTGGTCGTGGCACCGAAACAGTCCGCGCACGGCCAAGCACAGGCACTGCGGATCACCCTCCGTTTCCACGACCACGCGTTCGGCGCCGCGGCGGCGCGCCGGATCCTCGACCGCTTCGTCGCGTTGCTCGGCCGGGTCGCCGTCGACGCCGACGTACGGCTGGGTGAGCTGCCGCTCGACGAGGAACCGGGGCCGTCGTGGCCGGTTTCGGGTGCGCGACCGGCGATCCCGGACACGCTGGACCGGATCCTCGCCGCTCGCGCTGCCGCCGAACCCGCCGCGATCGCCGTGCGATGCGGTGCGACCGCCATGACGTACCGGCAACTCGACGAGCGATCCACCCGTCTGGCCCGGATCCTGTTGCGGCACGGCGTCCGTCGGGGACAGGTCGTCGCCTCGGTGCTTCCGCGATCCCTCGCGGCAACGGTGACCCTGTGGGCCGTGGCGAAGACCGGTGCCGCGGTCCTGCCGATAGATCCGACCCTGCCATCGGAGCGGATCGACTTTCTGCTGTCGGATTCGGCAGCCGTGCTCGGGCTGACCGACTCATCCGCCCGGACTCACCGTCCCGACGGCGTCGACTGGCTGTTCCTCGACCAGGAGCAGATGCTCGGCGACGCGGATTCGGTTCCCGCTGTGCCGATCATCGATGCCGAACGCGGCGGACCGATTCGGCGGGATCAGACCGTGTACGTGAGCTACACCTCCGGGTCGACCGGTATGCCCAAGGGCGTGCTCGTCAGCCATCGCGGCCTGGCCGACATCGTCGCGGCGCAGCGGCGGATTCTGGGCGTCGACCCGAGCTCGGTAGTGCTGCAGGTGGCCTCGCCCAGCTTCGACGCCTCGGTGTTCGAGTTGTTGATGGCCCACGGCTCAGGCGGCCGACTGGTCGTCTCGCCTCCCGATGTCTACGCCGGACCCGAGCTGGCGGATCTGATCGGGCGCGAACATATCTCGCACGTGGTGATCACTCCCTCCGCGCTGGCGACACTCTCGTGCGACGGTCTCGAGGGGCTGCGTGTGCTGGCAACAGCCGGTGAGGCGGTCGGGCCGGAACTGGTCGACCGGTGGGCGCCGCATCGCACCATGGTCAATCTCTATGGGCCCAGCGAAAGCACGATCTGGGCTACCGCCAGCGACGCACTGGCGCCCGATGCCGCGATCACGATCGGCAGGCCGGTCGGCCCCGTCGCGGTCGTCGTTCTCGATACCTGGTTGCGGCCCGTGCCACACGGTGTCGAGGGCGAGCTGTATCTGTTCGGTCCCGGCCTGGCCGATGGGTACGCCGCCAGGACGGGGTTGACCGCGTCGCGGTTCGTCGCCTGCCCGTTCGCGGAGCCGGGTCAGCGCATGTACCGCACCGGCGACGTGGTGCGCCGTGGCGTCGATGGCGACCTGGAGTTCGTGGGACGCAACGATTTTCAGGTGAAGGTGCACGGCACCAGGATCGAGCTGGGGGAGATCGACGCGGTGCTCGACGCGCGGGCGGATGTGGCGTATGCGGTCACGGTGCCGCGCCGCGACGGCGGGCGAGCGGTGCTGCTGGTGTCCTATGTCGTGGCTGCGCCGGAGGCGGAGGTATCGGGCGAGCAGTTGCGTGCGGCACTGGCCGAGGTGTTGCCCCGGTACATGGTGCCGTCCGCGGTGATGGTGCTGGACGAGGTGCCGCTGACCGTCAACGGGAAGCTGGATCGCGATCGGTTACCCGAGCCGGTTTCCGTCACGCGAGAATTCCGGGCGCCATCGCCAGGGGTGGAAGAGCTGGTCGCGCGGACATTCGAGCAGGTGCTCGACGTGGACCGGGTGGGAGTCGACGACGACTTCTTCGCGCTGGGCGGCGACTCCCTGAGCGCCTCGATGGTGGTGGCGCGCCTGGGCGCTGCCCTGGATACGCGGGTACCGGTGCGGTCGGTTTTCGAGGAGCCGACCGTCGGCGGATTGGCCGGTCTCGTCGCGGCGCTCAGCGGTGGGGGCCGGTTGCCTCTGCTGCCGGGAGCGCACCCCGACTCCGTGCCGCTGTCGCTGGCACAGCAGCGGATGTGGTTCCTGAACCGGTTGGAGCCGGATTCGGCGGTGCACAACATTCCGGTGATGCTGCGGCTGTCGGGACGGCTGGACACCGAAGCGCTGGCTGCCGCGCTCGCCGATGTGGTCGCGCGCCACGAAGTATTGCGGACGATATATCCAGAAGTCGCCGGTGAGCCGCGCCAGGTCGTTCTCGACGAGACCGCGGTGCCGGTGCGGGCGGTACGAGTGCCCGCGGATTCCGTCCCGGAGGTGGTGGGCGAGTTCGTGCGGCGTGGATTCGATGTGACCGTCCGGGTGCCGATACGAGTGGGATTGTTCGAACTCGGCACCGAGCGCGACAGTGACACAGGAGAATTCCTGCTGGTGCTCGTGGTCCATCACATCGCGGGCGATGGTCAGTCGATGGGGCCACTGGCCCGTGACGTGATGGTGGCGTATGCCGCGCGACTGGCCGGGCAGGCACCGCTGTGGGAGCCGCTCGCAGTGCAGTACGCGGATTTCGCGTGGTGGCAACGGCAGATGCTGGGGGCCGCGGACGATCAGGCGTCGTTGATGTCGGAGCAGCTGGAGTTCTGGCGCTCGACACTCGCGGGCGCACCGGACCGGCTGGAACTTCCGGCCGACCGCCCACGCCCGGCCGTCGCATCGCTGTCGGGAGGCCGGGTACCGGTGGAGATCGATGCGAGGCTGCACGAGCGGCTGGTCGCGCTGGCACGGTCGAGAGGGTCGTCGCTGTTCATGGTGATGCACGCGGCGCTGGCAGCGGTGCTGGGGCGGCTCAGCAGCAGCGATGACGTGGTGATCGGCACCCCGGTCGCGGGACGGGGCGAGCCTGGTCTGGACGACCTGGTGGGGATGTTCGTGAACACGCTGGCATTGCGGACCCGGGTGGATACGGGCGAGCCGTTCGCCGAGTTGCTGATGCGCACCCGGCAGACGGACCTGCTGGCGTTCGAGCACGCGGACGTGCCGTTCGAGCGGGTCGTGGAGGAGTTGAACCCGGAGCGATCGGCGGCACGACATCCGTTGTTCCAGGTGGCCTTGGCGTTCCAGAACGTGTCGACGATCGAAGTGGTGCTGCCCGAGGTCCGGGTTGCCCGGGCGGAGGTGGATACCGAGGCGATCCAGTTCGATCTGCAACTGGTGCTGGCCGATTCATCCGGCAATGCCGCTGTGGCGCAGGGTATGTCGGGGATGCTGACCTTTGCCCGGGATCTGTTCGACGAGGCGACCGCGGCGGCGATCGTCCGGCGGCTGGTGCGGGTACTGGAAGCCGTCGCCGACGATCCGGCCGTGGTAGTCGGCGATATCGACTGGCTGGAAGCCGGCGAGTGCTCAGCGCTCACCTCGCGGGTCGGGGCGCACACCGTGGCGGCGCTGGAGCCGTCCGGACTGCTGCCGGAGGTGTTCACCTCGGCCGTGCGGGACAACGGCGACGGTATCGCCGTCGTCGCGGGGGATGCCACACTGTCGTATGCGCAGCTGGACGAACGATCGAGCCGGCTGGCGAGGGTGCTGATCCGCCGTGGCGCCGGACCGGAGAATCCGGTGCTGGTGGCAGCGGCGCGGTCGACGGAGTCCGTCGTCGCGTGGTGGGCGGTGGTGCGGTCGGGTGCGCCTTACGTGCCGGTCGACCCGAGCTATCCCGATAGCCGGATCGAGCAGATGGTGTCGGATTCTGGTGCGACGCTGGGGGTTACGGTGTCGTCGGTGCGCGCCCAGCTGCCCGATTCGGTGGACTGGATCGTGCTCGACGACCCGGCCGTCGCCGCGCGGATCGACGCGGCGGCGAGCGGCCCGATCGGCGACGACGAGCGTACGCGGCCGCTGCGGGCCTCGGATGTCGCCTACGTCGTCTTCACCTCCGGATCCACCGGAGTGCCCAAGGGCGTGGCCATCACACATTCCGGCATCGCCGGCTTCGTCGCGGGGCGGCGCGCCGACCGCGAGCTACAGCACACGTCCAGGGTGTTGCATTTCGCGTCGCCGTCGTTCGACGCCGCGGTGATGGAGATCCTGATCGCGGCCAGTCGAGCCGGCGCGCTGATCGTGGCGCCGACGGGGATCTACGGCGGCGACGAACTGGCCGAGTTCTTGCGCGTGCAGCGGGTCACCCACGCCTTCATCACCCCGGCCGCGCTCGCGTCGGTGGATCCGGCCGGACTCGACGACTTGCGGATGGTGATGTCCGGTGGTGAGGAGGTCCCGGCGGATCTGGTGAGCCGATGGGCGGGCACCGACGTGGCGGGCGCCCGGAAGTTCCAGGTGCTGTACGGGCCGACCGAGGCCACGATGCTCGCCACGGCGACGCGCGCGCTGCGACCGGATGATCGGCCGACGATCGGTGCTCCACTGCCGGGAATACAGGCGCTGGTCCTGGACGACCGGCTGCGCCCGGTGCCGGTGGGGGTGGCCGGAGAGTTGTATCTCGCGGGTCCGGCGCTGGCGCGCGGATACCTGAACAGGGCGGCTCTCGACGCGGTGCGGTTCGTGGCGCATCCGTTCGGGGAACCGGGAAGCCGCATGTACCGGACCGGTGATGTGGTGCGCTGGAATACCGGCGGCGACCTTGAGTTCTTGGGGCGCAACGATTTCCAGGTGAAGATCCGCGGTTACCGGGTGGAGCTGGGTGAGATCGACGCGGTGCTGAGCGCGCGGGCGGAGGTGGCCTACGCGGTCACGGTGCCGTGGCGTGCGGGCACCGGTCCGGCACAGTTGGTGTCCTATGCGGTGCCCGAAACCGGCGCGAACGTCTCGGGCGAACAGTTGCGCGCGGCGTTGGTCGAGGCGCTGCCGTCGTACCTGGTGCCCGCCGCGGTGATGATCCTCGACGCGATCCCGCTGTCGCCGAATGGAAAGCTCGACCGCGCGGCCCTGCCCGCACCCGTCGTCCAGGTCAAGCGATTCCGGGCACCGGTGTCACCGGCGGAGGAAATAGTGGCGGGCGTATTCGCCGACGTCCTCGGTAACGATGGTCCCGTAGGCGCCGACGACGACTTCTTCGACCTCGGCGGCAACAGCCTGGTGGCCACCCGGGTAGCCGCGCGGATCGGTGCCGCGCTCGATGTGACCATCCCGGTGTCGATGATCTTCGAAGCGCCGACGGTCGAGAGGTTGGCCGCGCGCGCCGAATCGCACGCCGATACCGGTCGGGTAGCCCTGACCGCGCAGCCGCGGCCGCAGCGAATTCCCCTGTCGTACGCACAGCAGCGGATGTGGTTCCTGAACCGGCTCGAGCCCGGCTCTGCCGCCTACAGCATTCCGATGGTGCTACGGCTGTCCGGTCAGCTGAATGTCGACGCGTTGCGTGCGGCGATCGAGGATGTACTGAATCGGCACGAAGTACTGCGGACCGTATACCCGTACGCCGAGGGCGAGCCGTCGCAGGTGGTCCTTTCCGCCGCTGACGCCTCTGCGCCGATCACCGTGACCGCGGTCGCGGAACCGGAACTGGCCGAATCGTTGTCGGCGTTCGTCTCGACGGTGTTCGATGTGACGGTCGAGGCGCCGGTGCGGGCACGGTTGTTCGAGCTCGGCCGGGACGAGTGGGTCTTGGCCGTGGTGGTGCATCACATTGCCTGCGACGGGTCGTCGCTGGGCCCGCTGGCACGGGACATGATGACCGCGTACACAGCTCGCCTGCTCGGGCAGTCGCCGAGTTGGCCGCCGTTGCCGGTGCAGTACGCCGACTACGCGATCTGGCAGCGGACGGTACTGGGGGGCGAAGACGATCCGGAGTCGCTGCTCCGTGCCCAGATCGACTACTGGACGCGCGAGTTGGCCGAGCTCCCGGTGGTGCTGGGGCTGCCGACCGACCGCCCGCGTCCGCCCGTGCAGTCCCATGCGGGCGCGAGCGTACCGATCACCGTCGGCGCCGATCTGCATGCGGGATTGCAGCAGGTCGCGCGAGCACACAACACGACGCTGTTCATGGTCTTCCATGCTGCGCTGGCGGCCACGCTGGCCCGGCTGGCCGATACCGACGATATAGCGATCGGCACGCCGTTCGCGGGACGCGGCGAGCCCGAACTCGACGATCTGGTCGGGATGTTCGTCAACACCCTGGTGCTGCGGACCCGGTTGACGCCGGGGATGACGTTCACCGAGCTACTCGAACACCAGCGGGGGACCGATCTGGCCGCGTTCGGGCATGCCGATGTTCCGTTCGAGCGCCTGGTGCAGGAGCTGAATCCGGTACGGTCGCACGCCCACCATCCGCTGTTCCAGGTGATGCTGGCGTTCCAGAACGTCGGCGGGGCCCAGTTCGAACTTCCGGGGCTCTCGGCGTCCGCCGCGACGGCCGACACCGACCTCGCACTGTTCGATCTGCTGATCACGATGTCGGATTCCTATGACTCCGCCGGTGACCCGGCCGGCATCAGCGGCGGGGTGATCTACGCGAGCGACCTGTTCGACGCCACGACAGCGACAGCGATCGTCGATCGCCTGCTGCGATTGCTCGGCGAACTGGTGACCGATGCGACACAGCCGGTGCGCGAGGTGGATCTGCTCGGCGCCGATGAGCGGGAAACCATCCTGACGCAGTGGAATTCGACCGATCACCGCCTCCAGCCGGAGGAGACGCTGCCCTCCGTCTTCGCCCACTCCGTGCAGGCGCGAGCGGACCAGCCCGCGGTGACAGCCGGAGAGCAGACATTGACCTATGCGGAATTCGCGTCCCGCGTCAATCGGTTGGCGCGGTGGTTGATCTCCTGCGGAGTGGGGCCGGAGTCGTTGGTGGCGCTGCGGATGCGGCGTTCACTGGACCAGGTCGTCGCCGTCTACGCGGTGCACGCCGCCGGGGGCGGATACGTGCCGGTTGATCCGGACCTGCCGGCGGACCGCATCGACTACATGCTGTCCATCGCCGCACCGGTGCTGGAGTTGTCGTCCCTCGACGGGCTGGAGCTGTCGGGATTCGATGACGGGCCGGTCACCGACGCCGATCGGCTCGCACCGCTGCGCTCGCACAATGTCGCGTACGTGATCTTCACTTCGGGGTCGACCGGTCGACCGAAAGGTGTTGCGGTATCGCACTGTTCGGTGGTCAACCAGGTGCGGTGGGTCAACGAGACCTACGCGCTGACGCCGAACGACGTCGCGATGCTGAAGTCCCCGGCTACGTTCGACATGTCGGTGTGGGAGTTGTTCGCGCCGCTGGCGGTGGGCGCGCGGCTGGTGATCGCGCGGGCGTACGGGCATACCGACCCGGCCTATCTCGCCGAAACCATTGCCGCTCAGCGGGTCACGGTCGCCGCGCTCGTGCCGTCGATGCTGGCGGTACTGGCGGACATGGCGCCCGCGCGGTCGCTCGAGTCGGTGCGCACGCTCCTGGTGGGCGGTGAGGCATTCGACCCCGAGACGGTGGCGGCGGCACGGCGAACAATGCCCGGGGTCGCGTTGCACAATCTGTACGGGCCGACCGAATGCACTGTGTGCGCGACCGCGCATCGGCTGACCGAAGCCGAGAGCGCGAACATGCCGATCGGCTCACCGGTGTGGAACACGCGGGCGTACGTACTCGACGACCGGCTACATCCGGTACCGCCCGGCGTCGCCGGGGAGCTGTACCTGGCGGGCACCCAGCTCGCGCGCGGCTACCAGTCACGTCCGGGCCTCACCGCGGAACGGTTCGTGCCCGACCCGTACGGTGACGGCCGGCGCCTGTACCGCACCGGCGACCTGGTGCGCTGGCGCCGCAACGGCGAATTGGATTACCTGGGCCGCACCGATTTCCAGGTGAAGCTGCGCGGCCTCCGTATCGAACTCGGCGAAATCGAGGCAGTACTCGCCGAGCACCCCAGCGTCGCGCGGGCGATCGCTGTGGTGCGCCCCATCGGCACGATGGAGCACCTCGTCGGCTACCTGGTGCCTGCCGCGGGCGCCACGGTCGATACCGCGGCGGTGGCGGCGCACGCGGCGACCAAACTGCCCGACTACATGGTGCCCGCCACGATGATGGTGCTCGACACGGTGGCCTTCCACTCGTCGGGCAAGCTGGACCGTCTGCGGCTACCGGAGCCGGTGCTCGCGGTAGCGGAGTTCCGGGAGCCCTCGTCGTGGCTGGAAGGTGAGGTCGCACGGGCCTTCGGAACGGTACTGGGCGTGGATCGGGTGGGCGCCGACGACGACTTCTACGCATTGGGCGGCAACTCGCTGAAGTCGGTGCAGGTGGTGAGCGAGTTGCGCAAGGAACTCGACTACGAGGTTCCGATCAGCTGGATGCTGTCCGACCCGTGCCCGGCCGACCTGGCGAAGCGGATCGAATCCAGAATCCGCTCCGGTCCCGCCGCCGACGGGGCCGATGCCGGCTTCGACACCCTGCTGCCGATCCGCACCGGTGGTGAGCGAGCCCCACTGTTCTGCATCCACCCGGCCGTCGGCCTGTCGTGGTGTTATCGCACCCTCGACCACTACCTCTCCGACGGTCGACCGATCTACGGCATCCAGGCGCCACAGATCGCCGGCGAGATCCCCGGTCCGACATCGATCGAGGAAATGGCCGCCCGCTACTTCGACGAGATTCGCGCGGTCCAGCCACACGGTCCCTATCACCTTCTCGGCTGGTCACTGGGTGGCGCGATCGCCCATGCCATCGCCGTCGAGATGCGCGCCGCCGGTGAACAGGTCGCGCTGCTGGCGCTGCTGGACGCCGAAGTGGGCGGTGTCGACGCGTCGACGCTGCGCGCCGTCACGGCCGGTGAGCTGATCAGCAATCTCGGCCCGGTCATGGGCCTTGATTTCGTCGACCCCGATGCGACTGCCGAGGAGGCCGCCGACTTGATCGAACGGCATCTGGGGAGCAGCCTCGGGATCGACGCCGCCCGGATCCAGCGCCTGACCGATGCCTACAACCTGGCGATCCGGGCAGCCGGTGCCTGGCGTCCCGCGGTCTTGGACAGCGACATGCTCTATTTCACCGCGACACGCGACAGACGATCCGATGCCGCGGGCCACGAGGGATGGGCGCGGGTGGTCCGCGGCCAGATATCGATTTTCGACATCGACGCGGCCCACCTCGAAATGACCCAACCGGATGCGATCGCCCAGATCGCCCGGATTCTCAACGCGCGACTGGATCGATGACCGGATAGCCCCGCGCGAGGACACGGTCAGCCGTCCGCGCCGGGGGTGCTCCCACCCCGCGGCTTCAGCTGGTGCCGGCCCGCGGCGGCGTCGTTCCGGTTGCGGCGCCGACCTGGTCGCCTGCTATTTTGAACGTTGTTCAATTCTGTAGCGAAGGATGTCTGCGTGCCCGAAGTCGAGAAGTCCCCGAAGTGGGCAACCGCGTTCACCGCACGGGACATGGCGCAGATCGCGGTGTTCGCGGCCCTGATCGCCGCGCTCGGCCTCCCCGGCGCGATCACCGTCGGATTCAGCGGAGTGCCGATCACGCTGCAGACGCTCGGGGTGATCCTCACCGGTGCGATCCTGGGCGCGCGCAAGGGCACGGCCGCGGTGGCGGTGTTCATCGCGTTGACGATGATCGGGCTGCCGCTGCTGTCCGGTGGCCGCACCGGACTCACCGCGCTGGCCTCGCCGACCGCCGGGTACCTGATCGGCTGGATTCCGGCGACGCTGGTCATCGGGTTGTTGACCGCGATGATCCTGCCGAAGTATCCGATCGTGTTCGGTCTGCTGATCAACGCACTCGGCGGCATCGTGATCATCTACCTGTTCGGCACCGCGGGACTGCTGGTACGCACCGATCTCGACCCGTGGGCGGCGGTGTCGACCAACTTCGCGTTCGTACCGGGTGACCTCGCCAAGGTCGTGATCGCCACGGTCGTCGCCAAGGGCGTGCATCGCGCGTATCCCGGGCTGATCCGTGGCTGATCGCAGCGCGTCGTGAGCGAGATCGTCGTCGAGGCGGTGGGTCACCGTTTCGGTGACCGGACCGTGCTGCGCGACATCGATCTGCGGATCACCGAACGCCGCGTCGGCTTCATCGGCGCCAACGGGTCGGGCAAATCGACGCTGGCCCGCATGCTCAACGGACTGCTGAAGCCGACCACCGGCACCGTCACCGTCGACGGGCTCGACGTCGCCCGTAAGGGCGCGCAGGTGCGGCGCAAGGTCGGCTTCGTGTTCACCGACCCCGATACCCAGATCGTGATGCCGACGGTCGCCGAGGACCTCGCGTTCTCGCTGCGCCGCAGCGGTCTGAGCAAGTCCGATATCGCCGCACGGGTCCAGCGGATGCTCGACCGCTTCGGCCTCGCCGCGCACACCGACCATCCGGCGCACCTGCTCTCCGGCGGACAGAAACAGCTGCTGGCCATCGGTTCGGCGCTGATCCGTGAGCCCGAGGTGATCGTCGCCGACGAACCGACCACGCTGCTCGATCTGCGCAACGCGCGGCGGGTCTCGCAGGCGCTGAACTCCCTCGATCAGCAGGTGATCGTGGTGACCCACCAGCTCGGACTGCTCGACGGGTTCGATCGAGTCGTGGTGCTGGACAACGGTTGCGTCGTTTTCGACGGCGCGCCGGTGGCGGCGATCGACGCGTATCGGCACCTGATCGAATGATCGGCCTGTACTGCCCCGGCGACTCGCCGCTGCACCGGATGCCCGCGGGGGTGAAGCTGGCGCTGTTGCTCGGTTCGATCCTGGCGATGACGGTGTTCGTTCGCGGGCCGCTCGGTGTGCTGGTCGCCGTGGCGCTGGTGGCCGGTTTGTTCGCGCTCGCCCGCGTCTCCTGGCGGGTGGCCTTCGCCCAGGTACGCCCGGTGCTGTGGATGACCGCGATCATCGGGGTGTTCCAGCTGCTCACCACCTCGCCGACGCGGGCGGTGGTGGTGTGCGGGGTGTTGCTCGTATCGGTGGCTCTCGCGGCCCTGGTCACGGTGACCACGCGGGTGAGCGCCATGCTCGATGCGCTGACTCGCGCGCTCGGCCCGCTGCGTCGCGCCGGAGTGAACCCGGAGCGGGTGGGTCTGCTTCTGGCGCTGGCCATTCGGTGTGTTCCGCTGCTGGCGCAGATCGTCCACGATGTCGGCGAGGCACGGCGTGCGCGCGGGGTGTCGTGGTCGGCGACCGCACTGGTCACACCCGTGCTGGTGCGGGCATTGCGGACCGCCGACGCGATGGGGGAAGCCCTGGCCGCACGCGGGGTCGACGACGACTGAGGTCGGCCTTGCCATTCCTAGACGACCGGTCGTATAGTTCTCGCATGGCACGACCACGGCGCAGCGACGACACGAGAGCGCAACTCATCGAGGAGGGCGCGGTCGGCCTGCTGTCCAACGGCTACCACGGCACCGGCATCAAGCAGGTGCTCGACAAGGTCGGGGTGCCGAAGGGTTCGTTCTACAACTACTTCGACAGCAAGGAGAGCTTCGCCCAGGCGGTCATCGAGCATCACTCGCAGTGCGTGCAGCGCAATCTCGCCGCCGCGTTCGCCGTGGCGCCGGACCCGCTCAGCGGTGTCCGCGCCTTCTTCGCCACCCTGACCGACGATTTCGTCGCCTCCGAGTACACCGGCGGCTGCCTGATCGCCAACCTCGGTGGGGAACTGGAAGGCAGTGAGCTGCTGCGGAAGTCGCTGTCGGATGCCTGGGCGGTCTGGCGCGACGGCATCGCCGGCGCCTTGGGTGAGGCGCAGGCGCAGGGCACCGTGCGCGCCGACATCGATGCCGTGGATCTGGCCGATCTCCTGCTCGAATCCTGGGAGGGTGCGGTGATCCGGATGAAGATCGACCGCACCGTCGAGCCGCTCGACAAGTGTCTGCGCCGGCTGCTCGACGACTACTTCCGGCCGTAACTCCCGTCGGCGCCGATCCGGCGCCGATCTGATCAGCATCGTCGGCCTTCGGGGCGGCCCCCTGTGGTCGCCATTAAAAGACGACCGGTCGTATATCTATTGAAAGGATCAGTTCATGTCCACATCGAAGACGGTCATAGTGACCGGTGGTTCCAGCGGCATCGGGCGTGATGTCGCGCGTGCTCTCGTCGCCCGCGGCGACAACGTCGTTCTCGGCGGGCGCGACGCGGACAAGCTCGCAGAGGTTGCCGCCGAGCTGGCCGCGCCCGAACAGGTGGCTGCCGTGGTCGGTGACATCGCCTCGCCCGCAACGGGTTCAGCGTATGTGCGCACCGCGCTCGATCGGTTCGGCCGAGTCGACGCGCTGATCAACAGCGCGGGCGTCTTCGGGGCCACGCCGTTCGTCGACGTCACCGAGGCCGAACTCGATCGCTACCTCGGCGGCAATCTCAAGGGCACCTACTTCACCACCCAGGCCGTCGTTCGACAGCTGCTCGCCCAGGGCGAAGGTGGCAGCATCGTCAACATCGGCACGGTTCTGATCGACCACGCCCTCGCCGGCCTGCCCGCCTCGGCCGCGCTCATCAGCAAAGGCGGTGTGCACGCGCTCACCACCAGCCTGGCGGCCGAACTCGCCTCCGCCGGAATCCGGGTGAACGCGGTAGCCCCCGGCATCATCCGCACGCCGCTGTTCGGCGACGGCGACGAGCGCGCGTCGGGCGCGCTGGCACTGCTGAACCGGATCGGCGAGGTCGCCGACACCACCGCGGCCGTGCTGTATCTCACCGACGCCCAGTTCGTCACCGGCCACATCCTGCCCGTCGACGGCGGCTTCGTTTCCGGCCGAGCCGCCTGAATCAGCGAAAAGAGCTACTACGCAACGGATTCGGGTGCGCAGCGCCCCGACCTCCGGTCATCCTGTGAGAGCTGCACCCATCGAAAGGATACGCTCATGCCGTACGTGAACATCAAGGTCACCGACGAGAACGTCACCCCGGAACAGAAATCGCAGCTCATCAAAGGCGTCACCGACCTGCTCTTCGACGTGCTCGGCAAGGCGCCCGACAGTACTTATGTCGTGATCGACGAAGTGCCGCTGACGGATTGGGGTGTCGGTGGAGTGAACGTCGCCGAGTATCGCGCCCGTCGCGCCGCCACGGAGTGAGTTATCGGTACCGGGCCGTCGGCTCAGTGCCCCGGCTCGGGCACCGTCACCGGGCGAGAGCGCGGGGCCGACTCACAGTGGGCCGTCGAACTCGATCGAGGCGTCCAGGGCGAACCAGCCCATGGACGTCAGTTTCGCACCGCGCTTGAAGTAGCTGGGTCCCAGCCACAGACCCGGTTCTATCTCGCGCAACTCGTCGTAGATCCGGTGGGCGGGACCGGGCCTTCCGGCCCGGAGATCGTCGTAGTCCAATCGCACGGCCGCACGTCCGTCGACCGAGGACGCGCCGACCGTTGCCACGAAGTTCAGTGCCCGCATACCGCCGAGCAGGCGGAAGATGTTGTGCCCGAATGCCATCCCGCCGTCCACGTGACGAAAGGACTTGCCCACCCAGAAGTAGGTGGGACGGTCCATCAGCGGTCCGAGCAACCGGGAGCCGGTCGCGGGAAAGGACCGCATCACCAGATCGCCGGTCAGCCGGCCGAAATCTGACGCTGTCGTTTCCGGCGCCGCGGTGAACAGCTGCGTGAACGCGGCGATACCCGCTGCGGACAGGGCATCGAGGCGCGGACGTCGGTCAGATGGTCGGTGGACCGGCATCTGACCGTTCGCGGACAACGGTGTCGGCTTCATGGGCGGACTCGATTCTGTCGGAACTCGGTCCTCGCATCGTGCCAAGTGGCGGCGCCACCTGTGCCGTTTTCGCCGGAGGCGACGACAGCGGGCCGCGACGCATACTGCGTCGCGG
>NZ_JBSGWE010000007.1:0-388649 GCF_053608825.1 Nocardia sp. NPDC055002
CCCGCCGCCCGCTCGCCCCCGAGATGTTCGTGCGGGCGCCCACCTACAGCTCGCCGGGACCGCTCGTCGCCCGCTTCCGCGGGGTCAACGCGCGTGCGGTGCTGGTGACGCTGGATCCGAGCTATCCGGTGGAGCGGATCGAGCACATGCTCTCCGATTCGAAGGCCCCGATCGGCGTCACTGTGACGGCCACCGGCGAAGACCTGCCCGGGTCCATCGACTGGCTGCTGCTCGACGACCTGAACACCATGCGCCGCGCCATGCTGGTCTCCGACGCGCCGATCACCGACGCCGAACGCGGCGGCCCGCTCGATATCGACCACACGGCCTACCTGATCTACACCTCCGGTTCCACCGGCAAGCCGAAGGCGGTTCTGCTCAGCCATCGCGGCATCGCGAATCTCGTCGCCACCCAGCGCGAAACCCTGGCGCTGGACCCCACCGCCAGCGCACTCCAGGTCGCCTCCCCCAGCTTCGACGCTTCGGTCTTCGAGATGCTGACCGCGCACGCCGCGGGTGGACGCCTGGTGGTCTCACCGCCCGAGGTCTACGGCGGCGGCGAACTCGAGACGCTGCTGCGCACCGAGCGGGTCACCCACGCGGTGATCACCCCGTCGGCGCTGGCGACGATGGAACCCACCGATCTCACCGAGTTGCGGGTGCTGTCGGTGGCCGGTGAGGCGGCCACCCCCGAGCTCATCGAGAAGTGGGCCGCGGGCAGGCGGATGGTGAATCTGTACGGCCCCACCGAGTTCAGCATCTGGGCGACCGGTCCCGCCGAACTGCTCCCCGGCGAGCCGGTCACCATCGGCGGACCGATTCGCGGTGCGGCACTGGTGGTGCTGGACAGCTGGTTGCGTCCGGTGCCGGTCGGCATCGCCGGTGAGCTGTATCTGGCCGGGCCCGCGCTGGCGCGCGGCTACTTCAACCGGTTCGAGATGACAGCGAGCCGGTTCGTCGCCAACCCGTTCGGCGTCGCCGGGGAACGGATGTACCGGACCGGCGACATGGTGCGCTGGGTCACGGGCGAGAACGCCGCGCTCACCCTGGAATACCTGGGCCGCAGCGACTTCCAGGTGAAGATCCGCGGCCTGCGGATCGAACTCGGCGAGATCGACGCGGTGCTCTCGCGCGACGACGAGGTCGACTACGCGGTGACGATCGGGCGCGAAGGACCGGCGGGCGCCACCGTGCTCGTGTCCTACGTGCTTCCCGTGCCGGATGTCGCGCTCGACACCGAACGGTTGCGCGCCGAGGTCGCGGCGGAACTGCCGGGATACATGGTGCCCGCCTATGTCGTTGTCCTGGAAGATATCCCGCTCACCCCGGTCGGCAAACTGGACCGCAAAGCCCTGCCGATACCGGACTTCTCGGCCACCCAGCAGTCCTATCTCGCACCGCGCACACCGATCGAACAGGCTGTGGCCGTGGTGTTCGCCGATGTCCTCGGCAGCGAACGGGTGAGCGTCGACCAGTCCTTCTTCGAACTCGGCGGCAACTCGCTGAGCGCGACGAAGGTTGTCGCCCGGGTCAATTCGGCGCTCGGCTCCACCATCGCTCTGCGGGACCTGTTCGACGCGCCGAGCGTCGCCCAGCTGTCGGCGCGGGTCGTCCCCGCGGCCGAGGGCAGTCCGGGCCTGCCCGCGCTGGCTCCCCGCCTGCGCCCGGACCGCATCCCGCTGTCCCCCGCCCAGCAGCGTATGTGGGTACTCAATCAACTCGACCCCGACTCGTCGGCCTACAACATCGCGATCGCCCTGCGCCTCACCGGAACCCTCGATGTGGAAGCCATGCGCCGCGCTCTCGCCGACGTGGTCGAACGGCAGGAGAGCCTGCGCACCCGCTACCCCGCCGACGCCGAGGGCCCGCGTCAGGTCGTTGTCGGCATCGACACCGCGGTTCCGCCGATGCCGCTGCTCGACACCGAAGACGGCGCGCCACTGCGTGAGCAGATCAACGAACTGGCAGGCACCGGCTTCGACCTCACCCGTCAGGCACCACTGCGTGTCGGCCTGTTCCGCCTCAACAGTCGCCCAGCCGAGACCGGACCCCACAATGCTCATCGATCCGAAGACCCTGTGCCAGTACATGTCATCGTCCTCGTCGTACACCACATCAGCGCAGACGGCGCATCGATGGCCCCGCTGGCGGCGGACCTGGTCGCCGCCTACTCGGCGCGGGTGTCGGGTTCAGCACCCACGCAGCCTGCGCTCACGGTGCAGTACGCGGACTTCGCGCTGTGGCATCGCGAGCTTCTCGGCAGCGCCACGGATTCGGAGTCCGTTGCAGCACAGCAGATCCGGTATTGGCGCGAGGCACTCGCGGGCGCACCGGATGCGCTGGAACTCCCCGCCGATCGCCCCCGTCCGGCGGTGCAGACCATGAGCAGCGATGATGTCGACTTCACCGTCGACGAACAGACCCACCGTGCGCTGATCGACTTCGCCGCCGCGAACAATGTCAGCGTCTTCATGGTCGTCCACGCCGCCCTCGCAGTGCTGCTGGCCCGGCTCGGCGGTACCGGCGATGTCGTCATCGGCACGCCGATCGCGGGTCGCGGTGCGGCCGCGCTGGACGAGCTCGTCGGCATGTTCGTCAACACCCTGGCCCTGCGCACGCCGGTCGACCCCGGCACCGGGTTCCGGCAGCTGCTCGCCACCGTCCGCGACACCGACCTCGACGCCTTCGGCCACGCCGACGTACCGTTCGAGCAGCTCGTCGCGGCACTCGACCCCACCCGGTCGACCGCCCATCACCCGCTGTTCCAGGTGTCGCTGTCGCTGCAGAACTTCATCGAACCGGTACTCGAACTACCCGGACTGCGTTTCGAAGTCGAGGACTTCGACCGCCGCTCCTCGGCCTTCGACCTCACCCTGGACCTGCGCGAACGGTTCGACGAGACCGGCCCGGTGGGCATCGACGGTGTCCTCACCTACGCGACAGACCTGTTCGACGCGGCCACCGTCACCTCGTTCGCGACCCGATGGCGGCAGGTGCTCGCCACCGTCCTCAGCGACATCGACATCCGCCTCGCCGATATCGACCTCCTCGCCGAATCCGAACGCGCGGACCTCGTTCCGGTCCACGGCCCCTCCACCGCGGGCACCACGACGTTGGCCGACCTGCTCACCGCCACCGCGGCGACCTTCGCCGACCGACCGGCACTGGTTGCCGACACTGCGACGGCCACCGCGACCCAGGCCACCGCGGGCACCGGCACCATCTCCCCGACCGAGCCCACATCCGCCGACGACGCGGCACAACCCGCGCAGGTATCCGGCGCGATCACCTACGGCGCGCTGAATGCCCGGTCGAATCAGTTGGCCAGGATGCTCATCGAGGCGGGAGCGCACACGGAATCTGTGGTAGCCCTCGGCCTCCCACGATGTGTCGAGCTCCATGTCGGCATCTGGGCCGCGGCGAAGGTGGGCGCGGCGTTCCTGCCGGTCGACCCGAAACATCCGGCGGACCGCATCGACCACATGCTCACCGATTCCGGCGCGCGCGTCGGAATCACCCTCGCCGAGTACCGGCCGCAGCTGTCCGACACCACCCGCTGGCTGATCCTCGACGACCCCGGCTTCGCCACCCGCATGGCCGCCACCGACGACGCTGACCTCACCCCCGCGGAACTGCCGGTTCCGATCAGGGTGGAGAACCCGGCGTGGATGATCTACACCTCCGGCTCCACCGGTACCCCGAAGGGCGTCACCGTCACCCATCGTGGCCTGGCCGACCTGGTCGCCTCCCAGCGCACCGATCTCGCCCTCGACGAACACGCCCGGGTGATGCAGGTGGCCTCGCCGAGCTTCGACGCGTCGATCTTCGAGGCACTCATGGCCTTCGGCTGCGGCGGCGCCTCGGTGATCGCCCCGCCGGATGTCTTCGGCGGCGCCCCCCTCGCGGAACTGATCGCCGCCGAGCAGGTGACCCACATGGTGATCACGCCGTCGGCACTGGCCACCATCGATCCCGCCGACGTGTCGAGCCTGCGGGTGCTCGCGGTCGCGGGTGAGGCGGTCGGCCCCGATCTCGTCGCGCGCTGGTGCGGCGGCGCAGGCGGGCGGACGATGGTCAACCTGTACGGCCCGACCGAATACACCATCTGGGCAACAGGTTCCGCGCCGCTGTCCGCTACGGAGCCGGTGACCATCGGCGCTCCCGTCCGCGGTGCGTCCGCACTCGTCCTCGACGACCGCCTGCGCCCGGTACCCGTCGGCGTCGCGGGTGAGCTGTACCTCGCGGGCACCTCGCTCGCGCGGTGCTACCACGCGCGGCCGAGCTTGACGGCAGCCCGATTCATCGCCAATCCTTTCGGCGGTCCCGGCGAATGCCTTTATCGCACAGGCGACCTGGTGCGGTGGACTCGCACCGCAGGCCCCACCGACACACCGACCGGATTGGCGCTGGAATATCTCGGCCGCACCGACTTCCAGGTCAAGGTGCGCGGCCAGCGCATCGAGCTCGGCGAGATCGACGCGGTGCTCGGCGCCATCGACGGCGTCGATTTCGCTGTGACGCTGGGCGTTGCGGGCCCCACCGGTGCCACCGCCCTCGCCGCCTACCTGGTACGCGTGCCCGGCGCCGACCTCGACATCGCGCACATCCGCGCCCTCGCCGCCGACACGCTCCCCGCGTACATGGTGCCCGCCGCTTTCGTGGTGCTGGACGAGATCCCCATCAACGCGGTCGGCAAACTCGACCGCACAGCGCTGCCGGAGCCGGTGTTCGTCACCGACGACACCCCGTACCGCGCACCGGAGACACCGACCGAACTGGTACTCGCCGAGGTCTACGCCGAACTGCTCGGCCGTCCACAGGTCGGCATCGACGATTCGTTCTTCGCCCTCGGCGGCGACAGCATCCTCGCCATCCAGCTCGTCAGCCAGGCGAAGCTGCGCGGCGTGCACTGCACGCCGTTGCAGGTCTTCGAACACCGCACGGTGGCGGCGCTGGGCGCGGCCGTCGACGCCGCCGAGACGGTGGAAGCGCTCGCCGAACTGCCCGGTGGGGGCACCGGTGACCTGCCGCTGACACCGATCGTGCGCTACATGGTCGAACGCGGCGGCGATTTCGACCGGTTCGCCCAGACCGCGGTGCTGGAACTGCCCGTCGGCATCGAGCGCGCGCAACTCGTCGCCACTGTCTCGGCCGTGATCGACCGGCACGACATGCTGCGAGCCCACCTGTGGGCGGCCGAGGACGGCTGGCGGCTGC
Source organism: Nocardia sp. NPDC055002 (assembly GCF_053608825.1). Classification (NCBI taxonomy): domain Bacteria; kingdom Bacillati; phylum Actinomycetota; class Actinomycetes; order Mycobacteriales; family Nocardiaceae; genus Nocardia; species Nocardia sp. NPDC055002. The sequence goes on from NZ_JBSGWE010000007.1 coordinate 5,218, forward strand.
GCGTGGCCGAGCCCGGGTCGGTCGAGGTGGACGCACTGGTGCACCGCACGGCCTTCGACGCCGCCATCGACCCGATCGAGCTGCGCGAATACGCCCAGACCGAGCTCGACTCCGCGATGAACCGACTGAATCCGGCGGACGGGGTCGTCCTGCAGTTCGTGTGGCTGGATCCGGTCGGCGACGCCGGCGCGCACACCGGGCCCGGTCGCCTGATCATCGTCGCGCACCATCTCGCGATCGACAGCGTGTCGTGGCGCATCCTGGTGCAGGACTTGATCGCCGCCTGGGCCCAGGTATCGGCGGGCGCCACCCCGATCCTCCCGGACATCGGTACGTCGATGCGGCGCTGGTCGCACGCCATGACCGAGCAGGCCCGTTCCGAGCGGCGCCGCGCCGAACTCCCGTACTGGCAAGCGGTGGTGCACGGCCCCGACCCACTGCTCGGCGCCCGTCACCTCGATCCTGACACCGATCAGGGACAGACCGTCCGCCGTCTCGACATCGAGGTCGACGAGGACACCACGACAGCGCTGCTCACCACCCTGCCCCGCCTGTTCCAGGGCAGTGTCACCGACGCGCTGTTCGCCACCCTGGCGGTGGCGCTGGTGCGCTGGCGTGCGCGCAGAGGCGTGGACGAGCGTTCGGCGCTGCTGCGTCTGGAAGGCCATGGCAGACAGGAAGAAGTCGTGCCCGGCGCCGATCTGTCGCGGACCATCGGCTGGTTCACCAACCTGTACCCGGTGCGCCTCGATCTCGCCGACATCGACATCGACGACGCGCTGGCGGGCGGCCCCGCCATGGGCGCGGCCATCCGCCGGGTCAAGCACGACCTGCTCGCGGTCCCCGACAAGGGCATCGGCTTCGGCATGCTGCGCTACCTGAATCCCGAAGCCGCCGAGCACCTTCCGACCCGGCTGCCCGGCCAGATCTGTGTGAACTACCTGGGCAGGCACACCTCCGTCGACACTCCGCCCGGCCTCGAAGGTCTCGGCTGGCTACCCACCGACGCGCTCGGCGATCTCGAGGCGGCCGAGCATCCGGACGTGCCGATCATGTCGCCGATCGATATCAACGCCATGGTCGTCGGCAACCGGCTGCAGGCCGAGTTCGGTTACGCGGCACAGCTGCTGGATCGTGCGGACGTCGCCGAACTCGCCCACCTCTGGGTAGCGGCACTCGACGCGGCGGCACGATTCGCCGAAACCCCCGCGGCCCAGATCGCCTCGGCCGACGAAGCCGCCGCCATGACCGCGCGCACGGCAGCGGTCGTGGAGCCCGGACCGACCGGACTCGGTCTCGACGTGCTGCTACCGATCCGCCCCGACGGCGATCGACCGGCGCTGTTCTGCGTCCACTCCTCCTCCGGAATGTCTTGGAGCTACCTGGGATTCGCCGAACAGCTCCGGCCGGGCCGCCCGATCTACGGGCTCCAGGCGCCCGACCTCAGCGGCCGCGAGCCCTCCGCCCGCTCCATCGAGGAATTCGCCCAGCGCTACGTGCGCGAGATCCGCGCGGTGCAGCCGAGCGGCCCCTATCACCTGCTCGGCTGGTCCTTCGGCGGGCTCATCGCCCAGGCCATGGCGGTGGAACTGCGGGCAGCGGGCGAGCAGGTCGGCGTCGTGGCGCTGCTGGACACCGACACCGCCGATATCGACGGCGACACCATCGAGCGCCTGTCGCCGGGCGCCTTCATCAACACCTTCGGCGCCATCTTCGGCATCGACGACGTGCCCGCCGAATCGACCGCCGAACAAGCGGCCGAGCTCATCACCGCCCGGCTCGGCGGAGTCGAGCTCATCGACGCGGCCACCATCGAGCGCATGGCGGGCTCCTACAACGCCTCCGCGGGCACCCGGACCGGCTATCAGCGCCCGGTCTACCACGGTGACGTCGTGTATTTCCGCGCCACGGTCGATCCCGCCGAATGGATGGGACCCGACGGCTGGCGGCCCTACGTCACCGGCGACATCACCGACCACGACGTCGACGTGACCCACGACGACATGACCAATCCCTACGCACTGTCGGTCATCTCGCCACTGCTCGATGACCACTTGGAAGCAGGAGACCGGATATGAGCGTCGAACACACTCTCGTGCAGAGCAACCCGCGCACCGGTGGTGTCGTGGTCGAAGGGATCGAGAAGTCCTTCGGCGACGTGCACGCCCTGCGCGGCGTCGATTTCGAGGCCGCCCCCGGTGAGGTGCTCGGCATCCTCGGCCCCAACGGCGCGGGCAAGACGACGATGGTGAACATCCTGTCCACTCTCGTCACGCCCGACAGCGGGCGGGCGGTGGTCGCCGGACACGACGTCGTCGCCGACCCCGCCGCGGTGCGCAAACGGATCATGCTCACCGGGCAGTACGCCGCGCTCGACGACATGCTCAGCGGCTACGAGAACCTCGTCATGTTCGGCAGGCTGATGGGGCTGCGCAAACCGGCGGCGCAGGTCAGGGCCAGGGAACTGCTCGGCGAATTCGATCTGGAGAAGGCGGCGAATCGGCGCGTCGGCACCTACTCGGGCGGCATGCGGCGCCGCATCGACATCGCGTGCGGTCTCGTGGTGCGGCCCGACGTCGTCTTCCTCGACGAACCGACCACCGGCCTCGATCCCCGCAGCCGACAGGGCGTCTGGGACCTGGTGCGCAGCTTCAAGACCGCGGGGATCACCACCCTGCTCACCACCCAGTACCTGGAGGAGGCCGACGCGCTCAGCGACCAGATCATCGTGATCGACCACGGCGTGGTGATCGCCTCCGGCACCGCGGACGAGCTGAAACACCGTACCGGCGGCAGCTACTGCGAGATCGTGCCGCTGGATCTGGAAGGGCTACCGACCATCGTCGCCGCGCTCGGCTCGCTGCTGCCAGCGGAGAACCTGGCCGCGCTCACCCCCGAATCGGATCGCATCACCATCCCCGCGCCCGACGGTGCCAAGACGCTCGCCGAGGCCCTGCGCAGACTCGACAACGCCTCGGTCGAGCTCGTCGACATCGCCCTGCGCAGACCCTCGCTCGACGATGTGTTCCTGCAGCTCACCGGTCACCTCGCCTCGACCGAGGACGAATCGGCGGCCACCCCATGACCGCCATCACCTGGAACACCTCCGTGCGCGCGACACCGGAGACGGTGCAGCAGTGGTGGGTCCTGAGCACCCGGCTGATCGTGCCCTCGATCAAATCCGGCGAGTTCCTCGCCTCGGTGCTCGCGCCCGCGGCCTTCACGGCCAGCTTCTACATCCCGCTGAAAACGGTGATGACGTTCTCCGGCAACGGTTTCAGCAGTTACGCCCAGTACATGATGCCGCTGGTGATCCTGCAGGCCGCCGCGTTCACCGCCATCTCGGCGGCGTTCCGCTCGGCCACCGATTCCGTGGCCGGCCTCAACCGCCGCTTCGGCGCGATGCCGCTGCGCCCGCTGGTTCCGGTCGCGGCGCGGATGTCGGCCAACCTGTTCCGGCTGCTCATCTCGTTGGCCGCGGGGATCGCCGCGGGCTATGTGATCGGCTTCCGGTTCCGGCTCGACGCCGCGCATACCCTCGGCTATCTGGCGTTCTCGGTACTCATCGGACTCGCGTTCACCCTCGGCGCGGATGTGATCGGCACGCTGTCCAAGAGCCCCGAAGCCACCTCGCAGGCGCTGCTGCTGCCCCCGTTGATCTTCGGCATGCTCTCGACCGGTCTCGCACCGGCGAGCCAGTTCCCCGAGTGGATCCAGTGGTTCGTGCGCAATCAACCGGTCTCCCAGTTCGCGATCGTGTTGCGCGCGCTGGCCGGTGACACCAAGGGCAACGCCGGGACGGTGACCTGGTCGCTGGTGACCCCGTCGCTGCTCTGGCTCGCCGCCATGGTGGCGATCTGCGCGCCGGTGGCCATCCGGCTGAGTTCGAGGAGGGCCTGATGGCAGAACAATCGGAGACCTCGGCGGTGTCGCTGCTGCGGCACACGCTGATCCAGACCGAGCGGCTCCTGGTGCGCTGGGCACGCAACCCGGTGACGCTGCTCGAGACCCTGCTCATCCCGTGTCTGCTGCTGGTGATGCTCAACATCGTGGTGGGCGGTCAGATCGAGAAGTTCACCGGCGACGATGCCCTCTACGGCTCGGTGCCGATGGTCGCCCTCGTCGGCGCGCTGTCCGGCGCCGTCGCGAGCGGCGTGCTGCTCGGCCGCGAACGCGACGCGGGTCTGCTGGCCAGATTCTGGGTGCTGCCCGTGCATCGTGCGTCGGGCCTGATCTCGCGCATCCTCGCCGAAGGCTGCCGGATCCTGCTCGGCACCGTGGCGGTGCTGATCGTGGGCTACCTGCTCGGCTTCCGCTTCCACCACGGTCCACTGGCCGGCCTCGTATTCCTGGCGATCCCCGTGGTGTTCGGACTCGCCTTCGCCACCATGGTCACCGCCGTCGCCGTCTACAGCGCGAAGGCCTCACTGGTCGAGGGCATCACGATCCTCGCCTCGCTGATGATGTTCTTCAGCACCGGATTCGTGCCGCTCGTCGCCTTCCCGACCTGGATTCAGCCGGTGGTGCGCTACCAGCCGATGTCGGTGGCCGTCGACGCGATGCGCGGACTGTCCGACAAGGGTCCTGTCGCCGTGCCCCTGCTGCTCACCCTCGCCTGGTCCGGCGCCGCGCTCCTGTTGTTCGCCGTGCCCGCCGCCGTCGGCTTCCGGCGCGCGAGCCGCCGGTAGCTCGGCCCGCGGCATTCGCGCCGCCGGCTACGCAGTACCCTCGTGCGCATGCTGGCGAGCGTCCGAAACCGCACCCGATTCCGTCGCACCGCAGAGCAGGGCGGGCGCGTCCGCTCACGCGGCGTCGTCGTGGCTGCCGCGTTGCTGTGCGCCGCCGTGTTCACCGCGGGATGCGCGGACAAGCACGATGACGCGAGCACGATCATCCGCACCACCACGAATATCGCCGGTGCGGGCGTGGTCGGGGCCGATCGCGACACCGCGACCGCGTGCCCGTTGCCGAGTGCGCCCGACGCGGGCCCCGGCGGCCCCCGAACGGTGACGCACACCGCCGGTACCTCGCAGGTTCCCGCCGACCCGCAACGCATCGTCGTGCTCACCACCTCGGCGCTCGACGCGGCCTGCGCGGTCGGTCTGTGGGAGCGGGTCGCGGGCGCGGTAACCCTCGACGGCGACCGTTCGCAGCCGATGTACCTGGGGTACGGCGTGGTGAAGGTGCCCAGCATCGGACCGATCGGTCAGCCCGATCCTGCTCGCATCGCCGAGCTGAAGCCCGATCTGATCCTCGGCGACGTCGCACCGGCCGCGGGCGGGTACGAGGCGCTGAGCAAGATCGCCCCCACCGTGCTGATCGGCGCGGGCGGCAGCTGGCAGTCCGATTTCGCCGCTTATTCCGCGGGGATGAACCGCAACGATGCCGCCGAAACCGCCCTGCAGAACTACCTCACCGAGGCCCACGACCTCGGCCCCGCGCTGAACGCGCGCCAGTCCCAGGCCTCGGTGCTGCGCTTCACCGCCGACACCACGCAGGTCCAGGGCGCCGAAACCTTCGCCGCCCAAGTTTTGTCCGATGTCGGCGTCCAGCGCCCGACCGCCCAGCGCGGACCGTCCTTCGACATCACCGGAGCCGACCTCGCCACCAAAGCCGAAGGCGACATCATCTACGTGATGTTCGACGGCCCGGACGGCGAGAAACACGGCAAACAGGTTCTGCGCTCCGACCAGTTCGAGGAACTGGGCGCCTCGACCGACAAGCGGGTCTTCGCGGTCGACGACAAGATCTGGCACACCACAGGTCTCACCGCCGCCCGCGCGGTCCTCACCGACCTGCGCAACAGCCTCAACGGTTACGTCACCGATTGACTCCCAGCTGACTCCCAGCGTGTTCGCAGTCCCAGCGCAGTCCACCTGCTTAGCGTGGTCGCCAACAAGGCAGCGAAGGAGCAGCTATGGGCGAGCACGATCTGGGACTGGGGCACGACCTTCGAGTGATGTCACGGCGGCGAGCGCTGAGTTTCCTCGGCGTCGCCGGGGTCGCGGCAGCGGCGGCGGGTTGCGCGGCCTCGACCGACAGCTCCGGCACGAGCACGAGCTCGGCCGACAGTGCCACCTCCGCGTCAGCCGAAACTCCCGCCGCGGCGCCGCAGGAGACAGCGGGTCCCTACCCGGGTGACGGTTCCAACGGCCCCAATGTCCTGATCGAATCCGGTGTGGTGCGCTCCGATATCACCACCAGCTTCGGCACGTATTCCGGTACCGCCCAGGGTGTTCCGATGACACTCACGCTGAATCTGCGCGACCTCGCGCAGAACGCGGCAGGCACCGGAATGGCGGTGTACGTCTGGCATTGCGACCGCGAGGGCCGGTACTCCCTCTACACCGAGGGCGCCACCGAACAGAACTACCTGCGCGGCGTCCAGGTGGCCGACGACGACGGCACCGTACGGTTCACCTCGATCTTCCCCGCCTGCTACGCCGGTCGCTGGCCACACATCCACTTCGAGGTCTACGACTCCCTCGCCACCGCGGTCGCGGGCGACAACGCCCGCCTCACCTCCCAGATCGCCCTCCCCCAAGACGCGTGCACCGCCGTCTTCGACGCCGACTCCGGCTACGTGAACAGCACCCGCAACCTGTCCGGCGTGACCCTCGCCTCCGACGGCGTCTTCGGGGACGGCTGGGACGCCGAACTGGCCACCGTCACCGGCACCCCCACCACCGGCATGTCCGTCTCCCTCACCATCGGCGTAGCCGCCAAATCCCAGAACACCCAGTCCGACAACGGTTTCCCGGGCTCACCCCCCTCGGGCAACGGCGCACCAGGCGGCCCACCACCCGCCGGCCCAGCACCCCGCTGAAGGGCCCGCGGGCCGGCATCCCCACTCAGCTATCCCCTCGAATCCGAATTCGCCGATGACAGCCGCACCGGGAAGCTCAGTGGCGCAACGCTTCTGAACGGTCCGCGGCGGCAGCCAGTCCCAGGTGCACGATCTCGATGAAGGCCGTGAGATCTCTGATCAGGACGTCGATGTCGCCTTGCGCGCCCGCGTCGGTGTGGAGCCAGTCGGCGACGGTTTCGAACAGGCCGCCGATCGCGGAGACAGCGAGGGCGTGCAGGTCGACGCCGATTCCCTCGGGGGGCACGAATCCGTATTCGCGCCACAGGGTTTCGAGGAACTGGGCGGCCCAGCGGCGGTTGACGCGCCGCTGCTGTTCGACCTTCGCCGAAATGCCGCTGGCTTCACCGAAAGTCACCTTCGCCACGCGGGGGTCGTCGACCATCGAGTGGGCGAAGGCCCCGATGACGGCGGCGACCACCTCGTCGCGGGCGCTCGAGGATTCCGACAGCGCGGTGGCGACCCGGTCCTGCGCGCGTTCGCTCTGCTGCTGCAGCAGCGCCAGATAGCAGTCCTCTTTGCTGTCGAAGAGCTCGTAGAAGGCCTTGTTGCCGACGAAGGCGGTCTGGCAGATCTGCTCGATCGCGGTGTTGACGTAGCCCTCGGCGGCGATCAGGTCGAAGGCGGCGGCCAGGATCTGTTCGCGCCTGCGCGCGCGGCGCTGTTCGGCGTCCAGGCCCTGGATGCGCCGGGAGCGGACTTGGCTCTTGTCGGTCGACGTCACGCAGCTCAGCCTACAGATTCCCGAATATAAACAAGAACTCTTGTTCTCAACAAGGCACCGTGCTGTAATCAGCATCACCTATCGAAGGAGATGCCATGCAGCGCAGCACGGCCACCTGCCGGTCGCCCCGGCTCCGACGGCTCGGTGCCCGAGCCCTGCCCCTGCTCGCGATGACGGCGCTGGCGGCAGGGGGTCCGGCGGGCGCCCAGGATTTCGAACTGCCGCCACTGCCGAACGAGGCGCAGGTGTATCCGGCGGTCGTGCCGATCCCCACGCCGCAGCACGACCCCTGGTACGCCGACCCAGCCGACCTCGCCGGCTACGCCAACGGAGACGTGATCCGCAGCCGGGTGGTACAGACTCACGTGCTCGGCCTGCCCGCGCCCGTACACACCACCCAGCTCCTGCTACGCAGCTCCGACGTGCACGACAACCCGATCGCCACCGCCACCACCGTGCTGATGCCGGGCATCCCGTGGCTGGGTCCCGGTGCGCGCCCGCTGATTTCGTATCAGGAGGCGATCGACAGCCTCGGTCAGCAGTGCAATCCGTCCTACACCCTGCGCGCGGGCATCCAGAAGGAGGTGGCCATCATGAGCCAGTTCCTTGCGGCAGGCGCAGCCGTGGTGGTCACCGATTTCGACGGCAAAGAGAACACGATCATGTCGCCGAGCGAGGGCCGGATGGTGCTCGACGGCATCCGCGCGGCCCAGCGCGGCGGACTCGGGCTCGACGCCGCGCCGGTGGGGCTGTGGGGCTATTCCGGAGGCGGCAACGCGTCCGCCTCGGCCGCCGAGCAACGCCGCCACTACGCTCCCGAGCTCGACATCAAGGGCAGCGTGCAGGGCGGAATCCCCGGCGACAAGGTCGCGATCGCCCCGTTCGCGATCTCGGGACAGCAGCCGCAGGCCAACTTCACCGGCTGGCTCGCCGTGCTCGGACTGGCCCGCGAATACCCCGAATTCGACGCCCAGCTACAGCAGTACCTGACTCCGGAAGGCCGCCGAGTGGCCGACGATCTGCGGGAACGCTGTCTCTACACCTCCGTGGCGACCACCCTGCTCCGCCCGATCGCGCAGTACCTGACCGATCCGCAGGCCGCGCTGGTTGCCGCGCGACCCGCGCTGTCCGCCGCGAGTTTCGGCAGACCCGAGAACACCCCCGATATGCCGCTGCTGATGTGGCATTCGACCACCGACCAACTGCTGCCCGCCGAGCTGGCGATCGACACGATCGCCGGTGACTACTGCGCCCGCGGCGTGAACATGCGGATGATCAGGGTGCCGTTCTCGGAGCACATCAGCGCCGAGATCGTCCCCGAACTGGGCACGGTCGCGTGGCTGCTCGCGGTCGCCGCGGGCGCCGACCCGGGGCCGCGAGTATGTTGAGCGCCGCCACGACCTCGCTACGCCAGATCCGCGCCCTGGCACGGGCCGGGATCATCGATCCACGTCACCCCGCGCAGATCCTGCGCACCGCCCGCACCATGCGCGCGTTCGGCCCGATCGCCGGTGGGATCCGTTCCTCGGCGCGACGCGCACCCGAGCGCATCGCGCTGATCTGCGACGGCGAGCGGATCAGTTACCGGGAACTCGATCAACGCACCGACGCACTCGCCGCCACCTGGCACGCCGACGGCCTCGACGCGGGTGACACGGTCGGCGTGCTCTGTCCCGACGGAGTGCGGCTCGTCGAATCCATGGCCGCCACCGCGAAACTCGGCGCTCGACTGGTGCTGCTCAATACCGGATTCGGTGCGGCGCAGTTGCGTGACGTGCTGGACCGAGAGGGGGTCAGCGCACTCGTCCTCGACCCCGCCCTGTCCACGATGGCTCAGGATCTACCCGAACGGATAGTCCTGCTGGACAACACGATTCGCTCCGACGTCCCATCGATCGGCGCGCCCGCACAGCAGGGCGGTTTCGTCCTGCTCACCGGTGGCACCACAGGTACGCCCAAGGGCGCACCACGACGAGTCGAATCACCGTTGGCCGCCGCACAATTCGTCGACCGGGTTCCGCTGCGACGCGGGCAGACGGTGCTGCTGTGCGCGCCGCTGTTCCACGGCACCGCGCTGTCCCAGTTCATCCTCTCGCTGAACCTGGGGTCGACGATCGTGCTGCACGGCCGGTTCGACGCCGCCCGCGCCCTCGCCCAGATCGCCGAGCATCGCGCCGACATGGTCGTGCTGGTGCCCACCATGCTGCGTCGCCTCCTCGATCTGGACCCGAAGTCCTTGTCCACCACCGATACCCGCTCCCTGCGGATCGTGTTCACCGCCGGGGCGGCGTTGCCGTCGTCGTTGGGCACCAGGGCGATCGACACCTTCGGCCCGGTGATCTACAACTTCTACGGCTGCACCGAGACCGGTACGGCCACCATCGCGACCCCGCAAGACTGGATCGCCGCACCGGGCACCGTGGGCAAACCTCCGGTCGGGATCACCGTCGCGCTCTACGACGCCGACGGGACCCGGATCACCGAGCCCGGCGCGGTCGGCACCGTCTACGTGGGCAACACCATCGCCTTCGAGGGCTACTCCGGTGGCGGGTCCAAGCAACTCCGTGGCGGGTTGATGAGCACCGGCGACCTCGGTCACTTCGATTCCGGCGGTCGGCTTTTCATCGACGGACGCGATGACGACATGATCGTCTCCGGGGGCGAGAACGTCTTCCCCGGCGAGATCGAGGACCTGCTCTACCGGCACCCGGCGATCACCGAAGCGGCCGTGATCGGTGTGCCCGACGAGGAATTCGGTCAGCGGCTCGCCGCGTTCGTGGTGCCCGCGGGCGAGATGGACGCCGAGACCGTGCGCACCTACGTGAAAACCCACCTCGCCCGTTTCAAAGCCCCACGCGATGTGCTGTTCGTCGACGAACTACCGCGCACCCCGACCGGCAAGATCGACCGCCGCGGCCTGGCCGCACTGAGCTGACCGAACCCGGCGGCGCCGACGAGGGGTCGGCGCCGCCCGCTCGGCCGAGAAACCGCTGGTAGCGGCCCCATTGCTATCATGGCCAACAGTGCTCCATGATGTCGCGCCCGCCCGGCGACGAAGCTCGGCCACCCAGCGCTCGAGGAGGAAACATGGCTCAGCATGCCGATGATCGAGTCCCGCCCACATCCGACAACGCCGCCGATCTCGACCTGCCGTGGGCGCCCCGCGACCACAAGTGGAGCGGCCCGAAGGCCGAACACGACGCACTGAAGTGGGCCGACGGCGACGCGCTCAAGTTGGCGAGCATCTACCTGTATCGCGAGCCCGGTGGCAATCCGGCGACCGAGGCCGACTACAAGTTCCCGGTCGCCGACATCATCGACGGCAAGCCGACACGGGTCTTCCACGCGGTCACCAACGCCGCGTCCCGCCTCGACGAGGCGCACATCTCCGAAGCCGACCGCGCCACGGTGAAGCATCGGATCTCCGAGCTCTACCGGGACGCGGCCGAGGCCTTCGACGACCCGTCACTGCGGGCGCCCTGGGATCGCTGACTCAGCGCAGTCCACGAAAGAACGCGCGGATGTCGTCGACCAGCAGGTCCGGCACTTCCATCGCCGCGAAGTGGCCGCCACGATCGAACTCCGACCAGTGCACGATGTCGGTGTCGGCGCCGGCGTAGCGCCGGATCGCGATGTCCTCGGCGAAGACCGCGACGCCGACGGGCGTGGTCAGCGGCGTGGTCTCCCAGGAGCGGACGTGGGTGGCCTCGTAGTACAGCGCGGCCGATGAACCCGCGGTGCCGGTGAGCCAGTACAGCATCACGTTGGTCAGCAGCCGATCCCGGTTCACGGCGTCCTCGGGCAGGCCCGCGGCCGGGAACGTCCACTCCTTGAACTTCTCCACGATCCACGCGAGCTGGCCGATCGGCGAATCGTGCAGGCCGTAGGCCAGGGTCTGCGGGCGTGAAGCCTGGATCTTGAAGTAGCCGTTGCCCTCGCTCTTGAACAGGGCGAGGCGGTCCAGCCGGGCGAGCTCGGCGGGAGTCATCGTCGCCTTCTCGTCGTCGGCGACCGGGCCGAACGGGATGTACCCGAAGGTCGCGGCATTGACGTGCACGCCGATCACCTTGTCACCGCCCGCGCGGCCCACCTCCGGCGTGACGAACGCGCCCCAGTCTCCGCCCTGCGCGCCGTAGCTCTCGTAACCGAGCCTGCTCATCAACTCGACCCACGCCCTGCCGATGCGGGCCGGATCCCAGCCCTCCTCGGCGACCGGCCCGGAGAATCCGAAGCCGGGCAGCGACGGGATCACCAGGTGGAAGGCATCTGCCGGATCGCCACCGTGGGCCGCGGGGTCGGTGAGCGGACCGATCACATCGAGGAACTCGACGACCGAACCCGGCCAGCCGTGCGTGAGGATCAGCGGCGTGGCATCGGGATCGGCCGAACGTACATGCAGGAAATGGATGCGCTGGCCGTCGATCTCGGTGGTGAACTGCGCGAACCCGTTCAGTTCCGCCTCGGCCGCGCGCCAGTCGTAGGAGGTGCGCCAGTAGTCGGCGAGTTCGCGCAGGTACGCCACCGGCACACCGCGACTCCACTCGGCGCCGGGCTGCTCGGCAGGCCAGCGCGCATCGGTCAGCCTGGCTCGCAGGTAGTCCAGATCGGACTGCGGGATGTCGAGGTGGAACGGGGTGATCTCGTTGGTCATGAGGACAACGGTATGACCACAAGCGGACACCTTCTGTCCTATAGAACTGGCAGAGTCGAATTCGTGAAAGAAACTTCGGCGCGGCTACTTCGGCTGCTCTCCCTGCTGCAAACGCGGCGCGAATGGTCCGGCGACGAGCTCGCCGCGCGCCTGGATGTCAGCACCCGCACAGTGCGCCGCGATATCGACAAGCTGCGCGCGCTGGACTACCCGGTCCGCGCGGTGAAGGGCATCGACGGCGGCTACCACCTCGAAGCGGGCGCGCAGCTGCCGCCGTTGCAGCTCGACGACGAGGAAGCCGTCGCGATGGCGATCGCGCTGCGCACGGCGTCGATCAGCGGGGTGAGCGGGATCGGCGAGACCGCGCTCAGCGCGCTGGTCAAACTCGAGCAGGTGCTGCCCGCCCGATTGCGGCACCGCGTGCACGCCATGCAGGTCTCGAGCGTCCAGACCCCCGGCCGGGCCCGCGTGGATGTCGATCCGGCGGTGTTGTCCGCCGTCGCGGCCGCGTGCCGCGACCGTCAACGCCTGCGATTCGACTATCGCAGCGGTGGCCGCGAATCCCGTCGCGAGACCGAACCACACGAACTCGTCACCTGGGGCCCACGCTGGTACCTGGTGGCCTGGGATATCGACCGCGACGACTGGCGCACCTTCCGGGTGGACCGCATGTCACCGAAAATCCCGGTGGGCCCGCGCTTTTCACCGCGCGAGATCCCCGGCGGCAACGCCGCGGAACACGTGGCGAAAGGTGTCGCGCAACTGTGGCCCTACCGCGCCACCATCCGGCTACACGTCCCCGCCGACTCCGAACAAGCGCGCTCGGCCGCCACCTACGGCACCGTCGAACCGATCGACGCCGAGACCTGCCGCCTCGAGATCGGCGCCGACAACCCGCGCGGCCTGACCTTCCTCCTCGGTGCCCTCGACACCGATTTCGACATCGAGCACGGCCCCGAACTGACCGAGCACCTGCGCCGGATCGCCGCCCGCTACTCCCGCGCGATCAGCGCGGCGCCGGAGTAGCGCGGCGACGAAGCCGGGTCAGCCCGCGATGTCCAGCGCGGCCGCGTCGATCAGATCCACGACCGCGCCGGGCTGCGAGGCCAGCGAGGCATGGCTTGCGGCGAGTTCGATGGTCTTGCGCGGGTTCATCCGCGCGGCCATCCGCCGCTCGTTGTCGGGGTGGATCATCCGATCCTCGGTGGATACCTGGTACCAGGTGGGCTTCACCTTCCAGGCAGGCGCGGTCACCGTGTCACCGAACGTCGAGCCCAGTGGCGCCTTCTGCGTCACGGCCATCACCAGCGCTTCCTCGGAAGTCAGGTCCTGGCAGAAGCTTTCGTGGAACTTGTCCTGCGCGATCCACAGGTAGCCGTCGGAGTCCGGCGCGATGTTCGCGAACGCGGCGGGCGGCAACTGCTCGCTGATCGCACCGGGGCTCTCCCCCGCGTCGGGCGCGAAGGCCGCGATGTAGACCAGGCCCGCCACATTGGGCAGATCGCCTGCTTCGGTGATCACCGCGCCACCGTAGGAGTGACCGACCAACAGCACCGGGCCGTCGATCTGCGCCACCATCTTCCTGGTGCGCTCGGCATCATCGGCCAGCGAGGTGAGCGGGTTCTCGACCGCGTACTGCGCCGGATAACCGCGTCGGTTCAATTCCACGATCACCTTCGCCCAGTGCGCGGCACCACCCCAGAATCCATGGACCAGAACGATTGTCGGCTTGGCAGCCATTGCGAGGCCTCTCTCTCGGTCGGATTTTCTCGCCGGCCGGATCGGCCCGATACCGCGGAGCCGGTTGACCCGACGAGCACCATTGACGATATTTGGATGATGAGGCAAATACCATGACCGAAGACCCGGGATATTTTGCCGATCAACCGAGCGTCGGTGATACCTTCGCGCGGGACACCACCCTCGACGCCCTGTCCGACATCCTGCACACCGTCCGGCTGCGCGGCGATCGGCTCATCCGCTGCGCACCCCCGGCACCCTTCGCGATCGGGATACCCGGCGGCATCCGGCTGCTGCACATCGCCGAACGCGGGGACCTCGAGCTCCGCGTCGGCGGCCGGTCCTACACCCTGCGTGACGGCGATATGGCACTGCTCGCGCGCGGCGACCCGCACGTGATCTCCGTGGGCACACCCTCGGCGCCCACACGCGGGCTCACCGCCGCCGACAGCGTCCGCCGCGTCGCCGAGCTCACCGATCCGGCGGCGCCGCGCTGGGTCACCGGCACCTTCGGTGTCGAGGAGGCTATCGCCGATCCACTGCTTTCGGTCCTGCCGCCGGCGGTTCTGATCCGGGCGGGAGTCGGCGACCGCGATTGGCTGACGCTGAGTCTGCGGCTGCTCGTCGTCGAGATCACCGACGCCAGACCAGGTGCCGCAGTGATGATCTCGCGCATCCTGGACCTGCTGTTCATCCATGCGCTGCGGGCCTGGTCCGCCGACGACGCGACCGCGCCCGGCTGGCTCACCGCCGCTCTCGACCCCGACCTCGGTCCGGTGCTCACCAGGATCCACAACAATCCGGACCGCGCGTGGCCGATCGCCGAACTCGCGGCCGAGGCCAGGATGTCGCGGTCCACGTTCACCGATCGGTTCACCCGGCTGCTCGGGCAGTCACCCGGCGCCTACGTCACCGACCGGCGCCTCGAACACGCGGCCCGTCTGCTCGGCTCGACGGCCGAACCGGTCGGCCGGATCGCCGGCGCCGTCGGCTATCACTCGGAAGCCGCGTTCAACCGCGCCTTCCACCGCCGGTTCGGCATGCCACCCCTGCGGTGGCGCAAACGCGGTCATCCGAAGACCGCGCCATAGACAACGACGGCGCACCCGAACAGGTGCGCCGTCGTTCACAGTGCTGGTGCGCTCAGAACTCCCAGTCCTCGTCCTCGGTGTTGATCGCCTTGCCGATGACATAGCTGGAACCCGAACCCGAGAAGAAGTCGTGGTTCTCGTCGGCGTTGGGCGACAGTGCCGACAGGATCGCCGGGTTCACCTCGCACTCGTCCTTCGGGAACAGGCCCTCGTAGCCGAGGTTCATCAGCGCCTTGTTGGCGTTGTAGCGCAGGAACTTCTTGACGTCCTCGGTGAGGCCGACCTCGTCGTAGAGGTCCTGCGTGTAGTCGACCTCGTTGTCATAGAGCTCGAAGAGCAGCTCGAAGGTGTAGTTCTTGAGCTCGTCGCGCTCGGCCTGGGAGACCAGCTCGAGGCCCTTCTGGTACTTGTAGCCGATGTAGTACCCGTGCACGGCCTCGTCGCGAATGATCAGGCGGATCATGTCGGCGGTGTTGGTGAGCTTGGCCCGCGAGGACCAGTGCATCGGCAGGTAGAAGCCGGAGTAGAACAGGAAGCTCTCCAGCAGCGTGGAGGCCACCTTGCGCTTGAGCGGGTCGTCGCCGTTGTAGTACGACAGGACGATCTCGGCCTTGCGCTGCAGGTTGCGGTTCTCTTCCGACCAGCGGAACGCCTCGTCGATCTCCTTGGTGGAGCACAGGGTGGAGAAGATCGAGCTGTAGCTCTTGGCGTGCACCGACTCCATGAACGCGATGTTGGTGTACACCGCCTGCTCGTGCGGAGTGAGCGCGTCGGGGATCAGCGAGACCGCGCCGACGGTGCCCTGGATGGTGTCGAGCAGCGTCAGGCCGGTGAAGACCCGCATCGTGAGCTGCTTCTCGTCGGGCGTGAGGGTGTTCCAGGACGGGATGTCATTGGACACCGGGACCTTCTCGGGCAACCAGAAGTTGCCGGTCAGCCGATCCCAGACCTCAGCATCCTTCTCATCGGGCACCCGATTCCAATTGATGGCCGACGCCCGATCGATGAGCTTCATTCCGCCTCCACACCTTTCCGCCAGACCTGTTGACCCGCACCCGCCGCCGTGCGCGAAGCCCTTCACCCACGAACACTACTCGTAGTGGGTGACAACCTCGGGGAGCACTACAGCTTGTGTTGCGGCGCGCGGAACTCGACCCGACCGGCCGAACACCCACGCCACACACGCGGCCCCCATTGTGCGGCACGATCGCGAAGTCACCACCATCGCATCGCCAGTGATTCGCCACATGTGTGCCGGCACCCGCTTCACCGGTGAGCGCCGCCACTGCCCGGCGCACCCGGGCCCGGTGCGGATACGGGGCGCCGATTCCGGCACACTGGGCATTCGACAGGGCTCGACCGTGAGCCGGAGGGAGGCGGGAGTCGTCCCGCGCGAGGGGGATTTGTCGATGCTGTGGCGTCGTTGCGCGGTGGCCGCCGCTGTCATGATCGGGCTCACCGCCTGCCAGGACGACCTACCCGGGCACCGGCCGGTCACCCCGATCGAGGCGGCCTCGGCGATGCCCGCGTACTGGAAGACGGCGCCGACCTCCGACGATCAGCGCCTCGAACTGCTGCGACGGCTGCGCGCGATCGACCCGTGCGCGCTCATCCCCCGGACCGACCTGGCGAAGATCGGCACCCTGCTCGAGGTCGAGAACGACGGCCCGAACAAGTGCGAAGCGACGTTCGACTCCACCGAGAGCGGCAAGGGCACCTCGGTCAGCTGGGCGATCGGCGTCGCGCCGACCGGGTACGGCTGGGGACAGTCCCAGCGCGAGGAGGTCGACGGCATCACCGTCGGCGTTCTGCGCGATCTCGACAACGGCCCCCAGGTCGAAGGACAGCTCGACCGAAGTTGTCTCGCCACCGCGGCTTTCGCCAATACGACCACGCTCCCGGTCCACGTGCGAACGCCACTGGGCACCGAACCGTGCCCGGCCGCGCAGTCCGCGCTGGCCCGCGCGATGGGCGGGCTCGCCGCCGAACCGGCACAGGGCACCTCCCCGGACACCCCGCGGACCGCGCTGCACGGCAAGGACCCGTGCGAGGTCGCCGCCGCGCTCGACACCGCGGTCACCGTCCTCGATCTGCGGATATGGTCCTGCCAGTTCACTTTCCGAGGTGCGGCCATCGATGTGGACTACGGCTACGAGGCGCGCGGCTACGCCGACAGCGGCAAGCCGCTCTTCACCGTCAACGGCCACACAGGGTACGGCCCCAGCGACGACACGAGCGAATATGCCTCGTACACAGCGATAGTCGGCCCCAGCCTGCCCGGACCCGGTTCCGACCTGATGGGCCCCGCCGTCCCCACCATCCGCGTCTTCGGCACGGACCGTGCCGCCCTCGAATCCGTCCTCCGTTCGACCACCGAACTCTTCCCCGCCACCTGACCGGACAAGGAGAACCCCTGTGCGACAGCTCATCCTGCTCGCCACCGCAGTGCTGACGATGGTCGCCTGCGGAAGCGAACCCGCACCGGACTCCATGCCCGAGGGTGGATTCTGGTCCACCGCAGCGGTTTCCGATCAGGAGAAGGTCGCGGTTCTGCGTAAGGTCAGGGCGATCGATGTGTGCGCGCTGCTCCCCCGCGTGGCACTGGGCACCCTCGGCACCGTGCGCGACGTCGAGAACGTGCATCCGAATCAGTGCCGGCTCAGCATCGCCGTGCCGGGTCATCTCACCGGCATCGACGCGACCTGGAGTACCGGGGTGATGTTCGAGGGCGAGCCGAGCATGGACGGTCCGGTGGACGAGGAGTCGATGGGCGACGTGCGGGTGCTGTTCAACGACGAGCCCGCCGCGTCGGATGATCCGCAGGTGCGCGGGGCCTGTCAGGCGTGGGCGCGGTTCGTGGCGGGGGCCGACCTGTCCTTCAGCGTGCGGGCGCCGCAGGACGCGTGCGCGACGGCGAAGACGCTGGTACGGATCGCGTTGACCGAGTGGCGCGAGGAGCCGCCCCAGGGTTCCTCGCCGGATTCGGATCGGGCGGTGATCACCGGCGCCGATCCGTGCGCGGTCGCGCCGTTGCTCGGCGTTCGGGTTCCGGTGGCCGATCAGCGCGTCACCACGTGCAAGGTGAGCGTCGACGGGCACGACGCGATCGTCACCTTCGACTACAACGAGGAACGCTCGATCATCGACGACACCCCGGCCTTCACCGTGGGCTCGCGCCAGGTGTACCGATTCGATACGGCCCAGGCCGACATGGCGTCGCTGTCGGCCGTCGTCGGTCCCGGCCTCGCACCGGGACCGACCGACGCACTGCTCGGCCGGCGCGTGCCGACGGTCTCGGTCACCGCCCACTCGACGATCGCGGAGAAGGTCATGCGCGAAACCTTGCCGCTGGTGCGCTGACAGCTCGGCACCGGTGCGATCACGACAACGTTCTGAGAACGACCTGGCGTGATGTTTGCGCGAGTGTTGCCGTCGCGGGCAGACTCGGTGGTCGGGCGCGGGTCCGGGCCCGTATCTGTCGAGGACAGGGGTGCCGATGTATCGCAGGATGGCGCTGGCCGCTGCCGCGTTGCTCGTGTGCGCCGGATGCGGGAGTGACGACGCGGGCAACCCACCCGACTACGGGGAGCTGCCGCCGCCGCCCGCACCGGTGATGCCCGCCCAGCCCCCCGAGTTCTGGTCGAAGGTCCCCCAGGATTTCGCCCAGCGAGCCGAGGTCGCCCAGGCGACCCGCCAGGTCGATGTTTGCGCGCTGCTTCCGCGCGACACTCTGGCACGGCTCGGCGAGGTCAAGAGCGTGACCGTCGGCCTGGATTCGTGCCGGGCCATCATCGGCAGCGACAAAGCCGGTGAGGGCTCGACCCTGACCTGGCACGCCACCCTGCTGGGCAGCCTGTCGGCCGGTGGCCGGGGCACCACGCGGCAGATCGGCGACGCGAACGTCCGCACGGTCCCCGACCGCGATACGGGTGAACCGCGCGCCTGCGGCGTGACCGTCCAGTTCCCGTCGAGCGCGGCCTTCTATCTCGGCCTTTCCACACCGGGCAAGAACCCGTGCACGGTCGCCGACGAACTGATGCCCGGCATGATCGAGCGCTGGCGTCAGTCGCCGAAACAGGGCACCTCCCCCGACACCGCGCCGACCGTGCTGCTCGGCGCGGATCCGTGCACGGTCCGGGGCAAACTGGCCGGCGCCGTCCCCGATGACGAACAGCGGCTCACCCAGTGCCTGTTCGGGTACCGCGGCGAGAAGATCACCGTGAGTTACGAGTACCGGGTACCCGAGTATCTGGCCGCCAACAGCACCGAGGACCACATCAACGGCCGCACCGTGCACCGCTCGGTCTCGGTGTACGACAGCTCGATCCCGATCTACACCGCGGCCGTCGGCCCGGAACTGCCCGCCGAATCCACCGTTTTCGGCAGGCGCATCCCAGTGGTCGAGGTGGTCGCCGCCACCGACGACGTCGCGAAAGACGTCATGGCACAGGCGCTCACGCTCTTTCCGCAGCGTTAGATCCCCAGCACGAGCTTCGCGGTCGTGAAGTAGATGATCAGCCCGGTCGCGTCGACCAGGGTGGTCACCATCGGCGCCGACACGACCGCGGGGTCGATCCGGAACTTCTTGGCCAGCAACGGCATCGTGCCGCCGATGGTCGCCGCCCAGCCGCAGATGACCACCAATGTGATGGCCACGACGATGGCGATCTTCGGCCCCACGAACACCGTGCCGATCAGCAGCCCGGCCGCGGCCAGCATGCTGCCGAGCACCAGCCCGACCCGGCATTCGCGCCAGATCACCTTGAACAGGTCCGAGACCCGCACCTCGCCGACGGCCAGCGCGCGCACGCACGCCGTCGCCGCCTGCGCACCCGCGTTGCCGCCCGCGCCGATCAGCAACGGGATGAACAACGCCAGGCTCGCGGCCTGTTCGAGCGTCGTGGCGAACATGTCGGTGACACTCACCGTCAGGGTCGCCGCGAACAGCAGCAACATCAACCACAGCGCCCGATACCGCGCCAGCTGGAACACCTTGGCGGCCATGTAATGGCCCTCCCACGGCGCCGAACCGGCCTGCTTGGCGACGTCCTCGCTGTCGGCGGCCTCGAGCACCTCCATCGCGTCGTCGATGGTGAGCAGCCCGACCACCCGGTCCTCGCTGTCGACGACCACCAGGTTGATGAGGTTGGTGGAACTCATCAGCCGGGCGGCCTTCTCCGCGGCGTCGGTTGCCCGCACGAACGGCGGCTCGGTGACGACGAGCTCGGACACCATCGCGTCCGGCGCGTGGAGCACCAGCTCGCGCAGTTCGACGATGCCGGTGAGGCGGCGGCCACGATCGACCACGGGCAGCGTGTAGACGGTTTCGGCGTTGGCGCCCTTGGCGCGCACACAACCCAGCGCCTGCGCGACGGTCAGATTGTCCGGCAGCGCAACGACTTCCGGCGTCATGTACAGCCCGACCGAGCCCTCGGGGTAGCCGAGCAGCGTGGCGGTCATCCGGCGCTCACGCGGGCTCAGCCCGGCGAGGACCTTCTTGGCGACCTTGGCGGGCGCTTCGTGCAGCATGCGGGCGCGGTCGTCGGGGTCCATCGCCTCGACGAGATCGCGAAAGCTCTTCTCGCGCAGGCCCTGCAGGATCTGCTGCTGGTCGACCGGCTCGAGCTCCTCGAACACGCTGAGCGCGCGCTCCTTGTCGAGCAGCCGGAACACGACACCGGCCTGCACGGCGTCCATGCGGGCCAGCGCGTCGGCGATGACGTGCGGCGGACGGTTGTCGAGCCAGTCCAGGCCGCCACAGACCCGGTGGGTCTCGACGATGTCGCGCACCGATTCGGACAGGATCGCGAGCGCCTCGGTGACAGCGTGGTCCTCCACGGCTGCGCGTCGCGCTGAAACCACCTCGGGCACAACGGTTTCGGTGGGTACATGACGGGTGGTGACGAGATCGACGTTCGACATGATCGAGTCCTCTGGCGTGACAGCGCACACGCCTGCGGCACAACAGCTACAGGATGCGCGAGAAGTGGAACGAGTGACGGTGGTTCACACCGCGGGGCGTCCACCACCGAGGCCGGCACGCACAGACCGGACCGAGCAGGTCAGGATCGGCAGTACGAGGACGAAGGGGTGACGCCGCGCGGCCTTCGACTGGGAGGTTCATTGCGCATTGCAACCCCACCTCCTCGCAGTCGCCGCGGGTGATCGTTCCGCGGATCGCTTGGAGTACCCACTCGGGCACACCCTTCCACCGACGAGACTACATGCGAGGGCCGATCGTTTCACCTTCAGCGCGCGTACCACTGGTCACAGTGATACCGATCACACCACCGACGGCAGCCCCGCGATGACCGTGTCGACCGCCTGTTCGGCGAGCGGCCACAGCTCGGTGGTGTCCAGGTGCCGCAACGGCCCGCGCAACGCCAGTTCCGCGAATCCGTGCACGGTGGACCAGCAACTCCAGGTCGCACCCGCACGCGCCGCCGGTGCGAGATCGCCGATGTGCACCATCATGTCGAGGGCGTCGGCGAGGGCGAGGTAGGCGGGCGAGTCGACGACCGACTCGGGCGAGGTGTCACCGGCGCCGAAGAACGCGACCGCGAACCAGCCGGGCTCGAGCAGCGCGAAGCCGATATAGCCGAGACCGACCGCGCGCAGGCTCGCACGACCGGTCGCGGGGCCGCGCTCCATCCCCTCGGCCATCCTGGACTCGATCGCGGCCGAGACCGCGCGCAGCAGGGCACGCCGGTCGGGAAAGTGCCGGTAGGCGGCGTTCGGCGTGACGCCGACCTGTCGGGTGACCGCACGGATGGTCAAGGCGTCGGGGCCGCCGGCCCTGGTGAGTTCCAGCCCGGCCTCGACCAGCGCCGCCGCGAGGTCACCGTGGTGATAGGCCAACTCTTGAACCCCCTTTCGACGAAGTGTACGGTGTGAACATATCAAATGTGCACGCCGTACACATCGAAGGGTGGCTCACCATGACCGCATTGCCCACCATCGTCGATCAAGACGTCTGGCAGGCCGAACTCGATCAGCTCCGGATCCGGGAGAAGGCCGCGACCCGCGAACTCGACGCCGTCGCCGCCCAACGCCGGCGCATGCCCGCCGTCCGCTTGCCCGACTACACGCTCGAAGCCGAAGACGGCAAAGATGTTTCGCTCGCCGAGGTCTTCGACGGACACTCACAACTGATCACCTACCACCACATGTGGACACCGGGGAACACCTGGCAGTGCCCCGGCTGCACCGGCCTCACCGCGCAGTACGCACGACTGGACTTCCTCGACGGCTACGACGCGCGATTCGTCATCGTGACGCAGGGGCCGATGGACGAGGTACTCGCCTACAAGAAGCGCGTCGGCAACGCGATGACCTGGTATTCGACCGCCCACAGCCCGTTCGGCGCCGACATGGGCGCAGGCCCCGGCGCGGGTTTCGCCGTGAACACATTCCTGCGCGACGGCGACACCGTCTACCGCAGCTGGCACACCGACGGCCGCGGCACCGAACAACTCGCCCACACCTTCGGCCTCATCGACGCGCTTCCCTACGGCCGCCAGGAGCAATGGCAGGACAGCCCCGAGGGCTGGCCGCAGTCACCGACCTACAGCGGCTGGCCGAGCAGCAAGGACATCGCCGCGTCCTACGGCGACCCGAGCGCCTGACCCGCGAGATCAGCACCCACCGCACGTTCGACGGCAGGCCAGTCGGGCGTGTGGGTCAGCCACGGCGGGATCGGCCCGGTCTGCGCGCCGAACAGGTACAGCCGGGGCACCAGGTCGCGCAGGATCAGGTGCACGTCGAGCCGGTCGTCGATCATGTGCGTGATGCCGAGCTCGGCGCAGTGCGGCGCCTTGCCGGCGCGAGTTCTGCAGAAGCGCAGGTGTTCTCGGGGGATTCCGGTGCGGGCGGCGAAGTCGTGATGGTCGAGCCATTGCCTGGTGCGCTGTTCGATGCGCGGACCACATTTGGAGATCACCCACGCGTTGCCGTCGAAGGCTCTCACCAGCCGGTTGAGCACGGCGAACGCATCAGGACCGGGTGGAGTGCTCATCGCTTCGTCGAAGCCACCCGACAGGAATACGGTGTCCGCGGCGCCCGGTTCGAGCGCTGCCCCTTGGATCACTCGGCCGAAGTCGACGCCGAGGCGGGGTGGAGAAATATTGTTCATACGCCCGCAAGCATGCCCGGGTTCTCCCCGCGTGCCAACAGATTTTCGGCGCATAACGGCCGGTCCAGGGTTCAGCGCGGTGCGCGCACAATAGTTGCCTGAGCGCGCAGAAGTGGAACAGTGGATCTCGACAGCCGCGGCGTGTGGCGCCGCTCGAGCTCTACTCACTCCAGGAGAAAACCTGTGCGCTTCGGCATCTTCGTTCCCCAGGGCTGGCGGCTAGATCTGGTCGGTATCGAACCGGCCGACCAGTGGTCGGTGATGCGCGAACTGGCCCAGCGGTTCGACGCGGGCACCGACTGGGAGTCGATCTGGGTCTACGACCACTTCCACACCACGCCCGTTCCCACCGACGAAGCCACCCACGAGGCGTGGACGTTGATGGCGGCGTTCGCGGCCACCACCTCCCGAGTGCGGCTGGGCCAGATGTGTACTGCCATGAGCTACCGCAACCCCGCCTACCTCGCCAAGGTGGCCGCCACCGTCGATCTCATCTCGGGTGGCCGGGTGGAGATGGGCATCGGCGGCGGCTGGTACGAACACGAGTGGCGCGCTTACGGTTACGGCTTCCCGTCTGCCGGTGAGCGCCTCGGCCGCCTCGACGAAGGAGTCCAGATCTTCCGCGAGGCGTGGAAGACCGGCCGAGCGACATTGGACGGCAAGTACTACCAGGTCGACGACGCCATCGTGCACCCACGACCGTTGCAGGAGAACGGGATTCCTATCTGGATCGCCGGTGGCGGCGAGAAGAAGACCCTGCGCATCGCCGCCAAATACGCCGATTACACCAACTTCAGCGGCGACCCCGACGAGTTCGCCCGCAAGTCCGACATCCTGCGCCAGCACTGCGAAGAGGTCGGCACCGATTTCTCCGCCATCACCCGCAGCTCGAACTTCAACGCCATCGTGGGTACCACCGAAACCGAAGTGCAGGAACGACTCTCGACCATCGTCGACCGCTTCACCCCCTTCCTCGGCGCCGATGAGGCGAAAGCCCGCGTGCACGAACAGTTCGCGACCAGCGCGGCGGTCGGCACTCCGGAACAAATCGTCGAACGCCTCACGAAGGTCAAGAACCTCGGCCTCGCCTACACCATCGTCAACTTCCCCGAAGCCGCCTACGACACCTCCGGCATCGAACTCTTCGAACGCGAGGTGATTCCGGCATTGGCATAATCCGCGGCCGGTGAACTCGGGCAGTCCGCGGCCTCGCTTCGCAGGGCGCGGACCCGGCTCAGGTCGGGAAGGTCGGAATGATCGAATCGCCCATGTGGCGCAGGGTGGTGCAGGCGTCGGCGGTCTGCTGGGTGGGGTTGTTCACGACCACCATGCGGATGACGCCTTGGGACGCGGCGAAGAGGATGTCGCAGGAGGTGGGGGTGTCGCCGAGGCGACGGCCGGTGCGGCCCGCGACTGTGTAGTCGGTGAAGGGTGTCGGACCTGCTTCCTTTTCGAACTCCTCGAGGGTTCGCGAGGTCGAGAACACCCTCAGGTAGGCGGTGGCGCCGGTCCATTCGCAGGTCTGCCAACCGGCGGACACCGCACCTGCCGCCACCTTCGTCGCGGGGTCGACACCGGCCTTGCGTAGTGCGTCCGCGGTGACTCCGGTGCACGGCTCGAACAATGCCTTCGGCTGCGCGGCCTGGGACTCCTCGCTCGAGCATCCGACGAGCGTCGCCAACGCCAATCCCCCGGTCGCTACCACCATGAGCGCGCGCTTCATCCGTTCCCTCTCACCGTGCATCGCAAAACGCGGCCACGTTAACAAGGCTCGCAACCTCACCGAGCGATCGTTCGACAAGACTTGGTCCGATCACCACCCCCTCACACCGCGACTGTGACGAACACCCACCCAGCGCCTTCGGCATCGAACACGAAGCGATTCACGCTCTTTCGCGATTGTGGCCTTGACCACATCGGCGGGATCCGGCTATGTTCTCTCGCCAACAGACTTGGACATTCGTTCAGTTGAACGAGCGTCCACCTGGGGATCGAGGACGCAGATGATGAGGACGATGAGGCGACCGGTGCGCTGGCTGACGGCGGTCGCACTCGCAGCCGGGCTGGCCGTGAGCAGCGCCCCGGTGACCGCCGACCCCGCGACACCGCTGACGCCGCTGCGGGCACAGGGGTCCGCGTTGATCGACGGGTACGGACGCACCGTGCTGCTCCACGGGGTGAACACCGTCGACAAGGACGCGCCCTACCTGCAACCCGGCGACGGATTCACCCTCACCGACGAATCGGCGGCGATACTGGCCCGGCACGGGTTCACCACGGTCCGGCTCGGGGTGTCGTTCGACGGGCTGATGCCGACAGCGGGTGTTGTCGATACCGCCTACCTCGACCGGGTCGAGAATGTCGTGGATACCCTTGCCGCGCACGGCATCTACACGTTGCTCGACAATCACCAGGACGGATTGTCGAAGATCTGGAACGGCAACGGGTTTCCCGAATGGGCGATCCGCGCCCGGCCCTCGGACGGTGAGCCGAATCCCGGATTCCCGCTGTACTACCTGATGCCGAGCATGAATGCCGGGTGGGACGAGGTGTGGAACAACACCTACGGGGTGCTGAACCATCTGGGAGTGGCGCTGGGCGCGCTCGCCGAGCGGATGAACGGGCGAGCGAGCGTGCTCGGGATCGAGTTGCTCAACGAACCGTGGCCCGGTTCACCGTTTCTCACCTGCTATCCCGACGGCTGCCCCGACTTCGACGTGAAATATCAACGGGCACTGCAACAGCTGACCGATGCGGTCCGGGCACGCAATGCCACGGTGCCGGTGTTCTGGGAGCCGAACGTCACCTGGAACGAGACCATGCCGAGCCACCTGGGCAAGAATCCACCGATCACCAGCCCGAATATCGTTTTCTCCCCGCACGATTACTGCATTCCCAGCCAGCTCGCGATCTACCTCGGCCTGCCCGAGGAGCTGCGCGCACTGTGCCCACCGCAGCAGGACCGGACCTGGTCGAACATCGACGCGTTCGCCGACCGCACCGATATCCCCACCATGGTCACCGAATTCGGCGACGGCGATCCGACCGTGTTGCGCAACACCACCACCCGGGCCGACGAACGGTTCGTCGGCTGGCACTACTGGCATTACAGCGCCCGCGACGGTGATCCCTTCCGCGGTGAACTCGGCCGCGAACTGGTCCGCACTTATCCACAGGCCACCGCGGGAACCCCCGACGGCATGGTCTTCGATTCCGGCACAGGCGATTTCGCCTACCGGTACCGCCCTCGCCCAGCCTCGGCGCCGACCGAGATCTACGTCTCGGATCTGTTCCATCCGGACAGCTACGAGGTGAAGGTCACCGGCGGTCGGGTCACCTCGGCGCCCGGCGCGCGCATCGTCACCGTGGAAGCCGAGGGCACCGACCCGGTCACCGTTCGCATCCACCGCCCTGGCTCGGCGGGCGCGGACCTTCCCGCCGGCGGCGGCACGGGATCGGCCTCGGGATTCCCCTGGTTGTCGTCCGGGTCCGCGGGCTGACACCGGAGGTGATCAGGTCGGCAAGGTCGACACCGGGTGCTTGTTAAGCGGCGTCGACCACGCTGAGCCCCATGAGCAACGCAGCACCGCCCCGGCACGCGGCGAGGAACAGCGGATACGAGCGCGGCCCCGCACGACCGAAGGACGAATTCCCGCTCACCGGGCGCACTTCCAGCGGCGACGAGACCGGCGTGATCCCCGCGTTCCTCATCGATATGGCGCTGCACGCCGCGATCGGCGTCACCGCCTGGTACCTCGCGCCCGGCACGACAGCCGTTCTGTACGGCATCCTCGCCTGGCTGAGCGCGTCTTTCCTGCACCGCACCGTCATCCAGCACCTCACCCGGACAACGATCGGCAAGTGCCGGTACGGACTCCGACTGCGCCACGCCGACGGCACCTACCCGTCGACCTGGCAGCTGACCGTCCAGTGGTTCCGCGGCGGCTGGTCCTGCTTCGATCTCTTCGACTGACGCGCAACGGTGCCAGATCAGCTCACCGTACGCAGAAGTTCGACGCCTCATGATCAGTCGATAATCAGTTCAGCAATCGCTTCAGGTTTGGGAGCGTTCTGATTCGCCTGGTCCTCTATGCAGTACGCACAGGACGGTTTGAAAGTGCCCTTGTTCGTGTGGTGACGCGTGTGCGCGTTACGCCTGCTAGACGGCATCGGCCGCCCCTTCCGAACCGCAGACATCTTCGCCCGAGTCTCGGCGCTGGCTGTCCGCCCGTAGTTGGGGTTTGCCGCACCGGTTCTCATCTCAGAAAGACGCCGACGCGATTCCTCCGACATCACACGGCCGAATCCGGGATGCTCTGGGCCGAACTTTCCATAGTTCGGGTTGGCTTCCCCTTGGTATGTGCCTTTGCGTTCGGCCGACCATTTCGCTCGCTGTGCAGCCGAGTGCGTGTGCCCGTAGAACGGAGCCTCGTCCCCGAACCGGCTCACGCCCGGACGGCCAGTCGCACGGATCCGCGCTGCCTCCCGCATTTCCGTAGTCCAGACCACACCGTTTGGCCCGAGTCCGCCATCGGCCAGATTGAGCAGCGGCTGGCGGTCTCTACGCAGATACGCAATCCAATCAATCTCCGCGCGACCCAAATCGTTCAGGCCGTAAACCCAATCGAGGACATCGGCAATCACATCATCGCGATTCTGTTTGCGCAGCCAGTCATAGAACGGAGTCTTCCGACCTGCGCGGGCGACCTGGAAGTGCTGACGGAGCCGAACACTCTCCGACTTTGTTGTCAGCCCGATATACCGGTAATCAAACTCGGCGCGGAGACGGACCCCGTAAATCACACCACTACGTGGCTTTTTCATCGAGCCTCCGCACAGAGTTTGTTATTGACTGATCACAACATACAGCTGACGCAACCCTCCACGGCAGTCCCCTCGAGCGCCATCTGGCGCAGGCGGATGTAGTAGAGCGTCTTGATGCCCTTGCGCCATGCGTAGATCTGCGCCTTGTTCAAGTCACGGGTGGTGGCGGTGTCCTTGAAGAACAGCGTCAGCGACAGACCCTGGTCCACGTGCTGGGTGGCCGCGGCGTAGGTGTCGATGATCTTCTCGTAGCCGATTTCGTAGGCGTCGTCGTAGTACTCGAGATTGTCGTTGTCCAGGTAAGGAGCCGGGTAGTAGACGCGGCCGATCTTGCCTTCCTTGCGGATCTCGATCTTCGACGCCACCGGGTGGATCGAGCTGGTCGAGTGGTTGATGTAGGAGATCGAACCGGTCGGCGGCACGGCCTGCAGGTTCTGGTTGTAGATACCGTATTCCTGCACCGAGGCCTTGAGCAGCCGCCAGTCGTCCTGGGTGGGGATGCGCACGCCGGCGTCGGCGAACATCTGAGCCACCTTGTCGGTCTTGGGCTCCCATGCCTGGTCGGTGTACTTGTCGAAGTACTCGCCGCTGGCGTACTTGGAGTCGGCGAACCCACCGAACGCGGAGCCGCGCTCCTTGGCGATCAGGTTCGAGGCCCGAATCGCGTGGTAGACCACGGTGTAGAAGTAGATGTTGGTGAAGTCCACACCTTCTTCGGAGCCGTAGTGGACCCGCTCACGCGCCAGGTATCCGTGCAGGTTCATCTGGCCGAGGCCGATGGCGTGGGACTCGTTGTTGCCCTGCTCGATCGAGGGCACCGAGAAGATGTGCGTCTGGTCCGAGACGGCGGTGAGCGCGCGGATCGAGGTCTCGATCGTCTGACCGAAGTCGGGCGAATCCATCGCCTTGGCGATGTTGAGCGAACCCAGGTTGCACGAGATGTCCTTGCCCACCTTGGAATACGACAGATCGTCGTTGAATTCCGAAGGGGTGGAGACCTGCAGGATCTCCGAGCACAGGTTCGAGTGGGTGATCTTGCCCTTGATCGGGTTGGCCCGGTTCACCGTGTCCTCGAACATGATGTAGGGGTAGCCCGACTCGAACTGCAGCTCGGCGATGGTCTGGAAGAATTCGCGCGCCTTGATCTTCGACTTGCGGATGCGCTTGTCGTCGACCATCTCGTAGTACTTCTCGGTGACGTTCACATCGGCGAACGGCACACCGTAGATGCGCTCGACGTCGTAGGGCGAGAACAGGTACATGTCCTCGTTCTTCTTCGCCAGCTCGAAGGTGATGTCGGGGATCACCACACCCAGCGAGAGCGTCTTGATGCGGATCTTCTCGTCCGCGTTCTCACGCTTGGTGTCGAGGAAGCGGTAGATGTCGGGGTGGTGGGCGTGCAGGTACACCGCGCCCGCGCCCTGACGCGCACCCAGCTGGTTCGCGTAGGAGAAGGAGTCCTCCAGCAGCTTCATGATCGGGATGACACCCGAGCTCTGGTTCTCGATCTTCTTGATCGGGGCACCGTGCTCACGGATGTTGCTGAGCAGCAACGCCACACCGCCGCCACGCTTGGACAGCTGCAGCGCGGAGTTGATGGAGCGCCCGATGGACTCCATGTTGTCCTCGATACGCAGCAGGAAGCAGGACACGGGCTCGCCGCGCTGCTTCTTGCCGGAGTTGAGGAAGGTGGGGGTGGCGGGCTGGAACCGGCCGTCGATGATCTCGTCGACCAGGTTGCTCGCCAGCACCTCGTCGCCGGCGGCCAGCGTCAGCGCGACCATGCAGACGCGATCCTCGAAACGCTCCAGGTAGCGCTTACCGTCGAAGGTCTTCAGCGTGTACGAGGTGTAGTACTTGAACGCGCCGAGGAAGGTCGGGAACCGGAACTTCTTGGCGTAGGCCTGCTGGAACAGCTGCTTGACGAAGGGCCGACCGTACTGGTCGAGCACCTCGGTCTCGTAGTAGTTCTCCTTGACCAGGTAGTCCAGCTTCTCGTCCAGATTGTGGAAGAAGACGGTGTTCTGGTTCACGTGCTGCAGGAAGTACTGGTGCGCGGCCTCGCGATCCTTGTCGAACTGGATCTCGCCGTTGGGGCCGTACAGGTTCAGCATCGCGTTGAGGGCGTGGTAGTCGAGCACCTCGCCCGCCTCGCCGCGCACCGCCGACTGCTCTAGGCGTGCTGACTTGCCTGCCGGTGCTGTGGTTGCTGTTGCCAAAACAATCCCAATCCCTCTCGGACGCGCGCGACGTCCTCAGCGGTTCCCATGAGTTCGAAGCGATACAGATACGGCACCCCGCATTTTTGCGAGATGATGTCTCCTGCAACGCAATAGGTATCGCCGAAGTTCGTGTTGCCGGCCGCGATCACTCCGCGCAGCAGCGCGCGGTTGTGTGGGTCGTTGAGGAACTTGGCGACTTGCCGTGGAACGAGGTCCTTGTCGGGACGTTGTCCGCCCATGACGTGCCGACCACCACCATAGGTGGGGGTGATCAGCACGTAGGGTTCGTCGATCCGCGGCGGTTCAGCGGTGGTGTGTAGCGGAAGTCGAGTTGCCGGGAGACCGAGCTTCTCGACGAAACGATGGGTGTTCTCCGAAGCGCTGGAGAAGTAGACCAGCCCGCCCGGAGTCATCTGCTCGGGCATGGCGCCTCCTTACCGGCGAACCGGCGCGAACTACGCAGCCGCGACGGCGAGCGACTTGATGCGGTCGGGACGGAAGCCCGACCAGTGATCGTCACCCGCGACGACGACCGGCGCCTGCAGGTAGCCCAGGGCCATGACGAAGTCACGCGCCTCGTCGTTCTCCGAGATGTCGATGACGTCGTAGTCCACGCCGACCTTGTCGAGAGCCTTGTAGGTGGCGTTGCACTGCACGCAAGCGGGCTTGGTGTACACGGTGATGGTCATGATGGAAGTCCCTCTCTCCTATGCCTGATCCACAGCCTGTGATCCGTATGCAATGCACGAACGGGTGATGCTGCGCAAACTCCTGGATCTGGCGAAGAAAGCCCTGCTCGCAACCCCTTCCCTTGGGCCCGATCAGTGGTGGCTCCACACCGTCTTCCAGTACGACAGACACTACACCTAGTGTCCGACAGATGGGAACAACACAAGGTGTTGCGAGTCGCACGGATGTAATTCCCACGCGGTAAGTCCCAGGACGGGCCGCCGACCAGCAGGGAAAACAGTGGTTCAGATCACGATTTCATCTACCGGCGAGTCTTCAGCAAACTTCGTGGACAGCGAAAGGGCGTCGCATCCGTGACGGATGCGACGCCCTGCCGAAGGACCAGCTTACGCCGTGATCAACGTGCCGTTCACCGCGGCGACCAACTCGTGCACGGTCGCGCCGAGCTGGGTCAGCGCCTCGGCGTCCTCGGCCGGATGGGTCTGCGCGAAACGCTCGCCGATGGTCGCGAACTGCGCGTGCGCCGACTCGACGACGACGCCGCCCGCCACGCCGACGGACTTGACGGTGTCGCCGTGTGCCCACGCCGCGGCGTTCGGGCTGATCGACGCGCTCACCACGGCGACCGGCTTACCCTTGATCGCACCGGCGCCGTACGGACGCGAGGCCCAGTCGATGGCGTTCTTCAGCACGGCGGGCAGGGTGCCGTTGTACTCGGGGGTGACCAGCAGGACGGCGTCGGCGGCGGCGACGGCGGCACGCAGCGCCTCGGCCCGCGCCGGTACCTCACCGGGTACGTCCAGGTCTTCGTTGTAGAACGGGATCTCGCCGAGACCCTCGTAGATGGTGATGTCGACACCGGCGGGCGCGGTCTGTACGGCAGCCTCGGCCAGGCGGCGATTGATGGAGCCCGCGCGCAGGCTTCCGACAAGAGTAAGGATGCGGGTCTCGCTCATTGCGACTCCTGGTGTACTCAGTGGAATGATCCAAGTTTCATCCGACATTAACCGGACCCCGGTCCGATTACTTCCCGCGGAGGACGCGTGAGCGGCGTGAGCTATGGCACACCCAAGTCCGACGAGCCACCCCTGCTGGGAATCGGACGGCCGCTGCCCGGCAGCGCGGAACCCGTCGAACGTGCCGACGCCGCGCGCAATCGCGCGCTGCTGCTCGACGCGGCCCAGCAGTTGGTGCGTGAGCACGGCGTCGACGGCCTCACGATGGACGCGCTCGCCAAGCGCGCGGGCGTCGGCAAGGGCACGGTCTTCCGCCGGTTCGGCAACCGGACCGGGCTCATGCTGGCCCTGCTGGATCACTCCGAGCAGAAATTCCAGGCCGCGTTCATGTTCGGGCCCGCGCCGCTCGGTCCCGAGGCAGGCCCGGTCGAGCGGCTGATCGCCTTCGGGCGAACCCGGCTGCTCGACATCGAGGTGGAGGGCGATCTACACCAGGCCGCGGAGAAGGACGGGCGTTTCGGTGGTGGACCCTACGCCCTGCACAAGGCGCACATCATGCTGCTCCTTCGCGCGATCGGCGTCGACGGTGAGGTGCCGCTGATCGCCGACACCCTGCTGTCCACACTGTCGGCGGCGCTGGTCATCCACCAGGTCGAGGTGCTCGGCTACACCCGCGATCAGATCGGCGACAACTGGGAATGGCTCGTTCGCCGGGTCGTTTCGCCTGTCCCCCAAGTAGAGTGAGACCGCATGGGGACACTGCGTGAACAGATCATTGCCGAATTGGGTGTGCTGCCCGAGATCGAGGCGAAGCAGGAGGTCCGGCGGCGCGTCGACTTCCTGAAGGACTACCTGGCCACCACCCCGGCCAAGGGATTCGCCCTCGGAATCAGTGGCGGGCAGGACAGTGCGCTGGCCGGTCGGCTGTGCCAGCTGGCCGTCGAGGAGCTGCGCGCCGACGGTGTCGAGGCGAAGTTCCTGGCGGTCCGGCTGCCCTACGGCGTGCAGGCCGACGAGCACGACGCGCAGACCGCCTTGAATTTCATCGACCCCGATCGCACGGTCGTGGTGAACATCCGGCCCAGCGCCGACGCGGTGGGCATCGAGGTGGCGGGCGCGCTCGATCACGAGCGCCTGCGCGACTTCGTGCGCGGCAACATCAAGGCGCGTGAGCGGATGGTCGCCCAGTACGCCCTCGCGGGCCAGGAAAGCCTGCTGGTGGTCGGCACCGATCACGCGGCCGAAGCGGTCACCGGGTTCTTCACCAAGTTCGGCGACGGCGGTGTCGACCTGACTCCCCTCACCGGTCTCACCAAGCGCCAGGGCGCGGCCCTCCTGCAAGAACTCGGCGCTCCGTCGAGCATCTGGTCCAAGGTCCCCACCGCCGACCTCGAAGACGACCGCCCCGCCCTCGCCGACGAGGACGCACTCGGCCTGCGCTACGCCGAGATCGACGACTACCTCGAAGGCAAGGACGTCACCCCCGAGGTGGCCGCCCGCGTGGAGTCGATCTTCACCAACACCCGCCACAAGCGCACCGTCCCGGTGACCCCGCTCGACACCTGGTGGCGCTAGGGGCGTGATCCCGGCCCCACCGGATCAGCAGATCTGGGCGCCTTCACCGGAGGCAGTGGCTCGCAGCAGGTCCCGAACCAGCTCGTAGTCCGGTTCTTTGCGGAAACGCAGGCATCCTTTGCCCATGTCCTGGCTCGCGAGACGGTCGGCGAAGGCCGCGCGGACGTCGGAGCGCAGGAGGTAGAAGGAGATGTACTGCTTCTGGCTGGCGAAGGCGACCTCGCCGGTGCCGTCGCGTTCGTAGGCGGGCATCCCGTAGGACATCACCTCGGTGAAGCCCGACAGCTCCTGGAGGCACAGGTCGCGCAGCCTGGTGAGCGCCTCGCGGCGATCGGCCGGGAGTTCGGCGAGGTAGGTCGCTACGTCCGGGGCCTTGCTCTGGACCACGGCTAGCCGCCCGCGAAAGGCGGGAGAACGTCGACTCGGTCGCGGAGCATGGCCGACGGGTCACGGGTGAGTTCGTCGCCGATGAGGAAGGCGCAGACGCCGACGAGGCTGTCAATATCGGAGCCGTAGGTGGCGGCGAGGGTGGCGCGCAGGTCGGCGACGGTGGCGCCGTCGGGTAGGTCGAGGGATTCGGTGTTCTTGCCGACCGCGTCGGCGATGGCGGCGAAATAGCGGACCTCAACCACCGATGGCTCCCATCGTGCGTTCCGGGGGGACGAAACCGGCGGCGTCGATACCGTGACCGGCCCACTTCTGCCACATCGCACCGCGCCACAGCTCGGCGACCTCGTCGTCGTCGGCGCCTGCCCGCAGCGCGGTGCGCACGTCGAACTCCTGGTCGCTGAACAGGCACGAACGCAGCATGCCGTCGGCGGTGAGCCGGGTGCGGTCGCAGCTGTCGCAGAACTTGCGCGTGACCGTGGCGATGATCCCGACAGTCGCCGGCCCACCGTCGACCAGCCATTTCTCGGCCGGGGCGGACGGGTCGGCGCGGGCGGTGGGGGTCAGGGTGAAGCGCTCGCCGAGGACGTCGAGGAGGTCGGCGGCGGTCACCATGTGATCGCGGGCCCACTCGTGGTCGGCGTCGAGGGGCATCTCCTCGATGAAGCGCAGTTCGCACTGTTCGGCCAGGCACCACGCGAGCAGGTCGGCCGCGCCCGCCAGATTCTGGCGCATCAGCACGGCGTTGACCTTCACCGGCGCCATCCCCGCGTCGCGCGCGGCAC
Organism: Nocardia sp. NPDC055002; assembly: GCF_053608825.1. Classification (NCBI taxonomy): domain Bacteria; kingdom Bacillati; phylum Actinomycetota; class Actinomycetes; order Mycobacteriales; family Nocardiaceae; genus Nocardia; species Nocardia sp. NPDC055002. The sequence goes on from NZ_JBSGWE010000007.1 coordinate 39,859, forward strand.
GGATGCCGTTGAGGACCGACTCCAGCCGGTCGCGGCGGGTGAGGCGGGTGAAATCTTCCCGGTCGACGGTGTCGAGGGAGACGTTGACCCTGGTCAGCCCAGCCGCGGCGAGCTTATGGATGCGATGTTCCAGGCCGACGCCGTTCGTCGTCATAGCCAGCGGGGTGCCGGGCACCGCCGCATGACAGCCCGCGATGATCTGCTCCAGCTCACGGCGCATCAGCGGTTCGCCGCCGGTGAACCGCACCTCCCGCACACCCAGCTCGCGCACCGCCAGCGACACCAGCCGCACGATCTCGTCGGCGGTGAGCAGTTCCTGGCGCGGGATCGGCGGCAAGCCCTCTTCGGGCATGCAATAGGTGCAGCGCAGCGAACACTTCTCGGTGATGGATACGCGCAGGTCGCGGGCGACCCGGCCGAAGCGGTCGACGAGGAACGGCGTCTCGGGCCTGCCGTCCAGGGGCGGCCGCTCCGATCGCACGGCGGGTATCCCCATTTCGACCAGCGTCATCTCTACAGTATGACCCGTAAGGCCCGTCACATTCCGTGCGCCGGGCCGATTCTTCGCGAACTCGTCAGCTCACCGCCGACCGCCTACCACCGTGAGCAACGCGACGCCGACCGGCCCCGACGCCGGCGATTAAGCTGGCAGCATGACTCCCCGGCCCGCTACCGCGTCGGCGCGCAGCGTCGACGAGTACCGCGACACCGTCGCCGCGCTGCTGGCCCGCCTCGCCGACCGCCCGGATGAACAGGTGCCGGTACCCGAGGCGCTCGGCCGCACGCTGTCGGCCGATGTGATGTCGCCGATCGATCTGCCGGTGTTCCGTAACTCGGCGATGGACGGCTACGCGGTGCGGGCGGCCGATGTGGCCGTCACCCCGGTCACCCTGCCGGTGGCCGGCGTGGTGGCGGCGGGTAAGCCGGGCACCGACGCGCTGCCCGCCGGATCCGCGGTGAAGGTGATGACCGGTGCGCCGATGCCCCCCGGCGCCGACTGTGTGGTGCCGGTCGAGGATGTGCAGGCGGTCGAGGGCCGGATCGTGGTCGAACGTGGCCGCGGACGTGGCGAATTCGTGCGCGAAGCCGGTACCGATGTGCGCACCGGCGAGCTCGTCGCGCGGGCAGGCACGGTGCTCGCGCCCCGCCATATCGCCGCACTGGCCGCTGTCGGCCTGCCCACGGTGCCTGCCCTGAGTCGATTACGCGCTGTCTGCATCACCACCGGGGACGAACTCCAGCCCGCGGGCACCGAGCTGGCCCCTGGCCAGATCTACAACTCCAACGGCATCGCGCTGGCCGCCGCGTTGCGGGCCGACGGTGTCGAGGTGGTCGAGGTCGCGCACAGCACCGACGACCCCGCGGTGTTCACCTCGGTATTGCACGCCGCGACCGCCGTCGCCGATCTGGTGTTCACCTCCGGTGGCGTGTCCAAGGGTGACTTCGAGGTCGTCAAGGATGTGCTGGGTCCGCTCGGCGGGACCTTCGGCTCGGTCGCGGTGCAGCCGGGCGGACCGCAGGGCTACACCGTGGTCGACGAGGTCCCCGTGCTCAGCTTCCCGGGCAATCCGGTGAGCACGATGGTGTCGTACGCCGTGTTCGCGCGCCCCGCCGTGCGCGCGCTGGCCGGATTGCCGGAGCTCGTGAGCGGCGAGACCACCCTGCTCACGCCGCTTCGCTCCCCCGCCGGTCGTCGCCAATACCTGCGCGGCCTGCTGACCGAGGACGGGGTGGAAGTGATCTCGGGCCCCGGCTCACATCTCATCGCGGGGATGGCCTGGGCCGATGTCCTCGTCGACGTTCCCGCCGAGGTCACCTCGCTGGCCGCCGGTGTCGCTGTGCGAATCTTATCGCTATGAGCGAGTTGTCCCACGTCGACCGCGAGGGTCGCGCGCGCATGGTCGACGTCAGCGCGAAAGCCGACACCACCCGGATCGCTGTCGCCGCAGGCGAATTGCAGACGACCGCGGAAGTGGTCGCGTTGGTGCGGGCCGAGGGAATGCCCAAGGCCGATGTGCTGTCCACGGCACGACTGGCCGGAATCGCCGGTGCGAAAAAGACTTCCGAGCTGATCCCGCTGTGCCATCAGCTGGCGTTGTCGTCGGTGAAGGTGGAGTTCGGGTTCACCGAGACCACCATCACAGTCGAGGCGACCGCGAAGACCAAGGGGCCCACCGGGGTCGAGATGGAAGCACTGACCGCTGTCGCCGTGGCCGGGCTGACCCTGCACGACATGGTGAAGGCGGTGGATCCCGCTGCCGTGATGAACGGGGTTCGGCTGATCACCAAAGAGGGTGGAAAGCACGGGCATTGGGTGCGACCCGAGGGTCGATCCGACACCGGCACACCGGCGCTCGACCGATCGGCACAGGTGGACGCGGGTGCCGGCGCCGAGTCCGCGCTGCCGGCGACCACCGAATCCCAGGACGGCGCTGCGGCGGAATCGTCTGACGCCCCGACCTTTTCGCGGACCGCGGTCGTGGTTGTCGCGTCTACCGGTACCGCGGCCGGTACCCGCACCGACACCACCGGGCCCGTCCTCGTCGACTGGCTGACGGCGCGAGGTTTTTCGGTGCGTGGGCCACTGGTCTACGCCGATGCCGAGATCGCCGCCGGGCTGGCCGACGCACTCAGCGGGGCGCCGGCGCTCGTCATCACCACCGGTGGCACCGGCGCCTCACCCACCGACGCGACGCCCGAGGCCACCCGCGCCGTGCTCGATCGTGAGCTACCCGGTGTCGCCGATGCCATTCGGCAGCGCGGGACCGCGAAGTTCCCCCTCGCCGCGCTGAGTCGCGGCGTTGCCGGGCTGGCCGGCGGGACCGTTGTCGTGAACCTGCCCGGTTCGCCCGGCGGGGTGAAGGACGGGACGGCGGTGCTGGAACCGCTGTTGGATCATCTGCTCGCGCAAGTAGCCGGAGGCGGCAACCATGAGTGACTTCGGTGCGGTTCGGCTGGCGACCATCAGCGATCAGGACCTCGATCCCCTCGCCGTCGAGAAGGCGGTCGACGGACCGGAATTCGGCGCGGTGGTGGTGTTCACCGGCAAGGTGCGCAACCACGACGGCGGCCAGGCGGTGACGTCGCTGGAGTACTCCGCGCATCCCCAGGCCGAGCGCTTCCTGCACGCGATCTGCGCGGAAGTGGCGCAGGCGAGCGGACTTCCGGTCGCGGCGACGCATCGCATCGGGTCGCTCACGATCGGCGGGCTGGCGATCGTGGTGGCGGTGGCCGCGCCGCATCGGGCCGAGGCGTTCACGGTCTGTGCCGAGCTGGTCGACCGGATCAAGCACGAGGTGCCGATCTGGAAGCGGCAGTCGTTCGCCGACGGGCTTTCCGAATGGGTCAACGCCTGCGGCTGACGCTACTGCGTGGCGTACCGCCACACACCGAGCATCTCCTGCTCGTCCAACGGCGTCTCACCGTCGAAGACTGTGTCGTGCAAGCGTTTCAATGCCGCGACCGTATCCAGTCCGGCACCGATCAGCACCAGATTCGAGACACGGCGCTCGCCGCGCGCCCAGCTTCCAGGAGTGACGACCACGTGCCGGCCCACCAGGTGCACTTCGAACTTGCGGCGCTCGCCTGCCACCGCGAACGCGACACATCCCTTGGCACGGAACAGCCCTGACGGCGGATCTTCCAGAAAGGCCACCAGCGCACGCGGATTCAACGCGCGCTCGCTCGTGAACGCTACCGAGACGTAGTCGTCGTGAAGGTGGCGATGGTCGGGGTTGTCGTGATCATGGTCGTCGAGCAGCGTGTCGAAGCTCAGTTGCTCGGCTGTTTTCGGCTGCTCGGGTACCCGATCGTCGAACAGCAGGCCGGGGTCGATGCGGCCGTGCGTCGTCGCGTAGACCGGCACCTGCCCCACCCAGTCGGTCAGCTGTGCGCGCAAACCGGCCAGCGCCTCGGCCCCGACTCGATCGGCCTTGTTCACCAGCACCAGATCCGCCATCCGCAGATGCGTCACCAGCTCGGGATGTCGCGTGCTGGTGGCGGCGAACTGCTCGGCATCGACCACTTCGACCAGGCCGCCGTAGGCGATGCGCGGGTTGGGGTTGGCGATCACCATCCGGATCAGGTTGCGCGGCTCGGCCAGTCCGCTGGCCTCGACCACGATCACATCCACCGCGCTGCGCGGTTGCGCCAGCTGCGCGAACAGATCGTCGAGTTCGGACACGTCCACCGCGCAGCACACACACCCGTTGCCGAGCGACACCATCGCGTCGACCTGCCCCGCCACCAGCATCGCGTCGATGTTCACCGCCCCGAAATCGTTGACCACCACCCCGATCCGGGTCCCCCGATTGTTGCGCAACAGGTAATTGAGCAGGGTCGTCTTCCCCGAACCGAGAAACCCAGCAACGATCACGACAGGAATCACCGCACCCATGCTGCCACCACGTCACCGCGGCGGAGGCGACCGGTCCACCACGCCCGGACTCCCTCCGTCCGCCCCCAAGCGGCACACCGCCCACCCCTGCGATCAGAGGTGGGCGGGTCGACGTGCGGCGAACCGTTGTCAGGACGGGCTGAAAACCATGCCTACCAGGGTGTACGCGAGATTGATCAGCTGGCCGGGGATGGTCGACTCGTCCATGCCGAGCGCTTGAGCCAGCGGCATGAGCAGCGTCATGACGGTGGTGATCGGACCGCCGAGCGTGCTCAGATCGAGCTCGGATTCGTTGGGCGTCGCCTGGGATTTCGGGCTGGTGCCGCGGTTCTTCGGGGTGGTGGTGGACGGTGCGGCGGGAGCCTCGGGTGACGCGGTGCGGGCCGGGGCGCCGGGAGACGCGGTGCGGACGGGGGCTACCGGAACCGGATTCGCGATCGGGACCCGCTCGGGGATCGGAGCGGCAGTGGCAGGCGCGTTGGCGTCGGCGGGAGCCTGGTCCTCCGACGGTGCCGTCCGATCGCCCGAGCCACTGGGAGGCGCGGACGAATCGGTCGGTGCCCGGTCGGGCGCGGGAGCCTGGGCGGGTGCGGGTGCCGGCGCGGGAGCGTGGGCGGGCGCTTTCGCTCCCGGCGTCGCAGTCGTCGAAGCGGGCGACTGGGCCGGTGCGGGTGCCGTCGTGCCGGACTCCGGCGCCGACGCGGTGGTCCCGCTGGGCTTCGTCGACGGCTGTGCGGGTTCGGCCGGATCGGTGGTGGGCGCCGGCGCGCCGTTCGTACCCTCGGCGGGAGTTCCGGCGCCGTTGGGATCCTCGGCCGGGGCGGAAGCTCCGTTCTGGCTCCCCGCCGGTCCGGGCGCGGGGGCGTCGGTGCTGGGCGAGGGGGCCTCGGTCGGGTCGGCGGCGGGTGCCCGCTCGGGTTCCTGAGCGGTCGTCGCGACCGGTATCCGACCCGGCGCGGCGGCGTAGGCGGGAATCGGCTTGTTCAGCAGGAACCCGACGACGCCGGTCGCGATGGCGACCGCGTGCTCGAGCTGGCCTTCGCGCGATTCCAGGCGGGCGGCGTCGTCGACATTGGCGCCGTTGCCCATCTCGACGAACACCAGCGGCACCTGCGTCAGCGCCGGGCCCGCCACATCCTCGCGGGTCTGCAGGCCCGCCTTGACGCCCGCGTAGTTCGCGGGTGAGAAGCCGGCCGCCAGGTAGGCGTCGCGGACCGCGCTCGACACGAGTCGCCCACCACCGGATTGCGCCTTGTCGGCGATCGAGTCGGGAATGGGCAGCTGGGGCACGATCATGTGGAAGCCGTGCTGGTCGGGGCCCGCGCTGTCGGCGTGAATGCTCACCGCCACGTCGGCGCCGGACTGGTTGGCGGCGCGCGCGCGATCGTCGACGCAGCCGCCCCACCCGGTGTCGTCGGCGCGGCTCAGCACCACATCGGCACCCAGTGCCTCCAGAGATGCGCGCACGAGCTGGGCGACATCCCAGTTGATGGTGTGCTCGGGGATGCCGTTGAGCGAGGTCATGCCGGTGGTCTGGCAGTCCTTGGTACCGCCGCGACCGTTGTCGACCTGGCGGCTCAGGTCCTCGGAATGCGCCGTCCCCTGGTGACCGGGGTCGAGGAAGATCGTCTTACCGGCGAGCTGCTCGCTGGTCGCTGGTTCAGGGGCGGCGTGGGCGGTCACGGGGACCAATCCCGACAGCGACACCACCACCGCGGCGGAGACGGTAGAGCAGATTCCGGCCTTGATGATGTTTGGTTGCATGTTCGGTCGGTGCTCCGGGACCGGAGCACCCCTCCCTTCCCATTGGTAACACCTGGTAACACCAAACCCAGTGGTTCACTCTTGCAACGTTGACAACCACAGGGCAAGCACAGTTACCGAAATGTAACTGGATAGGAGTATCAAAAGACGCTGGTCGGATGCCCAGCTGAGCCGTCAGCGGGCTAGTTCAGGCAACTTCTGGCAATTGGCGCAGCGACCGCAGCGCGTAGTGAACCCGGGTCTTCACGGTCCCGATCGGAACACCGAAATCGGCGGCGACTTCCCGGTATCCGCGGTCGTGCAAGATCACCTCGGTCACGGCTGCCCGCTGCGGTTCCGGGAGCCGAGCGAGGAGTTGATCGACCAGTAACCCGTCGACCAGACCGTCGGCGAAATCCGGTTTGCCGCAGACCGGCACCTCAGTGATGTCGTCCCAGCCCACATCACCGGGGCGGACGGCTCTGGCCCGCACGATGTCGATGATGACGTTGTGTTCGATCGCGAGCAGCCAGGTCCGCACGCTGCCCTTGCGACCGTCGAAGTCGTGACACGAACGCCAGCCACGCAGCAAGGTCTCCTGCACCGCGTGCTCGGCCAGGCCCGCGTCGCCGAGGCTGCGCATGGCCCGCCAGTGCAGCAGACCGCGATCGGTGGCCAGCACCTCGGCCAGCCCGTCCCTGGTACACAGGCGCGCGCAGTGCGCACCGCAGGTGTTGTCCGTCATATGGGGTTATCGCGGTGGACCGCGCCGATGACAACGCCGCGCGTTAAGCGGCTCTTCAGGATCCTGCTGGGGCCGTGCCGGAAGGTAGTTCTTGCGAGCCCGGCCGGGCCTGCTCCAGGAGGGGGGAGCAGGGACGCCGGGCTCGTTCGTTTCCGGACCCGATCATCGCGGGTTCGCGCATTCGAGCGAAGTCCAGCACGATCGGACCGGGGCGACGACAATCGCCCGCGAGGAGCGAACAAGTGGACATCCATGCATATCCGACCGACGCGCAGACGCCGGTCGACCGGGCCGAGGCCACCCGAGTGGCGGCCGAACACCTACCAGTCGACCTGCCGGGTCACGATCGGCAGATCGTCGAATTCGCGGACGGCTTCGCGGTTTTCGCGGTTGAGCCGTTGCACGCGCCACCGGATCGGCCGATCCCGATCGGCGGCTCGGTCTACGTGATCGACAAGGTGACCGGGGCGGTGTCGTTCTGGCCGACCTATCCGACCGGCGTGATCGCCGCGCACTACGCGCTGCTCCTGGCGGCGGGACAGTTGGTCGTCGCCGATTCCTGGCCCGATCAGGACTGATCGAGTAGTTCACGACGTCTCCTCGGTCGAGTGGCTACGGCGACGCAGGGCGGCGAGTCCGCAGGCCACAGCCAGCGCGATCGCGAGTGCGCCGAACCAGTCGCCCCAGCGGACGTAGGGAGTGCGATCGCCGGCGGTGCGGATGTCGGCCAGCACCGTGTGGGTTTCGGTGATGCCGGTGCGGACGGAGGCTCGAACGGCGCCCTGTGCGTCGGTGGCGGTCAGCTCGCCGAGCTGGGCGGGGCGGGCGACGGCGATGCCCGATTCGACGGCCCGTACCGCCGCCATCCGGCTGTGTAACCAGTGATCGACGCTGAAATCCAGCGCAGGCGCGAGCAGGAGCGTCGCGCCGTCGGCGCGGTTCTGGCGAACGAGGGCCGGGTGGTCGAGGTCGGCGCAGATCGCGAGCGCCCACGAGCGGCCGGGGATCTGGACCGGCGTCGCACCGCGTTGTAGGCGGGACTCGAGCCCGGGGACGAGATAGCGCTTGGCGTAGAGGGTTTCGCCCGGATAGGCGATGGCGGCGTTGACGGTGCCGCCCGGTTGCTCGAGTTCCAGGCCGACGACCACGTGGATGCCACGGCGAGCGGCTACGGCGGTGAGCGGGTCGCGCAACAGGAAGAGGTCGGATCGTCGTGCATGCCATGCCTTCTCGGAGAACACGATGACCTCGGCGCCCTGATCGGCGAGTTCGTCGACGGCGGTGACCGCCTCGGCGATCATCCGCGCACCGTCGGGCGACGCGACAGGAACATACATCGGCGGCTGTGCGAGAGCCACCAGCCCCACCCGTGTCACCGGACCGCCGCTCGCCGCCGCGGAACACCACAGACCTGTGCCGATGGCGAAGGTTACGACCGTGGCCGTCACGCCCGCTGTCCTCAGCAGGCGTGGCGCTCGGATGCCGGGTGCCGTCATCGTGCCAACGGCACTGGGCACCGCGAGCACGAGGAAGCTGATCCCCCACACCCCGGTCAGCGAAGCGACACCCACGATCGGGTCGACCCCGGCCTGGGAGTAGCCGATGCTCCACCACGCGCCGATCCCGCCGACCAGACCGAACAGGAACTCGGCGGCGGTCCATGCGGCGGGTAGCGCGAGCACAGCCAACCCGAACCTGTTCTGCATCAACAGCTTTCGGAAGAGCGCCACACAGACCCCGAAGGTGAGTGCGCTGCCGACCAACAGGGCGACGGCGGTCGCCTCGGGTTGCTCCAGGGTGTCGGTGAAATAGGACCAGTATTCGGCGTTGCCGCCGAGCCAGGACAGCACCGCCGCCGCGTACACCGCCCGAGCTGAGCGCCGTGGGGCCAGCCACAGCACCGGGATCGGGGCGAGGAGGGCAACTCCGGGGACCGGCTGCAGACCGGTGCCGATACTCCACAACACCGCCGAACTCACCGTGGCGGCCGACCAAGCCGTCAGCTCCCGACCGGGCATTCGTCGGCCGGTTCGCCCGGAGAACTCTTCGCGCACAGCCTCTTCAGTAGATGTCACGCGACAATCGTCACGGTGGAGCGGGTCCCCGCACATCGCCCGTGCGAGCGGACTCGTCTCCCTCTCGCGAGTGAGCTCATCGCACACCACCCGGCAATTGATTGTCCCCCGGCGACACCATTCCGGATTCGTAGGCGAAGACCACCGCCTGCGCCCGATCGCGCAGCCCCAGCTTCGAAAGAACGGAGCTGACATGAGTTTTCACGGTGTGTTCGGTGACAACCAGCCGCGTCGCGAGTTCCGTGTTCGATCGGCCGGCGGCGAGTTCACGCAGGATGTCGCGTTCCCGCGGGGTCAGCACGGCCAGCTGCGCGGACGCTTCCGGGTGGGCACGCGCGCGTCCGGCGACCTCGGCGATCAGCCGCCGCGTCACCGAGGGAGCCAGCAGTGCGTCGCCGGCGGCGACAACCCTGACGCCACCGATCAATTCGGCCCTGCGTGCGTCTTTGAGCAGGAACCCGCTCGCACCCGCCCGCAAGGCGGCATAGACGTACTCGTCGACATCGAACATGGTGAGCACCAGTACTTTTGCCGCGGTTTCCGCGCAGATCCGCGCAGTGGCCGCCACCCCGTCCAGCCGGGGCATCCGCACGTCCATCACCACCACGTCGGGGACGAGCCGCCGGGCCGCCGTCACCGCTTCCACACCGTCGGAGGCCTCCCCCACCACCTCGATGTCGGGTTCGGATTCCAGGATGAGGCGGAACCCGGCACGGAACAATTCCTGGTCGTCGACAACGAGCACCCGCACCGTCAACTCCTCTGTGCCAGTGGCAGATCGGCCGACACCACGAACCCGGCACGCGTCGGCTCCGCCCGCAGCAAGCCGCCGCACGCCTGTACCCGTTCGGCCATCCCGACCAAACCGAAGCCCGTCGGGCCCGCGCCCGCCCGCGCATGTTCCACGGCGGTGCCGTCGTCGGCGATCCGCACCCCGAGCCGACCCGATGACCAGCTCAGCGCCACCTCGACCCGCGTCGCCTTCGCGTGCTTGCCCGTATTGGTCAGCGCCTCCTGCACGATCCGGTACGCGGCGGCATCGGCTTGCGGTGAGATCGGCAGGCGGGTTCCGTGCTCGGTGAAACGCGCGGTCAGACCCCCGTGTTCGGCGAGGGCGACGAGATCGGCGATAGCCGCCACCCCCGGTTGATGCGGCGGATCGTCCTCGCGGAGCACACCGATGCTGTGGCGTAGTTCCCGCAGGGCATCACGTCCACCGTCGGCGATCGCCGCGAAGGCCGCGTCGGCATCCGCCCGATCCAGCAGCGGACCGGTTTCGGCGCGCACGATCATCGCGCCGACGGTGTGGGCCAGCCCGTCGTGCATGTCCCGGGCGATCCGCAACCGCTCGCGGACCACCGCGGCCTCGCGTTCGTCGTCGAGACGTCGTGTCCGTTCGGCGAGCGCGTCGATCTGTGCCTGCTTCGCACGCACGCCCGACCCGAGCGCCCATGCCGTCATGAACGACATCGCGGCATAGGCGTACGAATCAGCGGGCTCGCGTGGCACCAGCAGCGACACCAGAATTCCCACCGCGACCAGTACGAAGGTCAGCCGACGCTGCCGCGCGGAACAGTACGCCGCGATCGTGTACACACAGACGACCGTGCCGAACGGCAGCACCGGCAACGCGTGCACACAGCCGAGCGCCGTGATCGCCGGCCCGACCACGCACAGCACCCCCACCGGCGCCCGACGCCGCCACAGCACCGGCGCCGATGCGAGGACCGACAGCCCGACAACCCACCACGACGCACCGACGACAAGCGCGGGCACGACGCTCGCGACCGTTACGACGGCGGCGATCAGTGCGTCCAGCGGCGACGGATGTTCCCGAGGTACTCCCACGACGTCCCAGTCTGTCCGCAAACAGTCCACCGCACCTCACTCTCGAGAGTGATTCGATGGGCAGCACCGCGACCGTACGCTCAGGCATAGGGTGGAATTCGACGCGGCAACATCCGATGACCAGCGACGATCGCGCTCGACCAAGAACGAATTGCATACATAGCGATGTGTGCATATGATTGCGACCGATCGGACCGCAGGAGAAGGGGAACGCGATGGGCGCAGGGCACGGGCACGACCACGGGGTATCGGCCGACAGCGATCGGCGCTGGCTGGCCGGCGCGCTGGCGGTGATCGTCACCTTCCTGATCGGCGAAGTGATCGTCGGCATCATCGCCGATTCGCTGGCGCTGCTCTCCGACGCGGCACACATGACCACCGACGCCGCCTCGATCGCACTGGCGCTGTGGGCGATCCGGCTCGCGGCGCGACCGGCGACCGGGCGGATGACATTCGGCTGGAAGCGGGCCGAGATCCTGTCGGCCCAGGCCAACGGGCTGACGCTGCTGCTGCTGGCACTGTGGCTCGGCTACGAGGCGATTCGCCGACTGTTCGAGCCGCCGGAGGTACACGGCTGGCTGGTGCTGATCACCGCGCTGGTCGGCGTCGCTGTGAACGTGCTCGCGACTTGGATGATCAGCCGCGCCGATCGCACCAGTCTCAATGTCGAGGGCGCCTACCAGCACATCCTCAACGACCTGTTCGCGTTCATCGCCACCGCCGTCGCCGGCCTGATCATCATCCTCACCGGCTGGGTCCAGGCAGACGTCGTCGCGACGCTGATCGTGGTGGCGCTGATGATCAAGGCCGGCATCGGGCTGATCAAGGCGTCGAGCCGGATCTTCCTCGAGGCCGCGCCCGAACATCTCGACCCGGCGCAGATCGGTCGCGACATGGCCGCGCGCGACGGCGTCACCGAAGTCCACGACCTTCACATCTGGGAAATCACCTCCGGCTCCCCCGCGCTGTCGGCCCACGTTCTCGTCCAGCCCGGCCACGATTGCCATGCGGTCCGCGAGGACATCGCGCACATGCTCGACCACGACCACCACATCGAGCACGTCACCCTGCAGGTCGACCACGCCAGCCCGAAACTGCTCGACATCGGCAACCGTGACTCCCACCCGTGCGCCGACTCGCACGGTCCCAAGCACGTGTCCCAACAGGCGCCCCACACCCACTGACGAGGGAAGGCCCCACACCCATCGGGTGCGAGGCCTTCTCGTCGGTCACGCGCTAGCGAGGACCAGGTCGTTTCATCGACCTATGGGGCTGATTCAGCCGCCGAAGGAACCGGTCCACAGGGTGTCGACCAGCCCGTGCAGTGCGGCGCCGAGGGTGTCGAAGAGGCCGCCCAGGGCAGCGCTACCGGTGTCGATGATAACGGGGATCATAGTAATTCCTCTGTTTCTCGCATAGGCCCAGCCGGAGCTGGCTTACGAATGGCATATCGACACTAAAACGCGACGGGTTACGGATTTTCCGATTTAGTGACACTGGTAACAGTACGGCCACAAAACTGCCCCCACCTGGCATTTTCGCGCGATACCCACTGTTCCTTAATTAATTCTGAGAACTCTATGAGATTCGTATTGCGACATCCGATAAGGCCGCATTTCCATTGCCCCAAGAAATAGGGGCACCGCTACACAGCGTCACACACAAATGCGAATACTCCGGCCAGGGGGTATCGGTCAGCGTGCCGGGCAGGTGTTCACATAGGCGTGGCCGGGGAGGGCGCCCGCCCATTCCTCGCGGGTGATCGGGGTGGTGCCGCTGGCGCAGATCCGATCGGCTTCTGCGGCGGCGTCGGTGCGCCATTGACGCAGGGTGCCGTCGACCGCGGACTCGGTGAGGACAGCGCCGCCGGCGGCGAAGGCCAGCATGGTGGGTTGCCGGTGGCGCAGCCCCCGGGCGATGGTGGCGTAGGCGGTGGGGTGCGCTGGGTCGGAGTAGTCCCAGAGCAGGATGGTGCCGCTGACGATGTCGTCGATGGCGAGCAGGGTTCCGTCCGGATCGAACGCCACCGAACCCGCCGAGCCGTTGGCGCCCACGGGGGCGGCAAGGGCGCGCGGCGGGGTACCCGGCGTGCCGAGCTGGTAGACGAAGGCGCCGGTGAGAGTGCCTACCGCGAGTGTGTCGCGCGAACTCAGGGCCAGCGCGATGGTCTGTCCCGGGGTTCGCAGATCGGACAGTTCGGCGATCGGCTGCGCGGTGGAGGTGGTCGAGAAGACGCTGACATTGCCGGTGCGGTGGCTGCCCACGGCGAGCAGGCCGCCGTCCGGGCTGAACGCGAGGGAGGTCGGGTAGCCGCGGCCGAATCGGATACTCGACCGCAGCCGGGGCTCGCCGGCGACATCGAAGAGATCGACGGTCTGGGTCATGCTGCGGCCGATGGCCAAGGAACCGTCGGGGCTGAACGTGATGGCGCGGATGTCGACGCCTGCCGCGCTGAGCGGCGCGCCGACACGACGCGGAGTCACCGGTTCGGTGATGTCCCATACCTGGATCGTGGATTCGGTTCTGGTGACCGCCCTGGCCGCGTTCGGGGCGATCGCGACGACGTCGATCAGGCCGGCGGGGTCGCCGTCGAGCAGCGCTCGATCGGTGGCGTAGGGAGTTCTGGCCAGACTTCGCAGGTGGGGGAACAGGTCCTGCGGGAGGGCAGGCTGGTCGAGCGGAAACCGGAACAGCGTCAGCGAGCTGGTCGACACGACCGGGCCCGGCAGTTCGAACACATGCACGGCATGGTCGAAACTCGTTGTCACCAGCGACCTTCCACCGCGCAGGAAGCGCGCCCGCGCGACCATGTCGATCGGGAGCGTGACCAGCTCCTCGCCGGTGTCCAGATCGCGAATGCGCGCCCGGGTGTCGCCGCCGACGATCACGGCGGATCGACCGTCCCCGGTCGGTGATACGTCGAGGTATTCGTTGGCGCCCCGCGGCACGGCAGGCATCGGGTCGAAGCCGTCCGCGCCTACTCGCCAGCGCGCGACCTCGCCCGGATTGAGGCCGACGGCCAGCACGGTGCCGTCGCCGTTGAACTCGACCGACCTCGCCTCCGCGCCGCCGGGCCGTTCGAGGCGGCGGTCGAACACCGGTGTCTGCTCGCGGTCGAGGGTCTCGATGTTCCAGGCGCGCACCGTGGTGGTCCAGATTCCGCCGAACAACGACGGCACCGCCGCGACGAGCGTGCGATCGCTCAGGGCGACCTCCGCACGCTGCCCCGAACCGGCCATCGTCGGCAGGGCGACCGGGTGCGCCGGATCGTCGCCGAGGCGCCAGCTCACCACAGTCGCGCTGTGGGTGCCGATGGCGACGAACCCGAGGTCGGGACTGAGCGCTGCCGACGAAGGCAACCGGCCACCGAGCGGCAGCTCGGTCACCAGGCGCGGTGCACCGGGGTCGGCGATGTTCCACAACGCCGACCGCAGATCGCCCGCGACCACCAACCACTCGTGACCGGCGCTCATCGCGAGACCGCGGATGTGCCCGCTCCCGGTGGCGAACCGTGGCCACCGATCGATGCCGGACTCGCTCACCCGCACCAATTCCACAGAGCCGTCACCTTCGCCGATCGCGATCACGTCGCCCTGCGCGGTGGTCGCGATGCGTGGTGCGTCGGGATCGAAGACCACGCCGCGACCGAGCACGACGCCGGGACTGATCCGGATCGGCGCATTCGTGGCGGTGTTCTCCAGCAGCGCGGACCTCGCCTCCTCGGTCGGAGCGGTGCGATAGGCGGCGAGGGCGATCTGCTGGGACAGCGCGGGATTGAGATTGCCGCCCCCTCGGGCGACACCGGCGAACAGGCGCGAATTCGATTCCGCGCGAGCGGCCGCGTTCCCGATGCGCAGCTGGACCACATTGGTCACCGACACCACCGCCAGCAACACGGCCAGCCCGGCCGCAACAGAAACGATCCACAGCGCGAGGTTGGCCCGTGTGCGGGTCCGGGCGATCGCTTCGGTCACCGTGCGGGCGGCCGAGATCCGGTCGGCGTAATTCTGTGGCGCCTCGTCGGCGGCTTCCCGCAATGCCTCCGACGCGACCACCACGCGCAGCGACGAGCGTTGCGCGGCAGTCAGTTTGCCCGCATAGCCACCGACTGCCGTCAGATTCGACCCGGACAGGCCCGCGGTGACCGCGCACTCGGGGTCGAGTCGACGGGGCCGCAGCTTTCGCAGCAGGGCGTGCCGCGGTGCGAGATCGTCCAGGGCGACCGCGAACGCCGCGCCCATCGACGCGCCGTTGATGTCGTTGGCCGGGGCGCTACCGTGCGTCGAGACCGACCATCGAACGCACGCGTCGGTGCCGGCCAATCTGCTGATGCGCCATGCTTTTTCGAGGCTGTCGGTGAAGGCACGATCGGCCTGCAGAAAACCCATCCGCGCCGGGTCGGGGTGCAGGCCGCTCGGTCCTCCCCGGACCTGGTCGAGGCGCAGCACGCCCACCTCGCCACCACCGCCGAAGCTGGCGAACAGCACGCTGATCCGGCTGCTGCGCACGACCGGGAGGGTATGCCCGGACAACTCCAGCGCGGCCATGATGGCGTAGCCGCGCGCCGCGCGAGCGCCCTGTCCGAGGAGATGGCGCACGATCTCGCCGAGCGGAGCGTTCGCGCTGGTGATCGGAATGCCCGCGGGCAGCAACTGGGTACCCACCGAGGTCAGACCGGCGCGTTCGGCGTGATCGAGAAAGGCCGCACACGCGTCGTCGGTGTCGATCGAACCGGTCAATGCCCGCGCCAGCACCGCCATCGCGCGTGCGGCGGACAGATCCGCGGTGATCCGACGGTCCTGCGCGTCGCGGTCTTCGGCTTCTTCCTCTAGCAGATCGTCCGCGGCGAGATCCTTCCAGCGGGCCAGCGACTGCCTCGCCAGCACGCCCGTCTCCCGCCGGTGTTCCAGCAATCGGCGCGCGGCATCCGGCCCGGCCGCAACGGCAGCACGGCACAGCGCAAGCCAGCGTTGCGACGCGCCGGTCAGCTCGATCAGCACCGCGTCATCGGACAACAGCGCATCCGTCGGCTGATCGGTCGATTCGCCTGCCATGTCTCCCCCATCTCCCTCCGGGCAGCACCGGCGACCCTGCCGGGAATGCCCCGATACGATGGAATTCCAGCACACCACCGATCGACCCAGGGGACCACGTTGTCGAGACGACACATCGCCGGACGCACCCTGACCGCCGCGGCCCTGCTCGTCACGATCCCGGTATCGGCGAGCTGTGCCGACGACACGGACACCGGCGCGAAGCCGACAGCCGTGGTCGCGCAAGAGATTTCCGCACCGCCGCCGCTGCCCGGCGCCGACGAGGTCGGGCAACTGATGCGACGGCTGCTCGACACCACCGTGTCCAACGCCGAGAAGCTCGAGCTGATCCAGGGCATCGGGAGCGACCCCGAGCTGCCGAACCGGGTGGCCGACGCGCCCCGCCAGGGCGGCGCCACCATCGCGCTCACCATCACGGGTACCCGCGCCGCACCCCCCGGCATGATCGCCGACGGCACCGCTTCCATCAACAACAGCCCGCCGCAGCCGCTCATCGTGAACTTCGTCGTCGAGGACGGGAAGTGGAAGGTCGAAAAGGCCTGGTACTGCCAGATCGCGTTCTCGTTCATGGTCGCCTCCCCGGCGTGCCCGACCTGATCCGTGGACACCGTCGATGCCGACTGAGCGAACCGCCGCGGGCCGCAACCGCATCTGTGTAGGAGCCGATCGACCCGACAGGAGGCTCCGCGATGCGACATGCTCGACCCCGTACCGCGCGCCACTGTCTGTCCTCGGCCCGGCCTGCGGCGTGGGGAGCGTCGAGAAACCGAGCCGTGGTGGGCGCGCCGTCGGCCGCGTGGGGGTGCCGGGTGAGCACTGAACCCTTGGACGAATGGCTCGGCGCCTGCTGGAGCGAGGTCCCCGAACGCCTGCGCCCGGCGGTGGTCGATCACATCTTCGGCGCCGATCTGGTCACCATGTCGACCTATGCGGCGACCAAAGCGCGCTACGTCCTGGATCGGCTCGACCCGGACATGCGCAGCGACTTCGAAGACGTCGCCCAGGACACCATGGTCGAACTCACCGCGACGCTGCCCACCGAGCGGATCCGGCACTGGAAAGCGTTGGTGCTCAAGAAGCTCCAGTGGCAGGTACTCCAGGACCGCCGCAGTCGCACCGCCGAGAAACGCCACCCCGGCCAGCGGGTCGACTACGAGTCGGCGGTCCTGGTACTCGAGGATCACCGGTGCGGCGACGCCGAGAACCGGCTCGCCGACCGCGCAGTCTTGCGGGACGCACTGGCCTCGATCACGCACGCGGAGACCGCGGCCGTGCTCCGCGCGACCTTCGTGATCGCCACGGACGGCAGCTATGCCGATGTGCAGACCACCGGCGAGGTGGCCGGCGACCTGCGGTTCAGCCAGGAGAAGGTCAAGCGATTACGCGCGGCAGGCGCCAAATTGCTGCGCGAGGCCGTGCGCGCGCAGCTCGACGACCGGGACAACGAGGAGACAGCGTGATGGCGCCGGATCATGACGCGGACCGGTTGAGTCTGCCTGTCGACCTCGACGTGCTGATCGCCTTCGCCGCGGCCGACAGTCCGGACGCCGACGCGGAATCCGCCGCCGCGGGGGCGCGAATCGCCGAGCGACTGTTACGCGCGGGCGCGGTGTCGGGCGGCTCAGCCGCGCTCGGCGACCTCGGTGCGCGCCGGGCTGTGATGACGGTGCCCGGCTGGTCCGTGCAGCCGCTCGCCGCGTCGTCGGACAGCGAGCAGACAGCGACTCGCACGGTGCAGAAGCAGCGCGACCGGGAGTTGGGGATCGAATTCACACGCTCGCCCGCGGGCGCGGAGCAGACGCGAATCTCGGTGCACTCGTTCGGCGCTCGGGCCGCGGCGGGCGACATCGTGCGGGTCTCGGTGCGTCTCGGTGCCGAGCGCACCGAACTGCTCGTCGTCCTCTACGCCGGTGACGACGGCACGCTCACCGGGCAGGCCGTCACCAGGGCGCTCACCATGTCCGAGGGTCTCGAGATCTCGCTGTTGCCGGGTGCGGCACTCGACAGCACGCACGTCTCGGCGGTGACCGATGCGGTGCGCTGCTCGCTGACGGCCGGGCGCAACGCCTGGCGGCGGGTGGCCAAGGGCCTACCTGCCGGTGATCCGGTACGGGCGGCGATCGTCGCCGGTTTGAGCTGATCGTCGCGGGTTGTGGTGCAAGGCACGGAACCCGGCTGCCGGAGATGTTCGTCCGGCAACCGGGTTCGGATACGCCCCGGGAGGGCGCGCCGACGGACCGGGTGGAACCCCCCTGCGGCTCCACTCGGCGAGCGGCGGCGCGGCCGTCACTCCCAGGGCAGTAGTACTTCACCGACGTCGGCGCGGTGGTGGCGACAACGTCGGTGAAACCCCTCACCGACACTGATGCCGTGCGAGGGGCAAACGGTTCGCGGCGAACCGCCGCCGGGGCATGGCGCATCTATGTTCCGACGGCCGGTGCCGGTGCCGGTAGTGAGGAACACGGAATGACACCTTCGAGGAACGACACGGCGCGGCAGCTCGCCGCGTCGGCCGATCTCGAGGCGGCGCGGCGACAACGAGACAGCGACAGCCGAACACGGCGCGACACCGCGGAGTTCGTCGCGCTCTTGCCACTGCGTGGCGAGGCTCAGCTCACGGCGGCCGCTCCTGACACGCCACCACAATCGAGCACGCGTCTCACGGAGTACACCGACTCAGCATTCGACCGCGATCGAGGCATCACCGACCACGTGCGGATGTTCGGTATCGCTGTCACGCAGGCTGGTTCGTTCCGGTGACACCCCACCGATCGGCATACCTGCCAGCATCCGCAGCGCCAGCCGCACGAACGCGAAGTGCGTACGCAGAGCCCGCGGTGAGCGGGCGACGGAGGCAACGGTGCACGTGCCGGTCGGTGCGGGAGTTCCAGCGAATCTGTCGGTGAGCCAATCGAGAATCGCCGGGACGATGAGGAATTCGAGTGGCAGGTGCGAACCGCGGCGCACGCGCAGGTAGCGCACCGTCGCCCCGGCCTGCTCGTACCGGCGCACGTGGGCGTCGATATCGGCGACGGCGATCACCTCGTCGTTCACCCCCTGGACGATGAGCAGCGGTGCGGCGGGCGCGCGAGTGCCGGGTTCGATGTCGGCGAGAATGCGGCGCAGGACGGGCTCGGCGAGCAGCTCCCCCATGCCGCCGCGCAGATGCCGGGTCACATCGCGACGGGCGAACCGCAGCAGCAGCGCGAAGGTGCTGCGCTCCTCGGCCTCACCGAGCAGACCGCGATATCGCGCGTCGAAGTGATCGCTCAGCACCGGATCGAGTTCGGGATAGGCCTGCCGCAATCCCGCGACGAACGCCGCCGGGAACCCGGCGAACCATCCGCCGTTGAGACGAACGAACGCCGCGGCCGGGTCACCCACCGGTGATCCCGCCGCCGCGCCGACGATGTTCAGCTCCGGCGCGTACTCGGCGGCCAGTTCGGCGGCCCACGCCGTCGCCAACCCACCACCCGAATAGCCCCACAGGGCAACCGCCGTGGTGGGCGTCAGCGCCATCGGGGCGAAGTCGAGCGCGGCCCGAATCCCGTCCAGCGCACGGTATCCGGGTTCACGTGCCGCTCCGAACCGGCCACCTGCCCCTTCGTGATCGGGTACCGATACCGCCCAGCCCTGCTCCAGGGCCATCGCGATGATCGGCAGCTCGAGCGGCGCGATCGAACCGATCGTCCACGCCCCGCTCCGCAACGCGTACGACGGAAAGCACTGCGGGGCAACCGCATCGATCGCGCACTGGAACGACACCAGCGGCCGGGGACGCGCGGCGGCGCCCCATGGCAGCAGCACCGTCGTCACCGACACTTCCGGCGCACCGTCGAGATCGCAGGTGCGGTACAGCAATTGCCAGGCCGTGATCCGCTGCCGGATCACCCCGAACAACGCGACATCCACCGGCCGCGACCGCACCACCGTCCCCGGCGCGAGCACGTCGAAACCGGATGGCGCGTCGTAGAACGGGTCATCGGGCGGGAGCAGCGGCGCGGCCTGCCGGGTCGGCGCCGGGGCGTCGACGGTCATAGGCTGCCGCCGCCACCGAAGAACCAGGGGTTGAACGTGCAGGTCAAGGTGGGACTGCCTTCCGGGTCGAGGGCACGCAGCGCGATCGAGGCGGCGCGCGGGGAATACATCATGGTCAGGTGGTCGGAGACGTCCTGCTCACAGCCGTTCTGCAGGGCTATGTTGTCGACGGTCGCGTCCGGCCCGGCCCGCAGGAAGGTGAGGTCGAGGGGATTCATCACCTCGTCGTAGCGGGAACCGACCACGGTGTAGGCGACGCCGGGCACGGTGTCGCCGGTGGCGTTGAGGGTGGTGTAGAACGACGAGCCGATGGCCTGTTCGACATTGGCAGCGCCGATGATCGGCCGGTAGAAGCCCAGGATGTCGATGCCGGCGTTGTTGATCATGCGGCCGAGGGTGGCGATCCCGAGCAGCGAGGTGCCGTGGTGGGTGGCGCCGAAACTGACGAGCTTGCCGACCTTGCCCTGGCCGCCCTCGAACTTCAGGTAGTGATTCGCGATGGTGCCGCCCTGGGAATGGCCGACGATGTCGACCTGGTCCGACCCGGTCGCCGCGCGTACTCGTTCGATGAAGGCGGCGACCTGACGGGAAGAATCGGCCATCGGGCCGACCCCGTAGCGCCCCGGCAGCACGGCGCCGAGTCCACCGGCCTCCAGCAGCCCGGATTTGCCGAAGTTCAAGGCGAACACGCAGTACCCGGCCTCGGCGAGGCGGGGCGAGAGATAGGAGAAGGTGTCGTAGGCGTTGAGCCAGGTGCCGTGCAGCAGCACCACCGGGCGGGGGTGCTGCGCCGAGGGCTTGCAGTCCCAGCGGTTGGCGCCGGGCGGCGCGGCGTCGGGGTGGAGCAGGCCGTAGGCGAAGGCGGGCAGGTAGGCCGACATCTCGGGGCCCTCACCGACGGCGTCGGAGGCGCGGCTGCCCGACGAACCCGAGCTGCTGCCCGAGGCGCTGCCGGTGTCGGCGATAGCGGTGGGGGTGCGGCCGTCAGCGGCGGCCACCGTGCCCGCGTTCATGTATTCGGCCAGCGAGGCGATCGTCGGTTCCAGCGTGGGAGCCGCGCCGGCCGGGCCTGCGGCCACGGTCAGCGCCGCGGCGATGCCGATTCCGCACAGTGCGCGGCGAAGGGAATGCGTCGTTGCAATCATGGTTTCACTTCCGTAGATCCGCGTCGACGAACAGGTAGCTCGGACGCGCTCTGCGAATCTATGACCCAGGACACAGTGATGTCACTGCACCGGGCAACGAGAAACTCTGGACCGGATTGGCGCGGGAACCAAGTTCTGTACGTTTTCGATCGGATGGTCCACTACCGGGCTGTCGTCGGACACAATCGAGTCATGCTCGCCGAACACCCCGTTTCCGAACTCCCCGCTCTGCCCGCGCTGACCGCCCGCCTGCTGACGCGGTGGCCACAGATCTCCGAACGCATGCTCGCCGCTGGTCTCGGCGCCAACGCGCCCGCCGAACTGCCCGACGGGCACTTCACCGCGGAAGTGCTACCGACCATCTACGCGTGCGGGCGGGCCGTACTCGAGGCGATCGGCGCCGACCGCGAGTTCACCTACGCCGAGGTCGCGGCCTTCGTCGCCCCGGTCGCCGAGCGTCACGCCGAGGACCGGCTGCCGTTGCCGATGCTGATCGGCGCGATCCACGGCTCGGCGCAGTCGGTGTTCGCGGAGGCGTTGTCGCTGGCTCTGCCCACCGAGACCGCGGAGATGGCGCGGGTGGGCAACCGCCTGCTCGATCTGCTGCGCCATATCAACATGACGGTCGTGGAGACCTACACCGAGGTCGAGCAGTCGATCTATCACGCCGAACGCGAGGCGCGCCGGGAGCTGTGTTCGGCACTGGTTCGCGGCCTGCCCGCCGAGGAGCTCGCGGCCCGCGCCGACACGATCCTCGCCGACCAGTACACGGTGCTGGCGGTCCATCTGAGCGAGCCGCCGCGCGTGGGCACCGCGGCCAACCTGGTGACCAGGCGACGGATCCGCGTGTTGCAGCGCGCTTTGGACGAACTCACCGGCACCACCACCCCGGCCACCTTCGACGGCGCTCACGGGATCGCGCTGCTGAGTCACAGTTCCGAAACCGACATCCTCGACACGGCGAAGTTCGACGAACTCGCCGACCGACTGCGGGCCCAGTTCGGGGTACCGGTGTATCTGGCCGAATTCTCCGGCGTCAGTCGTGACGCCATTCCGGCCGCAGCGAAGGACGCGACCGAACTGACCGAACTGGCGCGACTACGCGGCAAGCCCGGCGGCTGCTATCGGCTCGACGATCTGCTGCTCGAATATCAGCTCACCCGGCCCGGCCCGGCCCGAGAACGCCTGGCGCAGCGGGTGATTCCGCTCCTGAGCAGCCCGCACCTGATCGATGCGCTGGAAGCGCATCTCGTGCACGGCGCCGACCGCAAAACTGCGTCACGACTTATTCATGTGCACCCGAATACATTTACCTATCGCCTGCGCAGGATCGCCGAACTCACCGGTCTCGACCCGGCCGATCCGAAAGATTCGCGTATGCTCGCCGCGTCACTCACGGTGTATCGACTCGATTCCCTCGAGAACGAAAAAACCCGCTATTCGACGTGTGCATCGAATAGCGGGTAATTCGTTTCCCGACAAGGAAAGTCTTACTTGTCAGCGCTCTTTACAGGTAGGCGCTGCACACGGGCCAGGCGCCGGGACCCTGCGCGGCCAGCACGTTCTCGGCCACGCGGATCTGCTCTTCACGGCTGGCGTTGTCGGCGGTGCCCGCGCCACCGTAGGCTTCCCAGGTGCTCTGCGAGAACTGCAGGCCGCCGTAGTAGCCGTTACCGGTGTTGATGTTCCAGTTGCCTGTGCTCTCGCACTGCGCCACGGCGTCCCAGTTGTTCGCCGAGGCGGTTGCGGTGGTCAGACCGGCCGGAACGGCGATCATCGCGCCGGCAACAGCGGCAAGACCAAGGGCACGGGTGGTGAACTTGCGATTCAAAGACATAAAGTATTTCCTGCCTGCGCCCACCGACTCGGTGATGGAAACTACCGCGTCCCTGCCCCTCAGTCATGTCGGGGATCCTCGAATCACGGGGCAGGCTTTCTGGCGTTCTGCGATTCGATTCGGCTCGGGTTGTTGTTCAAGCCGTGATCGAATGTAGCCGGTTTGCGACCTGAGATCACGTACCGATCACGACGCCATTTGTAGCGAGCATTGTCCAAACGAACACTGTTCACCCCTGGTCGACCGTAATAAATCCGTAATCACACCACTGTCGTTATAGCGCCGTAATGTGACGGGGCTCATGCGGAACAAGAGACCCCAGTCACGTTTCTTTCCCGGCAATTCGGGCAAGCGGCCCACGTCGGGCCGGGGGATGATGGGTGAAAAGGAGGCGCACATGAGCACTCGCCGGACCCTGTTCACCGTCATCGCGCTCGGCGTGGTCGCGGCCGTGAGCGTAGGTCTCTACCTGTTCCAGCCCTGGCGACTGTTCACCACGGTCACCGTCGACGAGGCACCGATCGTCGCAGTGGACGGCGCGCCACCGCCGGTCATCGCGGAGGGCACCTTCGTCTCACATGAGCACGACACCTCCGGCACCGCCCAGCTCCAGCGCACGTCGGAGGGCACCATCGTGCTCCGGATCGTCGACCTGAACACCTCCGACGGGCCTGCCCTGCACGTCTGGCTCACCGATCAGCCGGTGATCGTCGACGACTGGCACAACTTCGACGACGGCAACCACATCGACCTCGGCTCCCTGAAGGGAAACGAGGGCAACCAGAACTACGAGCTGCCCGCCGGTACCGATCTGTCCACAGTGAAGTCGGTCAGCATCTGGTGCGAGCGCTTCCACGTGTCCTTCGGCGCCGCCACCCTCGTTCCGGCGTAAACCCGCAGATCAGCGGGATAACGACCGGTCAGGCGAGCAAGCGGCGCTCGGTCGCGACAGCGACCGCCGCCGCGCGGGTGTCGACGCCGAGTTTGTCGTAGATGCGGCCCAGATGCGTCTTCACCGTGGCCTCGCTGATGTGGAGGGCGCGCGCGATCTCGCGGTTGCCGAGGCCGTGGGCGAGTTGACCGAGGATGTCGCGCTCACGCGCGGTGAGCGTGGGTCCTGGATTGCGCATCTTGGCCATCACCTTGGCGGCGACCGGCGCGGACAAGGCGGTCTGCCCGCTCGCCGCGGCGTGGATGGCGGCGAACAGTTCCTCCGGCCGCTCGGCCTTGAGCAGGTATCCGGTGGCGCCCGCCTCGATCGCGCGGGTGATGTCGGCGTCGGTGTCGTAGGTGGTGAGTACCAGGACGTGCGGGGTCGGCGCGGGCTGGGCGGTGATCCGGCGGGTCGCTTCGACGCCGTCCATGTCACTGCCGAGCTGGAGGTCCATCAACACCACGTCCGGGTTCAGGTTCGCGGCCAGCGTGACCGCGGTCGGCCCGTCGGCGGCCTCCCCGATGACCTCGATATCCGGCGCGCTCGACAGCAGCGCGTGCAGTCCGGCGCGGACGACAGCGTGATCGTCACAGATCAACAGGCGCACGGTGGGGTTCACAGGTGCCGATGTTAATCCGCCGACCGGTCGACCGCGGTCGCGCCGGCGACGGTGCCGAGCGGAATGGCGGCCGAGAGCACGGTGCCGTCGCCCGGCGCGGACTCGACGGTGCAGGTGCCGCCGAGTTGGCGGACCCGAGCCCGAACAGCGGGCAACCCGTGGCCGCGATGTTGTGCCGGGTCGGTCTGCGCGTCGGGGTCGAAGCCGCGTCCGTCGTCGGCGACGTCGAGCACGATCTGGTCGTCGAGACTGGTCAGCGTGATGGTGGCGGTGGTGGCCGCCGCGTGTTCGCGCACATTGGCCAGCGCGCCCTGGGCGATGCGCAGCAGGGTGGCCTCGACCCGCTGGGGCAGCGGTCCCGGCGTTCCTTCTATATGGCAGCGCACGCTCAGGGTGTCGGTGGTCTCCCGCTCGGCCAGCGCGGCCAGCGCGGCGGGCAGTGATCCGCCCGCGGCCAGGTCGGCCGGTGCCAGGTCGTGGACGAACCGGCGGGCCTCGGTCAGGTCACGTTCGGCGATGGCGGCGGCCGAGCGCAGATGGGTGTGCGCGAGCTGCGGATCGCTGTCCCACACCAGGTCGGCCGCTTGGAGCAGCATGCGCTGACTCGACAGACCCTGTGCGAGGGTGTCGTGGATCTCCATGGCCAGCCGTTGCCGCTCAGCCAGGGTGCCTTCCCTGCGTTCGGTGGCTGCCAGTTCCCGCCTGGTCCGCACCAGGTCGTCGATCAGCGCGGCCTGCCGTTCGGCCTGACGGCGCATTCCGACGAACAGTGCCGTGGTCACCGCCGCCACCGCGGGTGGGGCGAGCACCAGATTCGGATCGAGCCACCCGGCGATGCGCACCTGGCTCACCACCACCAGCGCCGTGAGCGCGACGACCAGGATCACCGCGACCCGCTCCGACAGAATCCGCAACCCCGTGTACACCAGCGGCACCGCGCACCAGGCGAAACTCGGCGCGAGCACCACCAGCACCGACCAGGTGAGCACCAACAGCGCGAACCACACCAGCCGCCCCGATTGCCGCAGCTCGCTCAGCGCGTAGAGCACCGCGATCACCACGGAGAGGACGACGATCAACGGCGTCGACCGGGTCTCGCTGTGCCGGATCAACCATCGCATCAGGGAAGCGGCCAGCAGGACATAGAAGGCACTGTGCACGATGACGGCAAGCAGTCGCGTGTCGTCCCGCTGGGCGCCGAGCAACTGAGTCATGTCGTCCACCTGCATCTCTCGACGGCTGCGGCCGCGGGTTCTCGCCCCTACGGGTCCTGGGCAAACTCCGATTCTCCCCCGGCGATCGCCCGCGGTGGGTCATCCGATCGGTTGACCCGGGTGTCGACCGATCCGGCCCCGGAGTGCAGCCGGTACGCCGATCCGCACGGGCCCCCGAGCGAACAGGATGGATATCAACAGGCCACGGCAGACCGCCGGCCGGCCGAAATCCGCACAGGAGCAGTCATGACCGCCAAGTCCACCACCCGCAACCGTCTCATCATCGCCGGCGCCACCGTCGGTGTCGTCGCCGCCGGTGTGGTCGGCGTCGTGACGGTCCAGGCGCAGGATCAGGACCCGGCCACCCGCACCCCCGTCGTCGTCAACGCCGCCGACGCCAACCTGGCCCAGTCGACTCACCTGTCGATCGCCGCCGCCACCAAGGCCGCGCAGACCGCCCTCGACGCCGCCGCCAAGGAGAACCAGCGGGTGAGCGTCGCGGTTGTCGACCGCAACGGCAATGTCATCGTCACCCTGCGCGGCGACGGCGCGGGCCCGCAGTCCTACGACGCCGCCCAGCAGAAGGCCTTCACCGCGGTCTCCTGGAACGCCCCCACCACCGAGCTGGCCAAGCGTCTCGAGTCGGCTCCGCATCTGGCCGACATCGACGGCACCCTCTTCCTCGGTGGCGGCGCCCCGGTGAAGTCGAACAATGCCCCGATCGCGGGCATCGGCGTGGCAGGCGCCCCGAGCGGTGACCTCGACGAGAAGTTCGCCCAGGCGGGCGTCGCCTCGCTCGGGAGCTGATCAGCATCAGTGTTCATTCGGTGCGGCGGGCGCGGGCCCGGCGTTTGCCCTCGTGCATCGCCTGGACCCGGGCGATCGGAATGGTGTGGCCCTCGGCGATCAAGTCGGCCGGAAGTGCTTGCGGTGCGGGCATTTCCGTGGTCCACGGGTCGGAATCGCCGAGCAGGTTCGGCGCTGTGCGCAGGGTGAAGTCGGCGGGGGTCACCGAGTCGATGTCGTTCCAGCGCAGGGGAAAAGACACCGGAACACCCGGGCGGATACGCGGGCTGTATGCCGCGATCACCGTTGCGCCACCGGCTCGCGTGGAGTCGAGAAAGACTTTGCCCGCACGGTCCTCGCGGATGAACGCGGTGGTTCCGACGGTGGGGTCGATGCGCTCGGCCCTGGCCGCGACGGCCCGTGTCGCCGCCGCGGCGTCCTCGATCGCGACGCCGGGCTCGATCGGCACGTAGACGTGTAATCCCTTGGCGCCGCTGGTCTTCACCGCACCGGCAAGCCCGTCGGCCGCCAGCGCGGCCCGGATCAGATGCGCACCCGCGGCCGCGTCGTGAAACGTCTGCCCCGGTGAGGGATCAAGATCCAGCACCAGGTGCGTCGGTCCCGCGCTGTGGTCGACCGGCAGCAACAGCGGGTGGTATTCCACCGCGCGCTGGTTTCCGAACCACAGCAGCGTGCGCACGTCGTCGCCGAGTGCGTAGGTGACCTCGCGATGCGAGCTCTCGGCCCACACCGTCGCGCGCGGAACCCAATCCGGGGTGTATTTCGGCAGGTTCTTCTGCATGAACGGCTCCTGCCCCGGCCGCACCCGCACCACCGACAGGGCCCGCCCCCGCAACACCCGAACGAGCCGCTCCCCCACGAACTCGAGATAGTCGACCAGATCCCGCTTGGTCGCCTCGGCCCCGTCGAACAACGGCTGATCGAGATTGCTCATCTCCACCCCACCGCGCAGCTCTTTGCTGGTCATGGCCCCACCTTGCCCCGCTGCCAGAGGGCGGTCAACCGGTCGTGCGCACAGAACCGCCGCCCGAGCTCGTCTCGGGCGGCGGCGTATCAGCAGAGCGCATCAGGCACATCGAGCAGCGATCATCACCCGTTTTGGTCGATCACCAGGTCGTCGGCTATCGTATGTTCCGCGCGGCTCACCCCGGTGAGCTGTAGTTCTGGCCCCGTCGTCTAGCGGCCTAGGACGCCGCCCTCTCAAGGCGGTAGCGCGGGTTCGAATCCCGTCGGGGCTACAGAGAGAACTCCTCGGTCATGGTGACCGGGGAGTTTTTTTGTGCCCGTGTCTTGTGCCCCGAGTGCAACATATTGACAGACGTTGCACAGTTCATACACTGTAGGAAACGGTGCATGGAGGTGACGTGATCGAGCAGACGGCGTTGGAGAAGCGACTCCAGGACGCCGCGGCGCGTCCCGATGCCGTGAGCGCGTTCCGCGCCGCCAGGGCCGTATTCCTGGCCGGGCACCGACTCGAGATGAAGGAACTCGCCGTCGCGCTCGGGGTGAACCGGGCAACGCTGTTCCGGTGGGTCGGCGGGCGCGACGAACTACTCGCCGAGGTGATCTGGTCGGTCGCCGAGCCGACCTTGCGGCGCGCGGCCGCCGCGGCGCCCGGTCACGGCGCGTACCGCATCGCGACGATCCTCGGTGATTTCGCGCAGGCCACCAACACCTCCTACGCCTTCCGCCAGTTCCTGCTGCGCGAACCCGAGCGGTCGCTGCGACTGCTCACCACACGCGCGGGATCGGTGCAGCACCGCGTCGTCGCGATCGTGGAAGAGCTACTCGCCGAGGAGATTTCGGCCGGGAATCTCGATCCGCTGCTGCCGGTGCCGGAGTTGGCGCTGCTGCTGGTGCGGATCACCGAGACCTTCATCTACACCGATGTGATCAGCGGTGAGGAACCCGACGCGGCCAGAGTTGTCCGGGCGTCATTGGTTCTGCTGGGCGAACGGCCCGAACAGTAAGTCAGCGAAAGGACACCATGAAGCGCTCCATCTTTACCGAGGACCACGACGCCTTCCGCGCGTCGGTCGCCGAGTTCGTCAAGCGCTCGATCGCGCCGAATGCCGAACGCTTCGTCGAAGAGCGGGCGATCGACCGCGAAACCTGGCTCGCGGCAGGCGAACTGGGCTACCTCGGCCTCGGCGTGCCCGAGGAGTTCGGTGGCAGCGACGCCGGCGACTACCGGTTCAACGCGGTGTTCGGTGAGGAGCTGTCGAAGGCGAGCGCCGCGATCGCGTCCTCGTTCGGCATCCACTACGACGTGTGCGCGCCCTACATGGTCGAGCTCACCAACGATGAACAGAAGCAGCGCTGGCTCCCGAAGTTCTGCACCGGCGAGATCATCACGGCCATCGGCATGACCGAGCCGTCGGGCGGTTCCGACCTGGCCGCGCTGAAGACCACCGCCGTGCGCGACGGCGACGACTGGATCGTCAACGGCTCGAAGACGTTCATCACCAACGGTTTCAACGCCGATCTGGTGATCGTCGCCGCCCGCACCAGCCCGGAGAAAAAGGCCAAGGGCATCACCCTGTTCGTCATCGAGACCGGGATGGACGGCTTCACTCGCGGGCGCAAGCTCGACAAGGTCGGTCAGCCCGAATCCGATACCGCCGAACTGTTCTTCGACAATGTGCGTGTCCCCGACGCCAACCGGCTCGGTGAGGTCGACCGTGGCTTCATCGCCATGATGGAGCGGCTGCCGCAGGAACGCATCGGCGCGGCGATCTCCAACCTCGCGCACGCCTCCGCGATCCTGGACGAGACGCTGCAGTATGCCAAGGAGCGCAAGGCATTCGGGCAGCAGATCGGCAGCTTCCAGTACAACAAGTTCCTGTTCGCCGAGCTGGTCACCAAAATCGAAGTGACACAGGCGTTCGTCGATCAGGGCATCGTCGCCCACGCTGCCGGTGAGCTGTCCGCGGTCGACGCGGCGAAGGCCAAGTGGTGGTCGGCGCAGGTGCAGAACGACGTGCTCGACGCGTGTGTGCAGCTGCACGGCGGCTACGGCTACATGCGTGAATACCGGGTCGCGCGGGCGTGGATGGACGCCAGGGTCACCAAGATCTGGGCGGGTTCCAACGAGATCATGAAGGAACTGATCGGCCGCGATCTGGGTCTGTAGCGCACGGATAGCGTCGCGCCCGGCGTAGGAGCCACCGGGCGCGACGCGTCGCCGGTCAGCTCAGGATGATCGGCAGCGCGGCCAGATCGTTCTGCGTGAGCACCGGCAGGTTGCCGATCTCACTGTCGGGCACGGCAAGTCGCAGCTTCGGGAAGCGGGCGAACAGCGCGGGCAGCGCGATCGCGGCTTCCAGCCGCGACAGGGCGGCGCCGGGGCAGATGTGCGGGCCGTAGCCGAAGGCCAAGTGGCGGTTGGCGGTCGGGCGCGTCACATCGAACTCGTCGGCGGTCTCGCCGTGCACCGCGGTGTCGCGGCCGACGGCACGGTAGGACATCACCACGCCCTCGCCCTTGGCGATCACGGTGTCGCCGACAACGATGTCCTCGGTGGCGAAACGCATCAGCAGGTGCGAGACCGGGCCGTCCCAGCGCAGCGATTCCTCGATGACCTGCTTCCACTCCACGTCCCCGGCAAGGACTTTCGCCAGCTGCTCGGGTTCGGCGAGCAGCGCGCGCACGGTATTGATGATCAGGCTGACGGTGGTCTCGTGGCCGGCGGCGACGAGGGCCTTGATGTTGCCGATCGCCTCTTCCTCGGTGAGCGGCTCGCCGCCCTCGTCGGCGGTGACGAACGCCGAGGTCAGGTCATCGGCCGGGTCGGCGATCTTCTGCCGGACCAGGTCGGTGAAGTACACATCGAGGCCGCCGATCACCTCGAGGCGCTCGTCCTGCGGGGTCATTACCGAGAAGAACTTCTTGTACCACTCGAGCAGCTGCGCGTGGTCTTCGCGCGCGACGCCCATCAGGTCGCCGACCACGCGCATCGGCAGCGGGTAGGCGAAGACCTCCTTGAGGTCCACCGGCGCGCCGTCGGCACCGGCGGCTTCGAGGTCGTCGAGCAGGTCGGCGGTGAGCTGTTCGATCACCGGACGGAGCTCTTCCAGCCGCCGCGGGGCCAGCGCCTGGGCTGTCTTGAGCCGCAACCGGCGGTGCTCGGCACCGTCGACGCTGAACATCGACCTGTCGACGAGGACCATCCCGATCAGCGGCCACTGGTTGGTCACCACGCCGTCGGCGTACAGCGACCACGCGTTGATGTCCTTGACCAGCCGGGTGTCGGTGGTCAGCTGACGCGCGACGGCGTGATCGGTGACCGTCCAGGCGGGCACACCGAGCAGGTCGATCCGGGTGATCGGACCGAGTGCACGAAGTCGGGCGGTTTCCCCGTTGAGGTCACCGACCATGGGGTCGATGGCGAAAGGGCATGGCGAGCTCACGAAAAACCTCCGACGGGTCGAACTGGTGTGAAACGAACGGGCAGTGCGGTCATGCCCCGAAGGAAAGCCGAAGGTCGCCGGGTGAGCTGGTCGGCGGGCACCCCGAGGTCGACATCGGGCAGCCGGTCGAGCAGCACCTCGATCCCGGTCCTCGCGATGATCTCCGCGATCTGCTGCGCCGGGAAAGGACAGCGATACTCGCCATAGCTGAACGCGAAGTGGGCGTTGTTGCCGGTGGGCACCGAGCCGCCCTCGGTAAACGATTGGCGCACATGCGGATCGAGATTGGCCGCCGCGAGACCGAGCAGCAGGAGGTCGCCCGCCCGAATCGTCTTGTCGGCGAGACGGGTGTCGCGCGCGGCCCAGCGCCCCGCCAGAATCGAGGTGGGCCCCTCTTCCCAGAGCACCTCGTTCATGGCCTCACCGACACTGCGCCTGCCACCGCCGAGCGCGTTCGCGAATCGGTCGTCGGTGAGCATCAACCGCATGGAGCTGCCGAGCCAGTCCGCGGTGGTGAGGTGACCCGCGGCGGCGATCGCCATCAGGTCGTTCATGTATTCCTCGTCGGTGAACGGCTCGGGGTCGGCCAGCATCATCGAGGCCAGATCCCCAGCGGGACGTGCCCTTTTCGCCGCGACCAGGCGGGCCATGTGCTCGGCGAAGCGGGCATGGCCGGACTGGGCGTCGGCGCCACCGTCGGCGAGCTGTTTCATCGCCAGGGCGAGGTCTGCCGCATCGATGTCGGGCAGACCGAGGATGCGCGCCAGAGCGAGAGCGGGCAGCGGCACCGCGAACTCGGCGATCAGGTCGGCGCTGCCGCGACCACAGAACCCGTCGACGAGGCGGTCGGCCAGTTCCTCACAGGCTCTGCGCAATTCGAAGTGATCCACCGCGTCCAGTGCCGGTTCCACCATCGCCAGGTGCCTGCGGTGTTCGGCGCCCGCGGTGAAGTAGATCGAGGGCATCGGGTGCCCGATCATCGGCAGCAGCGGCCAGTCCTCCGGTACCCGGCCCCACTGATTCCACAGCGACACATCGCGCGGGAACAGCAGTGGATCGCTGGTCACCTGGTGCAGTTCGCGATAGCCGATGATCAGCCACGCCGGAAAACCGCCCGGCAGCTCTACCTCGACGACCGGGCCGTGGTCGCGGCGCATCCGCCGGTAGACCTCGTGCGGTTCGATGTGGAACTCGGGCCCGCTCAACGGCACCGCGCCGGTGATCGGGCAGGCGCCGGTCGGTGTGCTCATCAGACGGTTTCTCCCTGCGGGACAGCGGAATACAGGTGCTCGACCAACGTGATCAGCACCTGCTTGCTCGATTCGCGCGAGCGCGCGTCACACATCACCAGCGGCACCGCCGGATCGAGATCGAGCGCGTCACGCACCGCTCCGGGCGAATGGGAATCGCCGAAGTCGTTGCAGGCGACCACGAACGGGGTGCCCTGGTGTTCGAGCCGGTCGATCGCATACCAGGAGTCGCTGATCCGGCGCTGGTCGACCAGCACGATCGCGCCGAGCGCACCCGCGAAGAGCCGGTCCCACAGGAACCAGAACCGTTGCTGCCCAGGAGCTCCGAACAGATACAGCACGTGTTCGTGGTCGAGGGTGATGCGGCCGAAGTCGAAGGCGACGGTGGTGGTCGACTTGCCGGGCACACCGCTGGTGTCGTCGACACCTGCCCCGACGTCGGTCATCGTGGCTTCGGTGTCGAGGGGCCGGATCTCGCTCACCGAGCGCACCAGTGTCGTTTTGCCGACACCGAATCCGCCGATCACCACGATCTTCAACCCGTGCATTGCCGTGCTGTGCAGCGGCGCTCGAGCCCGCTCGGGCACGTTCTCAGAGCTTGCGAAGTCCAACGAGCACCTTCTCGAGGGTGGAAGCGTCCAGCGACATCGCCGCCGACAGCGGTGGGCGCACCGTGATCTTGCCCGAGGCCAGCAGGTCCGACAGCACGACCGTGGCCACCCCGACGGGCAGGCGCAGCTCGGCCGCGATCTCCACCACGGCGGTCGGCGCCCGGCACATGTCGAGGATCGCGGCTTGCTCCGAGGACATGCCCGCGGTGGGCGCGGACTCGCTGACCACCAGGGTGACCAGGTCGAAGTCCTCGGTCGCGGGGGCGCGGCCGCCGGTCAGCGTGTAGAAGCGGTCGGGATCGTCGTCGCGACCTGCCCTGGTCACTCGATCGCTCCGCGTCTGGGTTGGGCAGCCAGATGCTCGCCGAGCTGTTCGACGAGCTCGTGCATCGTGTGGCCGACCAGACCGGCATCGGCGTCCTCGGCGGCGACCACCGCCAAGTGCGCGCCGCGCCCCGCCTCGACCACGAACAGGATGCCGCCGTAGAACTCGGTCATCGACTGGCGAACTCCGCCACGCCCGTCACCGAACTCGACGGAAGCCCCGTGCGACAGGCTCTGGAATCCGGCGGCGATGGCGGCCAGCTGATCGGCGCGGTCCACATCGAGTTCCGGCGTATGGCAGATCTTGAGCCCGTCGCCGGACAGCAGCAGGGCGTGCCTGGCGCGCGGGGTGCGGGCGAGCAGCTTCTCGAGCAGCCAGCCGAGGTGGGCGGGGGCGGTGGTGGTCATCGGTCCTCCATGGGGTCGGGAGCCGCGGCGGCGCTGCCCGGTTCGTGGCTTGCGTTGGTGCGGCCCGGCGCGGAGCGCTGGAAGGCACCGAGGGCGGTGGGCTTGGCCGGGGCCGCCTTGGCGGCGGGTGCGGCGGTGAGACCTTCGGGGTGGACCTGGGCCAGGGTGTCGCCCCGGCGGCGTTTCGGCAGCGAGGGTGAGGTCGGGACCGCGCCGTCGGTCTCCGGTCGCGCGTGCTGGCCGGCGGACTCGCTGAAATCCATGGTGCCGGTGTCGGTTCTGCGCGGGATCGGACTGTCGAACTGGCTCAGCGTGGCGGGTTCGGCGAAGCGCGGCGCCGCCACCACATTGCGACTGCGGCGTTCGGCGCGGGCGGTGAGTTCGCGCGGGATGACGACGACGACCGCGGTGCCGCCGATCGCCGACGGCCGATACGACACGGTGAGTTCGTGCTTGCGCGCCAGATGCCCGACCACCGCGAGGCCGAGCCGGGTACCCGACAGCGAGGCGAGATCCACGCCCTTGCCCTTGTGATCGCGCCCGGTGACGGCGGCTTCGGCGCGGCGCAACGCGGAATCGCTCATGATCAGGCCGCTGTCCTCGATCGTGATCACCACGCCCGCGGGCACTTCCGCGGCGTAGACGTGTACCTCGGTGGTGGGCGGCGAGAAGTTGCAGGCGTTGTCGAGGAGTTCGGCCAGTGTGTGCATCACGCCTTCGGCGGCGTGCCCGGCGATGCCGACCTCGGCGATCGCCCGCAGCCGGACGCGCTGATACCCGGCGACCCGGCCCATCGCGCCGCGCAGAATCGATTCCATCGCAATCGGTTTCGCCCAGCGGCGCCCGGTCCGCGCACCGGACAGGACCGCGATGCTGTCGGCCAGGCGTCCCGCCTGGGCGGTGCGATGGTCGATGTGGAGCAGGTCGGTGAGCACTCGCGGATCGGCGTGGCGGTGTTCCATCTCCCGCAGTTCGGCCAGCATCGAGGTGGTCATCGCCTGGATGCGGCCGGCCGCACCGGCGAAGGCCGCCAGTGCCGCCGCGCCCCGGCGCGAGTTCTCCTGGGCTTCCCACGCGTACGCGGCGGTGTGCTCGTCGGCCTGGGTCAGGCGCGCGCTCGCCTCGGCCACGGTGGCGGCCAGTTGCTGCTCGGCCTGCTGGGCAGCGGCCAGACTCGCGCGCGCCTGCGCGCGCTGGCGCAGGGCGAACCACACCGCGGGGCAGCCGATCAGTGCCGCGGCCACCGCCGCGGCGAGCACCGGGATGCCGATGGCCGGTGGCGTGAACACCGCGGTCACCGCGGCGATCGCCACCACCGCCACGCCGGCGCCGAGCACCACAGATCCGGCGCTGTCGCCGGACGCCTTCGGCGCAGCTGCTGTCTGTGCCATCGGCAGTACTTCCGCAGTACTCACAGGCCCCCTGCCATAGTGGTCGATCAAACACGCAGCAAGGCAGCCTGTTTCGAAGTCGGAGTCGAGCATATCGAGCCCCCGCCCGACCTGCCACTCGACCGATCAGGGTTCACCGGCCGTTGGGGTACGGGTCAGTATCGGGCCTGGTCACGACAGGTGGGGCGAGACGGCGATCACGTCCCGAGAGCAGGTGCGATGACCGTCGCCATGGCTCGGTAGCCGGAATCATTGGGATGCAGGTGATCACCGCTGTCGAACACGTCGGCGAGGCGGGTGCGATCACCGGGAGTGGCCAGCGCTTGTTCGAGATCGACCACCGTGTCGAAGGCGCCCGACTCCCGAATCCAAGTGTTCACCTCGTTCCGCAATCGTTCCTTCTCCGGCGAGTAGTACGCGGAACCGGCGAATGGCAGAATGGTCGCGCCGACGATGCGCACGCCCGCCGCGCGCGCCTGCGCGATCAAGGCGCGATATCCGGCGATTAGCTGGTCGGTCGACACCGGTGGGAAGACAACCCCGTCCGGGCCCGCACTGCCCGACAGGCCGATGTCGTTGATCCCGATCAGGACGACGGCGGTGCCGACGCCCGGTTGGTCGAGAACGTCACGACGGAACCGAGCCAGCGCGCTGTCGCCGAGCACGGTCGAGTCGGTGAGCAGCCTGTTGCCGCTGATTCCGGCATTGACCACCGGGCCGTGGTGGCCTACCGCCGCGAGTTGGTCGGGGTAGCGCAGGTCGGCGTCGAGAGTAGAGCGGTAGCCGTCGGTGATCGAATCGCCGAAGGCCACGGTGACGTCGCCGGTGCTCGACCGCAGCGTCTCGATGCCCGCCACGTAATACCAGGACTGCGAGGTGTCGGCGAACGGCGCCGCCGACGGATCGGCGGCGTGATCGCCCTGCGCTCGGTAGCTGGTGGCCAGCGACTGGCCGTGCTGGGTCGCGGGGCCGGTGGGTCGGTCGAAATAGAGGGTGACCGCGATCGATGCCCCCACGGTGCGCACGGCGTCGCTGACCACTTCGGCCCCCGGCGCGATCACGAAGGTGGACTGCCCACCAACGCTCAACCCCCGCACCGATTCCGGGGTGATCGCCGCGCCGCCCGCGCTGGCGGCCACCGTCGCCGCCGACACGGGCAGGGGGTACTCACCGAAGCGGTTCGACAACCGAATCCTGACTTGCGGACCCTCCTGCGACAGGCGAAACACCTGTCGCACAGTCTGGTCGGCGAAACCCATCGCCGACCAGTTCTGGTAGACCGGGTACTGCACAGCGGTCGTCCAGGCACTCGACCACGAGGTTTCGGTGTCGCGAGCACCGAACGCCACCAGGACCAGCGCGGCCACGGCGGCGACGGGCGCGGCGATCCACCGTAGGCGCACCGTCAACGCAGCGACCATGTCATGCCGAACGGCGCGAGAGCGTCGAGGAATTCGACCGGCTCGAACAGCTCGGCGGGTGACTGCGCGCCGGGCTTGCCCACCCCCGCGGCAATTCGCGTCGCGACCTCCACCGCTAGCTGGGCGCTGTTGCGGTAGGCGTCGGGGCCGCTACCGATCCCGCGCAGGGTCCGGCCGTCGCGGTGGATGTCGACGACCATCGAGTACGCGGCCGGGGCCGACGGGGTTTCGGGCGCGGCGTCCAGATCGGCCTCGGTGACGGTGCCGACGATGTCGAAAATCGACGTCGCGAGCACACCCTCCACCGAGCGCGCCGTGGTGTGGCGTGGAATCGTCACCACGGAGGGTTGCGGAAACTTCATCACTGCAATGGGTTCCGTCTCGTCAGGAAGTAGGAAGGTGGCCCGGCGGGGCTGGGGACCGGTGCGGAATTCGCCGTCGGACCAGGACAGGCCGCCACTGGTGAAGACATCTAGATTCTGGAAGACGGTGCGCATACTTCCGCGCGAGCCCTCACCGCCGGGCGTGGCGACATGGCTCAGCACGATCTCGTCGGCGCCGCCGAGCCGCTCGGCGCCGAGGTGGGCGAGCAGGTCGCCGAAGATCCCCGCTTCGGTGGTCGCGGTCGAGAGCGTCACCCCGGCCTCTGCCGCGAGCGGACCGAATTGGGCGAAGACCTTCTCGACGAAGAGCTGTTCGCCCGCGACGTCCACGTAGTGGACGCCGGCGGCGATGGCGGCGCGCAGTACGCCCTCGCCGCGACCGGTGTAGTCGGGCAGGGTACTGATCACGGCGTCGACATCGGCGAACGCGGCGACGAGTGCGCCGTGATCGTCGGCCGCGGCGACCCGAACCTCGGCGCCGCGACCGGCGAGCCGCGCGGCGTCGCGGCCCACGGCCACGGTCTCGATGCCGCGCTCGCGCAGTTCCCGCACCGCGAGTGTTCCGACGTGGCCACTGGCTCCGTAGACGGCGATCTTCATGTCGTGCTCCTTGTGCTCATCGGGCTGATGAACACAGCGTATGAACTATTGGTGAGACAAGAAATCATCCATAATCTTGCCTGGATATCCGATCGTCTCCACGCGTATTGTTTCGAACATGGATCTGCTGAGCGATGTCCTGGCCACCGCGAAGACCGGCAGCCCGGCCTCCGGCATGTTCGTGCGGCACGCGCCGTGGGGCCGGGCGTATCCACGCATCGAGAGCGCGGGTTTCCATGTGATTCTGCAGGGCTCGTGCTGGCTGACGCGACCCGATGCGGAGCCGCTGGCACTGGGCGCCGGTGACGCGGTCTTCATGCCACGCGGGGTGGCCCACGATCTGCTCGACCAGCTCGACAGCCCGGTGACCGAAACCGCGGGCCCCGAGGATGTCCGGATCGTGACGGGACCGGGCGCTCCCGCGACGCTGCTGTGCGGTTCCTACCAGCTCGCCGCCGACCGAACCCATCCGCTGCTGACGGAACTGCCCGAGGTGGTACACATTCCGGCGCGGCTCGGCACGCATCCGTCGCTGCGCGCCGCGGTCGATCTGCTGGCCGACGAACTCACCCACACCCACCCCGGCGCCGACGCGGCGATACCCCCACTGCTGGACCTGCTGCTCCTCTATCTCCTGCGCGCCCGGCTCGCGGACTCCGCCCAGACGACCGGCTGGGCGGCCGCGGTCGCCGACCCGGACATCTCCCGCTCCCTGCGCGCCGTCCACGACGACCCCGCCCGCGGCTGGACCGTCGAATCCCTCGGCGCCCGAGCAGGTCTCAGTCGGGCCGCCTTCGCCAAACGTTTCACCACGCTGGTCGGCGAGCCCCCACTGACCTACCTCACCCGCTGGCGCATGCTCACCGCCGCCCGCCTGCTCCGCGACACCGACCACCCGCTCTCGACCGTCGCGAGGCACACCGGATACAGCTCCGAGTACGCCTTCAGCAAGGCCTTCAAACGCGAATTCGGCACGGCACCTGGCCGATACCGCTCGACACCGACCGAGGTCCTGATGGCGGGCGCGCGGTAACCCTCAGTCGAGCACAGCCGTGGCCTCCACCTCGACGAGCAGATCCGGCTCACCGAGCGCGGCCACCCCGATCAACGTGATCGGCTTGACCGGATCCACGCCGAGCTTCGCCGCGGCCCTGGCGACACCTTCGCCGAGCAGCGGATACTTGTCCGCGCTGCCAAGGACGAAGAACCCGGCGGTGCGGTCGATGCTGATCGACCGGGCGGCGCAGCTGGCGGCGCGGCTGGCGCAGGTGCCGGTCGCCGAGGATCCGGTGCACGATCTGGCCGCGCTCGGCAGCGCCTACCTCGCCAACGCCATGGCCAATCCTGATCTCTACCGGGTGATGTTCGGCGCGGGTTTCGCGCTCGAGGACGCCGGAGCCGCCGATGCCACCCTCGACCGCCTGGTACGGGCGGCCGACTCGGCCAGGTCGATCGGACGGTTCGAGGCCGATATCGATCCGCTCGATCTGGCCACGCAGAGCTGGACCATCGGACACGGGCCGGCGGGCCTGGTCGCGACCGGGCCGCTGCCACCGGCCGCGCTGGGCCACAGAATTCCCCTGCTCACAGCATTGTTCGTGGCCCAGTGCGCGCGGTCGGTGGCGTCGGGCTGGAGCCTCAGTTGAGTTGGGCTACAGCGGCTTTCGTCGCCTCGGCGACGAGGTCGTTGGAGGGTTCGGCGTTCTGGTCCGGCTTGGTGGTGAGGACGGCGAGGACCAGGGGCGCGCGGTTGGGGGGCCAGGCGACAGCGACGTCGAGGGCGGAGCCGTAGGCGGGGCTGCCGGTTTTGTCGCCGACGATCCAGTCCGTGGGCAGACCTGCCTTGATGCGTTTGGCGCCGGTCTTGCTCGCCTTCAGCCACGTGGCGAGTTGGGCGCGTTCGGGTTCCGGGAGAGCGGTGCCGACGACGAGGGCGCGGTAGTTCGCCACCAGGGCGGCGGCGGTGGTGGTGTCGCGCTCGTCGCCGGGGATCGCGGTGTTGAGCTCGGGCTCCCAGCGATCGAGGCGGGACACGGTGTCGCCGAGGGTACGCAGGAAGGCGGTGAACCCCGCTGGGCCACCGAGCAATCGGAGCAGCATGTTGCCCGCGGTGTTGTCGGACTGGGTGATCGCCGCGTCGCAGAGCGCGGTGACGGTCATGCCGGTGTCGATGTGTTTCTCCGACTCCGGCGAGTTCACGACGATGTCGGCCGCGGTGTAGCGGATCACCTGGTCGAAATAACCGGTGGACAGCGGATGCGCCTGCAGGAGAGCGCCACACGCCAGACCCTTGAACGTCGAGGCCATCGGGAAGCGCTCATCCTCCCGGTAGTCGACGGTCGCTCCGTTTCCGGTGTCGACCACCGAAAGACCGAGCCGGGCACCGTATCCGGCCTCCATATCGGCGAACGACGTTGTGGCGGGCACGCCGGCCGACGTAGACGATGCCGGTTCGGCGTCGTTGCTCGAGCAGGCGGTGAACGTCACGGCCGAGATCGCCAGCGCGACGGCGGCGATCCTGGTGCGGAGGCGGGGCGTCAGTGTGGAGGAAGTCACCGGTGCACGCAATCATCGCCGACCGGTTCGAAGCCAATACCGGACAGCGGGCTGGACGAGTCGTACCCGATATCACCGCAGGTGAACAGCGGTGAGGCGACGTGGAAGACCGATCCCCACCAGCTCGTCACCCCAGATCGACCGAGTCGCGGCAAGCGCGCTGGTTCAATGGCCGATATGGATCTGATCCGCCACCTCCGGTTCTTCGTCTCCGTCGCGGACGAGGGCCACTTCGGGCGGGCAGCAGCGGCACTCGACATGACCCAACCGCCCCTGTCGCAGGGGTTGCGCCGCCTCGAACAACATCTCGATGTCGAACTCATCCACCGCACCAGCCAGGGCGCGCTGCTCACCACCGCGGGCAAACACTTGTTGCCGCGCGCCCGGCTGCTCGTCGACGACGCCGACCGATTGCTCGCCGAATCACAGCGGATCGCGCAGCTCAGCGGGACCGTGCGGTTCGCGGCGACGACCGCGCTACCCGATCGCCTGGTCACCGCGTGTGTCACCGGCTTGCGCGCCGCGGGTGGCAGCGTGGCGACGACACTGGCCACGACCGTCGATCTCGTCGCCGAGGTGCGCGCGGGCGTCTGCGATGTGGCGGTGATCGAACATCCGGCGCTGGTCGACGGAGTGGAGGCCGGACCGGTGGTGAAGTTGCCGCGCTGGCTGGTGGTGCCGGCCGAGCACCGCACCACCACCGCCGAACGGCCGACCTTCCCCATGCTCGCCGGACTGTATTTCGCGCATCCGCCGCGCGCCGCGAACCCGCCCGCCTTCGACAGCATCATCGATCTGCTGCGGGAACGCGGACTGGACGCAGCGCCACTCGCGGCTCCCGACGATCGGGCGGTGTTGGCCGCCGTGGCCGCGGGCACGAGTTTCGGCGTCACCGCCACCTCGCCGACGCCGACACCGGGGGTGGCATGGCTCACGCTGGCGCCGCAGTCGATTGCCTTGCGGATCAGGGTCATTCGCAGAGCGGACGCGGGAGCGCAGGCCGATGCGCTGGATCGGGTGCTGTACCGGGAGCGGCTGCGATGAGCGGGTTCGACGCGGCGACGGACGGCCGCCGCCCCGATTCGAGCCGGCTCAGCGCGACCGACACGCTGCCCGGATCGAGCACCACCGACACCGGACACGGCGGTGCCGGCATGCCGGAATCTGCGAGTGCCCGGATCCGTGCCGTGTTCGCCGATGCGGGCTGCGTCGGCTGGTTGCACGCCCGGCGCTGCGATGGCTCCGCCGGCCAGATCTCTGTCGGCGGGCACGACCGGGTGGTGATCGCGTCGGTCTACAAACTGCTGCTGTTGGCAGCGTTCTTGCGACAGGTCGACCACGGCCTGATCGACCCCACCGGCCGGCTCACCATCGATCCGGCCGACTGCACTCCGGGGCCTACCGGTCTTGCGGCACTGCATGATCCGGTCACGCTGAGCCGTCGCGACCTGGCGGCGTCGATGATGACCGTGTCCGACAATGCCGCCGCCGATGTCCTGCTCGGCGAGGTCGGTCTCGCCGCGGTGAGTGAGCTGGTGCACGAGCTCGCCCTGACGGATACCCGGATCGTCGGCGGCACGGCCGACCAGCACCGCAGCCTGGTCCGCGATACCGATACCCACAGCACCGCGGAGGCTTTCGCGGTCCTGGCGGACAACGACGAGGCGTGGACGGTCTCCGCCTACGACCCCTCCTACGCCAGCGCGACCACGCCCGAGGAGATGACCCGGTTCCTGTGGAAGCTGTGGACAGGTGACTTATTGTCCACGGCCAGTACGGCATTCGCGCGCACGGTGATGAGCAAGCAGATCTGGCCGCACCGCATCGCCGCCGGCTTCCCGCATCGCGGAGTGCTCGTCGCGGGGAAGACCGGGACCATCGGGGTGATCCGCAACGAAGTCGCCGTCATCGAATTCCCCGGCGAAACACCGGTAGCGGTAGCGGTCTTCACCCGCGCCGCCCGCGCGGATCCGATGCTGCCGGTGGTCGACGCCGCGATCGGCGAGGCGGCACGGATCGCCGTCACCGAACTACGCCGCCCGCGCTGAGGTGACAACTACCTGACGACCATGGCTAGCATCGTCGTTTGTGGGTGGAGATTCTTCCGGCTTCGGCCGAGTGCAGAAAATCGGGATCGCGGCGGGGGCGCTGGGTGTGGTGCTGGCGGTGGCGACTCCGTTGCTGCCGGTTCAGCAGCAGCGCGCGAGCCTGGAGTGGCCACAGCCCCAGTCGATGCAACTCAGCGTGCCACTCGTGGACTACGTGCCGTTGTCGCTCGACGTGAGCATTCCGTGTACCGCGTTGCGCGACATGACCGGCGGGACAGTGCTGTCCACGGTTCCCGCCCAGGCGCCGCGAGCAGGATCGAAAGGCTTGGTCGCGCGTATCGAGGACCGGCCGGGAGCCGGGCGCACGTTGTCCGTGGTGCTGCGCGACAAGTTGCTGTTGAGCGCGCCGATCGCGGATATCGCGGGGAACGCCCCCGTGCAAGAGAGCTCGACCGCCGACGGCCGGAATGGCACACAACCGCCCCCCACCGACGCGAACCGGCCACCTGCCCCCAACGGCACACCGTCCGCCGGCGGCGCTCCCCCCAACGGCGCACCGCCCCTCAGCGGCACCCCGCCCAACGGTGCACCGCCCTCTGGCGGCACCACTCCCAACGGTGCGCCGCCACCCGGCGGCACCACTCCACCCAACGGCGCGCCACCCACCGGCACCACTCCACCTAGCGGCGCTCCCGCTCCTGGCAGCACTCCCCCGTCGGGCGCGGTTCCGCCGAACGGGCCGCTGTCCTCGACGACGAAGCCACCGGCCGGTCCGGGCGGCGCGCCCGGAACAGCTGTGCCCGAGACCGCACGCGACGCCCGATGCGGAGCGCTGACCGTGGTTTCCACCGGCTCGAGCACCACCGCCGAGCTCACCGGTATGACCCGAGCCGACGGCTCGCCGATGAAGACGACCGTGGACGCCGATGTGCGCCCACAGGTGGTCGGAGTCTTCACCGAGCTGGATCGCGGACGGATGGGAGACGCGCGACTGCATGCCGAGATCGATGCGCGGTTCTCGTCGAGTCCGAGTGGCTGGAAGCTGGCAGCGATCGTCGGGGCGGTGTTGAGCGCCTTGCTCGCCCTGATCTGCCTGCATCGCGGCGACGCTCGCGACGGCCGCCGGGCGCGTCGCGTTCTGCCCGCCCAATGGTGGCGGTTCACCGGTCTCGACGCGGTGGTCGCGGGCACGTTGGTCAGCTGGCATGTGATCGGCGCCAACAGTTCTGACGACGGCTACATCCTCACGATGGCGCGCGCGTCGAAGGAAGCGGGCTACACCGCCAACTACTACCGCTGGTTCCAGGTCGCCGAGGCACCGTTCGGGTGGCCCTACGAGGTGCTCGCCCAGATGACCCGGGTCAGCGAGGTCGGGGTGTGGATGCGGTTGCCCGCGTTGCTCGCCGGGTTCGTGTGCTGGCTGGTGCTCAGCCGGGAAGTGTTGCCGCGCCTGGGTTCCGGCGTGCGCGCGAGCCGCGTCGCGCGCTGGACCGCTGCCCTGGTGTTCCTGTCGATCTGGCTGCCCTACAACAACGGCCTGCGACCCGAACCCCTCATCGCGGTCGGCGCACTTCTCACCTGGTGCTCGATGGAACGGGCGATCGCCACTCGCCGCCTGCTGCCCGCCGCCGTCGCGGTGCTGATCGCCGCGTTCTCCCTGGCGGCCGGGCCCACCGGATTGATCTGCGTGGCAGCACTGTTGGCCGGTTCGCGACCGGTGCTGCGCACGATCATCGCCCGCGCCAGACCGGATTCGGGCGCTGGCGTGTCCCCTCGCGGAACCGTGTTCCTCCGATACGCCGCACTCGTCGCTCCGATCGTCGCCGCGGGCACTCTCGTACTGGTCGTCGTCTTCGCCGACCAAACCTTCTCGACCGTCCTCGAAGCCACCCGCGTGCGCCAGCTCGTCGGCCCCGACATGTCCTGGTTCGAGGAACGCACCCGCTGGGATTCCCTGCTGTCGGTCAACCCCGACGGCTCCCTGGCCCGTCGCTTCGGCGTCCTCGCCATGCTCCTGTGCCTCGCGGTCGGCATCGCCGCGACCCTGCGCCGCGGTCGCATCCCGGCGACCGCGCGTGGCCCGGTGACCCGAATCCTCGCTGTCGTCTTCATGGCCCTGCTGCTGATGATGTTCACCCCCACCAAGTGGACGCATCACTTCGGCGTCTACGGGGGCCTGGCCGCCGCACTCGCCGCGATCACGGCAGTGGCGCTGGTCCGCGTCGGCCGGAACTATCTCCGAACACTGTTCGCCGCCGCGGTGCTGTTCCTGCTCGCCGTGAGCTTCACCGGCTCCAACGGGTGGTGGTACGTCTCCGGCTATGGC
This sequence comes from Nocardia sp. NPDC055002, assembly GCF_053608825.1. Lineage (NCBI taxonomy): Bacteria > Bacillati > Actinomycetota > Actinomycetes > Mycobacteriales > Nocardiaceae > Nocardia > Nocardia sp. NPDC055002. Next base: position 84,041 of record NZ_JBSGWE010000007.1, read on the forward strand.
GTCCCGTGGCCCGACCGCGCTCCCACGCTAGGCGGGATCGAGGTGTCGACCCTCTTCCTCGCCGCAGCGGCCGCGAGCCTCCTCACGGCCCTGTTCCAGTACTACGGCGGTATCGGTCGCCGCAGGCCGAATCGCAAGATCCCGGCTGTCGCGCCGCTGACCGTCGCCGCGGCGGCCATGGTGCTGTTCGAAGTGGCTTCGCTTGCCGCCGCGGCCGTTTCGCAGTACCCGGCCTATTCGGTCGGGCTGTCGAATCTACGCGCGCTGACGGGTGACCGGTGCGCGATGGCCGATGACGTTCTCGTCGAGACGAATACCGCGGACTCACTGCTCGCCCCGTACAGCGGCACCGTCGCCGACGGGCTGGCCGCCGAGAACACCGGCTTCACCCCGAACGGTGTCGGGAGTCTCGCCCCCGATCCCGGTCCCGGCCAATCCTCCGCCCCGCCTTCGGGTTCGGGTCCCGGAGGAAGCGGCCCCGGCGGCTCAGGCCCTGGCGGAAGTGGCCCCGGCGGTCCAGCCCCGGCCGGCGGCACGACCGGGACACCACCGAGCGGTCCGAACGCGGGACCACCCGGAGCGGCCGGTCCTGCCGTGGCCGGCGTGAACGGCAGCACGGTGGCATTGCCGTTCGGCCTCGCCCCGGAACGAACGCCGGTGCTCGGCAGTCACTCGACCGGCGAACCACAGCGGACGCAGTTGACGACGCAGTGGTATCGGCTGGATATGGCCGCCGCACAGCAGAATCCGGCCTACCGGGTGATGATCCTGACGGTGGCCGGTCGGATCGAGTCCACGGCGCCCGATGGCTCACGCATGCCGGGGCAACGCTTGCGAGTGGAGTTCGCTCGTCGTGCCGAGGACGGAACCACCACCGCCCTGGGCGAGGCGATCCCGCCGACGGTTGGTGGCGCTCCGGGCTGGCGGAACCTCCCGATCGCGCTGGATCGAGTTCCTGTGGGTACCACTGCCGTTCGACTCGTCGCCGACGCGGCGGAGCCCGACCCCATGCAGTGGCTCGCGATCACCCCACCGCGCCTGCCGAAACTGTCGAGCCTGAACACCGTCGTCGGCAGCACCGACCCGGTCCTCACGGATTGGCATGTGGGACTGGCTTTCCCGTGCCAGCGCCCGTTCGACCACCACACCGGCGTCGCGGAGATGCCGATCTGGCGTATCCAGCCCGACAAGCTCAACGCCCAGGTCTCCGAGACCTGGCAGGGCGACACCGGCGGCGGCCCGCTCGGCTGGACCGGCATGCTCATGCAATCACGCACCGTCCCCGCCTATCTGGCCGACGACTGGACCCGCGACTGGGGCGAGCTCCAACGCCTCACCCGCACCGTCGCCGCACCACCGGCCGACATCACCGTGCGCACCGAGATCCGCTGGGGCCTGACGAACGAAACCCCGATCAAAACCAGCTGACCCCGGCAAACACGAACCGCCGCTACCCCGAGCACGGGTAGCGGCGGTGTCGGTTGTGGCAGAGGCTACTTCGGCGGTTCGGCACCGGCGGGCGGGCCACCGGCGGGCGGACCGTCGACGGGCGGAGCGCCACCGCCCGGCGGGGTCGCGCCCGCGGGCAACGGCTTGCCGATGTTGCGCGCCATGTCGGGCATCAGACGGATGGCGACCTGTTCCCAGGTGCCCCAGTTGTGAATGCCGATGTCGGGGAAGTCGTAGCTGACGTTCTCGTAACCCAGTGCGGTCACCCGCTTCTCGAACGAGCGGGTGTTGGCCAGGGCGATCGCTTCCAGCGGCATGCCCTGGGTGATCGCGTCGACCGAGGACAGGTCCTGGTCGGCGGGCTTGGCGCTACCCGCGGAGACGTAGAGGCGGGTGTTGTTGGCGATCAACTTCTCGACGAACCCGTACGGGTCCATCCGCTTCCACTTCTCACTGCCCGCGGGCGCCATCGCCTCGATGTTGTACCCACCGCTGGCGATCATCGCCCCGCCGAGCGCCTCGCGCATGCCGGGCATCGACATGTGCAGGTAGCCCGACAGCGACCCGGCGTAGGTGAACTGCTCGGGGTGGTATGCCGCCATCAGCATCGCCGCGCTACCGCCGCTGGACAGGCCGACCACACCGTTGCGGGTCGCGCTGAAGCCCAGCCGGGAATTCATCGCCTCCGGCAGCGTCTTGGTGATGAAGGTTTCCCACTGGTAGGTGTTGACCTTGCCCTGGGTGTCCTCCCAGCCGCCGATCGCCGAACCGGAGTCGGCGCTGGGCAGCATCGACCCGTCGGGGTTGACGCCGAAGAAATTGCTCGGCTGCTCCCAGTCGGCGTAGAAGCTGGACTGGCCGCCGACCGGCATCACGACGTTGATGTTGAACTTCGCCATCTGCGCCGGGATGGTGGTGTGCTTCTCCCAGCCGTTCAGGTCGTCCTCGGCGCGTTCGCCGTCGAGCAGGTAGACCACCCGATCGGTGTTGCCGTCGGCCGCGCGGATGATCCTGGTGTTGATCTCCCCCATCGACGTATCCACCCGGAAGTCGATCGCGGACGGGTCGGCATCGGCTGCGGCGGGCGCGACAGAGGCGCCGAACGGCACCACCACGACGACGGCGCCTGCCATCACTCGCCGAAGAACTCTCTTTACCCCACGCATGATCGGTGTTCTGACCTTCCCGTTTGTGCGGCCTCGCCGCTTCCCCACTCGACCCGCCGCGGTACTGCACCTGCGCGCGGGGCCCTGTCGGGCAGCATAGCGCGCACCTGATCCCAGGGGTACATCGAATTGTGCAGTGGGGCAGCCTGCTTCGCGCGCCCGCTGCGAACTGCGGATTCTCGGCGAGGGGCGGCGCCGGCGGAGCGCTACCCTGGGAGGTCGATTCGTGGCCGCGCCCGGCCGCCCTGCCCAGAACGGGACCGCCGTGAAGCTCGCCGTACGCCTGATGATGTTGTCGCTGGTCCTCGCCCTGTTGTTCGGGGTCCCCTGGTGGACGTTGGTCTCGGCGCCGACCGGTGGCAGCGGCACGCTGTTCTGGATCGGGACGGCGATCGCCGCGGCCGCCCTCGTGTGCCTGCCGCTCACGATGTTCCTCGGGCACGGGCCCGCGCAGTCCGATCCGGCGGTGATCGTCGGCGACACCCTGCTCGGGGTGGTGTGGGTGGTGTTCTCCTGGTCGGTGATCGGGCTGCTCGTGCGGGGCGCGCTGGCCGTCGGCGGGGTCGACGGTGCCCGGATCGTGGCGGCAGGGGTGCTGGTGACTTCCGCGGCGCTGGTCGGGTGGGGCGTGTACGAGGCGCGTCGGGTACCGCGGGTACGCACGGTCGACGTCGCGATTCGCGGGCTGGCGCGGGGCCTGGACGGGTTGCGCGTAGTGGTCGTCACCGACACCCATTACGCCGCGCTGAATCGGCGGCGCTGGTCGGAACGCGTGGTGGAGGTGGTCAACGCGCAGCGGCCCGATATCGCATGCCACGCCGGTGATCTCGCCGACGGCTCGGTCGTGAAACGCCAGGCGCAGGTCGATCCGCTCGGCAAGGTCGAGGCGCCGCTTGGCCGGTTCTACATCACCGGCAATCACGAGTACTTCGGCGACGCGCAGGGCTGGATCGACTACATGGCCTCGCTCGGCTGGCAGCCGCTGCACAACCAGCACAGCGTCCTGACCCGCGACGGCGACCGCCTCGTCATCGCCGGCATCGACGACCCGACCGGCGTCGGCCTGCCCGGTCACGGTCCCGATCTGCCCGCCGCACTCGCGGGCGCCGACCCCTCGCTGCCGGTCGTCCTGCTGGCCCACCAGCCCAAACAGATCGCCGACAGCGCCGCGGCGGGCATCGCGCTGCAGATCTCCGGTCACACCCACGGCGGGCAGATCTGGCCGTTCCACTACCTCGTCCGGCTCGACCAGCCGGTGGTCGCGGGCCTGAGCAGACACGCGAACAACACCCAGCTCTATACCAGCCGCGGCACCGGTTTCTGGGGCCCGCAGCTACGGGTTTTCGCCCCCAGCGAGATCACGGTGCTGGTGCTGCACCCGGACAACTGAACCCAGTCGCCCAGCGCACAGGGGCGTCCGAGATCGGATCAGCGGTGCGGCTGGGTGACTTCGGTCGGTAGCGTGCCGCCCATCACCACCTTCGAACCGTTCCACGAATAGGTGATCGTGGCCGGGCCGCCCTGCGGTGCGGCAAAGGGTTCGTCACCGGCGAGCCAGCGGTAGTCGACGGTCACCGCGTTGTTGCTCGACCCGACAACGGTGGTGAAGGCATACGGCTCAGAAGTGCCCGTGCCCAAGTACTTTCCGTTGCGGAAGAACAAGAGGTGGATCGGCGCACCCGCGGAGTTGCCGCCGATGGCGCGCACATACAACAGCTGACCACAGCTACCCGGCTGATCACTCGAAGCCTGTCCGGCGACCCAGGTTCCCTGGAGGCTCGCGAGGGCGTTCTGCACACCGGTCGAGGCCGGGTCTATGCAGCGACCCGGTCCGCTGATGTCGTCGGCGGGGGCGGGAGAGGTGGTGCCGGGAGCCGGGATCAACGTGGGAGCTTGTGTGACCGGCGGTGTTTCGGGCTCCGGCGCGATGGTGGCGCCGGGCCGGGGCGCGGCGGTCTCCTCGGGCGCGGAGGACTCCGGGGTCTGGCCACCCGGCGCGGGCGCGCGGGAGCTCGACGGGGCCGCCGTCGCGCGGGAGGTTGATGTTGTTGCCCCTGAACCACTCTCGTCGGTGCAGCCTGTGACCAGTGCCGCGGCGACGGCGATGAGCGCGCCCATTCGAACTGCGTTCTTCATGGTTCCTCGATTCTGTGTCCCCTACGCGCGGTAGCGCGTACATGCAGACTTCATCGGGGCCCCCGACACGGTCGTTAGGCGATTCAACGGAATCCTCACCCTAGGGTGCGACATCCACACCCATATACCTAGATCTGCTAGGTTATTACCTAGATCTTCTAGGTATAGGAGTGCGATGCGGATAGACAAAGACCTGGTGGCGGCCTCGGCGACGCCGCTGGTACTCGGAATTCTGGCCGAGGGCGAGTCGTACGGCTACGCCATCCTCGAGCAGGTCAACCAGCTCTCCCGCGGGCGGATGCAGTGGACCGACGGGATGCTGTACCCGCTGCTGCACCGGCTGGAACGGCTCGGGCACGTGTCGTCGACGTGGCGGGTGTCCGAGGGCGGACGCCGCCGCAAGCACTACCTGATCACCGAGTCGGGCCGGGCGGCGCTCGCCGAACGACAAGCTCAGTGGAGTGTGGTCGCCGAGGCCCTGGACCAGGTCTGGCGCAGCGCCACCCGGCCGGTGGAGAAGGGATGGGCGTGATGGAGACCGAGTTGCAAGCCCATATCGATCAGTGGCGCGGGTACGTCCAGCGTCATCGTGCGATTTCGGTCGCCGACATCGACGAGATGGAAGATCATCTGCGCGAACAGATCTCGACCTTGCACATCGCGGGCCTGTCGAGCGACGAGGCATTCCTCGTCGCGGTGAAACGGATGGGCAGCATGGACGCGATCTCCCGGGAGTTCGCGCTCGAGCATTCCGAAAGGCTGTGGAAGCAGCTCGTTCTGGTGCCGGAGGAGTCCGAGGGCGGTGCGGGCAATCGAGAGCTGATGGTTGTGCTCGCCTTCGCCATAGGGGCGGCGCTCACGGTGAAGGCGGGCTTCACCTGGCTGGCGGGCCCTGCGTTGGATCTCAACATCAGCCTGCTCGTGTTGCCCTTCCTCGCAGGATATTTCGCGTGGAAGCGCCAGGTTTCCGCGCGGGTGGCCGCCGTGCTGCTCGCGCCCGTCGTGCTCACCGCACTCGTGCTGAACCTGTATCCGTTCGAGCCCGAAGGGGCGACCGAGATCATCGCCGCGATCCACGCGCCGATCCTGCTGTGGCTGGTGGTCGGCTTCGCGTACGTGGGCGGCGACTGGCGCTCCGGGCGGCGGCGGATGGACTTCATCCGGTTCACCGGGGAGTGGTTCGTCTACCTGACCTTGCTGGCACTCGGCGGCGGCGTGCTGATCGGACTGACAGTGGGCGCGTTCGGGACCCTCGATTTCGACATCGAGCCGGTGATCGAGGACTGGGTGCTGCCCTTCGGGGCGGCGGGCGCGGTGATCGTCGCCGCCTGGCTGGTCGAAGCCAAACAGAACGTCGTGGAGAACATCGCGCCGGTGCTCACCCGGGTCTTCACCCCGCTCACCATCGTCATGCTGTTCGCGCTGCTCGCCGCTCTCGCGACCACCCGCAGCCTGACCGCGATCGACCGCGATCTGCTCATCCTGATGGACCTGATCCTCGTCCTGGTCCTGGGCCTGCTCCTCTATACGATCTCCGCCCGCGATCCGCTGACCCCACCCGGGTTCTTCGACCGCCTGCAGCTGGTGCTGGTGCTCACCGCGCTGGTCGTCGACGTGACGATGCTGGCCGCCATGCTCACCCGGATCGCCGAGTTCGGCTCCACCCCCAACAAGGTGGTCGCGCTCGGACTGAACGTGGTGTTGCTGGTGAACCTCGTGTGGTCGGGCCACCTCGGGCTCGGCTTCGTGCGCGGCAGGAAGACCTTCACCGCTGTCGAACGCTGGCAGACCGACTACCTGCCCGTATACGGCGTGTGGGCGGCCGCCGTGATCGTCGCCATCCCACCGTCGTTCGACTTCCGATGATCTCCGGACTCGGCGAAAATCGCTGGCGGTCCGTGACAGGATCATCAAGTGCTCTTGACGATCTCCACGACTCACACGCCGGCGACCGACCTCGGATACCTCGTGGTCAAACATCCCGACCGCGTGCAGTCGTTCACGACCACCGGCGGCACGGCACACGTCTTCTATCCACAGGCCGATGTCGATCGCTGCACCGTCGCCCTGCTGCTGGAGGTCGACCCGGTGGAGTTGGCGCGACCGAGCAAGGGGCACAACGGGTCCGCGCTCGGACGCTATGTGAACGACCGGCCGTATGTGGCGTCGAGCCTGCTGTCGGTGGCGCTGGGCAAGGTGTTCCGGTCGGCGCTGAACGGCACGAGCCGCGACCGTAAAGAACTGGCGGAGACCGCGATTCCGTTGGAGATCGAAGTCCCCGCCGTGCCGTGCCGTGGTGGGACCGAGATCGTCGAGAGACTGTTCGCGCCGCTGGGTTGGACGGTGTCGACCAGCTCGGTGCCGCTCGATCCCGAGTTCCCGGAATGGGGCCCGTCGCCCTACACCCACCTCCGTTTGACCGGGACGCTGCGGCTGGCAGAGGCACTGAACCACCTCTACGTGCTGTTGCCGGTGCTCGATGACAGCAAGCATTACTGGGTGGACGCCGACGAAGTCGACAAACTGCTCCGCGCGGGCGAGGGCTGGCTCGGCGCCCACCCCGACCGTGAACTGATCGCGCGGCGCTATCTGGCCGGACGGCGCACACTCATGTTGTCGGCGTTGGAACGGCTGCGCTCGGCGGACGAGGTGGTCGACGATGCCGAAATCCCCGGAGACGCGATCGAACGCGTCGAAGCTGCCGAGCGCCGCACACCCCTGGTGAAGCTGCGCAAGGAAGCGGTGCTCGCGGCACTCGCCGAGACCGGCGCATCGCGTGTCCTCGATCTCGGTTGTGGCCCGGGCGCTCTGCTGCTCGCGCTGCAAGCCGAGGCCCGGTTCACCGAGATCGTCGGCGCCGACGTCTCCAGCGCGGCGCTGTCGATGGCGGAGCGGCGCTTGAAGTTCGACCGGATGTCGGACCGGCAGCGGGCCAGGATCACGCTCATCCAGTCGGCGCTGACCTACCACGACAACCGCCTGCGCGGCTTCGACGCGGCGGTGCTCATGGAGGTGATCGAACACGTCGACGAGTCCCGGCTGCCCGCGCTCGAACGCGCCGTCTTCGGGCATGCTGCGCCCGGCGCGGTGATCGTGACGACGCCGAACGTGGAATACAACGTGCACTACGAGACCCTCGACGGTCACCGCCACGACGATCACCGATTCGAGTGGACCCGTGCCGAATTCACCGCCTGGTGCGCCCGCGTCGCCGAGACCTTCGGCTACACCGTCGACATCCGCCCGGTCGGCGACCACGACCCGCAGACCGGCTCCCCCACCCAGCTCGCGCTGTTCCGGAAGGCCGCGTAAATGAACATCGACCTCCCCGACCTGTCGCTCATCGCCCTGGTCGGCATCTCCGGTTCCGGCAAATCCACCTTCGCCCGCGAGCACTTCAAGCCCACCGAGGTGCTGTCGTCGGACTTCTTCCGCGGCATGGTGGCCGACGACGAGAACGATCAGTCCGCGACGAAGGACGCCTTCGACGCGCTCGGCCACATCGCCGGGATCCGGCTGCGCGCCGGTCGACGCGTCGTCATCGACGCCACCAATGTGCAGAAGCACGCCCGGGCCGAATTGGTCGCGCTGGCGCGGTCTTTCGATGTGCTGCCGGTCGCGATCGTCATCGATACGCCCGAAGCTGTGGCGTGGGAACGTACCCAGGGACGCACCGATCGCGACTTCGGGCGCAACGTCCTGAAGCGGCAGAGTCAGGACCTGCGGCGTTCCCTGCGCGAGCTCGGTCGCGAGGGTTTTCGCAAGGTGCACGTCGTCAGTGATCCGGCCGAAGTGACGATCACCTACGAGAAGGCGTGGAACGACCGGCGTGAGCTCACGGGTCCGTTCGACATCATCGGCGATGTGCACGGCTGCCGGGCCGAATTGGAAACGCTGCTGGGCGAACTCGGATGGACGCTGGTTCGCGACGAGGCCGGGCGCGCTGTCGATGCCACCCACCCGGCGGGACGTCAGGCGGTCTTCGTCGGCGACCTCGTCGACCGCGGGCCCGATTCACCGGGGGTACTGCGGTTGGTGATGGGCATGACCGCGAGCGGACACGCGCTGTGCGTGCCGGGCAATCACGAGCAGAAGCTGCTCAAGAAATTGCGGGGCAAGAACGTCACGGTGTCGCACGGCCTCGCCGAGACGCTCGAGCAATTGGACAGCGAGACACCGGAGTTCATCGAGTCCGCGGCGCAGTGGATCCACGACCTCGTCAGTCACCTGCGATTGGACGGTGGGCGACTCGTGGTCGCGCACGCCGGACTCAAAGAGGCATACCACGGACGCGCGTCCGGGCGCGTTCGCGACTTCTGTCTCTACGGCGAATCCACCGGCGAGACAGACGAATACGGCTTGCCGGTGCGCTATCCGTGGGCGCGGGACTATCGCGGTGCGGCAATGGTCGTCTACGGGCACGTACCGACGCCGAAGGTGGAGTGGATCAACAACACCGTCTGTCTCGACACCGGTGCGGTGTTCGGCGGCGAGCTGACGGCGCTGCGCTACCCCGAGAAGACATTCGTCGCGGTGCAGGCCGAGCGGATGTACTACGAGCCGATCCGGCCGCTCGCCGATGCCGAATCCGCGCGCGACAACGAGACGCTCGACCTCGCCGATGTCACCGGGCGCAGGCACATCCGCACCGAGCACGGCACGGTGATCGTCGATGCCGAGAACTCGGCGGCCGCGCTGGAGGTGATGAGCCGGTTCGCGATCGATCCCCGGCTGTTGCTGTGGTTGCCGCCGACCATGTCTCCGCCGTCGACGTCGACCGTCGAGGGGTATCTCGAGTATCCCACCGAGGCGTTCGCCGACTATCGCGCGGCGGGTGTGGACAAGGTGGTGTGCGAGGAGAAGCACATGGGGTCGCGGGCCGTGGTGCTCGTGTGCCGTGACAAGGCGGCGGCCCGCTTCGGCGTCGGCGACGGATGCTCCGGTGCGATCTACACCCGCACCGGACGGTCGTTCTTCAACGATCCGGCCCTCACCGAGACGCTACTCGACCGCGTCCGTGCCGCGGCCGCACCGCTTTTCGACGAACTCGACTCGGACTGGCTGCTCCTGGACTGCGAACTGCTGCCCTGGTCCGCCAAGGCCGCCGGGCTGATCCGCACCCAGTACGCGGCCGCAGGCGCCGCCGCACGGTCGGCGCTGCCCGCCGCGGTCGCGGCACTCGACGCCGGACTGGCCCGTGGGCTCGACCTCGGCGAACTGCGTGCCCGCACCGCCGACCGCGCCGAGAACGCGGCCGGTTTCACCCACGCCTACCGCCGATACTGCTGGCCGACAACAGGACTCGACGGCGTCCAGATCGCCCCGTTCGCCCTCCTCGCCTCCGCAGGCGCCTGCTACGCCGACCGCGACCACGGCTGGCACCTCGACATCAGCGACCGCTTGGTCGCGGCCGACCCTGTGACCTTCCGCCCTACCGGCCGCCGAATCGTCGACCTGTCCGACCCTGCCGCCGAAGCCGAAGCCACCACCTGGTGGCTCGAGATGACCGCGGCAGGTGGTGAAGGCATGGTCCTCAAGCCCTACGCCGGCCTCACCCACCGCAGCAGAGGCAAACTCGTCCAGCCCGGCATCAAATGCCGAGGCCGCGAATACCTCCGCATCATCTACGGCCCCGACTACACCACCCCGGAACACCTCACCCGTCTGCGCGACCGCACCCTCAGCCGCAAACGCACCCTCGCCCTCCGCGAACACACGCTCGGCCTGGCCGCCCTGGACGCCGTCGCCGCGGGCGAACCACTGTGGCGCGTCCATGAATTGGTCTTCGCCGTCCTGGCCATGGAATCCGTACCGACCGACCCTCGCCTCTGAGCTCTGCGGCGGTCAAATAGTGTCGTCTCCGGTATTCGCACCGCGCGACTCGCCAGAACTGTTGAGAGAATAGAGAATTGACTCAGCTCGCCCCGTTTCCGTTGCCCTTCCGTGCCGCTCATCTGGTGGCTGTCGCACCGGTCAGGACGGTGCGCGAGCTGGAGATGATGCGATTGAGCGCCGCTGTTCGGGAGAAATCACAGTGGCATCAGAAGATGCTGGACTCCGACATCGTCGCCCGATGGACTCGAGAAGCCGCCGAATCCGGAATGACGGAGGCGCAAATCCGCTATGTGCTCGATGAACTCGCGTACTACGCCGGATTACGCGACGAGAAGACCGGGATCGAGATGTCCGCTGTCGATGGGGTGTGGCAATCGGACACCCTGATCGACGACACGTTGCGGGCTCGCCTGCGCGCAGCGGCCCGGGTGTTCGAGGATGTTCCAGCGGCAGAACACGATTGGCAACCCGGGTCGAACGGTCAGGTGCGCAATCTCGTCCATCCCTCGCTGTACTGCCTGGTCCGCGGCGTCAGCCGGCCCGATGACGCGCCATGGCCCGGCCCGGCGAAAAATGATGCCGGGTACGCGTATTCGCAGAAGTTTCAATGGCTGCCCACCGATGTCGATGTCACCGACACCGGCGAGGTCGCCTTCCGTTCCTATGTCAACAACGTCGACCCCGCTCGCCATCACGCACTCGAATCCGTCTTGCCGGAACTGTTCGCCCGCATGCTCCCACTGCTGGCCGATGTGCTGACCGACCTGCGCCGACCACGACCGGTGCGGATCGACGTCAACCCCTTCGCCTGGTACGAAGACTCCGAACCCACCGAGCCGACCGATGAGAGCGACGAAGCCCAGGAAGCCTTCGAGGCCGCCTGGGACGAATGGTGGGAAAACCGCCGACCGGCCATCCCCGACGCCCCCGCTTTTCAGCCACCCATACCCGTCGACGACAGCGATCGCGTCGACCTCACCGGGCGCAGATTGCAGGTCATCGTGAAACTCGCCAACATTTACCTCACACCCGAGAAGCCGGAATATCCGGGCGGTTCGTGGCACGTCGAAGCAATGCTCAACGAAAGCATCGTCGCCACCGGAATCTACTACTGGGACAACGAGAACATCACCGACAGCCGGCTCGGTTTCCGCGCGGCGATCGATGACCCCGAATACGACCAGAACGACGAAACCGGCATGCGCGAGGTCTTCGGTCTCGCCGACGAGGACGCACTCAACCAGGACCTGGGATCGGTCCAGGCCACAGCCGGTCGCTGCGTGGCGTTCCCGAACATCCTCCAGCATCGCGTCGCACCGTTCCGGCTCCAGGACCCGACCCGGACCGGTCACCGCAAGATCCTGGCCTTCTTCCTCGTCGACCCTTCGACGACCATCGTCTCGACCTCCGACATCCCACCCCAACAACCCTGGTCCCCGACGTCGACGATGACAGCGGCACAGGCCGACGCCTTCCGCACGGAACTGATGCGAGAGCGCAAGTTCTTCGTCGACGAACACAACAACGAACTCTACGAACGCGAATTCTCCCTCTGCGAACACTGATCTCGATGCCCTGCACTTCCAGGGAGCGGTGCCCACCGATGTCCGTCAGCTCGCCGCCGTTGCGGTGTGCCAGAACTGACGATCCCGGTTCACCACTCGTAGTACGACACCACCGCCGGCTGACCGGTATACCCGGGACCCGCGGTCGGGTCGGCGCCGAGGAAGGTGGCGGCGAAGGTCGGGCGGCCGTGTCCACGCACCTGGTGTCGGCGGCGGTTGTAGGTCAGTCCTGCCGCGCGCAACGCATCGACGACAGCGGTCGTCGCCGGGGAACCGCCCGGACAGCGGATTTCGGAGGGGTCGAAGTCGGCGGCGAAGTGGCCGGAGGGCGTCATCCAGGATGTCATCGACTCGATCAGCGCCAGTTTGTCGCCGATGTAGTGCAGGCCGTGGACGCAGGTGACGAGGTCGGCTTCACGTGGCGGGGTCCAGGTTGTCGCCGAGGTGGTGAGCAGGCGCAGGCGCGGGGTGCGGGGTTTGTCCAGGAAGAAGTCGACGAGGTCCAGGCCGATGATGGTGACGTCGGCGGTCGGGAATTCGCGGTCGAATCGTTCCTCTGCTTCGAGCAGGGCCCGGCCGGAGCCGCAGCAGACGTCGATCCACGTGACCCGGGCGGTGGGGTCGGCGCGCAAGCGCTCGGCGAGTACCTCGTAGGGGTCGAATCCGAGTTCGCGGGCGTAGCTGTTCACCCCGGACAGTCCTCGGCCGCGGTTCATCGCGTTGTTCGCGACTACCGAGGACTGTTCCAGCGTCAGGTCGTCGAGCAGGACGGGATCTGTTGGCACCACACGATTATCGCTGCCGCGCAGGTCACGTGATACGTCAGCGACGCCAGAAGAAGTGGTGGACGACTCCGCTGGGGCTGGGGACCTGCTCGTGGTGGAAGCGGTCGTCGTATTCGTCGGGGCTTTCCCACAGGCGTTCGCCCGCACCGATTTCCACCGGTGCGACGACGATGTGCATCGCGTCGATGAGGTCGGCGGCGAGGAATTCGCGGACCGTGGCGACGCCGCCGCCGATGCGTACATCCTTGCCGTCGGCGGCATCCAGAGCCTGGGCGAGCGCGTCCTTCGGGGTGGCGTCGATGAAGTGGAACGTGGTGTCGGCCAAGGTGAACGACGGGCGCTCGTGGTGGGTGAGGACGAAGACCGGAGTGCGGAACGGCGGGTTGTCGCCCCACCAACCCTGCCAGTCGTAGTTCTCCCACGGTCCGCGCTGCGGACCGAACTTGTTGCGGCCCATGATTTCCGCGCCGATGTTCACGGCGTAGTCGCGGGTGATGTAGTCGTCGAGGCCGTAGGTGCCACCGGGATCGGTGCGGTTGGGCCAGTGCGCGGTGGCGCCTGCCCAAAACATGAAGTCAGAGGGTTCGGCGTGACCGAAGGGGTGTTCCAGACTCTGCCCCTCCCCCGCGCCGTACCCGTCGCTGGAAATGCTGAAGTTCTGAACGCGGACCATCTGAGCCATCGGGGGTGCCCTTTCTGATTGCAATGTGCAAGCAGTGATGAACGTATCCTAGACTGATCCTATGTCGCAACCAGTTGCTCAGGAGAAGTTGCCGGTGCCGCCGGGCAAGTCGGGCTGCCCGATCAACCTCACAGTCGAGCTCCTCGGCGACCGCTGGAGCCTGATCATCCTGCGCGACATCATGTTCGGCGGGCATACGCATTTCCGGGAACTACTCACCGGCTCCATCGAAGGCATCGCCTCGAACATCCTGGCCGCACGGCTCGCCAAACTCGTCGCCGCAGGTCTGCTCACTCGCGACGACGACCCCAGTCACCGGCAGAAGGTCGAATACCACCTCACCGAGGCCGCGATTCAGCTCGTTCCGGTGCTGGCCGCACTGGGCGCGTGGGGTGCGCGATGGTTGCACACAGCGCCGGAGCTGACGGTGCGCGCGGAGCTACTCGCCGCGGGCGGACCCCCGATGTGGGAGCGCTTCATGGATGAACTGCGCGCCACCCATCTCCGTGGCGCGCCGCTTCCCGACGACGGGGTGCTCGCAGAACTCACCGCCGCCTACCTCGCGGCGGCCGGCGAGTAAGGGTCAGCGAGCCGCCTGGCGGCCGACTTCGTTCAGGTGGGCCATCGCCTGGCGGTACGACTCGAACAAGCCGGTCTCGCAGTAGGGAACGCCGATCTCGGCGCAGAACTGCGCGACCATCGGCTGGGCATGGCGCAGGTTGGCGCGCGGCATCGACGGGAACAGGTGGTGCTCGATCTGGTAGTTCAGCCCACCCATCGCGGTGTCGACGAGGAAGCTGCCGCGCACATTGCGCGAGGTGAGCACCTGGCGACGCAGGAAATCGGTGTTGTCGCCGTCCGGCAGAACTTCCATGCCCTTGTGGTTGGGCGCGAAGGTGGAGCCCATGTACAAACCGAACAGACCCTGCTGAACGGCGATGAACACCAACGCCTTCCCCGGCGACAACACCAGGAACGCCGCCGAGAGCAAACCGATGAAGTGGGCGGCCAGCAGCGCACCCTCCCAGACCCGGTTCGGGATCGGCCAGCGGAACACCGCGACGATGCTCTTCCAGTGCAGGCTGCCACCTTCCAGAAGCAGCAGCGGGAAGAACAGCCACGCCTGGTAGCGGAAAATGAATCGCCGCCAACCTGTTCCGGCCCGCGCACGGTCACCGGAGAACGCGAGCACACCCATCGCGTCCGGGTCCATGCCCTCGGTATTGGGGTGGGCGTGATGACGGTTGTGGTTGCTCGTCCACCACCCGATGCTCAGCCCGATGGCGAGGTTGCCCGCGATCAGCCCGTACAGGTAGTTGGCCCGCCGCCCGGCGAAGATCTGCTTGTGCCCGGCATCGTGCCCGAGGAACGCGATCTGCGAGAACACCGCGGCCAGGAACACTCCCACCGCCAGCGTCCACCACGAGTCACCGATGGCGAAAAATGCCACCCAACCAGCCACGAAGGCCACTGCGGTCAGCGCGCTCTTCCACCCGTAATACCCCACTTGCCGGTCGAGCAGGTCCGCCGCCCGGACGCGACGCAACAGGACCGAGTACTCACTGCCACGCACGGGAACGACATCAGACGCGATAACCACGCCACAAGCATGGCGCATGCAGGCCACGTCCGGGTGAACGGGTTGCAGATCTGCGATATCCACCGCTGGGTGGTCGCGGAGTTCGGCGGGAATTCGCTACCGTCAGGCTGACGAGGGGAGTCACATGTCCGCTGAACAGTTCGTCGCGAACTTCATCGATTTCTGGGATCGACCGTCCGTTGACCGAATCCCGGAGATTCTGCATCCGGACGTGGTGCTGACCCAGCCGTTGTCCCCACCGATGCACGGAATCGCCGCGGCGCAAAGAGAATTCGCCCAGATCTGGCGATTCCTCCCCGACCTCCGGGCGCACGTCGACCGGTGGCGCGGTGACGACGACGTGGTCTTCATCGAGTTCCGGTTGCTGGCGCACGTGGGACGCCACCGCATCGAATGGCCGAACGTCGATCGCATGATCCTTCGCGACGGCAAGGCGATCCAGCGAATGAACTACTTCGATCCCCTACCGGTGCTGCCCATCGTTCTGAAGCACCCGTCACTGTGGCGGCG
Organism: Nocardia sp. NPDC055002; assembly: GCF_053608825.1. NCBI lineage: Bacteria > Bacillati > Actinomycetota > Actinomycetes > Mycobacteriales > Nocardiaceae > Nocardia > Nocardia sp. NPDC055002. The sequence goes on from NZ_JBSGWE010000007.1 coordinate 99,769, forward strand.
CTGGTGGGTATCGGGCGCGGCACGCCCCTGGCGGACCGGCCATCGGATCGACGACTACCGAACCATCACCGGAGGCGGCCCGGCCACCGTGCTGGATTGAAGATCGAGCCGATGTCGGCGTACATTTTTACGACGACCATCTGACCATGAAACGACAAAAGGTCCGGCTCGAAAGCCGGACCTTTTGTTGAAAGTGGAGCTAAGGGGACTCGAACCCCTGACCCCCACACTGCCAGTGTGGTGCGCTACCAGCTGCGCCATAGCCCCGTGTTCAGTTGTTTCAGCGGCTCTCGCTGCTGCCTGAATGAAGTTACACCATGCGTCTGAGAGAGAACAAATCGGCTGGTAGGCGGCGAAAATGTGGGGTTACGGGCGGGGGCGCAGTGGCTCGTGGGGCGGGAAGGATCGGCTGGTCAGGGGTAGAATGTGCCGAACCTCACGCGAGGGCTCAGGGCGCCAGGTTCACTACCCAGTTCTCGTCCTGCCAGTTGATCTTGGTGGAGCCGTCGTAGATCGCGGGGGTGGCCGCCTTGTTGCCGGTGCGGGCGTCGAGGTCGGCGAGGTTCTTCGCGGCGGCGGTCTTGGCGGCGTCGGACTGGGTGCCGTTGTTGATGCAGGCGGCGACGGATTCGGGGGCGCCGGATTCGGTGGCGATGGTGGCCAGGGCGGGGTTGCTCAGGTCGGAGCCGCCTTCGGAGGGCTGCTTCTTCGTGAACAGGGCTTCGTGGAACTTGCTGTAGATGGGCCCTGAACCCGTTTGGGCGACACAGAGATTCGCGGCTGTCGCGCGGGTGGAGTAGTCCTTGCTCTTGGACTGGGGGTCGAGGAAGGTGACGAGGTGGTAGTTCACCGCGAGCTTGCCTTCGTCGATCTTCTGGGCGAGCTCCTGGCCGTAGGCGGTTTCCATCGCGCCGCAGGCGGGGCAGATGGGGTCTTCGAAGATGTCGACGGTCTTGGGGGCGTCGGGGCGGCCGAGGCGGATGACGCCCTCGGGGGTGGTGGTGACCTGCACGGCGGCCTCACGGACGGTGCCGTAGCCCTCGTTGCGGACGGCGGGCGGCGGTTCCGCGCTCCACTTGTAGGCAGCGAACACGATCAACCCGATGAGGACGACCGCCACCGCGGCCAGCGCGTAGGTGGTGTTGCTGGAAACGGGGCGCGGATTGTGCGAAGAACCGGCTGTGCTCACCCGTCCACTCTGCCTCGAGTCGCCGGCGGCGCGCCGCGCGGGCACGCCGAAATGGCGCTGACCTGCTACTGAGGCTTGTGGTAATCGCTGGGTCGACCGGCGGGAACCATGCCGTCACGCACCACCGGCTTACCGTCGGGACTGCCGTCGCAGGCGCATTGGGGGTCGATGCCGTCGCCCGCGTGGTCGGGGTGCTCCGGATCTTCGGGGTGCTCGATCTGCGAGGGCTCGGGAGTGAATACCCATACGGCCGCCGACACCGCCAGCACCGCACCGGTCACGGCCATACCCACCCCGAACGACGTGCGCTCGGCCAACCAGCCGATGACGATCGGACCGAGCACGGTGCCCAGATCGGCCGACATCTGGAACGCGGCCAGCACCGGACCACCGCGGGCCCGCGACCCGATCACATCGGCCAGCGCCGCTTGCTGCACCGGGCTGAACATCCCCGAACCCAGACCCGCGATGAACGACGCGGCGAGGAACCACGGCAGTGTCGGCGCGAAACCGAGCGCACCGGTGCCGAGCGCGCAGATGACGGACCCGGCGATCAGGAACGGTTTCCGGCCGAGCCGGTCGGAGAGCCTGCCCGACGCGAACAACACGGCCGCGTTGCCCGCGGCGAACACCGTCAGCGCGACACCCGCCATGCCGACTTCCTGATGCAGCGTTTCCACGACGAGCAACGGGACGAATGCCATCCGCACACCGAACACCGCGATACCACCGGCGAAACTCGACAGCAGCACCGCCCGATAAGCGGGCTCGGCCCACCCTTGACGGAAGGTGAACTCGACAGGCTTCGCGCCGTTCTCGGGCGCGAGCACCGGCGATTCGCGCAGCCCGGCGAACACGATCACACACACCACGAGCAGCGCGGCCATGTAGATGACGAACGGCGCACGCAGCCCGAAACCGGCCAGACTGCTGCCGACCAGCGGCCCGAGCAACGACCCGATCAGGAAACTGGTCGAGTAGACCCCCGAGACCCGGCCGCGCGCGGCGGGCGGTGACACCCGGATGATCAGCGCCATCGACGACACCGTGAACATCGTGGACCCGATGCCACCGAGCGAACGCAGCACCAGCAGTTGCCAATACGTCTGCGCGAGCGCGCATGCCCCGGTCGACAGCGCCACGATCACGATGCCCGCCAGATACACCCGCCGCTCGCCCAGCTTCTGCACGAGCCGACCGCTGGCGGGCGCGAAGAGCAACCGCATCAACGCGAACGCGCTCACGATCGCCGACGCCGCCGCGATGCCCACCCCGAATTCGCGGGCGTACTGGGGCAGCACGGGCGCCACGAGACCGAACCCGAGCGCGATCACGAAGGCGGCCGCGATCAGTACCCAGATCTCGGCGGGTAGCCGGACTTTGGCCGGAGCGCTCACTCGGTCAGCGCCTGGTTCACCATCTCCTCGGCCGCGGCCTGTACCTGGGTGAGATGTTCGGGGCCGAGGAAGGACTCGGCGTAGATCTTGTATTTGTCCTCGGTGCCCGAGGGACGTGCGGCGAACCAGGCGTTCTCCGTGGTCACCTTCAGCCCGCCCAGCGGCGCTCCGTTGCCGCGCGCGGTGGTGAGGATGCCGGTGATCTCCTCGCCCGCGATCTCGGTGCCGGTGACGGCCTCGGGGGTCAGGCGCGCGAGCTTGGCTTTCTGCTCGCTGGTGGCGGCGGCATCGATCCGCGCGTAGGCGGGGCTGCCGTATTGGCGTTCCAGTTCGCCGTACCTGGCAGAAGGAGTCTGGCCGGTGACGGCGGCGATCTCGGCGGCGAGCAGGGCCAGCAGGATGCCGTCCTTGTCGGTGGTCCAGACGGTGCCGTCCATCCGCAGGAACGACGCGCCCGCGCTCTCCTCACCACCGAATGCCAAACTGCCACTGAACAATCCGGGCACGAACCACTTGAACCCGACCGGCACCTCGTGCACGTCCCGCCCGAGCACGCCGACCACGCGGTCGACCATGGACGAGGTGACGACGGTCTTGCCGATCTTGGTGAGCGCGTCCCACCACATCCGGTTCGCGACCAGGTATTCGATCGCGACGGCCAGGAAGTGGTTCGGGTTCATCAGGCCACCGTCCGGGGTGACGATGCCGTGCCGGTCGGCGTCGGCGTCGTTGCCGGTGGAGATGTCGTAGTCGTCCTTGATGCCGACCAGGGCCGCCATGGCATGGCGTGAGGACGGGTCCATCCGGATCTGGCCGTCACTGTCGAGGGTCATGAAACGCCAGGTGGGGTCGACGAACGGGTTGACCACTTCGAGCTCGAGATCGAAACGCTGGCCGATCTCCTCCCAGTAGTCCACGCTCGCGCCACCCATCGGGTCGGCGCCCATCCGGATTCCCGCGCCCCGAATCGCGTCCAGGTTCAACGCGTTCGGCAGGTCGGAGACGTACTGGTCGAGGTAGTCGTAGCGCTGGACGTGGGTGTTCATCGCCTGATCGAGCGAGACTCGTTTGACCCCGGCCAGGCCGCCGCGCAGCAGTTCGTTGGCGCGGGCGGCGATGGCGTCGGTGGCCTTGGTGTCGGCGGGGCCGCCGTGCGGCGGGTTGTATTTGAAGCCGCCGTCGCGCGGCGGATTGTGCGAAGGGGTGACCACGATGCCGTCGGCCTGGTGCTTGGTACCGCCGCGATTGTGGTTCAGGACAGCGTGGCTCAGCGCGGGCGTGGGCGTGTAGCGGCCGCGGGCGTCGATCACTGCCGTGACGTCGTTGCCCGCCAGGACCTCGAGCGCGGTGGTCCAGGCGGGCTCGGACAGGGCATGGGTGTCGCGCGCGAGGTAGACCGGGCCGGTGATGTCACGGGTGGCGCGGTATTCGACGATCGCCTGCGTCATCGCCATGATGTGGGCCTCGTTGAACGCGCCGTCCTCGCTGGACCCACGGTGACCCGAGGTGCCGAACACCACCTGCTGGCTCGGCTCGTCCGGATCGGGGACGAGGCTGTAGTACGCGGTGACCAGGTGAGCGATATCCACCAGGTCGGTCGGGCGGGCGGGCCGTCCGGCGCGATCGTGGGCCATGGTGGGTGTTCCCTTCCGTGTCGGCTGCGCGCGGCTGGTCATGAGAATCATGCGCACAACCACTGGGTCAGGGACGCGGCGGCGTACACCGCGGCCAGGCTCGCCGCGACGCTGATCGCGACATTGCCCACGGCGTACACGTAGGCGCCCTCGGTTACCAGACGGACCGTCTCGTAGCCGAACGTGCTGAACGTGGTCAGCGCACCACAGAAGCCGGTTGCCGCGAATGCCAGCAGCGCACTGCCCGCACTCGCGCCGATCAGACCCCCGAGCAACGCCGAACCGACAATGTTAACGGTTAGTGTCCCCCACGGCAGCCCAGTCGGAAACCACGCCGACATCCGCCGGTCGATCAGGTACCGGGCAGGTGCCCCCAGCATGCCCCCGGCCAGCACCAGCGCCACCGTCATGCCGCGCCTCCCCGTGTGGGAGCCCACATCTCGACCATCGGATGGCCCCCTTCCGTCGTCGATTTCACGCGAACCCCCGCCGCGCGCCCCAGCGGGTCACGCTCATGGCGACTGCCACGGCACCGAGCGCCGCGAGCACCGACAGGCCGAGATAGGCGACCGCCGTGCCCGTCGCGCCGGTGCCGATGAGTCTACGAATCTCGAGGCTATAGGTGGAGAAAGTCGTGAAGCCCCCCAGCACACCGATTCCCAGGAACGGCCGCACGAGTTTCGGTGCTTCCCACAGTTCGGTGACCACGACCATGAGCACCCCGATCGCGAAGCAGCCGAGCACATTCACCGTCAACGTCGACCACGGGAATCGGCCGGGGAGTACCGGCCACCAGTGCCCGACGCCGAAACGGGCGGTGGCGCCGAGTCCACCACCCACCGAGATCGCCGCGAGGACGGCCGGATCGAGCGCCGGGGGCCGCGATGCCATGCGTTCCCCTCCCGTCGGCCGATCCGTGTGGTGGTCGTCGCTCATCGTATCGAGACCCACCGACACCCCGGCGAGCGGTGCGCCCCGTGGCAAACTTTCAGCAGCCCTCACCGGCGAACGACGATGGCCCGAACCGATTGTCGGTTCGGGCCATCGTCTGGCAGTTGTCCTGGATCAGTGCGCCAGCACCGGTTCACCTTCGGCCGGGGCGGGCACGGTGTTCGGCATGATCGCCGCGATCACGATCGCGCCGAGCACGAATGTGGCCGTAGCCCACCAGAAGCTGGTGGTGTAGCTCTCGATCGCGCCCTGCGCCATCGTGAGCGGGCCCGGCTGGTGCGAGGACACGTAATCGGTCATCGCCGAGGCCGCGATGGTGCTGAGCAGCGCGGTGCCGATGGACCCACCGACCTGCTGGCTGGTGTTGACCATCGCCGAGGCGACGCCGGCGTCCTCGTGCTGCACGCCCGCCGTCGCACCCTGGAACGCGACCGACATCGCACCACCGAGGCCGAGGCCGAGCAGGACCAGCGCGGGCAGGATATGGGTGGCGTAGCCCGAGTCCAGACCGATCTGGGTGAGCCACAGCATGCCCGCGGCGGCGACCAGGAATCCACCGCTGATGACGATCTTGGGGCCGACCTTCGGCAGCAGCAGCGACGGCGCGGTGGTCGAGGAGACCACCATGCCCGCCACCATCGGCAGGAAGGCCAGACCGGTGACGATCGGCGTGTACGCCAGGGTCAGCTGCATGTAGAAGGTGAGGAACAAGAAGATCGCGAACATGCCGATGCCCATGACGAACACGGTCAGGTACGACGCGCCACGGGTGCGGTCGGCGACGATGCGCAACGGCAGCAACGGGTGCGCGACCTTGGTCTCGATCCAGACGAAGGCCGCGAGCAGCACGGCGCCACCGATCAGGAAGGCCAGCGTGGTCGGGTCGCTCCAGCCGTTCGACTCGGCGTGCGAGAAGCCGTAGACGATGCCGAACAGCGCGGCGGTGACGGTGACCGTGCCGTACCAGTCGAGCTTGGGACGCGAGGTCGACGTGTGCTTGGCCAGCAACAGCACAGCACCGACGAGCGCGACGGCGGCGAAGATCAGGTTGACGTACATCGCCCAGCGCCACGACGCCCATTCGGTGAGCACGCCACCGAGCAGCAGACCGATCGCACCACCGGCACCGGCGACGGCACCGAAGATGCCGAACGCCTTGGACCGCTCACCGGGTTCGGTGAAGGTGACCGTGAGCAGTGAGAGCGCGGCGGGCGCGAGCAGCGCGCCGAACACACCCTGGCCGACGCGGGCCGCGACGAGCATCTCGAAGCTGGAGGCCGCACCGCCGATGGCCGAGGCCACCGCGAAGCCCACGAGCCCGACGATGAAGGTGTTGCGGCGGCCGAACAGGTCGCTGAGCCTGCCGCCGAGCAGCAGGAGGCTGCCGAAGGCGAGGGCGTAGCCGGTGATGACCCACTGCCGGTCACCGTCGCCGAAGCCGAGGTCGGCCTGGGCCGCGGGCAGCGCGATATTGACGATCGTCGCATCGAGCACGACCATCAGCTGGGCGATGCCGAGTACGGCAAGCACCCACCAGCGCAGGGCGTGCGAGCCGCGGCGACCGGTATCCGCGGGGCTCTCGAGCCCGGTGTCGAGTGTGGTGGTCATAACTCCCCTAGAAGGTCTGCGGGTGGTTTCAGGTGGCATAATCGGAGATACCGCCTCCGCTTCATTAGAAGCTACCAGAGTAACGGAGAAATGACCTCCACTTAATCCCCGGATTGATAGGATGTACTTGTGAATCACGCCACGACGACTGCCACACCACCTCGCAGGCTGCGCGCCGACGCCGCGCGCAATCAGCAACGCATCGTCGCGGCCGCCCGTGAGCTATTCGCCGATCACGGCCTCGAGATCACCCTCGACGACGTCGCCGAGCGCGCCGGAGTCGGCGTCGGCACGGTGTACCGGCGCTTCGCGAACAAGAAGGAACTGATCGCCGAGGTCTTCGACCAGCACGTGAAGGACTTCGCCGACGCGGCTGACGCGGCCATGAGCAACCCGGACGCCTGGCTCGCGCTCGTCGAGTTCTTCGAGAGTGCGTGCAAACACCTGGCGACCAACCGCGGCTTCGGCGAGGTGATGCTCGAACTCGAGGAAGATCCGGCCCGTTTCGCCGAGTTGCGCGACCGGATCCAACCGGCGGTCGCGGGCATCATCGATCGTGCCCGCGCGGCGGGCGCGGTGGACCCCGACATCGCGACCACCGACTTCTTCGCGCTGATCCACATGGTCAATTCCCTCGCGGAGTTCGCGGGGCCGATCAATTCCGAAGTGTGGCAACGATATATGGCCATCGCACTCAACGGCGTGCGCACCGACGCGGTGCCGCGCAGGCCACTGCTGGTCGCGCCGATGACCAACGAGGAAGTCGAGCAGGCCAAGGCCGCCGGCTGCCTCGGACGCCGTCGCTGAGCCGAAACCTGTCCGACCAGTAGCGCGCGTCACAGTGCATCCTCTACTGTTGGACACATGACCAAGAGCACCTGGGTGAACTGGGCAGGCCAGCAGAGCTGCACACCCGCCGTCGTCGCCGCGCCACGCGACGTCGAGGAACTGGCCGCGATCGTGACCGAATCGGCGGCCGCGGGGCGGACCGTGCGCGTCGCCGGGTCGGGACACTCGTTCACCGACGCCGTGCTCACCGACGGCACGCTGATCGACCTCAGCGGTCTGGACAAGGTTCTCGACGTCGACTCCGCCACCGGACGCGTGCGGGTGGAGGCCGGGATTTCGCTGCACGCGGCGAGCCCGCTGCTGCACGGACACGGCCTGGCCTTCCCCAATCTCGGCGACATCGATACGCAGAGCCTCGCGGGCGCGACCGCCACCGCCACCCACGGCACCGGCGCCCGGCTGCGCAATATCTCCGCGGCACTGCACTCGGTGGAGGTGCTGCGCGCGGACGGCACCCTGGTGGAGCTCAACGAGCAGACCGACCCCGACGGCTGGAAGGCGGCGCGGGTCAGCGTCGGCGCGCTCGGCGTTGTCACCGCGGCCACCCTGCAACTCGAGCCGTCGTTCGTCCTGGAGTGCGTCGAGCGGCCGGTGCCGCTGGATGATGTGCTCGCCGATATCGACGAATTCGCCGACGGCAGTGATCATTTCGAGTTCTTCGCGTTCCCGCACAGCGCCACGGCGATGACCAAGGCCATCGATCGCACGCAGGCGCCGGAACAGCCGCGCGGCACGATGCGCGAATGGATCAACGACATCCTGATCGCCAACCATGTCTACGACGGCATGTGCAAGCTCGGTCGGCGAATTCCCGCCGCCATCCCCATGATTCACCGCGCGGCCACGCTCGCCGGGAGCAACAACCGGCAGGTCGACCGTTCCTATCGCGTGTTCTCCACCCCGCGGCTGGTGAAGTTCAACGAGATGGAATACGCGATCCCGCGCGCGCACGCGGCCGAGGCGATTCGCGAGATCCTCGCGCTGGGAAGACGATTCGGCACGCCGATGCCGATCGAGGTGCGCTGGGTCGCGCCCGACGACGCCTTCCTGTCCCCCGCGGGCGGACGCGACACCTGCTACATCGCGGTGCACCAGTATCAGGGCATGGTGTGGGAACCGTATTTCCGCGCGTGCGAGGCGGTCTTCGACGCCTACGACGGCAGGCCGCACTGGGGCAAACGCCACTTCCAGACCGCCGAGACACTGCGCTCGCGCTACCCCGACTGGGACCGCTTCACCGCGGTGCGCCGCCGCTTCGACCCCACCGGGGTATTCGCCAACGACTACGTGCACCGGGTACTGGGCGGACTCGACTGACGATCTCGCCGCGCGGACACTGCTCGGACAACCGGGTCGCCGGTTCGTCCACACCCGCCCCCGCCGCAGCGCGCTGATGGAATGATGACGGGTGATATCCGAAGCGCCACAAGCACTTCGCCCCTGCGCCGAAAGGGCGACCATGGCCCACACTCCCAGCGTGTTGTTCGTCTGCGTCCACAACGCGGGCCGATCACAGATGGCGGCGGGTCTCCTGCGCGCCATGGCCGGTGACCGGATCGAGGTGCGCACGGCGGGCAGCGAACCGGCCGCCGCGCTGAACCCCGCCGCGGTGGTGGCCATGGCCGAGATCGGGATCGATATCGCGGGCGCACGGCCGACCGCGCTCACCGACGATGTCGTCGGGCTCTCGGATGTGGTGGTCACGATGGGATGCGGCGAGGTGTGCCCGTATTTTCCGGGGATCAGCTATCGCGACTGGGTGCTGTCGGATCCGGCGGGTCAGCCGATCGAGGTGGTGCGCGGCATTCGCGACCACCTGCAGATTCTGATCGGCAATCTGATCGCCGAACTGCTGCCGGTGCCCGCCCGCTGAGACGTCCGATTCGTTCAAGACGCACCCGCGATCGAGTGTTTACGCTGCGAATATGACTCCACAGCTTGATGTCGTGTCCGTTGTAGTTTCCGATATGGCCGCTTCGGTGGCCTTCTACCGCAGGCTGGGACTGGTCTTCCCGGACGGCGCCGAAGCCGAGGGCCATGCCGAGGCCGTGATCGGCGGCGGGCTTCGGCTGGCGCTGGACACCGAGGCGACGATCGCCTCCTTCGCGCCCGATTGGCAGCCGCCGACCGGTCCCGGCCGCAGCAGTCTCGCGTTCCGATGCGCCGATCCGGCCGAGGTCGACAAGCTCTACGCCGAGCTCGTCGACGCCGGCCATCACGGCGAACTGCCACCGTGGGATGCCTTCTGGGGTCAGCGCTACGCCTCGCTCGCCGACCCCGACGGGCACGGCATCGACCTCTACGCGCCGTTGCCCGCCGAATAGGACGACCAGTCGTGGGGGTCGCGCTGACGCTGCTGATAGCGGCCGAGCATCTCGCGGACCTCGTCGCTGACCGGGGGTTCTCCGGTGAGCCTGGTCCACAGGTGGGCATCGTGGTCGGTGAGCGTCACCGGTCCCGTGGCGGCCACGTCGACGACGAAGGTGAACTGCCTGGTGCGGGCGCCCGCACCGGTCAGGTAGTCGAAATCACCGAGGTAGTCGCTGACTCCGGTGACCTCGAGCCCGGTTTCCTCCGCGACTTCGCGGGCCAGCGCTTCGTCGAGTGCCTCACCCGGCTCGACGACGCCGCTGGGCAACTCCCACCGGCCACCCAGGAAATCCGATCGTCGGCGGCGCAGGATGAGCACTCGATGATGGCGGACGACGACCGCGCCGACGACAAGCCGGCGGATTTCGTCTCGTTCTGCCTCGATACGGAGCGTGGAGTACACGGATTCGTCGATCATCAGGTCACATCCTCTCGTCGGTGTTCGGACTGGACTGAGCACTTGCGACGGGGCGTGCACTAGTGAGCCTAAACCTTCCGTCACGCTGTGCCGAATGAGACTTTCCGGGCGGTGAGACGCCCGGTCAGCCGGTTTGCAGGGTGCGCACCGAGCATCCCGCCAGGTCACGGACCTCCCGGGACAGGTGCGCCTGGTCGGCGAAGCCGGTCACGGCGGCGATGTGCGCCGCCGGAACTCCGGTGCGAAGCGCCGCGAGCGCACGCTGAAATCGGAGAATACGGGCCAACATCTTGGGTCCGTAGCCGAAGGCGAACAGGGAGCGCCGGTGCAGCATCCGGGCCGACATGCTCGTCCGATCGGCGGTTTCGGCGACCGTCGCGCCCGCCGAAAGGGCATCGACAACGGCGGTGAGCGCCGGATCGGCAGGGCCGTTGTCGGCGGCGAATCGTAATGCGATCGCTTCCAAGGCGGCACCGCGGTCGGGCGCGTTGTCGATGCGGTCGACGAGTTCGCGGGTGGTGCGCGACGGTGCGATCTCGGCCAGGTCGACCCGCTGGTTGAGCAGTTCTACCGCCGGAACCCCGAGCAACGTGGGAGCGGTGCCCGGCGCGAACCTGATGCCGACGAATTCCCTGGCACGCGCGGCCGGCGCGAGGAACGCGCGACTGTCCGGACCCGCCACCATCAATGTGCCCTCGGTCCAGATCAGATCCATGCAACCGTCGGGGAACACGGTGACGGGGCCGGTGGCGGCGGGCATGGTCCGCGACCAGACCACCGCTCGGTCCAGCCGCGATTCGCGTTCCCGGTATTCGGCCACACTTCGACGGTAGTCCCGCCCACCGACAGGTAGCTGCCGCAGCGTGATCACCCGGTACGTAAGATCTGACGGCACGACGTTCGGCTCGGCAGAGGGGTGCCAATGCAACCGACAGCATCAGTGCGGGGTGGACGGCCGCGGGTGGCGGGATTTCCCGGTGCGGACATAGATATCGAGCCGGACGTGTGGTCGGGGGCGGCTGTCGACGACGACCGGATCAGGGCGCTGGCCGTCGGTGCGTATTACGGGCGCAGCTGGGGTGCGCAGTGCGACGGCGTCGCGTTCCTCCCGGAGGAGCCCGACAGCGCGTCGACGCGGCGGGAGACCGCGATCGAAGGACTGCACGAGTCGTGGGGCGTCGACAACGCCGAGGACGCCCACGACACCGTGCGGCGGCTGCTGGCCGGGATGCACGCGCCGCTGTTCGAACTCGTCCATCCGCTCGCCGTGATGGCCGCGACCGACACCGGCCGGGTCGATCGGTCGGGATTGGCCGACGAACATCGCGAATTCCTGCACACCCTCTCGGGTTTCCGCGGGTATCGCGGGCCCGCCGGGATCGATCGCGACTACGACGCCTGGCTACAGGCCATCAAACTCGGCATCACCGACAGCCTGCCGACGCCACTACAGATCGACGCCACCGCATGGGACCTGGCACGGCTGGTGTTCATCGCCCGCGCCGCGTGCACGGCCGGATACCTGACCGAGGACGAGGCGTGGGAACACATGCTGACCGGGCTGGATCGGGCGCGTCAGCACTATCGCAACTGGCGCCAGTTCGGCGACGGGTTCCTCACCGGTGCGATCTTCTGGGCGGCCACGCAAGATCTGTCGGCCGCGAAAAGCCAAGTGGCCGAACGTAGGCGGATGATCGCGGGGCTGCACCTTCGACCGTCGAGTCCGTGGCGGCGGGTGTCGCTGCATCCGGGTGCGCCGGTGTTCAGCCCGGCATCGTCAGCATGATGCCGACGGCTTGACGGCGGAACGGATCGTCGTCGACCATGCCCAGTTTGCGGCGTTCCACCAGCAGTTGCCATTCGCCGAAGAGGTCGGCCGAGCAGGGCATCGACTGGGCGATGGATCCGTCGACGTGCTCGATCTCGCAGGCCAGACGAACGGCCTCGGTGATGCGGGTGAAGTCGGCGGGTTCCCAGTCGACGAAATCGAGATCGGTGCCCGCTCCCGAGATCCGCAGCGTCGCGACCTGTCCGGGAGCGGTGAGCACTTCGGCGCCGGTGAGGACCGAGACCGGGAATTCGTAGACCGCCCACGCGGACACGAACAGCAGGCGCAGCGTGGTGATCGCAACCAGGCCGGGAGCGCCCTCGTGGCCCGCCTGGGCGAGTTCGAGGACGTACTCGTCGGGCCGGGCACAGCTGTGCAGGATGTCGATCTCGCGTAAGGAGTTGCCCGCGTGCCGCATTCGGCGTGCGGCCGCCGTGACATCGGGGCGCCGCGGGCCGTTCGAACCCTGCACCGAGTGCGGTGGAACGAGATTCGGGCGGGGCGGGAACACCCTGCGTAGGCTGACCAGGTCGCGTTCGACCGCCCTGATCAGCGCCTGCGCCTGTTCGCGTAGGCCGGTTTCGAGGAACACCGGCACCGGATGACGATCCGTCGGCGCACCGTTCACCACGAACTGCGCCGACCGGAAGAACAGCAGCAACGCCATCTGCCCGTCCTCGGTGTTCGCCAGCGCGATCCTGCCCAGCTCGGCCACTCCGACGTCGAGCGCGATCTCGTTGTCTGCGCGCAGCGGCGTCGTCACCAACCGCCCGTCCGCGTACCGGACCGCGACTCGCGCACCCCATACTTCGATCAAAGCCACGTCCCTCCTGGCCTGCCCCGCATCGGTGGATCCTACCGAGGGGCCCTCGCGAGCGGGGCGATGGTCCTGCCGATGGTGTTCGACGGTGCGCCGAGGTGGCAGGCTGTACGCATGCCCGATGAACAGGAAGTCTCCGCCGAACAGTCCGCGGACGCGATCGAAACCCCGGAGGAGGCGACGAAGCGGCGGTTCCGCGAGGCGCTCGAGCGGAAGAACGGCCACTCCTCCGCGGGTGGCGCGGCCCAGAATTCCGCCAAAGTGCGTGGGACGCATGCGCAGGCGGGCGGGAAGCGCACCTTCCGTCGTCGCGCCGGCGGATAGCCCCACACCGGGCGGCGCTGTCCCGTCCGTGAGCAGCCCTGCGCCGCGGTGATCACCGTGCGGCGCAGGGCTTTTCGGTGGATCGGAAGCTACTGCAAGCGGGAGGTATCGGCGTCCGCTTCGGTTCGGACGGAGTCCTCGAAGGTGGCGCCGCTGTCGGCTTCGCTGAAGACCAGCCAGCATCCCCGGATGGCGCCGAGCAGGTCTTCGAGCAGATCGATCGCGGGGCGAGTGGGGTCGAGGCGGCAGATGCGGTAGCCGTCGGTCCAGTCGTCGAGATCGTCGTCTTCGTCGTCGCGTTCCTCGATTTCCTGCGCGGCTTCGATGATGCCGTCCAGGTCGCGAACCTTGCCCTCGGAGACCGCGATGGCATCGGCGATCAGGTCGACCACCACCTGGGTGGGCGTCTCCCCCGCGCCGAGCCGTTCCAGGACCACGGTCGGCGTCTCGACCTGGAGGGCTTCGATGTCGTCCGCCTCGGCGACCACGTCCACCGGCTCGAGGCCCGTGACCTCACCTGCCACCGTCGCCGCGGCTCGCAGCCAGTGCGCGGCGGCGACCGAGGCGGCGGCGGGGTCCAGTTCGGTGAACAGGTCGATCGAGCCGAGGGGATTGGCCCGGAGCAGGCTGTCCGCCGCGTGCACCTGCACCGGGGAGATCTCCGGGCGGGTGAGTTCGACGGCCTGCCTGGCTCGACCTGCCAGATCGCCCAGTTCCGCGGCCGTGATCGCCGCCTGCTCGGTGAGCACCTCGTTCACCACCCGGTCCACCAGGCTCGCGTCACCGATCGCATGGAGCACGCGGCCGACATGGTGCGCGGATTCCTCGATGGGGCTGTAGAAGACCAGCATGCAACCGTCGTCGTCGGGCAGATTGGGGGTGCGCAGCGCGGCTTCGACCTTCGCGAAGCGATTGCGCTCCTCCGCCCGCCGCCACGCTTCCCCGTTCACGACATCGGGATCACCGGCGGCGGTCGCCGGATGGGTGTAGGTCCGCCACTGGAACCGCGCCAGACTCGCCAAGGCCGCCGCCAGCTCCACGCCGTGCTCGGCGCCTGGCACCTCGGCGATCGTCTCGGCGACATCACCGCGACCGGTCCCCCAGGTGGCGACCAGCGTTCCCGCCCCCGAGTCGTATGCATACCGCGTCATTCGCTCAGTTCTACGTGGCCCACCCGCACCACCCTTCACCAGGGTCTACCGGATCAGAGTGGAGCCCGTCCGAGGCCGGGGACGAACCGTCCCGTCGCCGCGAGGTAGGCACGGTAGTTCGCGCCGTGGACCCGTGTCAGATAGGGCTCTTCGACCGCCCGTACCTGCAGCTCGATCGTCACCAGCAACAGTGCGAACGCGACGATCGCGACAGCGTTCGGGATGATCAGTGCGACACCGCCCGCGAAGACGAGCATCGCGGTGAAGATCGGGTTGCGAAGCAGACCGAACACCCCGGTGTCGACCAAGATCGTCGTCTCACTGGGATCGACCCCGATGCGCCACGATTCGCCCATCTCGTTCTGCGCGTACAGCGTTGCCGCGATACCCGCGACGGCGAGCACGAATCCGGCGGCCTGAATCGGCGTCGCGGACAGCGCCCCGATCGGGGCTACGACACCGGCCAGCTGCAGCACCGACGACGCCGTGCCGACCACGATCGCGGCGACGAAACCGACGCCGGCGAGCCATTCGATCGAGCCGGGCCGTCCGCTGATGCCGTGGAAACCGGTCGAACCCGTGGCCTGATACTGACGCCAACTCCGCCAGCCGAAGCCGAGCAGGCCGAATACCAGGTACAGAACCAGTGCGCAGATCGCCATCATCAGGTGTTTCCTCGATCGTCGTTGTCACAGCAGCTGCGGGGACCGACATCGGTGGACCTCGTCGCGCAGCAGGGCTCGCCCTTCCAGGCGTTGATTCCTTCTCTGACCGCGATCACCGCGATCACCAGCGCCGCGAGCGGATCGGCCCACGACCAGCCGAACAGGCTGTTGAGCAGCAGGCCGACCAGCAACACGGCCGAAAGATAGGTGCACAGCAGGGTTTGCTTGGAATCGGCCACGGCGGAGGCGGACCCGAGCTCGCGTCCTGCCCTCCGTTGCGCGGCGGACAGCACCGGCATGATCACCAGACTCGCGGCCGCCAGCCCGATCCCGACCGCCGAATGCCGCGCCTCACCGACCCCGAGCAGCGAACGGACGGCATCGACAGCGACATAGCCGGCCAGCGCGAAGAACGAGAACGCGATGACCCGCAGCGCCACCTTCTCCCGCGCCTGCGGATCGCGCCCGGCGAACTGCCACGCCACCGCGGCCGCCGAGGACACCTCGATCACCGAGTCCAGCCCGAACCCGATCAGCGCGGACGAGGACACCCGCGCGCCTTCGGTCAGCGCGATCACCGCCTCGACCACGTTGTAGCTGATCGTCGCCGTGACCAACCACCGAATCCGCGTCGCCAGCACCGCCTGACGCACCGAACTCGGCGCGATCGGCACCGGCATCCCGATCGCCTCCATCAGCAGCAGCCATCCGATTCCGCCGCCGGGCAACAGGCCGGATCAACAGCGAGCACAAGCCCGACCAGATCGTCCAGCGCCCGCCCGATCCGCGGATCCGCCAGCTCATACCGGCTGCGCCGCCCCTCGGGAACCGCGACGACCAAACCACATCCACGCAGACAGGCCAGATGATTGGACAGGATCTGCCGCGAGACACCGATCGCCTCGGCCAGCTCCGACGGATAGCCGGGTTCCTTCCGCAGACTCAGCAGGATCTTGGTTCTGGTCGAGTCCGAGAGGGCATAACCGAACCGGGACAGCGCTTCGGTCTGCACCGTGGATTCCATAGACCTAACGGTACATCAGAATCTGTATTCAGAAAAGGATGTACTGATGGCACCATTGAGCGGGCACGAAAAGGCCCCCCACCTGCATGTCAGGTGGGGGGCCTCGGGTGGAGCTGCCGGGAATCGAACCCGGGTCCTCCGCCGCGTCTTCAGGGCTTCTCCGTGTGCAGTTCGCTATGTCTCTGCTTGGATCTCCAAGTCTCGCGAACAAGCCTGGATGACGATCCCAGTCGCTGTTAGATGTCCCATCCGACTCCGCGACCGAGCCGAACGGTAATTCCCTCTAGCTGATGCCAGTACCCGGGTCGAGGGACGAACCCGGACTGACAGAGACGACCTGGCTACTTAGGCAGCGAGGGCGTACTCGCGCTGATTGGAATCGGCGCTTAATTGGTTGCAGCGACGCTTACGGTGGTCTCTTGCCTGCACCGACACGCTTCCCCTGAATCAACGTACGCAGTCGAAACCGTTCAGCCCCGTACGTGCCCGCACCGTGCGGGCTAGTCATATTAACACCGGCGCGGCGTGAGATCTTCCCATTATTTCTGCCAGCTCGCGGTGTCGCCTGAGTGATCTTGTAGCGAACCCCGCCAGATGGCCTCGGCGAATCCGGGTGGGGCCGCCGGTGGTGACGGGTACTGTTCTCGTTCGGCCGCCCCGGAACGGTCAAATGTCCTGGGCGACTGGAGCAAGGAGTTATCTCATGGCATTCACCAGTCACCGTGGACTGCGCCGATTCGCGGCGATCCCGGCTGTTGCGAGTCTCGTGCTGGCCGCGGCCTGCTCGTCGGGCGAGTCCACCGCCGCGCCGGGCGTCACCAGCACGCCCTGTCCCGGTTCGCCGAACACCGATAACGGCTGCATCTATCTCGGGGTGCTCTCGGATCTGGCGAACGGGCCGTTCACCCCGCTCGGTGCCTCGATGAACGACGGTCAGGTGGCGTTCTGGAAGCAGGTGAACGCGGCGGGCGGCATCGGTGGCTACGACATCGATATCAGCACCTACACCCGCAACACCTCCTACGATCCGCGCACCCATCGCAGCGCGTACGAGGAGATCGAGCCGAACGTGCTCGCGTTGTCGATGAGTTTCGGGACCGCGCAGACCGTCGCGATGCTGAACCAGATGGACGCCGACGACATGGTGAGCACCGCGGCCACCCAGTGGTCGGGCTGGAACTATCGCAGCGCCGACCGCAATCTGGTGCTCAGCGCGGGCTACTCCTACTGCACCGAAGCGGTGACCGGCCTCGACTGGTTCGCCGAAACCCATTACGCGCCGCGCAATATCGCCGTGGTCGCCTATCGCGGCAACTACGGCGGCGACTACGCCAGCGGCGCGCTGAAGTGGGCGCTGGCCAACGACGCCACCATCGCCGATCGCATCGACACCGGACCCAATGCCGAGGTCGGCAACCAGGACGGGCCCGTGGCTGAGATCCTGGCCGCGGCGCCGGACCTGGTGATGCTGGCCACCGGACCCGCCGAGACCGCGGAGATCGTGGGCAAGCTCGTGAAGTCGGGTTTCACCGGGCGATTCCTCGGCTCGCTGCCCACCTGGAACGCGGCACTGCTGCAATCGGCGGCCGCACCGGCGCTGACCGCGCTCTACAACTACACGACCCCGGTCGACAGCTGGGCCGGCGACAGCGTGGGCGCCAAGCACGCCCGCGACGCGATCACCGGCGAACCGGCCAACTTCGGCTATTCGCTGGGCTGGGCGATCACCTATCCACTCAAAGCCCTGCTCACCGCGGCGGCGGCGAACGGCGAACTCACCCGCGCCGGCCTGCGGCGCAGCGTCGGCGCGATGAAACCCGACGGTGAGGGCATGGTCGTGATCCACCCGGCGGGTGCGGCCGAACCGGATCTGGAGACGGAGTGGTCGGCGGTGTTCGAACCGGACCGGGAGGCGCCGATGGGCGCCAGAGCGGTGAGTGTCGGCTATCAGGGCAAGACGCTGGGTCGGCTGAACCTGCACGAGCCCTGCACCCGGTTGTAGGGAATCAGCTCGCGGCGATCATGGCGACCGCCGTGAGCGCGAGCACCATACCGACCTTCTGGGTGGCGCTGATGCGTTCGCCGAGCAGGACCATCGCCAGCAGCACGGTCGCCGCCGGATACAGCGAGCCGATCACGCTCACCACCGACAGCATCGCGCCGTGGAAGGCGTAGAGCAGCGCGGCATTGGCGATCACATCGAGCACGCCGACCGCCAGGGCCAAGCGCAAGGGTTCACCGTGCAGTCCGCGGAATTCGCCTGCCGCCAGCGCCGATGTCCACACGACCGCGGTGGCCGCCACCCGCTGGGCGAGCAGGGGCCACAGTCCGGCGCTCGCGCTCGTTTCGTGCAGGAAGTAGAACGCGAAACCGAACGCGGCGCCCGACCCGATCGTGAGGAGCGCGACCCGGCGGGTGAAACGCAGTTGCCTGCCGCCGGTGATTTCCTCGGTGGTTTCGTCGGGTGCCTCCCGGCTCACGAGCACCACCGCGACCAGGGCCACGGCGATGCCCGCGATCGCGATCGCGCCGGGCCGTTCGCCGAGAAGGAACCCGGCGATGACCGGTATCCCCGCGACCAGCACCGCGGTCAGCGGCGACACCACCGACATCGGACCGTCGGCGAGCGCGGCGTAGAACCACCACACCGCCAAGCCGCTGGCCACACCGGCGGCCAGACCCCACAGCACCGACGCGGTGTCGGCATGCCCGCCCACCAGCGGCGCGATCAGCAAGACCAGCAGCACGGAAAACGGGTACGACACCACAACCACACGCAGCGCCGTGACCCTGCGCGCGGCGATCCCGCCGAAGAAGTCGCTGACTCCGTAGCCCGCCGCCGCGACGAGGGCGAGCACTACGGAGATCAACGCATGCCTTTGACCCGCCGACCTACTTCACGGGTGACCTCGCGCTCGGCCTGCTTGCGGGCCAGATCCTGACGCTTGTCGTAGTCCTGCTTGCCCTTGGCGAGGGCGAGCTCCACTTTCACCTTGCCGTCGGAGAAGTACATCGACAGCGGCACCAGCGTCTGGTTGCCCTCGCGCGACTTGCCGACCAGGTGCTCGATCTCACGCTTGTGCAGCAGCAGCTTGCGGGTGCGGCGCGGCGAATGATTGGTCCAGGTGCCGTGGCTGAACTCCGGGATGTGCAGCCCGCGCAACCAGACCTCACCGTGGTCGACGGTCGCGAAGGCGTCGACGAGCGAGGCCTTGCCCTCACGCAGGCTCTTCACCTCGGTGCCGACCAGCGCGATCCCCGCCTCATAGGTGTCGAGGATCGTGTAGTTGTGCCGCGCCCGGCGGTTGGTCGCGATGACCTTGCGCCCCTTTTCCTTCATAACGGTCAACTGTAAGTGACGGCGCCAGCGCTTTATTCCATGGCTGACTCAGACCCGGGCGGCCGCCCTGGCCAGTGCGCGGTCGCGCTGCTCCTCGAAACGGGCCGCCTTGACCTCGAGGTCGAGCAGGTAGGTGTGCAGCTCGTCGCGGGCGATCTCGCCTTCGGGACCGAAATCGGTGCGCTCGAAGATTCGCCAGATCCGCAGGGTCGGGCGCAAGACGACATCGAGGTGCTGGCGCAGGTCGTACACGCCGTGCTTGGCGAGCAGCACCGCGTTGCGGCGGAAGTTGGGCTGGTTGAGGCCGGGCATCTGGAAACGCAGGATCACGTCGGTGATGGCCCGCATGGCCTCGTCGGGCGTGAGGTCGAGGGCCGCCGCGCAGAGCTTGCGGTAGAAGATCATGTGCAGGTTCTCGTCGGCGGCGATCCGGGCCAGCATGCGATCGGCGACCGGGTCGTTGCACAGCGCGCCGGTGTTGCGGTGGCTGATTCTGGTCGCGAGCTCCTGCAACGTGACGTAGGCGACGCCCTTGAGGAACTGCGAACCCTTCTCCGGCTTGGCGATGCCCGCGGTCATGTGCGACATCCTGGCCTCTTCGAGCGCGACCGGGTCGACGGCGCGGGTCACGACGAGGTAGTCGCGCAGCACGATGCCGTGGCGGTTCTCCTCGGCGGTCCACCGGCCGACCCAGGTGCCCCAGGCGTTGTCGAAGCCGAAGGTGTCGGCGAGTTCGCGGTGGTAGGAGGGCAGGTTGTCCTCGGTGAGCAGGTTGGTGATCATCGCCGCCTTGGCGACCTCGCTCAGTCGCGACTGCTCGGGATCCCAGTCGTCGCCGCCCATGGCCGCGAAGTTGCGGCCCTCGTCCCACGGCACGTAGTCGTGGGGGTGCCACATCTTGGCCTTGGACAGGTGGTCGTTGAGATTGGCTTCGGCCGTCGGCTCGAGCTCGGCGAGGATGTCGCTGTCGGACAGGTGGAGCGTCATGGGTCGACGCTACGAGGCGAAGGGTGGGTTCTCGGGGTTATTGCCGAGATTTCCGCGACTACTCATCACAACTGCCGACGTGCGGCGATGATCGGTCACAGCGGTGCGGGGCCGAAGCTGCCGACGTGCAGTGGCACCGAATCCCACTGGGCGCGGTCGGGCGTGAGGTCGCCGACAACCAGGACGCCCGCGTCGGCGAATGCGCCTCTGGCCCGGGCGATGTGGTCCTCGGAGGTGACCAGAACGACCGAGCGCAAGCCCTTGTCGGCGAGCACTGCCGCGGTGTTGCGAGCGTTGGCAACCGTCGAGTCGGCCTCGGATTCGCGCAGGATCCGGCTCTCGTCGATGCCGGCGCCGATCAGCCACTCGGCCATGGCGTCGGCTTCGGACAGACCGGCTTGCGGGTTGCCGCCGGTGACGATGATCGGCGACCATGGCGCGAAGACGGCTTGGGCCAGGCCCGCGCGCAGTCGTCGCACGAGTTCCTCGCGCATCGTGCCCTCCGGGGTCAGGCCGTAGCCGAGGACCACGACGGCGGTGTCGGGGCCGTAGATGCCGGGCAGGGTCGGTGTGCCCAGCGCCCGCGCGAAGTCGAGACCGGGTGGGGCCGGAAAGTCGGCACCGGCGGGTACCGGCACGCAGGCCAATCCCGTGACCGCTATCGCCGCGCACACCACACGCTTGCCCCAAGTCCACCGCACCATTGCCGTCGCCTCCTCGAGCTCGGGCCGATCTCCGTGATCGGTCCCGCTCGGCAACGGTGCGCCGGGTCGTCGACGTCAGGTATCCCTTTGACCTGCGGCTACGACAACTCACATGCGTATGTCGGCCACCGCTGGTGCGTGGCATCGCAAAATTTCCGGAATCGGACGCCGGGGCATACGAGGACTTGGCGAGCACGCGATCGATCGGCGGGCAGCGAGGGCGATCGCTGGAACACTGCCGTCAGTGACACAGCACTGGATCCGGCAGCGGTGTCTGGGACGTTGTCGAACTCGGCCGATCGGGCGGCGGCGGCGGAACGTCAGCCGGGGCTCAGTACGAGGTAGAGGACCAAGGCGGCGGTGAAGATGGCGATCAGCGCGAGGGTCGACCAGCGTGGCCTGCCGCGGTGGATCGCGCCGTGGTGGGCGCCGAGGAGGGTGGGTGCGACGACCGGGTCGATGTGGCGGTGCGGCATCGGGGGTGTCGGAGTATCGGCTCCCGCACTCGGGCTGCTGCCCGACGTATCGTCGTCCGAGCCTTCACCGTTCGCCATGACTCGACAGTAACTCGGCGTCGTCCGATTCGGTGCGGGTTCCTCGCCGCCGCGCGTGTACCCCCTGCTGGGCGGGGAGACGCAGGTGCACTGCTACTCCCCGGCCAGTGTGGTCAGCACCCCCTCGCCGTAGCGAGCCAACTTGTTCTCACCGACGCCGGCGACGGTGCCGAGCGCGGCGAGGTCGGCGGGTTTGCGCGCGGCGATCTCGCGCAGGGTGGCGTCGTGGAACACCACGTAGGCGGGCACGCCCTGTTCCTTCGCCGTCGCGGCACGCCAGGCCCGCAGGCGCTCGAACACTCCGACGTCCGCGGCGGGCAGGTCGGCTGTCGCCTTGGCCGATTTCGCGCTGCGCGCGGGGCGGGCGGCGCGTTCGGGCTCGCGCCGCATCGGCACCTTCCTGCCCTCGAACAGCACCTCGTTGCTCTCGTCGGTCAGTGCGAGGACACCGTATTCGCCCTGTACCGCCAGCAGGCCGCCCGCGAGCAGCTGCCGCACCACCCCGCGCCATTCGGTATCGCGCAGATCGGTGCCGATGCCGAACACCGACAGCTCGTTGTGCCGATGCTGGGTGATCTTCTGGTTGGTCTTGCCGAGCAGGATGTCGACGAGGTGGCCCGCGCCGAACGATTGTCCGCGTTCGCGTTTGAGCCGCAGCACCGTGGACAGCAGCTTCTGCGCGGGCACCGTGCCGTCCCAGGTCTCGGGCGGATTCAGGCACACATCGCAGTTGCCGCAGGCGCCACCGGTCTGACCGAAATAGTTGAGCAGCCGCGCGCGACGGCAGCCGACGGTCTCGCACAGGGCGAGCATGGCATCGAGGTGCAGTTGCAGCTGTCTGCGATGTGCCGCGTCGCCCTCGCTGGAGTCGATCATCTTGCGTTGCTGCACAACATCATTGAGGCCGTAGACCATCCAGGCTGTCGACGGCAGGCCGTCGCGTCCCGCGCGGCCGGTCTCCTGGTAGTACCCCTCGACCGATTTCGGCAGGTCGAGGTGGGCCACGAAGCGCACGTCGGGTTTGTCGATGCCCATGCCGAAGGCGATGGTGGCGACGACGATCAGGCCGTCCTCGCGCAGGAATCTGGACTGGTTCTCGGCACGGGTGCGGAAATCCAGGCCCGCGTGATAGGGCACCGCGCGGATGCCGTTCTCGTTGAGCATGGCCGCGGTCTTCTCCACCGAATTGCGCGAGAGGCAGTAGACGATGCCCGCGTCGCCGGGATGCTCGGCGCGGATGAAGTCGAGCAGCTGACGGTCGGCGCGGTTCTTCGATTCGATCCGGTACTGGATGTTGGGCCGGTCGAAGCTGGAGATGAACTGTTTCGCGGCGCCCAGATCCAGCCGTTCGACGATCTCGGCGGCGGTCTTCTCGGTGGCGGTCGCGGTGAGCGCGATGCGCGGGACATCGGGCCAGCGTTCGTGCACCAGCGACAGCGCGAGGTAGTCGGGCCGGAAGTCGTGGCCCCACTGCGACACGCAGTGCGCCTCGTCGATCGCGAACAGGGCGATCTTGCCGCGGTCGAGCAGCCGCAGCGTGGCTTCCAGTCGTAGGCGTTCCGGCGCCAGGTACAGCAGGTCCAGATCGCCCGAGACGAACTGCGCCTCCACGGTCCGCCGCTGATCCGGCGACTGGGTGGAGTTGAGGAATCCGGCCCGCACGCCGAGGGCGCTCAGCGCGTCGACCTGGTCCTGCATGAGGGCGATCAGCGGTGAGACGACGACGCCGACGCCCTCGCGGACCAGCGAGGGGACCTGGTAGCAGAGGGATTTGCCGCCACCGGTCGGCATCAGTACCAGCGCGTCGCCACCGCCGACGACCTGTTCGACGATGGCCGCCTGGTCGCCGCGGAAACTGTCGTAGCCGAAGACGCGGCGTAGTACCTCGTCGGCTGTCTCAGCGCGATCGGGAGCCGCGACCCGGCCCGGGGTGGCCGGGGCGAGATCGTCGAAGTGGAAGCCGCCGGTATCGGCGAAATCGTGCTCGGAGACGTACCCGCCGTCGGACGGGTACGCGTCGTCGGGTGGGAAGTCCTCGGGCGGGAAGTCGTCGACATCGGGGGCTGTGGCGCCGGAATTGCTCACCGGGCCATCCTACGAGCGAGCGCCGGTCGCGCAGCCCGTCGACCGGAGCCGACGGCGGCGGATGCCGAAGTTGCGCACCTGTGGATAACTTCGATTCACCCGCGCAAACGGCCGAGGATCTCGTCTTGGAGCAGGCCGTTGGAGGCCATCGCGTCGCCGCCGTGCGGGCCGGAGCGCCCGTCCAGGGAGGTGAACGCGCCCCCCGCCTCACGGACCAGGATGTCGAGGGCGGCCAGGTCCCACAGGGAGACCTCCGGCTCGGCCGCGATATCGACCGCACCCTCCGCGACCAGGCAATAGTTGAAGAAATCGCCGTAACCGCGGACTCGCCAGACGGCATCGGTGAGGTCGATGAACTTCTCGCGCAGACCGCGCTCGTGCCAGCCGGACAGACTGGAGAAGGCCAGGCTCGCGGCGTCGAGGTCGGCGACCGCGGATACCGAGATCGGCTTGGGCGCTCCGGGGTGGACCTGTACCCATGCACCCGAACCGGCGGCGGCCCACCAGCGCCTGCCCAGTGCGGGCGCGCTCACCACGCCGACCACCGGGACACCGTCCTCCAGCAGGGAGATCAGGCTGGCCCACACCGGTACGCCGCGAACGAAGTTCTTGGTGCCGTCGATCGGGTCGACCACCCATTGCCTGCCGCTGAACTCGGCGTCACCGCCGAACTCCTCACCGAGCACGGCGTCGGCGGGGCGTTCGTCGGCGAGTACGCGGCGGATCAGCTGTTCTACCGCGAGATCGGCGTCCGAGACCGGGGTGAGGTCCGGTTTCGAGTCGACTTCGAGGTCGACGGCGCCGAAGCGCTCGAGGGAGATGGCGTCGGCCTGGTCGGCCAGTCGCAGGGCAAGGTCCAGGTCAGCGGAGTAGGCAGCCACGGTGGGAGTGTATTCGCCGAGCCGGCGCGCTCGAGTTCCCGGCGCGGTGAACATCACGGCCGTTGCCCGCCCCAGCTCAGCGGCTCCGGCCGGGTGTGTGAGAACGTGCGAAAGCCGCCCGGTCAGGCCACGACCTGGGCTGTTTTCGCTGCGACCAGAGCACTTGTCCACCAGTGCAGCTGGTCGAGCAGGGCCGTGGCGGCGGCTTCGGGTTCCTGCGGGTCGTGCAGTTGGCCGGTCTCGTCGAAGAGCATGTAGTAGCGCGGGAACGAGACGTAGTGGCGCACGGTGTGAGCGTTGAGTTCGTTGAACACCTGGCGCAGGTGTTCGATGGCCAGGAGTCCGCCGGAGCCGCCGCTGTAGCCGACGAAGCCGATCGCCTTGGCGTCCCACTGGGTGAAGTGCCAGTCGATGGCGGCTTTGAGGGCGGCGGGGTAGCTGCGGTTGTAGTCGGGGGTGACGATGACGTAGGCGTCGGCCGCGGCCAGGCGGTCGGTGAGGTCGCGCATGCCGGCGGGGCGGACCGGGTCGGGGTCGAGGGCGGGCGGCACGGCGGGCAGGGCGGGCAGGGCGGTGTCGGCGAGGTCGATGATGTCGACCTCGAAGCGGTCGTCGACCTGCTGGGCGAACCAGTTCGCGACGACGGGGCCGAATCGTCCGTCACGGACACTGCCGATGATGATCGCGAGCTTCAGCGTGGACACGATGTTCTCCTGTTCGTCGTACCGGCTCGATCAGCCGGTACGACCAAATCTCGCGGACCGCGAGCGTCGC
The DNA here is from genome assembly GCF_053608825.1 of Nocardia sp. NPDC055002. Taxonomy (NCBI): domain Bacteria; kingdom Bacillati; phylum Actinomycetota; class Actinomycetes; order Mycobacteriales; family Nocardiaceae; genus Nocardia; species Nocardia sp. NPDC055002. The sequence continues at coordinate 125,322 of NZ_JBSGWE010000007.1, forward strand.
AGGGAGACCACGCTGAGAGTGGTAGTGGCACGGCCACTCTGCGTGGCGCCGCGCTGGGTACCGTCGAAGAGGTGAGCGACAACGAACTCGGGCTGTTCCTGCGGACCCGCCGCGAGGCGGTCTCCCCCGCCGAGGTCGGGCTGCCCGCCGGACAACGCAGGCGCACGCCGGGTCTGCGTCGCGCCGAGGTCGCGATGCTGGCGGGTGTCAGTGTGGAATATCTGATCCGGCTCGAGCAGGGCCGCGACAGCCATCCCTCCGCTCAGGTGTTGTCCGCGCTGGCCGAGACGTTGCGGCTGAGTCCTCGCGAACGCGTTCACCTGCATCAACTCAGCAAAGGCGTGTCCGGTTTCAGTTGTGGCGCTGCCGAGAACGGTCCCAACCGCACGGTGCGTCCGACGATCCTGGCGATCCTCGCCCAGCTGGAACCGGCGCCCGCCGCGATCACCAATCGCTTCACCGAGATCCTGGCCTGCACCGAGGGCTACCGGAAGCTGATGGCGCCCGCGGGGCTGTTCGAGCAGGGCGAGCCCGCCAACGTCGCCCGATTCGTGTTCACCCACCCGGGCGCCCGCGCGCTGTACCCGGAGTGGGGATCGGCTGCCGACAAGCTGGTCGCTTCGCTCAAGCAGGGCCCGTTCCGCGCCGATCCGATGGTCGCCGCACTGGTCGACGAGCTCACCGTGACGGCGGGCAGCGCCTTCACCGATCGCCTCGCGACGCTGCCCGGACTGCCGCCGTCGGGCGGGATCAACCGCATCGATCACCCCGAGGCGGGCACGCTGCGGCTGGCCTACGAATCGCTGGACCTGTCCATCGACGACGACCAGTCGCTCTACGTCCTGCTCCCGGCCGACGAGGCCAGCGCGAACGCCCTCGACCAGCTGGTCGGACGCCGCCCAGGGGGCCTGCGGTCCATCGCAAGCTGACCGAATAGGCACTGTGTCGGACGGGACCGGTAGCCTAGGACATCGTGCATCCTGACGTTATCGCCGACCTCGCAGAACTCGACACCACGCTCAAGACGGTCGAGTCGGTCCTCGATGTCGAGGAACTACGCCGCCGCATCGATGAACTCGAGCACCAGGCCGCCGATCCCGAGTTGTGGAACAACCAGGAGCACGCCCAGCAGGTGACCAGTGAGCTCTCGCACGCGCAGAGCGAATTGCGCCGTGTCGAGGATCTGCGCCAGCGGCTCGAGGACCTGCCGGTGCTCTACGAACTGGCCGAGGCCGAAGAGGACGCGGCCGCCGCCGAAGCCACCGCCGACGCCGATGCCGAGCGCGCCGCACTGCGCGTGGACGTCGAGGCGATGGAAGTGCGCACCCTGCTCTCGGGCGAGTACGACAAGCGTGACGCGCTGGTCAACATCCGTTCCGGCGCCGGCGGCGTCGACGCCGCCGACTGGGCGATGATGCTGATGCGCATGTACATCCGATGGGCCGAGCGGCACAAGTTCCCCGTCGAGGTCTACGACACCTCCTACGCCGAGGAGGCGGGCCTCAAGAGCGCCACCTTCGCGGTCAAGGCGCCCTACGCCTACGGCACGCTGTCGGTGGAGATGGGCACGCACCGCCTGGTCCGGATCAGCCCGTTCGACAACCAGGGCCGTCGCCAGACCTCCTTCGCCGAGGTCGAGGTCCTGCCCGTGGTGGAGACGACCGATCACATCGAGATCCCCGAGGGCGAGATCCGGGTCGACGTGTACCGCTCGTCGGGCCCCGGCGGCCAGTCGGTCAACACCACCGACTCCGCGGTGCGCCTGACCCACATTCCCACCGGCATCGTCGTGACCTGCCAGAACGAGAAGTCGCAGCTGCAGAACAAGATCTCGGCCATGCGCGTGCTGCAGGCCAAGCTGCTCGAGCGCAAGCGCCAGGAGGAGCGCGCCACGATGGACGCGCTCAAGACCAACGAGGGCGCGTCGTGGGGCAACCAGATGCGTTCCTACGTGCTGCACCCGTACCAGATGGTCAAGGACCTGCGCACCAACCACGAAGTCAACAATCCGACCGCGGTCCTCGACGGCGACATCGACGGCTTCATCGAGTCCGGAATCCGTTGGCGCATGCGCGATCAGGACGACGCGTAGCCAGCTGTTCGCTCACAAACCGTGCGCTTCAGCACGTTTGACCGCACGCCGTGACCGACCTGTAACCTTTCTGGTGTGCGTTCGACCGAACCGAAACTGTGCCTGTGCAGGTCCATGAAGGAGACGCGATGACCGACGTCCTCGCGGCCAGCAGCGGACCCGAGATCAGCGACTGGATGCGTTCCAGTGGGCTGGAAATCGTCCTGCTGATCGTCGGCGCGATGCTGTTCGGCCGGTTCGCCGCGTTCCTGCGCGATCGGGTGACCACCAAGATCGACTCGGGTTTCCAGACCAGTGACGCCCTGGTCCGCACCGAAGCGGCCAAGCACCGTCACGCGCTGGCACAGGTGGTCACGTGGGTGGTGCTGACCATCGTGTACGTGCTGGTCGGCATGGAGGTGTTGCGCAGGCTGGGCTTCGCGGTGACGGGTCTGGTCGCGCCGGCGGCGGTGCTCGGTGCCGCGCTCGGTTTCGGCGCGCAGCGCATCGTCCAGGACATTCTGGCCGGGTTCTTCCTGATCACCGAGCGCCAATACGGCTTCGGTGACGTGGTGCAGATCTCGGTCACCGGCTCCGCCGACCCCGCCGAGGGCACCGTCGAGGACGTGACGCTGCGCATCACCACGCTGCGTAACTCCGACGGCGAAGTGATCATCGTCCCCAACGGGCAGATCGTGAAAGTCACCAATCTGTCCAAGGATTGGGCGCGGGCCGCGATCGACGTCCCGGTGTCGGCGCAGGCCGATATCACCAAGATCAACGAGATCCTGCACGCGGTGTGCACCAAGGCCTACGAGGACCGCCGCCTCAAACCGCTGTTGCTCGACGAGCCGTCGGTGATGGGTGTCGAAGATCTCTCGCTCGACGTGATGAACATCCGGATGGTTGCCCGCACATTGCCAGGCAAACAATTCGAAGTGGGTCGCGAACTGCGCGTACGCGTCGCCGCGGCCCTGCGTAAGGAGGGAATCAGTGAAACCACGTAAGTCCACAGCGATCCTGATGGCGGCGTGGCTGTCGACGTTTGTCGTGTACCTGTTCGTCAAACCCACCGATACCGCCGCCGAGGGCCCGACGACGTTCCTCAATGCCGTACCGACCTGGGTGAATGCCGACCCCCAACCCTGATCGACGCGCCGCGTCCCGCTGAGACGGCTCGTTCGCTGGTTACACTGGCTCCCCGTGATCACCATGCGCAACGTGACCAAGTCGTACGAGACCTCGACGCGACCGGCGCTGGACAACGTTTCCGTCGATGTGGAAAAAGGCGAGTTCGTCTTCATCATCGGCCCGTCCGGTTCGGGCAAGTCGACCTTCATGCGACTCCTGCTCAAGGAAGAGGCGCCGACATCGGGCGAGATCCGGGTCGCGGATTTCCGCGTCGACCGCTTGCCCGGCCGGAAGGTGCCCAAGTTGCGGCAGCGGATCGGCTGCGTGTTCCAGGACTTCCGGCTGTTGCAGCAGAAGACCGTGGAACAGAACGTCGCGTTCGCGCTGGAGGTGATCGGCAAGCGGCGGCAATTCATCGACCGGACGGTGCCCGAGGTGCTCGACATGGTCGGGCTCGGCGGTAAGGGACAGCGGTTGCCGTCGGAGCTGTCCGGTGGTGAGCAGCAGCGGGTCGCGATCGCGCGCGCGTTCGTCAACCGGCCGCTGGTCCTGCTCGCCGACGAGCCGACCGGCAACCTCGACCCGGATACCAGCGCCGACATCATGGCGCTGCTGGAACGGATCAATCGCGTCGGCACCACGGTGCTGATGGCCACCCACGACAATCACATCGTCGACGCCATGCGAAGGCGGGTGGTGGAACTCGACCACGGCAGACTCGTGCGCGACGAAGCGACCGGCGTCTACGGGGTGGGTCGATAATGCGACTGAGTTTCCTGTTCACCGAGGTCGTCGACGGCCTGCGCCGCAATCTCACGATGACCATCGCGATGATCCTGACCACGGCCGTGTCGCTGATGATGCTCGGCGGCGGCATGCTGTCGGTGCGGATGGCCGACAAGACCGAGAACTTCTTCATCGGCCGCCTCGAAGTGCGCTTCTATCTCGACGACGCGGTCTCCGACACCGATCCCGACTGCGCCGCCGACCCGTGCAAGTCGCTGCTCGCCGACCTCAAGCAGACCTCGGGTGTGGAGAGCGTGCAGTTCCTCAACCGCGCCGACGCGCTGGAAGAGGCGAAGAAGCTGTTCGCGGATCAGCCGGAGATGGTGCAGTACATCTCCGACTCGCCACTGCCTGCCTCGTTGCGGGTGAAGATGACCGACGCCGATCAGTATCAGCACATCTACGACAGTTTCGCGACGCGGCCGGGTGTGCGGATCGTGGCCAACGACAAGGAGTTCGTCGACCGGCTGACCAGCCTGTTCGACGGGCTGCGCAATGCCGCGTTCGGTTTGGCGCTGGTGATGGCGCTGGCCGCGATGCTGCTGGTGCTGAACATGGTGCAGATCGCCGCCTTCACGCGACGCACGGAAGTCGGCATCATGCGCCTGGTGGGCGCGACCCGCTGGTATACGCAGCTACCGTTCCTGCTCGAAGCGGTCGCGGCCGCCTTCGTCGGTTCGGTACTCGCGATCCTCGGCCTGGTGATCGCCCGGCCGCTGGTGATCGACCGGGCGCTGGGCCCGCTGTTCGACAGCAATGTCTTCCCGCGCATCACCGGCGACGACATCGCCGTGGTCGCCCTGACGATCGCGCCCGTCGGCATCGTCTTCGCCGCCGTCACCGCCTACCTGACCCTGCGCTACTACGTGCGCGAATAAGGTTTGTACGCGGCGGGCCCAGCTCCATCGGTCCCGCCGCGTCGACGGCAGACGACACCAAGCGTGCTGGTTACGTCAAGCCCGTCACGGCGTGGGCGAGGCTGGCGCCGAGTTGAGCGGCGAGTCGGGATCGCTGGCGGTCGAGGTCGGCGATGCGTCGGTCCAGTTCAGCGGTTCTGTCGGCCATGATCCGCACCGACATCTCGCAGGCTTGGACCGGTCCCGCGTTTTCGGCGCACGGCATGAGCAGGGCGATGTCATCGGTGTTCAGTCCCGCGGCCAGCAGTTCCCTGATCCGGGCGACCGCCGCTACCGCCGATGCCGGATAACTGCGGTAACCGTTGCTGTCGCGGTGCGGATGCAGCAGACCCTGTTCCTCGTAGTAGCGCAGCAGCCGGGTGGCGACCCCGGTGCGTCGCGCCAATTCGCCGATCAGCATGTGACCACCGGCACCTTCGGCTTGACCTTCACACCCATGTGAATCCCTAACGTCGCCCGTATGACAACCATTCCGCTCCAGACCAGCATTCACGGCGCCGGCCCCGGCATTCTCCTCGCGCACGGCGGGGGTGGCTCGATCGAGAGCAACTTCGGCACCGTGATCCCCGCGCTCGCGGCCGGGCACACCGTGGTCGCCCCCGACTACCCCGGCGACGACACCGCGCTGACGCTCGATGACCTCGCCGATGCCCTGGTAGCGGCCGCCACCGACGCCGGTGTCCCGACCTTCACCATCGTCGGTTTCTCCCTCGGCACCGCGGTGGCCGTGCGCGCTGCCGCACGTCATCCCGACCGCGTCACGGGCCTGCTGCTCACCGCCGGGTTGGCCGCACCCGACAATCGAGCCCGGTTGGCCGTGCAGGCCTGGCAGGACCTCCTCGACCGGGGCGCGCACGAATCCTTCGCCCGCTTGGTTCTGCTCACCGGTTTCTCCACGGATTTCGTCAACAGCCTTCCGGCACCGACAGTCGACGAGATGGTCCGGCAGACGGCCGGCTCGATCCCCGGCGGTACCCGCCAACAGGCGGCCCTGATCGAAACCGTCGACACCACCGCCGATCTCGCCACTGTCTCGGTCCCGACTCTCGTCGTCGCCACCACCGCCGATCTGCTCGTCGATCCGGAGAACTCGCGGGCACTCGCCGCGGGGATACCCGGCGCCGAATACGCGGAAATCGAAGCAGGCCATGTGGTCATGGTCGAGCGTCCCGACGAGTGGCAGAAGCTGCTCACCGATTTCCTCGATCGGCACGGGCTCTAGGACCGGCGAACCACCGATCACCCGAGCGTGCGCAGTTGCGGCCACAGCTGCGACCACGGCCGGATCGGGTTCCGGCAGACGAACATCGGCTCACCCTGTTCGTCGTTGTCGATGCCGAGACCGTTGTCGAGCACACCCGCGGGTTCGACGATCGAACACAGCTCGGTGAGTCGTCGATGGTCGATGCCGACGGTGAGGACCTCTGTCGCGGTGTCGGGCGGAGGTCCCCACCACCAGTAGGCGTTGTGGCCGGAATACGGTGTGGTCAGGTCATATTCAGGTCCGTAGTGTTCGATCGCACCCGCTTCGCCGTAGTTGGCGGTGAGGATGGGGACACCGGGTGGGCGGGCAGCGGCGATCTGTTCGACGTAGCGGGGCCAGGCGATGGTCTCGCCCGCGTCGTAGTTGATCGCGAGGACCGCAGAGTCGCGTAACCACGCGACCGGCAGCACCGGCAGGAACAACACCGCCGACATCACCGCGTTGACCGTGAGCACCGAAGTGACTGCCGCCCAGCGTTTTCGGTCCTCACCCAGCCACCGGCACAGACCTACGGCACCCGCCGCGAGCAGCACCGGGTACATCCCGCCGAGGTAGTAGGCCTTGCCGCCGGTCACGAGAAATACCACGAACAGCACCGCGTAGGTCAGCGCAAACGCCCGCCACCGCGAATTCCACAACCGCCACAATCCGTACCCCCACAGCGGAACCAGCAGCGGCCCGAACAGCCCGAACTGCAAGAGCACGAACATGATCGGCGTATCCGAGGTACCCGACGATCCACCGGCGATGGCTCTGCTCAGCTCCCACTGCGGCCACCCGTTGCCGGCCTGCCACCACATATACGGCGCCCACAACACCAGCGCGATGCCGACAGCGAACCCGAAGTACCTGGTCGCGAACAACTTTCGCTGTCCGGTCGCGGCCAGTGTCGCGGCCAGCACACCGACCGGCACGATCAGCAGTACCTTGTTCTGGAGCCCGATCCCGACGACCGATCCGAGCACCAGCCACCATCGCGGATCCCGCCCGAGCTTCAGCACGAGCAGACAGATCAGCGACCAGGCCGCCAGATCGAACACCGTCGTCCCCAGCAGATGCCCCACGCCCATCATCAGCGCGGAACTCGCGACCGCACCGGCCGCCAGCGCTCGCGCGCCACGCCCACCACCCAACTCCCCCGCCATCAGCCCGGCACACACCACGACGAACGTCGCCGCGGCGATGGCGGGCAATCTCATGACACATAACGAATCGGGATCGACCGCAGCCATGAATCTGGCCAGAAACGGCGACAACGGCGGCTGATCGGGGTAAGACCAGTCCAGCCGCCGACCCGCGGCCAGGAAGTACAGCTCGTCGCGGTGGTAGCCGTAGCGCCCCGAGGTCACCAGCAGGACGAGCGCGAAAACCGGCGCGATGACGGGCACCCGACCAGCGTGACAGAAACCGGCGATTCGACGACGGGTCAGCACACTTCTTACTCTGGAGTAAGATAGACTTACCGAAGAGTAAGATGGTGGGGTCGAAGGCACCCCGACAGCCGAGGAAATCAGGTGATGATGAGCACTCGAGACAGCGCGACGAAGCGACGTCCGAACGACACGTCCGCGGTCGGCCTCAGCCAGCCCAAACGGGACTGGATGGGCGCCGCGATGCGCGCTTTGACGACCATTACCGGGTCGGAGCTCGCGGGCAAGTACAACCTGCGCAAGCCGATCGAGCGCGTCACCTACGAGGGCACCAAGACCGGGTTCCGTACCCTGGGCGCGGCCACTCGTACGTTCGCCAAGGTCGCGGGTGGCGGTGAGCCCAAGCGTCTGGTCGACAACGAGTCCAAGACCAAGGACTACTTCGATCTCACCCCGTCCGACGAGCAGCAGATGATCGTCGAGACGGTGCGTGATTTCGCGGGCGAGATCCTGCGTCCCGCGGCCTACGACGCCGACAATGCCGCCAAGGCCCCGCGCGACCTGCTCGAGCGCGCCGCCGAACTCGGCATCACCCTGATCAACGTGCCCGAGGAGCTGGAAGGCGCGGCTTCCGAGCGCGGCGCCGTCACCAACTCCCTGGTCGCCGAGGCGCTGGCGCACGGTGACATGGGCCTGGCGCTGCCGATTCTGGCGCCGAGCGGTGTCACTGTCGCCCTGTCGCAGTGGGGCACCGACGCCCAGCAGCAGACCTACCTACCCGCCTTCACCGGCGAGAGTGTGCCGCAGGCGTCCGTGGTGATCAACGAGCCGCGCGCCCTGTTCGACCCGTTCGCGCTGCAGACCAAGGCCGTGCGCTCCCCCAGCGGCTACAAGCTCAACGGCGTGAAGAGCCTGGTCCCGGCCGCGGCCGACGCCGAGCTGTTCATCGTGGCCGCCGAGCTCGACGGGCGCCCCGCGCTGTTCATCGTCGAGTCCGACACCGCCGGGCTGTCGGTGGAAGCCGACCCGAGCATGGGTCTGCGCGCCGCGGGCCTGGGCCGGCTGATCCTGGACAACGTGGCCGTCGGCGCCGACGCCGTCCTCGGCGACAGTGACGCCAAGACCCGTGCCGCCGAGTACGGCGACGCGGTGCAGCTCGCCCGGCTGGGTTGGGCCTCGCTGGCCATCGGCACCGGCCAGGCCGTGCTCGACTACGTGATCCCGTACGTGAACGAGCGTGAGGCGTTCGGCGAGCCGATCTCGCACCGCCAGGCGGTGGCCTTCATGGTCGCCAACATGGCGATCGAGCTCGACGGCCTGCGCCTGGTCACCCTGCGTGGTGCTTCGCGCGCCGAGCAGGGTCTGTCGTTCGCCCGTGAGGCGGCGCTGGCGCGCAAGCTGGCCACCGACAAGGGCATGCAGATCGGCCTGGACGGCGTGCAGCTGCTCGGCGGCCACGGCTTCACCAAGGAACACCCGGTCGAGCGGTGGTACCGCGACCTTCGTTCCGTCGGTGTCGCCGAAGGCATCGTGCTGGTCTAGGCCCGTTTCTCACCTTCCAGGAGCCCCCTCATGATCAATCTCGAACTCCCCAAGAAGCTGAAGGCGAGCGCCAACCAGGCCCACCAGGTCGCCTCGCAGATCTTCCGTCCCATTTCCCGCAAGTACGACCTCGCCGAGCACGAGTACCCGGTCGAGCTCGACACGATGGCCGCCATGATCGAAGGGCTCGCCGATTCCGGCACCCAGAAGATCGGTGGCGCCGCGGGCGGCCGTAACGACGAGACCGCCGCGGACCTGACCGCGAATGCCAACGGCGGCAACATGTCCGCGCTGCTCAACGCCCTCGAGACCTCGTGGGGCGATGTCGGCCTGATGCTCACCATCCCCTACCAGGGACTGGGCAACGCCGCGATCGCCGCGGTCGCGACCGACGAGCAGCTCTCGCGTTTCGGCAAGGTGTGGGCCGCGATGGCGATCACCGAGCCGTCCTTCGGTTCCGACTCCGCCGCCGTCACCACCACCGCCACCCTCGACGGTGACGAGTGGGTCCTCAACGGCGAGAAGATCTTCGTCACCTGCGGTGAGCGCGCCACCCACATCGTGGTGTGGGCTTCGGTCGACAAGAGCCTCGGTCGCGCCGCGATCAAGTCCTTCGTCGTCCCGCGCGACGCTCCGGGCCTGTCGGTGGCGCGGCTCGAGCACAAGCTCGGCATCAAGGCCTCCGACACCGCGGTGCTGCTGCTGCAGGACTGCCGCATCCCCGCCGACAACATCCTCGGTTCGCCGGAAGTCAACGTGGAGAAGGGCTTTGCCGGGGTCATGCAGACCTTCGACAACACCCGTCCCCTCGTGGCGGCGATGGCCGTCGGCGTCACCCGCGCCGCGCTCGAGGAACTGCGTACCGTCCTCACCGAGGCCGGGGTCGAGATCTCCTACGACACCCCCGCGATGAACCAGTCCGCGGCGGCCGCCGAGTTCCTGCGCATGGAAGCCGACTACGAATCGGCCTACCTGCTCTCCCTGCGCGCCGCCTGGATGGCCGACAACAAGAAGCCGAACTCCCTCGAGGCCTCGATGTCCAAGGCCAAGGCGGGTCGCACCGGCACCGACGTCACCCTCAAGGCAGTGGAGCTGGCCGGCACCATCGGCTACTCCCAGCGCACCCTGCTCGAGAAGTGGGCCCGCGACTCGAAGATCCTCGACATCTTCGAAGGCACCCAGCAGATCCAGCAGCTGATCGTGGCTCGCCGCGTGCTCGGAAAGACCAGCTCCGAACTGAAGTGACCACATAGACAACGAAATCCGGTGCGAGTCGATTGCCGACTCGCGCCGGATTTCTTGTTTTCGACGCATTCGGTTGCCCGGCAGGAGATCTCGCTACGTCGAAAATCCATTCATGGTGTTTGAACCCCACGGTGCGGGCATTCCCGCAGCTGAAGAGATAGGGAACACCATGAGCATATTTCGCAATGCGAACAGATATCGGCGACGTGATCGGGTCGGGACCGATCGGCGAAGGACGTGGCGCTCCAACCGAAACCGGGGCTGGGGGCGCCGCACCTATGACCGGGCGCCGCGCAGGTCAGCCGGTTCCGGCGGAGTGGAGGCTGCCGCCCGTTTCGGTTTCGTGGCGCGTGGCGTCGCCTACATCGTGCTCGGCATTCTCGCTTTCCTGCTGGCGATCGGATCGGCCGAGCACGAGCCCGACGGCGGCGGAGCACTGGCCGCGATCGCCGCGAAACCGCTGGGCTATCTGTTGCTGTGGATCCTCGTGTTCGGTTTCGCCGCGCTCGTCGTGTGGCGCGTGGTGCAGGTGGCCGGTGCGCGGCGGACCTATTCCGGCGGACACCGCGCCTACGCCGTGATCTCCGGAATCGTTTACGCCCTGGCCTTCTGGAGCACCCTGCGGTTCGTGATGCACGGCCGGGCGCCGACGCCGAGCGATGCGGTCGCCCGCGATCTGACCGGTCGCGTCCTGAGCTGGGAGGGCGGGCAGGTGGTCGTGCTGCTGATCGGTATCGCCGTCCTGGCCTTCGGTATCTGGCAGACGGTGCGCGGTCTGCGCCTGGACTTCGCCGATGACCTCCGGATGGGCTGGATGACGCACGGTATGCGGCAGGCCGCGATCTGGCTGGGTCGCGTCGGCTATCTCGCCCGGGGCGCCGTCGTGATCGGGATCGGTTTCGCCGCCATGGTGGCGGCGGTGAACTACGACGCCGCGGCCGCCAAGGGTGTCGACGCGGTCCTGCACGATTTCGCCGGAAACCCCTTCGGCCCCTGGCTACTCATGCTGATCGCGCTCGGCCTCATCGCCTTCGGTGCGCTGTCCTTTCTCGAGGCCAAGCACCGCAGGACCTACGGCGGTGTCCCGGTCTGATCCGCGGGCCGGTCGTGCCGGTGTCGTCGGCGTTTGCCGGATCAGCCCGGATCGACGGTTGCGCGGCGATACGTTGATGGTCGACTTGTCCGCGCCGGCACGAACACCGCTGGACGGCACACGACAGTGATGGGACGCGCGTTTTGAAGATCGACACAACGCTGACCGGCGGGCTCGCCACGATGGGCAAGGATGCCGCCGCCGCGGAGGCCGCGGGGTACGCGGGCATCTGGACGTTCGAAGGCGCGCACGACCCGTTTCTGCCGCTGTTGCTCGCCGCCGAACACACCGAGCGGGTCGAGCTCGGTACCTCGATCGCGGTGGCGTTCGCCCGCAATCCGCTGTTGCTCGCCACCATCGCCTGGGATCTCCAGGCCTTTTCCCGTGGTCGGTTCGTCCTCGGTCTCGGGAGCCAGATCCGCGCGCACATCACCCGGCGCTACTCGATGCCGTGGAGCCGACCAGCCGACCGGATGCGCGACATGGTGCTGGCGGTGCGTGCCATCTGGGCGAGCTGGGAGCAGGGCGGGCGGCTCGATTACCAGGGCGAGTTCTATCAGCACACCCTGATGCCGCCACTGTTTCGCCCCGCGGCCGACGAGGTGGCCGGGTTCGGACCGCCGCCGATCTATCTCGCCGGGGTAGGTCCGGGCATGACCGCGGTGGCGGGCGAGGTCGCCGACGGATTCATGTCGCACCCGTTCTGCACGCCGAGATTTCTGCGCGAGGTGACCCTGCCCGCCCTGGCGCACGGTGCGGCGCGCGCACGGAAACCCGTGGACGACATCGTGATCCACCATTCGGCGATGGTCGCGACCGGCAGATCCGTCAGCGAGCTCGCCGCGGCCAGGCAGGCCGTCCGAAAGCAGCTGGCGTTCTACGGATCGACACCGGCCTACTGGCCGATTCTCCAATTGCACGATCGAGCCGAACTCGGACCCCGCCTGAAAGCGATGTCCAAGAACGGGGAATGGGATCGGATGGCCGACCTCGTCGACGACGATTTCCTCGACGCCGTCGCGATCACAGCCACCGACCCCGCCCGCGCGGCGGCGCAACTGCACGAGCGCTACGACGGAATCGTCGGACGGCTCGGGTTCAACACGCCCTATCGGGTCGACCCAGCGCTGCTGACAGAACTGTTGCGGGAGATGTGATGTCGCGCCGGGTGGGGATCGGTCAGAGCGCCGTCGTGTCGTCGACGTGGAGTCGGCGATCGAGGCGGTGCGGATCGACTTCGAGGAGCGGGCGGTCCCAGTGGGCCAGGTCGGCCGCGGAGGCGTAGGTGGTATCGAGGAAGTGTAGGAGGGTGGCGTCGGGGTCGGGGGAATTGCGGACCACGTCGTACGGGAGGACGAATTCGCCGAGGGTGGTGTCCCACTGGGCGCCGTCGGGACCTGCGGGACGAGCGGAGTATCCATCCGGAGCCGGGTAGGAATAGGCGTAGAAGGTGCCTTCGGTGCCACCGGGCCAGAAGCCCGCGCTCGCGCATTCGCGGGAGTAGGCCTCCTCCATCACCCAGTCGGCGCAGTTGGGGGCGCCGCCGGGGTGCAGGGGCGCGGGGCGGCCGGAGAAGCGGGTGCAGGCCAGGTCGAAGGAACCCCAGAAGAATTGCACCGGACTGGATTTCCCGGCGAACCCGGCACGCCAGAGCTGGAATACCCGCTCGATCTGGACGAGCTGTTGCCAGAACAGGTGGACGGCGTCGGCGTCATAGGAGTGGTGGGTGGTGTCCTCGGCGAAGGGGATGGCCGGGTCGACCTCGTTGGGTGAGGCTTCGATATCGACGACGATGTCCAGCCGGCCGAGCACATGGCCGAGTTCGGCGTAGAAGTCGGCGACCGTGCGCGGGCGCAGGGCGATCGTGGCGCGGCGTCCGTCGCTGCTGCGCAGGACGAGTTCGTGGTCGACGAAGTCGAATTCGATGTCGAGCAGGCGGCCGTCGACGGAAATCGCGCCGGTCGTCATCCCGCGCGCGCTGACCGCGAACGTGACGTTCCACCAGTGGTTCACCAGCGGAGTGCCCGCCATGGTCAGCTTGCCGATGATCTGCGACCACATGTGCAGGGTGTCGCGCGTGTCGGACCAGGAGTCGACGCGTAGGGCAGGCCAGACGGCCTTGGCGGGAGTCGAACGTGCCATCGGATCCTCGCTCTCTCGGTGCGCGACCCCGTGGGCCCCGCCCGTTCACAGCCAGGTGCGCTGGCTGATTGGTCAACCGTTCGGCGTGTCCTGCGACGTTTCATCGTACGTCGGCGCTGGTAGATCGCGCCGCAAGGACGAACCCGACCACCAGAGGGGTTGTGTGGGACTCTGAGTCTCATATAACGTAGGAGTCGCGCCACACCAAAAGGAGACACCGCTGATGCTGTCGACAATCAAGAACACCGCCACCGATCCCGAATACCACGAGATCCTGCGCAACCTGTCCGAAGGTTCGGTCAACCGGCACTTCGACCCCTACGTCGACATCGACTGGGAATCCCCCGAGTTCGCCGTGCACAGCGACGATCCGCGCTGGATCATGCCCGAAGAGGACCCGCTGGGCCGTCACCCCTGGTACAAGGCCCAGCCGATCGAGAAGCAGATCGCCATCGGCATGTGGCGCCAGGCCGGCATCGCCAAGGTGGGCCTGGATTTCGAGCAGCTGCTGATCCGCGGGCTGATGCAGTACCTGGTGTCGGTCCCCAACGGCGACCCGGAATTCCGGTACATCACCCACGAGGCTGCCGAAGAGTGCAACCACACGATGATGTTCCAGGAGATGATCAACCGCATCGGCTACCGCGATGTGATCGGCATGGGCACCATCGATCGCAAGCTGACGATGGCCATATGGCCCGCGGTGAAGTACTTCCCCGAACTGTTCTTCACGATGATCCTCGGCGGCGAGGAGCCGATCGATCACCTGCAGAAGTCGCTGCTGCGCGCCGGCGTCGATCTGCACCCGATGGTGCAGCGGGTGATGCAGATCCACGTGGCCGAGGAAGCCCGGCACATCTCCTTCGCCCACGAATACCTGCGCCGCAACGTGCCCGGCATGAACCCGATCACGAAATCGGTTCTCTCCGTGGCCTTCCCGATCGCCATGCGGGTGATGCTCGACATGATCATGACCCCGCCCAAGGAATTCGTCGAGAAGTTCGACATTCCGGCAGAGGTCATGCGCGAGGCCTACTGGAGCAGCGAGGAATCGCAGACCACGATGCGCAATATCTTCGGCGATGTGCGTGCCCTCGCCACCAACAGCGGCCTGATGAACCCGGTCGCCAAGCTGACCTGGCGCCTGCTCGGCATCGACGGCCCGGTTACCCGCTACCGCAGCGAACCTGCCCGCAAGGTCGCCTGAGCGATCGGTCGGCGCGACTGTACACAGCGATGTACAGTTGACTATGGCCGATTACGACAGTGTGCCGCTGACCGAGTTACGTGGTCAGCTGGGTAGTGTTTTCGACGGGGTGTCCGCGAGCGGACGGCCCGTGATCGTGACGCGGGAGGGGAAAGAATTGGTCGCGGTGGTACCCGCTGAGGTGTTGCGGCACGGGGCACTGCCTCCCGCGTACTTCAACGACGATCTGCGTGAGCAGATCCTGGGCAAGCTCGACGCCAGGATCACCCAGCATTCGGCGGAAGACATCGCCGAGGCGGAAGCCAAACTGAGCAAGCTGATGGGCGCGCTGGACAGTCGCCAGTGAGCGTCGCCGACCACACCGCGCTCACCTCGCTGGCGTTGTCGCCGCTGTTCGGGCAGGTGATCATGCGTCAGTTCACCCAGCAGCGCCGAATCCTGGTGGTGCCCACTGTGAGTCTGATGGCCGCGATGCGCGCCGTGGACAACATCGACGAACTCGGCCGCCTGCTCGACAATCGCGTCGCCGTGCGCTGGGCCGAACTCGACGCCCCCACCGCGATCCGCATCGGCACCACCGTGCCGATCGTCGACGACCATCTCGACTGGCCGCTGATCGCGCCCGTGGTGTTCACCGCGCAGAATCTGGACATGCCGGTCCTCACCGCCAAACCCGAGCTCTATCGGGGCTACAAGGTAGAGATCGCGAACATGCCGTAACTGGCCCTCGAGGTCCTGAACTCGGCTTTCCCCGGGGTAGTGACAGATCCCACATCGGCTGTCGGTACCGTGCACAGGTGGTCGGCGGCTGATAGCCCGGCCGACTCGCACAGCGGACGAATTACCAGGGAAAGCAGTACCAGGAACACTCGAGGAGAGCTGGTTATGCATCATCTGAGTTTCATGCGTCGCTTCACCACCGCGGTAGCCGTCACCTCGGCCGCCGTCGCCATCGTCTTCGCGGGCCCCGCGGTCGCGGAACCGGCGACACAGACTGTCGACGTGGCCGCGGCCGTCTCGCAGCTGCGTACGTCGGTGGCGAACAATCCGGGCGCACTCGCCGCCCTCGACAAGCTCACCGCCGACGGCACGGTCGATGTCGCGCTGCCCGCGCAGCCGTTCCAGATCCCGGCGACCTCCGATATCGGCCAGAACGGTGGCGGGCCAGGGGTGTACGGCTCTGGTATCGCCCTCGATATCGACGGCTTCCGCCTCGGCTTCTTCGGCGGGCCCGGCACCATCTCGCCCAACCAGGGCAACGCCAAGCTCGAGGTCATGTGGCTGAATCTGTCCAGCGGGCAGAGCGGCACCGCGGTCCTGAGCGAACACCAGGACGTGCCGGTCGACACCACCATCCGCACGGCGTCGCTGAACACCGGCGCCGGGCTGGTCGTGGCGGCGGTGTACGGCAACCTGTGGCACCGCTGGCCGGTGCCGGTCGACGAGGCGCACCCGGACGGGTTCGCCTACCAGCTCGGCACCATCCAGCAGCCCTCGTTCGGTGCTGTCACGCGCTGACGTTCGTCCACTGCGCACCCCGGGTCCACGCGGTCCGGGGTGCGTTGTCGTTTCGGTGAAGCAGCGCAACAGCTTCGGTGTGGCGTAGGTTGACCGGCGTGGAGGATCTGGTCGACCGACTCGAAGAACTGGAACGCCGCGTTGCCGCGCTGGAGAGCGCGCAGCCCGAGCACGCGCAGCTGCCGTGGGCGGTGGCGCGCCTGCGGCAGGAATTCGCCGATGCCGGAAAACGCACCGGCGGCGTGCTGCTGGCGGGCGCGTTGCAACTGCCCACCGGTGAGCGCTTCGATTGGCAGGCCCAGTACCCCACCGATGCCATCGTCGGTGATGTCTGGACCATCGAGGCGGCCAATTGCCTTGCTGCGCTGGCCGATCCGGTGCGGCTGCGGCTACTTCAGGAAATCGTCTACGGGCGCAGAACCGCCGCCGATCTCGCCGCCATCGCGGAACTGGGCACCTCACCCGAGATCTACCAGCACTTGCGCCAGCTGGCCGCCGTCGGCTGGTTGCAGACCGCGGGATTGGGCCGTTTCGAGGTGCCGGAGGGCAGGCTGGTCCCGCTCCTCGCGGTGCTGGCGGCGGCCCAGCGCTGATCTTGTGGAGATGTCCCAATTGCCCGGTTAGACTACTGTGATGCACAGCACATCGACTGCTACGGTGAGCGTCGAGTGATTCAAGCTGCGGAGGTAGTCGAGTGAACCTGTCACATCTGCTCGAAAGCGTGAAGGCGATCGGTGTACTGCGCGCGCGCGGAGTCTCCGATCCCAAAACGCCGCTGGAGACCCTGCGGACGATGAAGGAATCCAAGATCTACGGCCCGCAGGCCACCCTCGTGCGCCATTCGGCCCGCGTCGCCCCCGATCAGGTGGCCCTCGTGGACGAGCGCGGTGAGCTGACCTATCGCGAGCTCGATGAGCAATCCACCGCCATCGCCCGCGGGTTACGCGAAGCGGGCATCGGCGAGGGCACGGTCATCGCCGTGCTGGCCCGCGATCACCGCGGGCTGATCATGTCGATGATCGCGGCGGGCAAGCTGGGCGCGCGCATTGCGCTGATGAACACCGGCTTCGCCAAACCGCAGTTCGCGGAGGTCTGTGAACGCGAGAACGTGCGCGCGGTGCTGCACGACAGCGAGTTCCTCGGCCTGCTCGACGCACTGCCCGCCGACCTGCCGCGCTACCTCACCTGGGTCGACGAAGGCACCGAACTCCCCGCGGGCGCCACGACATTCGACGACCTCATCGCGAACAACTCCACCGAGGATCTGCCCGCGCCGAGTAAGCCGGGCGGCTTCATCATCCTCACCAGCGGCACCACCGGCCTGCCCAAGGGCGCACCGCGCACCAAGGTCACGCCGATGGCGACCGCGCAGTTCGTCGACCGCGTGCCGTTCCCGAAGCGCGGAACGGCGATGATCGTGTCGCCGATCTTCCACAGCACGGGTCTGGGCACCTGGCTGGTCAACACGATCCTGTCGAACAAGATCGTCATGCGCCGTCGATTCGATGCCGAGGCCACCCTCGCCGCGATCGCCGAGCACAAGGTCGAGATGCTGGTGTGTGTGCCGACGATGCTGCACCGGATGACCGAGCTGCCCGCCGACGTCCGCGCGAAATACGACCTGTCCTCGCTGAAGGTCATCCTGTTCGCCGGCTCCGCGCTCACCCCGGAGCTGTGCATCAAGGCCACCGAGGCCTTCGGACCGGTGCTCTACAACCTCTACGGGTCGACCGAGGTCGCCATCGCGACCATCGCGAACCCAGCCGAGCTGGCGGAAGCGCCGGGCACGGTCGGCCGTTCGCCGATCACCTGCGAGGTCCGCCTCTACGACGACCAGGATCAGCGGGTCGAGACGCCGGGCGCGCGTGGCCGGATCTTCGTGCGCAGTGGCGCGCCGTTCGAGGGCTACACCGACGGCAGGCACAAGCAGATCATCGACGGCTTCATGTCCAGCGGCGACATGGGCCATTTCACCGACACCGGGCTGCTCATGGTCGACGGTCGCGATGACGACATGATCGTCTCCGGCGGCGAGAACGTGTACCCGCAGGAAGTCGAGAACCTGCTGGTCGAGCGGCCCGAGATCTTCGACGTGGCGGTGATCGGCGTCGACGATCCGGAGTTCGGCAAACGCCTGCGCGCCTTCGTCGTTCTCGAAGAAGGTCACACCCTCGACGCCGCCGAACTCCAGGCGCACGTCAAGGCGAATCTGGCCAGGTTCAAGGTGCCGCGCGAGGTGATCTTCCTCGACGAACTGCCCCGCAACGCCACCGGCAAGATCGTGCGCCGCACCCTCATCGACTATGAGGTCTCACAGGGATAGGCGCTGGCTACTACGGAGTAGACAGCGCGGCCGGATCGCTTGCTAGTGTTAGCGACAGCACTGGATCTCGAAGACGCGGTCCGGCCTGCGGTTCTGCGTGGGCTCGGTCTGCCGGAAGGCTGTTCGATGTCTCTGTCTCTGCCCGCGCTAGGTACTACCGCCCGACGTGCCGGTGACTTCGCGCTCGGCGTCAAGGTCATGGTCGATCGCAAGCTGTTCAATCCGCTGCGCCTCGACCACGCTGCCCGTTCGTTCCGCAATGTCTCGAAGTTCGGCCCGTTCGCCGGCGTCGTCATGCACGCCGCGCAGAGCAGGCCGCAGGCGGGCGCCATCGTCGACGAACTGGGTGAGATCACCTTCGGCGAACTCGACGCGCAGTCCAACGCCTTCGCCCGCGGCCTGCGCGCGAGCGGGATCAGCGAGGGCGACGTGATCGCCGTGCTGGCCCGCGACCATCGCGGCATGGTGTTGAGCCTGCTGGCGGCGGGCAAGCTCGGTGTGCGCGCGGTGCTGATGAACACCGGGTTCGCCAAGCCGCAGTTCGCCGATGTCGCCGCGCGCGAGAAGGTCAAGGCGGTGCTGCACGACAGCGAGTTCCTCGACCTGATGAGCGCCATCCCCACCGACATCCCGCGGGTACTCACCTGGGTCGACGAAGCGCACGGCGCCGACCCGTCGATCCCGACTGTGGCATCGCTGTCGGCGGATCGTTCGACCGCCGCGATCACCGCACCGAGCAAGCCCGGCGGCATGGTGATCCTGACCAGCGGCACCACCGGCACACCCAAGGGCGCACCGCGCGACAAGGTGAGCCCGTTCGCGTCGGCGCAGTTCGTGGATCGGGTGCCGCTGCCCAACAACGGCACCATGATCATGGCGGCGCCGATCTTCCACGGCACCGGCCTGTCGCAGTTCACCCTCGGGCTCGCCCTGGGAAACCGGGTCATCTTCCAGCAGCGCCGGTTCGACCCGGAGCAGACGCTCGCCAATGTGGTGAAGTACAAGGCGGATTCGCTGGTCGTGGTGCCGACGATGCTGCAGCGCATCCTCGATCTGGACGAGCAGGTGCTGGCGAAGTACGACCCGTCGACGATGAAGGTCATCTTCGCCGCGGGCTCGGCGATCGCCCCCGACGTGGTCACCCGCACCCTCGACTACTTCGGTGATTCGCTCTACAACCTCTACGGCTCCACCGAATGCGCGGTGATGACCGTGGCCACCCCGGAGGATCTGCGCAAGGCGCCGACCACGGCGGGCAAGGCGCCCGTCGGCATCCGGATCGTGCTGCTCGACGAGAACCGCAAGCCGATCACCGCCCCGAATGTCACCGGAACGATCTTCGTGGACAACGGGTTCGCGTTCACCGGGTACACCGACGGCCGGACCAAGGAAATGGTCGACGGCATGATGTCGAGCGGTGACGTCGGCCATTTCGATGCCGACGGTCTGCTCTACATCGACGGCCGCGACGACGACATGATCGTCTCCGGCGGCGAGAACGTCTTCCCGCTGGAAGTGGAGAACCTCATCGCGGGCCGCGCCGATGTGTTCGAGGCCGCGGTGGTCGGCGTCGACGACCACGACTACGGCAAACGGCTGCGCGCGATCGTGGTGCCCGGCCCGGAGTCCAAGCGCGACGCCAAGGAGATCAAGGAATACGTCCGCGAGAACCTGGCCCGCTACAAGGTGCCGCGCGAGGTGATCTTCGTCGACGAACTGCCCCGCAACGCCACCGGCAAACTGCTGCGCAAGCCGCTGATCGAGATGCCGGTCGAGACGGACTGACAACGGCTGGACGTAGCCCGCTCTATTGCCGCCGAGCGGGCCTCGTCGGTCGACTATCATCAGCGCGTGATCATCGGGTTCGAGCAGGCGTCCGCGCCGTCGCGTGCTGTCGGCGCGCGGCTGCGTGGTGCCTGCGCGGGCTCGATGTCGGGCGCGCTGTCGTTGGCCGCGCACGGGCTGGCCGCCGGTGGGGCGCTGCCGGGCAGCACCGCGATCGTGTTGCTGGCCGCGGCCTCGGCGGTTGTCGGCGCACTGGTCGCCGGGATCGGACCACTGCGTCACGGTGCGCTGGGTTTGGCGGCGGTGCTGCTGGGTGGTCAGCTGGTCGGCCACACCACGATGAGCTGGTCGGGGCACTCGCACTCGGCTGACGATTCGCTCGGACTCGGCATGCTCACCGCCCACACCGTCGCCGCGCTGCTCGCGGCCGTCGTCATCGTGGGCGCCGAGGCCGCATACCGGGTCGGCGGCGCTGTGCTGGCACGCATCCTGCCGCTGCGCTACCGCACTCCCCGCATCCCCGACCCGGCGCCGTTGCGCCTGGCCCACCGCGACCGCGTCATCCTGCGGATCTTCGCCACGTCGTCGCTGCGAACCCGCGCTCCCCCGCTCGCGATTCCTTTCTGACCTTTCCCTCACCCGGTGCACGGACTCGTCGTGCGCTGTCCCCGTGTCGAACCCGCGCGCCTCGTTGTCGCCTCCCCACGCTGACGTCACCCGTTCTCTCGACGTGAGCGTGGCGCTCGACGTGCGCCGCCGGTCGGCCGTGTTCGTCCGGCTCCGCTCGGACGAAGTCCGCGCCCAGCGATCGGCAGGCTCCACGCCGCACCAGGTCGACAGCCTTCGCGTGCCGTCGGCGACGCGGGCGCCGAGCCGGACCTGTCCGCGCGCACCGGGTTCCAGTACTCCAGAAATGAATCAGCATGAGCATCACGGACACTCGTCCGGCCGAGGAGAACTCCCCCTCGGCACCACCGATCCCCGGTGACAGTCCCCGTTCCGGCGCACGCCGGGGCTTACGCCTGTCTCCGCTGGCCCTGCGCCTGCACTTCTACGCGGGGTTCTTCGTCGCCCCGTTCATCCTGATCGCCGCGCTCACCGGCGCGCTGTACGCGATCGCGCCGACGATCGAAGGGTTCGTCTCGCGCGATCTGTTGCAGGTCGACACCACCGGGCCCGACCAGGCCCTGTCCGCCCAGGTCGGCGCGGCAGTCGCGGCGCGCCCCGACCTCACCCTGGTCGCGGTCGCCCCCGCCCCGAACGAGGGCGACACCACGCGCGTCCTGTTCAACGATCCGGCGCTCGGCGATTCCGAGCGGCTGTCGGTGTTCGTCGACCCGCACACCGCCCAGCCGGTCGGCGAGTCCGTGGTCTACGGAAGTGGTGGCGCGCTGCCGCTGCGCACCTGGCTCAGCGAGTTCCATCGCAGCCTGCACCTGGGCGAACCCGGCAGGCTCTACAGCGAACTGGCCGCGTCGTGGCTGTGGGTGATCGCGCTGTTCGGGCTGGTGCTGTGGGTGCACCGGGTGCGCAAGCGGCGCGAGCGGCGCTCGGCGCAGTGGCTGCTCAAGCCGGATCTGTCCCAGACCCGGCGTCGAAAGATGAACTGGCACGGCGCGATCGGCGTCTGGATCCTGCCCGTGGTGCTGCTGCTCTCGGCCACCGGCATGACGTGGTCGACCCATGCCGGTGAGAACGTCACGAAGCTGCGCGAAGAACTCAGCTGGACCACCCCCGCGGTGAGTGTGAAGCTGCCGGGCACCGCCGGTCCCGCCCAGTCCTCGGGCGGCGACCACCACAGCGGCGGGCAGACCGTCCCGGCCCCGGTCGACCCCTCGGCGCGGATCGCGCAGCTCGATCGCGTGTACGAGGTCGCTCGTGCCGAGGGCATCACCCAGGGCGCCGAAATCGCCATCCCGGCGACACCGGAGAAGGCGTTCGGCATCAAGGAACTGCGCCTGCCCGGCACCTACACCGTCGACTCGCTCGCCGTCGACGGCGCGACCGGCACGGTCACCGACCGGCTGGCGTTCGCCGACTGGCCGCTGATGGCCAAGCTCACCAACTGGGGCATCGCCTTCCACATGGGTCTGCTGTTCGGCCTTGTCAACCAGCTGCTGCTGCTCGCGATCATGATCGGCCTCGTCACCGTGATCGTGCTCGGTTACCGCATGTGGTGGCAGCGTCGACCCACCCGCAGGGCCGCTCTGCCCGTCCCGCCACGGCGTGGGGTGCTGCGCCGCACGTCGCCGTGGATCACCGTTCCGCTGGTCGGTGCGGCGGTCGCCATCGGCTGGTTCCTCCCGCTCATCGGCGTGAGCTTGATCGTTTTCCTGCTCATCGATGTCGCCTTGGGCTTGGCCGCTCGCGCGGACAAGGTGTAACGCATGGCTAACTATCGAGGAAACATCCCATGTAACCCATGACCCTCGATGATCGGAGCTTCCCCATGAGAACCTCAGCTCGCGCAGTAGCGATGTGCTTGGCCGCTCCGGCCATCGCGGTCGCCTTGACCGGTGTCGCCGCGGGGACAGCCGCCGCTGATCCCGGCTGCCAGGGATCGATGAACGGCCCGTGGGCGTTCAATGGTGGTTGTTACGGCGGTGAGGGCACCTACCGGCTCGAGGTCGACTGCATCGGTTACAACATCGCGCCCTTCGCCGTCGGGCCGTACACGATCCGCCAGGACCTGCCGGTCGGCCAGGCGGGCACCGTGGCGTGCTTCGGTCCGAACTGGTCCAGCGCGGGATGGGCCGTCGGCTCGCGGATCTTCCGGCTCTGACACCCGCACCGCGACGTCGAACCGGACACGATCGGTGGATGGTTCGGATCCGCGGTGAAAGGATCAGCGGATGACGCTGTCTCGCCGACAACTCCTGCACGGCGGCATCGGCGGTTCGATCGCCGCTCTCGTGGGGGTCTCCGCGGTGAGCAGTGCGCGGTTCGCCGCGCCACGGCGGCTCGGCGAACCGTTCTCGCTCGGGGTCGCTTCCGGCGAACCGACCCCGGACGGAGTGGTGCTGTGGACGCGACTCGCCCCCGATCCGCTCGCACCCGACGGGTACGGCGGGATGACGGTCTCCCCGGTGACCGTCGACTACGAGGTCGCCGAGGACGAACGATTCACGAAAGTCGTGGTCAGGGGCTCAGCGGTGGCGACCCGCGAGCTCGGGCACAGTGTGCATCCCGAGATCGCCGGGCTGGCGCCGGATCGGTGGTACTACTACCGGTTCCGGGCCGGTTCGGCGATCTCGCCGGTCGGGCGCACCCGCACCGCGCCCGCGCTCGACAGCCCGACCGCGCGGCTCCGGTTCGCCTTCGCGTCGTGCCAGTCGTGGAGTTCGGGGTACTACACCGCCTACGAACACCTCAGCGCCGAAGATCTCGACCTCGTCGTGCATCTCGGCGACTACATCTACGAATCCTCCTGGGTGCTGGCCCGCCGCGGCGCGCACCTGCCGCCGCAGCTCGCCGGCGAGGCAGTGGATCTGGCGGGCTACCGACTGCGCTATGCCCAGGCCAAAGGCGAAGCGCCGCTCCAGGCCGCGCACGCGGCGTTCCCCTGGCTGGTCACCCTCGACGATCACGAGCTCGACAACAACTGGGCCGGTGACAGTCCCGGCCTCGGCTTCGACGTATACCGCCTCGCGCCGCTGTTCCGCCGCCGCAAGGCCGCTGCGTTCCAGGCCATGTACGAGCACCAGCCGATGCGCCTGGCGCAGCTGCCCGTCGGCCCGTCGATACACCTGCACCGCCGCTACCGATTCGGCGATCTGGCCGAATTCACCATGATCGACACCAGGCAGTACCGCACCCCGCAGGCCTGCGGTGACGGCTCGGCGGTCATCGGATGTGCCGACCGCTTCGCCACCGACCGCACCATTCTCGGTGCGGCCCAACGTGACTGGCTCGTCGGCGGCTTCGCCACCTCGTCCGCCCGCTGGCAGGTACTCGGCAATCAGGTCGCCATGGCCCAGTCCGACTACGACCCCGGCCCCGACCTGCTGCTCGGCACGGACGCCTGGGACGGCTATGTCGCAGACCGCAATACGGTGCTGGCCGCGGCCACCGACCACGCGGTCGACAACCTGGTCGTGATCACCGGCGACCGCCACGAGAACTACGTGGCCGACCTACGCCGCGACTACGCTGATCCCGAATCACCCGTCGTGGCAACAGAATTCACCGGCACGTCGATCAGTACCGGCAGCGACGGCGCGGACCTCACCGACGCGGGCCGTACCCTGCTGGCCGCCAACCCGGACCTGAAGTTCTACAACCGGCAACGCGGCTATGTCCGCGTCGACCTCGACCATCGCCAGTGGCGCAACGACTTCCGTGTGGTTCCCTATGTGAGCCGTCCGGGTGCCCCGATCAGCACGCGGGCGAGTTTCGTCGTGGAGGACGGAATCCCCGGGGCCATCGAAGTCTGAGCCCTGTGTTTCCGGCTGTGGGGCACTGCGTGTCAGGTCAGCGTGAGCACGACTTTCCCCTCGGTGGCGCCGCCACGCAGGCGTTCCAAGGCCGCGGCCGCATCTGCGAAGGGGTGCACGCTGTCGATGACAGCCGCGATCCGACCGTCGGCGACGGCGGGCAAGACGACCGGTGTCAGGGCGGCGAGCCGCTCGCCGATCACCTCCGGCGGGGTGAAACCGTAGGACACCGATTGCAGGCGGACCCGACGGCGCGCCAAACCGAACAGGTCGATGGTGGCTTCGGCGCCGCCGAGCCTGCCCACACTGACCACGACGCCACCCGGTGCCGTCGACCCGATCGCGATGTCGACCATCGCGCCACCGATATGGTCGAGCACGACATCGACCCCGGCACCGTGGGTGGCTTCGAGTACCTCATCGGCCAGGTCGGCGCCGTCTACACACAGCGCGAGGTCGGCGCCCGCCCGCTCGAGCAGCGTGCGTTTACCCGGCGTCCGAGTCGTGGCCAGTACCCGTGCGGCGCCGAGTACGCGGGCGACCTGGATGCCGATCAGTCCCAGCGCCGATGAGCCCGCCGTGACCAACACGGTCTGCCCGGGTGCCGCACCGGCGACAGTGAGCGCGCCGTGCTCGGTGAACAGCGCCACCGGGAGGGCGGCGGCGGCCGTCGGCGCCAAGTGCGCGGGCACCGGCACCACGTGACGGCTGTCCACCACGACGAATTCGGCGAAGGCGGCGGGCGCTGTCCCCATCACCCGCTGTCCGCGCAGGGAGTCGTCACCGCCGACCACCTCACCGCTGAACTCGTACCCGGCGACCCGCTCGACACCGTCGGAGCTCGCGTCGGCACTGGCATCGGCGTTGTTCAACGACACCGCCGCGACCCGGACCAGCAGCTGACCCAGCTCCGGCACGGGAACCGGCACCGTGCCGACCCGGAGCGATCCGGCACCGGTCAGCAACGCGCGCATCGTGTTCGCCATGGTCTCGACGCTACCGCGCCCCGCACACCGACCCGGGCGCACACGCGTCACGGATCCGGGGTGAATTCCTCCATCGTCATCGCCGCGACCTCGGGGACCTGGACCGGGCGCAGCAGCGCCCAGCCGATGAACACGACGGCGAACCCGATCATGCCGAGCCCCGCCCAGAGATTCACATCGATCCCGCCGGTCTTGACCTCCTGGGCCGCACTGTCCTGCACCAGCGAGGTGATCACCAGGATGACGCCGTAGCTGCCGAGCAGCGCACCGACAATGGTGCGGATATCGAAAAGCATGGTGCTGACTCCTTATCCGACGATGATGTTGAGGGCGATCACCAGTACGAGGGCGATCCCGGCGAGCAGGGCCGGCCGCTGGTACCAGGGCAGCGAGTCGGCATCGGCATCGGTGCGCATCGCCTTCGGCGTCTCGGAATACACCAGGCCGGCCAGTTCGGCGGCCGGCTTCGGCCTGGTCACCAGGGTGACCGCGACGCTGACGGCGATGTCGACCACGAACGCGGCGCCCGCGGCGACGAAGCTGGCGCCCTGCCCGGACAGGTTCGTCACCCCGGTCTCGTTGAGCAGGAACACGAACACGGCGGCGAGCGTGCCACTGACCAGGCCGACCCAGCCCGCGGTCGGCGACATCCGCTTCCACAGCATGCCGAGGATGAACGTCGCGAACAGCGGTGCGTTGAAGAAGCTGAACAGGGTCTGCAGGTAGTCCATCATGTTGCTGAATCCGCCCGCGATGAACGCGGTGAAGATCGCCGCCACCGTCGCACCGACCGTGGCCAGCCTGCCGACCTTCAGGTAGTACCCGTCGGGTCGTCCCTTACGAACGTACTGCTGCCACAGATCGAAGCTGAACACGGTGTTGAACGCCGAGACATTGGCCGCCATTCCGGCCATGAACGCCGCCAGCAGACCCGCGAGCCCGACACCGAGAAGGCCGTTGGGCAGCACCTCTTTCATCAAGAACAACAACGCCTGGTTGTAGGTGACGTCGCCCTCGAAATCGGGATTCGCGGTGACCTGCTGCTTGTACTCGATCATCTGTGGCACCAGGACCGCGCTGATCATGCCGGGGATCACCACGATCAGCGGGATGAACATCTTCGGATAGGCGCCGATGATGGGGGTGCGCTGCGCAGCCGAGATCGAGTGAGTGGCCAAGGCGCGCTGCACTTCTACGAAATTGGTTGTCCAATACCCGAAGGAGAGAACGAATCCCAGACCGAACACGATGCCCATGATCGAGGCGAAGTTGTCGGTGAAACCGCTCATCGCGTTGCCCGGCCAGGTCTGCAACTGATCGGCGCCACCCGGCGAGCCGGACACCTTGTCCTGCAAGCCGTCCCAGCCACCGACACGGTGCAGGCCGACCAGGGTCAGCGGCAGCAGTGCGGCCACGATCACGAAAAACTGCAGCACCTCGTTGTAGATCGCGGCCGAAAGCCCGCCGAGGGTGACGTAGGACAGCACGATCACCGCGGCCACGACCACCGAGATCCACAGCGGCCAGCCCAGCAGCACGTTCACGATGGTGCCGAGCAGATAGAGGTTCACCCCCGCGATCAGCACCTGGGCGACCGCGAAGCTCAACGCGTTCACCAGGTGCGCGCCGGTGCCGAACCGCCTGCGCATGAATTCCGGCACCGAACGCACCTTGGAGCCGTAGTAGAACGGCATCATCACCACGCCGAGGAACAGCATCGCGGGCACGGCGCCGATCCAGAAGTAGTTGAAAGTCGGGAAGCCGTACTGGGCGCCGTTGGCGGACATACCCATGATCTCCACCGCGCCGAGATTGGCGGAGATGAACGCCAGGCCCGTGACCCACGCGGGCAATGAGCGCCCGGACAGGAAGAAGTCGATACTCGACGACACCCGGCGCCGGGCGATCAGGCCGATGCCGAGTACGAAGACGAAATACAGGGCGACCAGCGCGTAGTCGACCGGGGCGGCGTCGAGCCGCAGTGTCGATGAGGCTTCTGGGGTGGCGAGCGAAAAGGCAAGCGGCACAGCGTGTCCCTCCTGACCTGGAGCCGGACGGTACACGAGCGTCGTTCACACGGCGCGGGTCGCGTCGTCCGTCGAACTGTTTCGGGTGCTTCCACTGTGCGCGCCCGTCCTGCGCCTCACAGCGAAATCGCACAGAACAAAATGGACAACTGTTCACTCCAGTTTGCGCGCTCCCGCTGCCGGTTCGACGGCGAAGACGCGGGGCGGGGCGAAACCTGTGGTGGCGAAACGGTGCATGATGTTCTCGGCCACCCGGTCGACGTGCTCGACCAGGGCGATGATGCTGCCGCCGAAGCCACCGCCGACCATGCGCGCACCGTGTGCGCCCGCGGCGAGTGCCGCGTCGACCGCGAGATCCAGTGCGGGCGCGGAGACCTCGAAGTCCTCGCGCAGCGAGTGGTGCGAGGCCGTCAGCAGCTCACCGATCGCCCGCGGGTCCGCACCGGCGCGCAGCCGGTCGACGACGGCGAGCACCCGCGCGTTCTCGGTGACCACGTGCCTCGCGCGACGCCGCAGCACTCGATCCCGTAAGCGTGGCAGGTCTTCGGAGGTGGCATCGCGCAGGGCGGACAGATTCAGCGCGGCAGCGGCGGCTTCGCACTGGGCTCTACGCTCGGCATATCCGCCGTCTGCCAGATCGTGCGGGTGGCCGGTGTCGGCGACGATCAATGCCAGACCGGCAGTGGCGAGATCGAACGGAATCTGTTCTGCGGCACCTGATTCCGTGTCGGCGAAGGCACGGATGTCGAGGAACAGGGCGTGGCCTTCGGTACACAGGATCGAGGCGGACTGGTCGAGCAGGCCCGTCGGCACTCCGGCGAAGCCGTTCTCCGCCGCCCTGGCGATCTCGATCATGCGCCGATCGGTGAGCGCGGGCGCGAACAGGTCGCGCAGCGCGATCGTCACCGCGCAGCACAGGGCCGCCGACGAGGACAGGCCCGCGCCGATCGGCACCGTGCCGTCGAGTTCGAGGTCCACCCCGGTGACGCGGTGACCGCCACGAACGAACTCGTCGACGACACCGAGCGGATAGCGGGCCCAGCGGGGCAGCCGATCCCGTTGTGCCGCAAGAGCATCGACGCCCACCTCGACGACCTCACCGGGCCGCTGCGCCGAGGTGAGCCGCACCAGCCCGTCACCGCGCGGTCCGGCCGCGCAGACGACGCCGAGCGGCAGAGCGATCGGCAACACGAACCCGTCGTTGTAGTCGGTGTGCTCGCCGATGATGTTCACCCGGCCCGGCGCGATCCACTTCTCCACCCGTACTTCCCTCCGCTTGCTGCGACGATGTCATCACCGAACACCGCGGCGGGCAACTGTCGAGCACCGGGTGCCGAATCGGTATGCGGCAATGCTCTCAACGCATCGACAGCAGGGCCGTGGACGTGTCATGATCGACTGAGTTGTAAAGGTTTTGAGCGTCGGCACTGCCGGCTGGGGATCGTGCTCGGACAACAACACTCGGTGCTCTCGGCCGATACTTCGAGTGATTCACCGGCCTCACATTCGATCGACGCTCGTCGCGTGCGCAGCAAGATCGAGGGGGGCTGATGACCATCAGCGAGACACGCTACGGGAGCCTGCGACGGTGCGTGGTGCTGCTCGGCGCGGCGGGGGCCGTGCTGATCGCGCCGCTGGCGGGCGGCCGGGCGCTGCCGTTTCTGCTGCTCATCGTGATCGTCGCGGGATCGCTGGCGATGATCGGGTACGGCATGTACTGCCATCGACCCGCGCACCGGCTGCCCTGGTACCTGCTGGCCGCGTCGGTGCCGCTGTTCGCCGCGGGCACCGCGATACGCGCGCTCGGGCTGCACCCGAGCTGGCACCCGGTCGACGATCTGTGTACCTTGGCGGCCTCGCTGTGCCTGGGCTTGGCCGCCGTCGGCTGGTTGCAGCCGCACCGCCTCCGCAATGCCCGTGACCTCTGGCTGGATTCGACGCTCATCGGGCTCAGCGCGCTGCTGGCCTCGTGGACATTCCTGATCTCACCGATCCTGCGGCACAGCACCGGGTTCGTCGATACCGCGCTGGCCGCGAGCTATCCGCTGATCCACGCGCTGCTGGCGACCGTGCTCGCGCATTCGCTGGCGACGGTGGTGCGCTCGGAGACATCGCTGCGGTTGTTGCAGGCCGCACTGATCGCCGTGCTCATCGGTGGGTTGATCGAAAGTCTCACTGCCGCAGGCACGATCGCGGTCGATCCCGAAGTCGCACTGGTGCCACAGCAGTGGGCGTATCTGCTGGCCGGGCTGGCCGCGGTGCAGCCGACGATGGGCGGGTTGCGCGACGCCGAGGATGTGGGACCGCATCGATCGCGGCAGCGGGCCGGGATGATCGCGGTGGCACTGGTGGCGGCCTCGCTGGTGAGTGTGGTCGGCGCCGAGCTCGGGGTGGTCGACCGCGTGGTGATCTGCGCGCTGCTCACGTTGCTGTTGGTCGGTGTCCTGGTGCGCAGCGAACGCGCCATCGCGCGCAGCATGCGCAGCGAACGCCGCGCCCAGTACCAGGCCGACCACGACCTGCTCACCGGGCTGTTCAACCGGGCCGCGCTGCTGCGCGCACCACACCGCTATCGCGATCAGTGGGCCGGAAAACCACTGTGCCTGCTGTTCATCGACCTCGACGGCTTCAAAATGGTGAACGACAGCTACGGTCACGCCGTCGGCGACGAACTCATCGCCAACGCCGCGTCCCGCATCCGCCGCACCACCGCCAGCGCCGATCTCACGGCCCGCTACGGCGGCGACGAATTCGTGGTCCTGGCACCACGCACCCGCACCGAAGCCGCCGTGCTGGCCGAACACATCCTCGGCGCCTTCATCCGCCCCTTCGAGCTGAGCTGCGGTGAAATCCCCATCACCGCCAGCATCGGCGTCGCCTGCGTGACCACCCGCCCCACCGAGACAACCATCTACGACCTGATCCGCACCGCCGACGCCGCCATGTATCACGCCAAGGAATACCGCCTCGGCCTCAGCTTCCACGACGAACTGAGAAAGCCGTCGACGCGGCGGCGCGTCTCCGCCTCCCCGCGGATTCAGCGGGTGGCCCAGTAGGTCAGTCCCCCAACTCCTCCAACAGCTTCCGAGCCGCCTCCAGCTCGGCCTGCAACTGCGCGACCTTCGCCTGCTGAGCCCCCCGCGCAGCCTCCAGAATCCCGGCGACCACTTCCTCCACCTCGGGGTGCAGGATCTTCGCGGCCTGAGCTACGGCCGCACTGCTGACCGCCAACCCCTTCACACTGCGCTTCTTGCCGTTGATCACATCGACGGTCCACTCACCATCGGCGGTTCCGGTGAGGGTGACGGTCACCTCGGCCACCTTGGCCTTGCGCACCGCGGGAGCCTTCGCCGGCCGCGGCGTTGCCGGGGCGGGCTTGGGATCATCGGCTACCGGGGCGAGCGACCTCGGCGCGGGCGTAGCAGCGCTCGGCAGGGTCGACGGCTGGGTCACAGTGTTGTCCTTTCGGTTGCTCGGCGCGGGGGCACTGTCCGGGCGGGTCCGTGCGGATCCGCCCGGCGCTACGGTAGTCCCGCGGGCCGGCTTGGTCAGCGTCACCTCGCTCGGGCCGAACGAGAGCACATCTTTGGAACCGGTGGGCCGCACCTGCAGGAAGTCGCCTGCGGACGGGTCGTCGAGCGCGACAACCTTGCCCGACTTCCCCTCGGCGACACCGACAGCGGCGGCGGTGAACCACACCATCGGCGGTTTGCCCTCGGCGAGCTCGCCTGCGATACGCGCGAGCTCGGCGTCGGATAGTACCGGCGGTGCTGATCGGCGGGATGCGGACTTGGTGCTCGGCGAGGACATCGTGGACTCCGGGGGTTGGTGCTACAGCGTGGTCTTCGCACCGATGATGCCGCACAGCACCGACAAGT
The DNA here is from genome assembly GCF_053608825.1 of Nocardia sp. NPDC055002. Classification (NCBI taxonomy): domain Bacteria; kingdom Bacillati; phylum Actinomycetota; class Actinomycetes; order Mycobacteriales; family Nocardiaceae; genus Nocardia; species Nocardia sp. NPDC055002. The sequence continues at coordinate 157,040 of NZ_JBSGWE010000007.1, forward strand.
TCTCCCCCGAGCCGCCCACACGGCCCGAAAGACCCTCCTGCTCGGGGCTTCCGGGCCGCGACACCGTCAGCCGAGAGTGGCGCGGCCGCGCGTCGTCGGCCGGATGTTCTCGCGCACCGCGGCCACATCGCGATAGCCGTTGACCGCCATCAGCAGATCCGCTTCGGCCGCGTAGCTGCGCAGCAGATGCACCAGGCCGCGCACACCGCCCAGCGCGAGCGCGTACACATACGGCCTGCCGAGCCCGACCATCGACGCGCCGAGTCCGAGCGCCTTCACCACATCGGCGCCCGAGCGCACCCCGGAGTCGAACAGCACCGGCACCCGGTCGTCACAGGCGGCCACGACCGCGGGCAAGGTCTCCAGCGCGCTCAGCCCACCGTTGGCCTGGCGCCCACCGTGATTGGAGCAGTAGATCCCGTCGGCGCCGAAGTCGATCGCCTTGCGCGCGTCCTCGGGATGCGAGATGCCCTTGAGGATCAGCGGCAGATCGGTGATCGAGCGCAGCCAACCGAGATCATCCCAGGTCAGCGAATTGCCGAAGGTCGCGATCCAGTGCAGGACAATCAATTTGGGATCGTCGGAGCCGACCATCTGCTGGAAGACCGGGTCGCTGGTGTAGTTCTTCAGCACGTGCCCACGCAGCTGCGGGAAGTTCCCGCCGGCCAGGTCGCGCGGACGCCAACCGGGCACCCAGGTGTCGAGGGTGACCGTGATTCCCGCGTACCCCGCGGCCTCGGCCCGGTGCACCAGACTCTCGGCGAGCTCACGGTTCTTCGGCGTGTACAGCTGAAAGAACGAAGGCGTGTCGCCCGCGTGCGGCCGTACGTCCTCGAGCGGGTCCTCCATCAGCGTCGAGTACATCGCGGGCACACCGGTCTGCGCCGACGCCTCGGCCACCGCGATGTCACCGTGGCCCTTCTCGCCGACCAGACCGATCACCCCGACCGGCGCGAGGAACAGCGGGTTGGCGAAGGTGTGGCCGAAGGCGGTGACGGCGAGGTCGCGCTCGGAGGCGCCGACCAGCATTCGCGGCACCAGACCCCAATCGGCGAACGCTTCGGCGTTGCGCCGCTGTGTGAGCTCGTCGCCCGCTCCGCCTGCGATATAGTTCAGCAACGAATCCGGCAGTGCCGCAGTGGCTTTGCGCTCGAGCGTCGCGTAATCCATGGGAAATTCGGGCTGGATCCCACCGAGCGCGGCCAGGTAGATCTCGTTCTGATAGTCGGCGAACTGACTCATTGCTGCACTTTCGCACGCCGACCGGGGTTCACGGACCGCAGGGTGGATGTAAGGTGCGTCATACTCGAAAATACGAGATTGTGAGTGCCCCTGCCGTGACCGTCGTCGAACACTCGGCCGCGCCCGCCGACCCGGACGCTCTACTCGCCGACCTCTTCCATTGCGATGCCATCCGTCACCTGACCCGCCTCGCGCTCGGGCTGTCCCAGGATTCGATGGATCTGCTGACCTCGGTCACCGATCGCCTGCGGGCCGCCGAGGGCGCCCTACGCGATCCGCTCACCAGCGACCTCGGCTTCGACTGAACCTCACCGTCGTCGCGCGGTGAGCACCGCCAGATCGGCGAGCCGATGCGCGCGGGCGATTTCCGCGGGGGTGAACGGTTCGTCGGGGCGTACGAAACCCCAGCGACGATCGTCACGGTCCAGTTCCAGCAGCGTGCCCTCGCCCGGTTCGCTCACCTCCGGCGTGCCGGGCGCGAGGTAGCGCGCGCCCAGCAGTTCGGCGACGGCCAAGGGTAATTCGTCCGGATCGCCGACGATGCGGGCGGCGATGGCCAGCGCCTTGGTCTGACCATCGATCAGCGACAGCACGGTCGCGGGCCAGACCCGCACTCCGGACCCTCCCGCGTGTTCGGCGGCGGAGGTGATCGCGTGCGCGGTGACCTCGGCGGGCGCGGCGACGACGAGTTCGTCGAGGACGGCGTCCTCGAGCTGGTGCACGTGCACGGTGAGAATGTTGGCGTCGCGGTGGGCGAGATGTTTGGCCAGCGTCTCGAGCGCGCCGGGACGGTCGGCCAGGCGCACGCGGATCCGCCAGAGCGCGGGCGCGGAGTCGATGCGGTCGCGGTGCCGTAGTTCCGGGCTGTGCAGCCAGCCGCCGAGCATTCGCATCGCCGACGGCTCCACCACCCAGATCACCAGGATCGTGGTGGTGACCGTGAGCAGGGCGACGGTCAGCAGGTACGGCGGGTGCAGATGGACGACCAACGCGTGTAGCGCCAGCTCCACCGGGAACACCGCCGCGAGTTTGGCCAGCGTGAGCCTGGTCCGGCCGGGATGCGGCAGTCTGCCGCATACCTCGCAGGCCAGGACCGTGACACGGGGTCGCACTGCGAATCGCCACATGGGGTCAGCGTCTCCGGCCTTCGTGTCGATCTTGGACGAGGCGCGTAACAGCGACGTGAAAGCGCACGCGAAAGCCGTTGACCTGCACTGATTTCCGCGGTGATGTCGAGCACCCGCACTGTTGTGGTGTGACTGTCGGCACCATTCACGCGATAGGCAGAGGGCAACAGTTGTGACTCGGATCACCAAAATTCATTGACAAAACCACACAAATGGGCATAAAACAACATAAGTAAAGATTCATCGAGACCGGAGGAACTCCATGTACGCCGAGGAACGGCAGCAGGCGATCGCGACCCTGATCGGGCATCGCGGGCGCGTCTCCGTCGCCGAACTCGCCGACCAGTACGGGGTCACCACCGAAACCGTGCGCCGCGATCTGGCGGTGCTCGACCGACTCGGGGTGATCCGGCGGGTGCACGGGGGCGCGGTCGGTTCCGGCGCGCTCACGACCTTCGAACCGGGCACCGCCGAGCGCGACAGCACTCGCGCCGCGGAGAAGGACCGGATCGCCGAACTCGCGCAGCGGTACCTGCCGCGAACGGGCGGCAGCGTGCTGTTCGACGCGGGCACGACGACCGTGCGGGTGGCCGCGGCCATGCCGGCCGACGTCGACCTGGTCACCGTCACCAACTCGCTACCGGTCGCCGCGCGCCTCACCGGGTTCGCGGGTGTCCGGTTGCACCTGCTCGGCGGGCGGGTTCGCGGCGTCACCCAGGCCGCCGTCGGCGCCGAGTCCTTGCGGCTGCTCGGCGAACTACGGGTCGACGTCGCGTTTCTGGGCACCAACGCGCTGACGGTGCGACACGGGCTGTCCACCCCCGATCCGGAGGAAGCCGCCGTGAAACGCGCGATGATCGCCGCCGCCGACCGGGTCGTCGTGGTCGCCGACGCGAGCAAGATCGGGCGCGAGGACTTCGTGCGCTTCGGCAGTGCCGCCGAGGTCGACGTCCTGGTCACCGATACCGACATCCCGGCCACCGCACACGCGGAACTGGTCGCCGAAGGAATCGAGGTGGTACTCGCATGATCGTCACGCTGACCGCGAACCCGAGTGTCGACCGCACGGTCACCCTCACCGAGCCGTTGCGGCGCGGGCAGGTGCATCGCGCGGCGAGCGTCACCTCGCACCCCGGCGGCAAGGGAGTCAATGTCGCGCGAGTGGTGTCCGGGGGCGGGGCGGCGGTCACGGCGGTGCTGCCGGGGGCCGACGACGACCCCGTCGTGCACGGATTGCGTACGGCGGGCATCGAATTCCGCACGGTACCGGTGCCCGGCGGGCCGAGGGTGAATCTGACCATCGCCGAATCCGACGGCACCACGACCAAGATCAACGAGCCCGGCCGTCCGTTGTCGGCGCGCGAGCTGGCCGAACTCACAGCGCTGCTCGTGGAGGTGGCCGCGGGAGCCGAGTGGATCGTGCTGTCCGGATCATTACCGCCGGGCGTGCCCGTCGACTGGTACGCGCAGCTCGTCGCGATGTTGTCCACACCGCCCGTCTCGCCGGACGGAACGCGTCGCACCCGCGTCGCCGTCGATACCTCCGATGCGCCGCTGCTCGCCCTGTTCGCCGAATCAGTGGGCGCCGCACCGGATCTCATCAAACCGAACTCGGAGGAGCTGGCTCAGCTCACCGGCCTCGACGCCGTCGACCTCGAGAACCCCACGGCCGCCGCCGAAGCTGCCACGATGCTGATCGACCGTGGCGTCGTCGCGGTGCTGGCAACCCTGGGCGCGGCGGGCGCGGTCCTGGTCACCGCCGAGGACACGTGGTTCGCCGCCGCCCCGCCGATCGTCGCGCGCAGCACCGTCGGCGCGGGCGACTCGGCCCTGGCCGGCTACCTGCTCGCCGACCTCGCGGGTGAATCCCCCGCCGACCGCCTGCGCACCGCCGTCGCCTACGGCAGCGCCGCCACCGCACTCCCCGGCACCGAACTACCCGGCCCCGCCGACGTCGTCCTCGAAGCCGTCACCGCGCACCCACTCACCGCCGACCGACCATCGGCCCCGGCATGAGCGTCCCCACGATCGGCGCCCGGCGCCTTCGCCCATCGCCGAACTCGAACCGCTGCGACTTGCGCGTTCGTCCGCCGCTGATCCGAGATCCGACCGCAGACGGCGATCACCACCGCCACACATCCATCACCCAGCGCTACCCCACCGGCCGACGCCGATAACCGCGCCGATCGACACCGCTGGACCCGACAAGCTCCTGCTCCACCCCCACTCCGGAAAGACACGACGATGGCCGATTCGATCATCACCCCAGAACTGATCGCGCTCGACGCCGACCTCGGCGCCGACAAGGGCGCCGTGATCACCGCGCTCGCGGACAAGCTCGCCGCCACGGGCCGCGCGACCGACGTCGGCGCGGTGGCCGAAGCCGCCCTCGCCAGGGAGTCGCAATCGGCCACCGGGCTACCCGGCGGCATCGCGATCCCGCACTGCCGATCGGCCGCCGTCACCACCGCCTCACTGGTTTTCGCCCGCCTCGCACCCGCTGTCGATTTCGGCGCTCCCGACGGGCCCGCCGATCTGGTCTTCCTGATCGCCGCTCCGGAAGGCGCGGGCGCGGAGCACATGAAATTGTTGTCGTCGTTGGCTCGCGCACTGGTCCGGCCTGCCTTCGTCGCCGACCTACGCGCGGCCGCGACACCGGCGGACGTGGTCGCCCTGGTCGACGGCGTCATCAATCCCCCACCGGCCGCGACCACACCTTCCCCCGGTGGCACAGCGGCGACGGGATCGGCTGGTGCGGCCGGGTCCGGTTCGCCCGCCGACGGCGGAACGGGGACCTCCTCCGCCGCGGACGATAGGGATGCGACTCCTGTCTCCGAGTCATCGGCCGCCGGAGTCGGCGCGGCGGCAGCCGGTACCGCCGCAGTGGGCGTGGCCGGTTCCGGCGCGACAACCGATGGCGCGACGACGGCCCCCACCGGACACCCGGGCGACAACCCAGCGTCCGCTGGAGACGGCACTGCGGGCGATGCACCGGCTGTCAGCACAGCGAAGTCCGGTGCGCCGAAGAAGATCGTCGCGGTCACCGCCTGCCCGACCGGCATCGCCCACACCTACATGGCCGCCGACTCCCTGGTCGCCGCGGGCGAACGGGCCGGAGTCGACGTGGCGGTGGAAACCCAGGGCTCGAGTGGTGGCGACAAACTCGACCCGGCCACGATCGCCGCCGCCGACGCCGTCATCTTCGCCACCGATGTCGGGGTGAAGGACCGAAGCCGGTTCGCGGGCAAGCCGGTGATCGAGTCCGGCGTCAAACGCGCCATCAACGAGCCCGACACCATGATCGCGGAGGCCGTCGCGGCGAGTACCGCCGCGGACGCCGCCACCGTCGGCGGTACCGCACCCGCACCCGCGCAGGCGGCGGCCAAGGGCATCGGATGGGGCACCCGCCTGCGCCAGATCCTGCTCACCGGCGTCAGTTACATGATCCCGTTCGTCGCCGCGGGTGGTCTACTGATCGCACTGAGCTTCCTGCTCGGCGGCTACGAGATCTCCGACAGCGCGAAGGCGATCGTGCTCGACAACTCGATCACCGACCTGCCCGACGGCGGTCTGGCCACCTATTTCGGCGCCGTGCTCTTCCAGATCGGCTCGCTCGCCTTCAGCTTCCTGGTCCCGGCACTGGCCGGATACATCGCCTTCGCGATCGCCGACCGTCCCGGCCTCGCACCGGGTTTCACCGCAGGCGCGATCGCGGTCTTCGTCGGCGCGGGATTCCTCGGCGGTCTGGTCGGCGGTCTGGTGGCCGGATTCGCGGCGCTGTGGGTGAGCAAGCTGCCGGTACCCACGTGGGCCCGCGGGCTCATGCCGGTGGTGCTCATCCCGCTGCTGGCCTCGGCGATCGTCGGCATCGTGATGTTCGTGCTGCTCGGCAAGCCCCTCGCCGCCGTGACCAACGGACTCACCGACTGGCTCAACGGCCTGTCCGGCACCTCCGCCATCGCGCTCGGCGTCATCCTGGGCGTGATGATGTGCTTCGACCTCGGTGGTCCGGTCAACAAGGCCGCCTATTCATTCGCCGCCGCCGGACTCTCGGTCACCGATATCGCGACCCTGCGGATCATGGCCGCGGTGATGGCCGCGGGCATGGTGCCGCCGCTGGCGATGGCCCTGTCGACCGTGCTGCGCCCGCGCCTCTACACCGAGGCCGAACGCGAGAACGGCAAGGCCGCCTGGCTGCTCGGCGCCTCGTTCATCTCCGAGGGCGCGATCCCGTTCGCCGCCGCCGACCCGCTGCGGGTGCTGCCGTCGATGATGGTCGGCGGCGCGGTGACCGGCGGCCTGATCATGGCTACCGACGTCACCTTGAGCGCACCGCACGGCGGCATCTTCGTGTTCTTCGCGATCGGGCATCTCGGCTGGTTCCTGGTGTCGCTGGTCGCCGGCACGCTCGTCGCCGCGGCCTGCGTCACCCTCGCCAAGGAAGTCACCCGCAAGCAGTCCGTCGCCCCTGTTCTCACCACCGCGTAATCCATTCGCACACAAGGAGATATCCCATGGCAAGCACCACCGTCACCGTCGGCTCCTCGGTCGGCCTGCACGCCCGCCCCGCGGCCCTCATCGCCGAAGCGGTCGGCGCGGCAGGAGTTCCCGTCACCATCGCTGTCACGGGCGGCGACCCGGTAGACGCGGGCTCCGCGCTGATGATCATGACCCTCGGCGCAGGCCAGGGCGCCGAGGTGGTGATCACCAGCGACGATCAGCCGACTCTGGACAAGATCGCCGAGCTCGTCGCCAGCGACCTCGACGCCTGAATCGACCCGGAGAAACGGAAAAGGCCCGGAACCAGTGGTTCCGGGCCTTTTCTTTGTAGCGGGGACAGGATTTGAACCTGCGACCTCTGGGTTATGAGCCCAGCGAGCTACCGAGCTGCTCCACCCCGCGTCGGTGTGAACACAACATTACACACAGGTGTGCGCAGGCGCCAAATCGCGAGGTCAACAAGGGTTTCGTGACCAAAAAGCCCAATTCTCGACGAGCAACACCGCACATCTCACCCTTTGACTGTGGCAGCCATCACACATTCCGGCAACTACACGCGCCGGGGCCGAGTTTCGGTGAGCGGCGTCACTATCACCCCGTGATCCCGAACACATAACGGTCCAATAACAGACCGACCGGAATCTAGGTATTCCCACTGGTTATGCAGCGTAAACATTGAAAAGGCGACTATTCCGTTCACAGAATCGGCTCGTTATCAAGATGTGATCGGCGTCGATTCTTTGGTTAGCGTCTCCCCCATGACTGAGACCCGGAAATTCAGCACCCGCGCCCTTGGCGTCGCCGCCATCGCCGGCGCCCTTGTTGCCGTTCCGTTCGGCCTCGCCACCGGCACCGCCTCCGCCGCCGCCTACAACTGGGACGGCGTCGCCCAGTGCGAGAGCGGTGGCAACTGGGGCATCAACACCGGCAACGGCTACTACGGCGGCCTGCAGTTCTCGCAGAGCACCTGGGCGGCCAACGGCGGCCAGGGTTCGGCGCACAACGCCAGCAAGGAAGAGCAGATCCGCGTCGCGGAGAACGTGCTCGCCAGCCAGGGCGTCGGCGCGTGGCCGCACTGCGGTCAGTTCCTCCAGTCGGGCGCATCCGAGCCCGAGGTGGTCGAGGAGCCCGCCGTCGAACTGCCGGTCGAACTGCCCGCCGAGGCCAAGACCGATGTCCAGGCTGCCGTCGACCAGGCCAAGGCCGCGGGCAAGTCGCTGGCCGACCAGTACGGTGTCGCGGGCCAGTACCAGGCCCTGCTCGACGCCAACGCTCCGCTGATCGCCTCGATCGGCGGCTGATCCACCGTTCCCCCTGCACAAGAAAGGCCCCGTCGACCAGACGGGGCCTTTCTTGCTGCTGCGCGGCGGCCGGCTACCGGCCGCCTGCGTCCTGATACGCCTTCACCGCGGCGTCCAGTTCTTCCAGCGCCTTACCGAAATCGGTGAAGTTGCCCGTCCGCATCGCCGTGCGCACCGCCTCGATCTTGCGGCTGAGCTCGGCGGCCGCGGCCTCCTGCGTCGACCCCGCGGGCGGAGTCGTCCCCGGCTGCGGTGTGGTGCCGTTACCGGGCGGGGTGACGGCGCCCTGGTCGACCGGCGGAACCGCCCCCGGTTTCGGCTTCACCGACGGATCGCCACCGAACGGCGTCGCCAGCGAACCCGCACCCGGCATCACCTGGTTCAGCGCCTCGGCCAGTGTCGGCGCGTAGCCGACCTTCACGCTGCCCGCCGCGTCGCGATAGCTCACCAGCACGCGAAGCAGCTGCGGGAACGTCGACGAACCGGTGTTGCGCTCGTTGTAGAACGGTTCCACGTAGAGGATGCCGCCGTCGGCCACCGGCAGCGTGAGCAGGTTGCCGTAGCGGATCTTGTTCGAGTTCGACAGCAGGGTTTTCTCTCGGGAGACCGCGTCGGCGGTGGTCATCGAGTTCTGCGTCTGCTGCGGGCCCTGCGTCTGCGTTTCCACCGGCAGCTGCAACACGGTGAACTTGCCGTACCCGTCGGGGTCCGACCGCACCGAGATGTAGGCCGAGAGGAACTGCCGGTTGTAGCCGACCATCGCCGAGGTCAGGTTGAACACCGGCTTGTTGGTCTTCGGGTCACCCAGCAACACGTAATACGGGGGCTGGTTGAACGTGCCGCCCTCGATGGTCGGATCACTGGGCACCGACCAGAACGCGTTGTTGGTGAAGAACTCACGCGGATTGTCCACGTGGTACTTCGTGAGCATGTCGCGCTGGACCTTGAACAGGTCCTCCGGGTAGCGGAAGTGCGCGCGCAGCTCGGGCGAGATCTCGCTCTGCGGCTTCACCGCGTCGGGGAACACACCACGCCAGGCCTTGAGCACCGGGTCGGTGGTGTCGGTCTCGTACAGGGTGACGGTGCCGTCGTACGCGTCGACGGTGGCCTTCACCGAGTTGCGGATGTAGCTGACCTCCTTGCGCGGGATGACCCGCCCGGTCTTCTTGTCGATGCTGTCCTCGACCGCGCCGTCGAGCGACGTCGGCTGGGCGTAGGGGTACTTGTCCAGCGTGGTGTAGGCGTCGACGATCCAGACCACGCGCTCGCCGACGACCGCCGGGTAGGCGTTGCCGTCGGTGGTCAACCACGGCGCGACCTTCTGCACCCGGTCGCGCGGGCCACGGTTGAACAGGATCTTGGAGTCCTCGCTGATCGCCGAGGAGAACAAGATGTTGCGCTCGGCGTACTTGGCCGCGAAGGCCAGCCGGTTGAACCAGTTCCCGATCGGCACGCCACCACTGCCGTCATAGGTGAACTGCGCCTGATCGGAGTCGTACTCGCGCGGCGCCTGGCCCTCCGCGGTGCCGACGATGGCGTAGTCGGGATCGGTCTGCGCGATCAGCTCGCCGTAGTAGATCCGCGGCTGCTCGACCTTGATCTGCTGGTCTTCGACCTTGGTGAACAGGTCGCTCACCATGAACAGCGGATAGCCCGAATCACTGCCGCCCGTGGCACTCTGGGCCTCGGACTGCGGCTTGTTGACCCGGTTGGCGGGCGCGGCGACGAAGCCGTTGCCGTGGGTGTAGACGGTGTGCTGGTTGATCCAGTCCTTCTGGTTGCCCGACAGCGCGGCCGGGTGCAGCTCGCGCGCGGCCACGATGTAGTCCTGGACGTCGCCGTTGAGGCTGTAGCGGTCGATGTCGAGTGACTCGGGGAAGCCGTAGAAGTTCTTGCGCTGCTGGAGCTGGGTGAAGGTAGGCGAGAGGATGTTCGGGTCGAGCAGGCGGGCGTTGCCGATGGTGGCCGCGTCGGCAGGCACCTCGAGCGGGCTCTTCCTGCTCTCACCCTGGTAGTCCTGATACTCGACCTTGTCGTCGGTGATCCCGTACGCCTCGCGAGTCGCCTGGATATTGCGCTCGATATACGGACTTTCCTTCTCCGCGGCGTTGGGTCGCACCGAGAACTGCTCGACCACCATCGGCCACACCGCACCGACCAGGATCGACGACAGCACCAGCAGCGCGGCCGCCATCGCGGGAACCCGCAGATCGCGCAGCACGATCCCGGCGAAGAACGCCATCGCGCAGATCACCGCGATCGACAGCAGGATCAGCTTGGCGGGCAGGACCGCGTTGATATCGGTGAACGACGGACCGCCGAACGTCGGCTCCTTACGCGTACTCGACAACAGGTCGTACCGGTCGAACCAGTACGCCACCGCCTTGAGCAGCACGAAGATCCCCGCGATCACCGCGAGCTGCACGCGCGCGGCCCTGGTGAGGGTGCCTTCACGCCCGGCCAGCCGCAGGCCGCCGAACACATAGTGGGTCACCAGGTTCGCGAAGAACGCGATCACCACGGCGACGAACAGCCAGTTCAGCACCATCCGGTAGAACGGCAGATCGAAGGTGTAGAAGCCGATGTCGAGATGGAACTGCGGGTCCTGCTGACCGAACTCGCCGCCGTGCAGGAACAGCTGCACCGTCGCCCAGTTCGACTGCGCGACCAAACCCGACAGCACGCCGAGCAGCACCGGGATACCGACGCCGAACAGCCGCAGCTTGCTCATCACGGTCGTGCGGTAACGCGCGATCGGATCGTTGGGCCCGGCGACCGGCACGAACACCGGACGCGACCGATAGGCCAGCAGTAGCGCCGCCCAGACCACCAGGCCGACGAGCAACGCGACGACCACGAACAGCATCAGCCGCGTGCGCAACACGCCGAGATACACACTGCGATAACCGACCTCACCGAACCACAACCAATTGGTATAGGCATCGGTGAAGCGGGGCCCGAGCAGCAACAGCGCCGCGAGGACGACTGCTGTCACCAGCAGCACACGGCTGCGTCGGGACAACGAAGGTAAGCCGGTGGGGGGCCGCATGCCCACGGTGCCACTCTCCATGCTCCGGCGGTTCCACACCGTGATCGGCGCAGTCACCGCAGTCCGAATGTTGCGGGTGATCCGTTGCCGGACCGTTGGCGCCCACTCTACGGAAATCGGACACCGTGCAAGCGTCTGGGCCGAAAATGATTGGATGTGCGGGTGACCGAAGACGAGCACGCCGAAGTTCTCCTCGCCCGCTGTGTGCGCGAGGTCGTCGAGTTCGCCGACGCCGAGGGCTGGGGAAACCCGCCGCAGATGTTCGCGTTGGTGCCGACCGCCGACCTGGCCGCGGCCGAACCGGACCTGCAAGACCAGCTCGACGACGGCAGCGAGCTGACCCCGGTGGCCCAGGAAGCCTTCCCCGACGACATCACCGGCGGGTCGATGGCGTTGGACGAGTTCCTGGCCACCACCACCTGGCCGCCCGCGGTCGAAGGCTGCGTGCTGGTGCAGGAGATCGTGGTGCTGCCGCCCGACGCCGAGAGCGATCTCGACGAAGCGCTGGTTCCGCTACTCGCCGATGACGAAGCCGCCGACGCGGCCGGGCGCGCCGCCGCGCACGCGCATCCGGGTCGGCGCGACGCCCGGCTCATCGCGGGTGTGCTGCGCCAGGGCGCCACCCTGTGCCTGCTGCAGATCCGTCCCGAGGACGATGACGGCTTCGGCGACCTCGACCTGCGCACCTACCCCAACCTGGCGCCGGGCCTGGTCGAGGCCCTGCACCACACGCTGGAGTGACTACCCGCAGCCGATCGCCTCGCGACCCGCGTTGATCTCGGCAAGTCCGGCGATCGCGCTGTCGAGGGTGTCGACCTTCACCAGGCGCAGGCCCTCCGGAGCCCGCTGACCGGCCTCGTTGCAGTTGTCGGCGGGCACGAGGAACGTTTCCGCGCCTGCCTCGCGCGCCGCGATCATCTTGTACTGGATGCCACCGATCGGGCCGACCTTGCCGTCCTGGTCGATGGTCCCGGTGCCCGCGACGAACTTGCCGCCGTTGAGTTCGCCCGGCGAGAGCTTGTCGATCAGCGAGAGACTGAACATCAGACCGGCCGACGGTCCGCCGATATCGGCGAGGTTGAACTCGACCTGCAACGGCGGGCGTCCGCCTTCGCCCGGGGTGATCCCGAGGTAGCCCTTGGTCTCGTCGCCGGGGCGCGGCGCCAGGGTGATCGGACTGGTCAGCTCGGCGTCGCCGCGACGGTGGACGACGGTGATAGTGGCGCCGGGCGCCTTGGTGCCGACGATGTCGATCACGTCCTTGGGCGTGGTGATCGGGGTGCCGTCGATGCTGATCAGCTCGTCACCGACCTCGAGCACGCCGTTGGCCGGCCCGTCCTCGCCGAGTCCGCGGACCAGCACGACCGTCGGCATCTTCAGGTAGTGCAGCGCGGCGACCTCGGCATCGCTCTCGGAGTCCTTGAAGTCCTGCTGGTTGGACTTGTCGACCTCCTCGCGTGACACGCCGGGGGGGTACACCTCGGCGCGCGGGACAAGGCCGTGCTCACCGCTGGCCCAGAACCCGAACGCCTCGAACAGGTTCAGCCCGTCGCGCACCGACACGGTCGTCATGTTCAGGTGCCCGCTCGTGGGATCCAGTGGCGCGCCGGTGACATCGACCACCTGCTTGCCCTCGACCTGGCCGAGGGTGTCGAAGGTGGGGCCGGGGCCCAGCGCGACGAACGGCACGGTGACCACGCTGCCCGCCACACCGAGCACGAGGACAGGGACGAGGGCGACGATCAGGGTGAGGATCCGACGATTCACTCGGACCACAGTAGTGATCAACGGCCGTGACCGACGGCAGTGGCACGCTTTACGGCGTGGGCGTCGTCGCGCGATTTCGCGATGCGCGAACACCGTGGGCCCGGGGGTCCCGCGTAACGTAAGAGGTATGAGCGATCTCCCCTTCGGCTTCTCGACCGGCGACGACGACGATTCCGGCAAGCGTCGCGACGAGGGCAACGGACCCGGCGGAAACGATCCGTTCGGGTTCGGAGCGGGCGGCGCCGGCGGTGCGGGCGGCTTCGATCCGTCGCAGCTGGGCCAGATGCTGAGCCAGCTCGGGCAGATGATCAGCGGCATGGGCCAGGGCATGGGTCCCGCCGGCTCGCAGTCCGGCCCGGTCAACTACGACGTCGCCAAGCGACTGGCCCGCCAGCAGCTCGGTTCCACCATCGCCCCGATCGCGTCGGGGACCACGACCGCGGTGACCGACGCGGCGCACCTGGCCGAACTGTGGCTCGACGGCGCCACGGTGCTGCCCGCGGGCGCCACCAAGACGGTCGCGTGGACCCCGAACGACTGGATCGAAGAGACGCTGCCCACCTGGAAGCGCCTGTGCGATCCGGTGGCCGAGCAGATCTCGGGCATGTGGACGGCGCAGTTGCCCGAGGAGGCCAAGCAGTTCGCCGGGCCGATGGTCGGCATGCTCGGTCAGATGGGCGGGCTGGCGTTCGGCTCCCAGCTCGGTCAGGCGCTCGGCCAGCTGGCCAAGGAGGTGCTGACCTCCACCGATATCGGTCTGCCGCTGGGCCCGGCCGGTACCGCGGCACTGCTGCCGACCGCGATCTCGGCATTCAGCGAAGGGCTCGAGCAGCCCGAGAGCGAGATCATGGTCTTCCTGGCCGCCCGCGAGGCCGCCCACCAGCGGCTCTTCGCGCACGTGCCCTGGCTGCGTCAGCAGGTGCTCGGCGCCGTGGAGGACTACGCGCGCGGCATCAAGATGGACTTCTCCGCGATCGAGGAAGCCGCGCAGGGCATCGACCCGATGTCGCTGAGCGACCCCTCCAAGCTGGAGGAACTGCTCTCCCAGGGCACGTTCGAACCGCAGACCACACCCGAGCAGAAGCAGGCGCTCGAGCGTCTGGAGACCCTGCTTGCGCTGATCGAGGGCTGGGTCGACGTCGTGGTCAGCGACGCGGTGGGTGAGCGCCTGCCGGGCGCGAACGCGCTGTCGGAGACGCTGCGTCGCCGCCGGGCGACGGGCGGACCCGCCGAGCAGACATTCGCCACGCTCGTCGGCCTGGAGTTGCGGCCGCGCAAGGTGCGTGAGGCCTCGGCGCTGTGGCGGCGGCTCACCACCGACGCGGGGATGGAGCGGCGTGACAAGGTGTGGGAACACCCCGATCTGCTGCCCGACTCCACCGATCTCGACTCCCCTGCCGGATTCATCGACTCCATCATCGGTGGCAGCACCGGCGCTTTCGACGACCCGCTGGCCCAGCTGGCCGCGACCGAAGCGCGGGAGCGCGACGCGGCTGGTCTCGGCAAAACCGAGGCCGAAGAGTCCGATTCCGACGAAACCCCGCGCGACGAGGGTGATTCCGGCTCGGATCCCGGCAAGGCCTGATCCACCTCGCCGCCGAGGTCGGTGAGAAACTTCCGATCTCGGTGGCGCGACACGGTTCCGAGGCTAACGTTCGTCGCGAAACGCGGCGGCGACCCGCGGTACAGCGGTTGTTCACACTTCGGAATCCGCGGGCCGACACGCCGAAAGCCTGTGGATAACTGCACTTTCGGCGCACCTCACGCCACTGTCGGTTGCCGATACTTCTGGCATGACGACCACTTCCCCACTGCGCGGGCCGATGCTCAACCCGCGAGTGACCACCCTGGTTCGCCCGTCCGGCACGGTCCAGCTCGGTTGGGACCCCGAACGCGCGCTGCTCCTCGAAACCACCGATCACGACACCGGTACCGTGCTCGCCTTCCTCCGCCTGCTCGACGGCTTGCAATCGCGGCCCCAGATCATCTGGCGGGCGGGCGAATTCGGCATCAGCCCCGATCGCACCATGGGCATGCTCACCGCGATCGAGCGTGCGGGCCTGCTGCTCGAGCCCGAACCCGCGCTGGGCAAGATCCGCGGTATCACCGTGCACGGCCTCGGTCCGCTCTCGGACGCGGTAGCGATCGGATTGCGGCGCATGGGTTTTCGCCCCACCCGCTCGCGCGCGTACCGGCCCGACCATCCGCTCGGTACCGCCGCGGGCGATCTGGTGGTGCTCACCGACGCGTTGATGATCGACCCCGGACTGTCAGTGGATCTGGTGTTGCGACGGGTGCCGCACCTGCAGGTCCGAGTTCGCGACGGGGTCGGCGTGGTCGGCCCGCTCGTGCTGCCCGGCGAGACCAGCTGCCTGCGCTGTGCCGACCTGACCCGGGCCGGATTCGACAACGACTGGCCGCATCTGGCCGCCCAGCTACTGGGCCGCACCGGGCACGCGTCCCCGGCGGGCATCGCGGCGACGACCGCGCTGGCGCTCGGCGAGCTGGAGGCGATCGTCGCCTGTTCACCGCGGCGTCCACCGCGCACTCTCGACGCTACCGTGGAATTGAACCTCGACACCCACGAGATCCAGCGTCGGCCGTGGCTGCCGCATCAGGAATGCGGGTGCCGGAACATGACCTCACGCGCGCCGGAAACCGCACGGTGACGGGCGTCGCATCAGCCGGTGTGAGCATTCTTATGGCACACACCCCGCGAGTTCGGCCATGATGGGTACCGTGTCCGAGATCGTGCGCCGCAGTTCCAGCCGCAATGCCAAGTTGGCCAAGATTCCGCTCGGCATCGCCGGACGAGCCGCTGTCGGGTTCGGCAAGAAGCTCGTCGGTGGTGACAAGAAGCAGATCAACGCGAACCTGAACCAGAAAGCAGCCGAGCAGCTGTTCACCGTGCTCGGTGAGCTCAAGGGCGGCGCGATGAAGTTCGGGCAGGCGCTGAGCGTGATGGAGGCCGCGGTCCCGGAGGAGTTCGGCGAGCACTATCGCGAGGCGCTGACCAAGCTCCAGGCCGCCGCACCGCCGATGCCCGCCGAGACGGTGCACCGCGTGCTCGACCAGCAGCTGGGCACCAAGTGGCGGGAACGCTTCACGTCCTTCGACGACACCCCGGCCGCCTCGGCCAGCATCGGCCAGGTGCATCGCGCGGTCTGGTCCGACGGTCGCGCGGTGGCGGTGAAGGTGCAGTATCCGGGCGCCGACGACGCGCTGCGCGCCGACCTGAAGACGCTGTCCCGGATGACCGGACTGCTCTCGTCGGTGATCCCCGGCGCCGATGTGAAGCCGCTGCTCGCCGAGATCACCGAACGCACCGAGGAAGAACTCGACTACCGCATCGAGGCCGCCAACCAGCGCCGCTTCGCCGCCGCGTTCGAGGGGCACCCCACCATCGCGATCCCCAAGGTGATGGCGGGCGCCCCGAAGGTGATCGTCACCGAATGGCTCGACGGCACCCCCGTGTCGGCGCTGATCAAGGCAGGCGCGGAGGACCCCGAGGGCACCCGGGCGCAGCGCAACCGGATCGCCGAGCTGATGGGGACCTTCCACTTCAGCTCGCCCGAACTGGTCGGCCTGCTGCACGGCGACCCGCATCCCGGCAATTTCCTGGTGCGGGCCGACGGCACCCTCGCCGTGCTCGACTTCGGCGCGTGCGCGCCGATGCCGGACGGCTTCCCGGAGATCCTGGGCCGCATGCTGGCCCTCGCTGTCGCCGACGAGCACGCGGCCCTCACCGAATTGCTCTACGAGCACGGCTGGGTCATTCCCGGCCGGGTGGTGACCCACGAGGAGATCGAGGCGTACCTGCGCCCGTTCAGCGACCCGATTCGCACCGACACGTTCCACTTCACCCGGTCGTGGATGCAGCGGGTGGCGGGCAAGGCCTCCGAGTTCTCCAGCCCGGAGATGAAAACCGCTCGCGCCCTGCAACTTCCGGCCGAGTACCTCACCGTCTTCCGGGTGCTCGGTGGCTCGGTCGGCATCCTGGCCCAGCTCGACGCGGAACTCGGCTTCATGAACCTGGTCCGCACCTGGGTGCCGGGTTTCCGCGCCGAACAGGCTTCGTAGGGCGCCCCCAGCCCGGGGCGTCTCAGTCGACGGATGCCCCGGACGGGCGTCGGCCCACCGTGCACAGCAGGTGCACCAGGATGCCGACCACAGCGGCCATGGTGACTCCGCTGCCGAGTAGCAGCTTCAGATCGGCGGGGAAGCCGCGATAGAGGGCGGGAACCAGAATCGGCAGCAGGCCCGCGGTGAGGGCCGCGGTGGTGGTGAGCAGGGCAGCGTCGTCGTTCAGGTCGACTTCGCGGAACAGGCCGATCGCGGAAGCGATGATCGTGGCGAACACGATGGCCGCCGTCGCGCCGACGACAGGGCCGGGCAGGGAATTCACGATGCGGCCGACCGGGGCCACGAACGCGGCCAGGATCAACATCAGGCCGGTCAGCGCGGTGACGTAGCGACTGCGAACACCGGTGAGCCGGATCAGCCCGATGTTCTCACCGCTGGTCACCATGGTCGGTCCACCGAACAGCCCGGAGAACAGGGAGGTGACAGCGTCACCGCGGATCGTGCGCCCGACCGTCGGCGCGGTGTCGATCTGCTTGCCGACCACCTGCGCGTTGAGCACCGTCTGTCCGGTGGCCTCGGCCATCGAGCCGATGCTGAATACCAGCAGCGGCACGGCCGCCAGCAGGTCGAAATGCGGCGCGCCGAACAGCAACGGCTCCGGCAGTTGCACCAGCGCGTCACCCGGGGCGAGCGTGAACCGGCCGAGCGCGGCCGCCACCGCGGTCCCGACCCCCATCCCGATCAGCACCGACACGCGTCGCCAACCGGAAGGCAGGAAACGATGTGCCAGCACTGTCGCCGCGATGGTCACCCCGGCGATGGTCACCGACCTGACCGGGGTGGGGTCGTCGGCGGAGGTGATCAGATTCGCGCCGACCTTCACCAGGTTCACCCCGATCACCAGGATCATGGCGGCGATCACGACCATCGGCAGGAACCGCACCAGCTTGCGCGCGATCGGTACCAGCGCGATGCCGGCGACCGCGGTGATCAGGACCGCGCCGGTGGCGGTGGCGGGGTCGTAGGTCTGCGCGGTCTGGATGAACAGCACCACCGCCGCGCCACCGGGCAGCATGACGAACGGCAGCCCTGCCCCGAGGCCGTACCGGCCACCGGACTGCAGGATGGTGCCGATACCGCTGAAAAACAGTGCGCCACAGAGCAAGGCGCGGGCTGCCTCGTCGTCCAGGTTCAAGCTGCGGCTGATCAGCAGCACCGAGGTGAGCGGCATCGCGATCATCACCACCAGGTGCTGGAGCGCACCGGCGAAAGCCCGTCCCGCGGGTGGGATCTCGTCGACCGGCGCTACGACCGGTTCGGTCACCGCAGCCATGGGAGTTCCTCGGCGCAGTAGCGGTAGGCACGGAAGATCGCGTTGGAGATACCAGGAAACACCTGGGCGGTATCGGGATCGGGGTATTCGGTGAAGGAGGGCACCACGTACTCCCAGCAGATCTGCCGGTCCGGGGTCACCTCGAAGATCCGGCCGAACGCGGCCTCGGTGATCAGCGTGTTGCCGTTGGGCAGCCGCTGCGCGCCACCCATGAAGGGAGTGAAGAACGCCTCACGCGGGGAGTCCTGGTAGGTCCACCCGACTTCGCCGGTAACAGCGTCTATTTCGACGACGCGGCTGTAGGTGACCGACTCACCGGTGCGGAAGGTGCCGTTGTCGAACACCAGGATCTTGCCGTCGCCGAGCGGGGTGGCGTGATGCTGTTGGGCGACGGTGTCGCGGTCGGCGAGCTCGGTGACCACGCCGGTGCGCCGATCGATCAGGATCACCGCGGAGACACTGCGCAGACTGGCCACCACCGTGTGCTCGTCGAGCGGGTACACGCTGTTGATCAGCGGCCAGTGCTCACGCCAATAGTGCGGCTGCAGCGCGAATTTCGCGGGGTCGAGATGCTCGACCGCACGCCACTCCCAGATCGGCGCGCCGTCGGGGCCGACCTCGTGGATCACATCGGACCAGACGATCCCGTCGGCTTCGGTGCCGGGCACACCGCCCTGGATCCGTGCCGCGTCGGCACCGGTGAGTGGCTGCACGGCGGCGTAGAGCACGCGCCCGTCGTCGTAGTGGTGGGCGTCGTGGTGGGCCAGATCGTCGCGGATCTCGGACAGCTGGGCACCGGTGTGGTCGTAGCGGGCCATCGAACCGCCGGAGTACTTGCGCCACATGGCGAACAAGGGTGCACGGGCCAGGGTCGCGCCGTTGTAGGCGAGGGAGCCGTCGGCGAGGATGCGGGCGTGTCTGCCCGGGCGGTAGGGCAGGTGCCACTGGTGGACGATCTCGCCGTCGAGGTCGACCAGGTCGACTCGGCCGTTGCCCGCCAGCGGCGCGTAGAGCGTGAAGCCGGGCGAGGCCAGCTCGGCATCGCTGCCGATCAGCCCGGTGCCCCGGCGCTTGAGGGTGTTCTGTTCCATGCCGCCTCTTCCTGAATATTCGACCCCACTGAATATTCAGTAGAATCATGAAAACAGGAACCGTTCCGATCATCGTGCGCGAAACCCGCTCACCCCCTGGTCGGACACCGAAACAGCGGACCAGCACCGGTTGCGGGCACTGAAGATTCACTACAGTCACAGGCACAGCCAGGACCGAGGACACGGAGGCGATCAGTGGCCAGTGAGCACATCCGGAATCGGCAGCTCGGCACCGTGATCCGCGATCGGCGCCTCGCCGCCGAGTACACCCTGGCCCGCCTCGCCACCGAAACCGGTCTGTCCCAGTCATTTCTGAGCCAACTCGAGAACGGCCGGACCAACACCAGCCTGCGCTCGCTCCAGTTGATCGCCGACGCCCTCTCGACCACCGCGACAGCCCTGCTGGCCGCGGCCGACGACACCGCGCCCGCGGCCGTGGTCCGCGCCGCCGACGACACCGCCCTGCCTCAAACCGAGCCCGGCGCGGGCACCGTCCGGTCCCTCGTCCACGGTGACCGCGACCTGCGCGCCCTGGAATTCACCGGCGGTACCGATCGCGGTGACCGCGATTTCGTCCACCGATCCGATGAGATCATCCACGTGATCCGCGGCCGGATCTCGCTGATCGCCGACGGCACCGAACACGACCTCGGCACCGGTGACACCTATTACTGCCGCGCGGGTGAGAAGCACCGGTGGTGGGCGCACTCCCCGGACACCACCACATTGGTCCTCGCCGTCGCCGACGGTCGCACCGTCAAACGCGCATCCCGCATATAGCAAAACGAACCGCTCACCATGACGAGGTGAGCGGTTCGCTTGCGGTACAACCCTTTTCCCGGGTTCATGCCACGATCGCGACCTTGCGCGGGCGACCGCGGGGGCGCTTGCGGGCGATCACGACACCCTGGTCGAAGATCTCACCGCCCCACACGCCCCACGGCTCGGCACGATCGATGGCCGCGGTCAGGCAGCCCTTGCGGATCGGGCAGGCCGCGCACAGTTCCTTGGCCTGCTCGAGATCGGTGGGGCTCTCGGCGAACCACAGATCGGGGTTTCCGCCCCTACAGGGCAGAGTCTTGGTGACCTCACGGACGCGAGGGGTCTGCGCCACGGTTCGGCATGTCACGTCAGTAGTGGCCGTCGGCCAGTCCTGGGCGGTGAACACGTCGTTCTCCTTCAGCTCGTTTGCAGCGGTCGAATGTTCGGTGTGCGAACCCGGTGCCAACGGCTGAGGAGCCGAAATAAAGATGGCCACGGATTTCGCTTCTCGCGATCCGTGGCCAGGAGGTCTGGGAGGTGTTCCCTACCTAGTTCGACATTTCTGTCGAGACCTGATCACGGTCGCTGGGTGGACGCGGAGGCGGATTGCGCCGATGAACTCCGGTGCGTAACCGGCTTCATCGGCGATTGCTGCCGGTGCCGCAACGGCGGTCGGCTGCCAACCCACGTTGGGCTTGTCCTGGAGACGAATCGGAGTGTGCTGATGGACGACAGTCATCGGCACAGCTTTGGCATCGACGCCGGACAGGCCGGTCCCCTGCAGAGCGAGGACCCCCCGGGAGGCGGACATGACAAATCCGTTCACCAGGACGCGATTGCTCATCGCATCGAACGTGGTGTTCGTGTTCGTGTTCATGTGTCTGCCTCCCTCCTGAACTCGTGTGTGAACAATTACCGCGCACCGGGATCACTCTCGGTGCGTGTTCTCCACCATAGGCAATGATCGAGAACCGAACAACTTATTTTCTACCTGGGGTTTTGTGCTGTTGCCCGCAAACGTGACGCAACGATGGCGAGCACATCGGCACCGTACTGTTCGATCTTCTTCGCGCCGATACCGGCGATGGCCGCCAGCGCGGCGTCGTCGGCGGGCAGCTGTTCGGCGATGGCGGTGAGGGTGGTGTCGGTGAACACCACGAAGTCACGCCGCTGGAGCGCTTCGGCCTTCTCGGCTCGCCATTCCTTCAGCGCCTCGAGCAGCTGGGGGTCGACCTCGCCCGGGCAGCGCCTGCACCGGCCGAGCATGGTGGCGTACGTGCCGATCAACGGCTTGAGGCACACCCGGCACAGCGGACGTGGGGTGTCGGCCTTGACCGGGACTTCCACGGCGATCCGCGAGGCCGCCGAACTGTCCGGAATCAACCCGTTGAGGAACCGCGACCGGGTCACCGGCCGATAGTCACCGCCCGCTTGCAGCCGCCGCTGGATCCACGACAGGCTCAGATGTTCGCGTGCCCGCGTGACACCGACGTAGAGCAGCCGGCGCTCCTCCTCCAGCCCGGCTTCGTCGACGGGCGCGTTCTTCCGGCCGAGCACATGGAAGATCGGCAGCGTGCCGTCGGTGAGCCCCGCCAGGAACACCGCGTCCCATTCCAGGCCCTTCGCCGCGTGCAGCGAGGCCAGGGTGACACCGTCGACGATCGGCGGATGCTTGGCCTCGGCGCGGGTCGCGAGCTCACGCAACAGCGCGGTGAGATCCATGTCGTCGTCGTGGCTGACCAGTTCCTCGGTGAGCTGCACCAGCGCCAGCAGCGCGGACCAGCGTTCCTTCGCCTGCGCACCGGCCGGTTCCTCCGCGGTGAGCCCGACCGGGGCCAGCGCGGCCCGCACCAGCGTGATCAGCGACGACCCACTGCGCGCCTCGTCGGGCAGATCGTCGCGGGCGTCGACCTGACGCAGCGCCGACACCGCCTGACGTACTTCCTGACGCTGAAAGAACCCCTCGCCGCCGCGCACCTGGAACGGAATCGCCCGCGCGCCGAGCACCTGTTCGAACGGTTCCGACAGTGCGTTGGTCCGGTAGAGCACCGCGATCTCGGACGCCGGGGTTCCGGCGGCGATCAGCTTCTCGATCCGCCCGGCGACCGCGACGGCCTCGGCCTGCGCGTCGGCGTACTCGGCGAATTCGGGCTCGGGGCCGTCGGGCCGCTGACCGATCAGGGCAAGGCGGGTGCCCGCGATGCGTCCGCGCGCGGCGCCGATGACCTGGTTGGCCAGCGACACCACCTGGGGTGTCGACCGGTAGTCGCGTTCGAGCCGCACCACGGTGGCGTCGGGGAAGCGCCGGGAGAAGTCGAGCAGGTAGGACGGGGTGGCCCCGGTGAACGAGTAGATGGTCTGGTTCGCGTCGCCGACCACGGTCAGGTCGTCGCGCTCGCCCAGCCACGCGTCGAGCACGCGCTGCTGGAGCGGCGTCACGTCCTGGTATTCGTCGACGACGAAACTGCGATAGCGACCACGGAATTCGTCGGCGACGGCCGGATAGTCCTCGAGTGCGGCCGCGGTATGCAGGAGCAGGTCGTCGAAGTCGAGCAGCAGGCCGTCGGCGGAGGCTTTCGCGGATTCGTAGCCCTGGTACACCTCGGCGACCTTGGCGACGTCGACCGGCGCGTCACGATGATGTCTGGCGGCAGCGGCCGGATAGTCCTCCGGGGCGATCAGCGACGCCTTGGCCCATTCGATCTCGCTGAGCAGGTCGCGCACCATTTCGGTGGAGGCACGCAGCCCCGCCCGTTGCGCGGCCTGCGAGACGATGGGGAACTTGCTGTCGATCAACCGCCACGGCACATCCCCCACCACCTGCGGCCAGAAATACCGCAACTGCCGCAGCGCCGCGGCGTGGAAGGTCCGCGCCTGCACCTGCCCGGCATCGCCCCCGAGTCCCATCGTGCGCAGCCGATTGCGCATCTCCCCCGCCGCGCGGGCGGTGAACGTCACCGCCAGCACCTGGTCGGCCTTCACATGCCCACCCGCGATCAGGTGCGCGATCCGATGCGTGATCGTCCTGGTCTTACCGGTCCCCGCACCCGCGAGAACACAGACCGGCCCCCTCGGTGCCCGCACCGCGGCGGCCTGTTCCGGGTCGAGGGCGGTGAGATCGAGTGCTGGCACGCGCACCATCATGACAGCGCCCACCGACAACGTGCCGCGACGCCCGCGGATGCAGGGGCAAGGAACACAGCGCCCCCTCGCGACGTTGCACATCGCGTGACTGAAGCAACCCCAGATCTGACGATGTACTCGACCACGTGGTGCGGCTACTGCCGGCGCCTGCGGACCCAGCTCGACGAGGCGGGCATCACCTACTCGGTGATCGATATCGAGGACGATCCCGCTTCGGCCGAGTTCGTCGGCAGCGTCAACAACGGCAACCACGTCGTGCCGACGATCAAGTATCGCGACGGCTCCACCGCGACCAACCCGTCGCTGGCCGCGGTCAAGCAGGCATTGGCCGCCCAGCGGGCCTGATTCGCCGCGTCACTCCGCCCAGGACTCGATGATCGAGCGCGCGATCGAGATGGACCCGGGGACG
Source organism: Nocardia sp. NPDC055002 (assembly GCF_053608825.1). Lineage (NCBI taxonomy): Bacteria > Bacillati > Actinomycetota > Actinomycetes > Mycobacteriales > Nocardiaceae > Nocardia > Nocardia sp. NPDC055002. The sequence continues at coordinate 180,848 of NZ_JBSGWE010000007.1, forward strand.
AGCAGCCGGGCGCCGGGTTCGCGCGCCGACCAGTCGCCGACCCGCAGTGCCGCGCGGACTTCCTCGCGGGTGAACCAATGCGCCTCGGCGATCTCGCCATCGGAGAACACGAGTTCCTGGGCGGGGTCGCCGACCGCGGCGAAGCCGACCATCAGCGAGCGCGGGAACGGCCACGGCTGGCTGCCGAGATAGTCGATATCGCGCAGGTCGACACCGACCTCTTCGCGGACCTCGCGTTCCACGCAGTGTTCCAGCGATTCACCGGCTTCGACGAAGCCTGCGAGCAGGGAGAACATCGTCTCCGGCCAGCTCTGCTGACGGGCCAGCAGCACCCGATCGGCGCCGTCGTGGACCAGGCAGATCACGGCGGGGTCGATCCGCGGGAACTCTTCCTCGCCTGCCGCGGTCAGCCGCGACCAACCGCCGCGCGCCGTCGTGGTCACCGTGCCGTCGCCGCCGTGATACCCGGCCCGATCGTGCCAGTTGAGCAGCGCGTACGCGGTGGACAGCAGTTCCGCGGTGAAATCGTCGACAGCGCCGAGCGTGCGCAGATCCTTCAGGGTGCCGTCCAGATCGTCGGCTCGCACCGCCCACAGGTGACTGCCGTCGACGGCACCGAGGAAGACCGCGCCTTCACCGGGCTCCTCGGCCACCGAGACGGCCGCGTCGAGGACGATCTTGCCGTCCTCCACCCGCACTTTCCCCCGCGCGTCGATACGCAGAATCTTCGCTTTCCCCCACCCTTCGCGCAGGGCGCCGGGATCGAGCCGGGCGTGCTCGGCCCGGTCGATGGTGGAACGTGACAGCAGCGGAACGTTTTTCAGCCGGAACGACACGTTCCGAGCATAGAGCGACGGCGCAGGTGCGGCTCGGGCGGCCGACTACTTTCCGGCGCGACGGATGTAGAGCAGCTTGTCGCCGGTGTCGAGGGCATCGACCTCGGGTTCGCCGACCCTGATCAGCGCGCCGTTGCGCACCACACCGAGCACGATATCGCTGAGGTGGCGCGGCGATCCGCCCACTTCGCTCGCCTCCACCTCGCGTTCGGCGACGGCGAAGCCCTGCTCGGGTGTGAGCAGGTCCTCCATCATCTCCACGACCGTCGGCGTGGTGGTGGCGATACCGAGCAGCCTGCCCGCGGTCTCCGAGGACACCACCACCGAGTCGGCGCCGGATTGACGGACCAGGTGGGTGTTCTCCGCTTCGCGGATGGCCACCGAGATCTTGGCCGTCTTGTTCAGTTCGCGCGCGGTGAGCGTCACCAGCACGGCGGTGTCGTCGCGATTGGTGGCGACGACGACCGCGGCGGCACGCTGCACCCCGGTCAGTCGCAGCACATCGGACTTGGTCGCCGAACCGTGCACGGTCACCAGGCCCGCGGCGGCAGCGGCCTCTAGCGCGATGGGATCGGTGTCGACCACCACGATGTCGGACACCTGGATCCCGTCACCGACCATCGCATCGATCGCGGTCCGGCCCTTGGTGCCGTAGCCGACGACGACGGTGTGATTACGCACGGTGTGCCTCCATCGCTGAATCTTGAATGCCTGCCGCGACCGTTCGGTCAGCACGCCGAGAGTGGTACCGACCAACACGATGAGGAACAGGACGCGCAGGGGGGTGATGACGATGATGTTCACCAACCGCGCCGACGGGGTCACCGGGGCGATATCGCCGTAGCCGGTGGTCGACAGCGACACCGTGGCGTAGTACATCGCGTCCAGGAACGACAGCTCGTCGCCGGTGTTGTCGCTGTAGCCGTGGCGGCCGACGTAGACCACAGTCGCGGCGGTGAACAGCAGTGCGATCGCGAACAACACGCGACGGGTGAGCGAAACCCACGGACTGGACTGCGCCGCCGGGATCCGCAACAGACCGACCAGGGCGTAGTCGGGACTGCTGCTCAACCCGACCGGGTTGCGCGTGTCACCGAACATGCCTGCTCCTGTATTTCTGGCGGCTGGCGCCGCGTGTTCTCGGCCTGGGTACCTTGATCTTCCCGCCGCCGGGCACTCCTTCGCCGCACCCTCTGGTCAGGCCAGATCAAGGCGGCCGAAAACCCGGCGGCGAGCGCAACACTATCGGCTCAGTGGGTCTCGTGTGGATCGGTGTCGGCGTTTTCCGGTGCCGCGTCGCGGAGGAGGCGCTCCAGCTCGGCGGGGCCCGCCAGTTGCGCGGGGGCGATGGTGCGGCCGGAGCGGATGTAATGGAATGCGGCGCCGACACGTTGGAGCATCCGGTCCTCGGTCTCGCCGGTGCGGGCGGCCATCAGGCGGGCCCAGGCGAGGCGGTAGACGGCCAGCTGCATGGCGACGGCGGGCTCGTCGGCGGGGCCGGGTTCGGCGCCGGTCTTCCAGTCGACCACGATCCAGCGGCCGCCGGGTTCGGCGAAGACGGCGTCCATGCGGCCGCGAATCACCGTGCCCGCGATGCTGGTTTCGAAGGGCACTTCCACGTCGACCGGGTTGCGGTGCGCCCATGGCGAACGGCGGAAGGCGGACTGCATGGCGGCGAGTTCCTGGTCGGCGCGTCCCATTTCGGTGGCGCTGTCGGCGGCGCCGGGCAGTTCGTCGAGGCCGAGCAGCTGTTCGGTGCCGAACCAGGATTGCACCCAGGCGTGAAAGGCGGTGCCGCGCCGGGCCATCGGGTTCGGGGGGTACGGGAGCGGGCGGCGCAGGCGGGCGGCCAAGCGGGTCGGGTCGGCGCGAAGTTCGACGAGGGCGGTGGCGGGGAGTTGGCCGGGGAGTTCCACCTGCTGTTCGGCGAGTTCGGCGGCGGTGAATTCGGCGAGGAGGGCGTCGACATCGTTGACCCAGCCCTCGGGATCGTCGATCTCGGCCTGATCCTCGGCGGTGCTGTCGGCAACCGAGGTGCCGCTGCGCAATTCGTCGAGTGCTTCGCGGACGAGCGCGGCGCCCTGCTCGATGGGATCGCGACGGTGGCCCAGTGGGTCGCGTGGCCACGGGGCGGTCGGTGGGTTGTCGGCGAACGGGTTCACCGCGTCCGGTGGTGGCTTGTCGTCCCAGCGGGCGACGGTGGCGACGCCGTAGGCCTCGCTGTCCGGGTTCTCGTTCGCTTCCTTGAGCTCGAGCAGGAAGTCCGACGGGCCCTTCTGCGAGGTCCCCGTCTCGGGCCAGTAGTAGGCCGAAACCAGCAGCACCCGTTCGGTTCTGGTGAGCGCTACGTAGAACAGGCGCCGTTCCTCGTCGAGCCGGCGGCTCTTGAGCGCGTCCTTGTGATCGGCGATCGCGTGTTCGAGTTCGGAGCGGTCGCCCACGGCGCTCAAGTCGAGGACGGGCACGCCCTCGGACGCGTCCGGCTGGGCGCGGTCGCCGCGCAGCGTGGTGGGGAGTTCGGTGAGCGCGCCGAGCCAGGTGCTCAGCGCGGTGGTCGACGGGAACACCGTGGCGCTCACGTGCGGCACCGCGACGACTTCCCATTCCAGGCCCTTGGCGGCGTGCACGGTGAGCACCTGCACCCGGTCACGCGCGACCTCGACTTCGCCCGGCTCCAAACCGTTTTCGACCGATTCCGCCGCGGTGAAGAAGGCCAGCAAGCCGCTCAGTGACGCCCGGGAATCGGCCGCGTACCCGGCGACCACCTCGGCGAAGGCATCGAGGTGCTCGCGTCCGGCGCCGCCACCGGCGATCGCCCGCCTGGCCTGGGTCTCGACCCCGACGCCGATGGTCCGTTCCACATCGGCGACGAGTTCCACCAGCGGCTGCCCACTGCGTTCGCGCAGCGCGGCCAGCTCCTCGCTCAGGGCCGCGATCCGCGCGAACCCGGCCTCCGAATACTGGTCCGCCGCACCGGGGTCGGCGATGGCGTCGGCGAGACCGGCTTTCTCGGTCGGTTCGGGCGCGACCTCGCGCAACGCCGTCGCGAGTCCGGCCGCGTCGGTGATGGCGTCGGTGGCACCCGACCCGCTGCTGATGGACAGCATCTGCGCCCGCCGCGCCAGCGCGGCCAGGTCCGCCACCCCGATCCGCCACCGGGCCCCGGTGAGAATGCGGACCGCCGCGCTCCCGGTCCCCGGCTCGGCGATCAACCGCAGCGTGGCGACGATATCAGCGACCTCCGGCGTCGCCAGCAACCCACCGAGCCCGACGATCTCCACCGGCAATCCCTGCTCGCGCAGTGCCTCTGCCAGCGGCGCCGCATCGGCATTGCGCCGGATGAGCACCGCCGAGGTAGGCGGCGGACCCTCGTTCTCCCGCGCCGTCGCCCACTCGCGCGCGATCCGCTCGGCGATCCAGTCCCGCTCCTGCGCGATGGTTTCGGTCAGCGCGAACTCGACGACCCCCGCATGCGATTGCGGCTTGGCCCGCAACGCGTCCACCGTCGCCCCACCGGCCGCCCGCGCCACCGCCCGCAACGGATCCGCCACCAGGTTCGCCAGCGCCAGCGCTTCGGGCGGGTTCCGCCAGCTGGTCAGCAGCGGCAGCACCGGCGCGGGGACCCCTGGCGCAGCAGGGAAATCGGTGGCGAACCTCGGCAGGTTGGCCGCCGACGCGCCCCGCCATCCGTAGATGGATTGCATGGGATCACCCACCGCCGTCACCGCGAGCGGGGCGGCTTCCTCTGCCGCCGCGTCCGGCGACCGCGTGCCCGAGATGCCGTCCTGCTGTCCACGGTCGCGAACCTGCGGGGAGGCCGAATCCTGCTCATCCATCGCGAACAAGGTGTCGGCTTCGCGAGTTCGGGCCGGGGACGCCTCACCCCGGATCAGAACGGGCTGTCGCTGCCGATCCCGTTGTACCGCTTCGGCATTGCCGAACAGCGCCGACAACAGCACCCGTTGCGCGTGCCCGGTGTCCTGGTATTCGTCGAGCAGGACCAGTTTGAACCGCGCGCGTTCGGCGGCCGCGACTTCGGGATGGTCGACGGCCAATTGCGCGGCCAGCGACATCTGGGAGCCGAAATCCAGTGCGCCACGGCGGTTCAGGGCTTCGGCGAGCTGGCGAACCAGCGGGAGCAGGGCGACGCGCTCCCGTTGCGCGGTCACCACGCCGACCAGCGCCTGGCTCGGTCCGCCGCGTTGCCGGGGGCCCGCGGGCAGCGTGTAGACGAGTTTCTCCAGCTCCGCGTGTGCCTCGGCCAATTGCTCCGGTTCCACCAGATGTTCGGCGAGCTGCCCGGACAGGGCGAGCACCGCCTCGGTCACCGAGACCGGCGTGCGATCGGTGTCGAGATCGCCGTCCCAGGACCGCACCACCTCGTGCGCGAGCTGCCACAGCTGGGTCTGGGTGAGCAGCGCCGCCGAGGGTTCCACCGGCAACAACAGTCCGTGCGCGGTGAGCAGCCTGCCCGCGTACGAGTGGTAGGTGCTGATCTCGGGCTCGGCACCGGCGACGATCGTGCGCAACGCGCCGCTGGGATCGATCTCACGCAGCAGCGGCGCGCCCGCCAACCGGGCGAGCCGGGTCCGGATCCGGGAGGTCAACTGCTGGGCGGCTTTTCGGGTGAAGGTCAACCCGAGCACTTCGTCCGGAGCGACCAGCTGGTTGGCCACCATCCACACCACGCGCGCGGCCATCGTCTCGGTCTTGCCCGCGCCCGCGCCCGCGACGACCAGCGTCGGCTCCGGCGGCGCGGCGATGACCGCCGACTGCTCATCGGTCGGGGGCGGCAGGCCGAGCGCGTCGGCCAGCCGTTGCGGGGTGACGCGCACACCGCTCACTCGTCGGTCACCTGCCGTCCGGTGTCCTGCACCGGGCAACTGCCCGCGACCGGGCAGTGTCGGCACCCGTCGTTGCGCACCGCCAGATAGCCGGGCCCGCGCGTCGCGTCGGCCGCGTCGTGAATGGTGGTGCGCCACTGATCGAGACCGTCGCCGTCGAGCGCGCTCTGTGTCCGTTCGGCCGCACCGGTCTTGCGGTTCGGCTTGGCGACATAGACCAACCGCGCGCCACCGGGGTCGGTCACAGGGGCAGGTTCGTCGGACTCGTCCTCGTCCAGCGCCCCGTGCGCGGCCGCCACCTGGTAGGTCGCCAGCTGCGCGTGATCGGCCACCGCCTTCTCACTGACCGGCGTCTTGCCCGTCTTCACGTCGACGATGACGAAGCGCCCCTGCGCATCTCGTTCGAGCCGATCGATGCGACCCCGAATGCGCACGGCCCGTGCGCCTTCCGTGCGTGCGGGCAGCACACAGTCCACCGGCACCTCCACCCCGGCCTGGGTGAGTTCGCCGCGCGTGGTGCGCACCCAGGCGAGGAAGGTCTCCAGCATCGTCTCGGTGCGGCGCAGTTCCTGGCGCGAATGCCAGCCGTCGGCCGGGTCGACCGTTTTCCACGCCTGATCCAGCGCCGCCCGCACCTGCGCCTCGGGGACATCGCCCGCCAGCGCCTGCACGAGCGTGTGCACGAGATTGCCCTTCACGGCGTGCGGATTGTCACCGTCGGTGCCGCCGTGCCGTTCCAGGGCCCACCGCAGCGGACAGGTGCGCAGCAGTTCGACCGTCGACGGTGACAACCCGATCGGGGAGTCGTCGTCGTCCCAGAGTTCGCGCTGCGAACTGAGTTCGGCGGTGCCGTACCAGTCGCCGGGGTCGGTACCGGGCACACCCGCGTCGGCCAGGCGCGCCAGCTGCCGTGCGGCCCGGTCACGACGCTCGGGGTCGGCACCGGGATCACACACCACCCCGCGCAGTTCGGCGACCAGCGCGTGCATCACCAGCGCCCGCCCGGGATCGGCGACCGGCAGCGCGCCGGGTTCGCCGCTGTCGTCGTCGCCGACGAGTTCGGTGAGAAACCGCGAGGGCACCAGATCCTGGTCTCCCGCGGCGGATTCGACGGCGGTCACCAGCAACGACCGTCGCGCGCGGCTGCACGCCACGAGCAGCAGCCTGCGTTCCTCGGCCAGGATCGGCGCGGCCCGGCTCACGGTCGCGCTCGGGTCGACCCCGGCGACCAGGTCGACGAGGTCCTCGGTGTGCAGCAACGTGCCCCGCGAGCGCGGGTTGGGCCAGATGCCCTCCTGCACGGCGGCCACCGCCACCACGTCCCATTCCCGGCCCGCCGCGGCGTGCGCGCTGAGCAGGGTCACCGCCTCGCCCTCCGCGGTCAGCGGCCTGCCCTGTTGCGCGAGTTGCTGATGCAGCAGATATTCGACGAACCCGTCGATGCTCGCCTTGGGCAACCGGTCGACGTAAGCGGCTGCGGCATCGAACAATTCGACGGCCGCGTCGAGGTCACGGTCGGCCTGCATGCCCGACGCCCCGCCGCGTCGCGACTGCCGGAACCAGCGTCGCTCCAGCCGCGAATTCGTCCACAGCGTCCACAGCACGTCTTCGAGCCCCTGCCCTCTGGCCTGGGTCTCCTTCGCCTTCGCCACCGCGCGCAACACGCGACGCAGCGGCGCCGCCTCGACCTCGGTGAGCCCGTCGAGCAGCCGTTCCTCGCCGATACCGACGATCAGGTCACGCAACACTTCGGCCGAGGACTGATCGATCAGCGGCACCGCGGGCGACTCCGGGCGCACGGTTTCCACGACAGTGCGCGCGGCAGGCGGGTTTTCGGCATCGAGGAGGTCGATATCGTCGGGCAGCCGTTCGGCGACATCCCAGTCCGGTTCCGGTTCCGGGCGCAGCGGATCCTCGGGGTCCGGGGGCGGCAACCATTCGTCGTCGATCGGATCCGGTTCGGGTTCGGCGATTTCCGGCGCGGGCACGGCTTCGTCCCAGAGCAGGAACTGGTCGGCGCCATCGACGAAGGGTTCGGCGAGCGCACCCGTGCGTTCCAGGTCGAGCACGCTGCGCCGCACACCGCGCCGCAATCGGCGCAGGGCGATCTGGTCGGCCCCGCCGAGCGGCCCGGACAGCAGATCCATCGCGTCGTCCGACGAGAACATCGCATCGATCGCCCGACGCGAACCCGGCCGCGACGCATCCCCCGCCAGCAACACCCGCAGCGCCAGCACCATCCACGCCGCGCCGCGCCGACGTGCCAACGGCTCGGCTACCGCGGGCCTGCGCACCGGTACCCCGGCCGCCAGCAGGGCCCGCCGCAACGGCGCCAGCGACAATGGCACCGACCGCACGATCACCGCCATCGCCGACCACGGCACACCATCGGTGAGGTGCGCGCGGCGCAGATGGTCGGCGATCAGCGCCGCCTCCTTCGCCGGAGTCGACAACACCCGCACTCGCACACTCGACTCGTCGGTGGGCGGCAGATCGGCCGGGGGCGTCCACTCGTCATCGGGCGGCAGATCCACTGGCACCGGCCGAAGATCTGGTTCCGCGCTCGGGCCGGCGGGCGCGAACAGATCAACGTCAACTTCGATTCCCGGACCCTGGGCGACAGGCTGACCGAGGGGCTCGGGTGGTTCGTTCTCCTGTCCCGGGAGTACCCGGTGCCGTGCGCTCCCGGGCAACCTCGCCGCGATGCGCGCATTCGCCAAGCGAATCGGCGCACCACTGCGATGGTTGTGACGCAGGATGATCCGCCGCTGCGCGACGGTGTCGAGGTCGGTGAGGAAGTGCGAATCCGCGCCGCGGAAGGTGAAGACGGCCTGGTCCGGGTCGCCGGTGACGACGGTGCTCGCGCTGCCGCTGCCGATGGCGCGCACGAGTGTCGCGGCCTGCGGGTCGAGGTGCTGTGCGTCGTCGACGAGCAGGTAGCGGATCCGATCCCGTTCGGCGGCAAGCAGATTCCGGTCTCCGGCGAGGGCATCGAGCGCCGCGCCGACCAGTTCCGCGGCGTCGAGCGCGGGCGCGGTGGCCTCCGGCGCGGCGACACCGACCGACCACCGCAGCATCGACGCCTGTTCGTACCGCTGGAAGAAGCGCCCGGCCGCCACCCAGGCATCGTTGTCGTGCTCGCGACCGAGCGCCATCAGGTCTTCCGGGCCGAGCCCGCGCTCGGTCGCGCGCAGCATCAGGTCACGCAGTTGCTCGGCGAACCCGCCCAGTGCCAGTGCGGGCTGTAATCGCGGCGGCCACAAACCGCCCGCCCCCGCTTCGATGTCGGCGAGATCTCCGCGCAGCATCTCCCGCAGCACCGCGTCCTGTTCGGCGCCGGTGAGCAGCCGCGGCGGCGGATTGCCGTGCAGGTCCGCGTGCCGGCGCAGCACCGAGAACGCGTAGGAGTGCAACGTGCGCACCATCGGTTCCCGGCTCGCGCCCGGGATACCACCCGCGGCAGGTCCCAGCTGGTGGGTGATCGCATCCCGCAACGCCGCGGCCGCGTGCTTGGTGTGCGTGAGGACCAGCACCGACGCCGGGTCGGCACCGTCGGCGATCCGCGCGGTCACCAGATCCACCAGCAGCGCGGTCTTGCCCGTCCCCGGCCCGCCCATCACCTGCCACGGTCGCCACCCGGGACGCGGCGGCGCGGGCTGGGCTTGCTCGGCGAACAGCGCGCGAACGGACGCACCCCAGGCCCGCGGCCGGGGCGCCCGCGTTGTCCGGCGCACGAGTCGCACCGAGCTATCCGATCGCACCACATCGGCTATTGCAACAGACCAGTCCGACACACCGGCGCACCCCTACCGGAGGGACACGCTGCGAGACCTCGCGCGACCGGCCAGAATGGCAGTCGTGTCGTCGCTTCATGTGCACCGATTCGGCCCCGCCGACGGTCCCGTCGTCCTCGCCCTGCACGGTCTCACCGGCCATGGCAACCGGTGGGAAACCCTCGCCACCGAGCATCTGCCCCAGGCCAGGATCATCGCCCCCGACCTGCGCGGACACGGTCGTTCCACCTCGCTGCCGCCCTGGGATCTGGAAACGATCGTCGCCGATCTCGCGCAGCTGCTGCGCGCCGAGACCGACAGCCCGGTCGTCGTGGTCGGCCACTCCTTCGGCGGCGCCGCCGGCATCCATCTGGCCCGGCAGCACCCCGATCTCGTGCGGGCGCTGGTCCTGCTCGATCCCGCCATCGGCATCGACGCCAAGCTGATCGAGCAGGTCGCCCTCGCCAACCTGGCCTCCCCCGATTACACCGATCTCGCCGAAGCCCGCTCCGACAAGCAGGTCAGCGCGTGGGGACCCGACGAGGTCGATCCCGAGGTGCTGGAACGGGAGTTGGCCGAGCACCTCGTGCCGACCGAGGGCGGCCGGGTCGGCTGGCGCATCTTCCAACCGGCGATCACCTCGTACTGGGGTCAGCTGGCGCGACCGTTCGTGCTGCCGCCCGCCGACCTGCCGACGGTGCTGGTGCGCGCCGCCAAGGTGCAGCCGCCGTATGTCACCGCGGAGTTCCTCGACGCCCTCACCGCCCACCTCGACACGTTCACCGCCGAGGTCTGGGACTGCGACCACATGGTCGCCCAGGCCCGCCCCGCCGACACGGCCGCGCTGATCGCCGCGGTGCTGTAGCCCGATGGCCGTCACGACGGAGGAACAGGTGGAGAAGGTCCGCGAACTGGTCGCCGCGATTCCGCCCGGCCGGGTCGCCACCTACGGCGATATCGCCGCCGCGGCCGGGCTGTCCTCGGCCCGCACGGTCGGCTGGATCATGCGCACCGATTCCGCCGACCTCCCGTGGCACCGCGTCATCGGCGCGTCCGGACGTCCCGCCGCCCACCTGGCCGCTCGTCAGCTCCGGCTTCTCGGCGAGGAGGGCGTCCCGATCGTCGACGGCCGGGTCGTTCTGCGGACGGCGCGACTCTGAGCACGCCGATCGTTGCTCCGCATCCGCCACGGACTTCCCGGCGGGAGCGGCACGCTCGGCTGCGGGGGCTCTAGCATCCGGGCCGAGCCTACTAGCATGACTTTCGTGCCGATCACCCGATTCCGAGTCAGCCGATGACCGCCGATGCGATCGTGCTCGCCGGTGGGCGAGCCAGTCGGATGGGTGGCGTCGACAAACCGGCGATCATGATCGGTGGGCGGTCGATGCTCGATGCCGCGCTGGATGCGGTGCGCGACTGCGCCGAGGTCGTCGTGGTCGGTCCGCATCGTCCCGAACTCGACGCGCGGTTCGGGCAGGTTCGTGAGGTGCCACCGGGTTCCGGCCCGGTCGCGGCGATCGGCACCGGTCTCACCGCACTCGGCTCCACCGCGCCCTTGGTCGTCGTCCTCGCGGCCGACATGCCCTTCCTGACCGACGTGACCGTCCACGAACTGCTGCGCAGCGCAACCGAGTCCACCGCTGATGCCGTTTTCGCGATCGATGCTTCCGGTCGTCCGCAGTACCTGGTCGGTGTCTGGCGACGCAGCGCGCTGGTGGCGGCGCTGGCCGAACTGGATTCACTGGTGAACCAGCCGATGAAAGCCATCGTGCCCGCCGAGACCGTCCTGGTCGAGCTGCCCGACATCGCCGACTGCGATACCGAGGAAGAGGTCCGCCGCGCGCGCGAATCCTTGGCCACCGACCGCGCGTCGGCCCGCCTCGATCTCACCGAAGCGCGCGAGCGGATCGGTTCCGGCCTGACACCCCTGATCACCTACGAGGCCGCGCTGGGCGAAGTCTCCGGTGCCGCGCTGGCCGCCGCGATCACCGCCGCGGGGCCACTCCCCCGCTTCGATGTCTCGGCGATGGACGGTTACGCCGTATGTGGCGACGGCCCGTGGCAGTTGCGCCGCGACGTCGGATTCGCGGGTGGTGCGCGACCGGCGGGCCTGCTGCCCGGCGAGGCGGTGCGCATCGCCACCGGCGCCCACGTTCCGGACGGCACCACGTCGGTGGTGCGCGACGAATTCGCCGCCATCACCGGCGACGAGCTGGCCCGCCTGCCCGACAGCCCGATCCGCGGCGACGTCCGAAAGAGCGGTGAGGACAGGAAGATCGGCGACCTCGTCGCACCGGCGGGCACCCGGGTCACCGCCGCCCTGCGCTCGGCAGCGGCCTCGGTGGAGGTCACCACCGGCACAGTTCGCGGACCGGTGCGTGCCCGAATTGTCATGACCGGCGACGAGATTCGCAGCACCGGCCCGCTCCAGACCGGCCAGACCCGCGATTCGATCGGGCCCGTGCTGCCAGATCTGCTCGCGGGCTGCGGCGTTCGCGTCACCGACCGAGTCCATCTGCGCGACACCGCCCACGGCTTCGACGACATGCTCACCGGCACCTCGGATTTCGACCTGATGGTCGTGGTCGGCGCCACCGGCGGCGGCGCGGCCGATCAACTCCGTACCGCCATCGCCCGAGCCGAAGCCCGCGTCCTGGTTCCCCGACTCGCCCTGCGCCCAGGCGGTTCCACCGTGGTCGCCGAACTGCCCACCGGCCAGACCGTCCTCGGCCTTCCCGGCAACCCTTTCGCCGCCATCGCCGTACTCCTCGCCCTCACCCCCGCGATCGTCGCCGCCCGCACCGGCTCCCCCCTCCCCCGAAAAATCCTCGGCCCGCTCCACAACGCCGCCGGCATCACCGCCCCGGTCCAGCGCATCACCCCCGCCCGCTACGCCCCCGACGGCGGCTGGCTCGGCGACCCCACAGTCCGCACCGCCCACCTCGCCGGCCTGATCGACCGTGACGGCCTGGTCATCGTCCCCCCGAATGCCACCGACGGATCGATCGTCGAATTCATCCCCCTCCCCTCCTGACAATGACCGAGATCGAATCTCGCGCACTCGCCGCAATTCTCGCATTGTCACAGAACGGCGAAGTCCGGATTAATTGGCCCGCAGCACGCCGAAGTGCGCTTGACACGCCGCATTCGCACAGGTCAGAAACCTATTTTCGCCGCAGGTCTACCCTCGTGCCGTAATGGTGCTTATTGTTGGACGAGTCAGGCGTGGGACGCCCCGCACGCGAGGTGGATTGCGTCGGACAGTGCGTTGAAGGCTTAATCACTTATCCCTCGGAAAGGACCGTGTGGAGATGGCTGACAAGTCTAAAAAAGCACCGAAGAAAATGCCCAAGCAGATGCCGCGCCAGCAGCAGGAGCAGCGGCAGGAGCAGGGGCAGGACTCGCAAGGGATGACGCGAGCAGGCCAGGACGATCGGCGTGAACAGCGCCGCCCCGGCCATCACTGAAATACGTGTGTCGACGAGCCGCCGGTATCGCTACCGGCGGCTCGTCCACGTCATGCCCCGATGCTCAGCAGCGCGCCTGCCCCGGATCCGTCCCGCCCACGCCGAGCCGTCGACGGATCGGGAACGGGTACCGCGTCGACCAGGCGGCGGGTGTACTCCTGAGCCGGTGCGGCGAATACCGCGCGCGCCTCGCCGGTTTCGACGATCCGGCCCTGCCGCAGCACCACAACCCGGTCGGCGACCTGGTGCACCACGGCCAGATCGTGACTGATGAACAAGCTGGCGAAGCCGTACTCGGCACGGAGGTCGGCGAACAGGTCCAGCACCTGCGCCTGCACCGACACATCGAGCGCGCTGGTCGGCTCATCGGCCACCAGCAGGCGCGGCGCCAAGGCCAGCGCCCGAGCCAGCGCCACCCGCTGACGCTGCCCGCCGGACAACTCCCCCGGCCTGCGCTGCGCGTAATCCCTCGGCAGCCGCACCGATTCGAGCAGGTTCTCGACCTTGGCCTGCAACAGAGTCCCCGATGCGGCCCGATGCACCTGCAACGGTTCGCCGATCGAGTCGGCGACAGTGCGTCGCGGATCGAGTGAGGCACTCACGTCCTGATGCACCAGTGCGACATGCTTGCGCAGTCCGCGCAGCTCGCGCCGCGACAACCCCGCCAGCGCGACACCTTGCAGCTCTACTCGTCCCGTGGTGGCGGGCACGAGTCCGAGCGCGGTGCGCCCCAGTGTGCTCTTGCCCGACCCGGATTCACCGACCAGCCCGAGGACCTCACGTGGACCGAGGGTGAGCGAAATATCCTGCAGGGCGGGGAAGGACGCGCCACCGTGGCGTCCCGGGTACACCACGGACAGGTCGTCGATCCGCAGCACGTCGCGGTACTCGGACTCGCCACGCCCGCCGCCCTTCTCGGCGACCACCGCGGGCCCACGCACGACGACCCGCCGCAGAATCCTGCGAACACTGCCCTCCGACGGCGCATCGGCCGGCTCGTCGGCCAGGTCCGCCGGCTCGTCGTCGTGGTCGGACGCACCGACCGCACCGGTTTCGCTGTCGTCGGCCTGCACTGTGGAACTGTCACCACCCGGCGCACCGGCGTCGACCGAAGCCTCGATGATCTCGGCAGCATCCGGGGCGGCACTGTCCGCCGCGGCATCGGTGGCAGGTTCTGGATCTCCACCCCGCGACGACACCGCGGGCAACCGCGGCACCGCCGCCAGCAGCGTCCGCGTGTAGTCCTCGCCCGGTTCGGCGAACAACCCGAACACCGTCTGCTCTTCGACCACCCGCCCCTCGCGCATCACCACGACCCGGTCGGCGATCTCCGCGACTACCCCGAGGTTGTGGGTGATGAACAGGATCGCCGTCCCGCGCTGACGTTGCAGGGTGCGCAGCAGCGCGAGGATCTCGGCCTGCACGGTGACATCGAGTGCGGTGGTCGGTTCGTCGGCGATGAGCAGTGCCGGCTCGCCGGACAGGGCGAGTGCGATGACCACGCGCTGTTTCTGCCCGCCGGAGAGCTGATGCGGATACCAGTCGAGGCGCTTGTCCGGCTCCGGAATGTCCACTGCCGTGAGCAGTTCGATCGCGCGGGTTCGCGCGGTGGCCTTGTCGGTCACGCCGTGCGCGCGCAGCGCCTGCGCGATCTGGGTGCCGATCTTCTGCACCGGGTTCAGCGCGGTCTGCGGTTCCTGGAAGACCATGGCGGCCTTGGTTCCACGCAGGTCCCGCAACGCCGATTCGGCGGCCCCGACGACCTGCGTGCCCGCGAGCCGGATCGAGCCGCCTGCCCGCGCGGTCTCCGGCAGCAGCCCTAGCACCGATCGCGCGGTGAGCGACTTACCCGAGCCGGATTCCCCGACGAGGGCGACGACTTCACCCCGGCGAACCCGCAAGCTCACCCGGTCGACGACCGTCCGGTCGCCGAAACTCACCGTCAACTCGTCGATGTCGAGCACGGGGTCGAGCTGGTCGGATGGTGTGCTCATGCCAATCTCCTTGCCCGGCCCAATGCTTGGGCGATCAACAGGAATCCCAGGGTCAACGCGGCCACCACGACCAGCGGTCCGATCGCGATCCACGGGTTGGCGTCGAGGTTGGCGATCGAGCCTGCGATCAGCGAACCCAGCGACGGCTGCGGCGGCAGCACGCCGATCCCGATGAAACTCATCGCGCCTTCGATGAACACCGCCACCGACAGCGACAGCGCGAACTGGACGCCGAGCGGTTCGATCACATTGGGCAGCACATGCTTTCGCAAGGTCCACCAGGTATCGGCGCCGATCACCTCCGAGGCTTCCACGAACGGTTGTTCGCGCACGGCCAGTACCGCCGTGCGGATCTGCCTGCCGAAGATCGGGATCTCGGCGGCGATGATCACGATGACCACCGCGTGCCAGCCGGGCCCGGTGATCGCGGCGAGCGTGATCCCCAAGATCAGTGTGGGGAAGGCCAGGATCAGATCGAACACCCGCTGGACGGTCACGTCCGCGATCGGATGGACGGTGGCGGCCAGCCCGACCAGCGCACCGACCAGGGCCCCGATCGGCACGGCGAGCAGCGCGATCAGCAGGTCGATCCGGATACCGGCCAGCACCCTGGCGGCCACGTCACGGTTGAGGTGGTCGGTGCCGAGCCAGTGCTGCGCGCTGGGGCCCAGCAGGTTGGCGCCGGGGATCTGGGTGAGCGGATCGTAGGAGCTGAGCAGCCCGGCGAACACCCCGGCCAGTGCCACCACAGCGACCAGCAGTACCCCGGCCAGCCCCTGCCCACGACGCAGTGCGCGCAAGGGCCCCTCGTGCCGTGGTGATCGATCCACAGCCACCGTGGTTTTCGCGCCAGTCACGAGCGTCCTCCGATGCGAATCCGCGGGTCCAGCCACGCGTGCGCGACATCGGTGATCAGCTGGATCACCACGAACACCGCCACCGACAGCAGCAACAGCACCTGCACGAGCGGATAGTCACGACGACTGATCCCCTGCTCGATGAGCTGCCCGATCCCCGGCCACACGAAGGCCGCCTCCACGAGCACCGCACCACCGAGCAGCTGCCCGGTCTGGATGCCGAGCACGGTGAGCATGGTCGGCAGCGCGTTGCGCAGTGCGCCACGGGTGACGATCTCGCGATATCCGACGCCGAGTGAACGTGCTGTCAGCACATACTGTTTCGCGAGTTCGGTGCGCAGCGCTTCGGTGAGGAACCGGGTGAGCGCCGCCGACACCGGCAACGCGAGGCAGATCGCGGGCAGCAGCAGGTACTGCACGGCGATATCGGGCCGGGCGATGAATCCGTCCGGCGGCACCCCGCCCGCGGGCAGCACCGGAATCGCGACGGCGAACACCAGCACCAGCAGCGGTCCCACCACGAAGGTCGGCAGCGCCACCGCGATCGTATTGGCCGCGGCGACAACAGTATCGAGCCAGCGGCTCGGCCACAGCACCGACGCCACCGACACGACCAGGCTCACCAGCACGGCCAGCAGCAGTGCGGTCACCGTGAGCACCAGCGTGTTGGTGAGCCCGCGGCCGACCAGGTCGGTGATCTCGCCGCCGATGATGTAGGAGCGACCGAGATCGAGGGTGAACACGTCGCCGAGCCACTGCAGATACTGCACCGGGATCGATCGGTCGAGGCCGAGCTGGTGGCGGATCACCTCGATGGTCTGCGGTGTCGCGTCGTTGCCCGCCAGGATGGTGGCGGGGTCACCCGGAACGAGCCGCAGCAGCAGGAAGATCAGCACCGAGGCGCCGAACAACACCAGCAGCGCCGAGGGGAGCCGGTGCAGCAGGTAGCGCGTCATGACAGGAAGGTGTCGGTGAGGACGGGCTCGCGCCGCTTGGTCCAGGCGAAACCGTGCACCTTGCTGACGGTGGAGTACTGCTGGAAACGCACACCGATCTCGATCAGGAACAGCCCCTCGAGCAGCTGGTCGGTGACCGCCTGGTAGGCGCGGACCGCTTCGGGCCCGGTGCCCTGCGCCAGCTGCCACGCGGTGTCGGCGGCCGCGGTGTAGGCGGGCGATTCGTAGCGTGAGGCATTGCGGCGGGCGTTGAACGGGTAGGCGCTCACCGTGAGAGTCGACGGGACGAACTGCGCCCACGAATGGTCGGTGACCCACAGACCGCGGAACTGCTGGCCGGTGAGCTGCTTGACGAAGGTTGCGGCGTCGACCGGGTCGAGTTCGACCTCGATACCCACGTCGGCGAGATTGGCCTGCACGATCTGGGCGACCTCGCCGTAACCGGGGGCGAAGGTCAGCGGCAGCTTCGGCGGCTTGGCCGTCTGGCCGAGGAGTTGCTTGGCCTTGTCGATGTCACGCTTGTACTTGGTGTTGCGGGATTCGTCGAAGGCGGGCGAGTTCTTCGGCCACGGCACGTTCAGCGGATATCCCGCGCCCCGGAACACCTCGTTGATGATGCGGTCGCGGTCGAGGGAGAAGGCGATGGCCTGGCGGACCCGGACATCGGCCAGCGACGGCTCGGTCACATTGACGCCGACATAGGCTTGCAGCTCGGCGCCTTCGAGGTCGTGCACCGTGAATCCGCCGCTCTTGCCGAGATTTTCGGCATCGCGGTAGCCGAGTTCGCGCGCCACGGCGATCTGACCGGACTTCAACGCGTTGAGCAGCGCGTTCGGGTCGGGGATGATCGAGACCTCGACCCGGTCGAGGTACGGGCGCTCGGGCACCCAGTAGTTCGGGTTCTTCTCGAAGATCAACTGCGAGTTCGGCACCCGCTCGACATATTTGAACGGGCCGGTACCGATGTAGGTGTCGCCGGTGCCGAGTTTGTCCGCGGTTTCGCTGTCCAGGATCGGCACGGTGTCGAGCAGGTCGTAGATGTTGCTCAGCGGATGGGCGAGCTGCAACACGATCCGCGTCGGCGAGACGATGTCGAAACCGGTGACGGCAGCGGCCGAGCTACGCAGCTGCGCCGACCATTTGGCGTCGGCGTAGGTGCGCAGCGAGAACTCCACATCCTTGGCGGTGAAGGGACGCCCGCTGTGGAACTTCACGTCGTCGCGCAGGTCCAGGCTCAGCGAACGACCGTCGGCGGCGAGCTGCCACGACTTGGCCAGTAACGGCTGCGGTTCCAGGGTGTCGTTCGGGTAGCGGATCAGCGATTCGTAGACCAGGCCGATCACGACCGGGGTCGCCGCGGTGTTGGTGAGCAGGTTCGCGGGCACCAGGTCCTCACGGATACCGACCTTCAGGGTGCCGCCGCGCACCGGCGTCGCGTCGTCCCCGCCCGCCTTCTGCTCCGAGACCGCCGAGGTGCAGGCCGCCAGTGCGGCACCGCCGAAGATAGCCGCGGCGGCGATGCCGCTGGTGCGCAGAAAATTTCGGCGGCCGAAGCCACTCGCCGTTGAACTCATCGTGAAGATCCTCGAAGACGCATCAGCCCGCGCTGCGGGCCGAGGAGGGTGCGCACAGCGCACCGCAGGAAAGGGAACACATCGGCTCGGCCGCGAACGTCGTGGGCGTTCGTCAGCCGCGCAGGACGCGACACGAACAGCAGCAGGGTGGCTGATTCGTGGGCACGGCAGTGACGCTAACAAGTTGCGGCGGACCGGTCACCGATTCCACGCACACTGCACATAACCCTGGTGACCAGCGAATACGTCGCCTTTACTGCCAGAATGCCTGTTCCACCCCATGCTCGCGGTTACGCATCCTTCGGCGGCTCGGCCGGTCGCACATCCGCGGAGTCGACCCCCGATTGGACGTATCCACCCACCGCGCCCGCCGGCTCGCCGAACATCGTCGTCGTGCTCGTGGACGACATGGGTTACAGCGATATCGGCCCGTTCGGTTCCGAGATCGAGACACCGACCCTGGACCGCCTCGCGGCCCAGGGCGTTCGACTCTCGAACTACCACACGACGCCACTGTGCTCGCCCTCGCGCGCGGCGCTGCTCACCGGCATCAATTCCCACCGAGCGGGTTTCGGCTTCGTGGCCAATGCCGACCCCGGCTACCCCGGCCTGCGCCTGGAACTGGCCGACGATGTACTCACGCTCCCGGAGATACTGCGCGGCAACGGCTACGCCACCTACGCGGTGGGCAAATGGCATCTGGTGCGCGACGCCACGATGAACCCGTCGGCGCATCGGGACTCCTGGCCGACCCAACGCGGATTCGACCGCTACTACGGGTCTTTGGAGGGTCTGAACTCCTTCTACTATCCCAACCAGCTGGTCTCGGACAGCTCGGTGGTCGACGTGCAGGAGTACCCGCAGGGCTATTACCTCACCGACGATCTCACCGACAAGGCGCTGTCCTACATCAAGGACCTGCGCGCCCACGACGCGGAGAAGCCGTTCTTCCTGTACTTCGCGCACGTGGCGATGCACGGGCCGTTGCAGGCCAAGGCCGAGGATCAGGCCAAGTACCGGGGTCGCTACGACCAGGGCTGGGACGAACTGCGCAGGCGACGCTTCGCCCAACAGCTGGCCCAGGGCTTGTTCCCGCCTGGCACCGAGCAGAAGCCGCGCAACACCGAGCCGGGTTACGAAGCGGCGGAGTGGGATTCGCTGTCGGCCGACGAGCAGCGGCGCTACGCCAAGTACATGGAGGTGTACGCGGGCATGGTCGACAGCATCGACCAGAGCCTGGGTCGTATCGTCGACCTGCTCGACGACCTCGGCGAACTGGACAACACCATCATCGTGTTCACCTCCGACAACGGCGGCACCGCCGAGGGCGGACCGGAGGGCACGCGCTCCTATTTCGCCGAGTTCGCCCACATCGACGATCCCGACTGGGTGGGCGATGTCCCGCACGACGAGGACCTGATCGGCACCGCGAAGCTGGGCGTGCACTACCCGCGCGGCTGGGGTCAGGCGTCCAACACGCCGTTCCGGTTCTACAAGGGCCAGACCTTCGCCGGCGGCGTGCGAGTGCCGCTGGTGGTGTCGTGGCCGAAGGGGTTGCCACGCACCGGCACCGATTCCGGTATTCGCCATGAGTACGCCTACGTCACCGATCTCGCGCCCACCCTGCTCGACCTGGCGGGCCTGGACCGTCCTTCTGTGCGTAACGGGCTGCCCGCCAAAGACTTCGACGGGATCTCGGCGGCCGAGCTGCTGCGCGATCCGGCAGCCCCGACCCGCCACACCGAGCAGTACTCCGAGATGACCGGTCATCGTGGCTTCTACCGCGACGGCTGGAAGCTGCTGTCGCTACACGATGCCGACGCCGACATCGACGCGCCGAACTGGCAACTGTTCGACGTGCGCGCCGACCCCACAGAGCTGCACGATCTTTCGGCGCAGTACCCGGACAAGGCCGCCGAACTCGCCACCGCATGGGACGAATCGGCCTGGGCCAACACCGTTTTCCCGCTGCTGACGCGCGCCGACCTGTTCCGCCGCCGCCCCGAGGAAGCCCGATTCGCCGCGCCGGTCCGCCTCCTCCCCGGCACCCCCACCCTCGAGCGCTACCGCTCGCAGCGCCTCATCGCCTACCGCGACTTCACCATCACCGCCGACCTGACGGGGGCCCGACCGCCCGCCGGCGCGACGGCGCCCGCGACATCGCGTGCTTCGGACGCAGCACCCGATGTCGCGGAGCGGGCCGAGGTGGCCGGATTCCAGCTCGGTGACGAGGGCGTGCTCGTGGCGCACGGTGACCCGCTCGGCGGGTACCTGCTCTACATCGAGGACGGCGAAGTAGTGCTCGGAGTGAACAGCTATGGGCGGTATGCGTCGGTGGGCGTGCCGCTGCCCATCGGGACGCGCGAGATCACCGTCCGAGCCACGATCGAGCCGCGTCTGCGCTGGGACTTCACCATCCAGGTCGACGGCACGCCGCTCGCGGAACTCACCGACCAGGTGCAACTGGTCGGTATGGCGCCGTGGACCGGGATCTCCGTCGGCGTCGACGCGCGCGGTCCGGTCTCGTGGGATCTGCGCGAACGCCGCGGGCCGTTCCGCTATACCGGGAGCCTGCGTGCGATCACCTACACGCCTGGCCCCGTGCAGGTCCCGCAGCGCACTATCGACGCGGTGGAGCGCGAGGCCGAGTACGCCGCGGAATGACGGACCGCCGCTCATTCGACGGGCGCCGCTCAGCGCGGGCCCCGAGGATCGAGTCGCGACCAGGTCGGATACCGTTTATCAGCCGGAAATGCCACGCAGACAGGACGACGGAGATGGACGACAGTTCCCTGATCTGGGACGACGGTGCGCTTGTCACCATCGACCAGCGCGGACTGCCACACAAGGTGCGGGAACTGCGCCTGCGCACCGTCGACGAGATCATCGAGGCGATCACCACCCTCGCCGTTCGCGGCGCTCCGGCGATCGGGATCGCGGGCGCGTTCGGCGTGGTCATCGCCACCAGGGCGCACACTCGCGGCGGCTCGGGGGACGCGCCGAGTCACTCGCCCGGCGAGGCGGGTTGTCGAGCCGGTGACGTGGTCGACGTGGCCGCTGTGCAGGCCGAGGCCGACAGGATCGCCGCGGCCCGGCCGACCGCTGTCAACCTGGCATGGGCGGTCGACCGGGTGCGAGCCCGGATCGCCGAGGGCGCCGACGCGGTGCTGGCCGAGACTCTCGACATGCTCGCCGAGGACGGGCGGGTCAACCTGGCCGCCGCCACCCACGCCGCCGATCTGGTGCAACGCCTGTGCGGTGCGCAGCCGCTGCGCCTGCTCACCCACTGCAATACCGGGCGCCTGGCCACCAGCGCGGTGGGGACCGCGATCGGCACGTTGCGGGTGCTGCACGAGCGCGGCGCCGTCGCGGACGTGATCGTCGACGAGACCCGCCCGCTGTTGCAGGGCGCGCGGCTCACCACGTGGGAACTGGCCGAGGCGGGCATTCCGCATCGCCTGACCATCGACTCCGCCGCCGCCTGGGCGATGGCGACCGGTCAGGTCGACGCCGTGCTGGTCGGCGCCGACCGGATCACCGCCAACGGCGATGTCGCCAACAAGATCGGCACCTTCACCCTGGCTCTGGCCGCCCGCCACCACGGCATTCCGTTCATCGTGGTCGCGCCGGAGTCCACCCGCGATACCGCGATGGCGACCGGCGCGCAGATCGTGGTGGAACAGCGGGCCGCGGCGGAGGTGACCGGGTTCGGTGGGGTCGCGACGGCGGCGGCCGACACTGCGGCGTTCAATCCGGCTTTCGACGTGACGCCCACCGACCTCGTCACCGCGGTCGTCACCGAAAACGGTGTCGTCTACCGCAATTCGGATTCGTTCGATGACCGGGGCCGGGCGATTCCCGCTGGCGCGGGCAGCGCGCCGGGTCCGGCAGCGGACCCGGCTTTCGCCGAACCAGGTCTGGCGATCGCCACCACCGCGCGTCAGCTCTACCAGCGGGGGTGGATGCCGGGCACGGCGGGCAATATCTCGGTGCGGATCGCCCCGGCCCAACCGGGCGGGGGCGAGGACGCGCTCATCACCGCCAGCGGTTTGTCCAAAGGTGAACTGTGCGCGGACGACACGGTGCTCGTCGCGATCGCCGATACCACCCCGCGCCCTGGCCAGCGCCGGAAACCCTCCGCGGAGACCAGCATTCACACCGCCGTCTACCGCACCCGCGCTGCCGGCGCGGTCGTGCACGTGCACTCCCCGTTCGCCACCGCGCTGGCTACCACCGCCGCACGCCCCGGTGACGCGGTAACCCCTGTCCGGATCAGCGGTTTCGAACTGATCAAAGGCTTCGGACTGGCAGACCCGTCGACGGTCGTCATCCCAGTGTTCCCGAACTGGCCGGATGTGGCGCGGATCGGCGCCGACATCGACACCTACCTGCGCGAAAACCCTGCCGCACCACCGATTCTGTTCATCACCGGGCACGGGATCACCACCTGGGGTGACACTCTCGCCCAGGCGCGTGATCGCGCCGAATGCCTGGAAGCCCTGTGCGAGTTGATCGCCCGCACCGGACGAACCGACGCCACGCCCCTCGAGATCGGACCGACATGACCCTGCTGCAAGTGATGGCCGCCGACAACGCCGCCGACGTCCGGGTGCGCACCACCGACCCCACCGAGATCGGCGCCGAGCTGGCCCAGCACGGCATCGCGTACTCACACTGGGAGGTGCTCGCCGACGCCGCCGCGACCGACTCCGACACCCTGCTCGCCCACTACGGCCCGCAGATCGCCGAACTCAACGCCTCGGGCCGCTACGAGCACATCGACGTCGCCCGTATCCACCCCGACGCCGACAACCCGGAGTGGCCCGCCGTCGCCGCCGGTGCGCGCGCGAAGTTCCTCGACGAGCACCGCCACGCCGAGGACGAAGTGCGCTTCTTCGCCGCCGGCCGCGGCTGCTTCTACCTGCACGTGGGCGACGCCGTGCTGGCGACGGTCTGCGAAGCGGGCGACCTGCTCTCCGTCCCCGCGGGCACCCTGCACTGGTTCGACATGGGTACCACCCCCGACTTCATCGCCATCCGCTTCTTCGAGGAGGCCGACGGCTGGGTGGGCGACTTCACCGGCGACAAGATCAGCGCGGGCTTCCCGACGCTCGATGAACTGCTCGCGTGACCCGCGCGATCGTCCTCGACATCGAGGGCACCACCAGCCCCACCGACGCGGTCCGCACCGACCTCTACGGCTACACGTCCGCCCACCTGCCCACCTGGCTGTCCGAGAACACCGATGGCACAGCCGATTCGGTGCTCACCGCGACCCGCGAGCTCGCCGGTGAACCCGATGCGGGACCCGAGCGCGTCGCCGAGATCCTGCGCGGCTGGCTGGAATCCGACATCAAAGCCGAGCCGCTCAAGACAGCGCAGGGCGCGATCTGCGCCCAGGGCTTCCGCGCGGGCGCACTGCGTGGCCGCTTCTTCGACGACGTGGCACCCGCCTTGAAAGCATGGCACGCCGACGGCTTCCAGCTTTTCGTCTACTCCTCGGGATCCGAACGCAACCAACGCGATTGGTTCACCTTCGCCGACGCGGGCGATCTGTCCGGCCTCATCACCGACCACTTCGACCTGGTGACCGCGGGCCCCAAACGCGAACCCGCCTCCTACGAATCCATCGCCGACCGCATCGGCGTCTCCCCACCGGACATCCTGTTCCTCTCCGACCACCCGGACGAACTCGACGCCGCCGTCGCCGCGGGCTGGCAAGTCGTCGGCGTACACCGCCCCGACGAACCCAATCCCCCACGCCCACCCCACCGCTGGGTGAGTTCCTTCGCTGACATAGATCCGCAGTTACCGGCCCACTAGTCTGCTTCCATGAACGACCAGGGGCCAAGCCTCGAACCCGCCCCGCAGCAGACAGATCCACCGGCACCAGCGTTCATCCAGACGATGCCGCCGACAGACGTCGACCCGTTCACCCAGCTCGCACCCGAGATCCCGGGACTGGACGCCCCCGACGCCACCTTCGTGCTGACACCCGGCACAGCCGCGCAGCTCGCCCGGCACAATGCGCTGCGGGCGGCGCCACGGTACATCGGGATCCTCCTCGCGATCGCGGTACCGACGAGCACGATCATGCTGCTCTGGCTCGGTCTCCCCCTCGAATCGATACTGGTGTTCCAGGGTGTGATCGTCGCGTATGTGCTGGTCGCCATGTACTTCTCGCTCCGTCGCCAGTTCCGGAGCTTGTCCCGGTCCGATGTCACGACCGGCAGTTGCGCCATCACCCTCGGTGCCGACGCGCTCGACCTGGCCGAGGGTTCGTCGCGTACCCGGATCGGCTACGACCGTATTCGCTCGGTCAGCGCCACCCGCCGCATCGTCACGCTGGGTTTCGACAATCGGCACGTCGCCCTGCCCCGAGAGCTGTTCCCCGACCCGCTGTTCACGCGACTGCGCGAGCTCGTCGGCGCCGACCCCACAGCGCGCCCGGCCTCGCTGCCACCGCTTCCTCGGCTCCCACACCCCCAGGTGCACACGGTGATCGCCGCCGATACCGCGTACCGACTCACCGTCGCGCGCCGCCTCGAGCCGTGGCGCCGGCCGGTCTGGGGTCCGCTCGCCATCGTGTTCCTGCTGACCGAGGCCTGTGCGTTCGGCGCACTGGGATACGGAGTCCCCGGTGCGCTGTCGGCGCTGATCCTCGCATCACTTCTTGCGCTGACGATTCGGTTCTGGATGCGTCGGCCGTCGGAGAACGCCCTGCGCCAGTATCAGGGCATGCTGCCGGTCGCGAGTGGCCTCGCGGCGCAGTTCGGCACCGACGCGGTCGTACTGGCGGGCGCCACCTTCATGCTGCGCGCACCGTTTTCGATCGTCACCGAAGTCATCGTTCGCGCGGACTGCGCGGTCCTGAAATATGGCACCACACCACTGATCCTTCCGAGAGCGCTGTTTGCCCCGGAAGTCCTTCCCCGGTTACGCGAACTCGGCGTCAGGGTCGTAGAGCGCTGAGTCCCAGCGCCTCTCAGCCGACCTGAGCCCGGACCGGGCCTAACGACCCCCGCTGCACCGCCCCGAACACCCGTCGCGCGTGAACCGCGACCGGGCTGATCGACCACGGCGCCAGCGTGGTGGTGAACATCAGTTCGCACCAGGACAGGGCGGGGATCTCACCGGCGGCGAGGGTGGCGATGAGGGAGAGTTCGGTGTCGTGGCCGAGCCAGGCCGCGACCAGCCAGGAGGCGTCGAGGCGGCCGAGGAATTCCTCGGCGTCCTCGGGCGGGCCATGCGGAGTGTCGACGGCGAGGTGGACGACGGCGGCGATGGCGTGGCGCATCTTGGCGTCCATGCCGATAGCGTCGTGCAGCAGCAGACTTTCCAGTGCCGAGCGCAGTTCCATCGAGGGATCGAGTGCTAGTTCGTGCATGACGAGCCTTTCCTGTGGTTCGGTCTGCTGGTCGAGGCCGCCGGTGATCGCCCGGAGTGCCGGAATCGTCTGTGGCATTTCCGGATCGACCAGACCGGTCAACGGTCCCGACGACCAGTCGAGCCTGCCGAACGCCTGGCACCAGTCCAGTGCCGGATTGTCGTCGGTGACAACCAGATCCAGTGCGAGCCCGGCCATCGACGCGGTGCAGGCCAGGGTGATGGCGTCGAGCCCCTCTTCGCTGACCGCCAGGTGCAATGTCACCTTCTCGACCCCGGTGTCCTCGCGTGCTCGGCCCGCGAGCCAGATCGCGCGGCCCGCGGCCCCCATCGTGGCCGCGAGTTGGTCGCCGCGCGGATGGTCGGCGTCGGCGTCGATGAACGGGCCGTACCAGATCGCCCTGCCCTCCGCGTCGCAGACCGCGAATGTCGCCGAGACACTGTCGCCCGCGGCGGCCAGACTTATATGGGCGTCCAGCCCCTGCTCCGTCACCCTCATCAAAATCCCCATTTTCCGATTCGAGCCGAATATCGGTACGCCCCCTATCCAATCGGTCATGAACACACATGTCCACAGGGCGCGCACAAATATTTGTCCCCGGTGAGGTACATACACTCGCCAGTGAATTCACAGGACCGGCAGTACCCCAGACGGGAGTACCGCATTCAGTCCGCAACCGGGCGAAATCGACCGGATGGCTTGTATGTTTCGACAATGCCCTTCGTACACTCCGATTCCGTGAACGTCCATTTCCGCACCGATGCCGTCCACGGTCCGACGCTGCTGCTGGCCCATGGATTCCTCATGGACGAATCCATGTTCGACCCGATCCGGAAAGTCTTGGCGCACACCGATATCAATGTCGTGGCCTGGGACGCCCGGGGTCACGGCCGCACCGGATACGGCGACAACCCGCGGTTCGACTACTGGGATCTGGCCACCGACGGCCTGCGGGTTCTCGACGCGCTCGGCATCGAGCACGCGATTGTCGGCGGCATGAGCCAGGGCGGATACACGGCATTGCGAATGGCATTGCTCGCTCCCGAACGCGTGACCGGACTGGCACTGCTCGATACCGAGGCCGACGCGTGCACCAGAGACGAGGAAACCTATTACGAGAACTTCTTCGACGAATGGTGCGGCACGGGCGCATTGCGGCCACTGGCCGAAGACCTCGCACCACGATTGATCGGCGGCACCGACCCGCAGATCTGGCAGACCTGGATCACCCGCTGGCTGGCCGGCGATCGCAGCGCCATCCGCCCGGCGGCCGACTGCCTGATCGGCCGCGATTCGGTCGATGGGCGGCTCAACGAGATCACCGTGCCCGCGCTCGTGCTGCGCGGCGAACACGACCACAGCAGCACCGCGGACAAGTGCGCGCGGTTGGCCGCCGGGCTGCCGGGGGCGGGCGAGGTACGCACGGTGGCAGGCGCGGGACACGGCTGCGCGCTGACCCATCCCGAGCAGGTCGCCGCGGCACTGGCCGGATTGGTCACGGCCTGCACCCCGTACGCGGTCGAGCCGGTGGCGGTCGCCGGGATCTAACGGTCGGGACCGCGAACACCCAGGTAGTACTGGATGCGGCCGGGGTAGGCGACGGAGTCGAGCCGGAACAGCTGGACGTCGACGGTGTAGTTCTCGCCGGTGTGCAGATCGCACAGCCGCATGGCGGTGTGCTCGCGGCCGTAGACGGTGTCGCCGTCGTCCCAGATGCGGCGGAAGTCGCGGTACTGCGCCAATTCGTCGAGCAATTCGGTGGCCCAGTCGCCGCCGCCCTGCTGGCCGATCAGACCGCGCAGCCAGTGCACGGTGAGCGTGGACTCCGTCTCCCATTCGACCATTACTTTGCGCGACAACGGGTTGCCGAAGAACCAGCGCAGAATATTGACGTCCTCGACCAGTCCGGGAAACGCGCGATCATAGGATTCGTTGACCGCCAGCACGTTCCAGCGCGTGTCGACGTAAGCCGCGAGATCGGGTTCCTGGAGCGCCAATGTGCGGCGCATCTCGGTGCTGATCTCGGCTCGCAGATCGTCGACGGTCGGGTTGTCGACCGGGGCGAGCCCGGCAAGATCGAAAAGATGTCTGCGCTCGATATCGGTCACCGGCGCGATCCGGTCGAGGTAGCGGACGAGCGCCTCGATCACCGCGTGCGTGGGCCGGTCGCGGTCCCCACTCTCCAAATGCGTGATGTAACTGGAGCTGACCCCCGCCGCGAAGGCGAGCTTTTCCCTCGAAATCCGCCGATCGTCGCGAAGTCGCCGCAGCAACCCGCCGAGCGTCGGCGGTTTCGGCGGCCCGTCAGGCCCGTCGAACGATGGCTTCGGTATCACCCCAACCCTCCCTGTCTGCACGGGCTCATCCTGGATGACTATTCAACCTCGAGCCAACCGCCGACCGGAAAAGATGCCGTTTCTTTATATTGGCGCCCCGTCATTTGGGTAGTTACCGGTGGGCAACTGTGTGCGTGGTCACGAAATGCGGTGTGCCGAACCGAATTAAAAGGATTCTGATTCGTTCCGTTCAGCAGTGCTATAGGATTCCGCACCGCTCCACCACGACCGTCGCGATCCACACCCCCGCCGGACATCCCCGCCGCCGACCGGTCGGCCCCGGTTCACCGCGGATCGACCCGAAAACGCCTCCCGCCGAGCCCGGCGACCGGCGAGCACCAGTGATCCCCGCCGCCACCGTCGACCGCCCCGAGGCGGGCCCGACCCGACCATAGTTGTGTGTGGCGTCACATCAGCGCTGTTCAGCGGGCACACCGGGTGTGTAAACAAATGTAAACCGCGGGAGAACCAGTCGTTTCCGAAGCATCACCGCCGACCTGCCGACGCACCGCCCGATCACCGCATTCTGCCAGCTCGCGGCTCGTTCACCCTGGTGAGCCCCCGATCGCGGGCGTCGTCGCGAACCTCCCCCGTGACCACGACATTTCGCCGACCTCACAGCTCACCGGGGTCCGAATCCGGATGTGAAAAGTTCGT
Organism: Nocardia sp. NPDC055002; assembly: GCF_053608825.1. Taxonomy (NCBI): domain Bacteria; kingdom Bacillati; phylum Actinomycetota; class Actinomycetes; order Mycobacteriales; family Nocardiaceae; genus Nocardia; species Nocardia sp. NPDC055002. Next base: position 209,529 of record NZ_JBSGWE010000007.1, read on the forward strand.
TTTGCCGAAGGAGTCCGCCTCCTTACAGTTTCCCCCAACAGCCCGATTTCACAGCTCGAAGGGGGCGTCGTGGTTAATTCGCGCACGCAAGGTCCGTCGCCCGCCGATTTCGGCGACACATTGCTGAACCTCGGTAAGTATTTCCAGCGGGGCGAGGTATCGCCCGACAACCGGTCCGTCTACAAGGTCGGTGGTCGCGATGCCGACGAGTTCTACCGCGACCGCTGGTCGCACGACAAGGTGGTGCGCTCCACCCACGGCGTGAACTGCACCGGCTCGTGCTCCTGGAAGATCTACGTCAAGGACGGCGTGATCACCTGGGAGTCCCAGCAGACCGACTACCCGTCGGTGGGTTCGGACAAGCCCGAGTACGAGCCGCGCGGCTGCCCCCGTGGCGCGTCCTTCTCCTGGTACACCTACTCCCCGGCCCGCGTGCGCTACCCGTATGTGCGTGGCACGCTGCTCGACCTGTACCGCAAGGCCAAGGCCGAGCTCAAGGACCCGGTGCTGGCGTGGGAGTCCATCGTCGAGGACCCGGCCAAGGCCAAGGCCTACAAGACCGCGCGCGGCAAGGGCGGATTCGTGCGCGCCGAATGGTGGGAAGCCGCCGAAATCGCCGCCGCCGCGCATGTTTACACGATCAAGCAGTACGGCCCCGACCGGGTGGCCGGCTTCTCGCCGATCCCCGCGATGTCGATGGTCAGCCACGCCACCGGCGCCCGCTTCGTCTCGCTGATCGGCGGCTACATGCTGTCGTTCTACGACTGGTACGCCGACCTGCCGGTGGCCTCGCCGCAGGTATTCGGTGACCAGACCGACGTACCGGAGTCGGCGGACTGGTTCGACGCGGGCTACCTCATCATGTGGGGCTCCAACGTCCCGGTGACCCGTACCCCCGACGCGCACTACATGACCGAGGCGCGCTACCGCGGCCAGAAGGTCGTGGTGGTCTCCCCCGACTACGCCGACAACACCAAGTTCGCCGACGAATGGGTGGCCGCGCGGCCCGGTACCGATGCCGCGCTGGCGATGTCGATGGGGCACGTGGTGCTCAAGGAGTTCTTCATCGAGAAGCAGACTCCGATGTTCACCGATTACATCAAGACCTACACCGATCTGCCGTACCTGATCTGCCTCGACGAGGCGGCAGATCAGGACGGCGCCCTTCCCGGCAAATTCCTCACCGCCGCCGATCTCGGGCATACCGGCGAAGGCGTCGAACACAAGCCGGTCCTGCTCGACCAGGCGGGCAACCCGGTGGTGCCCAACGGCTCGCTGGGCCACCGCTTCGGCGAGGGCGACGCGGGCAAGTGGAACCTCGACCTCGAGGGTGTCGACCCGCTGCTCACCCTGCTCGGCCACTCCGACGACGCACCGGCCACGATCGCGCTGCCGCGTTTCGACACCGACGTCGCCGGGTCGATCATCCGTGGTGTGCCGACGAAAATCGTCGCGGGCAAGCGGGTCACCACCGTGTTCGACCTGCTGCTGGCCCAGTACGGTGTCGGCCGCGACGGTCTTCCGGGCGAGTGGGCGAAGGGTTATGACGACGCCGAGTCGCCGTACACCCCGGCCTGGCAGGAGGCCATCACCGGAGTGCCCGCCGTTCAGGCGGCCCGCATCGGACGCGAATTCGCCGACAACGCGGAACGTTCCGGCGGACGCTCGATGATCCTGATGGGCGCGGGCACCAACCACTGGTTCCACTCCGATCAGATCTACCGTGCCTTCTTCACCCTCACGCTGCTCACCGGCTGTCAGGGCAAGAACGGTGGTGGCTGGGCCCACTACGTCGGCCAGGAGAAGTGCCGTCCCGTCACCGGTTGGGCCACCTTGGCGTCGGCGAGTGACTGGCAGCGCCCGCCGCGTCAGATGCAGGGCACCGTGTTCTGGTACCTCACCAATGATCAGTGGCGCTACGACCCGTTCACCTCGGACTCGTTCGCCTCGCCGCTGGGCAAGGGCAAGTTCGCCGGGCGCACCGCCGCTGACAACATCGCGCTGGCGAGTCGCCTCGGCTGGATGCCCAGCTACCCGACGTTCAACCGCAACCCCCTGGACCTGGCCGACGAGGCCGCCGAAGCAGGCAAGACCCCCGCCGAGCACGTCGTCGACGGGTTGAAGTCCGGCGACCTGCGCTTCGCCTGCGAAGACCCCGACGCCCCCGAGAACTTCCCGCGCGTGCTCACCGTGTGGCGCGCGAACCTGCTCGGCTCCTCGGGCAAGGGCAACGAGTACTTCCAGAAGCATCTGCTCGGCTGTGGCTCCAACCTGCAGACCACCGATGCGACCGGGGTGCGCCCGCAGGAACTGGAATGGCGCGAGGAAGGCGCCGAGGGCAAGCTGGATCTGCTGCTCGCACTGGACTTCCGGATGACCAGCACCACGCTGTTCGCCGACATCGTGCTCCCCGCCGCCACCTGGTACGAGAAGCACGACCTGTCCTCGACCGACATGCACCCGTTCGTGCACGCGTTCTCCCCCGCCATCTCCCCGCCGTGGGAGGCCAAGACCGACTTCGAGGCGTTCCACCGGATCGCACGCGGTTTCTCCTGGCTGGCCGAAAAGCATCTGGGTACCCGCAAGGACATCGTCGCGGTGCCGTTGCAACACGATTCGCCCGATGCGCTGGCACAAGCGGGCGGCAAGGTGCTGGACTGGAAAGCCGGTGAGTGCGAGCCGATCCCGGGCAAGACCATGCCCAAGATCGTGGAGATCGAACGCGACTACACCAAGATCGCGGAGAAACTGGCCGCGCTCGGGCCGCTGGTGGAGAAGCTCGGCCTGACGACCAAGGGCGTCACCACCTTCCCCGAGGAAGAAGTGGCCTACCTGGCCGGGCAGAACGGCACCATCGTCTCCGGCATCGCCGCGGGCCGGCCCTCGCTGGCCAAGGACACCCACGCCGCCGAGGCCATCCTGTCGCTGTCGGGCACCACCAACGGCCGCCTGGCGGTCGAGGGATTCGAGGCGCTCGAGCGGCGTACCGGCACCGAACTGGTCGACCTCGCGAAAGAGGCCGAGGGCAAGCGGATCACCTTCGCCGACACCCAGGCTCGCCCGGTGCCGGTGATCACCTCGGCGGAATGGTCGGGCTCGGAATCCGGTGGACGCCGGTACTCGCCGTTCACCATCAACGTCGAGCGGCTCAAGCCGTGGCACACCCTCACCGGCCGCCAGCACTTCTACCTCGACCACGACTGGATGATCGAACTCGGCGAGCAACTGCCGATCTTCCGTCCACCGCTCGACATGTCGGCGTTGTTCGCGGAGCCGAGCATCGGCAATGTGAGCGGCAACGGTCTCACCGTGCGCTACCTGACCCCGCACTCCAAGTGGTCGATCCACTCGGCGTACCAGGACAACCTGCACATGCTCACGCTCTCGCGCGGCGGTCAGACGATCTGGATGTCGGATGTCGACGCCAAGAAGATCGGGGTGGCGGACAACGACTGGATCGAGGCGATCAACCGCAACGGCGTGGTCGTGGCCCGCGCGATCGTCTCGCACCGCATGCCCGAGGGCACGGTCTTCATGTACCACGCCCAGGACCGCGCGGTCGACGTGCCGCGCATCGAAGGCGCCGAGGACACCACCAAGGAAGCCAAGGGCAAGCGCGGCGGTATCCACAATGCGCTCACCCGGGTGCTGATCAAGCCCTCGCACCTGATCGGCGGCTACGCCCAGCAGTCCTTCGCCCTCAACTACCACGGCCCGACCGGTAACCAGCGTGACGAAGTCACCACCATTCGCCGCCGCAACCAGAACGTGGAGTACTGACATGCGCGTAATGGCACAGCTCGCCATGGTCATGAACCTGGACAAGTGCATCGGCTGCCACACCTGCTCGGTCACCTGTAAGCAGGCCTGGACCAACCGTGGCGGCACCGAGTACGTCTGGTTCAACAATGTGGAAACCCGTCCGGGACAGGGTTATCCGCGCCAGTACGAGGACCAGGAGAAGTGGAAGGGTGGCTGGACGCTCAACAAGCGCGGCAAGCTGACCCTGAAGTCGGGCTCGCGATTCAAGCGCCTGATGAACATCTTCGCCAACCCCGACCTGCCCACGGTCGACGACTACTACGAGCCGTGGAGCTACGACTACGACAACCTGCTGTCGTCGCCGCCCATGGACACCACCCCGGTGGCGCGGCCCAAGTCGCTGATCACCGGCGAGGACACCAAGGTCACCTGGGGCGCGAACTGGGACGACGACCTGGGTTCGGGTCCCGAGCAGGTCGGCAAGGACCCCATCCTCGGCAAGCTCGAGACCAAGGTGAAACTGGAGTTCGAAGAGACCTTCATGTTCTACCTGCCGCGCATCTGCGAGCACTGCCTGAACCCCTCGTGCGCCGCGTCGTGCCCCTCCGGCGCGATCTACAAGCGCGAGGAAGACGGCATCGTGCTCGTCGACCAGGACAAGTGCCGTGGTTGGCGCCAGTGCATCACCGGCTGCCCGTACAAGAAGATCTACTTCAACCACAAGACGGGCAAGGCGGAGAAGTGCACCTTCTGCTACCCGCGCGTGGAGGTCGGCATCCCGACCGTGTGCTCGGAAACCTGTGTCGGGCGGCTGCGCTACATCGGCGTGATGCTCTACGACGCCGACGCGGTGCTCGAAGCGGCCCAGGTCACCGATCCGCAGGACCTCTACACCTCGCAGCTCGGCGTGTTCCTCAACCCGCATGACGAGCGCGTGATCGCCGAGGCCGAGAAGGCGGGCATCTCGCCGGAATGGATTCAGGCCGCCCAGGATTCGCCGGTCTACAAGCTGATCGTCGACTACCAGCTGGCGCTGCCGCTGCACCCGGAATACCGCACCATGCCGATGGTTTGGTATGTGCCGCCGCTGTCGCCGGTCGTCGATGTGCTCGCCGAGACCGGTCACGACGGCGAGGACGTGCGCAACCTGTTCGGCGCCATCGACGCACTGCGCATCCCGCTCGAATACCTCGCCGAGCTGTTCACCGCCGGGGAGATCGGGCCGGTGCGGTCCTCGTTGCAGCGGCTGGCCGGGATGCGCGCGTTCATGCGTTCGGTCAACCTGGGTGAGGAGCCCGAGGCCCACATCGCGCCGTCGATCGGGCTGGAGCCCGAGGAGATCGAGGCCATGTACCGGCTGCTCGCCATCGCCAAGTACGAGCACCGGTACGTGATCCCGATGGGCGCGACGTCCAAGGCGCACGAACTGGATTCGCTGGCCACCGGGTGCAGTCTCGACACCGACGGCGGACCGGGAATGACCGCGTTCGATCAGGTCGTCGAGAAGTTCTCGCTCTCCGATGTCAATCAGGCCGCGCCGGAGGAGAAGTCGGGCCGGATCAACCTGCTCAACTGGGACGGTCGCAGCACCAGCGGACTTCTGCCGAGCGCGAACGGCGGCACCGCTGGTAACGGGAAGACCGGCAACGGCGCCGGTAACGGCAACGGCAGCAACGGCGCTGCCGTCGCCGACAACCCCGTGAGTGGTGTCGCGCCATGAGCCTGCTGTCGATTCGTAAACGGCCCCAACCGGTCACCGAGATGGCCGAGCACGACCGCCTGGTCGTGTGGCGGCTGGCGGCGTTGCTGCTCGACTATCCCGGCGAGCAGATGCTGGCCATGCTCGACCAGCTGTCCGAAGCCGCAGCGCAATTGCCCGACGAGGTACAGGCGCACTTCGCCGAGGTATTCGCCTATCTGCGCGATACCCCGGCGATCGAGGTGGCGCAGAGCTACGTCGAGACCTTCGACATGCGCCGCCGCGCCAGCCTGCACCTGACGTTCTACGCCTTCGGCGACACCCGCAAGCGCGGCATGGCACTGCTGCGGTTCAAGCACGCCTACCGCCAGGCCGGGGTGGAACTCGGCGACGAGGAATTGCCCGACCACCTGCCGGTGCTGCTGGAATTCGCCGCGACCATCGACCCGATCGGCGGCGAACGCCTGCTCGGTGAGCACGTACCGGTGATGGAGCTGCTGCGACTGTCGCTGGGCGACAACAACTCTCCCTACAGCGGCGTCCTCGGCGCGGTGCTCACCACGTTGCCGCCGGTGACCACCGCCGACCGCAGGCGCATCGCCGAACTCGCCGCCCAGGGTCCGCCCGAGGAAGAGGTCGGCCTCGAGCCGTACGCCATGGACCCCGCCCTCTTCGAAGCAACAGAAGGCCGCCGATGAACGCAACCATCCCCCTGCCCGAAGGCCTGTGGCTGATCCTGCCCTACATCGCGGCGACGTCCTTTGTGCTGGGCCATGTCTGGCGCTACCGGTTCGACCAGTTCGGCTGGACCACCCGGTCCTCGCAGATCTATGAGTCCAAGCTGCTGCAACTGGGCAGCCCGCTGTTCCACTTCGGCATGCTCGGGGTGTTCGGCGGGCATGTGATGGGTCTGCTGATTCCCGAGTCCTGGACCTCGGCGATCGGCATCTCCGAGCACGCGTACCACATCGTCGCGGTCGGCGCGGGGTCGATCGCGGGCCTGATGGTCGTGGCCGGCGTGGCCATCCTGTGCTATCGCCGCATCGTCATTCCCGCCGTGCGCAAGAACACCAGCCGCAACGACGTCATGATGTACACGCTGCTGACCCTGGCCCTGGTCACCGGTCTGCTCAACACCTGGGGTTCCAACCTGCTGTGGGGCACCTACAACTACCGCACCACAGTGTCGCCGTGGTTCCGCAGTCTGTTCTCGATCAACCCCGAACCCGGCCTGATGGTCGGCGTCCCCTGGACCTTCCAGCTGCACGGTCTGGTCGTTCTCGTTCTGGTGGCCGCCTGGCCCTACACCCGGCTGGTCCACATGTTCAGCGCCCCGATCGGCTACCTCACCCGCCCCTACATCGTCTACCGCCGCAAGGAAGTGGACACCAAGGACAAGACCCGCTTCGCGAAGGCTTGGGACGCCCCGGTCACGCCCGACCGCTGGTAGTTCGCAGTGCCCGTTCGACCGGCCCGCCCGCTCTCCACGCAGGCGGGCCGTTGTCGTTTCGGCCCACTCAGCGGGAGATCCCCCATTGCCCGCAGGACTGTAACGTGTTTCACTTTTGCACATGAGCGATGTCCTCGCACCCGCCACTCTCGGTCCGCTCACCCTGCGTAATCGGGTGATCAAGGCTGCCACGTTCGAGGGGCGCACACCGGACGCACTCGTCACCGACGACCTGGTGGAGTTCCACCGGGAGGTCGCCGAAGGCGGGGTGGGGATGACGACGGTCGCCTACTGCGCGGTCGCGCCGGGCGGGCGCACCGACCGGCATCAGATCTGGATGCGCGACGAGGCGGTACCCGGCCTGCGCAGGCTCACCGACGCGGTGCACGCCGAGGGCGCGGCGGTGAGCGCGCAGCTGGGGCACGCCGGACCGGTCGCGAACGCCAAGTCGAATCAGGCGCCCGCGCTGGCGCCGAGCCGGATGTTCAATCCACTCGGCATGCGCTTCACCAAGGTGCCGGACGCGCTCGGGATCGCCGAGGTCGTCGCGGCGCACGCGCGGGCGGCGCGATTCGCGCGCGAGTCCGGGTTCGACGCCGTCGAGGTGCATCTCGGGCACAACTATCTGGCGAGCTCGTTCCTGAGCCCGATGCTCAATCGGCGCAAGGACGATTACGGAGGGTCGCTGGTCAACCGGGCGCGGGTGGCCAGGGAACTGGTCAAGGCCGTGCGCGACGCCGTCGGCGACACGATGGCCGTGACGGCCAAGCTCACCATGGAAGACGGTGTGCGAGGCGGGTTCTCGATCGAGGAGTCGCTACAGGTGGCGACCTGGTTGCAGGACGACGGCGCGATCGACGCCCTCGAACTCACCGCGGGCAGCTCCCTGCTCAATCCGATGGCGATCTTCCGCGGTGACGCGCCGCGCAAGAACTTCGCGAAGACGCTGCCGGTGCCGACCCGGTGGGGATTCCAGCTCGTCGGCAAGGGCTTCCTGCGCGAATACCCCTACCGCCCGGCCTATCTCGCCGACAAGGCGCGCCGGTTCCGCGAAGAGCTGACGCTGCCGATCATCCTGCTCGGTGGCATCACCGACCGCCCGACCGCACAGCAGGCCATCGACGACGGTTTCGATTTCGTCGCCATGGGCCGCGCTTTGCTGCGCGAACCGGACCTGATCCGCCGCTGGCACACCGACGCGACGACCCGTTCCCTGTGCACGCACTGCAACGAATGCGTGCCGACCATCTACTCACGCACGGAATGCGTGCTCCGCACCTAGCCCACCTGGTCGGTCGATCGCCGACCAGGTGATCACGACGCCGGGTTACCGAGGGCTTTGCGCACCGCGTCGAACCAGGCCTGGGTGTCGACGAGGCCCTTCTCGTTGTCCTTGCGGCCACCGACGAAGCCGAACAGGTCGGCGGCGTAGCGGCTCAGGACGGTGCTCTCGTTCTCCTCGAGTTCGGCGAGGACTTCGGCGTCGCCCAGCACATAGGCGACCACAGCCACCTGACCGGCGGGCCATTCGGCGCGGTGGCCGGCCCAGCCGTCGCCGCGCACGGCGCGTGCTTTGGCGAGCAGGTCCTCGCGGAGGGCGTCGCGGTCGGCGTCGGTGGGATGACGCGGTTTGCCCCAGGCGATCCGTTTCGCGTCCGACATATCGAGTCCTCTCGCTGATGTGAGGTAGGCCGGCGGCGACGACCGGATTCGGTCGACCGCCGCCCGGTCATCAGGTGAGGGTCGCAGATCGGGGCTGGGCCGTCGCGCACCGGGTCAGGGTGCGCGACGACCCAGCAGCGAGTACCCGGACGCGGCGAGCGCCGGGCGGCGGTCCTACTCCGCGCGCAGGAAGGCTCCGACTCGTTCGGTGCCGAGCACGGGATCCGCTTCGCCCTCGCCGAAGACGTAGCGGCCGTTGACGAAGACCGCGGTGACGGTGTCGTCGTTGCGGTTGACCATGCGCGACAGGTTGCCGAAGATCGCGAGGGGACTCTCCGCGTAGGTGTCCAGGGTTTCGTCCAGGTGGGCGGGGTCGATCACGACGGCGTCGGCGCGATCACCCACGCGCAGGTGGCCGGTGTCCAGGCCGTACCAGTCGGCCAGTTCGCCGGTGAGGCGGTGCACCGCGTGCTCGACCGTCATGAACGGCTTGTCGCTGGTGGCGGCGTCGTTGACGCGACGAAGCAGGCGCAGACCGAAGTTGTAGAAGGCCATATTGCGCAGGTGCGCGCCCGCGTCGGAGAAACCGAGCTGGACCGACGGGTCGGCGGCCAGGACGTCGGCCACCTCGGGTCGGTGGTTGGAGATGGTGGTGCGCCAGCGCAGTTTGTCGCCGTGTTCGACGACGAGGTCGAGGAACGCGTCGACCGGATGCAGGCCCCCACGGTCGACACCGACCTCACCGAAGGTCTTGCCGATGACGGTCTCGTCGGGGCATTCGACGATGTCGGCGTCGAAGAAGTCGCGGTGCCACGCGCGCGGGCCGTACTTGTTGTCGTAGTCCTTGCGGAACGTGCGGCGATACTCCTCGTCCTGCATGAGGTGACGCTGCTCGTCGATGTGGTCGGACAGGTGCAGAGCCGCCGCGCCGGAACCGAACTCCTCGAACACCGGCAGCGAGATGCCGTCGGAGTACACCTCGAACGGCACCGGCAGATGCTGCCAGCGGAAGTTGCCGTCGAGCCCGTTGATGATCTTGCCGACGGCCGGGAACATCTTGGACGCGCCCGGCACCGCCTTCACATCGGCCGCCGACAGCAGGCTCACCTTGAGCGCGTTACGCCACAGACCGATGCTCGACACCGCCATCGACACCAGGCTCTTGGGGTTGGTGATGTCGGGACCGCCCTGCAACGCGCGACCGCGCTTGCGCAGGATCGTGTTGAGCCGGTGGCGTTCCTTACTCTTGGCGTAGGTGGACGGCAGCGTGCGCGAACGGCAGGTCTCGCCGTCCAGCTTGTCGAAAAGCAGCTGCTGCGAAGACATTCCGACGAAGCCGACGTCGAGCGCGTCGGCGAGCATACGCTCGATCTCGGCCAGCTCCTGCGCGGACGGTTTCACGTCCTTGCGGGTGGAGCGGTCCAGCCCCATCACCGCGGCCCGGATATCGGAGTGGCCGATGAAGCCGGCCAGGTTGGGCCCGAGCGGCAGCTGTTCGAGCGCGTCGACGTATTCGCCTGCGGTACTCCAGGTCTGGACGTCGTTCATCGCGCCGACCACGTACTGACGCGGGATGGCCTCGACCCTGCCGAACAGATCGCCCGCGGTCTCGCCGTCGACGTGCACGGTCGAGAGCGAACACGAACCGAGCAGCACGGTGGTGACGCCGTGCCGCACCGACTCCGACAGCGACGGGTCGAGCAGGACTTCGATGTCGTAGTGGGTGTGGATGTCGATGATGCCGGGGATCACCCATTTGCCGGTCGCGTCCACGACGCGGGAGCAGCCGGTCTCGTCGAGCGGGGTCTCCGAGATCTCGGCGATCCTGCCGTCGGTGATACCGAGGTGACGAACCGCGGACGGGGCGCCGGTGCCGTCGAACCAACGGGCACCCTTGATGATGCTGTCGAACATGGTGTGACCCCTCTTAGATCGCGAGCTCGCGCCTGGTGACTTTACCGGTCGCGTTGCGCGGCAGCGCGTCCGAAGTGATCCGCCACCGGGCGGGCACCTTGAAATAGGCGAGGCGATCGGCGACGAAAGCGCGCAGGTCCTCCGGGTCCACCGCCCCTGGTTCGGCGACGACGATCGCCGCCACTTCCTGGCCGAGATCGGGGTGGGCGACGCCGAAGACCGCGCAGTCGCTGACGGCCGGATGCTCGACGAGCACGTTCTCGATCTCGGTGGGATACACGTTCTCACCGCCGCGCAGGATCAGGTCGGTGCGCCTGCCCGACACGGTGAGCCTGCCGTTGTCCATCGTGCCGAAATCGCCGGAGCGCAACCAGCGTTGGTCGTCGATCGCGGCCGCAGTGGCCGCGTCGTCGTTCCAGTAGCCGAGCATCACGTAGGGACTGCGGATACAGATCTCGCCCTCTTCACCCTCGGCGACCGCGTTGCCCTCGGCGTCGCGGATCTCCACCGCCACCCCGATGATCGGCCTGCCGACCGAGGCGTCGTCCGCGGCCAGGTCCAGCGGGGTGGCGACCGTCGCCGCGGTGCCGCTCTCGGTGAGGCCGTAGCTGGTGGTCAACGAGAATTGCAGGGCCGGGATCTTCTCGCGCAGGCTGGCGAGCAGCGCGGGCGAGGACGGCGCGGAGTTCAGCGAGAGCGCGCTCAGCGACGACAGATCGTGCTGGGCCACATCGTGTTCCAGCAGACGCGAGGCCATGGTCGGCACCGCCGCCCAGTTGGTGACCTTCTCGCGCTCGACCAGGCTCAGTACCCGGCCGACTTCGAAGGCGCCGTGCGGGAACACCGCCGCCGCACCGGTCAGCAGGCGCGGGATGACGAGATTGTGCAGGCTGGCGATGTGGAACAGCGGCGCGGTGACCAGGTAGCGGCGATCGCTGGGGGCGTCGCCGGGCTCCTGCCCCATGAACGCGGCCAGCATGGCGTCGGTGAAACGGTGATAGTCACTGATCGCCACCATGTTTCGCTGCGAGTGGACAACCCCCTTCGGCCTGCCGCTGGTCCCGCTGGTGTAGAGGATCACGGCCGGATCGTCCTCGGCGACCGGCGTACCGGGGATCTCGCCGCCGCCGAACTCGGCGATCAGGGCGGGCAGATCCTCGTCCATGGTCAAGACGGGCAGGTCGGTGCCGGTCTCGGCGAGCAGCGCAGCCCTTTTCGCGTCGGCGATGACGACAGTCGGGGTGGTGTGGCCCAGCCCGTAGGCGATCTCCGGTGGCGCCCACCAGGCGTTGTAGCCGACCGGGATCGCGCCGAGGCACTGCGCGGCCCAGAACGCGATCACCCAGTCCGGGCCGTTGGCGGCCAGGATGCCCACGCGATCGCCCTTGCCGACGCCGTACCTGGCGGCCAGCGCGGTGGCCAGCGCACCCGCGGCCGCGGCGTGCTCGGTGAAGGAGATCCGGCGGTCCTCGGTGACGAGGTAGTCGCGCTCGCCCCACTTGCGCGAGTGCTCCAGTAGTTCGCGCAGGTTGGCACGGCGATGGGCGAGGACCGGAATCGGCACGCCGAGAACGGGTTCGACGGTCATCTCGAACGGCGCGCCCGGCGCGGTCAGGCCCGCTGCCACCTTGGCCACGAATTCCTGTGGGTCTACAGCATCGGTCATGTTCTTCTCCATCAGGGAATCAGGACGGCGCGGCCGCGGATCGCGCCGGAGTCGAGTCGGTCGAAGGCGGTGCGGGCGTCGGCCAGGTCGAACCGCTCGACCTGGGCGCGGAGCTTGCCCGCGGCGGCCAGAGCCACGGCATCGATGAGGTCGGACCTGGTGCCGCCGTAGGACTTTCGCACCGTGGCGCCCCAGGGCAGTCCGGGTCCGCCCGCCGGTCCCGCGTCGATGCCGGTGGCGCCGCCGCCGAGACCGACCAGCCGGACAGCGCCGTTGGGGGCGACGGATTCGACGGCGACCTTGACGGTGGGGTCGGCGCCGACGAAGTCGAACACCGCCTCCGCACCGCGTCCGCCGGTGAGCTCCAAGATCGTTGCCGCGGTGTTCTCGTCGGCCTTGAGCACGATGTCGGCGCCGCATTCGGTGGCCAGGGCGAGCTTGTCGGCGTCCACGTCGACCGCGATCACGGTGGTCTGAGTCAGGGTCTTCAACAGCTGGATCGCGACGTGGCCGAGTCCGCCGATGCCGATGGCGACCGCGGTGGCGCCGGGCCACAGCTGGTCCATGGCGCCGCGAATGGCGTGCATCGGGGTCAGGGCGGCGTCAGCGAGCGGCGCGGCGTGGGCGAAGTCGAGTTCGTCGGCGATCGGTACGAACGAGCGCACCGGAATGCGGACGTACTCGGCCATGCCGCCGTCGGGGCCGAGGCCAGGGCACGGTGGCATCGCGGTGCGACCGGCGGCCAGGCAGACATTCTCGTTGCCGCGCAGGCACTCCCGGCATTCCCCGCACGACCAGCACAGGTACACGATCCCGCGTTCGCCGACGCTGCGACCTTCCACCCCCGAGCCGAGCGCCTCGATGGTGCCCGCGATCTCGTGGCCCAACGTCAAGGGCTTCTCGCTCATCGGGAACGGCAGGCTCAGCACGAACGAATCCGAATGGCAGATCCCGGCCGCGCCGACCCGCAGCAGCAGATCGCCGGGGCCGAGTTCGGGTACCGGCACCGTACGGAGTTCGAGGGTGCCCGGGGCCGTCAACTGCATCGCGCGCATGGTCATCGGGTGTCTCCTACCGCGTCGAACGTGGCCTTCAGATAGCTGTCGCACCGATCGGAACCGATCAGTCCGGTGGCCATGCGATTCATGGTGTAGGCGAAGGTGATTCGGCGATCCAGGTCGTTGACGACCATCGAGCCGCCGTACCCGGCCCACCAGCAGACCCGCCCGTCGGGGATGTGCGGGAACGTCTCCGGTCGTGGCAGCCCGTAGCCGATGCCGAAACGTAGCGGAGCCAGCAGCGCGAGGTCGATGCCGTCGGCCTGCTCGCGGAAGATCAGCTCGATCGTCGCCGGCGAGAGGAACTGCCTGCCGCTCAGCTCGCCGCCGTTGGCGATCAGCGACTGGATACGGGCCACCGAGCGCGCGTTGCCGTGCCCGTTGGTGCCGCCGATCTCGGCCTCGCGCCAGGCCGGTGTCGCGGTTTCGGAGACCTCCAGCCAGGGACTGGTGAGCGTCTTGATCAGCACGCTGTCCTGATCGAGGGTCGACAGGTCGAAGTCCGGCATCTCCGGCGGGACCAGGGTGGCGATCCGGTCCGCGTGCTCGGGACCGGTGCCGATGTGGAAATCGGCGCCGAGAGGCCCGGCCAGTTCGTCGGCGAAGAACGTGCCCAGTGAACGACCGGTGATGCGGCGCACGAGTTCGCCGACGAGATGGCCGTAGTTGATGGCGTGATAGCCCGAGGCGGTGCCCGGCTCCCACCAAGGTGCCTGTGTCGCCAGCCGGGCGGCGGCGGCATCGGTGTCGTAGATGTCGGACAGCACGATCGGCTTGTCCCAGCCCGAGACACCCGAGGTGTGTGAGAGCAGGTGCCGAACTTCGATGCCGGCCTTGCCGTTCGCCGCGAATTCGGGCCAGTAGTGGGCAACCCGCTGGTCGACGTCGAGTTCACCACGGTCGACCAGCAGCAGGGCACACAGCGCCGTCATCGTCTTGGTGACCGAGAAGACGTTCACCAGGGTGTCGGCCGCCCACGCGGTGCTCTGCTCCGGGTCGGCGTAGCCACCCCACAGGTCGAGCACCGGGTCGCCGTCGACGGTGACGCACAGGGCGGCGCCCAGTTCGGCGCCGGAGGCGAGGTGTTCGTCGAAGGCCGCACGCACACCGGCGAATTCGTCACGGCAGAAGCCCGAAGAAGTGCTCATCGCGCCACCTCGGCGGTCACCCGAGCGGGCACCGGCAACGTATTGCCGGCGGCGGCGGCACGTTTCGCGCCGCGCTCCAGCTCCTTGGTCATCGAGCGCACGTACGGCTCGAATTCGGTCTGGATGGTGTGGCGGGGCGAATCGTAGTAGCGTCCGGCGCGTTTGGCCTCCTGCGCGCCGAGCACCTCGTCGATCTGCTCGCGCGGGGGCAGGTGATAGCGGCCGGTCAGGTAGGCCGCCACCAGCTTGCTCTGCTGCTCGGCGAAGTTCACCAGCGTCGGCATCGGCTGGGCCAGGCCGAGGTAGAACAGGTTGTCCACGCCGGGCTTCATCATCATCTGGAACAGCGGGAACCGATTGGCCGCATCGGGCACCAACTCGGCGTCGGAGAAGAACGGGAAGCTGATGTGGTAGCCGGTGGCGCACACGACCACGTCGGCCTGCTCGCTGGTGCCGTCGGCGAAATGCACGGTGTCGCCGTCCAATCGGGTGATCGCGGGCTTGCACTCCACGTCACCGCAGCCGGCCCGGTGCAGGAATTCCTCACTCGCCGACGGATGCGCCTCGAACGGCTCGTGATCGGGCGTCGGCAGTCCGTAGGTCGACATCTCGCCGCGGTTCTTGCGCACGAAGCGCTGTTTGAGCTTGAGCGCGATCTTGTCGGGAATCCACGCGGGCATCGACGCCCGGTCGCCCACTTGCCCGTTGACGTACTTGGGCAGCACCCACACGCCGCGACGGGCGGAGACGAACAGCTTCGAAGCGATGAACCGCTGGGACAGTTCCGAGGCGATATCGAGCCCGGAGTTGCCCATGCCCACCACGACGATCCGCTTGCCGCGCATGTCGATCGGGTCGAACGGGTCGTTGTAGGCGTGGCTGTGCATGAGCACGCCGTCGAATTCGCCGGGGTAGTCCGGGAATCGGGGATTCCAGTGGTGGCCGTTGCACACGATCAGCGCGTCGTAGACCTCGGTGTCGCCCGCCGCTGTCGTGACCCGCCACAGTCCCGCGTCGTCGCGCTCGGCCGAGGTGACCAGGCTGTTGAACCGAATACTGTCGCGCAGGCCGAAGTGGTCGACATAGTCCTTGAAGTACTGCAGCAGCTGTGAGTGGTGCGGGAAGTGCGGCCAATCCGCCGGGGCCGGGAAGTCCTCGAACTGCAGGCGGTACTTCGAGGTATCGATGTGCAGGCTCTGATAGCAAGCCGACATGCCGTTGGGGTTCTTGAAGTACCAGTTGCCGCCGACCTCGTCGGACGCCTCGTAACAGTCGAACGGAATTCCGTTCTCGGCAAGCCGTTTGGCGGCGGTGATACCCGAAGGTCCGGCGCCGATGACGCAGACCTTGGGTAATTCGCGTGTATCCATGCACAACTCCTGAGCGGCCTCGGTCATCGATGACCATGCCGGTGACGTGGACCACAGGATAACGTCTCGCTAGACATCATGTCCAGTGAATGGGCTGATCGTCTAAGATGGCCGCATGACGACCGAACCCGCCCGCCGTGGATCGCTCCGCGAGGAACAGAAGCGCCTGACGAAGGCCCGGATCGTCGAGACCGCACGCACCTTGTTCGAAACGCAGGGCTACTCCGATGTCCGCGTCGACGACATCGCCGCCGCCGTCGGCTGCAGCCGGGCGACCTTCTACCTGCACTTCACGAGCAAAGGCGAGGTGCTGCGCGCCATCGCCCAGGAAGGCACCCTCGCCAGCGTCCGGGATTTCTACGCCGACCTGGACCGGGTACTCACCATCGGCTCCCGAGAGTCGTTCGCGGACTGGATGACTCGCGCGATCGACTGGTTCTTCACGAACAAGGACATGCTCCCGGCCTGGGACGAGGCCACCGCGCTCGAACCGGAATTCCGCGCGGTGGCGCGCGAGGGCATCATGACCCTGGCCGACACCATGCCCGCCTATCTCGCCCGCTGGCCCGAGCACCGCCGCGACGAGGCCCGCCTGCGGATCGAACTGCTCGTCGCCCAGCTCGAGCGGTTCTTCACCCGCTGGGCGATGCAGGGCACCATCGACGTCTCGGCCGCTCAGGCCGCGGCGGTGCTCACCGATGTCTGGTTTCCGGCCCTGCAGGCGCCGGACTGAGATCAGAGCAGACCGAGCACGCGAGCCTGGGCGATCGCTTCGGCGCGCGCGTTCACCGCGAGCTTCTGGTAGATGCCGCGCAGGTGCGTTTTGACGGTGTTCACCGAGACGCCGAGGTCGGTGGCGATATTGCCCGCGGTCATGCCCGAGGGAAGTTGGCGCAGCACCACCAGTTCGGTGTCGGTGAGTTGCGGTGCGCCCGCGGTGGCGCCGCGGTGGGCACGGATACGGTCCACGAGCGCCGCGTACTGGCCGAAGCGCGAGCCGATGCGGGCGAGCAGTTCGGCGGCCTCCGGCACGTCGAGGAACGGGCGCGTCAGCTGTTCGGTCGACGCCTGCGCGAGAGCCTGTTCGCAGGCGTCGTCGACCTTACGGGGACGATCGAGGCGGTCGGCGGCGACCGCGACCAGCAGCCACGCCGCGACCAGCGAGCGCGAGGAACAGCGCGGGGTGGCGAGCAGCGGTTCCAGCACCGTCAGCACGACGGCCGGGCGATGGGCGTAGAGCGCCAGTCCCGCTTCGGCGACAGCCATCTCGGGGGTCCGGCCGAGCACGCGCGTCGCGTGGTCGATCAACTGCTGCGCGTCGGCCCTGGCCTGCACGCGCAGCAGCAGCCACAGCACGTCGGTGACCAGTTCACCGGTGCCGTACAGCGTCGGCGATTCGTCGAGCAGGCGGTGCAGCTGCTTGGCGAGTGCGACCGCGGCGGCCGACCGATCCGCGGCGTCGGCGAACATCAGCACCCCGGTCATGATCGCCACCTGACGCACCGGCGCGGGCACCACGGTCTCATCGGCCGCGACCCAGGGCAGACCCGACGGCGGCCGCTCGAAATCCGCGCCTTGCTGATAGGCGCCATAGGCCGCGAGCACCCTGGCCGGAGCGGCTTCGGCCGAGCCGGCCAGTTCGTAGCGTTCGGCGCAGTCGATCGCCTGGACCGCCAGCGCGCGCAACTCACCGAGCCGGCCCGCCATCCCGGCCGCCCCGGCCGTCGCGGTTCTGGCACGGACCGCGACGCGACCCAGTCCGGCCTGCTCGGAGTGCACGATCGCGTGGCGCACAGACGCCGCGCCGCTGTCGATCTCGCCCCCGTAGATCTCGGCGATGCCGCAGTGCAGTGCGGCGTAGCAGTCGAGGTCGGGCTGGCCGGTCACCGGCGGCAGTGGCCAGCGCATCGAGGACGAATCACCCACCAGGACAGCCACTCCCGCGCTCACAGCGCGGTCGAGAGCGGCCACCCACTCGGCGGGCACCACCGGCGCGACCGATTCGGGGCCCACATGGGCGGCTTCGAGATAGACCTCCGCGGCGGCGATATCGCCCGACTCCACCGCGACGGCCGCGCGCAGCAAGCGAACGAAAGTGTCGTGTTCGGACAGGTTTTCGAGGGCGGCGAGCAGGGCGTGGCCCGTGCCGTCCAGGACCATGCGCAACCCCCAGTCACGCAGGAAGGGCACCAGCCCGGGGGTGCCGGGCTCGGCCAGGACATGCCCGAGCGCGGGCCCCGGCATCGCGGCCGCGGTGAACCAGGCCGCCACCCGGCGATGACAGTCGGGCAGGCGCTCCGGCCTGGTGTACGCGGCCTCGGCGAGCAGATAGGCGCGCAGGAGCGGATGGTAGGTGTGCCAGAGTTCGCCCGCGTGGGCGACGGTGTGCAGCGGGAAGTTCGCGCGCAGCAGTTCGTCGAGGATGCGGGCGGCGTCGCCGCCGACCAGATCCTCGGCCATCGGCAGACAGAATTGCTCGGGAACCGCTGTGGCGAGCAGGAATTCGAGCGTGGGTGCGGGCAGCGCGGCGAGCAGTTCGGCGACCAGGAAGTCGGCGACGGCGTGCGAGGGGCGAGCCAGCGCCGCGAGGGCGGTGTCGCGGTCGGTGCCGCCGGCCGACAGGCAGATCGCCGCGATGCGGACCAGCGCGGCCCAGCCACGGGTCAAATTCTGGACCACGGCGAGTTCGGCGTCGTCGAGTCGGCACCCGTGCTGGGCCAGCAGTTGAGCGACCCGATCCGGCGACAACGCGAGTTCGGGCGCTCCGATCCGGGTGAGCCTGCCCGCCAGATCGAGGGCGTGCCAACGCAGCGGCGGGTCGAATCGGCTCGCGATCACCGCGGTGACCTGGCCGGGCAGGTGTGTGAGCAGGTATTCGAGGCCGGCGAGTTGCAGCGGGTCGGTGAGCAGGTGGGCGTTGTCGATCACCAGCACGGTCGGCTCGACGTCGGCCAGCGCGGCGACGAGGTCCACGGCGCGGTCCATCGGCGTGTGCAGCATCCCGGTCGGGACGAAATCCGGGATCGGCTCGAGTGTTCGGGCGATGTCGGCCAGCAGATCGGATCCGTGCTGTTCGGCGACGGTCGACCACGCGACGCGTGCCGAGCACCGGCGGCGCACCCAGTCGACCAGCACGACGGTCTTCCCGCTGCCCGCGGGCCCGCACAGCAGCACCGTCTGCCCGGCGCCTGCCTGCGCCCGATCCAGGCGGGCGAACGCCTCGTTGCATCGAACCGGGGCGAAGGACAGCTCGGGAAGACCGGCGGGCCGGCCCGCCACAGCTATCACCGAGCCGCCACCGTGAAAGTCCAGAGAACCCGACGACGAAGCCATCTTCACCCTCCTGAACACGCTGTTCACCGCACGGCGGCCGACCTCCGCCGAGATCGACGGTAGGCGAATCAGCGGCTGTACGGTTGCTGGCGAGGGGAAGTGAGGTCGCTCGTTATCAGATCGACGTCGACTCGTCGGCGAATGCTCAGTCGGGCAACTGGGACATACTCAGCAGCGTGAGGCCGAGGGTGTCGATGCGGGCCATCACGCCGCGCATGGCCGTACTGTCGGCGACCAGACCGAACAGGGTGGTGGTTCCGGTGGGCGAATGCGAGCTGGGACGCAGCTCGGGAAAGGCCGCGAGGACACGCTCGGACAGCTCGCCCTCGATGACGAACTGATAGCGCAGCGGCCCGGACGTCGACATTGTTCCAGTGTCGCGGCCGGTCGCCGAGGGCGCCTCATCCGCTCCGGGTGAATTCGCTTGCCACCTGCGACGTCACCGGCCGAAACATTTTTAAACATGGTTATTTCAGTTTCCGGGACGCGGTGGCGCTCCGGTGGCTAATGTCGCGCTCATCATCAGCGCGAACAGGAGAACATCATGAAGATCTACCAGGCGCGGCGTGCCGGTTTCGGACTCACGGCTTTCACCGCGGTGGCCGCGGCCGCCGTGCTGGCAGCACCCCAGGCATCCGCGCTCGTGCAGGGGATCGCGGTGAGCGGCAGCACGCACTACGTGGATACCGCCTACACCGTGACCGCCGATGTCACCGCCACCTCGTTCCTGTTCAAGGTGACCTTCACCGACAACGGCACCCAGATCGGCGAGCCGGTCTCGGTCGCCGACGGCAAGGCCACCATCACCTGGACGCCCAAGACCACCGGCGCGCACGAGATCAAGGCGGTGCAGGAGCTCATCAGCTCGAAGACCGTCACGATCACCGTCGCCCCGAAGCCGACCAACCCCGGCGGTGGCACGAGTACCGGTTCCGCTGATCTGGGTGGGCTGCTGTCGGGCTCGGCCGGCTAGCCCCACCCGCGACGACGGCCGCCGCGAACCTCTCCCCGCGGCGGCCGTTCGCGCGTTCAGGCCTGGTCGTAGGCCTGTTGCAGGGCGGCGATGTCGAGCTTGGACATCGAGCGCAGCGCCGTGCCGACGGCGATGACGCGATCGGTCTCGCCACCCATCAGCTTGGGCAGCACCGCCGGGACGACCTGCCAGGACACCCCGAAGCGGTCGGTGAGCCACCCGCACGGACCGGGCGCGCCGCCGCCACTCGTCAACGCCTCCCAGAGCCGATCGATCTCGTCCTGGGTATCGACGATCACCTGCAGCGAGGCGGCATCACTGTGCGGGTGGCCCGGGCCGCCGTTCATCAGCGTGACGGCCTGGCCGTCGAGGTCGAGGGTGACGATGAAGGCCGAACCGTCGCCCTGGCGGGTGACCTCGACGACGCGCGAGTTCGGGACGGTCGCGGCATAGAGTTCGCCCGCCGCTTCGGCGTCGGCATCGAACCACAGGAATGTGTTGACGGACATGATGTGCTCCTTGGGGTGAGTGGCTTGCTTCACCCACTGGTCGGAGCCGCGCACCGCCCTTCGACACATCCACCGAACTTTATTTTCGCGGCAGGGTCTGCGCGAACCCCACCCCGCGTTCGACCCATTCCCGCAGTGCGGTGTCGTCGTCGACCGTTTCGGGGGCCACGCGCAGCCAGCCGTGCAGCTCGCGTCCGCCCATCACCATCGGCGTGATCGTCGATCCGTCGAGCAGGGCATCGCCTTCGGCCGGGGCGACCCGCACCAGCAGCCCGCCCTTGCCGCTGGCGGCCACGGCCATGTTGCCGCCGATCAGGAAGGCGAGACCGCCGAACATCTTCCGCTCGTCGAGATCGGGCCGTGGGTAGACGATCTCCCGGATCCGCTCGGCGAGTTCCTCGTCGTATGCCATCGGCTCAGTGTGCGCCGAGCCACCGACAAGAAGGCTCAGATGCCGAGGGCGGCGGCGAACATCGGCCAGGAATCGTGGACGTCGTCCTGCCAGTACGGCCAGGCATGGGTGCCCCCGGCGCGGAAGCGGACGTCCGCGGGGATACCGAGCTGGGCCAGGCGTCCCGCGAGTGGGCTCGAGCAGCTGCCGACCACGGCTTCCATGGTGCCGCCGACCAGCAGCCGGTCGAGCAGGACGCCGACGTTGCCCGCGATGCTCGGATCATTGAAGGCCTCGTGCGGGCCGGGAGCGCCGTTGCCCGAGGACAGGTAGATGGCGGTGCCGCGCAGGCGGTCGGCGTGCAGAGTCGGGTCGTTGGCCGCCCACGCCGGGTCGCCGGGGGCGCCCCACATGTTGGTCGCGTCGGCGCCGAACGTGGCCAGCTGGGACCGGACCAGCGTCTCCGCGAGCGGATTACTGGTCTGCGTGCACCCGCTGAAGGCACCGACCGCGCGATACAGGCCGGGCGCCGCGATCGCCAGATTCAAGGCCGAGGTGGCCGACATCGACAGGCCCGCGACGCCGTTGGCGCCGGTCATGCCGAAGCGATCGTTGAGCAGCGGGGGAAGTTCGTCGGTCAGGAAGGTGGACCACTTGTTGCGACCCAGCGCGCCGTCGTCGCGCTGCCAGTCGGTGTACATGCTGGCGCGGCCACCGATCGGGACGATCACGTTCACCGGCTTGTCGGCGAAGAAGTCGACCACATCGGTGCGCCGCATCCACGGCCCGCCGCCCTCGCCACCGTCGACCGCGTTCAGCAGATACAGCGCGGGCGCACCGGACCCGGGATGCGACATCCACAGGGTGATCGGGCGGTTCATCGCCGCGGAGTACACGACCACCTCGAATTGCCGACCGCCGAGCGGGCGAACATCGAGGATCCCCGACTCCGCCGATGCCGCGGGCGAGACGACGATTCCACAGCCGAGCAGGACGAGCAGACAGCACACAAGCCGACGCATGCGACGTAGTGTGCCGCATGACCCCGCTAATGTCCGGCATTGGGCGGTTCGTGTCCCTATTGTGCGTGTTCATCCGGAAAATGCGCGCGCAGCCCGGTGATCGAGGCGGGTCCCGCATCGGGGACGTGCATCCGGTCCGCAATCGTGGCGCGGAGCTTGCGCGGGAGTCCGGGCGCGTGCCGGGCGAGATAGGCCGAGAGCCATTCCGGTTCGCCGACGAGGAACGGGAAATCGGTGTTCATCATCGGACGGATCACCAGCATCGGCAGCGGGGCGTGCAGCGGGCGGTAGTCGCGATTCCACAGGCCCGCCACCGGGCAGCCGGGATAGAACTGGCCGAGCATGGCGCCCGCGCGCACGATGTCACTCTTTCGCGTGGCGTGGGCGGCGTCGATGCGGGTGGTGTCGTCGAGGTCGGGGAAGACGGTCAGAACGGCGGGGGTGTGGTCGAGGGTGCGGTAGAGGTCGAAGGCGTCGTCGACGGCCTCGGTGATCGAGCCGGTGCCGGCCAGTTCGGCGATCCACAGGGTGTGTTGTGCGGCAGCGGGTTTGACGAACGGGCAGACGGGGCCGGGCCGGCCCTGGGTGGGATCCGGTCGCATCAGGGTGTCGGCGAACCACTCCAGCAACGGCGCCGTTCGAGGGTGTTCGGCGGACCAGCGAACGGGGTCGTCGTAGACGCACCACCAGGTGGCAGCGGTGCGCCTGCCGGTCGTCGAGCGCAGGGTGGTCATGGTGTGGCCGTCGCGGTTTCGGCCGCACGCAGGTGACGGTCGAGGATCGGGCCGATGCGGGCGACGACATCGGCGTTGGTGAGCTGGGCGTGGGTGGTGTCGACCGGGTGCTCGACGAGACGACCCGTGACGAAAGGCCGCCAGATCTGGGCGTCGAGGAAGGCGGTCATGCCCTGGGTGGCGCAGAAGTAGAGGAGGTCGCCGTCGAACCGGTCGGGGCGGTAGCCGTGCGAGAGACGAACACCGTCGGCGTAGGCCTCGTGCAGTCGGGTCAGCTGGGCAGCGGTGAGCCCGGATCCGAGTGTTGCTCCGGCGGCGGCCAATTCGGCGGCGGCTTGCTCCGCCGAGAGGTCGGGAAGGGCGTCTGCGTCGTCGGGTTCGTCGCCGAGCAGGTGGGTGAGGAGGTCGCGCATGCGGGGGCGCGGGGGTGGATCCGCGTGCTCGGGGACGACGACACTGTCGAGCATGGCGAGGGTGGCGACGTCACGGCCTTCGGCGCGCAGCCGGACGGCGGTGGCGTGGGCGAGCTGGCCGCCGAGGGACCAGCCGAGGAGGTGGAGGGGGCCCTCGGGTTGCAGGCGGGTGATCTCGGTGGCGTAGGTCCTCGCGAGGAAGTCGACGGTCAGCGCGTCCGGCCGCGATGGTTTCGCGGTCACGTGCTCACCTGATGCGGCCCGGCCCGGCCCCGCGACCGACAAGGTCGGTGCCTGCAATCCGTACACCGGACGGTCCGTGATGTGGCGTGCCAGGCCGGTGTAGCACCAGGCGAGCGGGACGGCGGAGTGCACACAGAACAGAGGGGGGTGGGTCCCGCCGGTGCGCAAGGGCAGCACAGTGGCGAGGGCGTCGGCACCCGGGTCGGCGTCGGTGCGGTAGGTCTCGATGCGGTGGGCGAGGGCGGCGACCGTCGGTGCGGTGTAGAGCCAGCGGACCGTGATCGGGGTGTCCGTCGACTGGGCCAGCTGCGCCGAAACACTCACGCCGGTCAGGGAATTGCCGCCGATCGCGAAGAAGTCGTCGTCGGCGCCGACCGTCTCGAGATCGCAGGCGGTGGCGAAGGTGGTGGCGATCAGGTGCTGGAGCGGGGTTTGTGGCGATCGGTAAGGAGTGGCGGGCTGCGTGGGAAGTGCCGCGCGGTCGAGTTTGCCGTTGGCTGTCAATGGGAGGCGGTCGAGGGTGACCAACGCGGCGGGGACCAGGGCCGCGGGTAGGACAGTGCGGAGACGGGCGAGGGCCGCGGCGGCATCGAATGTGATGCCCGAGGCGAACAGATGCTCCGGCCCGCGGACCAGGACCCAGGCGGTGTCCGATGCGGGAGGATCGTCCGAGCCGCAGGGCAGGGGCGAGGCACTGTCGGACGTGGTGTTCGGCGCGCAGGATTGCCGCGGATCGGGGCGGCCGGAGGTTCGGGTCGGGACGACGTAGCCGATGAGCCGGGCGGCGGGGGTGCCCGCGTCGGCGATGTCGACTGCGGCGTGGGCGATGGCAGGGTCGGTGAGCAGCGCTGCTTCGACCTCGGCCGGTTCGATGCGGCGGCCGCGGACGGCCAGCTGGGAATCGATGCGGCCGAGGAACTCGTAGCCGCCGTCGGCGCGTGGTCCGACGAGATCACCGGTGCGGTAGACACGTCCGCCGCCACCCCGGGGATCTGCCACGAAACGGGCCGCGGTGTTCGCGGGATCGCCGATGTAGCCCTGCGCTACGCACGGCCCACCGAGGTACAGCTCGGCCCGCGCACCGGCGGGGACAGCTCGCAGGCGTGGATCCAGGAGCAGCGCCACCACTTCCGGCAGCGGTGCGCCGATGGTCACGGGCTCCCCCGCTACCAGGGGCTCCGATTGTGTCGCCATCACCGTGGCCTCGGTGGGGCCGTAGCCGTTGTGCAAGCGGACTCGGGCCGCCCAGGTGGCGACCAGTTCCGGCGGGCAGGCCTCGCCGCCGACGACCACCACCGCCAGACTCGGCACGTGGGCGGGGCGCAGTGTCGCCAGCACGGCGGGCGTGGTGAGCAGATGCGTGACGCGATGCTCGGCGATCAGCCCGGTCAGCTCCGCGCCCGCGACCACCGTGGGCGGTTCGATCACCAGGCGCGCGCCTGCGGCGAACGCGGCGAGGAGTTCGAGCAGGTGCGCGTCGAAGGCGGGTGAATGCGCGTGCAGCACTACCGAATCCGGTGTGGTGCGGTAGCGGTCGAGCAGATGGCCGGTCAAGGGAGCGAGGCCGCGATGTGTGACCGCGACGCCTTTGGGCGCCCCGGTTGTCCCCGAGGTATGGATCAGATAGGCCAGGTGCGCGGAGGTCAGCCGGCCGTGACGATCCGCGTCGGTGACGGGGTCCGATCGCTGATCGGCCACGCGGGCCAGGGTTTCCGCGTCATCGAGCATCAGCCAGGTGACCCCGGCTGCATCGCCGGTTCGCCCGGGGCGAGCAGCCCGTGTCGTCAACCCCAGCACCGCACCGGATCCGGCGATGATCCGGGCGACCCGCTCACCCGGATCACCCACATCGATCGGTGTCAGGCAGGCACCGGCCGCCGCGATCGCGCGCACTGCCAGCACCGACTCGAGCGACCTCGGAATCGCGGTCAGTACCGGACTTCCCGGCGTGGCCCCATACGCGATGAGGACCCTGGCCCACCGCGCCGCCGACTCGCCGAGCTCCCGATAGGTCATCGACCGGCCACCGTCCACCACGGCGACGCTGTCGGTCCCATCGAACCCGCTGAACAGTTCGCTCAACGTCGAAGTCGTCGCCGCACCGGTGTCCGTCCGTGAACAACTCGGCACCGATTTCGCAGCAGGGCGCAGCTCCGGTCGTCCTGCGATGTCACCGGCATCGTCGCGCTCACCGGGTTCCACGCCCGCGTCCTCGGCGGAGAATCGCGAGCGCGGCGTGCTGAATTCGGCAGTCAGGTCGCGAATCCGCCGGGTGGGCTCGGCGGCGAGGAACGTAGCGAACCAGTCGAGGAACAGGCGGTGGTACCAGGACAGGGTGGCGGCGTCGTAGCGGGCCGGGTTGGCTTGGAAGTCGATCGTCGCGGCGGTGTCGTCGGGACCGAGTTGATAGCCGTTGACGAGGAGATCTTCGACAGGGCCGAGGCTCAGCAGGTGGGCCCGGCCGGTAGCCGCCCCGAGGGTCAGCGGAGCGGTGAAGCCGAGGAGGTTGATCACCGGACCGAATCCGCCTCGGGCCAAGTGGGTTTCGCCACGGTCGCGCTGGATGTCCTCGTAGCGGTAGCACTGGTGACGCAGGGCGCCGATCACCCGCAGCCGCACCTGATGGATCAGCTCTTCGACTGTTGCCGAGCCGAGGTCGCGCAGCCGCAAGGGCACGACATTGGAGACCGATCCGGCCGAGCGTCGCAGGGCGGCGGTGGGCCGAGCGGCCACCGGCAGCGAGAGAACGACCTGGTCGGAGCCCGACATTCCGGCAAGGAACGCGGCGAAGGCGGCGGCGGTCAGCTCCGGAAAGCTTGCCGCGTAACGCCGGCGCGCGGCGGCCAGCAGATTCGCGGTGCGCTCGTCGAGGCAGGCCGACACCCGGTGCGGACAGGCCGACGCGGGCGCGGCGACACCGGCCACCCCGATCGGATCCGGCAGCCCAGCAGTCTCTTTCGCCCAGAAAGCCCGATCCGCCACCGCGCGCGAGGAATGCCGATAGACCCGATCCGCCTCGACCAGGTCCTCGATCGACAACAGCTGCGGGTGATCGAGACTGCTTCCCTCCGCATAGTTTTCGGCGGCCAGCCGCAGCAGCGCCACCGCACCGACACCGTCGAGCACCAGATGATGACTGCGCAGGTAGAGCAGGCACCGCTCGGGTGCGACGCGGTACAACGTCGCGACAGTGATCGCGTCCGCACACAGGTCCAACCGACCCCGGCGATCCGCCTCCATCCGCGACAGCGCTTCGGCTACCGCTGCACCATGATCCGTACCGCCGCCCGGCGGAACCTCGGCAGCACCGGTGAGATCGACCTCGGTGAGTTCGCCGAAGACGGCCGGGTCGAGGTATTGGTGTGGTGTGCCGTCGACGAGCCGCAGGCGCACGAGCGGTGACTGCAGTCGCACCGCCGCCGCGCGGATCGCGGTGCGCAGGCGCGCGATGTCCAGTGGCCCACGCAGATCCAGATACAGGGCGATCGTGGCGGGCACGCCGGGCGCGAGCTGATGAGCTACCCACCAGCGTAATTGTCCGGGAGACAAGGGAATCGGCACAGCTTCGGCCGCCATCACGGCATCTACCGCGCCGATACCATCCTCGCCTTGCCGCACCGGGCCTCCCGGGATTCGGAGCAACCGTTGACTGGTTACCCGGCAAACCTACGGCATCTACCCCGCGTCGGGCACCGATAGCCGCGCGGCCGCGTCGGCAGCGACCACCTCGGCGAGCACCTCGTCCAGCTTCGACGCGGTGATACCGAAGGTGGCACGCACCGCCGAATCGTCGACGACGAACTCGCGATGGGACATGTGTTTCGTCTCGAACAATTCGGTCCAGAACGGGTCCTGCTGGGCGAATTCGGTGATCTCCTCGTCGGTGAGCACCGCGAGTTCGGGCGTCGCGACGTCGGCCAGCTCGGCGAGCCGGTTCGCGATCGCGCGCACGGTCGTGGTGATCACCGGGGCATGCCAGGCCCTCCCCCACGACCGGTCGTCGCGCGCGACCGCCACCAGCGCGGCCGCGGCATCACCGGTCGCGGTGTACGAGTGCGGGAGGTCGAGTTCCTGCGGAACCTTGACCGGGGTGTTCGACAGGACCGCGGCCTGGACGAACAGGGTGAAGACCGAGACAGCGGCCGCGCCGAGGAATTGCCCCGCGCGCACTTCGGTGACGCGCAGCCGGCCTGCCTCGTGCACGGCGAGCGCATCGGCCCACATCCTGGCCCTGACCGCGCCCTTGCTGCCGGTCGCGGCGAGCGGGGTACGTTCGGACACGACACCATCGACCGGGCCGTAGCCGTACAGGTTCCCCAGCATGACCAGGTCGGCGCCAGCGGTTTCGGTGGCCGACAGGATCGAGCCGAACAGGGGCGGAACCGTTTCCGGCCAGGTGTGATACGCGGGCATCGCCATGTTGAAGACGGTGCTCGCACCGGTCGCGATCTCGATCAGAGCGGTGGTGTCGAGGGCGTCGAGGGCGATCAATTCCACGTCGGGATGGGTGGGGCCGAGCCCGGTCCGGCTCACCATCCGTACCCGATCCCCGGCTTCGACCAGCGACAACGCGGTGGCGGTAGCGGTGCCGCCACGGCCGATCACAACATGCGTGGACATGTGAATTCCCTTTCACAACAACATCTTTCGATGCGAGCAATGTGGTTGTGCCCGCGCCTTCCACGATGCCGTTCGCGAGACGGCTAAACTAGTGGCCGCACTGCCAGCTATCCCAAGGATCAGGCCATGAAGACCATTGCCGTGGTTGCTGTCCCACCGGTGAAGTCCTTCGATCTGTCGATGCCGGAAACGCTGATGGGCTCGATCACGGTCGGCGGCGAGCCCGGTTATCGCGTGGTGGTCTGCACCGCCGTGCCAGGGGCCCTGCCCTCGATGACGCCCGGTGGGTTCGATGTCGTGATCCGGCACGGGCTCGAGGTACTCGACACCGCCGACGCGGTGATCGTGCCGAGCACCGGCAGCCGCGCCGACGCGGATCCGGTGACGCTGAAGGCGCTGCGCGCGGCCGTCGACCGGGGCATCCTGGTCACCTCGATCTGCAGCGGCGCGTTCGTGCTCGCCCAAGCCGGACTGCTCGACGGGCGCACCGCGACCACGCACTGGGCACTGGCCGAGGAACTGGCCCGCGACCATCCGCTCGTCCAGGTGCGCAGCGACGCACTGTTCATCGAGGACGGACCGGTGACCACCGCGGCGGGCGCGGCAGCCGGAATCGACCTGTGCCTGCACCTGATTCGCGCCGACTACGGCGCCACCGTGGCGAACGCCGCCGCGCGGGCCGCGGTGGTGACGCCCGTGCGGCCCGGCGGACAGGCCCAGTTCGTCGACACACCACTACCCGCCGACGACGACCTGTCCCTCTCCGCCACCCGGACGTGGGCGCTACAACGCCTCGACACCCCCGTGTCCCTGCGCGACCTGGCCGAACACGCGCGAATCAGCGTGCGCACCCTGAGTCGCCGATTCCACGAGGAGACCGGCCTCAGCCCACAGAAATGGTTGCTGAGCCAGCGCATCCACCGCGCCAGGGAACTCCTGGAATCGACCACCCTGCCGATCGAACAGGTCGCGCGGCACAGCGGCATCGGGTCGGCCGAGTCGTTGCGCCAGCACATGGTTCGCCAGGTCGGCGTCTCCCCGAGTACCTACCGCGCGAATTTCAGTACGGCGCGATAGGCGGATAACCGGGGTAGGGCTGGTAGCCCTGCGGCGCCCGAGCCGCGAAGAAGGGCGAAGACGTCCGGTTCCACAGCAGGATCACCGCGGCGAGCCCGATCGCCAGGGTGACCGTGCTGAACACCAGCGCGATCCCCGCCGTCGAGGTGACGAACGCCGTCACCGTGCCTGCGGCATAGAGCAGCGCGTTGATCCCGAACAAGACCGTCCCCGTGATCCGGCCCCAGTTCTTTCCCGCCCGGCAGACGAACGCCATCCACACCCACAGCCCCACCGTCACCAGCGAACTCAGGAGGGCGCCGCCGACGCTCGCGTACACCAGAAGATCGAGTTCGTCTCCCCGCAACACCCCACCCGACGCGTCGAGCGCAGCACTGCGCGTCTCGTCGAGCACGGTGAGCGAGTAGGCCATGCTGAGCAGCGTGACCACCGCGCCCGCCAGCATCACGTAGAACGCGATCTGCACACTCTGCGGAACGACCCGAGGCCCGGCGTCCACCGGCGCACTACCCCCGGGATACGGAGCACCCGGCCCATAGGGCGGCGGCGGGGCGTAGGGCGGCGGCGATCCCACCGCACCCGGCACCGGGCCGTACGGCGGTTGCGGGACGGCCTGGCTCGGCGGTTGCGGATAGGCGCCGGGAACCGGTGGATTCGCGGTCCCCCGCGCCGCCGACTCGTCCGGGTACGACGTCAGCCCGTCATCCTGCGATGAATAGCCCTGACCTGCGGACGGATCTGACATCGAGCGGTGCCCCCTTGTTGTGAAGTCGGCCCAACTCTAGTCGCAGCCGCCCGCACCGGCTGCCTGTGCGATCGGCGTCAGCGAACGCCGACCAGCTCCCTGGCCGCGCTGCGATACCGATCGACGATCAACCGGACAACCCCGGGATGCACACCGATCGGCTCGGCCACCCCATCGGCACCGGCATCGTGCAACCGCTGATGAAACAGCCCGTGCGCCAGCAGATACGAAGCGATGAACACCCGTTGCGCACCCGATTCACGCAGCGAGGCAACGACTTCGGGCACACGCGGCGTACCGGTCGCCACATACGCGATCTTCACCGGCGCGCCCAGCTGCTCGGCCAGCATCCCCGCGGCCCGCCGAACATCCTGGCGCGCACGCGAATCCGAAGAACCCGCGGCCGCGAA
Source organism: Nocardia sp. NPDC055002 (assembly GCF_053608825.1). Classification (NCBI taxonomy): domain Bacteria; kingdom Bacillati; phylum Actinomycetota; class Actinomycetes; order Mycobacteriales; family Nocardiaceae; genus Nocardia; species Nocardia sp. NPDC055002. The sequence continues at coordinate 239,728 of NZ_JBSGWE010000007.1, forward strand.
CACCACCGCGTCACCGGGCTTCCACCCGGCCGCCCGCAACCGCACCGCCATGATCCGGGTCAGCGCCGGATCCGGTCCCATCGCCTCGGTCACAGCCACCGCGCCGTGCCCGCTCTCGGCGACCTCACGCGGAACGTCCTGGTACACGTGATAACCGGAAGCGAGGAACGCCGGAACAACGACAGCGGGCCCATCGAGATCCCGCAGCACCTCCGACGGCGAGGGACCGAGCACGTCGACGAACGCGGTCCGCAGCGCGGTATTCGGCGCCGAGGACACCGCGACGCCGAGTTCGGCGGCCACCGCGTCGGCCAGCGCGGCGATCATCTCCACCCCGCGCGCACTGCGAGTCCCGTGCGCGACCAGCACCAGAGCCGGATCACCCGGCTGTCCGGCGCTCACCACACCCCGATCGCTTGGGCGGGCCGGGGCGAGCGGGCAGGTGTTCCGATCCCCGCGGCGTGCGGTGCCTGAACAGCCGCCCGCACGGGCGTATCGGAGCAGTCGGCCGCGTCCAGCGCCAGCCGGTACCCGCGCTTCACCACGGTCTGGATCGCCTTGGGAGTGCCGAGGCCGGCCCGCAGTCGCGCGATCGCGGTCTCCACCGCATGGGTGTCGTCACCGCCACCCGGCAACGCGGCCAGCAGGTCTTCGCGCGACACCACCCGACCGGGCTGACGAGCCAGCGATCGCATCAACGCCATCGGAGCGGGCGCCAGCTGGCGCACCTCACCGTCGACGACAACACATCCACCACGCACGCTGATCAGATGACCGGCGGCGTAGATGCGGCTGGCGCGACGCGGAAGTTCTTCTGCCACATGGCGAGCCAGCGCGCCCAACCGGGCACGACCCGGCATCGTCGTCGGCACGCCGAGTTCTTCCAGCGGGGCCGCGGTGATCGGCCCGACACAGGCGGCGAGCACCCGGCCGCGGAACGCGTGCAGCACCGACTCGAGCAGTCCGGTTTCCTTGGCGCGCATCAGCAGTGACGCCACGGCGGGCGCGCTGGTGAAGGTGACGCAGTCCAGGCTGCCGGATATGATCGATTCGATCATGTTGTCCATCGGCCCACGATCGGCCGGCGGCTCCCAGCGGTACACCGGGACCGGGACCACGTCGGCGCCCGCGCAGCGCAGCACCTCACAGAAGTCGGGAACCGGCTCCCATTCGGTGGTCGCGCCGTGCAGCTGCACCGCGATGCGGACGCCTTCGACGCCCTCGGCGAGCAGATGGTCGAGCACCTCGGCCGAGGACTCCGAGGCAGGCGACCATTCCTCACGCAGTTCGGCGGCGCGAATCGCGCCCTTGGCCTTGGGGCCGCGGGCCAGCATCCGGGTGGAGGCGAGAGTGTCGCGCAGGACCTCGGCCAGGCCCCAGCCCTCCGCCGCTTCCATCCAGCCGCGGAAGCCGATGCCGGTGGTGGCGACGGTGATCTGCGGCGGATCGGCGATCAGCAGTTCGGTGACCCGTTCGAGCTCGGTGTCATCGGCCAGCGGGATGATGCGGATGGCGGGGGCGGACACCACGCTCGCGCCCTTGCGGGTGAGCAGGGTGCTGAATTCCTCGGCGCGGCGAGCCGCGGTGACGCCGATGGTGAAGCCGGCAAGGCAAGGGCCACTGTCGGTGGGAGAGGTCATGGGGTCTGCACCGGCTCGTTGGAGACCGCGACGACGCCGCCGTCGAGTTGGACGGCGTACACCGGCAGTGACTGGGACTCGTCGTCGAGACAACGGCCGTCGATCAGCGAGAAGGCCTGCTTGAGCAGCGGCGACGCGACGACGGGAACACCGCCGCGATCACCGATGATGCCGCGTGACATCACCGCGGCCCGGCCGAACGGATCGATGTTGCCGACGGCGGCGAGCGTGCCGTCGGTGAGTAGGAACAGAGCCGCCTGACGGCCACCCTTCAGCAGGACAGCCACGCCGCGCCCCGGGATCAGGAAATCGAGCCGGCAAGCCTGGGTCCAGGTCACGGTCTCAGTGGTGATGGTGGGTGTGTCGATAACGGTCATCGGTTCCTCCTCCGAACGCCTTACCTATTGGTACAGGCGCCCTGTTTCCGCAGCGTTAAGGGCTTATTTCCCGGCCGGTGCTGTGTCCGAAGCAACACCGACGGGCATGCCGGGAAGACCGAGGAGCACTGGTACCTTGCGTTCTCCGCTGTCGTCGAACGAAATTGTCGGGTCGGCTTCGTCAGGGGCATTGACGAAGGAGACGAAGCGCGAGAGCTTGTTCTCGTCCTCGAGCACGGCGGCCCACTCGTCCTTGTAGCCCTCGACGTGCTTGGCCATGGCGGCCTCGAGGTCACCGGCGATGCCGAGGCTGTCGTCACAGACGACGGCCTTGAGGTAGTCGAAGCCACCCTCGAGGGCCTCCTGCCACGGCGCGGTGCGCTGCAGGCGGTCGGCGGTGCGGATGTAGAACATCAGGTAGCGGTCGATGTAGCTGATCAGGGTCTCGTCGTCGAGGTCACCGGCCAGCAGCACCGCGTGCTTGGGGGTCAGACCGCCGTTACCGCCGACGTAGAGGTTCCAGCCGTGCTCGGTCGCGATCACGCCGACGTCCTTGCCACGGGCCTCGGCGCACTCACGCGCGCAACCCGAGACGGCCAGCTTGATCTTGTGCGGCGAGCGAAGGCCGCGGTAGCGCTTCTCCAGCAGCACGGCCATGCCGACCGAGTCCTGCTGGCCGTAGCGGCACCAGGTGGAACCGACGCAGCTCTTCACGGTGCGCAGCGACTTGCCGTAGGCGTGGCCGGACTCCATGCCGACGTCGACCAGACGCTTCCAGATCAGCGGCAGCTGCTCCACGCGGGCGCCGAACAGGTCGATGCGCTGACCACCGGTGACCTTGACGTAGAGGCCGAACTCCTTGGCCACCTCGCCGATCACGATCAGCTGGTCGGCGGTCACCTCGCCACCGGGCATCCGGGGGACGACCGAGTAGGTGCCGTTCTTCTGCAGGTTGGCCAGGAAGTGGTCGTTGGTGTCCTGCAGCGCGGCCTGCTCGCCCTCGAGGATGTGCTCGCTCGAGGTCGACGCGAGGATCGAGGCCACGGTCGGCTTGCAGATATCGCAGCCCGAGCCCTTGCCGTGCTTGGCGATCAGCTCGGAGAAGGTGCGGATGCCGGTGACGGCGACCACGTCGTACAGCTCGGCACGCGACTGGGTGAAGTGCTCACACAGCGACTTCGACAGCGCCACGCCGGACTGCTCGAGCAGCTTCTTGATCATCGGCACACAGCCACCGCAGGAGGTACCCGCGTTGGTGCAGCTCTTGACGGCCGGGATGTCGCAGGCGCCCTCGGCGATCGCGCCGCAGATGGCGCCCTTGCTGACGTTGTTGCAGGAGCAGATCTGGGCGTCGTCGGGCAGCGCGTCGGCACCGAGTTCGGCGCCGGCCGGGGAGATCAGCGCGGCGGCGTCGGCGGGCAGCGGGCGCCCGACCAGCGGGCGCAAGGCCGCGTACTGGCTGGCGTCGCCGACCAGGATGCCGCCCAGCAGGGTCTGGGCGTCGTCGGAGACGACCAGCTTGGCGTAGGTGCCCTTGGCCGCGTCGTGCAGCACGACCTCGAGGGCGCCCTCGGTGGTGCCGTGCGCGTCACCGAAGGACGCCACGTCGACGCCCATCAGCTTCAGCTTGGTGGACATATCGGCGCCGGGGAACTCGCCCGCCCCGCCCAGCAGGCGGTCGGCGACGATCTCGGCGGTGGTGTAACCGGGAGCGACCAGGCCGTAGCAGACGCCCTCGATCGCGGCGCACTCACCGATCGCGTAGACGCTCGGGTCGGAGGTCTGCAGGGTGAGGTCGGTGAGGATGCCGCCGCGGGCGCCGATCTCCAGGCCGGAGGCCTTGGCGAGGGCGTCCTGCGGGCGGACACCGGCGGAGAACACCACCAGCGAGGCCTTGATCTCGGCCTCGTCGGACAGGTGCACGGTGACCTTGTCGGCGCCCTCCTCCTCGATCGAGACGATCTTGGCGGTGCCGACACCGGTGTGCACGTTGAGGCCGATATCGGTGACGAGCTTCTCCAGGATCGCGCCACCACCGGCGTCGACCTGGGCGGGCATCAGGCGACCGTTGTACTCGATCACGTGCGGGGTCATGCCGAGCAGGCGCAGCGCGTTGGCGGCTTCCAGGCCGAGCAGACCGCCGCCGACGACCACACCGTGCGCGCCGGGACCGGCCGCTTCGGCGGCGGCGCGGATGCCGTCGAGATCGTCGATGGTGCGGTAGACGAAGCACTCGGGCAGATCGTGGCCGGGGACCGGCGGCACGAACGGGTAGGAACCGGTCGCCATGACCAGGGCGTCGTAGGCGATGACGTCGCCGCTGGTGCTGGTGACGGTCTTGGCCTCGAGGTCGATGGACTCGCCGCGCTGGCCCAGCCGCAGGTCGACCAGCTCGTCACCGTCGTACATGTTGCCGGGCAGCGCCAGGTCGTCGGCGTTCCAGTTGCCGACGTAGTAGGACAGGCCGACGCGGTCGTACGCGGGCAGCTTCTCCTCCGACAGGATGATGACCTGCCACTGGCCTGCCTCGTCGCGCGAGCGAAGGGCTTCGACGAAACGGTGTCCGACCATGCCGTGGCCGACCACGACCGCTGTTTTGCGAGTGCTGTTCATGAGAGTGACCTCCTTGGTAGTGGTCGGTTGTCAGCGAGCCGACGAATTGGCCGACGAAGCGTTGGTTTCGGCCTCGAGGACCATGTGCTCGGCCTCGACCACCACTGCGGAGTCGGAGGTGAGACGGGGACGGCGCAGGAAGACCGTCCAGGTAACGGCGGCGCAGACCACGTAGAAGGCGAGGAACACCCAGAACGCGGAGGTGGCCGAAGCGGTGCTGGCGTAGGAGCTGCGCAGCACCATGTTGATGCCGACGCCGCCGAGCGCGCCGATGGCGCCGACGAAGCCGATCAGCGCACCGGAGGTGTTCTGCGACCAGGCCGCCTGCTCGACCCGCGAGATCGGCAGGCTCTTGGACTTGGCCTCGAACACCGACGGGATGATCTTGGTGACGGCACCGTTGCCGAAACCGGACAGGACGAACAGGGCGATGAAGCCCGCGACCAGCAGCGTCATGGTGGCACCGGTCGCGATGCCCTTGTTGCCGTCGGCCATCGTCGACGCGGTGATCACCAGCAGCGCGGCGGCCATCATGGCGCCGAAGGTGGCGATGGTGACCTTGCTACCGCCGATGCGGTCGGCCATCTTGCCGCCGTAGGGGCGGGCCAGCGAACCGAGCAGCGGGCCGATGAAGGCGATCGACGCGGCGTGGACGGCGGCCTGGGCGGCGGTGTCGCCACCGGCCTTGAAGCTGATCTGCAGGATCTGGGCGAAAGCGAAGCTGTAGCCGATGAACGAGCCGAACGTGCCGATGTAGAGGAAGGCGATCGCCCAGGACTGCGGTACCCGCAGGGCCTTGACCATGTAGGACATGTCGGCCTTCTGGTTGGTCAGGTTGTCCATGTAGACGGCGGCGCCGACGGCGGTGACACCGACCAGGACCAGGTAGACCGCGCAGATCACCGAGGCGTAGTCGCCACCGAGGGTGACCAGCACCAGCAGGCCCAGCAGCTGGATCACCGGGACGCCGATGTTGCCGCCGCCGGCGTTCATGCCCAGCGCCCAGCCCTTGAGCCGCTGCGGGTAGAAGGCGTTGATGTTGGTCATCGACGACGCGAAGTTGCCGCCACCGAAGCCGGCGAACGCGGCCACGACCAGGAACGTGGTGTAGGAAGTGCCGGGCTGGTTGACGAAGTACAGCGTCAGCAGCAGCGGGATGAGCAGCAGGAACGCGGAGAAGATCGTCCAGTTGCGACCGCCGAAGCGGGCGGTGGCGACGGTGTAGGGGATGCGGAGGAACGCGCCGACCAGGGTGGGCATGGCGACCAGGAAGAACTTGCCCGCCGCGTCGATGCCGTACTTGTCGGTGGGCATGAACAGCACCATCACCGACCAGATCGACCACACCGAGAATCCGATGTGCTCGGCGATCACCGACCAGATCAGATTGCGCTTGGCGACGTCCTTGCCACCGGCTTCCCAGGCCGCGACGTCCTCGGCATCCCAGTTGTCGATGTCGTGGTTCCGCTTCAGCGTGCTCAAGATTGGGCCTCCCAAAAGTGCGATGGCCCAACGGTAGGAAATGGGTATTGCCGAAATGCTGCGGGAAATGTCGCTTGAATCAACGGTTTCTCACCTTCCCCCGATCAGGGAGGTGAGATCAGCCCTTTTGTTTCCGGCATGTGTCGCAACGATTTCCGCGCGTAAGGAAGCAGCAAGAAATCATCGGAAACGCCCGTGAGGGTGTGATCTACACAGCATTACTCCGAACGCACCGGTTCGCAACTCGAACGGTGAGATCAATTCCAGCTGTCTTCGAGCATGCGCGGCTTGCAGGCTTGCCAGGCGCCCGCGAGGAGCACACCGAGGGCGACGAACAGCATGGCGAACGGGACGAGCCAGCCGCCGGTCCAGGTGTGCAGCATGCCGAACAGCAGCGGGCCCGTGCAGGCGATCGCGTACCCGACGCCCTGGGTGAAGCCGGACAGTGCCGCCGAGCCATGGGGGGTGCGGGTGCGCAGGTTGATCAGCGTCAGCGCCATCGGGAAGGTGGACGGGCCCAGACCCAGCAGCACAACCCACAGCAGGGGTGCCTGCATCGGCGCCACCAGCAGGCCGATGAAAGCGGTCGCGAACAGCACCATGCAGCCGACGACGACGGGGAACGGGTTGCGCATCCGCGAGACCACGGTGGGCGCGCCCAGCGCCGGGATCAGCCCGATCAGCGCGAACAAGCCGACCATGCTGCCGCCGAAACCGGCGCTCGCGCCCGCGTCGGACAGGATCTTGGGCAGCCAGGCGAACATGGCGTAGGTGGTCAGCGAGGTCATGCCGAACATGCCCGCCATCCCCCACGCCACCGGCGAACGCCAGACTCTGCCGGTCTCGGGTGCCTCGGCGGGTAGCGCGGTGGTGTCAACGGTGTCGCGACCACGCCGATCGCGCAGCACGACGAACCACGGGATCGCGGCGGCGAAACCGACCAGCGCCCACACCCCCATCGAGATCCGCCAGCCGTGCGCCTGCGCCACCGGCACGGCGATGAACGCCGGAATGACGGTACTGAGCTGCACCATCACGATGTAGAGCGAGCTGATCGCGGCCAGATGATCGCCGAAATACCGCTTCACCAGCGGCGGAATCACCACATTGCCGATGCCCATGCCGAGCAGCGCCACCCCGGAGAACGCCAGCAGTCCACCGGTACCGGTGGAGAACACCCGCACCAGCGACCCGGCGCCGGCCAGCAGCATCGCGACGAACACGGTTCGCTCCAGCCCGAACCGGCGCACGAACAGCGGCGCGATGAGCCCGGCGAGACCGAACATCGCGGTCGGCAACATGCCGAACACCCCGACGATCCCCGTCCCGTACCCGACCTCGGCGCCGATCGTCTCGGCAAGCGGACTGAATGCGGTGACGGCGGCGCGCAAGGTGAGCGCCGACATGATGATGGCCGCCAGAACGAGCAGCCGACCTTCGATCAGCGACCGCTGGGTGATCTCGGAAGGCGGGTCGACGTGACCGCGCCGGTCGTCCTCGAGGGTCGACCCGGCGCCGGAAGCTGGCTGGAAATCACGGAGCGGCGGCACCCGGAAATCATAGGATGACCCGATGACTACTGCCAAGCGACTGTGAGCGATCTCCCGCGAGAACACGGGTAAATCACCGGGAACGGACTACCGCACAACCGACCTCTCGTCGGCCGCCGACCCAGGTCACCCCGTGCACAAGTCCGGCCTGAAGTCCCGGAGAGGCGGAACAGCCCAGTAACCTTGCTGACGTGCAACCCGTCCGGCGTACCAGCCTCATCGCCCAGGTCACCGAGCAGCTTCGGGCCGAGATCCGTTCCGGCCGTTGGCCAGTGGGCCAACGGATCCCCACCGAACCAGAGCTCACCGAGCTCACCGGGACCGGCCGCAACACCGTGCGCGAAGCCGTCCAGGCGCTCGTGCACGCGGGCATGCTCGAACGCCGTCAGGGCTCGGGCACCTATGTGATCGCCACCTCCGAGGTCGGCGGCACCCTGGGCAAGTACTTCGCCGACGCGCACGAACGCGACATCCTCGAACTGCGCCAAGCTCTCGACACCACCGCGGCGGGCCTGGCCGCGCGCCGCCGCGACGACGCCGATATCGCCACCCTCCAGCGCTTGCTCGCCGAACGCAGCAACCGGAATTGGGCCGAGGCCGACCCGGTGGCCATCGCCGCCGACGTCGAATTGCACCGCGCGATCGTCGTCGCCAGCCACAACGCGGTATATCTGGAGTTCTACGATTCGCTGCTGCCGATCATCGAGCAGGTGATCCACGCGCGGACCGCGAAATCCGACGACGCGTACGACACCGAGCACGCCGAGCTGGTCCAGGCCGTCATCGACGGTGACGCCGAGCGGGCCGTGCAGGCGGCCAACTGCTTCCTCGGCTCGCTCATCGCCGAATATCCGGACCGCTGAGCAGCGCGGAGAGACGCTTCCTAAATCCAGGTAACCGGGCTGTCACCACCAGCGAAGTCGCACGGTGAGCCGTAGTTGCCGGGAACGTCACCTGCGGCCATTGTCACGCAACAACCGGCTCCTACCTTTATCTCGACACCGCAGGGAGCATCGTCGAACACCAGGCGAGCCGCTCCTATCGAGCCCGATCGAGAGGAAGCCGATGACCGCGATAGCCGCCACCGGCCATGAGACGGAAGCCCCGTCCTTCGAATACCAGAAGAAGGGCCGCTGGATCTCCCATTGGGACCCCGACAACAAGGGGTTCTGGGAATCCGGCGGCGCGAAGACTGCCAAGAAGAATCTGTACTTCTCCGTATTCGCCGAAAATCTCGGCTTCAGCATGTGGGTCATCTGGGGCTCCATCGTCACCGCGATGGGCCCGGCCGGCTTCGAGTTCCTGCAGGGTCTCGGCAAGGGCAACGCGGTCGCCGTGAGCAACGCGCTGCTGCTCACCTCGATCCCGACCTTGGTCGGCGCGGCCCTGCGCATTCCGTACACCTTCGCGGTACCGAAGTTCGGTGGGCGCGCGTTCACCGCGTTCAGCGCCGCGATGCTGTTCCTACCCGCGCTCGGCATCCTCTACTTCGTCAACCAGCCGAGCACGCCCATGTGGGTGTTCCTGGTGCTGGCCTCCCTCGCCGGTGTCGGTGGCGGCAACTTCTCCTCGTCGATGTCGAACATCTCGTTCTTCTTCCCCGAGGGCAAGAAGGGCGCCGCGCTCGGCCTCAACGCCGCGGGCGGCAACCTCGGTGTCGCGCAAACCCAGCTGATCGTGCCGCTGCTGATCACCTTCGGCACCCACATCATGGCCAAGGACGCGGGCGGCTACCGCTTCGGTATCACCCTCGCCGTGCTGTTCTGGCTGCCGTTCATCGCGGTCGCGACCCTCGGCGCGCTGTACTTCATGGACTCGCTGGCCGAGGCCAAGTCCGACGGCAAGTCCTACAAGCTGGCGCTGACCAACCGGCACACGTGGATCATGTCGTTCCTCTACATCGGCACGTTCGGCTCGTTTATCGGCTTCTCGTTCGCCTTCCCGACGCTGATCAAGGCCACCTTCCCCGACCTCGCCAAGATCGGCTGGATCACCACCCTGGGTAACCTGGCCTTCCTCGGCGCCCTGGTCGGTTCGTTCAGCCGCCCGTTCGGTGGTTGGGTCTCCGACAAGATCGGCGGCGGCGCCAAGATCACGGTGTTCGTCTTCGGCGGGATGTCGATCGCGGTGGCCTGCATCGTGGCCGCCGTCGACATGAAGAGCTTCCCGCTCTACCTGACCGCGTTCCTTGCCCTGTTCATCCTGGCCGGTATCGGCAACGGCTCCACCTACCGGATGATCCCGTCGATCTTCAACGCCACTGCCAAGAAGTACGCCTCCGAGCACGGCATGGACCTGACCGAGGCGGCCACCTCCGCCAAGCGTCAGGCCGGTGCCGCGATCGGTGTCATCGGCGCGGTCGGCGCCGCGGGCGGGTTCGTCGTCCAGCAGGCCCTTCGCCTGTCCAACGTCCACCTGAAGACCATGGCCCCCGCCTTCTGGGCCTACGCCGCCGTCTTCCTCGTGATGGCCGCCGTCACCTGGTGGTGCTACCTGCGCACCTCCTTCGCCACCGACAAGGTCCCCTCGCTGGCCTACGCCAGCGTCTGATCCATCCCCACCCACCCGGAAGCCACGTTCGGTCCCCTCCCGAACGTGGCTTTCGGCTGTTACGCCGTTTCCGTTGTTACCCACGTCGAAACGTATTACGGCACAACCGATGACAAGGACGCGTCCCAGCGTCCACACTGAGGAGGCAGTTGCACGGAGGGGACATCGGTGAGAATTCGACCGCGGCAACAACTTCTGGATCTCTGGCGCGCCCACCTGCGCACCTCGTTCCGCGATGGCGGGTGGGTCTGGGGCGGACGCGACGGACGCAATTCGATCAGCGACGCCGAACAGCTGATGTGCCTGCTGTATCCGTCCACCGAACTGGCGAGTTTCGCACTCGACCCGGACAGCATCGAGTCCGCCGACGATATCGCCGCGGTCATGGCGGCGCTCGGCGACAACCTCCGGGTCGGCGGCGCCCTGGTGACGAAGATCGAGGAGTTCTTCGACTCCTATACCGACGCCGACGGGAATCCGATATTCGCGGGCGGCAGCTACTTTCGCGACTCGGGCTTCGGAGAGCCCTCGGCGGCGCAGCGTGAGCTCGAGGTGGTCGACTCCTATTCGATGTCGCTGAGTCTGTGCATCGCGTCGCTGCGCTTTCTGCGCGGTCTCGACCGGTATCTGGTGCACGAGGTGCGCCGCGAGGGCACGCACCTGAAGGAGCGCATCCACGCGCTGACCCCCCGGGTAAGCGTCCGACTCACCTCCGCGATGGGGGGTCTGATCCGAAGTTTCGTTATCCACACCCCGCCCTTCTCCTCCTCCGCCGGGCAGGAGATCCTGAAACTGGTGAACCAGACAGGCGCCCCGGTCAAGGATGTCATCGCCGACTTCTCCGGTGCGCTCGAGCAGATCCGCGTGCAGGCCGAGAACGACGTGCGCAGCGGCCACACCCCCGGCCTCGATCTGCGCGACGACAACCTGGCTTTCGAATGCGGCTGGGCGTGGGGTATCGACACCAATGCGGGCCCCGCCGTCGAGGTCACCGGCCGGGTTGCCACCCAGCCCGGTTACGCGGTCACCGAGCCGTACCTCTACTTCACCCTGGTCGCGCTCGACGGCATCAAGGACCTGTACTCCCAGCGGACCCAGGAACCGGCGCTCCTCGAGCCGCATCAGCTCCAACTGGCCGAGGCGCTGAAGCGCCGCGCGGAGCTGACCCAGCGCTACTGGTCCACGATCTCTCGCTTCGGAACCGGGCGCTGGCCGCTGGAAGACCTACCCTGGCGCACTTCCGACGGGAAACAGTCGGACTACTACAGCCTGGCTGTGACGGCATTTCTCATCCAGGACTTGCTGGAGCGGGAGTCCACCACCGATCTGGCACGCACTGTCGGGGTGTTACGGCAGTTGGCCCAGCGTGCCCGGATCATCAACCGGCAGGTCCCCGACGATCCTGCCGCTCGTCTGCACTATCCCGGAATTACCCTGACGCTCAAGGGATCCGAGGCCATCGAGCCGGGCACGGTGCTGGGTTATCACGTCAGCGACTTCACTACGCTCCTACTCAAGCGCAGCCTCCAGGCCGCCCGGCTGGCACGTGACGTGGACACCCGCGAGGAGCTGCTCGACCTGGCCGCCTCGGCCCTGCAGCACATGCAGGACCGAGCCATCACCGGCGGCCGTTCCGCGGGCCTGTGGGACAACCTCGGACCGGTCGGCGATGCCGCCGACGCCGCGCCATCGTGGTTCCTGACCGAACGCATGATGGAGTGCCTGGTAGTCGCACACAACACCTACACTCGACCCCCGCTGGCCACCCAGGCAATGGTGAACGCCGCGATCGGCAAGCTCAGTGAGGCCGAGCATCTGCTCAGCCAGGAGTTTCTTCAGGTCAGCGATGCCGTGTACTCGTCGCGATTCCAGGAGCTGGCCGCGATCCAGCAGTCGCTGGACCGCGCTGACGAGATCCTGACCAAGCGACCGCACACCGCTGAGGCGCTGGCGGCCGACGCGCTGCTTCGGCTCAACGCGCTCGCCTACGCCCGGGAGGACGCCACCCGATGAGCGCCGATGACGCCGCGCCGATGCTGGTCTTCGCGACCTCTGACAAGGGAGGCACGGGGCGGTCGGTTACCAGCTGCAACATCGCCTACAGATTGGCTCTGCACGGCCTCGATGTCGCCTATGTCGACTTCGATTTCGGCTCTCCGACGGCGGGCGCGCTGTTCGAGATCGGACACGCCGAACGCGGCATCACCGATGACCGCGGGATGCATTCGTATCTGCGCGGGAACACCGGCGAGCCTCGGCGGCTGATCGTCGGCCGGGAAACCGACCGACCCCAACTACGCCGCGACGCACCTGGAGCTGGACAGCTGGTCTTGTTCCCCGGCGACCTGGGCGGTGCCGAATTCGGCTGCGACAATGCCATGGTGGCGCGCGGAACCGCCTTGTTCGCCCAGCTGCTGAGCGAATTCGCCGTGGTGATAGTCGATCTCAGCGCCGGGCGCTCGGTCGCGCTCGAGATCGCATTGCGGGCCACAGCCTCGACCATGCTGGCGCACCGCGCGCATCGTTGGCTGGTCTTCCACCGGTGGACGCGCCAGCACGTGCTGGCGGCCGGCGGCCTGGTACACGGACAGCACGGGCTGATCAAGACCGGTGCGATCTGGGATCGTCAGCGCGACAAACTGCTCACAGTCGAGAAGTCCGAACAAGCCCGCCTCGCGTCGATGCGTTGTGTGCGCACGGCAGTCGCCGCATCGGACCGGACCCACACAGTGGACCGGCCTGCCCAGGCTGCCTGGCTGAAAGAACAGGCGAACGCCTTGCGAGAACTGGCCACCGCCAAGGGTATCGGCGCGGCCATGGTGCTGGGGCAGACACCGATCGAGCCGATGCTGCAGTGGCGCGAACAGCTCATCCTCGATGCCGACGTCAACGCCGGCCTCGCCGATCCGGCAACCGTCGCGGCGTACACGGATCTGGCTCGGCGGCTTACCGTTCCGACGACCTGGGACATCGAATAGATGAATCTGCCAACGTATCGGGAAGCGTCGGAGGAATCCGCCGTCGCGCCACTACCCATGGCCCATCTGTCGATCGAGATCTGCCACTTCCGGCACGAGGAAATCCTCTACGACACCGACCTGGTCCGCGCCCAATTCCGGCGCGCGGTCCCGCTGGTCGCCGCGTTCATCGAGTCGGCTCGGATCGAGTACGGGCCGGACACCAGGGTGAGTACCTGCTACCTCACCGACGATTACTTCCAGCCACGCTTCGAACCTGCCGAGGTGCTCGGCAGGCTGCTGGGCGCCGCGGCCGACGCTGGGCTGACCATCGACTATCTGGCCAGGGAATCCGGTTGCCACCGAGCGCCGGTTTTCGCGGGCGGGGTCGCCGTCGGCGCACCGATCCCGGTCGCGGAGATGGTGGCGGCGCGGCTCGTCGCGCAGCCAGAGGACGAGGAGGTCGCCAACGGCAGCAGACCACCGACCACCGAATCCGGCTGGCTGTGCAACGGGCGTCGGGAACAGGACGATTCGTCCCGCCTCGCCATGCATCCGCAGCCATATCGGCCCCCACAGGAGTACGGCCGCGGCGAGCATTCGATCTTCCTCGACGTGGAGTTGTGGCACGACCGGGACGAGGCCGCACGACGCTGGTCGTGCCCGTTCCTGGCTGCGGTATGGCAGCTGTTGCGCCTGGGCATGCTGCGCTATCACGGTGCCCCCGTCGTGGATCCGCAGCTGTGGCCCGGCGATCGCGAATGGCCGGACAGCTGGGAGGACCTGCCTCCCGTGGTACGGCTCAATCCGGACGCGGCGCCGTTCACGGCGTATCGGACGCTGTCGATGCTGCCCAAGCGCTATCTGCTGATCGAGTCGGCGGTGCGGGTCATCCTCGATCATCTCGCGCCGGATGACGACGTCGCCGCCCAGGTCGCCACCCAGGGTAGTGCCGAGCAGGTGGTGGTACCGCCCAAAGTCGTCGAACGCGTGGGGCACCTGCTACTCGATGGGACCTGACCGTGCCGCCTACGCCGCCGCGCCGCGCCGCGCCGGGACCGCCGACCCCGCTCGTGGTGCTGGGCGAAATCCGTACCTGCCTGCTGCCGCATTCGATGACCTTGGACGGCCAGGCCACCGACGAACTGCTGGCGACGGTGGCCGGGGCGTCCGTCCTGCGCCGCGAACGTCCTGGCCCGCTTGCCTTCTCACCGCGCCGAGCGACCGGCGTCGACTGCCATCTCGGGTGGGGCGCGACAGCGACCGCGCGCGTGGTGGGGACGGTGGCATCGACTGTGGTCCTGGTGGGCGGCCGATTGGTCCAGCTGTCGTCGCACACCACCGTAGTGCGGGCCCAGCAGAAAAAGCGCAGGCCGTGGTCTCATTACATCAGCCGGATCGGCGTGACAGAGGTGATCGGTGAGGTGCCCGACCGCGCGGTCGCCGACAAGCAGTTGGTCGCAGGCTATTTCGCCCCACCCGGCCCGAACACGCTGGATCTCGCCTCGATCTGTGCCAGGCATCTCGATGACCTGAGGTCCTCGCCGCTGCTGGATCAACGGCCGCAGCTGAGGGCGCCGACCACGCGCCTGCGGTGGACCGCCGTCGTCGGGGGCAATGCCGGCCCGGCGGTATCGCTACGTCTCGAGGACGAGCTGTGCAGGGCGTTACGGGTCACGGTGCGTACGGCTACGGATCTGCCCGATGCCCTGCGGTTCTGCCAGGATGTCGCCGTCCACGACTGGCTCCTGACGGTCATCGACGCCAGAGTGCGGGCGGCCGAAGGGCTGGACGACGGGCAGCAGGTCACCGTGCTCGCGCCCGTGCTCGAACATCTGGCGCACCTGTGGATGCCGGGCGCACAGGTCCCGGCCGCGATGCGGGCGCCGTGGCGGGACTTGCAGGCCGCGGCCAACTTCTCCAAACAGTGGACCGCCCGCGTGGAACAGGTGCAGCGCCGGATCGACGTGGCGACGTACTACGCCGCACGCGGCGGAAACCTGTCCGGCGACTGGTGACTACAGCCGGAACCACCGGCGGACCAGCAGCGCGAAGAACACCGACATCGAGACCGCGCCCAGCCACGCTTCGGCGGCGAACAGGATTCGCGCCTGCGGAGCCATGCCCACCGCGTTCGCCGGATCGAGTGGATTGAGGAAGGTGAGGACACCCAGGTAGACGACCTCGGTCCACGGCTTGTTCCCTGCCCACAACAGGGCGAGTGCGGTGCACACGATGATCTGCACGACAACCCAGCCGAGCAGCCGGAACGGCTGATACCCGTAACCGCACAGTAGATCCGAGACGATGCTGACGCCACGCCGCCAACCCGGCGCGGCGGTGCGACGGCGGGCTCGCGCCAGCGCCAGCGCGCAGCGATCCTCGGCTCCGGCATTCTTGGCGCGGCGGTGCAGCTCCACGGCGCCGCTCCAGGCGCGCACCGCGTGCGCAGGTAGATCGGCGCGGGTGAGCGCGGTGGCGAGCGTCTCGTATCGGGCGGCGAGCAAGGTGTTCTGGGCCGGGCTCAGCCGCAGTGGCCCGCGGAATTCGACTTCCGCGGCGATCAGACCGGCGATCAGCGGCGTTCGCCAGGCCTCGTCGCCGGGTGCCGCGTTCGGGGCCCGCTCGTACAGCACGCCGAAACGCAGCTTGTTGCTCTGCCGCCCGCGGATGAGCAGTTCGGGGCGGTCGAGCAGGGCTTCGATGTGCGTGTCCAAGTCATCCAAGGTGCCGGTTCCGGCGACCCCGACCTGCTCGAGTCTCTGGGTGTAGCGCAGTGCGCGATCGCCGATATCGGCGATGACCGATTCGTGCGATGACTGCGGCCTACCCCCCGGCATCCGAATACCCCCGCATCGAGCCCAGCCGAATCAGGTTCCAGTGTAACCGTTTTCGCCGGTTCCTACCGAGTGGTCGCCGGGTAGGCGGTGCAGCTTGTACACCAGCACATCACGCGGTTCGTCTTCGCCGAAGTATCGCTCGTCGTGCTCGCGTAGCACGAAACCGAACTCTCTGAACAGGTTGTAAGCCGAGACGTTCTTCGGGTCGACGGTCAACCAGATCTCGTCGACATCACCTTTGTGCCGACAAACCCGGATGCTGCGCCGCAGCAGCCCACGACCGTAGCCGTGACCGCGCCGATCGGGAGACACCGCCAAACTGATCAGCCACGCTCTCGAGCCTTCGCCCATGATGGTCATCGCGTATCCGACAACCTTGTCCTCGTCGCCGCAGGGCTCGACGGCGACGACGCAGCGCGAACTGTTCAAGTCCATGAACTGGCGCAGGACGAAGAAGGGGTAACGGTCACGGAAGGCCGCGCCATCGATCACCTGAATATCGGGCAGATCGGCCTGCGTGGGCTCCCGATACCGCACGGCTTCCTCGATGGTGGTCATCTGCTCCCTTGCGTTCGCGCACAAGAACCTATGAAGTCAAGCCTAGACGCCGCACCTGATCACGAACATCGAAATCAGAGGCAGTGTACTCAGCTTTTACACGACAGCATCCGCGACATCGGAGGCGCGTGTCGGGTCGCAGTGCCTTACACGAACACGGTCACATCCCTTCTTCGCCGGCGCAACCCCTACACCGGTACCCACGTCGCTCTGTCCACCAGTCGTCGCGCCAGGTTGTCGAAAGCCGCCACCGTCGCCCAATTCGCGATACCGGCGCCAACATCGGCATCGAGAACAATCTGCTCCCGCCACTGCAGCAACCGGTCGACGGGGACCTCCCCCAGCGACACGCTGTCACCGAGTCGATACTCAGCAGCGAGAGACCGCAGGACATCGTGTTGTTTGAGCAACCAGGCCGCCTGTGGACCGCCGCCTGCGGCGTGCTCGCCGGTGACGCAGGGAACAGCAGTGCGCACGAAGCGGATTCTGGTCAGGAGGTCGTCAAGGCCATAACCGAGCTCGACTGCCCTCGCCAGCAGGCCCTTGGGTCCGTGCACCACACGCTTCGCGGACATCAGGTGCTGGCGGGTCCAGCGGTGGTAGACGAGCCAGTACACCTCGTTGTCCGGCATATCCAGTGGCCGGGTGGCTTCCAGCGCTATCTGCATCGCCACCGATCGGCCAGCGCTGAGGTCGACGATCACCACCTTGAAGGTGCTGTCCAGGTCGAGCAGTAACTCACGGCAGCGCCGCACCACCTGACGATCGTTGGCCGACACGGCTTCGCGGCAACCCTCGTCACCCGGCAGGAGGACCAGCGCGGCCCCGCGAGAGCGTCGGCTGTGCAACGCTTTTCGGTGGGTACTCGCCCGCACGTCCACGCGCCGATGGATGCTGTCGTGGCCGAGCAGATACGAGTGCAGCCCGTTGCCCGTCTCTGCGCCACTGTCGACCGAGCCGATCTCGAACACTGCGCCCGCGCTGGGCGAGCCGAGATCGAAATCGACGTAGGCCGTGCTGATGCCGTGCAGGCTGAGCCGGTAGGCCAGATTGCAGCTGGTCACCGACTGGCCGACACCGCCCTTGCCGGACGCAGCGAAGACGATCATCGTCAAGAACTCCGCATCGCGTCGAGGCGGGCCCAGGCGAGTCGATCGAGTTCGATCAGTGCCGCCGAGACGAGTGTGAACGCGGTTCCCGGCTGCGCATCAATGACGCTCCTCGCCCGGTCCAGCTTCTGCTCGACAGCGTCGAGCACGAACCGGTTGGCCGAGGTGTCGTAGACTCCGACGTCGAGCATCGCTTGATTCAGCAGGTGCTCGGCCTCGTGGAGCAACTCGACTGCCCGGACCACCATCGCGGGCGATCGCAAAGATACCGCACGATAAGTGCGGTCGGCGGCGACCAAGCACTTGACGATGCGCTCGGTCATGTACCACGACGGGAGCGGCCCGCGCTGTGCCGACGCACCGAATGCCGCGCCGGGATCGTCCCACAGACCGGCCGCGTCGCCATCCGAGATCATCCGATGATCGAGGTGATCCATCACCTGCTTCGCCAGTTCCATCAGCTGGTCACGGGCGGTGATGTTGCCCGACAAGCGAGCCGCCCGCAGCAGCCGCTCGAGTAGTACCGGTGCGAAATCCGAGGCGATCCAGTCCAGTCGAGACCCACCGCCGTCGACGAGTTCGCTGCCGCGCAGTGTCATCCGCACACCCGGACAGTGCAGGGCGACCGACGGGTCTGCCCGCGTCGGCCTTCGCGTGATTCGCCCGCGTCGCGCCAGCTCGTCGAAAATGCTGACCGCCCTGGTCAGATCGTCATCAACGGCGCTACGTTCGACCAGATCCTGGATCAGCACCGCCGAGACGAGCAGACTGAAATAGTCCGATTCCTCGCCGTCGGATGTACGCCACGGAATATCTTCCAGCGGCCAGGTTCCGGTGCCGAAACGGGCGACAGTCGACCAGTAGCGCTGGGTGATTTCCCAGCGCAGTCGCAGCGCCTCGGCCAGACGTTGCTGGGTTTCGTCGAGCAGGCCGAGTTCCCTGGTGCGTGATGACAGCACGTCGCTGATCGCATCGAGTGCGGTGATGGTGAAGTGGAGATAGGGTCGGCGGTCGGCGAATCCCTGACAGGAACCGATCGTGGTCGGCACGAAATCGACCGGGCCGGCTTCCTGGACGATGCCCCAGCTCCAGCCACACTCGAACAGCAGATCCTCGTTGTCGAGTTCGGACACCAGCGCCGGACCGAGCGTCACATCGCAGCGCAGACGGGCCCGCACGCGTTCGAGGCTCCGAGAGATGTCATGGATCACAGAGCTCTGCGGCTGCCCCGACTGATTCAGCATCCCGAGTATCGCTCTGCCCGAAGGTGAGTGCGGGGCGAGCGTGTCGACCGCGAAACTGCGCACGAGGCCGGTCATCGCGGCAGTCAGCCGGGTGCTCACATCGCGGCTCAGGTCGGCGATCCGCGTGCTGATCGCTGTGCGCCGCTCAGCCTGCGCCCACCGGTCGAATCCGCGCGCGAAACCGAGCGCCGCGATACACACGGTGACCGAACGGGAATACCCGTCGACCACCTCGAGAGCGCGCTGCGCGGCCGTCGGATCACCATCCTCGGGCGATCTGAGATAGCTGCCCGCGGCGAAGCGCGGTACGTCGTCGGCATCGGTGTTCCGGGCCAGGTACTCCTCGATGAGACCGAGAACCGTGGTGCCGATTCCTACCGGTCCCCCGAAGGCCGCCAACACCTTCCGCACATCCTCGGACATCGATGCCGGCTGATCCAGCGCGAAGGTCTCGATCTCCGCCGCTGGATACAACAAGCACAGCAGCTGTTCGGAATCGCTGATCGAATCGGCGCCGAGGATGCCGTCCCAGCGCCACTTCTCGTCCCGATAGCAGGTCGAAACCATGGCACCCCAGATGTCCAGGATCTGTTGTCTTGGCTGGATTCTCATCGCAACAATCCTCACCGCTCGTGACTGCCGCAGTGAGTCCGCGAGCCGACGTAGGACGCACGGCAGCGATGCTCGACGAAAATAGCACGGCTGACACCAGAAAACGTTGAGTGTCAACAGTTTTGAGTTCGATGACGACCGATAGGTCAGAGCAGGTGCGGTTTCCGCCTTACAGTGCCAAACGGACCATGTCCGCGGTCCGAGCGAGTCCGGGGAAGGCTTCGGGGGTCGAACGCGGGTGCAATGCGTGGACCGCCAGGCGGAACATCAAGGCGCGTAACAGCATTTGGGGCCATTCGGGCAGAGTCGCCCAGCGGTCGAGTAAACCGTCATCGCCCCCGCCCCAAGCCAGTGCGTCGACGACGACGACCCCCGCGGCCCAGGTGGCGGGGCGCCAGTAGGGGGTGATGTCGGTGAGGCCGGGGGTGTGGGCGCCGGTGAACAGGACCGTGCCGAAGAGATCGCCGTGGACGAGTTGGTCGGGGCTGCGGACGGGTTTGCGCAGCGTGGCGAGCTGGCCGATCAGTTCGAGGGACCGCTGGCCGTCGGGGGTGGCGGCGATGGGGACGCCGCCCGCGCGCAGGGTGCGCAGCGGGACCGATTCCCAGGCGGCGCGGTCGGCGGCGACGAACACGTCCACGTCGACCCATGGGGCGACGGGCGGCTGGACCAGGAAGCGGGGGCGTTCCAATTCCGCTGTCGCCTTGTGCAGACGCAGGGAGACCGAGACGACCTCGTCGTGGCGGGGCTCGGGGGCGCCGTCCACGAAGGTGTCGGCGCGCCAGCCGGAGACAACATAGCGTCCGTCGGTGGCGCGGACGGGCCGGGCCACCCGCAGCCCGTCGACCGCCAGGTGTTCGCGTACTTTCGCCGACCACGCGGCCCTGGCGTGATCGGCGACGGGGCTGAGCACCACGTCACCCATGCGCCAGCCACCGTCCCAGTCTCCGAGGGAAACCGGCGTCACTTCGCGAAGCCCGAATGTGGCTCGCACATGCTCGGGAGGTTCGACTGAGGTCACGGCCGTACCGTAACCCCGCGATCACCGCAGGCGACCCAAGGCACGCTGTGACAGTCCACTTTGCGACCTCACCGCAATATGCGATGAGGTCGCAAACCGGCAGCTATCGGGTCAGTAGACCGGAAGCGACGGATCGACCTGCTTGGCCCAGGCCACCACGCCGCCCTGCAGATGCGTCGCGTCGGCGAACCCGGCGCGCTTCAGCGCGGCCAGCGCCTCCGCGGACCGGATGCCGGTCTTGCAGTGCAGCACGATCGGCTTGTTCTGCGGCAGTTCGGACAGGGCCTCGCCGGACAGGATGCGATCCTTGGGGATCAGGGTCGCGCCCGCGATGTGGACGATGTCCCACTCCACCGGCTCGCGCACGTCGATCAGCTCGACCTTGTCGGCGTCGAGGAGATCCTTGAGCTCGGCGGCGGTGATGGTCGACCCGGCCGCGGCGGCGGTGCCTTCCTCCGACACCACACCGCAGAACGCGTCGTAGTCGATCAGTTCGGTGATCGGCTCGCGCTGCGGATCGCGGCGCAGCTTGATGGTGCGGTAGTTCATGTCCAGTGCGTCGTAGACCATCAGGCGGCCGAGCAGCGTCTCACCGATGCCGGTGATCAGCTTGATCGCCTCGGTCACCATCACCGATCCGATCGACGCGCACAGCACGCCGAGCACGCCGCCCTCGGCGCAGGACGGGACCATTCCCGGCGGCGGGGCCTCCGGGTACAGGTCGCGGTAGTTGATGCCGCGACCGTCGGGGGCGTCTTCCCAGAACACCGAGACCTGGCCCTCGAAGCGGTAGATCGAGCCCCACACGTAGGGCTTGCCCGCGAGGACGGCGGCGTCGTTGACGAGGTAGCGGGTGGCGAAGTTGTCGGTGCCGTCGACGATCAGGTCGTATTCGGCGAACAGCTCGACCGCGTTCTCCGGTTCCAGACGGATCTTGTGCAGCCGCACGTCGATCCCGGAGTTGATCTCCAGGATGGAATCGCGGGCGCTGTCGGCCTTGGGACGGCCGATATCGGATTCGCCGTGGATGATCTGGCGCTGCAGGTTGGAGGCGTCGACCTCGTCGAACTCGACGATGCCGAGAGTGCCGACACCGGCCGCGGCCAGATAGAGCAGGGCAGGCGAGCCGAGGCCGCCCGCGCCGATCACGAGGACCTTGGCGTTCTTCAACCGCTTCTGACCGTCGACACCGAGATCGGGGATGATCAGGTGCCTGCTGTAGCGAGCGATTTCGTCTTTGGTCAGTTCCGCGGCCGGCTCGACGAGCGGCGGCAACGTCCCATGAAGAGACACGTGAGAACTCCTGTATCTATGGCGGCGGGCGCGGCCGTGAACCGGTGGCCGCTCTGCTGACTACAACAAGACCCGCCGCGCTGTTCTTCCCCGTTCATGTTCCCGCATGGGCGAGGCCACTATCCGCGCGGGTACGGCCAGGGGTTGAAGCGGCAGGTCTTGCCGTCGGCGGGGACCACACCGTGGGGGTCGAGCAGGGCGATGTCGTTGTTCTTGGTGCCGAAGGTCTGCTGCATCATGATCGGCGCGAGACCGCCGTCGGTCTCGCACGGCTGATGGCCGTGATAGCCGATGGCGTGGCCGACCTCGTGGTTGATCTGGTACTGCCGGTAGGAACCGATGTCGCCGTCGAAGGCCAGCGCGCCGCGGACCCAGCGGACCTCCGAGAGCACGACCCGGTCGAGGTCGGCGTTGTAGCACGACGAGTCGATCGGGATCTCGAAGCCGCAAGCGGCGCGAGTGCTTTCGCGAGAGGTGAGCGAGAGCCGGAAGTCGGCCGGGCCCGCGTCGATGCGCTGGAAGCCGAACTTGGGGTCGTTGGTCCAGCTCTTCGGGTTGGCCAGGGTGGTCTCCACCATCTTCGCCACGGCGGCGTCGCCACCGAACGGTGCGGTGTCGATGCCGTCCTCGACTTCGACGGTGTAGCGGAACACCCGCTCGGTGCCGGCGCCGACCTGGGCGCTGGTACCCGGCACCACATGCCAGGTGCCTGCCGCGCGCTCGACGTAGTCGCCGCCCTCCGGCAGCGCGCCCAGCGGCAGATCGGCGGGGAACTTGCCGTCGCCGGGGGGTGCGCCGATGATGCCGGACTGCGCCACCTTGGGACTCAGCGCGCCGAAGCCGGGATCGCTCGGCGGCGGGATCGGTCCGGTGCGCACCGCGTCGACGACGACCAGCACGGTGATGGCGAGCAGCACCGGCAACGCGTAGGCACGCCACCCGTAGGCGGACACGAATCGACCGAGCGCGCTCTGCTTCTTCGCCTCCCGCTGCGGGCTGCGCGGGCGGCCGTTGTCGTGGTCGGTGGGATCCCAGCGGGCACGCAGCGGCTGGCGGGATCGGTCAGCGGGCTGATAGAGCCCGAGCGGGTCGTAGACCTGCAACTCCCGCCCCTCCGGCGCCGACGTGACAGCACCGGACTCGGAGGGTTGCGTGGAGCGAGCGACATCGCGCCCGCCGTCGGCATGGTCATCCGTCCGGTCGGTCACCCCATCAGATTCTCACAGTGCGCAAATCCGCCGTACGGGCGGCCGGAGGAGATCGCGCGGTTACGGCCCGGCGAACTCCGTGGACTGGTACTACATTTCCAGGGCGAGACGCAGGGCGAACACCGTGCGAGTATCGTTCGTGGGATACCCGACCGCACACCCGGCGGCCCGGGGAATCGACTATAGAGAGCCGAGATGACTGACCTCGTGGACCGCATGCCCTCGCGCCGATCGGTGCCGGAGACGGTCCCGGCCAAACGCGGCACCCGCCTGCCTCGTGACGAGCGCCGCCAGCAGCTGCTGCTCGCCGCCAGTGAGGTCTTCGTCCAGCGCGGCTACCACGCGGCGGGCATGGACGAGATCTCCCAGGTAGCCGGGGTCAGCAAGCCGGTGCTGTACCAGCACTTCGCCAGCAAGCTGGAGCTGTACCTGGCGGTGCTGCAGAACTACGTCGACATCCTGGTGTCGAGCGTGCGCCAGGCGCTGCGCTCCACCACCGACAACAAGCAGCGCGTGCGGGCCGCGGTCGCCGCGTACTTCGATTTCGTCGACAACGAGATGCAGGGCTTCCGCCTCGTCTTCGAATCCGACCTCACCAGCGAACCGCAGGTACAGCGCCGGGTCGAGCAGGCCACCGAGGCGTGTGTCGACGCGGTGTTCGATCTGGTCGCCCACGATTCGGGTCTCGATCCCTACCGCGCCCGCATCCTGGCCGTCGGCCTCGTCGGCGCGAGCCAGTTCTCGGCGCGCTACTGGCTCGAAGCCGATCGCCCGGTCCCCAAGGACGAAGCGGTCGACACCACGGTCTCGCTGGCGTGGGGCGGCCTCAAGCACGTGCCGCTGACCGCAGCCCAGCGCGCGTATTCGCAGGAACTCTGAACTAACGACAAATGCCCCGTCATCGTCGAAGATGACGGGGCATTTTCGTGTTCGCGGCTCAGACGGTGGCGAATCCCACGCGACCGGTGGCCGGGGAACCGATTTCCACGTAGGCGACCTTCGCGGCCTGGATCAGGAACTTGCGGCCCTTCTCGTCGGTGAGCGACACGACGCCGGCGGAGCCGCTCAGCGCATCGGACACCAGCGCCTCGATCTCTTCAGGGCTCTGCGCACTGTTGATGACGAGCTCTCGCGGGCTATCCGAAATACCGATCTTGACCTCCACGGCCAACCTCCGAACGTAAGAGTCCTGTGTTGTCGACTCCCAGGCTAGTGCAGGCGGCCGACGCCGGTGTCACAGCCGCCTGCGCTCTGAGCGAACGGATCAGGCGGACCTACGCCTGCGCTCCGGCCGTGCGCGGCTGAGGAACACTACGCGTCGGTGTCCTTTACGCAGGTTCGATCAGTTCGATTTCGAGTTCGATCTTCACCGTGTCCGACAGCATGCCCGGCATCGCGACGCCGACGCCGAAGTCGGTGCGCTTGATGGCGCCGGTGGCGGAGAAGCCCGCGTGCCGGGTGCCGTCGGGGAAGTCGGCGATGCCGCCCCATTCGACGTCGAGGGTCAGCGGCTGGGTGATCGCGCCGAGGGTGGCCTCACCGGTGACGGTGAAGGTTTCGGCGACCCGGACCGGCTGGGTGGCACGGAAGCTCAGGGTCGGGCGGTTGGCGACGTCGAGGAAGTCGGCCTGGCGGATGTGGGCGTCGCGGTCGGCGTTGCCGGTGTCGAAGGAGTCGAGTTCGATGGTGGCGCCGAGGGTGGCCGCGCCGGCTTCGTCGACGACGAACTCGGTCGCGAAGCGGGTGAAGCCGCCGCGCACCTTGGCGATCCCGAGGTGGCGAATGGTGAACGCGACCGAGGAGTGGGCGGTGTCGAGGGCCCAGGATCCGGTCTTCAGCTGCTGGGTCTGTGTCGAGGAAGTCATGCCTCCACCCTGTCCGGACTGCGGTCCGTTAACCAGACCGCGGTTATCCTGGTCCTGGCAGGGCGTGGCTGAAAACTCCACGACCAGGGAGGATCGAGGCATGGTTGGCGCAGACAGCACGGATCATCCCGGCGCCCGGTCGGCGTTCGCGGAACTTCTCATCGCCCGTCGCGCCGAGTTGCGCCCGGAAGACGTCGGCATGCCCGGCGGCGGCAGGCGGCGCACCCCCGGCCTGCGCCGGGAGGAGGTCGCGGTACTCGCCGGGGTGAGCGCGGACTATCTGGCGCGACTCGAGCAGGGTCGCGATACCAACCCGTCGATGGCCGTGGTCGACGCACTCGCCACCGCGCTGCGGTTCAACGACACCGAGCGGGCCCATTTCGGCTGGCTCGCGCTGACCACCAGCAGCGAATCCCGGTGCCCGAGCACGGCCTTCGACCCCGATCTCGATCAGGTGCCCGCCGCGCTGCGCAGCGTGCTCGACGCGCTCTCCCCCACCCCCGCGTTCGCGCTCGGACCCCGGGCGAACGTGCTCGCCTGGAACAGCGCGTGGGCCGACCTGGCCACGCCGCTCGGCCTGCTCGACAACCCGGACATGGTCAACCTCGCCGTCTGGGCCTTCCGCCATCCTTTGGCTCGCACCACGGTCACCGATTGGCCCCAGTTCGCCGATCATCTCGCCGACCAGCTCGCCAGAACACGCCTGCGCCGCCCCGACGACGAACGCATTGCGGGCGTGATCACCACCCTCTGCGAAGAACCCGAATTCGCTCGCCGCTGGCAACCCCACCGCCTGGCCGAGGACATCCCCACCCTCCTCGGCTTCGAACATCCCAGCCGAGGCACCCTCACCTATACGGTGCAAACGCTGTCCGCGGACAAAGACCAGCAGGTCGTGGTCTGGCTGCCACGCGAAACAGCCGCCCGCGCACCAGAATTGCGCTTGGTGCAGCAACGCGTGGTGGGCGGATAACCTACAAACCCAGTTCCGCCATGCGGGCCGCGTGCCGCTGCTGCATGCGGTCGAACAGGGTCGCGATGCCGTTGAGATCGCCGGTGGCGGCGAGGACCAGTTCGGCCAGCTCGTCGCGCTGGGCCATCACGAACTGCGCCTGCGTGATCGCCTCACCGAGCAGCCTGCGCCCCCACAGCGTGAGGCGGTCGCGCTCGGAGCGGCTGGCCGCCACCGCGCTGCGGACCTCGTCGACCACGAACTGCGAGTGACCGGTCTCGGCGAGGACATCGCGCACCACATCGGAGACCTCGGTGGGCAGTGCGCCCGCGATCTCGGTGTAGAAGTCGGCGGCCAAGCCGTCTGCCACGTAGAACTTCACCATCGACTCGAGCCAGGTCGACGGGTCGGTGGAGGCGTGGTAGGAGTCCAGCGCGCCCTGGTACTGCGCCATCGCGGCCTCGGCGTCGGCACCGCGCTCGGTGAGCGCCGCTTCGAGGGTCTCGAAGTGCGCGAGCTCGGCGGCGGCCATCTTGGCGACGCCGATCCGGCCGCGCAGCGACGGCGCCTGCTTCGCCTCTTCGGCGAGCCGGTAGAACGCGGACAGCTCGCCGTAGGCGAGGACCGCGAACAGCTCCGTCACCCCCGCGTGGTCCGCGGCGAGCGGCTCGGTCGAGAAGAATTCCGGCGCGGCAGAGGTCTGGGCTCCCATGGCTGTCAACAATAGTCCCGATCGGTGCTCAGTCGCGTTCGGCCAGGAATTTGTCCAGGTGTGTCCAGGTCGTCTCGCGGGCCTCCGGTCCCGTGAGAATGCCGAGGTGGCTGCCCGCAACGACCTCGTAGGTGACCGATGGCGAGCCCGACAGTGTGCGCAAACCGGCCTCGACAGCGGCCTTGGGGGTGATCACGTCGGACTTGCCGCCGATCAGCAGCACGGGCACGCGCACGTCGGCGAGTTCGATGGTCCGGTCGCGCAGTTCGAGCTTGCCGTTGCCGATGTCGTTGGCCAGCATCATCCGGCCCCACAGCTGGTTGTAGAAGCGGCCGGGGTAGCCGGGCATGGCGGCCTGGAAGCGGTCGATGGATTCCATCTTGGCCAGGGTCTCGGTGTTCGCGATATTGCCGGCGATGAATCTCGGACGCGCCAGTTCACGGTCGTAGGCGGCGAGCCGGTAGCCCAGCTTGGTCAGCGGTGCCGGAATGCCGCCCGCGGCCCGGACGAACGCGGTGGTCGCCCAGCCGCCGGTGAGGCCGGCGACGGCACGCAGCTGCGGAATTCCGAGCATCTTGTCGTAGTCGAGCGGCGGGCCGACCCCGGTGACAGAGCGGATCGGCAGTTCCGGATTCGCGGCCGCGGTGAGCAGCGAGAACATGCCGCCGACGGACCAGCCGATCAGGTCGACCGGGGCACCGCCGCGATCGGCGCTCACGCGCAGGATCGCCTCGGGCAGGATGTCGAGGACCCAGTCCTCGAAGCCCATCCGGCGATCGGCGAAGGAGATGTCACCGTAGTCGATCAGGTAGGGCGCACGACCGGTCTCCACCAGGTACCGGGCCACGCTCTGGTCGCGGCGCAGGTCGAAGCAGGTGGCGGGCGCGGCCAGTGGCGGCACCAGCAACACCGCGGAATCGCTTGCCGCAGACTGGAATTCGGTATCGTAGCGACGCAGCAGACGGTGCGGCTCGTCCCACAGCACGGTCGAGGGGGCCGGGTCGACGGGCTCGATGCCCGCGCCGAAGCTCAGCGCCCACGCGTTGCGCGCGGCAGTGGAGACGGTGTCGGTGATACTCACGACTAGAAATGTCTCACACACAGTACCGCCGGTACCAGTGAGCTCGATTACACCGGTGGACACGCGCGAAATCCGGCATCGATGAATTGCGCTGCGACACACCACCGGTGCCGAGGTAATCCCGTGGCGAGCCCGTATTCGCGCGGCATTCAGCCACGTCGAAATTCGGATTCCGCAGAATATCACGCTACAATCTCCGTGGACAACGCTAGTTTCGACGCCCGGACATACTCCGCGGCGTGGCACTCCACCGGCGCACAGCGCGGGCGGACAGCGGCGTTGCCCAGACAGCAATGTCGAAGAAAATGTGCGCGCAACGAATCCGCATCACCGCAGCGCCGCGCCGATGACACCGTCTCGACGACCACGCATAACGCCTGGTCGGCGATGGTTATCCGGCGCCGGCCCGGTGAATATCACAGGCGGGTATGTGGTCGTCGCGGGCCGACCGGCCCGCCCCACCTCGTGCGTGCGAGATGCAATGACGAGGAAGGCACGAACACTGAGCAAGATCACTGTCGAACAGGAACCCGGTTTGGCCGACACACTCCTGACGGCCGAACTGGACAACACCCACATCCCGCCGAGTTTCGCCGAATTGGGCGTGCGCGAAGAAATCGTGCGCGCACTCGGTGAGATCGGGATCGAACGCACCTTCGCGATTCAGGAACTGACCCTGCCGCTGGCACTGGCCGGCGAGGATCTCATCGGCCAGGCCCGCACCGGCATGGGCAAGACCTTCGGTTTCGGCGTGCCGCTGCTGCACCGCATCGCCACCGCCGACACCGGCACCACCCCGCTCGACGGCACCCCGCGCGCGCTGGTGATCGTGCCCACGCGCGAGCTGTGCATCCAGGTCACCAAGGACCTGGAGAACGCCAGCAAGTACCTGACCAACCACCAGGGTTCGCTGAAGGTCGCCGCCATCTACGGTGGCCGCCCGTACGACACCCAGATCGCCGCACTGCGCGACGGTGTCGACGTGGTCGTCGGCACCCCCGGTCGCCTGCTGGATCTGGCGAACCAGAACCACCTGATCCTGGGCAAGATCGGCGTGCTCGTCCTCGACGAGGCCGACGAGATGCTCGACCTGGGCTTCCTGCCCGATATCGAGCGCATCCTGTCGATGGTGCCGGACAAGCGTCAGACGATGCTGTTCTCGGCCACCATGCCAGGCCCGATCATCACCCTCGCCCGCACCTTCCTGACCAGGCCGACGCACATCCGCGCCGAGCTCGCCAACGACTCCGCCGTGCACGATCGCACCGCGCAGTTCGTCTACCGGGCCCACGCGATGGACAAGGCCGAACTGGTCGCGCGCGTGCTGCAGGCGGAGTCCCGCGGCGCGACGATGATCTTCACCCGCACCAAGCGCACCGCGCAGAAGGTGGCCGACGATCTCGCCGAGCGTGGTTTCAATGTCGGCGCCGTGCACGGCGACCTCGGTCAGATCGCCCGCGAGAAGGCGCTGACCAAGTTCCGCAAGGGCGCCATCGACGTGCTCGTCGCCACCGATGTCGCCGCGCGCGGTATCGACATCGACGATGTCACCCACGTCATCAACTACCAGTGCCCCGAGGACGAGAAGACCTACGTGCACCGGATCGGCCGAACCGGCCGCGCCGGCCGCACCGGTGTCGCGATCACCCTCATCGACTGGGACGAACTGCACCGCTGGGAGTCGATCAACAAGGCGCTCGGCCTGAACATGGCCGACCCCGCCGAGACGTACTCGCGCTCCCCCCACCTCTACAGCGACCTCGGCATCCCCGAGGGCATCACCGGTGTGATCCGCAAGCCCGCGGCCCCCACCCGTGACGACGACGCCGTAGTCGAGGAGCGCACCGAGCGTCCCAAGTCCTCCCGCAGCCGCCGCCGCACCCGTGGTGGCAAGGCCGACGCCGAGGGCACCGAGTCGACCACGACCACCGAGTCGGCCGACAACGCCGACGAAGCGGCCGACGGCGACAAGCCCGCCCGCCGCAGGCGCCGCCGCCGCAAGCCCGCCGAGGCAGGCGACGCGGGGACCGAGTCGACCGATGCGGCTACCGCGGAGTCGGGCGCAGCTTCCGCCGACGTCTCCGATTCGGCTCCGGCCGACAACGAGGGCGACGACACGGCCAAGCCCGCACGTCGCAGGCGCCGCCGCAAGCCCGCCGGTACCGGTGCAGGTGGCGACACCGAAGCCGCGACCACCGAGTCCGCCGTGCACGCGACGGCAGGCTCCGTCCAGTAGGACCGATCGGCTAGTGTCGCTCTCGTGCTCGCACCGGAGCGGCGGACGCGCGCCGATATCTTTGTAGCAGTCGCGATCGCCGTCACCCTCGTGGTGGCGGCGTTCGTCGTATGGGCGCGTGCCGATGCCACCGGGACCGATTCGGTCACCGCCGCGTCGCCCGCTCCCACCGTGACCGCGGCCACCCAGCTGCCCACCACCTTGCGCGAGCAGTGGCATGCCGCCGACGAGTCGAGCAGGCGCGCGCTCACGTCGGGCAATGTGGTGGTGACCGGCGATCACGGCACCGTGAGTGGGCGCGATCCGCTCACCGGCAATCAGCTGTGGTGGTATCGCCGGGATATGCCGCTGTGCGGGGTCGAGTCGCAGTTCGGGACCGTGATCGCGACCTATCGCGATCAGCGTGGGTGCAGCCAGTCCGTGATGCTCGAGGCCGATACCGGTGCGCGCCGGGTCGCGCGCAGCAGCTACATGGACGACGAGATCCGTGTCAGCGGTGACGGCACCTACCTGCTGGCGCTCGGCGCGAACCGGCTGGAGATGTGGCGTTCGGATCTGGTACGCACGCTCGAGTACGGCTACGTGGATGCCCCGGTGAATCCGAACACCCAGCCGCGCAACGGATGTGCCCTGCGGTCGGCCGCGTCGAGTTCTTCGCGACTGGCCGTGCTCGAGCGCTGCCCGGGTGACGCGACCGACCGGCTGACCGTGCTCAATCCGGCGCCGAAGGAATCGACCGCCCCCGAGGAATACGGCTCGCGGGTGCTCACCGCACCGGGTGCCGACGCGCCGCAGATGCGGGTGATCGCGGTGTCGGACAACAAGATCGCGGTCTACTACCCGCCGACGCCCGCGACCGCCACCGGCCTCGGGCTGCCGGCCAGGATCGCCGTGCACGACGGCACCGGCAACGAGATCGCGACCTACCAGCTCGCCGCCCCGTGGGACGAGCGCACCACGGTGACCCGCCTCGGCTCGGCCATCTACGTCTTCACCGGCAACAGCCTGATCGCCTTGAGCTCCAGCTCATTACAGCCGGTCTGGACGGTGCGCGACGCACTCGGCACCCCCGCCCTGATGGCGGGCAGGCTGCTGGTCCCGGTCCCCGACGGGCAGCTCGCGGTGGACAGCGGCAACGGCGCGACCGTCGCCCAGATCCCGCTCGCGCGCACCGACTACCGCGGCGACACCATCTCCACCGCCGTCCTGGGCAACACGGTCTTCGAACGCCGCGGCGGACAGCTCTACGCGCTCGGCTGAACCCGCACTGCCATGATGGAACCATGTCCACACCCGATGCCCGCCTGGTCCTGCTGCGCCACGGCGAAACCGAGTGGTCGAGTCAGCGCAAGCACACCAGCTTCACCGACTTGCCGCTGACCGAGCTGGGCGAAACCCAGGCCGTCGCGGCCGGGCTGGTGCTGAAATCCCTCGACCTGCGCGATCCGCTGTGCTTCACCAGTCCGCGGCTGCGGGCGCGACACACCGCCGAACTGGCAGGTCTGTCGCCGATCGAGGTCGACGACGATCTGGTCGAGTGGAACTACGGCGAGTACGAGGGCATCACGACCGCGCAGATCCGCGAGACCGTCCCCGGCTGGACGGTGTGGACCGCGCCCGTGCCCGGCGGGGAGACGGCCGAACAGGTGGGTGCCAGGGCCGATCGGGTACTCGCCCGGGCGGAGCCGGAGCTGGCGCGGCGCGACGTGGTCCTGGTCGGTCACGGGCACTTCTCGCGGGTGCTGATCGCGCGCTGGGCGGAGTTCGCGGTGCGTGAGGGACGCCGGTTCGCGATGTCGACCGGTGCGGTGAGTGTGCTCGGCTTCGACCACGACGCCCGCTCCATCTGGGGCCACAACCTGACGACCCGCACCGAGCCGATCGAAGGAGTCCACCGATGAGCGCATTCGTCCGCCGCGCCACCCCCGCCGACGTGCCGGCGATGGTCGGGCTCGTCCACGATCTGGCCGAGTACGAGAAGGCTCCCGCCGAGTGCACGCTCACCCCGGAGCAGTTGCGGTCCGCGCTGTTCGGGCCTGCCCCCGCGCTCTCCGCGCATGTCGCCGAGAACGATGGTGACGTGGTCGGCTGTGCCATCTGGTTCCTGAACTACTCCACCTGGGACGGCGTGCACGGCATCTACCTGGAGGACCTGTACGTGCGACCCGAGACCCGCGGTACGGGGCTCGGCCGCGCCTTGATCGCGGCGCTGGCCGCCGAAGCGGTCGAACACGGCTACAGCCGGGTGTCGTGGTCGGTGCTCACCTGGAACACGCCGTCGATCGAGTTCTACCGATCTCTCGGCGCCGCACCGCAAGACGAGTGGATCGGCTATCGACTCGCCGGTGCCGAACTGTCGGCGCTGGCCGCCACCGCGAGCTGAACCGTGCGCATCGCGTTGCCCCACGATTGGCCACGGACACCCGACGAGGCGATCGCCCTCCAGGACGAACTCCGCCCTTCGGTATCCACCGAAAACCCCGCGCCGCCGCAATTTTCGACGGCGGCCGGAATTGATTCGGCGTATGCCGACGACGGCACCGTTGCGACGGCCGCGGTAATTATCGACATCGCCACCATGGAAACGGTGGAATCGGCAGTCGCACACGGCATTTCGGAATTCCCTTATGTGCCCGGGCTACTCGCGTTCCGGGAACTGCCCGCAACGGTTGCCGCATTGGAAAAGCTCACTGTCACACCGGATCTACTCGTGTGTGACGCACAGGGTGTGGCGCATCCCCGGCGTTTCGGATTGGCGTGTCACGTCGGATTGCTCACCGGAATTCCGACCATCGGTGTCGCCAAATCGGTGTGGGGTGAATACCGCGCGCCGGGGCCGCGCCGCGGTGACGCCAGCGACGTGACGATCGACGGCGAGGTCGTCGGGCGCGCGCTGCGCACGCGCGACGAGGTGAAGCCACTGTTCGTCTCGGTCGGCCACCGCATCGACCTCGACACCGCCTGCGACCGGGTACTGGCCCTCACGCGGGGTTTCCGGCAACCCGAGACCACCCGCCGAGCCGACCACCTGTGCCGCCAGGCACTGCGCGCGGCCACGGCCTGACCTACGGACGCTCGTCGTCCTCGGGGATCTCGCCGTAGTCCTGAGCCATGAATCGACTCGTGGCGGGGGCGAACAGCGCGGCCAATCCGGCGACCGCCACGAGCCCGAGCAAGCTTCCCCACAGCGGCTGATGTGAGTCGGTCAGCAACGACCAGGCCACCGGCAACAGCAACACGTTCGCGATGACCGCGATGGCCCGCCCCCAGCGTTTGCCGCGCAGCAGCCCGATGCCCGCGGCGAGCACCCCGCCGAACAGCACCCCGAACCAGATCGCGGTGCCGACCCCGCTGGCCGCGGACTGATCGTGTCCGGTCAGCGCCCGCACGATCAGCACGATCGCGGTCACCACCCCGGCCAGCCCCTCCAGCGAAACCAGCCCACCGGCCACCCGCACTGTCGTCGGGATACCGGTCGACACCTGGTCGCCGCCCTCGCGCTGGTCACCGTCTGTCACGTCCTGCTCTGCCACGTGCCCAGCCTACGACGACGTGTCGTGGCGCCCGGCGCGCGCCGGGTGTTCGCCCGCGCGCACTACCCTCGGCACTGTGCGGACGTTGCTCATTGTCAATCCCAATGCCACCTCGACGACCCCGGCCACCCGGGATCTGCTCGCTCACGCCTTGGAGAGCCGAACACAGCTGACCGTTGCGCACACCCAGCATCGCGGCCACGCGGCCGAACTGGCCCAGTGGGCATCGACGCAGGAGATGGACCTGATCGTCGTGCACGGTGGCGATGGGACGGTCAACGAGACCATCAACGGCTTCCTGCCGGTGCCCCAGGTCGGCGACGACCAGGTGTGGCGCCCACGTCTCGGGATCATCCCGGGCGGCTCGGCGAACGTCTTCGCCCGCGCGCTCGGCATCTCCCCCGATCCGGTGACAGCAACCAACCAGCTCATCGATCTGCTGGCGCGCGATGCCGACCGCCGGATCGGGCTCGGTCTCGCCGACGACCGATGGTTCACCTTCAGCGCGGGCGTCGGCCTCGACGCCGATGTGTGCGAGTCGATCGACACCGCGCGCGCCAAGGGCCGCAAGGCGACGCCCGCGCGCTATCTGCGCACCACGGTCCGGCAGTTCTTCCGGGCTCGGCGGCAGGATCCGAGCGTCACCCTCGAGGTAACAGGACGGGATCCGGTCGAGGAGGTCTATTACGCCTTCGTCACGAATTCGAGTCCGTGGACCTATCTCGAGGACCGCCCGATTCGCACGAATCCCACCACCACCTTCGAATCGGGCCTCGGCGTGTTCGCGGTGCGGTCGATGAGTGTGACCCGCACACTGCTGCTTGCGCGGCAGTTGCTGGCCGAGAATGGAAACCCCAAGTCGCCCATACTTTTCCGCGCCGACGACGTGCCGTCCGTGCGAATCGAGACGGGCCAGGAGATCGGCCTGCAAATCGATGGCGACTTCATCGGAAAACGCAAGATGGTGCATTTCACATCCGTTCCCAGCGTGCTCGACGTGGTGGCACCCAAGCCGTCCTGACCACCGGACGGCAAGAAAAATCTCCTGGTTGCGCTGCGAAAACCCCGAGACGCGAGTACAAAGGACCGGGCAGGTTCCCCTTGTGGGGGCCTAGAGCGTGATCTCCCCCACGGTGCGCCGGAGACCTATTGACATCTACGGTGATCGTGAAAGCATTCACAAGCAACCGTGCGGAAACATTCGAGTCGCACAAGTGAACGATCCACTAACTACAGGCGCCCTTTGTGGCGCCCTCGCAAAGGAGCAGAGGAATGGACTGGCGCCACAAGGCCATCTGTCGCGATGAGGACCCCGAACTGTTCTTCCCGGTGGGTAACAGTGGTCCTGCGCTCGCGCAGATTGCCGATGCCAAGCTGGTCTGCGCCCGCTGCCCCGTCACAGCCGATTGCCTGTCATGGGCCCTCAAGTCCGGACAGGATGCCGGCGTGTGGGGTGGAATGAGCGAAGACGAGCGTCGCGCGCTCAAGCGGCGCAACGCGCGCACCCGTACGCGTACCTCCGTCTGAATCGACGGACCTGGCGTTGCCGGGCCATCAGCCCCGGTCCGGTAACGCATGTGTGAGAACCCGGCACCTTCACGGTGCCGGGTTTATTGTTGCCCACCTGAGCTTTCCGTAGTCTCAGCGCCCGGAACGGCGTCCGAGCGGAACCCGCAACACCGCGTCGGTGCCCACATCGGCACCCGGATGCAAGCCGATCGAGCCACCCAGTTCCGAGGTCACCAGGGTGCGCACGATCTGCAAACCCAACCGGTCGGAACCCTCCAGGCTGAACCCTGACGGCAGGCCACGGCCGTCGTCGGAGATGATCACGTCGAGCCAGCGGGCCGACCGTTCCGAGCGAATCGTCACGGTACCGTTCTCCCCCGCGTCGAAGGCGTGCTCGATCGCGTTCTGCACCAGTTCCGTCAAGACCATCACCAGCGGCGTCGCCCGTTCGGCGGAGAACACCCCGAGCGAACCCGCGCGGCGCACCTTGATCCGCGCGGTGTGCACCGTCGCCACATCAGCCATGATCGGCAGCAACCGGTCGATGACCTCGTCGAGGTCGACTTCCTCGTCCACCGACATCGACAGCATCTCGTGCACCGAGGCGATGGAGGTGACCCGGCGCACCGATTCCGTCAGTGCCACTTGGGCTTCCGGGTTCTCGGTGCGGCGCGCCTGCAACCGCAGCAGCGCCGCCACGGTCTGCAGATTGTTCTTCACCCGGTGGTGGATCTCACGGATCGTGGCGTCCTTGCTCAGCAGCGCGCGATCGCGCCGCTTCACCTCGGTGACATCGCGGACCAGCACCGCCGGCCCGGCCAGTTCCCCGCCCGGACGCAGCACCAGGGTGCGCAACAACACCGTCGCCCCGCGTGCCTCGACCTCCATCCGGCGCCCGGTTCGCCCGGCGAGCGCGGCCTGGATATCGGCCACCACTTCCTGGGCGTCGAACGGATCGGTGATCAGGGAGCGGGTGGTCACCGCGAGATCCTGGCCGACGAGATCGGCCTGCATCCCCATCCGGTGATAGGCCGAGAGCGCGTTCGGGCTCGCGTAGACGACGATGCCCTCGGTGTCGAGGCGGATGAAACCGTCGCCCGCACGAGGGCTGGAGTGCGTGGCCGCCCGGTCCTCCGGCACCGGAAAGCTGCCGTCGGCGATCATCTGGCACAGATCGTCGGCGCAGGACACATAGGCCGTTTCGAGGGTGCTGCGAACCCGCGAACGTGCCAGGTCGGAATCCCGGCTGAGCACGGCGATCACGTCGTCGCCGCAGCGCACCGGAATCGCTTCGCGCACCGCGTGCACCGGACTCGGGTGATAGACCCCGCTCACCTCGACCTCGGTGTCGGTGCGCACGGTGTTCCCGCTCAGCAGGGCATCGAAGACCTGCGGGAAATCGGTGCGCGAGGCGGTGGTGTCGACCTTGTCCTCGAGATGCACGGTGGGTGCGGTCGTCGGCCGGATCTGGGCCACACACACCACATCGGAACCGTCGACGACCGGGCCCGCGCCCACCCACAGCAGCAGATCGGAGAACGAGAGGTCGGCGAGCAACTGCCAATCGCCCACCACCCGTTGCAGATGGTCCACGGCGATGCCGGGAAGGTCGGTGTGTTCGGCCAGGAGCTCGCTCAGTGTTGCCACGCTGGATCTACCGCTTCGTTGCTCGGGTGACTTACGCGATGGTGGCGATGAGGTCGCCTGCCTGGAGAACCTGGCCCGGGCTGACGTCGACCGACGTGATGTCGCCCTCGACCTCGGTGAGCACCGGGATCTCCATCTTCATCGATTCGAGCAGCACCAGTGTCTGGTCGACCCGGACGTGTTCGCCCACGGTGACCTCGACAGCGAGCACGGTCGAGACCATCTCCGCGCGCACTTCTTCAGGCATGGCACCCCTTCGTTAGTATCCGCCGAAGCTACAGCCAACCACACGTGAAACAATGGCTCTCGACCAGACATAGAAGGGAGCTCCCATGGGTAAGCGTGGACGTAAGAAGCGCAGCCGCAAGGGCAACGCCGCGAACCACGGCAAGCGTCCTAACGCTTGAGTCGTGCCGCTGCGCACAGACGACAACAGCACGCTCTCGCGATGAGAGCGTGCTGTTTCCGTATTCGGGGGTGATCAGCCTTCGGTGGTCTCGATCCTGGTCACCGTGATCGACCGGTGGATCTCCAGCTTCAGCCGGTCGCGCAGACCCTCGGGAGCGTGCTCGCCACCGCATTTGCGGCTGAGCAGACCCTTGATCTTCTCCTCGATGCCGTAGGCCTCGATGCACGGGCTGCAGTGATCCATGTGCTCCTGCAAGCGCTGCCGAGTGGCCTGATCGCACTCGTTGTCGAGCATGAGCCACACATCCGCGAGGACCGCGGTGCAGTCCATGTCGAGATCGGGATCGTCACTCACTTGACTACCTCCTGGCGTTCCCCACGGTCGAATCCACGTTCACGCGCCACATCGGCGAGCAGGCCCTTGAGCTGCTTGCGTCCGCGGTGCAGCCGAGACATCACGGTACCGATGGGGGTGCCCATGATGTCGGCGATTTCCTTGTACGGGAAGCCTTCGACATCGGCGTAGTACACCGCCATCCGGAATTCCTCCGGCAGCTGCTGCAGCGCCGACTTGATCTGGTCGTCGGGCAGGGCATCCAGCGCCTCCACCTCGGCCGAGCGCAGACCCACCGAGGAGTGCTCGGCGGTGGCCGCCAGCTGCCAGTCGGTGATCTCGTCGGTCGGGTACTGCGCGGGCTGACGCTGCTTCTTGCGGTAGGAGTTGATGTAGGTGTTGGTCAGGATCCGGTACAGCCAGGCACGCAGATTGGTGCCTTCCCGGAACGACTTGAACCCCTGGAACGCCTTCACGAACGTCTCCTGCACCAGGTCCTCGGCGTCGGCCGGGTTCCTGGTCATCCGCAGGGCGGCGCCGTAGAGCTGGTCGATCATCGGGAGCGCGTCGCGCTCGAACCGGGCCGCCAGCTCGGCTTCGTCGACTTCCGTGCCGGACGCACCGTCGGACACCACGTCGTCGTCGCTCGTCACACCAATCCCTTCGATCGCCGTAGTAGCCGAATCTACCGGCACGACGGAATCGATAGGCAATCGCGCACCCCGTGGCAGGACAGGACGCTCCTCGAGCAGCAGTGTCACTATCTCTCCTTCACGTCGTCTCTGGCCGCGTTGGCTTGTCACTTGTGTGCAACATGCACCCCCGCATTCGTGTTCCCATACCGGCGGAAATGTGCTTGCCGGGCCGGGCGTGGTGGCGATTAGGGTGTCCGCTTATGTCGACTCCCGCGATCAAGGCCCTCAGCGGTATCGCGCACACGGTGCACTCCTATTCCCACGATCCGCGCGCCGACTCCTATGGCGACGAGGCCGTCGACGCACTCGGCGACGAACTGGGAGTGCGAGCCGCGCAGATCTTCAAGACGCTGGTGATCGAACTCTCATCCGGCGCGCTCGCGGTGGCCGTTCTGCCGGTGCCCGCGCGGTTGTCGTTGAAGGCGGCGGCCGCCGCGCTCGGCGCGCCGAAGGCGAGCATGGCCGACAAGACCAAGGCCGAGCGCACCACCGGCTATGTGCTGGGCGGGGTTTCACCGCTGGGTCAGCGCAAGAAGTTGCCCACTGTTGTCGACGCCTCCGCGCTCGACTGGGATCGGGTGCTGTGCAGCGCGGGCAAACGCGGGCTCGAAATCGAGTTGGCGCCCGCGGATCTGGTGCGCGCTTGCGCGGCCGTCACCGCCCCGATCACCAGCTGAGGCAATCCGGTCGGCGCCTCGTTCCGAATAAATTCGACGCATTCTGCGCCCGGTACGACCGATTCGACCCGAGGATGTGATGCGAAAATGTCCGCTCGTTCGACGATCGCCGCCCTGTCCGGTGCCCTGGTGATCACTTTCGGCGCCGCTGCTCTGGCCCCCGCCACCGCGGTTCCGCAGGTGGTTCCGCCGTCGCAGGCCGAACCCGGCGACTATCCGCTCAACGGCCAGGGCACCACGCCGAAGAGTTCGCCGAAGACCGACCCGGAGACCGAGGAGAGGGCCGAGAAGTCGGAGAAGCTCGGCGGTGGGGTCGCCACCGAGGTGATCGATCTGATCACCGGGATCATCAAGTGCGGGCTGAACATCGCCACCGATTCGGTGCCCTGCTCGCTCTGAGATCTGCTACCCGAGGCCGGGCACGATCACAGCAATGTGGTCTGCCCGGCCTTGTCGTCACAGGTCCCGTCCGGCACCAGCAGTTCCGGGCCGTTGTTGCGCACGTTGTTCACCAGGGTGGAGACCGGACGCGCCACGATCGTCGCCAGTACTGCCCGCGAGGGCGGTCTCAGCAATTCGGCGGGCGCCGGGTGATCCGGGTCGAGCCAGGCGTCCCAGTGTTCGCGCGGCATCGGCAACGGCATCCGGTCGTGGATGTCGGCCAGCTCGCCGCTCGCGTCGGTGGTCAGGATCGTGCACGACATGAGCGGCTCGGCATCGGGCAGGCTGCGATCACGCCAGACCGACCAGAGCCCGGCCATATAGAGCAGGGAACCGTCGCTGTGCGACATGTAGAAGGGCCGCTTCACCGCTTTGCCCCTGCCGGTCGGTGACGCCTCGACCAGCCACTCGTACCAGCCGTCCATCGGCACCAGGCAGCGCTTGTGCTTGGCCGAATCGCGGAACGAGGGCGCGGTGGTGGCCTTGTCGGCGCGCGCGTTGAACAGCGGTTTCCCCTTGGCGGGCACGCCGGGTTCGGCCGCCTTGGTCCAGTGCGGGATCAGGCCCCAGCGCATCCGCCGGATCCGCAGCCGCGGGTCGTCGTCGGGTTCGCCGTGCGCGTGCCGCTCCACGACCGTGAGCACCTGGGTGGTCGGCGCGACGTTGTAGCTGACGGCGGCGTCCGGCTCGTCGAGCCCCGTCTCGTCGACAGCGTCCAGTTCGGCCGCCAACCGGCCCGGATTCGTGGTCGTCGCATATCGTCCACACATAAAGGTCAAGATACGCGCGGGCACCGACATCAGGCCCCGCCGACGACGCCACCCCACGCCGAAAAAGCGCACCACCGGTGCGTCCGAACCGCACATAAGCGAAGATGGGGACGTGAGTTTCTGGCCTGCGCCCCATATCGAGGTCCCCGTCCACGCGACCGTGACCCTGCCCGGATCGAAGTCCATCACCAACCGCGCGCTCATCCTGGCCGCACTGGCCGATGGGCCGTCCACGCTCACCGGTGCCCTGCGCAGCCGCGACACCGATCTGATGATCGGGGCCCTGCGCGCCCTCGGCACCGAGATCACCGGCGACGCCGAGATCCTCGAGATCACCCCGGCGCCCCTGCGCAGTGCCGCTGTCGACTGCGGGCTCGCGGGCACCATCATGCGATTCCTGCCGCCCGCCGCCGCACTCGCCACGGGCGATGTCGCGTTCTTCGGCGACGAGCAGGCGAAGTTGCGCCCGCTGTCCACCATTCTCGACGCCCTGCGCAAGCTCGGTCTCGATGTCGACGGTGACGCGCTGCCGTTCGTCGTGCACGGCACCGGCGCGCTACGCGGCGGCACCGTCACCATCGACGCGTCGGGATCCTCGCAGTTCGTGTCGGGGCTGCTGCTCTCGGCCGCCCGCTTCGACGAGGGCATCACCGTCCACCACGACGGCAAGGCACTGCCGTCGATGCCGCACATCGAGATGACGGTCGAGATGCTGCGCCGCGCCGATGTGGCCGTGCAGACCCCGGCCGATTCCGGCAACGCCCAGACCTGGACCGTGGCGCCCGGCCCGATCCGCGCGGTCGACTGGGAGATCGAGCCCGACCTGTCCAACGCCACCCCGTTCCTGGCGGCGGCCGCGGTGACCGGCGGCGAGGTGAGCATCCCGATGTGGCCACGCGGCACCACCCAGCCCGGTGACGTGATCCGCGAGATCCTCGTCCGGATGGGCGCCGAGGCCCGCATCTTCGACGGCATCCTCACCGTGCACGGTCCGGAACGCCTGGCCGGTATCGACATCGACCTGCACGACGTCGGCGAGCTCACCCCCACCGTCGCCGCGCTGGCCGCACTGGCCGACTCCCCCTCGCGCCTGCGTGGCATCGCCCACCTGCGCGGACACGAAACAGACCGTCTCGCAGCACTTTCCGCCGAGATCAATCGCCTCGGCGGCAACGTCACCGAGACCGAGGACGGCCTCGAGATCGTGCCCACCCCGCTGCACGGCGGACAGTGGCACTCCTACGCCGATCACCGAATGGCCACCGCCGGTGCGATTCTCGGCCTGCGCGTGCCAGGGGTGGAGATCGAGGACATCGGCACCACCGCCAAGACCCTGCCGACCTTCGTCACACTGTGGGAGCAGATGCTGGCTCCCGCGTTATCCAGTGACGGAGTGGCGCGCTGAGCCGCCAGGGGCGATCCTCAGCCAGCTACGACGAATCCGACGTCCGGGTACGCCCGGGTAAGGCGTCGTCGCGTCCCCGCACCAAGACCCGTCCGCAGCACGCCGACGCCGAGGCCGCCATGGTGGTGGCCGTCGACCGCGGCCGCTGGGGATGCGTGCTCGACGGGGACGCCGACCGGCGCATCGTCGCCATGCGCGCCCGCGAACTGGGCCGCACCCCGATCGTCGTGGGCGATCAGGTCGACGTGGTCGGCGACCTCACCGGCAGGCCCGACAGCCTGGCCAGGATCGTGCGGGTGAGCGAGCGCAGCACCGTGCTGCGCCGCACCGCCGACGACACCGATCCGTTCGAACGCATCGTCGTCGCCAATGCCCAGCAGTTGTTCATCGTGGTGGCGCTGGCCGATCCGCCGCCGCGCACCGGTTTCGTCGAGCGGGCGATGGTGGCCGCGTATGCCGGCGGGCTGGAACCGATTCTGGTGCTCACCAAACGCGACCTGGTCTCGGAATCCGAATTCGCTGCCGCCTTCGACGGTCTCGATCTGAAGATCCTCTACGCGGGCATCGACGATCCGATGGAGCCGGTGCTGGAAATCTTGAACGACCGGCTCACCGCGCTGATCGGGCACTCCGGTGTCGGCAAGTCGACGATGGTGAATCGTCTTGTGCCCGATGCCTATCGGGCGGTGGGCGAGGTCTCCGGTGTCGGCAAGGGCAAGCACACCTCCACCCAGTCGGTAGCGCTACCGCTACCCGAAGGCGGCTGGGTGATCGACACCCCGGGCGTGCGTTCGTTCGGCCTCGCCCACATCACGCCCGACGATGTGATCGCCTCGTTCACCGACCTCGCCGGTGCCATCGAGGACTGTCCGCGCGGCTGTACCCATCTCGGGCCGCCGGCCGATCCGGAATGCGCGCTCGATCAGCTGCCCGGCACGGAACGGCGGGTCGCCGCGATTCGCACGCTGCTGACCGCCCTGATCGCCAATGACGCTTGGTAGCAACCGATTCCGTGCCGGGGTGACTCTCAGAAGCTGAACGACCCCGTGTCGACCCCGCCGCCACCGCCGCCGCCATCGGTCGGCACCTCGGCCACGGTCACCGTCGCGGTGCTCGACGAACCCGCCACCCCGCTGCGCCCGGAGAAGGCCGCGCCGATGCTGTAGGCACCCGGGGCACCCGGCGTCCAGACGATGCTCGCCTTGCCGTTCGCGCCGACCGGGATGTCGCCGAGCACATTGTCGCCCGCCTTGAACTGGATCGTGCCGCCCGCCGCGGCCGGGGTCACGCTCGCTTCCAGCGTGACGGCCTTGCCGACCTGCGCACCCGACACCGCGGTGATGGCGGTGCTGGACACGGCGTCGCCCGACACCGTGATGGCCGGTCCCTTGGCCTGGTAGATGCCGTCGCCGAGAGACCCGCCGTAGTGCATCGAGGTCGGCAGCGGGGTGTCGCGGGCGCAGTTCACGCCGACCTTGTACTGGATCTCGAAGGTCTGCGATTTCGGCGAGATATTCGGGTACACCGGGTACTTGGTGATGCCGAACTCGGCGCGGATCCAGTCCGACGACGACGTGTCGATCGAGACCGCGTCACCCGACATCTTCGCCGAGCCCGCGACCGGCGTCAGGCACGCCGGGTGCAGGTCCTTGATCGAGTAGATGTATTCCACCGGGATGCCGGTGCGTTCGAACTTCGTGGTCACGGTGACCGTGTCGCCGACCACCGGGTTGGTGTTCGATACCGTTCGGGTGAAATGGCTGTTGCCGTCATCCCAGGTGATCGATCCCGGAGCGGCTACGGCCGAGCCGGGAAACGCCGTCATCGCCAGCCCCGCCGCGGCGGCGAAAACGGCTGCGCGCTGCACTCTTCTGTCCACCATCATGTGTCTCCAACTACGTGCCGGACGCCCTCGACGTCGTCGAGGCGCTGATACGCCCGAGTGGCGAGCAGTAGATCACGCCATGGTCCCCGGCGGATCCAAATCCGAAATAGATCTCGTTCAGATTTCGAATTCGACTCGCGTTCGCTCGCGTTCACAACCACGACACTGTCCGCCGGTACCGTCATCCCCATGAAGCCACCGGCGATCGGTTACCTGCGCCGCGACATCTCGGGTGTCGCCCAGTCCTGGGACGAAACGCAGATCCGTTCCCTAGCCGAACGCCTGGGCTACCGCTTCACCAAGACCGTCGTCTTCAGCGACCGCACCGCCGACCCGATCGGCCGCCTGCTCGACGTGGTCACCACCACCGAAGCCGCCGCGATCGTCACCCCCAGCCTCACCCACCTCGGCTCCGACCTCCCCCACCGCATCGTCGCCGCCTGCGACATCATCACCGTCACCCCCGAGATCACCCACACCAGAACCCTGCCCGCCCTCCCCGCCTAGGTCAGCGCGCGGTAGCGACCGTCGGGGTCACGGGCCAGGCGTCCGCGCCGGACCGCCATGGTCAGACACGCTTCGATGCGGTCCTCCGCGGCACCGGTGCGTTCATGGCCGAACTGGGTGAGCGTGGCCCAGACCATCTCGTCGAACGAATGCTTATTGCGTTGTGCCACATGGGTTATCGCGTTGACGATTTCCTCGGCGGAAATGGTGCCGATGGCGCGCGAGACGGTGGGCGGGGTGAAACGGAAACCGCGCCAGGTCGAAGGGTCCAGGTCGGACGGCCAGACGAACACACCTGACGAGGTAGCGCGCATCAGCGATTCCGGCACCTCGCCGAGGACGCAGATCTGCTGTTTCTCGGAGGGTTTGTGCACACCGAAGCGCTGGGCGACCCGCGCCACCAGGTGGCTCCGCTCGATGGGACCTTCGATCGCGATCGTTTCGCGGACTGCGTCGCGCACGCGGATCGGGATGGTAGCGGAACTGTCGCGGTCGAGGTCGGCGGGAGAACCGAGGACGCCCGTGGGTGCGCTCGCGTAGGGGATCCCGGTGGGCAGCCAGTGCTGGGCAGTGCGGGTGCGGGTCTGCCAATCGGGGGTTTGCGCGACCGTCGGCGCGATCGGCGCCGAGGGTGGAGTGTAGGGCGATCGCGGGTACTGCGGCGACTGCTGAGCAACGTAAGGCACCTGTGGATACGGAACCGGCGGCGTTGCCGGGCTCGGAGGCGTCGGGATCGCACCGGTATTCCAGGACGGCCCATAGCCGATCTGTGCCGCACCGGGATCGGGCTGCCGAGTCCGTTCGCCGTGCGGGTAGAAGGTGTGCCGCTTGCGCCGGTCGCCTGCCACGAGCTGCCACATCGAGGCGCCCGCCAGTGCGGTACCGAGTACCAGAAAGGCCACCGCCAGCACGATTTCGAACGTACTGGCATGGTCGATGCCGGTGAAGTAGCCGACGATTCCGAGAAGAATACTGAAGGCACCGGCCAGCAGCCCGACGACCCACCCGAACTTGGCGAACAACTGCACCTGGCCCACTCCACTTCCGTGCGAACC
Organism: Nocardia sp. NPDC055002; assembly: GCF_053608825.1. Classification (NCBI taxonomy): domain Bacteria; kingdom Bacillati; phylum Actinomycetota; class Actinomycetes; order Mycobacteriales; family Nocardiaceae; genus Nocardia; species Nocardia sp. NPDC055002. The sequence continues at coordinate 284,494 of NZ_JBSGWE010000007.1, forward strand.
CCCTGTTGGCGGCCGCACCGACTGCCGACGCGCTCCCCCGTCGGCGAATGCGAGGAGCATACTCGGCGGGCCCGACGACCGGGATGCCCGCGACCGCGCCTCGACGGCAGCCCGGTTCCGCTCGGACAACCGCGTCGAGCAGAACGGTCAACTGTCAGCGGTGCAGTTCGACGGCCAGCTGCTCGACCCGTCGCCGCACCGGATCTTCCGGCGGCCGAAGCACTTCGAGATCGTTTCGCAGCTGCGTGAGGAACCGCTGCGCCCTCGATCGATCGCCCACCGCGGGCAGGAGCTCCGCGATGGCGACGCGCACCGCCACGGCGGCATCACCGAATTCGTTGTCCGCGGCGCGGATTTCACCGAACAGCCGGTACAGCTCGTCCACCGCCGCAGCCGCGGCGAGGTCGCCGAGGGTGGCCCGGCACTGGACTGCGGCAATCCTCGCCTGCCACACCCTGCTCGTGGCACCCACCTGTCGTTCGATCGTCTCGACGCGCTCCCATTCGGTCAGGGCTCGGCGGTGTTCGCCGCTGTGAGTGAAGGCGGTGGCGATGTCGCGGTGCAGAGCGCCGAGCTGGGGGCTGTGTGAGCCGTAGCGCTGCTCGGCCTCGTCGACGACGGTGACCAATGCCTCGGCCGCCTGGGCGAAGCGGCCGAGTTCGCAGAGTTCCCGGTAGCGTGCCGCGACGTCGACGAGGCCGCCGGTCGCGGACGCGGGCTTGCCGGGTGCAGACCGTCGCGGCGCGGGTTCCGGTGCCGGATCGGCGGGCGGGTTGGGGCGGCGGAAGATTCTTGTCGGATCGGGATACCCAGCGAGGGCCGGGCCTTCGGGCGTCCCCGGCCCGGGGAGGAACGGCAGCAGATGGTCGTAGACGTCACGGGCAGTGGCCGGCCGGTCGACCGGATCCTTCGCGAGCAAGTCCAGGACCAGCTGTTCGATCTGTGGTGGCACCTCACGGCGGAGCGTGCACAACGGCGTCGGCGCCTCCGAGAGGTGCCGATTGTGCGTATCGAACTCCGACCTGGCTGCGAAGACGCCTCGGCCGCTGAACATCTCGTGCATGATGCAGCCGAGCGCGTACAGGTCTGCCCGTGGCCCGACATCCTGCCCGTTCACCAGTTCCGGCGACATATACGCGGCCGTCCCGAGCACCGACCCGGTCCGGGTGATCCGGCTCGTACTCCCATCGAGCAGCGCCGCGATCCCGAAGTCGATCACCTTCACTGTCCCATCGCCTGCCACCAGCACATTCGCCGGTTTCAGATCGCGATGCACCACCGGCAACACATGGGCATGCGACAGCACCGTCGCGATCTGCGCCGCGACGGCGACCCCGTACTCGATCGGCAGCATCCCCACCCCGGACACGAAGTCCCGCAATGTCACGCCATCGATGTGCTCCATCACCAGATACACACTCTCGGCATCCTTGTCGAGCACCGCATCGAACACCTGCGGTACACCGTGATGCCGAATCCGCGCGGTCACCCTGGCCTCCCGCCGAAACCGGGCAACGAACTCCTCGGCCAGGTCGGCCCGAGACGCGAACTGCCCCACCGCGATCCGCTTGACGGCCACCGCCCGATCCAGCACCACGTCGTACCCCGACAGAACCTGCCCCATCCCGCCTGCCCCCAAAGCCCCGGAGATCTCATACCGCCCGTCGATGACCTCGCGCACCCCAACCTCCGACCCGACACCCGACACGGTCCCCCGCACGATACTGCGCGCCGTCCACCGGCGACGGCATCGTCGAGCCGACAGCGCGCACGATGCGGGCCGGTCAGTTTTCGGGGTGGGGCTCCAGGGCGCCCGCGGTGAGTCCGGTGGCGATGAGGTCGGCGGCCCGGTGGGCGGCGGTGGCGGTGGTGTGGGCGGCTACTCGAAGGTGGTGCAGGCGACGGAAGGCTGCGCCGTAGGTCTTCTGGTCGGCGAGGGGGAGCATGGGAATGCGGAGGCGGGCGGGGTCTAGGCGGATGGTGGTGGTGCCGTACATGGCGGCGGCGTTGTCGGGGCTGCCGATGAAGCCGGCGAAGAACCAGGGGTCGATGCGGGTGGGGTCGGTGCGGAAGACGAGGACACCGGGTGCGGGGACGGCGCCGATGTCGGCGCCTTCGGCGACGCGGGTGCCCTGGGCGGCGCCGTGGTCGTCGCGCAGACGGGAGACCAGGACGTCACCTTCCTCGATCGGATCGCCGACGGGGGCGCCGGGGGCGGTGAGGCCGGAGGGGGCGCGGCTGTTGAGCAGATCGTGGCCGGTGAGGACCGGTCGTTGCGGGGCGTCGTCGGCGACCGCGTCGGGGGTACTGGTGACGATTCGCACGGCCTTACCCGCGATCAGGTTGCCGACCGCCACATAGCGCCACACGGTGCCGGGCGCCGAATCCCATTCGCGCACAGCATCTACGACGGAATGCAGATCCGTGAGGTTCGCGCCGAGGTGACCGATGGCGCCACGGGCCGAGGTCGAGGCACTCTCCGGGTCGACGGCGGCGCGCACCTGACGCGCGGGCGTGAGGTCGACGTCGTCGTCGAGTACATCCATCACCCGGACCACGGCGGTCACGTCGGGGACGGTGGCGTCGTCGCCCTTGTCGAAGGCATGCCACGCAGTGACGACTGTTTCGGCGAGGACGTGCCAATCCGGTTGGTCCCCACCATGATCGGGTAACCGGGTCGTGTCGGCGAACAGCAGGGTGTCGGTCGGATTCCCCTTGCCCGGGCGGCGGAGGACCCACAGTTGCAGTCCTACCTGTCGCGGTGTCGACGCGCCGGGCGGCAAAGCGATCACGGCACGTAATGCGCCCGCCCGCAACAGTTCCATCCGTATCCGCCGACCCGAGGACCTGGCCGCGACAGCGGGTGGCAGCAGCAGAACAGCGGTGCCGCCGGGGTGCAGATGGGCGATGGCGTGCTGCACCCAGGCGAGTTCGGATTCGCTGCGCGGAGGAACCGAGTACACCCACCGCGGATCCAGCGCCAGTTCGTCGGCACTCCAATCCCGTTGCGAATAGGGAGGATTCGACAGCACAGCGTCGACCTCGACATCGGTGAACGCGTCGGCGAGCAGAGCATCGCCCGCGCGGATATCCGCTTCGGCGCCAGGGGCGAGCGTGCTGAGCAGCGCGGCGGTGCGACTCGCCTGCACGGGCAGGATGTCCTGACCGTCGAGCCGTTCGGCGCCGATCCGAGCGGCCTCGAGCAACAGGGTTCCGCCGCCGCACGCCGGGTCGAGCACCGAGCGCGGAGCGGGCGACGCGGACGCGGCGAGCACATCGGCCATCAGCGCGGCGACGGGTTGATCGGTCGGGTAGATGCCGGTACTCGGACCGTCGAGACCGCGTTCGGCCAGCACCGCCAGAGTCTGCTGTACGCCGACTTCACCGATCGACGCGCGCACCGCCTCGTGCGCCGCGCCCTTCACCTCGACTGCCGGGTCCGCCACGAAGGCCATCAGCCCGGCGACATCCTCGGGTGCGACCTCGGAACGCAGCACCGTACGCAAGCGCTGAACAGGAGAATCCGCCGCGGTCACACCGTGTCCACGCAACCACTGCTGCACCTCGGCGAGGTCGAACAGCGGCCGCGATTCGGAGCCGCCCGGTACCGGCGCGGGGAAATCGGCGTGTCGGCGACGCCAGTTGCTCACGGTGGCACGGGTGACGCCGGCCAGCCGGGAGATCTCGGCGGCGGCGACGGTGGGCGTCGAGTCTGACAAGGGGTCTCCTCTGGTCAAGGTCAAACCTTACACATCATCGTTGACATAAGACGACGTCAGTACACATGTTTTCATCGTCCACAGTGAAAACATTGTTTCCCTGTTGCTATTGCGGTTGCGTAGGTGTAGCGTCCTTTTTCGACGGAGCGGCAACAACCCGAACAGTCGCTTCCAGCACACGAACAACGTTGCGAGACAACAGTTCTTGCAGATTCCTTCGTCGATGCACCATCCCGCACCGCACGGCCCATCGAGGCCGCGATCGGTCGCGCCACGGCGACCGACAGCGTTTCCCAGAAGAGGACGATCGTCATGACCAATCCCCAGTACCCGACCAACCCCGCCGCCCCGCACCAGCCCTACTACCCGCAGCCGCCGCGTAAGAAGAAAGTGTGGCCGTGGGTGCTCGGCGGTTCGTCCTGGCCGTGCTCGTCCTGTTCGGCGGATGTGCGGCATTGATCGGCACCGCCGCCAACGAGGTCGCCAAGGCCGAGGAGACCAAGTCGGTCGCGGCTCCCGCCGGGACCGAAGTACGCGACGGCAAGTTCGGGTTCACGGTGACGAAGGTGGATCCGCCGGTCACCACCGTCGGCGACAACCAGTTCCTGCAGAAGACCGCGCAGGGCGAATTCATCCTGGTCTACGTCGACGTCGCCAACACCTCCACCGTCGCCCAGAGCTACTTCGGCTCGAACCAGAAGCTGATCGACGATCAGGGCCGCGAGTTCGCCAACGACACCACCGCCGAGATCAACGTCAACGACCAGCTCTCCGCAGAGATCAACCCCGGCAACAAGACCTCGATGGTCCTCGTCTTCGACGTCCCGGTAGGCACCGTCCCCACCGCGGTCGAATTCCACGACTCGGCTTTCTCCGACGGAGCCCGTGTCGCACTGAAATAGTCCCGCTCCCGCACCGGCCACGGGCCCAGCGAACTCGCTGGGCCCGTGGCTGTTTCGCGGGCGCGGGATGGATACGGCTCCCGGAACACGACTATCGGGGTGTCGTGCGGGAAAATGAGGGGGTGACCACCGAGAGCGAGCGTCCTGGACCGCCGGCTATGAGCCCGAGCATTTTGGTGATCACGATGTCGCGGCGGGTGGAGGCGGCGCTGGGGGTCGAGTTGGGGGCGCTGGATTTGACGGTGGCCCGGCTGGGGTTGCTCGGGCATATCAATGGGGTGCCGGGGGCCTCGTTCAGCGAGCTGGCGCGGATGTCGGGGACGAGCGTGCAAAGTGTCCATGCCGCGGTGAAGGGGCTGGTGGGGGCCGGTTTGGTGCAGGATCGGACGGCGCGGGCGGGGTCGGCGTCGGCGATCGAGCTGACGGAGGCGGGCGCGGAGCTGCTGGCGCAGGCGCGTAAAGCGGTGGCGCGGGTGGACACCCAGCTGTTCGGGGCGGAATCGGATCCGATTCTGCGGCGGGTCGGAGCGGCGATCGTCGACGCGTTCGCGGGGACGATTCCCCCTCGACCAGAGGCGTGACGAATCCGACCTTCAATGTGGCTGAAACTCGAGCTAGGCTTCAAGCACATTGAAGGTCGGAGGGAGTCGGTAGTTGGAACACGTCTTGTTGTCCGTGCATGTGCTCGCGGGCATCGTCTTCGTCGGCGGCTCAGCGGTCGCCACCAGTCTTTTTCCCCGGTACGCGCCGGTCGCGGGCGCGCCCGATCCGGACTCGGTGCGCAGCAGGCCGGTCGCGGCCGCCATGCACCGGATCACCGGGAACTACGCGAAACTCGCCATCATCGTGCCGGTGATCGGCATCGTGCTGGCCGCGATTCAGGGCCGGATGAACGAAATCTGGATCACCACCGCGATGGTGACGACCGCGGTGGCAGGCGGGCTGCTCGCCGTGCAGATCGTTCCGATGCAGCGCGAGGCCCTCGACCAGCCCGACGACGGCAAGCGCCTGCGGGTGCTGTCGATGCTCGCGGGTATCTACAACCTGCTGTGGACGGCCGTGGTCGTTCTCATGATCGTGCGTCCCGGATCCGCCGCGTGACCGAACAGGAGCTCCCCATGACCGACCAGGGTGTCACTTTCATCAATGTGATCGAGGTTTCCGCCGACGACATCGAGAGATTCGTCGCGCAGTGGCGCGAACGGGCCGCGCACATGCGCACCGCCCCCGGTTTCCGCGATGTCCGCCTGCACCGCGCCTTGCTGCCCGATTCGCGATTCCAGCTGGTGAACATCGCACACTGGGACAGCGCCGAGGCCTGCGAGGCCGCCGGACGCAATCCGACGGTCGTCGCCTCGGTCGACCAGGCGCGTCAGGTCGCGCGCGCAAATCCCGCCCTCTACGAAGTGGTCGCCGAGTTCTGCTGAGCGACAGGCATTCACAGCGCGCCAAGCACCGCCGCGGCCAGCGGGCCTGCCGAGGCGGGGTTCTGACCGGTGTCGCGACGACAACGTGCCCGGCAATGATCGGCACCGGTCAGCACGTACAGGACCTTCGCCGTCATCGCCTCCGAGAAGCGGACTCTCGACGTCAGTGCTTGGCGCCGATGGTGTGCAGAATTTCGTGGATGATCGGGTCGGTGAGCCGGTTGGTGACCGATCGGCCTTCGCGACTCGAGGTGACGCACCCCTCGTGCCGCAGCACGCGCAGCGCCTGGGAGATCGCGTTCTCGTTGCGGCCGACAGCGGCGGCCAGTTCGCCGACGCTGATGCCGGGCGAGCGGTGCAGACACAGCAGGATTTCCAGGCGGCCGGGGTCCGACAGCAGGTCGAAGCGCTGCGCCCATTCCCTGATCTCGACGTCGCCGATCGCGCGCCGGCCGAGTTCGACCGGCGACCCGTGCAGTGTGCGTGGCTCTCCCATGGCGGTGCCCAGCTTAATCGCCGAGTGGACAGGACGGCACCGCCCGCGACTATTATCTGTTCATCTGTTCAGATAAACATGTAGGGATGATGGATGCGCACTCGGCCGCTGTTCGCTGTAGGAGCCGCGCTGGCGGTCGTGCTGACATCGTGCGGAGCGCCCGACAGCGGGTCCACCGACTCGCTCGTGCTCGCCGACGCGTATGAGCTCGGCGGGTACAACCCGGTCGCCGGGTACGGCGCGGCCGGCGAGGCCAAGGTCTACGACGGATTGCTGCGGCTCACCGGCGGCACCGGCATGCCCGGTTTCGAGCCTGCCCTGGCAACGGCATTGCCGACGCCCGACGCCGATGCGACTGTCTGGACGGCGCCGCTGCGCCCCGGTGTGCGGTTCAGCGACGGGTCGGCGTTCGACGCCGCCGACGTGGTGGCGACCTACCGGGCGATTCTGGATCCGGCGTCGGCCTCGGAGGTGCGGTCGTCGTTTTCGATGATCGACCGGGTCGACGCTGTCGATCCGCTGACGGTGCGGTTCACCCTGCGTCATCCCTATGCCGCGTTCCCGGCCAAGCTGCTGATCGGGATCGTGCCGTCGGAGGCCGTCGCCACGCCGGGACCCGCGACCGAATCACCGCTCAATACCGCCCCGATCGGCACCGGCCCCTATCGGCTCACGGCGCTGGAGCCGACGCGGGCGGTGTTCGAGGCGAACGAAAGCTATTGGGGTGGTGCGCCTTCGGTCAAGCGGCTGACGGTTCTCTACGTACCCGACGACAACACCCGCGCGCAGCGGATGGCCGGGGGTGAACTCGACGGAACGTCGCTGCCGCCCCTGCTGGCCGCCACATTCGAACCACGGATGTCGGTGCAGGCCAACATGTCCGCGGATTGGCGCGGTGTGTCGATGCCCGAGCGCGATCCGGTCGCCGGGGACCCGGCCGTCCGGCTGGCACTGAACTACGCGGTGGACCGCCAGGCGATGATCGACAACATCCTCGGCGGCCACGGCCGCCCGGCCTACACGCCTTTCGCCGAGGTCTACGGCGAATCCCACAACCCGGCAGTCGCTTTCGCCTTCGATCGCACGCGTGCCGAAACGATCCTCGAGGGTGCGCGATGGCGGACCGGCGCCGACGGCGTGCGCGCGAAAGACGGTGTGCGCGCGCGATTCACCGTGATGTACAACTCCACCGACACGTTGCGCCGTGACCTCGCACTGGCTTTCGCCTCCGATGCGCGGCGGGTGGGTATCGAGATCGATCTCGAGGCGCTGTCCTGGGATCGGATCGAGCCGCGCATCGCACAGGCCGGGATCCTGCTCGGCGGCGGGAGCGAGCCCTTCGATCCCGACACCCAGGCCTACAACACCCTGCACTCGCCGCTGCTCGACCCGAGTGCGGGCAGCCCGTACGACAATGCGAGCAGGCACGCGGATCCCGCGATCGACGCACAACTCGACACCGCGCGGCGCAGTGTCGATCCCGCGGTGCGCGCCGCCGCGTACCGGGAGGTCCAGAGCCGGTATGCCCAGGATCCGAGCCACGTCTTCCTGGTCCATCTCGATCACACCTATGTGGTGAAGGATTCTTCCTGGACGATGTCGGGGCCGATTCTCGAGCCGCACGCGCACGGCGTCACCTGGGGACCGTGGTGGTCGCTGCAGACCTGGACCCGCTGATGGGGCGCAGTCGCGTTCGCGGACGCGGCCTGCGGGCAATGGTCGGGTGGCGACTGGCGGCGTTGATTCCGGTGCTCGCCGCGGTGTCGGCCGCGCTCTTCGCCGCGGCGGCGGTGTCACCGTTCGACCCGCTGGTCGGCTATCTCGGCGCTCGCTACGAGACGACGAGTGCGTCGGATCGGGCGTTGCTCACGGACCGGCTCGGGCTGGACGCGTCGTGGTACCAGCTCTACGGACGCTGGATCGGCGACCTGTTCAGCGGCGATCTCGGTGTTTCCCGCGGGTTCGCCCAGCCGGTGAGCACCCTGCTCGCCCAACGGATTCCGTGGACGGTGCTGCTGGTGGTGGTCGCGATGAGCGTGGCGGTCGCCATCGCGCTCGGCGCGGGCGTCTGGGCGGGCATGCATCGCGGTGGGGTGATCGATCGGCTGGTCACCGCGTCGTGTGTGGTGATGCAGGGGCTGCCGCCGTTCGTGGTGTCACTGGCCGCGATCGGCGTGTTCGCGGTCGGACTCGGCTGGTTGCCGCCTGCCGGGCTCACCGACGCCGGGGCCGAGGTCGGAGCCGGTCAGGTGGCACGACATCTCGTGCTGCCCGCTGCCGCGTTGGCCCTCTCGCAGGTGCCGTGGCTCCTGCTGGCCGTGCGGGAATCGGTGGCGGGCAATCGCGGTGAGGATTTCGTGGTCGGTGCCGTCACCCGCGGCATCGACACCGCGACGGTCACCCGCAGGCACATTCTGCCGACCTCGCTGGCCCCGTTCGTGACGATCCTCGGCGCTCGATTGCCGGAGGTCGTGGTCGGGGCGGTGCTGGTGGAGGAGATCTTCTCGTGGCCGGGGATCGCGGGCGCGTTCGTGCAGTCGGCGAAGGATCTGGACATGGCGCTGCTTGCCGTGCTGACTGTCGGCACGACCTGCGCGGTGATGCTCGGGTCGCTGCTCGCCGATGTCGCGGTGGTGCTGCTCGATCCGAGGGTGCGCGCCGATGGTTGAGCGGTGGCGCGACCGCACGCACGGGGCTGCGGAGCGACGGTTGTATCTCGCGCTAACGGTGCTGTTCGCGGTCGTGCTGTACGCGGTGATCGTGCCGTGGGTGGGCGGGGTCGACGATCGGCTGACCGATTTCGCGCACGCGCGGCAGGCGCCGTCGGGGCAGTGGTGGTTCGGGACCGACTCGGCCGGGCGGCCGCTGTTCGTGCGGATCGCGGCGGCGCTGCGGACCTCGCTGATCGTCGCGGCGTGCGCGGCGGCCGTGTCGACGGTGATCGGCGTGCTCGTCGGTGCGGTGTCGGCGCTGGCAGGCGGGTGGGTGGACCGGGTGGTGATGCGGTTCGCCGATACCGCCAACGCGCTGCCGCATCTGCTGCTCGGGATCGTGATCGTGGCGCTGTTCCGGGGGAACGCGCTGGCGGTGGTGCTGTCGATCGGACTCACGCACTGGGTGCAGGTGGCGCGGATCGTGCGGGCGGAGAGCTTGAGTCTGCGCGAACGCGAGTACGTGTCCGCGGCGGTGCTCGCGGGCGCGAGCCGCACCCACCTGTTGCTCAGGCATCTGCTGCCCGCTGTCGCCCCGCAGGCGTTGATCGCGGTGGTTCTGCTTCTCCCGCACGCGATTTGGCACGAGTCGACCTTGTCGTTTCTCGGGTTCGGACTGCCGCCGCACGAACCGAGCCTCGGCACCCTGCTGGAGGAAGCGCGCACTTCGCTGCTTCTGGGCGGGTGGTGGACGCTGGCGTTCCCGGCCGGATTCCTGGTGCTGACGACGGTGGCGGTCGCTGTCGCGGGGTCGTCGCTGCGCGGACTTCTCGCCCCACCCACACCGTCGAGGATGCCGCGATGACAGAACCTTCCCTCCCTCGTGAGACCGCGGACGCACTGCTCGACGCCCACCGTGGAGGTCGGGGCACCCGCTTGTCGATCGATGCGCTGACCGTCCGGATTCCGGTCGGCCGGGGTGATGTGGTGCATGCGGTGACCGAGCTGTCGCTCGACATCGAAGCGGGCAGCGTCACCGCACTCGTCGGCGAATCCGGGTGCGGGAAGTCGATTGTCGCCGGTGCGGTGATGGGCGTGCTGCCCCACGATGCCGTCACCACCGGGTCCATCCACCTGCGTGTGGACGGTCCGGCGGACTCCGCCGACGAACCGATCGACATCCTCGTCGGCGAGCACTCCTATCGCGGCCGCCATATCGCGCTGGTGCCCCAATCCCCGAGCACCTCCTTCACTCCCGTGCGAACCGTCGGCTCCCAGCTCCAGGAGACGATCACCGCCCTCGGCACCGCGCACACCCCCGCTGACCTCGTCGATCGCGCGGGGCTCGCCCGCACCGCGCTCGACCTGTACCCGCACGAGCTCTCCGGCGGGATGGCCCAGCGGGCGGCCGTGGCGGCGGCGCTGGCGGGCGATCCCGAGGTGATCATCGCCGATGAACCGACCTCCGGACTCGATCGCTCACGCACCGACCAGATCGGACAACTGTTGCGCGAGTGCGCCGACAGCGGCGCCGCGGTCCTGCTGATCACGCACGATCTCGGGCATCTGATCCGCGCGGGCATCGCCGACACCGTCGCGGTGATGTACGCGTCACGCCTGATGGAGGTCGGCCCCGGTGCGCACGTGCTCGACGATCCGTGGCACGACTACACGCGCGACCTGCTCGCCGCCCTGCCCGAACACGGCCTGCACCCGCTCCCCCATCCCCCGCGAGCGCTGACGAACCTGTCCGAGATCTGCCCCTACGCGGGTGGCCCGACGCGATTGATTCCCCAGCAGCCGCGCATGATTCGCCGACCGAGGTCCTGATGCTGATCGCCGACTCCATGACCGCGGGCTACGGCTCGGAATCCGTCATCCGCGGGGTCGACCTGCGGATCACTCCGGGCGAGATCATCGGCATCACCGGCGACTCGGGATCGGGGAAAACCACGCTGGCGCGAACCATGGCCGGATTACTGACGCCCACCTCCGGCACCGTCACCGTCGACGGACAGGCACCCCGACGGGCTCGCGGCAGCATCGCCATGGTCTTTCAATCCCCCCGTGCCGCAACCAATCCCCACTTCACTCTCGCCCGGATCATCGCCGAACCCGCCCGCATCCGCGGTGCCTCGGTCCCCGATCTCACCGCGCTGGCCACCGCTGTCGGTCTCACCCCCGACCTCCTCGACCGCCGCCCCCACGCCCTCAGCGACGGCCAGCTCCAGCGCGCCTGCCTGGCCCGCGCCCTCGCCCAGAACCCCCGCTACCTCATCCTCGACGAAGCCACCGCCATGCTCGACGCCGCCACCACCGCCACCATCATCCGCCTGGTCATGACCCGCGCCGACGACAACCTGGGCGTCCTGCTGATCAGCCACGACGAGCCCCTCCTCGCGGCCGCCTGCACCCGCGTCGCCACGATGCGCGAAGGCATCCTCACCCCGCGGCAGGCATCTCCGCAATAACCGCACGATTACCTCAGGCTGCGCACAGGAACCCGTTTTAGCGTGAGCCCCTGTGACTTTCACGCAACCGAATCCAGTCAGCGCGTGCCGCAGCCTCAGCGGATGGGCCCGCACCGCACCGACCGTCGCCGAAGTGCTGCGCACCCCCGACATCGCGGTGATCGCCGAACGGGTGCGGACCGCGGGGCCGCGCGGGGTGATCGCGCGCGGGCTCGGACGTAGTTACGGGGATCCGGCGCAGAACGCGGGCGGGCTGGTGGTCGACATGACCGCGCTGGACCGTATCCACAGCATCGATCCCGACAGCGGGATCGTCGAGGTCGACGCGGGCATCAGCCTGGACACGCTCATGCGGGCGGCACTGCCGTTCGGGCTGTGGGTCCCGGTGCTGCCGGGCACCCGGCAGGTGACGGTCGGTGGGGCGATCGGCGCGGATATCCATGGCAAGAACCATCATTCGCAGGGCAGCTTCGGCAATCACGTGGTGTCGATGGATCTGCTGACCGCCGACGGATCGGTGCGTACCTTGACGCCGGAGGGGCCCGACTCGGCGCTGTTCTGGGCGACGGTCGGCGGGATGGGACTCACCGGCATCATCGTCGGCGCGCGAGTTCGGTTGAAGCACACCGAGACCGCGTATTTCCTCGTCGACAACGACCGCACGCGCGATCTCGACGAAACGATGGAATTGCTGACCGGCGGTTCCGACGACGGGTACGACTACTCGATGGCGGTGCCGGACACCATTTCCACCGGGGCGAAACTCGGGCGGGCCGGATTCAGCCGAGGCTCGCTGGCCACCGTCGACCAGTTGCCGTCGAGACTGCGTAGCAAACCCTTGAATTTCGATGCCCCACAATTGTTCACGGTGCCCGATATCTTTCCGAACGGGATGGTCAATTCGGTGACCACCCGGATTGCCGCCGAGGCCGCTCATCGCCTGTTTCCCCGGCGGGCCCGTGGGCGCATCCAGAACCTGACGCAGTTCTATCATCCGCTCGACCTGCTCGGCGAATGGAATCGGGCGTACGGCAAGCGAGGATTCTTGCAGTATCAGTTCTCGATGCCGTTCGGGGCCGAACAGCAACTGGCCGACGCGGTGCGCACCATCGCCGAGTCGGGGCACCACTCGTTCCTCAACGTCTTCAAACGGATGGGGGCGAGCAACCCGGCGCCGCTGTCGTGGCCGCATCCCGGATACATGCTGAGCTTGGACTTCGCGCTCACCAGCGGGCTCGACCGGTTCTGCGTGGACCTCGACGAACGGGTGCGGGCGGCGGGTGGCCGCCTGTACCTCGCGAAGGAATCACGGACGACACCCGAGATGATCGCGACGATGTATCCGCGGCTCGCCGAATGGCGCCGGATCAGGGACCGAGTCGACCCCGAACGGGTATTCGCCTCCGACCTCGCACGACGGTTGCGGCTGGTGACAGAACTTCGACATTGATGTGCTTCAGATCACGGCCGATGAATTGTGAGCGAAAGTTGTTCACAGCTCATCGAATTCACCGGCAATGACGCACGTCACTGTCCGTTTTGAACTCTTATGACTTTTTAAGTTACATTTCAGCAACAAACAGTTGGACACTTGATCATGGGTGCTCGATCGAGGGCCTGCGCTCCCCAGGGAGCATCGCCATTGAGGGAAAGACTGCATTCATGAACATCAGCAAGGTTGCCGCAACCTCCGCACTCGTCATCGCCGCGCTCGGCGTTGCCACCGGCACGTCGCACGCCGCTCCGGCGCCTGCTCCCGCGCCCGTCGCGGCCTTCCTCGACGGCGTGAACCAGGGTGTGAACCAGGTGCTGCCCGGCATCAACTGGAAGACCGGCATCGAGGGCGACGCGGTCGTCGTCGAGACCGACGCGGGCTCGCTCACCACCGAGAACAACCAGTTCCAGGTGCGCGACAACCAGGGCAACGTCGTCGCCGCCCTGCCGCTCGCCTACACCATCGACGACCTCGAGTACCCGATCGACGCCGTCGTCGACGGCACCCGCGCCACCCTGACCCCGCGCACCGACGCGGCCTCGGCCCGCCCGTCGACCCTGCTGAAGGACGTCGTTCGTCAGGACGCCTTCGACGACGCCGTCAGCGCCGCTGCCACCCAGTTCGGCATCATCACCGCCATCGGCACCCTCGTCGGCACCCTCACCGGCGGCGTCGCGGGCTGCGCCATCGGCGGCGTCGGCGGCCTGGTTCTCGGCGTCCCGGTGCTCGCCCTCGGCGGCGCGACCGGCATCGCGGGCTGCCTCGCCGGTGCCGCCGTCGGCATCCCGCTGGGTGCGGCCGCCGGCCTGGTGCTGACCGGCGTCCCCGCCGCGATCGCCATCGGCATCGGCTTCCACAACCGGATCAACGCGCCCGAAAACCAGTAGTCGTCGTCGCGATGGCCCCGTCCACCCGGACGGGGCCATTGTGCTGTTCAGCGCGCGAGCCGGATGCGCAGCTTCTCGTAGGTAGGGATGAAAACCTTTCTGCGATAGCGACGTTCGACGATTTCCCAGGGGCGACCGGCGGCGGTCAAGGCTTCGAGAAGTGCGGTGAGTTCGGAGTGGACGAGCTGTGCGCCGAGGCAGAGGTGGCGGCCGCCGCCGAACCAGAGCTGGCGGGTCACGGGGTTGTAGTCGCGGTCGACGCGGAACTCGCCCGCGGCATTGTTGATGGTCCAGGTGAGGATCTTGACGTGTTCGCCGGCGCGCAGGTCGCGGTCGGCGACGCGGACGTCCGCGGTGACCGAGCGGCCGACGAGGTAGGCCGGGCTCGTGACGCGCAGGGTCTCGCGGACCGCGTCGGGGAGGCGATCGGGAGCGGCGAGCAGGGCGCGGTGCTGGTCGGTGTCATGCATGATCGCGACCATTCGGGTCATGGCGCTGGCGAGCGTGTCGGTGCCCGCGACGGCCATCAGGATCGCCAGGCCGCCCGCGTGCTCGACGTCGAGACCCAGTTCACGGCAGCGACCGAGGGTGGTGTCGGGATCGGCGCGGGCGTACGCGTCGGGAACGTTGACGGCGAGCTGGGTGGCCAGCTCACGGGCGCGGGCCAGCGCCACCGGGTCGAGCGTGGTCGAGGCCATCGTGCCGAAACCCAGGTTGACCAGTTCTTCGACGTGGTGGAACAGGCGCAGGAACAGCGCGTCCTGATCGTCGGTGTAGTCGCCGCCGATGGCCGCGGCGATGTCTTCGGGGCGCATGCCGACCAGGTCGGAGACGCTGCGGCCGACCAGGATCTGCGCGCGGGCGGCGATGTCGACGGTCTCCCCCGCCGCCAGGCGTTCGCGCAGGTCACGCAGGTCGGGGCCGATCACGCGCGCGACCAGGGCATCGGTGTGGCCGAGGGTGAACAGGTCGCGCGCCTTGGTCCGCAGGTCGGTATGGCCGGGACCCTCGAACAGATCCTCGACCCAGTCGCCGATGACCTGCGCCCACCAGTGCCCGGCCGCGCCCTCGGACACGATGCTGAAATGGGTGCTGTCGTTGTAGATCTGGCGGGCCACCAGCGGGTCGGCGACGAACCAGCCGAGTTCGGGCACCTTGCGGATCGGCCGCGCGAACCGTCCCAGCAGCAATAATCCAGGCAACCAGGGTTGACCAGCGGCGAGTAGGGTTAGTTCATGGCGTCGGGCGGAGCTCCACACCCCGGCAGAATCTAATCGAGCACGCCCGATTAGTGAAGGTCTGTGGCTAGGATCGACGAGATGCGCTGGTGGTGATCTGTGCATCACGCGATATCTGGAAGTGAACAAGCATGGTGAGTTCGACAATCGAAGCCGTCGGCGCGTATCTGCCGGCCAGAGAAGTGACCACGGCGGAGTTGCTGGCGCAGCTGGCCGTCGACGCGCCGCTGGATCTGGAGAAGGTCAGCGGAGTCAGGGCGCGCAGAGTACGCGGCGAATCCGAGGACTCCCTCACCATCGCCTTGGCCGCCGCCCGCAGCGCACTGGGCAATTCGCGCTACGACGCCGCCGATCTGGATGTGATCATCTCCTGCTCGATCACCCGCACCCGGGGCGAGGACTTCTGCCTGGAACCGTCGTTCGCCCTGATGCTGCGCACCGCGCTCGGGGCGAACAGGGCGATCCATTTCGACGTGTCCAACGCGTGTGCCGGGATGATGACCGGAGTTCTGCTGCTGGACAGGATGATTCGATCCGGTGCCGTGCGTCGCGGCATGGTGGTGTCCGGGGAGTGCATCACGCCCATCGCCGACACCGCGGTGCGGGAGATCTCGCAGAAGTACGACCCGCAGTTCGCCTCGCTCACCGTCGGCGACGCCGGGGCGGCCGTGCTGCTCGACGGCACCGACGGGCCAGGGCTCGACTACGTGGAGCTCAACACCAGCGCCGCGTTCGCGAAGCTGTGCTTGGGGATGCCCAGTGATCAGGGGCCGGGAGTCGCGCTCTACACCGACAATCGGGCGATGCACAACGAGTCCCGGTACCTGCTGTGGACCTCGCGGCAGCTGGAGTTCCTCGCCGCGCGCGGTTCCAGCTTCGCCGAGGAGGGCTACGACTACCTGATCCATCACCAGTTCAGCGGCCCCGCTGTGGAATTGATCAACAAGATCGCCGAGCGCGAATTCGACGCGGCGATGCCGCCGGGACTCGCGGTGCTGGACAGATACGGCAATACCGCGTCGACCTCACATTTCGTGGTGCTGCACGACGCGTTGCGGCAGGGCCTGATCGAGCCGGGGTCGAAAGTACTGCTGGTACCGGCGGCTTCCGGGGTGGTCGCCGGATTCTTGTCGGTGACAATCGGCGATCTGCGGGTATAGGACAGTATGGGAATCATCATTTCTTCGGCAGTGACGCGCAGCGGCGGAGTCAGCTCGGTGGGACAGGCGGCAAGCGCCGCGCGCGACGCGTTAGCGGCAGCCGGTTGTCCGCCGGAGCAGGTCGACGCACTGATCAATGTGGGGGTCTATCGCGATGCGAACCTGGTGGAACCGGCGGTCGCGGCGCTGATCCAGCAGGCCGCGGGGATCGGGCTGGACTATCGACGCGGTGACGTGCCGTGCTTGTCGTTCGATCTGATGAACGGTGCCTGCGGGGTGGTGAACGCGGTCGGGGTGGCCGCCTCGCTGCTGGCAGATCTGCCCACGGGACATGTGGTCGTCGTGTCGGGCGACGCGCATCCGTCGGGCCGGGCCGATGTGGAGTTCGCGTTCGAGCCGGTCGGGGCGGCTTTCGTGCTCGAGAATTCCGCCGAAGCCGCGGGTTTCGGCGGAGTCCACGTGAGTGCCGGCGACGTATTGCCCGACCCGCAGGGATACGTGAAGCTGTCCGCGATGGGAGCCGAAGGGCGTTCCTCGCTGACGGTGGAATTGCTCACCGGGACAGCGGAACTGGTCGAGCACGCCGCTGTCGCGGCGCGAGAAGCGTTGGCGGCGGACGGTATCGACGCCGGACAGGTGGTGCTGCTGTGCGGTAAACCGACAGCGGACTTCGCCGGCGAACTGGCGGCCCAGCTCGGCGTGGGCGCGGTGGTGACCGACGACTTCGCCGCCGACGCGCACACTTCCGCGTTGACCGCCGCGTTCGTGGCGGCCCGTGACGCGGGACTGGCCGAACGGCCGTTGCTGTTCGTCGCCGCCGACGGTGGACCCACCGCGGCGGCAGTGACCTATCGAGGGGTTGGTGTGCGGTGACACGGTCTCTGCATGTTGTTCCGGATCCGGTGAGTGTGCCGCGACATGGTCGCCATCGCGCGGCGGCCGGTACTTCGGTCGCGGTACCCGGCCCGGGAGCCGTGCTGGCGCTGCGGTCGATTCCGGTGATCGGCTGGATATTTCTGATCGTCGGGGTCGTGCGGCCGTTCCGGGCCCGGTGGCTGCGGACGGCCTTCTGGATCGATGTGGTGCTGAGCGTCGGGGTGCACGCCGCGCAGATTCCAGCGGCCCGGAAAGTAGCCGCTGAACGGGGGATCTCGGGTCGTCGTGCGGCCGTGATGACCATGCTGCTCGGGGCTACCTGGTGGAAGACGCTGGGCGAGGGCGAACAGTGACCGAGGCGGCACCGTCCGGCTGCGGCTTCGCGCGATCGTCGACGGGATAACGTGGCGCGATGACAGTGCTGGTGACTGGCGCGAGCGGGTTCGTCGGCGGGGCGATCGCGCGCGGGCTGGTGGCGCGCGGGGTGCCGGTGCGGGCGATGGTTCGCGATCCTGCCTCGGCGCCGGAGGGTGTCGAGGTGGCGGTGGCCGATCTCGCCGACGCGGGTGCGCTGGCCGCGGCGGTGGCCGGGGTGCGCGCCGTTGTGCACGCGGCGGCCCTGCTCGGTGAATTCGGCAGGCCCGCCGATTTTTTCGCGGTGAACGTGGCCGGGACCGATCGGCTGATGCAGGAGGCCGCGGCGGCCGGAGTACGGCGGTTCGTGTTCATCGGGAGTCCGAGTGCGTTGATGGCGCCCGGCGGTGGGGATCAGGTGGGGATCGATGAGACCGTGCCCTACCCCGCGCGATTTCTGAACAGCTATTGCGAGACCAAGGCCGTCGCCGAGCAGTTGGTGCTGGCGTCCGATACACCGGAGTTCACGACGTGTTCGTTGCGGCCGCGCGCGGTGTGGGGGCCCGGCGACCGGCACGGGCCGATCGTGCAGATTCTGGCGAAGTTGCGGGCGGGGCGGTTGCCGGATCTGTCCGGCGGGCGCGATGTACGGGCTTCGCTGTGCTACATCGACCACCTCGTCCACGCCGCCGCTCTCGCGCTGACGGCCGAGAAGGTCGGTGGGCGTGCGTATTTCGTCGCCGACGCGGAGCCGGTGTCGGTATGGGCGACCTTGGACGCGGTGGCCGCGCGGTTCTCGTTGGCCGGACCGAGCGTGACGGTGCCCGCACCGGTGCTCGGCGGGGCCTTGGCGGCGATCGAAACACTGTGGCGGATACCGGCGGTCGCGCAGCGGTGGACTCCCCCGCTGTCGCGGTACGCGGTCGCGCTGGTCACCCGGTCGGCGACCTATGACATCTCGCGCGCCGCCCGTGAACTGGGCTATCGACCGGAGGTGCCGTTCGCGACCGGCCTGGACAATTTCCACCGCTGGGTCGACCAGGCCGGCGGGCTCGACCGGCTGCTGGAGGACGCGTGAGTGATCTGTGGGTGGTGATTCCCGCCTTCGACGAGGAACGCGGCATCGGCAGCACCCTGGATGCCATCGCAGCGCAACAGGACACGGATTTCACGGTGGTCGTGGTCGACAACAACTCCACCGACCGCACCGTCGAGGTGGTGCGGGCATTCGCCGCCGCCCATCCACTGCCGCGCATCGTGGTGATCGACGAGCAGCAGAAGGGCACCGGCGCCGCCGCCGATACCGGGATGCGCTACGCGATCTCCCGAGGCGCCACCTACCTCGCGCGCACCGACGCCGACTGCCTGCCCGCCCCCGACTGGACCCAGCGGATCAAGGCCGGGTTCGGCTCCGGGCTGCGATTGGTCAGCGGTCAGCTGATTCCGCGCACCGACGAAGGCGTTTCCTGGATCGACCGCACGATCATTCGGGTGGCACTGGAAGTGGCCTCGACGTTCGGCAAGGTGCGCTCGGGCAATCGGGATCCGAAGTATCTCGGACCGTATGTGATGACACCGGGGTGCAATATGGCCATCACCGCCGAATTATATGTTGCCGCAGGCGGATTCCCGCGCACCGCGATCGAGGATCTCCACGAGGACCGGGCGCTGGTCAACGCGGTGCGCACGATCACCACCGACTATGGTTTGCGCCGGGACGTGCGGGTGCACGGCTCGAATCGGCGAGTGCGCGCCTGGGGTATTCGCAAGACACTGGCCTGGTACGCCGATCATCGGTATCGGCCCGACGTGGTCGATATTCGGTGACCGACTTTCTCGCACGGCTTGCCGCGCAAGCCGAACGGATTCCGGACGCATCGGCGCTCGGCACGGTCGGCAAGCGCGCGCTCACCTACCGGGAGCTGGTGGATTCCATCGGCCGGGTGGCACACAATCTCGGCGAGGCGGGGTTCGCCCCGGGCGATCGAATGCTGTTCTCGATCCGGCCGAGTGTGTCGTCGGTGCTGGTGATCTTCGGGGTGATCGCAGCGGGCGGGACGATCGTGTTCGTCGATCCCGGCGTCGGGCCGGAGCTCTTCGCCAAGCGAGTCGGCCTGGTCGAACCTGCTTGGGCCGCAACGGAATCACTGCTGTACGCGGTGAGTGGTCCACTCGCCGGGTTCGGCCGCAAGAAGGGGCTGGAACTGCCGCGGTTCGGCGCGCTCGATGTTCGCCATATCCACAGCGGAGTGTGGTTGCCCGGTACGCCGTTCGGGTCGATTCCGTTGCGGCGGTTCACCGGTGACGCACGCGAGACCGCCCTGCCAGCCGCGGATCCCGAGGCGGCGGCGTTGATCGTCTTCACCTCCGGAACGACGGACGATCCGAAAGCCGTTGTGCACAGCCGTGCTTCGCTGAGTGCAGGACTCGCCGCGATGGGCGGAAAGACCAGCCTCGCGCCCGGCGCCTTCCTGCACACCGAGCAGCTCATGATGGGTCTGCCCGCGTTGATGGCGGGGGCACGGTGGGCGATGCCCCGGTATCCACGGTTCGGGACGCACATCGATCCGGTGCGATTCACGCGAAATCTGCGGAGTGCGACGCATACGTTCTACACCCCGGCCGATCTCGCTGTCGCGCTCGACGCGATCGAAGCCGGCGACCTCGAGCCGCCGCCGAATCTACGTCAAGTGGCCCTAGGCGGTGCGCCGGTCACCTCCGCACTCCTGCGCCGGGCACGGCAATCGTTGCCCGACACCGAGTTTCTCGCGATCTACGGGATGACGGAGATCCTGCCGGTGGCGATCGCGACCGGCACCGCCAAGCTCGCGCACGACGGGGATCTGCTCGGCGCTCCGGTGCGGGGTGTGCAGGCGCGGATCGCCGACGACGGGGAACTCCTGCTGTCGGGTCCGAACCTGTGCCGCGGGTATCTCGGCGCGGAGCCGCTGACCGAGATCGCGACCGGGGACCTCGCACGGTGGGACGGCACGGAACTCGTCCTCACCGGACGCAAGAAGGACATGATGATCCGGGGGAAGACCAATATCTACCCGGGGTTGTACGAGCCGGTGATCACCGCGATCGACGGGGTGCGCGAGGCGATCATGGTCGGCCTGCCGGACGAGATCGGCGATGAGCGGATCGTGCTCGCCATTGTCGCCGAACCGGGGGCAGACGACATCGCGGCCCTACTTCGTCAACGGCTGCCGCAGGTCATCGACACCACCGCCGTCCCCGACGACATCGTGGTGGTGGATCGAATTCCGGTCAGCGGGCGGACGAACAAACCGGACCGCGCGGCGCTGCGGGAGCTCGTGGGCAGGCTGCTCGCCTGAGCCCCGCCCACTGCTGGGCTCGGTACGCGCAATGACGGTTACGGCTCAGCGGGTCACCGAGCGGAGCGTGCGGTCGGCGAGGGTTTCGATGGTCGCCCGGGGGAGCATGGTGTCGACGTAACAGAAGGTGATCGACATCGTGGTGCCGAGAGTGGCTACCGCGACCGTCAGCGCACTGGCGCAGGAGTTCGTACCGGCGACCGTCAGCGCCGTGATGTCCAGCGGCTCAGGAGTTTCGGGCGGTGACAGCCTGCCCAAGTTGCTGAGCGTGACATTCCACGGGGCTCGGCGGTCGATGAGTTCGATGGTGCGCCTGCCGGATTCGAGGGAACGGGGGCAGCCGTAGCGAATCGCGGCAAGGGCGGTGAGATCGTTGTTCTTCGCCAGCCGCCGGCGCAGTTGGGTTTTCGCCGCGCGAGCCGCCTCCCAGAGGGAATGGGCAGGGCCGTAGGGGACGAAAGTGGGGACCACCGCGGTGAACATGCCGGGCTCGTCGTCGGCCGGGGGCGGGTTCAAGCGGGACCGGACGTCGACCGGAATGCCGATGCCCGCGACGCCGGAGGGCCGGGGGGCGAGTTCCCCGAGGGCGCCGGCCAGGGCGGCGGTCAGCGCGGCGTTGATCGTGACGTCGTGCTCGTGGCAGCGGGTGCGCAGCTCGGTGAGGGTGTCGCCCTCGATGGTGCGGATCACGGTGCGGGTGCGGCGGATCGGGAGTGGTGGCGGGGTGCCGGGCAGGCTGGTCGGGCGGCGGGCCATCGCGGTGAGCTGGCCGGTGAGGTTGGTGCGCAGGCAGCGTAGGAGGCGGGTGTACGCGGGCGGGATGAGATCGTCGGGGGCCGGGATCGGCGAGCGAGAGCCGGCGGGGACGGGAGATCCGAAGGCGTAAGCGAGGATTCGCCAACCCAGCGACGTCATCGAACGGCCGTCGAGCACCACGTGGGACAACACGAGGATCAGGTCGTGTCGTTCCTCGCAAGTGCCTGGGCGCCACACCAAATCGATGAGGCGCCCCGGTGCCGTCGCGAGGTCGACGGGCTCGGCCAGCTGTTCGTCGAAGACCGTGCGCCACTCGTCGGGGTCGTCGACAATGCGGTGCAGGACCGGTAGATGCGGGTCAGCGGACGGGGCGAAACGCGGGCCGTCGACAACCGTTGTCCGCAGCAGCGGAAATTCCGCGACCAGCGCGTCAGCGGCCTCTTCCAACCGGTAAGCGCCGATCGGTCCGCGCACCCGCAATCGGACCACACAATTCGCCGGCGACAACTGATCGACGAGCCAGAACCACCGCTCCGACGCCGACAGCGGCCGCGTCACCTCGCCCAACACGGCCTCCGCTGTATCGACACACCGCGAGCGTACCGACGCCCGCCCGAAACTCAGCACTTTCACATGGCGTTACTACATGCGTATTATGGACTTATGGGTTTCGAGTGGCCTGATTGGGCGATCGCTCACCTGATCGGCATCGAACCCAGCGAGGTTCGGCAGGTCCTCGCAGCGTCACGACGGTGGCCACGCCCGGCCTTCGACGGCCAGGTGACCGTCCTGACGGTGTGGGGGCGCACCACAGCCGGCCGCCCGTTGATCGTGGTGATGCGACAACGGGAGGACTGGACGTGGGTGATCATCGGCGCACGCACGATGCGCGCCGAGGAACTGGCGCAATTCGAGCAGTGGGAAAGTGAGACCCGATCATGAGCGAGCCAGGACTTCCGTCCAGCAAAGAAGAACTCGCCGACTTCATGGATCGGCTGAGTTTCTCCGACGAGCCCACCGATGCCCCACCACGTCTTCCCGTCAACGAAGACATCATGGTGACCACGTCGATCCGGCTCCCCCTCGGCCTGCACAGCCGCCTGAAATCCCTCGCCGACGAACGTCGGGTAGGGGTCTCCACCCTTCTGCGCGAATGGGCCGAAGCAGCCGTCGCCGACATCGACGACGAAGACCAGATGATCTCCCTCGCCGAAGCCAAACGCGCCCTCTCCCGAGTCCACCCCATCCACCGGGCGAGCTGACGCGCGGACCGAACGGTAGACGCGAAGACGACTGAAGCCCCCGCCGAAAGCGGGGGCTTCAGTCGTCTAGATCAGCTGGCTCACCTCAGCGGCGGCGCTTGCCCTTCGAGTCGGTCCGGGCGGCTTCGCGGCGTTCGCGGCGGGTGCCGGACTGCGGCTGGCCGCCGTATTCCTGTGCGTCGGAATGGGATTCGGCGTGGCCGTCCTCGGCGGGGCCCGAGTAGTTCATGGCTCGGGGAGCCTGGTCGCTGATTCCCTTGGCACGCAGAGCAGGCGGGGCCTGGTTCGCCGCGGGGGTGTCCTGCGGGCGGGCACCGACCGGGGAGCGCAGCCCCTTGTCGACCGAGACGCCTTCGGGCTGGGGCTGCTGGACCTCCACCTGGAGATTGAAGAGGAAGCCGACGGACTCCTCCTTCAGGCCTTCCAGCATGGCGGCGAACATGTCGAAGCCCTCGCGCTGGTACTCGACCAGCGGATCACGCTGGGCCATGGCGCGCAGGCCGATGCCCTCCTTGAGGTAATCCATCTCGTAGAGGTGTTCGCGCCACTTGCGGTCGAGGACCGAGAGCAGAACCTGACGTTCCAGGTTACGCATGGCGCCTTCGCCCGCGAGACCGTCGATCTCCTGCTCGCGCTTCTCGTAGGCGTTGTGCGCGTCCTCGAGGAGGGCTTCGCGAAGCTCGTCGCGGGTGAGTTCGCCCGCGTCGCCGGTGGCGGTCTCGCCGGTGAGTTCCTTGTGATCCAGGGTCACCGGGTAGAGCGTCTTGAGGGCGGTCCAGAGCTTGTCCAGATCCCAGTCCTCGACGTAGCCCTCGGCGGTGGCGCCGTCGACATAGGCGGTGGTCACATCGGTGATCATGTTCTGAACCTGACCCTCCATGTCCTCGCCACGCAGGATCTGGTTGCGCTCGCCGTAGATGACGGTGCGCTGCTGGTTCATGACCTCGTCGTACTTCAGAACATTCTTGCGGATCTCGAAGTTCTGCTGCTCGACCTGGGTCTGGGCACTCTTGATGGCCTTGGAGACCATCTTCGCCTCGATCGGCACATCGTCGGGCAGGTTCAGCCGGGTCATGATCGACTCGAGCGCGGCGCCGTTGAAGCGGCGCATCAGCTCGTCGCCCAGCGACAGGTAGAAACGGGACTCGCCCGGGTCGCCCTGACGGCCGGAACGACCACGCAGCTGGTTGTCGATACGACGCGACTCGTGGCGCTCGGTGCCGAGCACGTAGAGACCGCCGGCCTCGCGGACCGTCTCGGCGTCGTCCTCGGTCTGCTTCTTCACCTGTTCGAGCGCGGAGTGCCAGGCGGCCTCGTACTCGTCGGGGGTGTTCACGGGGTCGAGGCCCTGCTTGCGCAGCAGGATGTCGGCGATGATGTCGGCGTTGCCGCCGAGCACGATGTCGGTACCACGACCGGCCATATTGGTGGCCACGGTGACCGCGCCGGGACGACCGGCCTCGGCGATGATCTGGGCTTCCTGCTCGTGGAACTTCGCGTTCAGCACCGAGTGCGCCACACCGCGTTTGGTGAACTGCTTGGACAGGTACTCCGAGCGCTCGACGCTGGTGGTACCGATCAGGACCGGCTGGCCCTTCTCGTGCCGCTCGGTCACGTCGTCGACGACCGCGGCGAACTTGGCCTCTTCCGACTTGTAGATCAGGTCGGCCTGGTCCTTGCGGACCATCGGCTTGTTCGTCGGGATCGGGACCACGCCGAGGTTGTAGATCGAGTGCAGCTCGGCGGCCTCGGTCTCGGCGGTACCGGTCATGCCGGAGAGCCGGTTGTAGAGGCGGAAGTAGTTCTGCAGGGTGATCGTGGCCAGCGTCTGGTTCTCCGGCTGGATCTCGACCTTCTCCTTGGCCTCGATCGCCTGGTGCATGCCCTCGTTGTAGCGGCGGCCCACCAGGATGCGGCCGGTGAACTCGTCGACGATGATCACTTCACCGTCGCGGACGATGTAGTCCTTGTCGCGCTGGTAGAGCTCCTTGGCCTTGATGGCGTTGTTCAGGTAGCTCACCAGCGGCGAGTTCGCGGCCTCGTAGAGGTTGTCGATACCGAGCTGGTCCTCGACGAACTCCACGCCCTGCTCGTGCACGCCGATGGTGCGCTTCTTGATGTCGACTTCATAGTGGACATCCTTCTTCAGCAGCGGCGCGATGCGCGCGAATTCGGCATACCACTTCGAGGAGGCGTCGGCCGGGCCCGAGATGATCAGCGGGGTGCGGGCCTCGTCGATGAGGATCGAGTCGACCTCGTCGACCACGGCGAAGTTGTGGCCACGCTGGACGAGATCGTCCAGGGAGTGGGTCATGTTGTCGCGCAGGTAGTCGAAGCCGAACTCGTTGTTCGTGCCGTAGGTGATGTCGGCGGCGTAGGCCACCCGACGCTCGGCGGGAGTCATACCGCCCAGGATCACGCCGACCTCGAGACCGAGGAAGCGGTGCACGCGGCCCATCCACTCGGCGTCGCGCTTGGCGAGGTAGTCGTTGACCGTGACCACGTGCACGCCGTCGCCGGAGATGGCGTTCAGGTACGCGGGGAGCACACAGGTGAGGGTCTTGCCCTCACCGGTCTTCATCTCCGAGATATTGCCCAGGTGCAGCGAGGCGCCGCCCATGATCTGGACCTTGTAGTGCTTCTGGTTCAGCACTCGCCACGAAGCCTCACGCGCCACGGCGAAGGCCTCGAGCAGCAGGTCGTCGAGGGTTTCCCCGTCGGCGTAGCGCTGGCGGAACTCGTCGGTCTTGGCACGCAGCTCGTCGTCGGTCAACGCTTCGATCTCGTCGCCGTACGCGATGACCTCATCGGCGAGGTTCGAGAGCCGCTTGACCATGCGACCTTCACCAATCCGTAGCAACCTCGTCAGTGTCAGCGCAGGCACGGGTCTCGTCAGTCCTCTGGTCGGAGTTGTGTTCAACGGCGATGGTAGTCCGCAGACCACCGTACCCGGCGGTGCGGACCCGTGCCCGGCGTACCGGCGCACTCATTACCCCAGGTCACGACGCTCGGCGAGCCTCCTTGCCCGGCACCGCGATTCACCTGCCGTGACGTAGGATGTAGCGCGTGCCCGATCAGCGCCATGCGGCACCGGAAGGAGCTTCGGAGCGCGTGATCACGAGATTGACGCCGCAGGACGCGTCGTTCTATCGGCTCGAGTCGAGCAGTAACCCGATCCACATCGGCTCTCTCGCGATCCTGAACAACTCCTCCCCCGACAGCACGGGCCAGGTACTGGACTACGAACGCCTCGTCGACCTGGTCGAATCCCGGCTGCCGATGGTGCCGCGCTACCGCCGCAAGGTGCGCGAGATCCCGCTCGCGATGGGCAGACCGGTCTGGGTCGAGGACAGCCGTTTCGACATCAGCTATCACATCCGGCGCTCCGCGCTGCCGAGTCCCGGCAGCGACTGCCAGCTCTACGATCTCGTCGCCCGGCTCGCGTCACGACCCCTGGACCAGGGACGACCGCTGTGGGAGATGTATCTGATCGAGGGCCTCGCCGACGGGCGCGCCGCGGTGTTCACCAAGTCGCACTCGGCGCTCGTCGACGGTGACACCGCCCTGGAGATCGGGCACGTGATCCTCGACAACTCCCCGCTGCCGCGCGAACTGGCCGACGACTCGTGGCGTGCCCCGCGCGAACCCACCGATGTGGAACTGCTGGCCGGCGCGCTCTCGCAACTGGCCGCGCAACCGCGCGAGGCCTACAGCGTGATGCGCGACGCCGGATCGAACGCGTTCGGCGTGGTGCGCGGCACGCGGATGGCGGTGAAGGCCGCGGCCAACGTGGTGCGCGCGGCGACCTCGAGCGCGGCGCCGGACAGCCCGCTCAACGCCCGCACCTCCCGCAGCCGCCGCTTCGACGTGGTACGCACGGATCTGGACGACTACCGCACGATCCGCAGGCATTTCGACTGCTCGATCAACGACGCCGTGCTCGCGGTGGTCACCGGGGCGCTGCGCAACTGGCTGCTCTCGCGCAACGAGGCGCTGGTCGAGTCGACCAATCTGCGCGCGGTGGTGCCGATGTCGGTCTATGTCGACGGCGACAATCAGCTGACCCCGGCCAGCGAGGTGTCCTCGTTCCTCATCGATCTGCCCGTGGGCGAACCGAACCCGACGATGCGGCTCTCACACATCTCGCATGCCACCGAGGCGGCGGGCAGGCAGCGCCGCGGGGTGCGGGCGCGCACACTCGTGCACCTGGCCGGGTTCGCGCCCGCGAGCCTGCACGCGATGAGTGTGCGAGCGGCGAGTACCTTCGCCGACAACAGTTTCAATCTGGTGATCACCAACGCGCCGGGACCACAGACCGCGATGTACATCGGCGGCGCGCGCATGCTGGAGATGTATCCGGTATCGCCGCTGCTGCGCAATCAGACGTTGAGTTTCGGACTCACCTCGTACGACGGTCAGGTCTTCTACGGACTCAACGCCGACCGCGACGCCATGGCCGATATCGATGTCCTCGCGGCATCGGTGCACGAATCGATGGAGGAGTTGCTCGGTGCCTGTCCCTGAGAACGACACGATGCGCGTCTACATCCCGGCGACGATTCCGCTGCTGCGCCAACTCGTCGACGAGCAGCAACTGCTCCCGCTCGGCGCGACCGCGTTCGCCGTGACGCCCGCGCTGCGCGAGGCCTACGCCGCGGGCGACGACGAGGAGCTCGCCGAAGTGGCGATGCAGGAAGCCGCGCGGGCCTCCATGCGGTTGATCGGCGCCGAGCGCGACGGACTCGACGATCTCGACGACGACGCCGAGGGCTCGGCCACCGCCCCGGCTAGCCCGGTGTATCGGCGCGCGGTGATCGCCGCGGATGTAGCGGGGGCGAAACTGCGGCCCGATCTCGACGATGCTGTGGTGAAGCTGTCGGGACCGGTCACCTTCAAACAAATCGCGGCCGTGCATGTGGACCTGGCCGAGGCCGAGCCGCAGGTGGCCAAGGCGGTGGACGTCATCGACGCCGCTGACCTCGGTGATACCGACGCGGAATTCGTCCTCGGTGACGCGGAGGACCACCAGCTTGCCTGGTACGCACCACAAGAACTGCCGTTCCTGCTCGAGCTGTTGTAATTTGCGGTGGGCGACCTCGGGGTTGCCCACTGTTCACAACTGGCGCCGAACCTACGATGCCGTAACCTGGCTGCGAGAGGGCTACCCCACGGTGGACCGGATGCACGACAGGGAGAAATCGCACAGCATGGTCATCGACAAGTTCCGGGAATGGCTCGAAGCACCGGCGGCGCAGGTCGCCGACCGCGGCGGCAAGCTCAATATCTTGCGCGGCGCGGTAGCCCGGGTCACCACTCCCCTGCTGCCCGACGACTATCTGCATCTGGCCAACCCGCTGTGGTCGGCGCGCGAACTTCGCGGGCGCATCGTCGAGGTCCAGAAGGAGACCGCCGACTCGGCGACCCTGGTGATCAAGCCGGGCTGGGGCTTCGATTTCAAGTACCGCCCCGGGCAGTACATCGGCATCGGCATCCTGATCGACGGCCGCTGGAACTGGCGTTCCTACTCGCTGACCTGCCCGCCGGACTGGACCGGCGAGGGCGGCAAGCGGCTCATCTCCATCGCGGTGAAGGCGATGCCGGAAGGCAAGTTGTCCAGCCACCTTGTCAACGGGGTGGCTGCGGGCACCATCGTGCGGCTGGCCGCGCCGCAGGGCGGGTTCGTGCTGCCGGAGCCGCCGCCGGCGAAGGTGCTGTTCCTCACCGCGGGCAGCGGGATCACCCCGGTCATGTCGATGTTGCGCACGATGGACCGGCGCGACGGCGTCAACGATGTGGTGCACGTCCACTCCGCGCCCACCGACGCCGACGTGATGTTCGGCGCCGAACTGCGCGCCCTGCACGACAAGCACCCCAGCTTCGTCTCCCACTTGCAGCTCACCGACGCCCACGGCCTGTTCTCGCTGGCCAGCCTCGACGAGCTCTACCCCGACTGGCGCGAGCGCGAGACCTGGGCGTGCGGACCTGCCCCGATGCTCGACGCGATCGAAACCCACTGGAAGAACGCGGGTGTGGGCGACAAGCTGCACATCGAGCGTTTCGAGGTGGAACGCTCCGCGATCGGCGAGGGCGGCACGGTGACCTTCGGCACCACCGGACGCACCCTCACCGTCGACGGCGCCACCAGCCTGCTCGAAGCCGGTGAGTCCGTCGGCGTGCAGTTGCCCTTCGGCTGCCGGATGGGCATCTGCCAGACCTGTGTGGTGACGCTGTCCGCGGGACACGCCCGCGACCTGCGCAACGGCGACGAACGTCAGCCCGGCGACAAGGTGCAAACCTGCATCTCCGCCGCCGCAGGCGACTGCACGCTGGACATCTAACCGGTTGCCGAACCGCTGAGCGGGTACCCTTGAAGTACGCGTCGGCCATAACCCGTGACCGGCGGCAATCGCTTAGGCCCCTCACTTCGATCAATGCCTGAGGGCGCGACTTAGGATCACTCACAGGCCGAACCGCATCGAGGCGACAACCCTAGGCGCGCAGCGCCCGGTTTTCGGCGCCTCGATTCCGGACTCGCCGAAGAGTGCGACCGAGGAGCGCCCTCGACGAGGCAAGATCGAGGTTCCCAGGCCGAGAACCCGCGGCATCAGCTGCTGATAAACAACAGGAGGACCCCCGGTGGCCATCACCGATATTCAGGCCTTCGCCCATCTGACGGCGGCCGACATCGAGACACTGGGGAAAGAACTCGATTCGATCCGCCGTTCGGTGGAGACCTCCCGTGGCGAACGCGACGCTCGCTACATCCGCCGCACCATCGCCGCCCAGCGAGCTCTCGAGGTCGCCGGGCGCGCGGTGCTGTTCGGCAGCCGCAATCGCTGGGCGTGGCTGGGCGGCACCGCGATGCTGTCGGTCGCCAAGATCATCGAGAACATGGAGCTGGGCCACAATGTGAGCCACGGCCAATGGGATTGGATGAACGATCCCGAGATCCACTCCACCACCTGGGAGTGGGACATGACCGGCACCTCGGCGCAGTGGCGCCGGGCGCACAACTATTCGCACCACACCTACACCAACGTGCTCGGCAAGGACGAGGACCTCGGCTTCGGCATTCTGCGGATGACCCGCGACGAGGCGTGGCGTCCGGTGCACCTGGTCCAGCCCGCCGCCAATCTGCTGCTGGCCGCGACCTTCGAGTGGGGTATCGCGCTGCACGATCTCGGCATCGAGAAGGAGCTGGCCGGAGTCGAGAGCGGCACGATGACCTCGCCCCCCGATATCGAGTTCTATCGCAAGGCGGGCCGCCAGGTCGCCAAGGATTTCGTGATCTATCCGGCGCTGACCGGCCCGGCCTGGAAGTCGACGCTCAAGGCCAACGCCACCGCCAACCTCGTCCGCAATCTCTGGTCCTACGCCGTGATCTTCTGCGGCCACTTCCCCGACGGCGCGCAGAAGTTCACCGCCGAGCAGCTCGACGGGGAAACCCAGGGCGAGTGGTACCTGCGCCAGATGCTGGGCAGCGCCAACTTCAAGGCCGGCCCCGTGATGGCGTTCATGAGCGGCAACCTCTGCTACCAGATCGAGCATCACCTGTTCCCCGACCTGCCGAGCAATCGGTACTCGGAGGTGGCGGTCCGGGTGCGCGAACTGTGCGACAAGTACGACCTGCCCTACACCACCGGATCGCTGGGCAAGCAGTACCTGCTGGCCTTCCGCACCATCCACAAGCTGGCGCTGCCGGATCGCTTCCTCAAGCGCACCGCCGACGATGCGCCCGAGACGTCGTCGGAGCGCAAGTTCGCCGGCATCTCGCTGCCCGACAGCCTGCGGGTCGATCCCGAGACCGGCAAGCGTTTCGGTCTGCGCTCGGCGCTGCACGATGCCAAGGTCTCGCTCGAGATCAAGGCGCGGCACGAGAAGGAAGTACTGCGCGAGGCCAAGACCGCGCTGAAGGCGCGAGCACGGCAGGAGAAGCTGGCGCTGCGCGAGGCCAAGCGGGCACTGGGCGAACGCGCCGTGCGCGAACGGGGTGTGCTGCGCGACAAGGCAGCTCGGCGCATGGCTCGCCATTCCCGATAACATTTTCATCTCGATCGCGCAATAGGACTTATCACACATTTCGTCCCGAAAATCGCCAACCTACGCTCTCGTAACTTACGGTACTGTAGCCGCCATGGCGATCTCGGATGTCAAGGAATACGCGCACCTCACCGCAGCGGATGTCGAAGCTCTAGGCGCGGAGTTCGATGCGATCCGCCGGGAGATCGAATCCTCACGCGGCGCGGCCGACGCGCGCTATATCCGCAACGTCATCCGGCTACAGCGCGCGCTCGAGATCAGCGGCCGCACGGTCCTGTTCGCCAGCTTCCTGCCCCCGGCCTGGCTGGCCGGTGTCGCCCTGCTCGGCTCCGCCAAGATCATCGAGAACATGGAGATCGGGCACAACGTCATGCACGGGCAGTGGGACTGGATGAACGATCCGGAAGTCCACTCCACCTCGTGGGAATGGGACAACGCGGGCCCGTCGGCGCACTGGAAGATCACCCACAACTTCCTGCACCACAAGTACACCAACGTGCTCGGCATGGACGACGACATCGGCTACGGCCTGCTTCGCGTCACCCGTGACCAGCGCTGGATGCCGTTCTACCTGGGCAACCCCATCTACAACTTCCTGCTGCAGGCGCTGTTCGAGTACGGCGTCGCGATCCAGCACCTCGAGCTGGGCAAGGTCGCCAAGAAGAAGTGGGCCAAGGACTCACCCGAGTGGAAGCAGTTCGAGGCCGACCGCACCCTGGTCCTGAAGAAGATCGGTAAGCAGGCCGCCAAGGACTACCTGGTCTTCCCGCTGCTCACCGGCCCCTCGTTCGTCACCACGCTCACCGCCAACATCGCCGCCAACGTGATGCGCAATGTGTGGACCAACGCGATCATCTTCTGCGGTCACTTCCCCGACGGCGCCGAGAAGTTCACCAAGGCCGACATCGAGAACGAGACCAAGGGCGAGTGGTACCTGCGCCAGATGCTGGGCAGCGCCAACATCAGCGGCGGACCGCTGCTGCACTTCATGAGCGGCAACCTCAGCCACCAGATCGAGCACCACCTGTTCCCCGACCTGCCGAGCAACCGCTACGCCGCCATCGCGGTGCGGGTGCGCGAGCTGGCCGAGAAGTACGACCTGCCCTACACCACCGGTTCGCTGCCGGTGCAGTACTTCAAGTCGTGGCGCACCATCCTCAAGCTGTCGCTGCCGAACAAGTACCTGCGCCACACCACCGACGACGCGCCGGAGACCAAGTCCGAACGCCTGTTCGCCGGCAACACCACCCCCTCGATCGACCCGGTGACCGGGCGTCGCCAGGGACTGCGCACCGCACTGGCCGCCGGGCGCAAGCTGGCCCGCCGGACCATGGCCTGACCGGCTGCGGTTGTATGGTCGGCGTGAGTGCCGATCAGCTGAGCGTCTACGACGCGATCCGTTTGCGTCGTGACGTGCGCGCCGAATACACCGGCGAGCTCGTCGACGACGCCACCCTCCTGCGGATCCTCGACGCCGCGCATCGCGCGCCCAGCGTCGGGAACTCACAACCGTGGGACTTCGTGGTGGTTCGTCAGGCCGAGACCCTGCGCCGTTTCGCCGACCATGTGGCGGACAAGCGGGTCGAGTTCGGTGCGTCGCTGCCCGCCGAGCGCGCGATGACCTTCGCGCCGATCAAGATCGACGGAATCGTCGAGAGCGGTACGGGTGTGGTTGTCACGCACGATGATTCGCGTGGCGGCCCACAGGTGCTCGGGCGGGCGAGTGTGCCGGAGACCGGCGTGTACTCCACCGTGCTGGCGATCCAGAACCTGTGGCTCGCGGCGACCGCCGAGCAGGTGGGGGTGGGCTGGGTGTCGTTCTACGATCCGGAATTCCTGCGCGAACTCGTCGGCCTGCCCACCGGGATCAAGCCGGTGGCCTGGCTGTGCGTGGGCCCGGTCGACGCGTTCCAGCAGGTACCGGACCTGGAACGTTTCGGGTGGCGGTCCGGCCGATCGCTGACCGAGGCCGTACATCACGAGACCTTCGGCGGCTGAACAAGATCCGGACATCCGCACGGCGGATGCCCGGATCGGTCAGGGTCCTAGGCCAGCTTGATCAGGCCGTAGTCGAAGGCGTGTCTGCGGTAGACCACCGATGGACGGTCGGTCTCCTTGTCATGGAAGAGGAAGAAGTCGTGACCGACCAATTCCATCTGATAGAGGGCGTCGTCCACCGACATCGGTGTCGCGGTGTGCACCTTGGTGCGCACGATGTGGCCGGGGCCCGTCTCGTCGACTGCCTCGTCGTGGTCGTGGGCAGCGGAACCGTCCGGCGGGGTGAACAGCGACTCGTCGACCAATGTGGCAGTGGCCTGCGCGACCGAGACCGGCGTCTTGTCGCCGTAGTGCACGACGCGCCGCTTGTCCTTGGCCCGGCGCAGTCTGCTCTCGATCTTCTGGGTGGCCGATTCGAGCGCGGCATAGAAACTGTCGGCGCACGCCTCGGCGCGCACGATCGGTCCACGGCCACGCGCGGTGATCTCCACACGCTGACAGGCCTTGCGTTGACGACGGTTGCGTTCGTGGAACAGTTCCACATCGAAAAGGAAGATCGACGGGTCGAAGCGCTCTAACCGAGACAGCTTCTCCGC
This sequence comes from Nocardia sp. NPDC055002, assembly GCF_053608825.1. Classification (NCBI taxonomy): domain Bacteria; kingdom Bacillati; phylum Actinomycetota; class Actinomycetes; order Mycobacteriales; family Nocardiaceae; genus Nocardia; species Nocardia sp. NPDC055002. The sequence goes on from NZ_JBSGWE010000007.1 coordinate 318,160, forward strand.
GACGTAGATTCGATAGTGGTCAGGGATTTCGACGTTGCGACCGGAGACCACCACTTCGGCGTTCGGGGTCTCGAAGTCGATCGTCTCGGTGGCACCGTTCTGGAGTGCCGTGGGTTCAGCATCTTGCACTGATGCCCGTGAAGAAGTCGTCACGCGTACCTCCCGGATATGGCCGCACAACTACAAGCGTAGGGCGGCGGGATTGAGCTGTGCCGATCGGGAATCGCCCGGCACCTGTATCCGCGGCACCACCTCCCAAACTTGTGGTTCGGTGTGTGCTCGCGACGCTAGTCCGCCATCGGCAAGTCCGCCACTGTTCACGCGAACTTTCATCAGTCAAGCCGCGCAGGTCACCAAAACCGCGCGGGGAACTATGCCGATCCGGTTGAGAACACGTGTCGATTCACAGGCTGTCGCACCGGTTGTCAGCACGTCGTCTACCAGCACTACCTGGGCTTTCGCGCTGATCGCGACCCATTCGCCCGGATCGGCGACAGTCATGATCTTGCCGCGCACATTGTGGGAACGTTCATCCGTCGTCAAGCCCACCGAATCCCGGACACCGCGTCCCATCCGCAGCAGCGGCACACTCCGGCAATCGATCAGCCACCGTGCCGCGACCTCGGCCGAGCGGGCCACCGGGTCACCACCGCGGCGCCGCGCCGCCGCGGTTCTGGTCGGCGCGGGCACGAGTAACAGCGGGCGATCGGGGGCACGCAAGCGGGCGAGCGCGTGGGCGAGCGCCAGCCCGAGTGGGGCGGCGAGGTCGCGCCGGTTCTGTTCCTTGGCTGCCAGCACAGCCCGCTTACCCACACCGGCGTAGGGGCCCAGCGCCCAGCACGGAACCCCGGGATCAGCGCGCGGGCGCACCCGGACGGGATCGCGGCCGAGTTCGGCCGCGCACTCGGCGCACCAGCTCACGCCCACCGCACCGCAGCCACCGCACCGGTCGGGCAGGATCAGATCCAGCAGGCCTCTCATAGCGGAGAAGCATGACAGCGGGCACCGACATGATCAGCTCGGCAAGACCGGCACAACCCGTTCTCCGGTCAATCCGGGTACCTCACGCCAGAAACGGTCGTTGCGGGTCGGATCGGCGGTCTGGAGCTGCAGGACGGCCCGGGAATCGGCCACGTACTGCGTGGCCGGGGCCGCCGTCACCACCCGCACCGGCGGAGTGAGGTTCTGCGAGGTCACCGCACTGAACTGCGAACCGTCGATGGAGACGGTGAAGACCGGGTCGACATTGCCCTCGCGGGCCACCATGATCGTGTCGCCGGTGACCCAGCTCAGCGACACCGCGCGCGAGCTCAGGCCGAGCGCGAGCGGCAGCGGCGAGGTGAGCGCGTACTTGCCGTCGGGGCGGCGCTGGACCACCGCCACATAGACCTTGCCGTCGGCGATCAGCGCCGCGCGCACTCCGGTGCGCGAGATCACCACTTCGCTGATCGGCGGACGTGGAGCGCCCGCGCCTTCGAACAGGGCCGTGATGTCGACGTCCTCGGTGGAGACATTGCCGGTGGCCCGATCGGTGACCGCCCGGATGACCCGGTCACCGTCGATCACGGTCCAGGCGGCGCCGCCGTCACTGGTCCAGGACGGACGGGCGATGCCGGCACCCTCGGCGACCGCGAACGCCTTGGCTCCGTAGTTGCCGATGAGCAGGGTTCGGGCGGCTTCCGGCAGCGGTTTGCCGGAGTCGGCGACCGCGGCGACGAACTGGCCGTCGGCCGAGATGCCGACGGACTGCAGGTTGGTCGCCTCGCCGAAGGAACCGCTCGGGGTGACGATCCCGTCCGGGGTGACCTGCACCAGGGTGCCGTTGCGCAGGGCGTGCAGGCCGATCCGGTTCTGGCCGGGCGCCGAGGCGCTGTACTGGTCGACATCGGCGACCGACCAGCCGTTGGCCGCGTACCGGTCGTCGAGCGGTTTACCGTCGGCGAGCAGCACGTACGGTCCGAGGATGTCGGCGCCGGCCAGAGTGAGCACCACCTGCGCGGCGAGCAGTTCGCGGTCGCGCTGGGCGAGTCCGCCGAGCCCGGCGAAGTCGATGCGCACTCCCCCGATGCCGACACCGACGTCACCCGGTTCGTTGTTGGCCTTGGTGATCGGACCGCGCAGCGAGACCGGCTGCGCCAGCTGGTTGCGCACCACCGGGGCGATCGTGGACTGCGGGCCTTCGGCGAGCATGCCGATCAATCGCTCGGTGAGCTGGGCGCGCGGCACCGAGATCCAGCGCGGATCCGGGACCAGGAGCGAGTTGCCCGGGTCGATGTAGTGCAGGACGTAGCGGTGGTAGGACTTGACGAACGCGTCGTTGCCCATCACGACGCCCGGTGGCAGCTCGGTGATCCGCCACTCGCCGTCGATCTTGCTCATCTCGATCTTGTTCTCGAGGGTGCCCTCGGTGGCCCGGTAGCCGCCGTCGCGGGCGAGCTCACCGACCTTGCGGGCGCGCAGCACATAGCTGGCCTTGTCGCCCGACCGCGACTCGCGCAGGGTGTCGGGGCGATCGTCGACGATGGTGGTGCTCGCCTCGTCGTTCCAGCTGCCCGCCGTCTCGGGCGCCATGTACTGGCGGGCCGCGGCGTGCCGGTTGGTGGGGTCGGCGCTGGCGGTGAGGAAGTCGCCCAGCAGCAGGTCGGGGTCGCGGCCGGAGGTCGGCGGGGTCGGGCCCTCCGAGGTGGGCGCGCGGTCGATCGTGCCGAGTGCCTGCGGTGCGGAGGACTCCGGCAGGCTGGCGCACCCGGTGAGCACCATCAGACCGGCCAGAACCGCCGCGACCAGTGCGGCGCCGTGCCGATCCCGACGATCACCACGCGCACTAGTCATGACTTCCTGTCTCTGGTCTCGGTGGGCATCGTCTCGTCGCGGTCGGCGTCGGCGGGGGCCGCGTTGCGGCCGTTGGTCGCCGAATGCGCGCCTGCCGTGGGCGGTTCGACACCGGAATCGTCGGCCGCGGGGTCGTCTTGCGGTTCGGCTCCCGTCTCGACAACCGTCAGTTCGGCAACAGTCGAGTCGGGTCCAGCCGACTCGGCTCCGGTCGGCTCCGCGCCGATGGCCTCTGATCCCGTCGCCTCGTCCGCGGTCGGTCCGGCAGGTTCGGCTTCGATGATCGTCGGCTCGGGTTCGGCTTCCGGCAGCGCGGGGACCTTGCGCAGCATCGGTTCCAGGGCGAGCGGGCTCTGGCCGAGTTTGCGGCCGCGCACCATCGGGAGCAGCAGCCGGAAGCTCGCGCCGACGCCGGGATCGCCCCAGGCCTCGAGCCTGCCCTCGTGCAGATTCGCGTCCTCGACGCTGATCGACAAGCCGAGCCCGGTGCCGCCCGAGCGCCGCACCCGCGAAGGGTCGGAGCGCCAGAACCGGTTGAACACCAGCTTTTCCTCGCCCGGCCGCAGCCCGACGCCCTGATCGCGCACCACTGTCGCGACGGCGTTGGCCTCGGCGTCGCCGCGCATGCGGATCAGCACCGGCTTGCCCTCGGAGTGGTCGATCGCGTTGGCGAGCAGGTTGCGCAGCACGCGCTCGACGCGGCGCGGGTCGACTTCGGCGATCACCGGTTCCTCCGGCAGATCGATCACCACCTCGATCTCGGCGTCGCGAGCCAGGTGGCGGACCGTGGAGATCGCGGCCCGCGCGCACATCCGCACATCCAGCGATTCGACCTGTAGTTCGGCCACGCCCGCGTCGTGGCGGGAGATTTCGAGCAGGTCGTTGAGCAGGCCCTCGAACCGGTCGAGCTCGTTCACGAGCAGTTCGGAGCTGCGCGCGAGGGCGGGATCGAGATCGTCGCTGGAGCCGTGGATGAGATCGGCCGCCATCCGCACCGTGGTGAGCGGGGTGCGCAGTTCGTGGCTGACATCGGAAGTGAATCGGCGCTGCAGATTGCCGAATTCCTCGAGCTGGGTGATCTGGTTCGACAGGCTCTCGGCCATCTCGTTGAACGCCTGCGCGAGCCGGGCCATGTCGTCCTCGCCGCGCACCAGCATGCGTTCTTTGAGCCGGCCGTCGGCGAATCGGCCCGCGATCCGCGCCGCCGACCGGATCGGCAGCACCACCTGCCTGGTCACCAGCGCGGTGATCGCGGCGAGCAGCACCAGCAGCACCACGCCACCGATGAGCATCGTGCCGCGCATCAGCGACAGGCTCGATTCCTCGCTGGCCAGCGGGAAGATCAGGTAGATCTCCAGGGTCGCGACCTCGGCGCTCGGGCTGCCGATGACCAGCGCGCGCCCGCGATAGCCGTCGGGGTCGGCGACGGTGGTGAACTGGTAGGAGACCTGATTGCGCTGGACGAATCGGCGCAGCTCCTGCGGCACCTCGGTGAGCGGTCCGGCCGCGATCTCGTGTGGCGGAGTGCCGCCGACCATCGCCAGGGCCGAGTCGAAACTGCCCGCGGCGCCGCTGGACTGCCCGGTGCCACCACGGCTGGACAGCGCGGCACGCGCGTCGGCGAGTTGCTGATCCTGGCTGTTACCGGACGGAACGCCGGAAAGCTTGTTCTCGATCGTGCTGCGGGCACGATCCATCTCCTCGACAGCCGCGTTGATCTTGGCTTCGAGGAGCCGGTCGGTGATCTGACCGGTGAGCACGACCCCGAGGATCGTGATCACGATGAGCGACAGGGTCAACGTCGAGACGATGACTCGCAGCTGCAGCGATCGGCGCCACAGGTGGCCGAGTGCGGTCCCGACGGCCTGGAACCAGGCCATGATCGGGCTCGCCCATCGCCGCAGCTGCGCCACTGGACCAGTGGTCACAGCGGCGCCCCGCAGTGACCGATCACGGCGGTCCGGCCTTGTAACCGACGCCGCGCACGGTGAGCACGATCTCCGGGTTCTCCGGATCCTTCTCGACCTTGGCGCGCAGTCGCTGCACGTGCACGTTCACCAGACGGGTATCGGCGGCGTGCCGGTAGCCCCACACCTGTTCGAGGAGCACCTCGCGGGTGAACACCTGACGCGGCTTGCGCGCGAGCGCGACCAGCAGGTCGAACTCCAGTGGGGTGAGCGAGATCTGCCCGGGGCCGCGGGTCACCTTGTGCGCGGGCACGTCGATGACGATATCGGCGATCGAGAGCAGCTCGGCGGGCTCGTCCTCGGTGCGGCGCAAACGCGCTCGCACGCGGGCGACGAGCTCCTTGGGCTTGAAGGGTTTGACGATGTAGTCGTCGGCACCGGACTCCAGGCCGAGGACCACATCGACCGTATCGGTCTTGGCGGTGAGCATGACGATCGGAACGCCGGAATCTGCCCGCAGCACCCGGCATACATCGATGCCGTTCATGCCGGGCAGCATCAGGTCGAGCAGTACCAGGTCGGGGCGGATCTCCCGCACCGCTGACAGGGCCTGTGTGCCGTCGCCCACCACATGCGGGTCGAACCCTTCCCCGCGCAAGACGATGGTCAGCATCTCAGCGAGTGCCATATCGTCGTCGACGACCAGAATCTTGGGCTTCATAGTCCTATGTTGTCATCTCCATGGCCAGGATCGGGCCGCCACGCCATTAATGGTGTGAACCCGTCGCGTATCCAACCTTATCCGGAAAAGATTTCCGAGCAGAGGGTGAGTAACGCAGGCCTATCGTCATCGGATCGGTATGTCCACCACCGGCCGAACCAGTCGCGGTCGACGAGTTCACGATAGACCTCGCCGGTGCGTCGTTGCAGACCGCCGTCCCGTTCGTAGGCATCGAGGGCGCGCGCGTCGTCGAGTTCGCCTCGGCGCCGGGCGCGTTCGGCCGCCACCTCGGTGGGCACGTCGAGCAGAACGGTGAGATCCGGCGGCGGCAGTTCGAGCCTGCCGAACTCCAGATCGCCCACCCACGAAACGATTTCGCCGTCGGCGTCCTGGTGCGCCCGCGCGGCCGAGTAGGCGGCGTTGGACGCCACCCACCGGTCCAGGATCACGATGTCGTTGCCGCCCAACAGGTCCGACAGCTCCGCGCGCGCCGCCGCCCGGTCGAGCGCGAACATGATCGCCATGCCGTTGATCGAGCCGGCCAGGTCGCCGTTGCCCCCGCGCAGCGCTTCGGCCGCCAGATCGGCGTGGATCGAATGCCCGTACTGGGGAAAGGCCAGACTGTCCGCGCGGAGCCCCTTGGCGGACAATTCGGCGATCAATCCATCGATCAGCGTGCGTTTGCCCGCCCCGTCGAGCCCTTCCACCGCGATCAATACACCCATGCGGTGAGATTACCGCGCTCGCGCGCGTTGCCCTCACACCTCACCGTCACCCCAGAATTGCGGTCTGGTCGGCACCCGCTCGGGCGAACGAGGATCCCCCCATGAAAACGATCGTCCGCACCACCGCCGCCACGCTTGCCATCACCGCCGCCTTTGCCTGCGGCACCGCGTCCGCGCAGACAGCCACCCCGACCGCCGCTCCCGACGCGGGGTCGTCGGCGGCTTTCAACTCGGTGATGTGCGCGCTGCTCGGGATCAGCAGCGAGCACAACATCTTCTGCACCGGCCTGATCATCGGCTAGCCGAGATCGAACATGCCGGTGGCCCGTCGACCAGCTGGTCGACGGGCCACCGTTGTCAGAACTCAGTAGCGGTAGTGCTCCGGCTTGTACGGGCCTTCCACGTCCACGTTGATGTACTCGGCCTGATCCTTGGTGAGCTTGGTCAGGGTGCCGCCGAGGGCCTCGACGTGGATCTTGGCGACCTTCTCGTCGAGGTGCTTGGGCAGGCGGTAGACCTCGTTGTCGTACTCTTCCGGCTTCGTCCACAGTTCGATCTGGGCGATGACCTGGTTGGAGAAGCTGTTGGACATGACGAACGAGGGGTGGCCGGTGGCGTTGCCCAGGTTCAGCAGGCGACCTTCGGACAGCAGGATGATCGCCTTGCCGGTCTCCTTGAAGGTCCACTCGTCGACCTGCGGCTTGATGTTGATCCGGGTCGCGCCCGAACGCTCCAGCGCCGCGATGTCGATCTCGTTGTCGAAGTGGCCGATGTTGCCCAGGATCGAGTGATCCTTCATCGCCTTCATGTGGTCGAGGGTGATGATGTCCTTGTTGCCGGTCGAGGTGATGACGATGTCGGCGTCGCCGATCGCCTGCTCGACGGTGACCACGTCGTAGCCGTCCATCAGCGCCTGCAGCGCGTTGATCGGGTCGATCTCGGTGACCTGCACGCGCGCGCCCTGGCCGGCCAGCGACTCCGCGCAGCCCTTGCCGACATCGCCGTAACCACAGATCAGCACCTTCTTGCCGCCGATGAGCACGTCGGTGCCGCGGTTGATGCCGTCGATCAGCGAGTGGCGGGTGCCGTACTTGTTGTCGAACTTGGACTTGGTGACCGAGTCGTTGACGTTGATCGCCGGGAACACCAGCTCACCCGCGGCGGCGAACTGGTACAGCCGCAGCACGCCGGTGGTGGTCTCCTCGGTGACGCCCTTGACCGAGTCGGCGATGACGCTCCATTTGGTCTTGTCGGCTTCGAGGCTCTCGCGCAGCAGATCCAGGAACACCGTGTACTCGGCGGAGTGATCGGCGTCGGCGGGCGGAACCAGACCGGCCTTCTCGAACTGCGCGCCGCGCAGCACGAGCATGGTCGCGTCGCCACCGTCGTCGAGGATCATGTTGGCCGGGGCGTTCGGCCAGGTGAGCATCTGCTCGGCGGCCCACCAGTACTCCTCCAGCGTCTCGCCCTTCCAGGCGAAGACGGGGATGCCCTTGGGCTCGTCGACGGTGCCGTTCGGGCCGACCACGATGGCGGCGGCGGCGTGATCCTGAGTGGAGAAGATGTTGCAGGAGGCCCAGCGCACTTCGGCGCCGAGAGCAACGAGGGTTTCGATCAGGACGGCGGTCTGGACCGTCATGTGCAGCGATCCGGAGATTCGCGCGCCCTTCAGCGGCTGGACGTCGTGGTATTCACGGCGCAGCGCCATCAGGCCCGGCATCTCGTGCTCGGCGAGGCGGATCTCCTTGCGGCCGAATTCGGCCAGCGAGAGGTCTGCCACCTTGTAGTCGATGCCGTTGCGGACGTCGGGGGTGAGCTCGGTGCGCGCGGGGAGTTCTGAGGTCGTCACGTTGGCTAGGTTACCGTCTGGGGCCGCGCGAGTTCCCCTCCTCCGTCGAGGTGGAGTCTCAGGCCGCCGCGCGGTATCGGGCCAGCAACCGTCGCGGCTTCGCGGGCGAGACATTGGCCAGGCTCAGATCGCCGCCGTAGTGCGCCGCGACCCTGGGGTCCATCACCGCACGCCACAGCGGCGGAACGGCGGCGAGCACGATCATGGTGGCGTATCCCGCGGGCAGCTGCGGAGCTTCTTCGGTGCTGCGCAGTGTCTGGTAGCGGCGCCCCGGATTGGCGTGGTGGTCGCTGTGGCGCTGCAGATGGAACAGGAAGATGTTGGTGACCAGGCGATCGGAGTTCCAGCTGTCGCGCGGGGAGCACCGTTCGTAGCGGCCGTTGGGCTTGCGCGCGCGCAGCAGCCCGTAGTGCTCGACGTAGTTGACGGTCTCGAGCAGCGCGATCCCGATCGCGGCCTGGATGGCCAGCCACGGGAGGATGGACGGGCCGAACACGAGCGTCAGCGAACCGAACAGCACCGCCGTCATCGCCCAGGCCTGCAGGATGTTGTTGTCGGCGCTCCACCAGCCGCGACCCTGCCGGTGCAGGCGGGCGCGCTCGAGGTGCACGGCCGACCGGAACCCACCGATCACGCTGCGCGGCAGGAACTCCCACAGCGATTCACCCAGCCGGGCGCTGGCCGGATCCTCGGGGGTTGCCACGCGGGCGTGGTGTCCCCGATTGTGCTCGACGAAGAAGTGCCCGTAGCCCGACTGGGCCAGCGCGATCTTCGACAGCAATTTTTCGGCACTCTCCACCCGGTGACCCAATTCGTGGGCGGCGTTGATGCCGATGCCGCTGACGAAGCCGACCGTGGCGGCCAATCCGAGCTTGTCGACCAGGGCCAGCTCGGGGCTCGTCCACATGAAGCAGGCCACGCCGAGGCTGACCAGCTGGATCGGCAGGAACAGGTAGGTGCACCACCGGTAGTACCGGTCGGCGGAGAGCGCCGCGTAGTCCTCGTCGCGGGGATTGTTGCCGTCTTCGCCGACGATCCAGTCCAGCACGGGAATGGCGATCAGGACGATGACAGGTCCGATCCACCAGAACACTTCGGCCTTGGTATGGAACACCAGCTGGGAGGGCAACAGCGCGCACGCCGGGGCGATCAGCCCTAAAGCCCAGAGATACCGTTTGGGATCACGAAAACCCCCCGGTTTGCCAACCGTTTGCACACCCGCTCCGCTACAAAAAGATCAATCGCCGACCGATGTGAATACTGACAGACCGTAGGCGCGTTACACAGCGGCAGATCCTCAAACGTGGTGATGGTTACACAGGGGCGAACCAGAGCTGGTGACTTCTCTCAGTGATCCACTTCACCGGATGGGACACGGATGCCCCGTACCTGCACAATTGCCTCGACGTACGGGGTGAGCAAGGCACTCATCTCGGCCGCGGCGTCGCGTTCGGGCACGGGCGGATTCGGAATGTAGCTCAGCGCGATCCGCACCAGCGCGTGCGCGAGCACGTCGGCCTCGGCATCGGTCGCGTTCACCCAGCTGTGCGCGAAAACCTGGGTCAGGCGCGCGGTGGCGTGCTCGAGCAGCGGCGCCGCGTCCAGCGTGATCAACCGCAACAGGTCCGGCTTCATCTCCCCGCTCAGCAGCGAACGGACCAGTGGGTCGCCCGCGGCGGAGAGGAAGAAGCCGGTCATCCCGACCCGGATCGCGGCGCGCGCGTCGCCCACGTTGGCATCGAGCGCCTCGCGCACATGGTCGACGAGGTCGTCGGCCAGGCGTAGCGCGTAGGCCTGCGAGAGCCCCGCGCGCGAACCGAACTCGTTGTAGAGCGTCTGCCTGCTCACCCCGGCCCTGGCCGCGACGTCACCGAGCGTGACCTTGGACCAGTCACGCTCGGTGAGCAGTTCGCGCATCCCGTCCAGGACCGAGTTGCGCAGCAGTTCGCGCGCGGCCTCCTGATACGGGATGCGCGAACCGGTGCGCGGAGTACCCGCGACGCTCACGAACGTTCGATCTCGACCATGAAGAAGTCGGACTTGCGGGCACCGCAGTCCGGGCAGGTCCAGTCGTCGGCGATGTCTTCCCAGAGGGTGCCGGGGGCGATGCCGTCGTCGGGCCAGCCCTGGGCCTCGTCGTACTCGAAACCGCACTGTGCGCACTGGTACAGCTTGTAGTCGGTCACTGCGAAACTCCTACCGCCTCGAAGTCGATCTTTTCCCGCACCCCACAGTCCGGACAGCACCAGTCGTCGGGAACGGCCGTCCACAGTGTGCCAGGCGGAAATCCTTCGCGTGGCGCGCCTTTGGCTTCATCGAAGACGAAATCACACACCGGACATTTGTAGGCGCTCACGACTGGACCTCGGTTCCGTACTTTTCCAGCACCTGCTCCCGGCGCTTGGGTTCGATATTGGCGAGCGTGACGTCCCCGCCGTAGTGCGCGAGCACGCGCTTGTCCATCACCTTGCGCCAGATCGGCGGGAAGTAGCCGAGCAGGATCATGCTGGCGTAGCCACTGGGCAGGTTCGGCGCACCGTCCCAGCTGCGCAGCGTCTGGTAGCGCCGGGTCGGATACGCGTGATGGTCACTGTGGCGCTGCAGGTGGTAGAGGAAGATGTTGGTGACGATGTGGTCGCTGTTCCAGCTGTGCGCGGGCGCGGGTCGTTCGTAGCGTCCACTGGCGGTCTTCTGCCGGACCAGGCCGTAGTGCTCGAGGTAGTTCACCGATTCGAGCAGGCTGAACCCGATCACGGCCTGCAGGATCAGATACGGCAGTACCTCGATGCCGAACACGGCGATCAATCCGAGCCACAACACCACCGACATCGCCCAGGCGTTGAGCACGTCGTTGCGCAGCGTCCATGGACTCTTGTCGAGCCGACCCAGACGTTCCTTCTCGAGATGCCAGGCCGAGCGCAGGCTGCCCCAGACCGTGCGCGGCCAGAATGCCCAGAAGGACTCACCGATGCGCGAACTCGCGGGGTCCTCCGGAGTGGCGACCCGCACGTGGTGACCGCGGTTGTGCTCGATGTAGAAGTGCCCGTAGAACGACTGGGCCAGCGCGATGCGCGCGAGCCAGCGTTCCAGTTCGACCTTCTTGTGGCCGAGTTCGTGCGCGGTGTTGATGCCGATGCCGCCGATCATGCCCACGCTGATCGCGATACCGATCTTGTCGACCACATTGGCGCCGCCGGGGAAGCCGAGCCAGTGCAGGTTCGGCGCGGTGATGATGTAGCAGGCGAAGATGAGCGAGGCGTACTGGAACGGCAGGTACAGGTAGGTGAGGTAGCGGTAGTACTTGTCGTTCTCCAGGTACTCCATCACCTCGTCGGGCGGGTTGTTGCCGTCGGGACCGAAGAACAGGTCCGCCAGCGGGATCACGAGGTAGACCAGCACCGGCCCGAGCCAGAACGGGATCTCGGCGATGCGATGCCAGCCGAGCTGGTTGAGGCCCCAGATCAGGGGGATCGCGATCGTGAACAGGCCGGTCGGGGCGAACAGCCCCCACAGCCACAAATATCGCTTGGAATCTCGCCACTGCGGCGGTGCGACCCGCTGCTCGGACGCGTTGGCATCAGTCGACATCATCGTCTCCAGTTCCGAGGCACATCTCACACGTGTGATGTGCGTAACTCTCTGTCACAGACGATATGTCCGGATGCGTCCGCTGTCTAGACAAATTGGCTAATTTGTAAAGCAGTGACGACCCGGTAACGCGGACGGCGACCGTGCCCCCACTGGACACGGTCGCCGTCGTTACAGGTCAGTGACCTTTTCAGGGGCCTTTACATTCGGCCTCTGACCGGAAGTAGCACGTCCGCGCCCGGTGGTAGCCCGTCGACCGGCCACCACCGCAGATCGGTCGATTCGGCACTGCGGACCGGCACCGCGCCGGGGGGCGCCATGATCTCGAAGAGCAGGTCCAGATGCCGCGTCGGCACGCCGAGCGAGCAGGTGATCGGATGCGCCTGCGCGCCGTAGAGACCCGGCGTGAGAATCAGGTCGGGGATGCCGGATTCCTCCACCGCCTCCCGCAGCGCCGCGTCCTGCACGGTCTTGTCATCGGGTTCGCAATGACCACCCAGCTGGATCCAGCGACCGACGCGCGGGTGCAGGGTGAGCAGGATGTCGCGGCGGTCGTGCGACAACACGATCGCCGACGCGGTGATGTGGCCGGGCGCGTGTTCGCGTAGACACCCGCGGGGAGCCGAACCGAGGAAGGCCAGAATCGCTTCGCGCAGTGAGTGATCCGCGCGGGTCTCGGGTTCCCAGTGCGTGAGCAACTCGGTGGCCGACGCGTGCAGCGACTCCGCGCTCACAGTTCCACCAGGCCGGTGCCCGCCGAGCTGACGGTGCGCGCCACCGGCTCCTCCAGTGGATGACCGATCGCGATGGCGCCCAGCGGCATCCAGTCCTCGTCGAGCCCGAGGACCTCACGAACGATCTCGGGCGCGAAGATGGTCGAGCCGATCCAGCAGCTGCCGAGGCCGTCGGCGGCCAGCGCCACCAGCAGCCCCTGCACCGCCGCGCCGACGGCCACCGTGAACATCGTCTGCTCGGCGGCCTGCCGACGAGCGTCGGGATAGTCGTGGGCGCCGTCGGGCACGCAGAACGGGATGATCACTTCCGGCGCGTCGAAAAGGATTCGGCCACGCGCGATTCGACGCCGCACGCGTTCGGGGTCGAGCCCGTCGGCGGCGAGGTCCTCGCTCCACTTCTCGGTCATGGCATCGAGCAGCTGGGCCCGCAGCGTCGCCTTGCGCAGCCAGACGAAGCGCACCGGGCGGGTGTGGTGCGGCGCGGGCGCGGTGAGGCCGACCGCCACGGCGGCGCGGATGCGTTCCGGGTCCACCGCCTCGGCGGTGAACGCTCGCACCGAACGGCGCAGCGGCACAGCTTCTTTGCGGCCCTGCTCGAGCGCTTCGGCGGTGCCGAGCCAGAACAGGTCGTCGATGCCACCGCGCAGCAATGCCGCCGCGGTCGACCCGTCGTCGTCGGTCCGCAGCCCGCGCACCACCGCCACCGGGACTCCGCCGAGCTTGCCCTTGACCAGATCGGCCGCGGCGGCGAGCTCATCGGCGATGGCCACCTGCGTGACGTGCAGTTCGTTGCCCTGCCCATCCACCGAGCCGGCGTAGTCATGGAGCACCCGCAGCCCGGCCGATCCGATGGCCGCGTCGATCTGCCCGTTGCGCCAGGCCCGGCCCATGGTGTCGGTGACGACCACGGCCACGTCGACGCCGAGCCGCTGGGCGAGCGCGGTGCGCAGTGACTTCGCGCTGCCGTCGGGATCGACAGGCAACAGCACCAATTCGCCCTCGGCCACGTTGGAGCCGTCCACACCGGAGGCCGCCTGCACGATGCCGAGCCGGTTCTCGGTGATGAGGGTGCGGCCCTTGCGCGCGAGCACCCGCACGGCTTCGTCCTCGACCAGCTTGCGACGAGCGGTGTCGCGCTCCTCGGGGTCGACCGGCGCGACGACGATGCGCCCCTCGACCTTCGACACGATCTTGCTGGTGACCACGATGATGTCGCCGTCGGCGAGCCAGGGCGCCTGTGCCGCAAGGTGTTCGGCGATGTCGTCGCCGGGCCGGAACTCCGGCAGCCCGGTCACCGGGAGGATCCGCAACTCGTCGGCGGCGTGGTCGGGCAACGCGCCGCCGGTGCCGTTCTCCTGCGAACTCATGCCTTCACTCCCGCCAATTCCAGTGCGGCGCGCGCCATTTCAGCGGTGGTGTCGGGGTCACTCATCAACAGCGGAACGCTGCGCACCTCCACGCCGGGAACATCGGCGGAGTCGGTGGAGTGCACCAGCCACCCGTCGAGGATGCCGGTGGCCGAGCGGGCGCCGTAGTGGCGGCCGATCGCCTCGGCGGTGGACTCGACGCCGATCGCCGTCAGGCACTCATCGGCCATGCCGCGCAACGGCTTTCCGTCGATCACCGGCGAGAGGCCGATCACCTTGGCTTCGCTGGTGCGTAGCGCGCCTCTGATCCCGGGCACGGCGAGGATCGCGCCGATGCTCACCACGGGGTTGGACGGGGCCAGCAACACGGCGTCAGCGGAGCCTATGATTTCGGTCACATTCGGCGCCGGAGAGGCTTGCTCGGCGCCGATCGAGGCAAATCCGTGAGTCGGGAGCGCCGCGCGGTACCGCACCCACCATTCCTGAAAGTGGATCGCGCGACGTTCGCCAGCATTGTCGGGATCGCTGACCACCACGTGGGTTTCGCAGCGATCGTCGGTAGCCGGGATCAGCTTCACTCCCGGCTGCCAGCGATTGCACAGCGCTTCGGTGACCGCCGACAGCGGATATCCGGCGCGCAGCATTTCGGTGCGGATGAGGTGGGTGGCGATATCGCGATCGCCCAGGCCGAACCAATCGGGCTGGGCGTTGTATTTCGCCAGCTCCTCTTTCGCGTGCCAGGTTTCGTCGGCGTGGCCCCAGCCACGCTCGGTGTCGATGCCACCGCCGAGGGTGTACATGCAGGTGTCGAGGTCGGGACAGATGCGAAGGCCATGCATCCAGACGTCGTCGCCGACGTTGACGATGGCCGAGATGTCGGCTTCGGGCAGCAGCTGCCGGACGCCTTGGAGGAACCGGGCACCGCCGACACCGCCGACGAGAACGGCGATCTTGGGCTCGCGCACCGCGTGTTGTGCAGTCACAGGGTCACAGCCTAGTGAGTGGCGGTTGCCGGTTGGTTCCGCGCCGAACGACAGCGAAGTTGCTGGTCATTTGCCACGGCACATAACAAGATCAACACGAAAGGCGGGTGCGGAGTGTAACGGAAGGGTGACGGCGGGTTGACCACCGGCAAGTGCGGCGTGTCTAATCACAGACATGTCATTCCGGTCACCGCGAGAGGGCATAGCGCGGGGGCGTTTGCGAGAGGGTTCCAAGTCGCCGGAAACGGCCACGGCGCGAGGACATAGCGCAGGGGACGTTTGCGAGAAGGTTCCCGCTCGCCGGAAGGCAGGCTCGGGGAAGCCCGCGAGACTACGTCGCGGTGTTGGGCCGTCGGAGATCTCATTCGGACCGACGGAAAGAATCATTCTGCGCTAACACATAGTGAGGAGGCGGAACGATGACCGAAGATCTGGTCTCGCCGACCGATTCCACAGCAGGCGCAGCTCACGCTGTCTGCGCTGACATGAGCTGGCAGGAACCGGACGT
This sequence comes from Nocardia sp. NPDC055002, assembly GCF_053608825.1. NCBI lineage: Bacteria > Bacillati > Actinomycetota > Actinomycetes > Mycobacteriales > Nocardiaceae > Nocardia > Nocardia sp. NPDC055002. The sequence continues at coordinate 333,374 of NZ_JBSGWE010000007.1, forward strand.
GGTAAGCGAAGTCGCGGCTCCCCGGCTGAGTCTGGTCGTTACGGGCTTCGACGAAATGTTCGAGTCGATCGAAGAGCAGTGGCAGGAACGTGCCCTCTGCGCTCAGACCGACCCCGAGGCGTTCTTCCCCGAGAAGGGCGGCTCGACGCGTGAGGCCAAGCGCATCTGCTTGGGCTGTGAAGTACGTGACCAGTGCCTGGAATACGCACTGGCACATGATGAACGCTTCGGCATCTGGGGCGGTCTCTCGGAACGAGAGCGTCGCAGGCTGAAGCGCGGAATCGGTTAAGTGACTGTTCGAAAGTAGACTCTCTCCAGGCCTGGCCCGGAGCCACGCAGGCGCAGTACGTCGGTGTCTCCGGGCGAACGCCCTTGTTGATTTTCACGGTGCAGGCGAGAGAGGTGAAAGACCCATGGCACGTTCCCGGCGTCATTCCCCGGCACCCACCGCTCGTTCGGTGACCCGCCGCGGCCGCGGTGTCCGTGGCCCCATGCTCCCGCCGACGGTGCCCGCGTGGCGCACCAGGGGCCAGAAATTCGATCGGCTCGTGCTCGAGGCATTCGCCCCACTGGACACCCGCTGGCACGATCGCCTCACCAAGCTCGACATCGCCGTCGACGATGTTCCGAAAATCCGTCCACTGCATCCTGATTCGGTCACCTGGCCGGATGAGGTGGTCGCCGACGGACCGGTGCCGCTGTCGCGGCTGATCCCCGCGGGCGTCGACCGGCACGGTGCGGCCACTCGCGCCAGAGTGGTGTTGTTCCGCAAGCCGCTGGAATTGCGGGCCGCCGATCCCGACGATCTGGTCGAGTTGCTGCGCGAGGTCCTCGTCCAGCAGATCGCGACCTACCTCGGCGTCGATCCCGATCTGATCGATCCCGAGCCCGAATAGACGTCCTCCGCCTTCGCTCATTAGGGCGTGTCCGTATCCACTTTCGGGCCGCGGAGGGCTAATCTCGACGTCGTGATCCCTATGCGTCGTTGCTGCCGACCCGGCTGCAAGAACCCGGCTGTAGCGACGCTGACTTATGTGTACTCCGACTCGACCGCTGTCGTCGGACCCCTGGCCACCGTCGCCGAACCGCATTCCTGGGATCTCTGCGAAACGCACGCCTGCCGCATCACCGCGCCCAAGGGCTGGGAACTGGTCCGCCACGAAGGCGGCTTCTCCTCGAGCACCCCCGACGACGACGATCTCACCGCGCTGGCCGAAGCCGTCCGCGAAGCGGGCCTGCGTCGCCGCCCCGCCGAAGCCGACCAGCCGGGCTACCGCGACAACGCCGCCGCGGCCCCCCGCACCGCGCGCACGGGCCGCCGCGGCCACCTACGGGTTCTGCCGGATCCGTAGCTAGTCCGGCCAGGATCCCGGAGAGTCGGCGCAGCCCGCTAGGGTTAGCCCCATGACGACCCTCGCGCGCTCTGGCGAACTCGTGAATGCCGTGATCAAGGCTTATGACGTCCGCGGGGTGGTGGGCGAACAGATCGACGAGGCGTTCGTCGGCGATGTCGGCGCTTCCTTCGCGCGTCTGATGCGCGAAGAAGGCGCCACCCGCGTCGTGATCGGCCACGACATGCGCGAGTCCTCCCCCGCGCTGTCCGAGGCGTTCGCGCAGGGCGTGCGGGCCCAGGGCCTCGATGTGGTGCACATCGGTCTGGCCTCCACCGACCAGCTCTACTTCGCCTCGGGCAAGCTCGGTTGTCCCGGCGCCATGTTCACCGCCAGTCACAACCCGGCCAAGTACAACGGCATCAAGCTCTGCCGCGCGAACGCGCTGCCCGTCGGGCAGGACACCGGGCTGGCGACCATCGCGGCCGAGGTGATCGCGGGCGTGCCCGCCTACGACGGCGCGCCCGGCACCGCCACCAGCACCGATCTGCTCGCCGACTACGCGGACTACCTGCGCGAACTGGTGAACCTCGACCAGATCCGCCCGCTCACCATCGCGGTCGACGCCGGCAACGGCATGGGCGGCCACACCGTGCCCGCCGTCCTCGGCACCCTGGGCCCGATCACGATCGTGCCGCTGTACTTCGAACTCGACGGCTCGTTCCCCAACCACGAAGCCAACCCCCTCGACCCGAAGAACCTCGTCGACCTGCAGGCGCTGGTGCGCTCCAGCGGCGCCGACATCGGCCTGGCCTTCGACGGCGACGCCGACCGTTGCTTCGTCGTCGACGAGCGCGGCGAGCCCGTGTCGCCGTCGGCGATCACGGCGATCGTGGCGCAGCGTGAGCTGGCCAAGGAGCCGGGCGCGACCGTGATCCACAACCTGATCACCTCGCGCGCGGTGCCCGAGCTGGTCGAGGAGCTGGGCGGCAAGCCGGTGCGCACGCGGGTGGGGCACTCGTTCATCAAGCAGGAGATGGCCTCGACCGGCGCGGTGTTCGGTGGCGAGCACTCGGCGCACTACTACTTCCGCGATTTCTGGGGTGCCGACTCGGGCATGCTGGCCGCGCTGCACGTGCTGGCCGCGCTCGGCGAGGGCGAGCGTACGGTCTCGGACCTGATGGCCGCCTACGACGTGTACGCCGCCTCGGGCGAGATCAACTCGACCGTCGCCGACGCCGCCGACCGCACCGCCGCCGTGCTCGCCGCGTTCGCCGACCGCACCGAGTCGGTGGACCGGATGGACGGCGTCACGGTCGACCTGGGCAACCACGCCTGGTTCAACCTGCGCGCATCGAATACCGAACCGCTGCTTCGACTCAATGTCGAGGCCGGATCGCGCGACGATGTAAACGCACTCGTGACCGAGATCCTGAGCATCGTCCGCGCCTGACTGGGAAGATGAAACCAGTACCCGTGGAATCACATGCCCGGTATTCGGCGACGGCGGATTACGAGCATTGCCGGTGCCCGGCTGGAATAGTGGAGTCACAGACGACACAGCGCGATGAGGGGAGGTGGATTCGGCGATGATCGCTGGAACACCGGTATTCGACCTCGACGATGCCGAGTCGCTGGCGGCGGCCGACACCGGCGGCGCCCTGCGCTCGGCGGCCTCGGGCGGCGCCCAGGTGCGGGCCACCGCGGCGGCGGTCGCCGAAACCTCGCTCATCGAACGGCTCTCCGACCTGCGCCCGCGCAGCCTGGTGCTGGTGGCGGGATCGGGTCGCGCCGCGCGCGCGGCCGGACTGCTCGTCGCCACGCTCGGCGATCGGGCCGGGCTGCCGATCGTGCCCGTCACCGCGCTGCCGCCGTGGGTCGGTCCGCTGGACGTGGTCCTGGTGGCCGGCGACGACGCGGGTGACCCGCGGCTGATCGATGCCGTCGACCGTGCCCTGCGCCGCAGCGCCGAGGTGGTGATCGCCGCGCCCAACGAGGGTCCGTTGCGCGCGGTCGCCGCCGGTCGCGCGATCGTGCTCGAACCGAGGGTGCCCGTTCTCGACCACAATCGGCTGCTGCGTTTCCTCGCCGTCGGCATCGCCGTGCTGCGTGGGGTCGACGCCCAGCGCAGCGGCCCGGCCACGCCCGATCTCACCGCGCTGGCCGACATGCTCGACGCCGAAGCGCTGCGCGACGGCCCCACCAACGAGGTCTTCCACAACCCGGCCAAGACCCTCGCCGCGCGGATGCACGGGGTGGGGATCGTCCTCGCGGGCGACTCGCCCGCCGCGGTGGAACTGGCCGGTCACGGCACCGAGGTGCTGCTGCAGTCCGCGGGCCGGTTGGCTTCGGCCGCCGATCTCGCCGACGCCGTCGCGGCGGTCGGGCGCCTGGCCGCTGCCACCGGCGGCACCGCGCCCGGCTTCGATCCGCTGTTCCATGACGAGGAACTCGACGGTCCCGCCCCGGTCGACCGGGTCCGGGTGCTGGCCTTGAGCGTGCATCCCGACCAGGCCGCCGCCCGGCGCAAGCTCGCGGTCTTCGAAGGCGCGGGCGCGGGCCTGGTCGACGCCGATCTGGTCCATGCCGATGTCGACGTGCTGCAATCCCAGCTCGCCGACCCCGGCGCCGCGCCCGCGATCGAACGCACCGCTGCCGACTCCGCCGCAGGGGGCGGACACGGCAGCGAACTCGAGCAGCTCGCTGTGCTCGCGCTGCGGCTCGACATGGCCGCGGCCTATCTTCGACTCACCGGTGCGCGCGGTGCCGCCGCGCCCGAACCGGATCGATACGACGGGGGACGCTACTAGTGCAGGAACTCGTTGGTGCGCTGCGTTCTTACGCATGGGGGTCGCGCACCGCGCTCGCTCAGCTGTGCGGACGGCCGGTGCCATCGGCCCATCCCGAAGCCGAACTGTGGTTCGGCGCGCACCCGGCCGATCCCGCGCACGTGCAGACCGGCTCGGGCAAACGTTCACTGCTCGATGTCCTCATGGCCGACCCTGCGGGTGAATTGGGACCAGCGGCCGACACTTTCGGCGCCCGGCTGCCGTTCCTGCTGAAGATCCTCGCCGCCGAGGAACCGCTCTCGCTCCAGGCGCACCCGAGTTCGGCGCAGGCGCGTGCCGGTTTCGAACGCGAGAACCGCACCGGCGTGGCACTGGATTCGCCGCTGCGCAACTACCGCGACGACAGCCACAAGCCCGAACTCGTTGTCGCACTCGAACGTTTCGAGGCGCTGGCCGGGTTCCGCGATCCGCACCGCACCGTCGACCTGTTGCGCGCGCTGGATGTACCCGGCCTCAACATCTACGCCGAACTGCTTGCCGCCCAGCCCGATTCGGCCGGTCTGCGCACCCTGTTCACCACCTGGATCACGCTGCCGCCCGCCGTGCTGTCGAAGCTGCTGCCCACGGTGCTCGAGGGCTGTGTGACCTACCTGTCGAGCAAGGGCGCGCACGAGTTCACCGCCGAGGTGCGCACCGCGCTCGAACTGGCCGAGGTCTACCCCGGCGACGCGGGCGTCCTCGCCGCGCTGCTGCTCAACCGGCTGACCCTGGAACCTGGCCAGGCGCTGTTCCTCGCGGCCGGCAATCTGCACGCGTACCTGCGCGGGGTGGGCGTGGAGATCATGGCCAATTCCGACAACGTGTTGCGTGGTGGGCTCACCCCCAAGCACGTCGACGTGCCAGAACTGCTGCGGGTGCTGGACTTCGAGCCGATCGACCTGCCGGTGATCGAACCCGAACCCGGTAGCGACGGCGGCATCCGATACCGCACGCCCGCACCGGAATTCGCCCTGTGCCGTTTCGACCTCGGCGCCGACGACGAGCCGGTCGTGCTCGCCGACGCGGGCCCCGGCATCGTGCTGTGCACCGCGGGCACGCTCGAACTCTCCGAGAACGGGCACACGCTCATCGTCGAACGTGGCAGCGCGGCCTGGATCTCCGCTGCCGACACCGACATCAAGGCGCGCGCGCTGCGCGGCCCCGCCCAGCTGTTCAGCGCCTGCGTCGGCGACAACTGAACCGCCTTCGCCGCGCCCATGCCGCAAGGGACTGATGACCGGTTCGCGGCTGTGTCCGATTAGGCTGTGGCGAGTCGTGTTCAGTGAACAGAAGGGCGGGCCGGCATGTCGGCTGGTGGTGGCAAGAAGGCGATTGTCGCGGCGTTGACGGCCAACGCGGGGATCGCGGTGGCGAAGTTCGTCGGCGCGTTCATCACGGGTTCGGCCTCGATGATGGCGGAGGGCGTGCACTCGGTCGCCGACACCGCGAATCAGGGCCTGCTGCTGTTCGGCCAGCGCGCCGCCGCCAAGGACGCCGACGAGCTGCACCAGTTCGGCTACGGCCGCAATCGCTACTTCTACTCGTTCGTCGTGGCGCTGGTGCTGTTCACCCTCGGCTCGGTGTACGCGATCTACGAAGGCATCCACAAGATCCAGCACCCCGAAGAGCTGAGTCAGCCGATCGTCGCGGTCGTCATCCTGGTGATCGCGATCGGCCTCGAGACCTTCAGCTTCCTCACCGCGGTCCGCGAATCCAGGCCGCTCAAGGGCAACGCGAGCTGGTGGCGGTTCATCCGCAACTCGCGCAGCCCCGAGCTGCCGGTGGTGTTGCTCGAGGACACCGGCGCGCTGATCGGTCTGGTGCTCGCCCTCGGTGGCGTCGGGCTCACCATGGTCACCGACAACCCGATCTACGACGGCATCGGCACCCTGTCGATCGGTGTCCTGCTCGGCATCATCGCGATCGTGCTGATCGTGGAGATGAAGAGCCTGCTCATCGGTGAGGGCGCCACCCCCGAACAGGGTCGGGCGATCCGCGAGAACCTGGTCGACGGCACCAGGATCACCTCGCTGATCCACCTCAAGACCGAGTACCTCGGCCCGGACGAAATGCTGGTCGCCGCGAAGGTCGCCCTCGCCCCGAACCTGGACATCGCCGATGTCGCCGAGGCGATCGACGCCGCCGAAACGCGCGTGCGCGCAGCAGTCCCCATGGCCCGCCTCATCTACCTGGAACCCGATCTGTACCGAGTTGAATAGCGGCTGGCGCCGCGGTTCTCGGCCGACGACACGGTGCCGAGGTCGGTGCGTGGCTCGGTGTTGGCGGTAGCGTTCCGATATGGCCGAGCAAGGTGAAGACAGCAAGATCGCGATCCTCGCCGCACTCGGGGCGAACGCGGGGATCATGGTCGCGAAGTTCATCGGCGCGTTCATCACCGGCTCGTCGGCGATGCTGGCCGAGGCCGTGCACTCGGTGGCCGATACCGGGAACGAGGCGCTGCTGCTGGTCGGCCGCAATCGGGCCGACCAGCCCGCGGATACGCTGCACCCCTTCGGGTATTCGCGCAATCGGTATTTCTATTCGTTCGTCGTCGCGCTCGTCCTGTTCGTGATGGGGTCGCTGTTCGCGATCAACGAGGCGATCCACAAGATCCGGTTCCCCGAGGAGATCGTTTCGGCCTGGGTGGCGATCGGGATCCTCGGGGTGTCGCTGGTACTGGAGAGCGCCAGTTTCCGTACCGCGCGCAAGCAGTCGGCGCCGCTGAAGGGCAAGAATTCGTGGTGGTATTTCATCCGCCACACCCGCAATCCCGAACTGCCCGTGGTGCTGCTCGAGGACGCGGGCGCGATCATCGGCCTGCTGTTCGCCCTGACCGGGGTGAGTCTGTCGGTGCTCACCGGAAACGCGGTATGGGACGGCGTCGGCACGCTGTTCATCGGCATCCTGCTCGGCGTGAACGCGGTGATCCTGATCGTGGAGACCAAGAGCCTGCTGATCGGTGAGGGCGCGACGGCCAAGGACGACACCGCGATTCGGTCGGCGCTGCTGGCCGATCCGCGGATCGAGCGCGTGATCAGGATGCAGACCCAGTACCTCGGGCCCCAGGATCTGCTGATCAACGCCAAGATCGCGCTGCACGCGGGCCTCGACATCACCCAGGTCGCCGAGGTGATCGACGCCGCCGACGACCGTATCCACATCGCCGTGCCGAACACGTGCACGATCTACCTCGAGCCCGATGTGTTCGAGCCCGACAAGGTCCACGACGCACCGATGAAGCCCTACCGGTAGGCGGGCGCCTCGCCGCGCAACAGGTCGAGCGGGTCGGTGACGATGCCGAATCGGTTGCGCAGCATGTGATGCGCCGCGTGCAGGCCCGGCATCCCATGGACACCGGGACCCGGTGGAGTCGACGACGAGCACAGGTAAGTGCCCGGAATCGGGGTGGAGTAAGGATTCCAGCGAGCGAGCGGCCGGAACAGGGTCTGACGCGTGGTCATCGCGCCCGCCGAGATGTCGCCGCCGATGTAGTTGGCGTTGTGCGCGGGCATGAAGGCAGCCGGTGTCACGTGTTTCGCCAGGATCAGGTCGCGGAAACCGGGCGCGAAACGTTCGACCTGGTCGATCACCTGATCGCTGATATCGCGATCGGTGCCGTTGGGGACATGGGCGTAGGTGTAGAGAGTGTGCTGCCCCTCCGGAGCCCGGGTGGAGTCGACCACGCCGGGCTGAATGGCCAGCACGAAGGGCTGATCGGCGAAAGTGCCGGTGGCGACCTGATGTTCGGCGTGCATCGCCTGCGCCCTGGTGCCGACCAGGTGCAGGGTGCCCGCCAGGTCGGCGCCGGGGGCAGCCCACGGCACCGGTCCCGCCAGGGCGAAGTCGACCTTGCACGCGGCATTGCCGTACTGGAAACGCCCGAGGCTGTTGCGGTATCGCGAGGGCAGACGGTCACCGGCGATGCGAAGGAGTTCGGCGGGCGAGGTATCGAACAGCACCGTGCGCGCGGTGGCGAGTTCGGCGAAATCGTCGACCCGGTGCCCGGTGCGCACCTCGCCGCCGAGACGTTCGATCTCGGCGATCATCGCGTTCGGGATGGCTTGACTGCCACCGCGCGGGATCACCCAGCCACCCGCGTGCGCGAGAGTGCCGAGCAGCAGGGCCGCGCCCACGGCGGGGAAGGCGCGCGGTGAGGTGATGGCGTGGGCGGCCACCCCGCTGAACATCGCGGGCGCGACGTCATCGCTGAAACGGCTGTCCGACAGCGGGGACGCCTGTTCGAGCAGACGGGTCGCGAACTTGATGCCGGTGCCGACGCGCAGTGGCGGGTGCCGCAGATCCGACATGGCCAGGTCGACGACATCGGGCCAGTGCTCGACCAGCGGCGCGAACAGGTCGCGCCACGGGCGACCGTCGCGGCCTAGGTCGGCGACGGTGGATTCGATGTTGCGCCACGCCAATCCGGCGATCCCGCCGTCGAGGGGGTGCGCGTAGGAAACGGTCGGGGTGAGCAGGTCGACGCCGTGCGCCTCGAGGTCGAAAGCCCGAAAGAACGGTGACGCCAACGCCATCGGATGCGCGCCCGCACAGATGTCGTGATGGAATCCGGGCAGGGTCAGCTCGGCCGTGCGCGAGCCGCCGCCCGCCTGTTCCTGCGCTTCGAGGACCCGCACCGACAACCCGGCGCGAGCGGCGATCACCGCCGCGGCAAGACCGTTCGGCCCCGACCCCACTACTACGACTTCCGCCATCCGCCGTCCCTTCGCCCTCGCCCCGCTCTGCCGACCTGCGTCGTTGCCTCCAACCTACGCGGAGCGACGAGCCCGTCCAGGTGCGCTGGGTCACCCGGCAGGTTCGACGCGCCGTCGCCTCGCTCAGGCCGGATCGGCTGTCGCCTCGCTGGTCCCGTCGACCAGCAGGGTGAGGCGTCGTTCACGCAGTTCGGGGCGCAGCCGTCCACCCCGGTCGAGGGTGGCCAGGCCGTGCAGGGATGCCCAGGCCACTTCGGTGCGGGCGCCGAGATCGTCGCCCTCGGCATAGGGGGAGAACATCGCTTCCAGGCCGGCGAAGGCGTCACGCAGGGGCTGCGGGGCGTCGAGGCCGAAGTTCAGGTCGGTCTTCTGCTGGAAGATGGCGTCGTAGCGGGCCGGGTTGGCGGTGGCGAAGTCGAGGTAGGCGCGCGCGACGTTGGCGATCACCTCGGAATGGGTGGTCGCCGCCTCGCGGGCCTGCTTCAGTTGCTCGGCGAGTTCGACGCAGCCCTGCAGGGCGACGGCGCCGACGATGGCCGCCTTGTTCGCGAAATGGCTGTAGAGCACGGGCTGGCTGTATTCGATGCGGTCGGCCAGTTTGCGGATGGTGACCGCGTCCCAGCCTTCCGCTTCGGCCATCTCGCGCGCGGTGTCGATGATCCGCTGATGCCGTTCGGCGCGTTCGCGTTCCTTGCGCTGCTGGGTGCTCATGCTCGATATTCTAGCAACGCTAGACAAGATAGCGAGGATCGGGTTATTGTTCTCTCAACACCTAGCGCCGCTAGATTTCAGAGCAAGCAACAAGATTCAGGAGCACCTCATGACCACCTCGCGCATCGCCACCGCCCTCTCCCTGCTCGGCGGCCTGTTCATCATCTACGTCGGCATCAACTACCTCATCGCCCCGGAGATGACAGCCGCGGGCTTCGGCCTCCCCGCTGTACCCGAGGGGGACGCGGTGGCCTTCCTGAACCTCAAGGGCGTCCGCGACGTGGTGAGCGGCCTGGTGATCCTCGGCCTGCTGGCCACCAAGCAGCGCTTCGCGCTCGGCGTCGCCATGCTGGCCACCTCGCTCACCCCGTTCGGGGACATGGCCACCGTCCTGAGCTGGCACGGCTCCACCGCCACCGCGTTCGGCGTCCACGGCTTCACCGCCGTACTCGTCGCGCTCGCCGGCGTGCTGCTGATCCGCGAACGCCGCTCGACCACCACCGATCACGCACTCGTCGCGGCATGACCCCAGCAGCGATGAATTTCGCACCGCCGCACCGTCTCCACCGATAACGATCACCTGTCGAGGAGGAACCACCATGGCGAACGCGCCGCACGGCCCCGCGTCCTACTTTCCCACCATCGAGACCAAGTACGGGCGCACCGTCGACGAGTGGTTCGCCCTGCTCGCCGCGGCCGAGCCGACCGGGCACACTGCCCTGGTCACCTGGCTGAAGTCCGAGCACGGCCTCGGCCACGGTCATGCCACCGCCCTGGTGCAGTTCCACCTCAACCCCGGCAAGTGGTCCAGAATCTAGCCGGTCCAGGATCTCACCGTCGAAAGGCCCCGCGATCTCGTCGCGGGGCCTTTCGGCTGTCTCACTGCGCGTCGACCACCTGGGCCGGAACAGGTTTCGTGATGTCGACGCGATGTTCGTCGACGTGGTTGTCGATGTGGTCGTCGACCATCGTCTCCTCGTCGAAGGGCAGCTCACGATCGAGCACGCGCCGGGTCCGGTCGGCGTCGACGGTCTTGGTCCAGGTACCGATGAGCAGGGTGGCCACCGCGTTGCCCGAGAAGTTGGTCAGCGCACGGGCTTCCGACATGAAGCGGTCGATGCCGACGATCAGGCCGACGCCGTCGAGCAGGTCGGGGCGATGGCTCTGCAGGCCACCGGCGAGGGTGGCCAGGCCGGCGCCGGTCACGCCCGCGGCGCCCTTGGACGCGATGATCATGAACAGCAGCAGGCCGAACTGCTCACTGAGCTCGAGCGGCTTGCCCATGGCGTCGGCGATGAAGATCGAGGCCATGGTCAGGTAGATGGCGGTGCCGTCGAGGTTGAACGAATACCCGGTCGGGACCACAACACCCACGGTGGTGCGCTCGACCCCCGCGTGTTCCATCTTCGCGATCAGGCGCGGCAGCGCCGACTCCGACGACGAGGTCGCCACGATCAGCAGGTACTCACGCGACAGGTAGCGGCACAGCTTCAGGATCGAGACGCCCGAGACCATCCGCAAGATCACCCCGAGCACACCGAACACGAACACCAGGCACGTCAGATAGAACGCGATCATCAGCGTCGCCAGCTGCACCACCGCCGACCAGCCGGTGCGGCCGACCACGTTCGCGATCGCGCCGAACGCGCCGATCGGCGCCAGCCACAGGATCATCGACAGGATCCGGAACACCAGCTTCTGGCCCAGCGAGACCGCGCGCAGGATCGGTGCGCCCGCCTCGCCCATCGCCTGCACGGCGAACCCGACCAGCAGCGCGACGAACAGCGCCTGCAGCACGCTGCCCGCGGTGAGCGAGGACACGAGCGTGGTCGGCACGATGTTCTGGATGAAGTCCCAGGTACCGCCCGCGCTGTGCGCCTGATCGGCGTACTTCGCGCCCGCTCCGGTGGCGCCGACGTTCAGGCCCTCGCCCGGATCGATGAGGTTGCCGACGACGAGCCCGATGCCGAGCGCGACCGTCGACATCGCGAGGAAATAGCCGATGGCCAGGCCACCCACCTTGCCGACGGTCGCGGCCGCGCGCACCGAACCGATGCCCAGGACGATCGTGCAGAAGATGACAGGTGCGATCATCATCTTGATCAGGTTCACGAACACGGTGCCGAGCGGCGCGAGTGACTGACCGAATTCCGGGGCCACCCGGCCGACAACGACGCCGGCCACGACGGCAATGATCACCGCGATGTACAGCCAGTGGGTATGGTCGCGTTTCCGCGCTGCGGTGGTATCACTCATGCCGACGAGCATGAGCAACTATTGTGACGGCCGTCACTTTGGTCCATAAGTTTCATATCTGCGCATAACGTTCGAGAAATCCAGGTCGGAGGCAAGAGGTGCGACGAGGACGACTGTCGCTCGCGGGACAGGCCTTCGTATGGCAGCTGGTGGTGCTGGCGCTGCTGATCGCCATCGGCACGATCCTGGCCGTGCTCGATGCCAGGCGCGACCATGACCTGGCCGCGGAGATGCAGGTCAGAGACGTCTCGGTCACGGTGGCGCGGTCGCCGTCGACCTTGGCCGCGGTGAACTCGCCCTACCCGAGCGGATTGCTGCAACCGACCACCGAGCGGATCAGGGCGGCCACCGGCATGGACTTCATCGTCGTGATGGCCCCCGACCGCACCCGCTACACCCACACCAACCCCGACCTGATCGGCAAGCCGTTCGTCGGCAGCATCGACGGAGCCCTGGCGGGCCAGACCCTCACCGAGACCTTCACCGGTACCCTCGGTCCCTCGATCCGCGCGGTCACCCCGGTCTACGACAACGGCCGGGTGGTCGCGCTGGTCTCGGCGGGTGTCACCCGAGCCAAGATCAGCACCCAGGTCGCCTCCCAGCTGCCGCTGATCCTCGGCGTCGCCGCGATGGGTCTCGCGCTGGCCGCGCTCTCGTCGTTCCTGATCAGCCGCAGGCTGCGCCGCCAGACCCACGGCCTGGCCCCCGACGAACTACGCGCGCTCTACGAGCACCACGACGCGGTGCTGCACTCCGTCCACGAGGGCCTGGTGGTGTTCGGTGACCAATCCGAGGCCGCGGAGGTGGTCAACGATCAGGCGCGCACGTTGCTCGACCTGCCCGACGGTCCCGTCCTGCGCAGCGACCTGCCGGTCTCGCTGCAACAGATGAGCGGGGGTGTGGTGCGCGACGAGACGCACGTGACCACCGACCGCATCCTGCTGGTCAACCAGGACCTGGTGAGCTGGGAGGGCCGCGAAATCGGCACCGTGCTCACCATCCGCGATCAGACCGAACTGCGCGCGGTGCTCGGCGAGCTCGACTCGGTGCGCGGCTTCGCCGAATCGCTGCGCGCGCAAGCACACGAGGCGGCCAACCGGCTGCACACCGTGGTGACGATGGTCGAGCTGGGCCGACCCGACGAAGCGGTAGCCTTCGCGACCGCGGAGCTACAGCTCTCGCAGGTGCTGATCGACCGGCTGCTGGCCGCCGTCGGCGACGCGGCGCTGGCCGCGCTGCTGCTCGGCAAGGTCGACCAGGCCGCCGAGCGTGGGGTGAGCCTGGCGATCAGCGAGGACACCGCGCTGGACTCCACCGATCCACTGTCCGCGCACGAGACCGTCACCCTGGCGGGCAACCTGATCGACAACGCGATCGACGCGGCGGCGGGCACCGTCGACAAGCGCGTCGAGGTGTCGGTGTGTCATCGTGACGGCGCGCTGTGGGTCCAGGTGTCCGACAGCGGGCCCGGCATGTCGGCCCAGATGTTCTCGCGGGCCGCCGAACGCGGCTACACCACGAAATCCGACCACGCGGGCCTCGGCCTCGCTCTGGTGCACCGCCTCGTCGATCGACATCGCGGCACCATCACCACCACGGCCGCACCACACAGCGCGGTCATCGTTCGCATTCCGCTGAGGGAGACACCATGATCCGCGTCCTGATCGTCGAGGACGAGCCGTTGATCGCCCAGGCACATCGGGCCTATCTCGAACGGCTCGACGGTTTCGTCACCGGTGGGGTCGTCCACACCGGACGCGACGCGCTGCGGGTGGCGGCCGAGGCGATCGCCGACGGCAATCCGTTCCATCTGGTGCTGATGGACATCGGCCTGCCCGACATCAGCGGCCTCGATGTGGCCGCCGCGCTCAACGGGCTCCAGCCGCGCCCCGATGTCATCGCGATCACCTCGGCGCGCGAGCTGAACATGGTGCGCAGCGCGGTGGCGCACGGTGTGGTGCTGTACCTGCTCAAGCCGTTCACCTTCGCCGCGTTCCGGGAAAAGCTGGAACGCTACCGCGGTTTCGACACCGCGCTGCCCGCGGGTGAGGCGGCACTGTCGCAGTACGACATCGACCGCGCGCTCGGTGCGCTGCGCACCGCCGACCAGAAGGCCGGTGCGCCGAAAGGCGTTGTCCAGCACACCCTCGAAGAGGTGTCGCGCGCGGTACGCGCGGCCGAAGCCGGGATCACGGCCACCGATGCCGCGGCGGCCGTGGGTGTTTCGCGGATCACGGCATGGCGCTATCTCGAGAAGCTCGCCGACGACGGATTGGCCGAGCGTCGCGCCGATTACGGCCGGGCCGGCCGGCCGAAGACCCGCTACCGCTGGCGTGCGAGCACGTAGCCGCGCACGGAGGGCTCGTCCGGCGCGGGCAGGCGCGAAAGTCCGGCCGGCGACCGGCGAGCACCGGACTCAGGCCGGACGGGACGCACCCGCCAGGTCATCGGGGGCCGAGACGCGCGCGACCGGACCCAAGTCGACCGGCATGTGCTCGAAACCGTGCAGCGTGAACAGGTTTCGACGGACCGGCTCGCCGCGCAAACGCAGATTCGGGTAGCGGGTGTAGAGCGCGCGCAGGGCGTGAACCGCCTCCATCCTGGCCAGGCTCGCACCGAGGCAGGAGTGCACGCCGCTGCTGAACGCCAAGTGCTCCTTGGCATTACGGCGGTCGATGTCGAAGCGGTGCGGGTCGGGGAAGACCGCCGGGTCGCGGTTGGCCCCGGCCAGCGACAGGATCACCGTACTGTTCGCCCGCACTCGCACACCATCGATATCGACATCCTCGAGCGTCTGGCGTGCGGTGGTCTGGACGGGTGGATCGAACCGCAGCGTTTCCTCCACCACGTCGGGCCAGCGTTCGGGATCGTCCTGGGCGAGGGCGAGCTGATCGGGATGGGCCGACAGCGCGGCGACCGCGTTGCCGATCAGGTTGACCGTCGTCTCGAAACCGGCGCCCATCAGCAGACTCGCGCCCGCCTGCAGTTCCCGCAGACTCAGATCACCCGAGCGGACCAGGGTGGACAGGATGTCCTCACCCGGCGCGCGACGCAATGTGGCGATGTGGTCGGCCAGGTAGTCGTCCATGGTCTCGATCGCGGCCATCGCGGCCCGATAGGTCCGCCATGATGTGCCGAGATCGAGCAGCGGGGTGACTTTGTCGCCCCAGCGCAGAAACATCTCGCGGTCCGCGGGCGGGAAGCCGAGCATGTCGGCGATGATCGCGATCGGCACCCTGGCCGCGAAATCGGTGATCAGGTCGACCGAGCCGTCCGCGGGCATCGCCGCGAGCAGTTCGGCGGTGACCACCTCCACGCGCTCGCGCAGCCGCGCGATCGCGCGCGGGGTGAACGCCGACGCCACCGGCTTGCGCATCCGGGTGTGTTCCGGCGGGTCGAGGACCAGCATCGACGGCGGCTCGACCGGGTTGGGCGGTACCGTGACCACCTCGGCGAGCTTGCGCCACGCGGCGGGCAGTTCCGCGTTGAGGGCGGGACGCACCCCGAATTTGGGATCGCGCAGAATCGCTCGAACCTGCGCGTGATCGAACGTGGCGTAGGAGACCGACGTCTTGATCAATCCGCCGCGACCGCGCAGTTCATCGATCAGCGGATACGGATCGTGCAGGCCCCGCTGACCACTGAGCAACGTCGAGAACGGATCGCCGCGACGCACCTGCCAGCGCAGGATGGCACGCGGCGCCCCGTGTTCGGCCGACCATCGAACCCAGTATTTCGCTATCATCGCCACCTCTGCCGCTCTGCCGAAGTCTTGCTTCCACAGTACGGACGGGGTGTGACACGCGACACGTCCCCGAGGTGGACCCGAACCTATACCTGGGTAGGAGTCAGCGCCGGACGGTCACCTTCTCGGTGACGACCCGATGTTCGAGACCGGCGGGATCGGGATTGACGACCTGCACCAGCGAGGCCCCGGCGAACAACACCGCGACGAAGCCGTCGATCAGCTCCTCCACCGTCTCCCATGGCGTACTCGACAGCACCCGGTCGCCAGCGGAAAAACCTTGCAGCGCAGCGGACTTCCTGGCCATCGTCAGCACTTCCGGCACCGGGAGCCCGTCGAGCGCGGCCCGGAAACCACCGGGCAGGAACTGATCGCCGTGCACGCGCACCGCGGTCGCGAAGTCGGTGACTCCGACCGGCAGGTCGCGCACCGGGGTCCCCATGGCGTCCAGCGACAGCACCGCCACCTCGTCGACACCGTCGGCATCGTCGAGCCGGTCGGGCGTGACCAGCGCGAGGTCGGCGTCGGGATCGGGGGTGAGCACCACTTCGGTTCCCGCCCACCAGCAGCCGAGCAGCACCGCGGCGGTCTGCCAGTGCGCGGGCAACAGCACCGCGACCCGCGCACCGGGGGTGAGCGCGAATTCGTCGCGGATCAGGTTCGCGGTCTTGGCGGCCCAGTTGGCCAGTGTCAGCCCGGACAGTTCGATCCGCGCGCCGGTGGCGTCGTCGTACCAGGTGACGCGCGGTCCGGCGGGATCACGTTCGAGTATGGGGTCGAGGAGGGCGTCGGTCAGGGTCGAATTCGGCTCACGCATGGGTCAATTCACACATTTCGGTCCGTTCTGGCCTGCGTCGATCGGCGGGGCGGGCGGTATCGGTGTCGCGGTCGCCGAGGAAGTCGCGTCGAGATCGAACATGCCTGCCGCGGCCGAGCCGGGACCAGAGTAGTCGCTCGCCAACACCACGCTCACTGTATCCGTAGACACCGTCTCATCGGCGACCACCGTCAAGCCGCCCAGCGCCTCCGCGACCGCCGCTGCCTTCGGGTCGTCGGCGTCGGCGGCCAGCACGCGGCTCGAGCTCACGCTGCCGCCGGTGTAGTTGCCGACCGTGCCTTCCCGGAATCCCTTGCCCGTCAGAGCCGTGGACACCTTGCCCGCGAGTCCGGTGGCGCCGCCGGCATTGAGCACGTTCACCGTCACGGTCGAGGTATCGATCTTCGGAGCGGTGTCTTCTTCCTTCTTCTCCTCCCCCACCAGACCGGCGACGAACTTCTGCACCGTCTTCGGGTCGACCTTCACCACCGACTCCCCGGCCGAGGTCATGCTGTTGAGGTCGGAGACGGGAATGGTCTCGAATTCCACCTTGCCGCCGGACAGATCCTTGAGCTGCTGCAGGAAAGCCAGCACGTCCCAGTCGTCGTCGAGCACGACGGTGCGCCCGACCGCCTCGCTGATCTCGCTGAGCTTGCCCGGATTGGCCAGGGTCTTGGCGTTGAGCAACTGGCCGACCAATTGCGCCATGAACACCTGCTGACGCACGATCCGGTCGATGTCACCGCGTTCGAGATCGTGGCGCTGGCGCACGAAGCTCAATGCCTCCTGACCGTCGAGACGCTGACGCCCGGCCGGGAAGTCCGCGCCCGACATCGGTTCGTCCACCGCCTGATTCAGGCACACCTCGACACCACCGACCGAGTCGGTGAGCAGCACGAAGCCGAGCAGGCTCACCTCGGCGTAGTGATCGACGGTGATGCCGGTCAGGGTCGCCACCGATTTGATCAGCGCCTGCCTGCCGGCCTTGGTCGACTCGCGTTCGGCCTCGGCCTCGGACTTGCCGTCGGCGAGCAGTTCGGCGCGTTCGGTCTCCTTGGTCGAGCCGTACGCGGAGTTGATCTTGGCCTTGCCCTGGCCGCCGACATCGACGTAGGAGTCGCGCGGGATGGAGATCGCGGTGGCCGAGCGCCCGTCGTTGGGCACGCGGATCAGCACGATGGTGTCGGTGTTGGTGCCCACCTCGTCGCCCGCGTGCAGCATCGCGCGTTCGGCGGTGGTGAGCGGGTTGCCGTGTGCGTCGGTGCGGCTGTCGACGCCGACGAGCAGGATGTCGACAGCGCCGTCGCGCTCACCGCCGAGGCCGAGCCCACCGATCCGGTCGATGTTGGCGATCAGGTTATCGACACTGCGCCAGGCGAATCCGGTGAGTGCCAGCACCAGCACCGCCGAAATCGCCACCATCAGTTTGGCCGGACCGAAGGTGCCCGCAGGCGCGCTGACCGGTCTTGTCGACTCTCGCACTCGTGCATCCTCTCGACGAACTCCGCGCCCGGCCCGCTCTTCCCCCGGCAAACTCCGCCTTGTCGTTAACCCGGGCTCGTCCGAGGACACCGGCCATCACAGGCTAACCAACAGTTACCACACTCGGGCCCAACCGCACGTGCCCCGGCGTGCCAGACTGGCCGCGTGAACGTCGATTTCCCCGCCCCCGCTCACCTGATCGTAACCGGCGCACATGGTCTGCTGGGGCGACAGATCCTGCGCCTGGCACCCGAGGCGCGTGGCTTCGGGCGGGCCGAACTCGACATCACCGACCGCGCCGCCGTCGACGCCGTCCTCGCCCCGGGGGCCGTACTGATCAACTGCGCGGCCTACACCGCGGTCGACGCCGCCGAAACCGACGTCGACGCCGCCTTCGCCGCCAACGCGACCGGACCGGGCGTCCTGGCCGCCGCCTGCGCCGCGGCGGGAGCGCGGCTGATCCACGTGTCCACCGACTACGTCTTCCCCGGGACCGCGCGCACTCCGTACGAACCCGACGACCCCACCGGGCCGGAAACCGTCTACGGCCGATCCAAGCTCGCCGGTGAGCAGGCGGTGCTCGCGCTGGGCGCCCAGGTCGTGCGCACCGCCTGGGTCTATTCCGTTGTCGAGGGGGATTTCGTCGCGACGATGCGCAGGCTGGAGGCCGAACGCGACACCGTCACCGTGGTGAACGACCAGCTCGGCTCTCCCACCAGCGCCGCCGATCTGGCCGCGGGCCTGCTCGAATTGAGCACCCGCCCCGACGCCCCCCGTGTGCTGCACGCCACCAATTCCGGCACCGCCACCTGGTTCGACCTCGCCGCGGCGGTCTTCACCGACCTGGGCGCCGACCCGAACCGGGTACTGCCGTGCGCGTCCAGCGAATTCCCCAGACCCGCACCGCGCCCGGCGTATTCGGTGCTGTCCCCCGCCGCCTGGAACGCGGCGGGCCTCACCCCGCTTCGCCCCTGGCGTATCGCACTCACCGACGCACTGCGCCGGTTGTCCGACTAGGCTCCGCAGTCGTGAACGCAGCAGACGCAGCCGATTCTCCAGCCACCGCCGGCCTTGCCGTGGTCACGGTGACCTATTCACCGGGTGAGCACCTCGAGCACTTCATCACCACTCTCGCCGACGCGACCAGCGAGAAGCCGCAGGTGATCCTGGCCGACAACGGCTCGACCGACGGCGTCCCCGAACTCGTCGCCGAGGCCAACTCGCACGTGACGCTGCTGCACACCGGCGGCAATATCGGCTACGGCGGCGCCATCAACCGGGCCGTCGCCGAGATCGATCCGTCCATCGAATTCGTCATCCTGGCCAACCCGGACATCCGCTGGGGCGTCGACTCCATCGACAAGATGCTCGAAGCCGCCGCGCGCTGGCCGCGGGCCGGCGCGATCGGGCCGATGGTTCGCGAGCCGGACGGCAGCATCTACCCGTCCGCGCGCCGGGTCCCCGGCCTCGCCGATGGCGCCGGGCACGCGATTCTGGGCTCGGTCTGGCCGAAGAACCCCTGGTCGATGCGCTACCGCCAGGAGAACGAGCAGATCTCCGAGCGGGTGGTCGGCTGGCTGTCCGGCTCCTGCCTGCTGGTGCGCCGCGCCGCCTTCGACACCATCGACGGTTTCGACTCGCGCTACTTCATGTACATGGAGGACGTGGACTTCGGTGACCGCATGGGCAAGGCGGGCTGGCACAATGTATTCGTCCCGGACGCCGAGGTGACCCACGCCAAGGGTCATGCCGCGGGCAAGCATCCCGAATTGATGCTGCCCGCCCACCACGCCAGCGCCTACCGCTTCCAGGCGGACCGGCATCCGCACTGGTGGCAGGCACCGTTGCGGGGCGCGTTGCGGGCCGGACTTGCGGTTCGCTCCAAGATTGCGGTTCGATCGGCGCTGCGTGAGCAAGCGCGAACCGGCGCCTGAATGGGCGCGGTATCACTGTGAACAGGGGAAACTCGATGGCAGGCAATGCAGGCACCGACGCGGTCATCCTCGTCGGCGGACAGGGCACGCGGCTGCGTCCGCTCACCCTCTCGGCGCCCAAGCCCATGCTGCCGACGGCCGGGCTGC
The DNA here is from genome assembly GCF_053608825.1 of Nocardia sp. NPDC055002. NCBI lineage: Bacteria > Bacillati > Actinomycetota > Actinomycetes > Mycobacteriales > Nocardiaceae > Nocardia > Nocardia sp. NPDC055002. The sequence continues at coordinate 353,337 of NZ_JBSGWE010000007.1, forward strand.
CGTTCCTGACCCACCTGCTGGCCAGGATCGCCGAGGCCGGGATCACCCACGTGGTGCTCGGCACGTCCTTCAAGGCCGAGGTCTTCGAGGAGCACTTCGGTGACGGCTCCGAACTGGGCCTCGACCTGGAGTACGTGACCGAGACCGAGCCGCTGGGCACCGGTGGCGGTATCCGCAATGTGCTGCCCAAGCTGCGCGCGGACAACGTGATGGTGTTCAACGGCGACGTGCTCGGCGGCACCGACCTCGGTGCGATCCTCGACACCCACGAGTCGACCAACGCCGACGTCACCCTGCACCTGGTCCGCGTCAGCGATCCGCGCGCCTTCGGTTGCGTGCCGACCGACGACGACGGCCGCGTCACCGCGTTCCTGGAGAAGACCCAGGATCCGCCGACCGACCAGATCAACGCGGGTTGCTACGTGTTCCGCCGCGAATACATCGAGAAGATCCCCACGGGTCGCCCGGTCTCGGTGGAACGCGAGGTGTTCCCCGCGCTCCTGGCCGAGGGCGCCCGCGTCCAGGGCCACGTCGACGCCTCCTACTGGCGCGACATGGGCACCCCGGAGGACTTCGTGCGCGGCTCCGCGGACCTGGTCCGTGGCATCGCTCCCTCCCCCGCCCTGCCCGGCCAGCGTGGCGAGTCCCTCGTCCACCCCGGCGCGGGTGTGGCACCGGGCGCGCTGCTCATCGGCGGGACCGTGGTCGGGCGCGGCGCGGAAATCGGCGCCGGTGCGCGACTGGACGGCGCGGTGATCTTCGACGGCGCGGTGGTCGAGGCGGGCGCTACCGTCGAACGCTCGATCATCGGCTTCGGTGCCCGCATCGGCCCCCGCGCACTGGTCCGCGACGGTGTGATCGGCGACGGCGCCAATGTCGGCGCCCGCTGCGAGCTCCTGCGTGGCGCCCGCGTGTGGCCCGGCGTGGTCATCCCCGACGGCGGCATCCGCTTCTCCACCGACGTCTGATCCTCACGACGCCGGGTCACCGCCGATTCCTCGGCCGGTGACCCGGCGTCGTGCTGTTCACGCGAGCCCATATGCCTCACGGAAGACATTGCGCTCCATGGCCCGGCGCCCCGGATGATCGCGTCGCTCGGCCGGGTGACCGACCGCCAGCAGCAGCGCGATCGCGAGATCGTCACGGTCGCCGATCCCGATCGCCTCCTTCACCTTCGCTTCGTCCCAGCCGTTCATCGGTGCGGTGGCCAGCCCCAGCTCGGTGGCCGCCAGCATCACGTAGGTCGCCGCGATCATGGCGTCCTTGACCGCGTATTCACGCAGTAGCCCGCGCCGCGCGAGATCGTTCTGGAACTCGTGGGACGCCGAGGCGAACATCTCGATGAACTCCTCGGACCACGCGCCGTTGCCGCGTGCCTGGTCGTAGACGTCGCTGTGGTCCTCGCGCCAGGACTCCGGTTCGGCGACGAACACGAGAATCAGCGGCGCCTCCCGCGGTTGGGGCTGCTCACCGGTCGCCCAGGCCAGGCCCGCCCGGCCCGCCTCGCTCGTGACGGTGACGATGGCGCGGTCCTGCAAGTTCCAGCTGGTGGGCGCCTCGATGGCGAGAGTGAGCAGCGCCTCAAGATCGGTCGCCGAGACCGGATCAGGGCGGTAGTGACGGACGGTGCGTCGGGTGCGGATCGCCTCGGCGACCGACAGAGTCTTCGATGTCATGCGCCAACTATCAGAGAGTCACTCTCTATTGGGAAGTAGGCACTAAATAGTGCGTTACTATCCGTCGATGACGACCTTCGTGGAGTCCTCCGGTCTGCCCGCCGACGCCTACTCGGCGAAGTGCCCGACCCGCCAGGTGCTCGATCACATCGCAGGCAAATGGACGATCCTGGTGGTCGACGCGCTCCTCGACGGCACGCAGCGCTACACCGACCTCAGCCGGCGCATCGAGGGCGTCTCCCAGAAAATGCTCACCCAGACGCTGCGCCGTCTCGAAGCCGACGGATTCGTCACCCGCACGGTGTATCCCACCATTCCGCCCAGAGTCGACTACGAACTCACCGCGCTGGGTCGCAGCCTCGCCGAACCGATCACCGCCCTGCGGCAGTGGACCGAGACCCACATCAACGAGATCGAACGCGCTCGCGCCGGGTCTAGCTGAAGCCGACGGCTTGGTCGCCCCAGGCGGTGTGGAGTTCGGCGTCGGGGTTGTCCACCACGCGGTCGATGGTGTCGATGAGCAGGGTGGTGCGGGCGGTGGGGCGGTAGCGGGGCCAGTGTTTGGAGCCGTCGATGGCGGCGGGGACACTGTGTTCGGCGAAGGCCAGCCAGCGGCGCTGCATGCGGCCCGAGACCGCGACCGAGGCCTTGCGCCCACCGAGCCAGAAGGTGGGGTCGTGGTTCAAGGTGCCGAAATTGCCGAAGACATACGGCAATTCGGTGGCATGACCGGCTCCCACCCTGGCCGCCTTCAACATCGGGGTGGCGTAGTCGAAGCGGTACATCCAGGTCGGCGAATGCTGGGCGTGCCCCTCGGCGACCCAGGCCGCGGGCATGCGGAAGGCCGCGTCGGTCGACATCGCCAGTGCGCCGCGGGTTTTGGTGAGGTCAGGGTAGGCCGAGGTGATCTCGGCGATCCGCTCGGGCGACATCTCGGGATGCGATGCGGCGACGTCGCGCAGCATCGCGTTCACCGCGTCGGGCGTCACCGGCATGATCGGTGAGCGCAGCACCCGAAACAGCGACGCCTCATCGCGATTGGTGCCGATCAGCAGCGGCACCCGATGCGAATGTCCCTGCTGGAATCGGTCGATCGGGTAGCCGGGCAACAGGTCCGCGTCGACGACCGGGGCCGCGGCGAGCCTGCCCGGTTCCTTGATGGGCACCTCGTCCAACAGCACGGACCCGATCTCGACGAGCTGTTCGATCGGCAATTCCAGCAACCGATTCGCCTCGCCGGGCCCGAGTTCGAGCAGCTCGAGATAGCGCTGTCCGACGACCGCCGCCCGTTCCTGCCCGAAAACCGTGGTGGCGGGCGGACTCTGGGCGATCGCCTTGTGGAACAGCCCGGCCGCGGCGGGCGAGGTGAGCAGCGCGGTGACACATCCCGCGCCCGAGGACTCACCGAAGAGGGTCACGTTGCCCGGATCACCACCGAAGGCGGCGATGTTGTCTCGCACCCACGCGAGGGCGGCGAGCTGATCGTGCAGGCCGAGGTTCGCGGTGAACTGCTCACCGAACGAGGACAGATCGAGGAAACCGAGCACCCCGATTCGGTAGTTCACCGAGACGACCACGACGTCGCCCGCCTCGGCCAGCTTGCGTCCGTCGTAGATGGTCTGGGCTGCGGTGCCCAGGCAGTAGGCGCCGCCGTGCACCCAGACCATGACCGGGCGCGGTGCGTCGTCGCTGGGCTCGGGTCGCGGCGACCAGACATTGACCCACAGACAGTCCTCGCCCATCTGCAGGTCGGAATCCACCGGCACCATCGCGCCCATGGCCTGCGGTGCGATATCCCCGAACACCACACAGTCGCGCACGCCGTCCCAGGGCTTCGGGGGTTCGGGTTTCGCGAAACGAGCGGGGCCGGCGGGAGCGGCGGCGTAGGGAATGCTGCGCCATACGGCGACCGGTCCGTCCCAGGTTCCACTGACCGTGCCGTACTCGGTCTCCGCCAGTGGGTCGGCATCATGGGCCCGCGCGTCCGGGTCGAAATCGGGCTGAATGCTCATCGCACACCTCCTAGCCGGCACGACCGCACGGGTGCCTGTGCATTTGCTCCCGCTGGTCGCAGCACCTGGTGACTTCCTACGAGCGTACGTGGACACCGCCCGAACGCGCGCCCTACGCGCCATTTCCGCAGGTAACAGTTACTCCGCGGTACACGCGAAAGTCCCGTTCCGCACCGACACACGGCGGTCGTGACGCGAATTCGGCGGCGAAGGCCGACCCGGTCCGGCGCTCCCAGGTGGACCGGGGTCGGCCGCCATCCGGATCTCCCCCACCGGACGGCGGCCGAGCTCGCGCCGATTAGCTGGAAATGTGCTGAGCTTCGTCGCCGACATAGGCGGCCCACAGGCGCCGATACGGTCCATCGACGGCCACCAGCTCGGCATGAGCGCCGATCTGCACGAGTTTGCCCTCGCCGACCACCGCGATCAGATCGGCGTCGGCGGCGGTGGCGAGCCGATGCGCGACGACGATCGTGGTGCGGCCCGCGGTCAGCACGTCGACCGCGGCACGCACCCGTGCCTCGGTGGCCAGATCCAGCGAGGCGGTGGCCTCGTCCAGGATGAGGATGTCCGGGTCGATGAGCTGCGCCCTGGCCAGTGCCAGCAGCTGCCGCTGCCCGGCCGACAGACTGCGCCCGTGCGCGCCGATCGGCTGGTAGTAGCCGTGTTCGAGCGCCGCGATCATCTCGTGCGCCCCGACCGCGCGGGCGGCCCACTCGATCTCGGCGGGCTCGGCGTCGGGGTTGCCGTAGGCGATGGCCTCGCGCACGGTGTCGCCGAACAGGAACGGCTCCTGCGGGACGACACCGAGACGTTTGCGGAAGTCGCGCAGGCGGAACCGGCGGATGTCGACACCGTCGACGAGCACCGCTCCCTCGGTCGGGTCGTAGTACCTGGCGAGCAGCTTGACCAGAGTCGATTTGCCCGCACCGGTCTCCCCGACCAGGGCCACCTTCTGGCCCGGCTCGATCCGCAGGTCCAGCCCGTCGAGCACGGTGCGGGCTCGCGACGAGTACCCGAAACTCACCGAACGCAGTTCGATCGCGCCGTCGAGGCCGGTCACCGGGAGCGGATCGGCGGCCTCGGGGGTGTCGACGGGGGTGCGCAGCAGGTCACCGATGCGGTCGACGCCGACCACCGCCTGCTGATAGCTGTCGAACACCTGCGAGAGCTGCTGGATCGGGGCGAACAGCAACTCGATGTAGAGCAGGAACGCGATGAGCGTGCCCGCGGTGAGCACGTCGTCGCGAACCTGGTGCACGCCGACCGCGAGCACCGCGGCCGTGGCGATCACCGACATCAGCTCGATGCACGGGAAGAACACCGCCATCAGCACCTGCGAGCGCAGCCGCGCGTCGCGATAGGCCCACGACCGGCGCTCGAACTCGTTCTGGTTCACCGACTCCCGGCGAAACGCCTGGGTGACGGTGATGTTGTCGACGTTCTCCTGCAGATACGCGTTGACCGCGCTGACGCGCTCCCTGGCCAGGTTGTAGGCGGGCACCGACGCGCGCCGGAACGCCACGGTCGCGACGCCGAGTACCGGCAGCAGCACGAGCACGACCACGGCCAGTTCGGCGTCGATCACCAGGAGCGCGGCGACCACGCCCGCGATGGTGACCGTGCTGGTGAGCGCGGTGGCCAGGCCGGTCTGCAGAAACGCCGACAGCCCGTCCACGTCGGTGGTCATCCTGGTCATGATCCGGCCGCCGAGCTCGCGCTCGTAATACTGCAGGCCGAGCCGTTGCAGGTGGGCGAAGGTCTTGAGGCGCAGACCGTAGAGCAGCCGCTCCCCGACCCGCCCGGTGACGCGCACCTGGGCGACGCTGATCGCCCAGTCCACCACCACGACCACGATCGCCAGCGCGGCCGCGCCGATCACCACCTCGCGCGCACCGGCCAGGACGCCGTGATCGATGCCGTAGCGCACCAGGAACGGGATCAGCACCTGGGCGATGGCATCGAGTCCGACCAGGCCGAGTCCGGCGAGCAGCGGCCAGGTGAACGGGCGAAGCAGTCGCGGCAGGGAGAACGCGGTGTCCGGGGTGTGGGAAAAGGACGGGTCGACCTCGGGTTCGCCGGACACCGGCGGCAACCGGTCGAGCAGGGCGACGATATCGCCGCTGGGTGGCGCGCCGGCCATCATGCCCCCGCCAGCGCCACCGCCGGGACCCGCGGGCGCGCCTGCCGAGCGCCGCGCGAACGCCTTGGCCAGGTGTTCCATCGTGCGGTCGTCGTCGGAGTCGACTTCCGGTGCCACCCAGAGCTCTTCGGTGGCGACCCGCGTGCTGTCGCGATGCGGGTCGACGCCGATGCCGACGACTTCCGGCGGCGTGAACAGGGCGCGGAACAGCTCACCGGACTGCTGTAGTTCGCGCAGTGTGCCCAGTTCGGCGACGCGGCCGCCGTCGAGCACCGCGACCCGATCGGCGAGCGCCAGGGTCGAGATCCGGTGCGCGACGACGATGGTCGTACGCTTGCGCAGTTCGGCGCCGATCCGCCGGTAGATCTGTTCCTCCACCTGGGCGTCGATGGCCGAGGTGGCGTCGTCGAGCACCAGGACAGGCGCCTCGGTGAGCAAGGCCCGAGCCAGCGCGATGCGCTGGCGCTGACCACCCGAGAGCCGTTGTCCGCGTTCACCGATGGTGGTGTCGATGCCCTGCGGCAGGGCGGTGACGAATTCGTCTGCCGCGGCCAGATACAGCGCGTGCCGGACCTGTTCGTCGCTCGCGTCGGGTCTGCCGTAGGCGACGTTGGCCCGGATCGAATCGGCCATCAGGTGCGTGTCCTCGAAGACCATCGCCACCTGCGCGCGTGGGTCGGGCAGCTGTCGCAGGTCGATTCCGTCGAAACGCACCGCGCCGGAATCGGGCTCGAGCAGGGCGGGCAGCAACGACACCAGGATCGACTTGCCGCTGCCCGCACCGCCCGCGACGGCGACGGTCTCACCCGAGCCGATCCGCAGATCGACGCCGTCCAGGATCGTCGTGCCGTCGAAACCGAAAGTGACCGCGTCGAATTCGATCGACGGCGGCTCGGTGACGCCGAGCCCACTCGAGGCGGCGACCGGCGTCCCCGCCGCGCCGGGCGCCGCGCCCGCGTCGTCCGGCGCTTCGATCACCTCGCGCACCCGGTCGAGGGACGCCTTGCCCTGCTGGCTCACGGTGAGCAGCATCGAGAACTGCCGCACCGGCCCCACGAAAGCGCCCAGGTAGGTCATGAACGCGAGAAACGTGCCGAGCGTGATGGATTGGCGCAGCGCGAGCAACCCGCCGACGATCAGGATCAGCGCCTGCCCCGCCGCGGGCACCGCCTGCACGACGGGGGTGAACCGGCTGGTGATCCGGGCGACCCGCAACCGCGACCGATACAGCACCCGCGCCCGCGCGCCCAGCTGTTCCAGCTCGTATTGCTCCTGCCCGAAACCCTTCACCACCCGCACACCGGCCACGGCGGCCTCGACCTGCATCGCCACCTCGGCGGCCCGCGCCTGCGCGTCCCAGTTCGCGGGGAACAGCTGACGCTGGCTGCGCCGGGTGACAATCCACAGCCCCGGCAGCACGACCAGCGCGATCACGGTGAGCGCCGGCGACATCACGGCCATCAGCACCAGCACCGCCAGCAGCAGCGCCACATTGCCCGCGATCATCGGGATGAGCTGCAAGAACATCTGGATCAACGTGACATCGGTGATCGCCCTGCTCACCACCTGCCCGGTGCGCAGCTGTGCCTGCTCGCGCCCGTTGAGCCGCAGCAATGCGGCGAACAGGTCGCGGCGCAGGTCGTGTTGCACCCCCAGCGACAGCTCGGAGGAGGCCACCCGGCGCGCGTACGACGACGCGAACCTGGCCGCCCCGATCACCAGCAACAGCACCACCCACGGCGTCACCGACGCCGCGGTGGCACTGAGTGTGTCGACCACATGCCGCACCACCAGCGGCAGCGCCGCGGTGAGCAGCGCCGCCGCCAGCGCACCGGTGTAGCTGACGATCACCAGCCGCCGGTGCTCGAGACAGCGACGGGTCAGGTACCGGATCCAGTCCGATCTCATCGGGCGGCCACGAGCGCGTCCGCGTCGTCGAACTGGTTCGCCGGTCGCGCGAGACCGTAGTGGCCGCGCAACGTGGTCTCGGTGTACTCGGTGCGGAACAGGCCGCGCTCCTGCAGGATCGGGACCACCTCGTCGACGAAGCGCTCCAGACCCGAGGGCAGCACCGCGGGCATGATGTTGAAGCCGTCGGCGGCGCCCTGACGGAACCAGTCCTCGATGGCGTCGGCCACCTGGACCGCGGTCCCCGCGAAAGTGCGGTGCCCGCGTCCGCCGCCGAGCCGGGCGATCAGCTCGCGCACCGTGAGCCGTTCGCGCCGAGCCAGATTCACGATCAGGGTGAAGCGGCTCTTGGCGCCCTCGATGTCGTCCTCGGTGGGCAGGTCCTCGGGTAGCTCACTGTCGAGGTCGAGCTCGTCGACGGGCAGCTTGAACCGCTCGGCGAGTTGCTTGCGCGCGTATTCGGGCGAGATCAGCCGCGCCAGTTCCTCGTCGAGTTCGCGGGCCTGCTCCTCGGTGTCGCCGATGATCGGGACGATGCCGGGCAGGATCTTGATGCTCTCCGGATCGCGGCCCGCGGCGACTGTGCGCGCCTTGAGGTCGGTGTAGAAGGCCTTGGCGTCGTCGAGCGTCTGCTGCGCGGTGAACACGGCCTCGGCGTAGCGGGCGGCGAATTCCTTGCCGTCCTCCGATGATCCGGCCTGCACCAGCAGCGGATACCCCTGGGGTGACCGTGGCAGGTTCAGGGGGCCGTCGACTCGGAAGTGCTCGCCGTGGTGCAGGATCTTGCGCACCTTCGAGGCGTCGGTGTGGATGCCGAGTTCCTTGTCGGCCAGGATGGCGTCGTCGTCCCAGCTGTCCCACAGTTTCGTTGCCACGTCGACGAATTCGGCGGCCTTCTCGTAGCGCAGCCGATGGTCGGGGGTGTCGTCGAGCCCGAAGTTACGGGCCGCGTCGGCACCGGCGGTGGTGACGATGTTCCAGCCCGCCCTGCCGTTGCTCGCCCAGTCCACGGAGGCGAACCGGCGGGCGAGGTTGTAGGGGTCGTTGTAGCTGGTGGAGGCCGTCGCGATGAGGCCGATCCGGCTGGTCTGCACGGCGACCGCGGTCAGGATGACGGTCGGTTCGAGCTTGCCGCTCGGCCGGCGGCCGGGGTCGCCCATCAGTACCGGGCTGTCGGCGAAGAAGATCGAGTCGAGCTTGCCGCGCTCGGCGGTCTGGGCCAGCCGGACGTAGTAGTTGATGTCGGTGTGCGCGTGGGGATCGCTCTCCGGCAGCCGCCAGGCCGCTTCGTGGTGACCGACCGACATCAGAAAAGCGTTGAGGTGCAGTTTTTTCGACATGATGGGTGCCTTTCAGGCCGCAGTCTCGGCAAGACCGAGTGCGGTGAGCAGAGTGCGGCGGATGCGCTGGAACGCGGGCCGGCTCGGATCACGCTCGCCGGACAGGTCGACCGGAATGTCCACCGCGAGCTTTCCGTCGTCGAGCACGATCACCCGGTCGGCCAGTGCGACAGCCTCGTCGACATCGTGGGTGACCAGCAGCACGGTCGGACGATGCCGGCTGATCAGGTCGCGCAGCAGAGCGTGCATCTTGATCCGGGTGAGCGCGTCGAGCGCGCCGAAGGGTTCGTCGGCCAGCAGCAGATCCGGTTCGCCGACCAAGGAACGGGCCAGCGAAACTCGTTGCTGCTCACCACCGGAGAGCTCTCTTGGCCAGGCGCGTTCCCGACCGGCCAGGCCGACCTCGGCCAGGACCTGCTCGCCGGCGGCGCGGCGCGTGCGCGGCTGCCCGTAGAGCACGTTCGGCAGCACCCGCTGCCAGGGCAACAGCCGTGAATCCTGGAACACCACCGAGGTTTTCGCCGGGATGCGCAGTGTGCCACCGCCGTCGACGTCGTAGTCCAGCCCGGCGAGCGCCCGCAGCAACGTGCTCTTGCCGGAGCCGCTGCGTCCGAGCAAGGCGACGAACTGGCCGGGTGCGATGGTCAGGTCGATCGAGTCGAGCACCGTGCGATCGCCGAATCTTCGCGTCAGCGAGCGGACTTCGACACCCGCGACCTTCGGCTCGCTCACCCCGCGATAGTGCGTCGCCATGACAGCACCCTCCGTTCCACCAGCCGGATCGCCGAATCCGAGGCCAGGCCGAAGATGGCGTAGACGACCAAGCCGACCAGGATCACATCGGCCTGCCCGTAGTTCTGCGCGTTCGACATCATCTTGCCGAGACCGTCGATGGCGTTGACCGTCTCGACCACGATCAGTACCAGCCAGGCGCTGGTGACCGACATCCGCAGACCGAGGAAGAAGCCGGGCAGCGATCCGGGCAGCACCACGCTGCGAATGAACTCCGCGCGTGAAACACCCTGGACCTCGGAGAGTTCCACGAGCTTCTGGTCGATAGTGGTGAGCGAGGCGTGGGTCTGGATGTACATGTGCACGACCACACCCAGGGTGATGAGCACGAGCTTGAATTCCTCGCCGATACCGAGCCACAGGATCATCAGCGGAATCAGGCCGAGGGTGGGAATGGCCCGCTTGATCTGGACCGGGCCGTCGATGAGCGATTCACCCCACCGGGAAAGTCCCGCGATCACGGCGAGCGTGGTGCCGATGAGCACACCGAGGACCATGCCGATCAGCACCCGTTGCAGCGACACCCCCAGGTTGGCCAGCAGTGGCCCGTCGACCAGCAACTCCCAGCCGGTCGCCAGGACAGTCCACGGCGCTGACAGTTTGCGCGGGTCGATCAGTTCGAGCAGTGAGCCCGCCGCCCACGCTCCGACCACCAGGACCACGCCGAGCAGGCGGGCGGCGGGGAAGGCCTTGCGCAGTCCGAGCCGGCGTAGCGTGCGCCGCTCGACGAATCCGTCACCGGACGGTGCGGAAACCGGAATCGCGGTACGAGACAGGGCGATGGTCATTGCTGCCCCTTGGTGCGATACGGCGCCGCCACCGCGTCGAACGCGATCTTCTCGAATCGGCGGTCGAACAGTTCGCCGGCGGGGAAGGAATTACCGAAGAAGCCGGCTTTGGTCACCAGATCGATCGTCTCCTGTTCCCAGGCGATCGCCTCGTTCCAATTCTCCGGGAAATACGGCTTTTCCGTCGTGGCGACAATGCGTTTGCCGTCCTCGGCCGAGACCGTCTGATCCTTGACGTAGTAGGCGTCGATCCATTCCGTGGGATGCTCCCAGGCCCAGACTTCCCCGCGCGCCCAGAATTTCACGAATTGGGCGACGGCAGCGGCTTTGCTGTCGTCACGCAATACCGAGGTCGGCGCCCACAGCACGGTCAGCGCGTCGACGGCGGGAGTGTCGATCGCGGTGGCGCCGTCGACGCGATACTTGTCGAGATACTTGGTCAGGGTCGGTTCGCCGAACGGGGCGACGTCGATTTCCTTGGCCTGCAGGGCAGTGAGGAACTTCGTGCTCGGCAGCTCCACGAGCTGCACCTCGTCGGTGCGGATGCCCGCCGCCTTCAGCGTGCGCAACACCACCAGCCCCTGCGCCTGGCCCGGCGAGAAACCGATCTTCTTCCCGCGCAGCCCATCGAGGCCGGTAATGCTCGATCCGGGGGCGGTGGCCAGCTTGTACAGCGGGGTCGTCCGCACCTTGACACCGACGATCTTCGCGTCGAGACCGCTGGCGTGCGCGTGGATCGGCGGAATGCCCGCGTTGGTGGCCAGGTCCACCGACCCGCCACGGAAGGCCTGGATGACATCGGGACCGGCCTGCACGGCGGGCCACGACGACACCGTGAACCCGAGCTTGTTCAGTTCTCCCGACGCGGTCAGTGCCACTTTGGCGGTATTGGCCGCGACCGCGAGCGAGACCCCGGCGGGGACTTCGGTGGGCAGCGGATTCGTCAGCGCGGTGCCGCCCTCGTCGCCGGTGGCGCAGGAGACCGCGAGCAGCGAAGCCGCTGCGGCGAGAAGTGCTATTCGTCGAATATTTTTACGCAAGGTGATTTCCCGGATTTGATGGAAGAATTGTCGGCGACGGAATTCGAACCGCGACAACACAGCACATCCGACGTGACCCGGGCGACGCCGGACTGCATTTTGTTCATAGTGTCAACTGTCGCGGGTGACGCCGCTTTCGGTCAATATTCGACTGTCTTAAAATAACCACGAATCAAACTGCCTGCGCGACAACCGTGCTCAGTGGATCACTGAACAACTCCTGCAACACCACCCCGGCCGCCGCCATCACCAGCACCTGCCCGGGGAACGTCGACGCGAAGATCACCTCGGACGGGTCGGCGCCGATGGTCGAGTGGGCGCGCACCGCGTCGTCGTAGGCTTCGCGAACGCCGGGAACCGCGAACAAGCCGCGGTCGATCAGTACCAGCGCTTCCGGGTCGATCAGATCGATCAGTGCCGCGGCGACCTCGCCCATCGCCGTGGCACGCTCGATGAAGTACTCGCGTTCCGGGCCACCCGCCGCGGCCGCCGCCACCAACTCGGGGAAGCCGTCGAACCGGCCGATCGCTTCGGCACGCGCCAGCAACGCGTGGTCACCGAGGGCCTCGAGGGCGAATCTGTCGGTCGTGCCGAGCAATCGGGCGATCGAGCCCGCCCCGAAATGCGGCCCGCAGTGGACGCGGCCGTGCACGGCGATGGCGGCGTCGATGACATTGCCGACGAACAGCACGATCGAGCTCGCCGAGCCGCGCAACCGGCCGTAGAGCTGTTCGGCGTACACCGTCGCGCGGGTGTGGCTGTCCACACTGACCGGTAAACCTGTTCGGGCACTCAGATATTCGCGCACCGGCACATCACGCCAGCGCAGGTAGGAGTGTTCGACGACCGAACCGGTGGCGGTGTCGACACGGCCGCCGATCGCCACCCCGAGCCCGCGGATCCGCACCTGGTCGGCGAGGTCGGCCCCGACCGCGCGCACTCGCTCCAATACGGCGTCGAGGATGTCGTACGGAGCATGGGTGCGGTGGGGCACCTGCTCGCTGCGCAGCACCGCACCGGCGATGTCGACCACCGCGACGGTGATCTGCACCGCCGCGATATGCACCGCGATCACCACATTGCCGACCGCGTCCAGCGCGATCGGGCTGTGTGGCCTGCCCACGCCACCCGGCCCTGGTGACTCCGGCAGTTCGACGAGCAGTCCCGCCTCGACCAGCGCCCGGCTCTGCCAGGTGACCGTGGCCGGGGAAACCCCGGCGTGTCTGGCCACCACGCTGCGCGGTGCCGACCCGAGGTCGAGCACCGCCCGCAATACCGCCCCCGCGCTACTGTTCGCCATGCGCCACCTCGCCATCACCGCTGTTCGCTCACGGTACGGAGCGCAGCGGCCACGACGAAGCGTTCGGCGCAGCGTGATCGCAAGCATCGGCCTTACACTGGGCCGATGCCGAACTACAGCTTCCGGTGTCGCTCCTGTGGCGACACGTTCGACGTCAACCGGCCGATGGCGCAGTCCTCGGATCCGGCCACGTGCCCGGCCGGCCACGACGACACCGTCAAACTGCTCACCACCTTCGCGGCGGTGGGACGGGGCTCGGCGCCCGCCCCCGCACCCGCGCCACGTCCGGCGGGTGGCGGTTGCTGCGGTGGTGGCGGCTGCTGCTGATTCCGTCGATCGGAGTGCGCGGCCGCCGCTGCGACGTCAGTCGCGGCGGTCCGAGTGGCCGAGGTCGCGCTCGGGGGCGATCCGGTCGCGGACCCGCTGCTTGAGGACGGCGATGTCGGGAAAGCCGCCGTCGGCCTTGCGTTCCCAGAGCTGTTCGCCGTCCAGGGTGATGCGGAAGATGCCCCCCTGGCCGGGCACCAGCGCCACCTCGCCGAGCTCGGTGGCGAACGTGGTGAGCAATTCCTGCGCCATCCAGCTCGCGCGGAGCAGCCAGCGACATTGGGTGCAGTACTCGATCGCGATGCGTGGCACCTCAGCAGTATCCCTGGTTCACGCCTGGAAGGTACCGTCGAGATAGACCCACGCGCCGTCGACCCGGACGAAGGTGCTCAGCTCGTGCATCGCGTCGCGCGTGCCGTCGAGCTTGTAGTGGGCGATGAATTCGACGGTGCCGTTGTCGTCGAACGGGCCGCCGCGCTGGGTGCCGACGATCTCCAGGAACAGCCAGCGCTGGTCCGCGTCGAGTTCGAGGTCGGCGGGGCGGGTGCTGGGATGCCAGGAGCGCAGCAGATAGTCCACGTCACCTACTACGTAGGCGGTGTAGCGCGAGCGCATCAGCGTTTCCGCGGTCGGCGCGGGCTTGTCCCCGGCCAGGATCGGTCCACAGCAGGCATCGAACGGCTCGCCACGGCGGCACGGACACGGTTTCACTTCACCCATGCCGCACATCCTGCCGGACCTCGCGGTCACACCGCGCACCCCAGGTCCACCATGGCCACCCTTCGCCGATCACCCGAACGGCTGGTGGGCAAGGGGCGCGAGCTCCAGCGCTCGCGCCAGCTCAGCGGTCTGATCCCGCCAACGCCGCAGATCGGTGACACTCGGCGCCATCTCGTAGTCGAGATGATGCGCCGCCCGTGACAGCGCCGCCCACAACGCACCGACCTGACCAGCCGTCTCCGGCCCCGCGTACACCCGCAACGCGAGCAGCTGCGCCCGCATCGGACACCGCATCAGCTCCGGCGCCACCTGCGCCCACAGCTGGTCCACCGCCTGCTCGAGCGCCAACCGCAGGATCCACGCCACCGCCCGCGACCACACCCCACCGGCATCCGACACCGATCCGTCCAGCAAATTCTCGGCCGCTTCCAGCCGCTGCGCCACCGACGGCCTCGGGCTGAACTTCGCGCGCGCGGGCCTGCCACGGCGATTCACGTCGACCTCACCGCACCGGCGAGGCCACGCGGCGGTGCGGCCGCGCCGCTCATGTTCGCACCGCGTTCGGCTCGTGGGCGCGCAGCCACGTGATGAATCGTTCGGTGTCACTGATCAATTCACGCATCGGACGATCGATCGGCACGTGCGCCCCCGCGGTGGCATCGCGCAGGACGCCGACGAGCCAGCGTCCGCCGACCGCGCTGAGATGCTTGTTCAGGTCGTCCACGCGGGCGCCGACACCCATGATGGCGAGGGTGATCATGGCGCGGGTGGTGTGGGCGTTGCGCACGCGCCGCTCCACTTCCCCGTGCGCCAGACCGGTCGCCAGCAGTTCCTGACGGGCCTTCGCCAGGCCCGCCGCCTCGATCGCCGAACGGCAGCAGGTCGCGACGAGTTCATCGGCGATGGCGGCGGGCAGTTGCGGTGTGCGGAGCAGGGATCGGGCGTCGTCGAGATAGCGGCGAACCGGGTCGCCCGTCACCCGCACCTCGACGATCGAACGCTCGCGACGCTGTACCTCGAGCACCGTCGCGTCGAGCTGCATGCGGCGGACCGCCTCGGCGAGGCGCTCGTCATGGGTGAACACCACCACCTGCCGCGACGCCGCCACCTCGGCGAGCACCCTGGCCAGCCCGTCCACCTTCGCGGGATCCATCGCCTGCACCGGGTCGTCGATCATGACGAACCGGAAAGGGCTGTGCGCCACCGTGGCTCGCGGCAGGAACAGCGACAGTCCGAGCGCGTGCAGCTCCCCCTGGCTCATGACGCCGAGCGCCGCGCCGTCCACCTCGTCGACGGTCACATCGAGCAGCACCCGCCGCGCCGTGCCCGCACTGCCCTGCAAACGAATCGCCCCGAGCTCGACATTGCTCTGCTGGCGCAGGGTGCTCCACACCCAGCGTGCCGTGGTCTCCAGCGGCCGCATCCGCTCCCCACGGATCGTCGCCGTCGCCGCCTTGAGCCAGTCGGCTGCCTTCTTCACCACCCGCAGCTCGCTCGCGTGGTCGGCGACGGCGCGGGCGGGGTCGAGCCACGCGAGAACGCGCGGGACCAACGGCGACCACACCGCATCCAGACGGTCCAGTTCGGTGCGCGTATCCCGTTGCAGTGCGGCGAGTTCCGCGGTGAGGTCGGCGTGCATCGTGCGCAGTCGATCCGGGAGCTGGTCTTCGTAGTCGGCTGTCGCGAGCGCGGCCCACTCCGACCACAGCTGTCCGACGATGTCGCGCTGTTTCCGCAACGAGTCCGACGTGCCGTACGGCGCGGGCGCATCCGCCCGACGCCCCGCCGGATCGGACGTCGATACCGTGAGACCCACTGCGCGGGTACCGGCTGCGATCGCCGAACCGAACTCGATCGGCAGGTCTGCGGGAAGGTTGCGGGCCGCTGTCAGAGCCGTGTCGAATTCCGCCGTGGCCGCCTGAAGGGCCGCGAGTTCCGCAGTGCGGTGGGCGATTTCGGCATCGGCGGCGGCGAGCCAGTCGGCGTCGAGTTCGTCGCGTCCACAGACCGGACAGGGGCACGAACCCGCCGTCGAGACGTGTTCGCGCGCCCGCGTGAGCAATTCGAGCACCCGCAGATCGGCTTCGGTATCGACCGTCTCGTGGCGCGCCACATTCCGGGCCGCTTCGGCGAGTCGATCGGTGGTGGCGGCAACCCGCGCGACATCGGGCAACGACAGGCGCAGGATCGCGCGCAAACCCTCCGGCCCGTCGATGCCGAGGACCGAACCGGCCACCGCGCCCGCTACCGCGTCGAGATCGGGGTCCGGCGTGCGCAGCAGGTCGGCCACGGCACGGGCACGTTCGTCATCGGCCTCGGCCAGCTCGACCAGCAGGTCGGCGCGGGACTGGCGCGAATCCTTCACCGCGCGTTCGAGTTCCAGCTTGCGCAACCGGATCTGCTCGGCCGCGGCGGCCAGCTCGTCCAGGCCGAGCAGGCGATGCAGCGCGTCGAACAGGTCGCTCGGCTTCCCGTCGACGAGCGCGCCGAGCTCGCTGTAGGACAGGAACGGCCGGTACAGATCGAGCCGCCGGCGCCGTCCGTGCGGGTCGACCGAGGCCGCCGGTTCGGATCCACGCCGCTCGGTCCACCGCGCGTCGGCCAGGTCCGCACTCGGGTCCCAGCTGGTCGCGACCGAGAGCGCGGGGTCATCGCCCGCCGTGAGCAGCTCGACGTCGATCCGGGCGGTCTCGGGTTCGTGCAGGTTGCGCCACCCCTCGCGCCAGGCGGTCGAGCGGCCGTCCCAGCGTCGATTCCCGCCGGTCAGGGCGAATTCCGCGGCCTCGGCGAAACTCGATTTCCCGCTGCCGTTGCGACCGACCACCAGCGTCAGGCCAGGCCCCGGATTCAACCGCAGCGTCGCCGCGGGCCCGATTCCCCGGAAACCCTGCACGGTGATCGACCGCAGAAAGACCCCGGTATCGCCGGAATCCGTTGCGGCCGAGTCACCGTCGACAGCTGTGAGCGCGGCGAGCACGCAATCGGCGACCCGTTCCTCCACTGCCGGGTCGGCGGCGAGCTCGCGCGCGACCACCTCGGCGATCCGATCCGAGCACACTTGCGACATCCCCCTTCGCGTCGGCGCGCAACGCGGCGATCCTGGTTGAAACGCTACCCGATCGCCGGATGTTCGCCCAGGGGATGCGCAGGGCCCTCAGCGAATCTGCCCGCGGGAGTGGAATGGCCATCGCGGCGCCACGGCGGGCCCTCGATGTCCACCCCTCGCCCACCCCGGCGGGCAGCTCGATGAGGTGTTCACACCCGCGTTACGCTGCGTCGAGCAGCGCGGGCGGTCCGGGCGGTGCCGAACAGGTCAGAATGCCAGAGATCGCGACCCACGGCAAGAGGTGGAGCACGAATTTGCCGCGGCACCAGTGTTTTCCGAGCGCTATGCCGCCGGGCCCGCCAGTTGTCGGTGGGTTGCGGTAGATATTCGGCGAACACGAGAACGGGGGAACCGATGACCGAGCAACGCACGCCGTGGACCGAGGACCAGGTCCGCGCGCTCGCGCCCGATGCGAGCTCACTGGCTGCCGCACGCAAGCTGGCCGGTCGCTGGCGCGAGACCGGCACCGCGGGCAATGCGGTGTGGGGGCTGTGTCAGGGCAGTGGCGCCAAGCCGTACCAGGCGATCGTCGACCTGGACGGGCCCGCGTACAAGTGCTCGTGCCCCAGCCGCAAGTTCCCGTGTAAGCACACGCTGTCGCTGTTGCTCACGTGGTCGGGTGGCCGGACTCCCGTCCGGGAGGAGCCCGCCGACTTCGCGGCCGAGTGGCTGGCCGGGCGGGCCGCGAAAGCCGCCGCGCCGCCGAAGACCAAGGCCGCGAGTACGCCGTCGCAGGCCACCGTCGAGCAGCGGCGGGCGCGGGTATCCGCCGGGCTCACCGAACTGGAGGTCTGGCTCACCGACCAGATCCGGACCGGGCTCGCCCAGACCGACCGTTCGTACGCTGCCTACGAGGCGATCGCGGCACGGATGGTCGATGCCCAGGCGCCCCGCATCGCCGAGGCCCTGCGCAGGCTGCCCACCGCGGTCGTCACCACCGAACACTGGCCCGAACTGCTGTTGCGCGAGTACGCCCGCCTGCACCTGCTGGTGCTGGCCCATCGCAGACTCGACGCGCTCCCCGAGCCGCTGCGGGCGGGGATCCGCACCCATGTCGGCTACCCGACGTCGGCCGAGTCGGTGCTGAACGAGCCCGCAGTGCGGGATCGCTGGCTGGTGCTCGGCATGCGGACGAGCGAGGAGGAGCGGCTGCACACGCGCCGCACCTGGCTGCGCGGTCGCGGTAGCGGACGGTGGGCCCTGCTCATCGAACATTCCTTCGCCACCCCGAATTTCACCGGCGAGGTGCCCGCGCCCGGCAACGAAGTGGACGCCGAACTGCACTATTACCCCGGCGCGGCGTCCCTGCGCGCGCAGTGGGGCACCCGCCACGGCACACCCGAACCCTTCACCACCGTCCCCGCTGTCGGCGGCACCACGATCGACGACGCGCTCGACGCCTACGCGGGCGCGTTGAGTGCGGATCCGTGGCTGCGTTCCTGGCCCGCGCTGCTCACCGATGTCGTCCCGGTGCTCGACGAGAACGGCTGGCAACTCGTCGCATCCGACGGCACCGCGCTACCGCTGCCCGCGGGCGTGCGCCCGTGGCGGCTGATCGCGGTCGCGGGTGGTCATCCGGTGACGGTGTGCGGCGAGTGGCGAGCCGACGGCTTCGACCCGATCTCGGTGTTGTGCGCCGGCGAGGTGAGCGACCTGGAGACCGAGTTCCCCACCGAAACCACCCCGACCCCCGCGCTGGCCGAGCTCGTCTCGGTGGCGCTGCTCGGCACCGCCCGGCGCAGCGCCGACGGTGTGCACCTCGAGTCCGCGGTCGCCGCCGCCGTCCCACAGCACGCGGGCGAACCGGCCACCCGGCTGCTCCACACCGCCGCGCTGCAGGACCTGTACCTGCGCGGCGGGCAACTCCCCCGTACCGCGGCGAAACCCGAACCCGCCGTCGATGATCCGCGCCCGCTTCTCCCGCGCCCCGCCGCCGACCGCCTCAGCCGCCTCCTCGCGGACAAATCCCCGTTCCTGACCGAATGGTTCACTGCGGCAACACCATTCGATTTCCGCCTGCCCGATGTGCTGTGTGTCCAGGCGCTCTCGGCTGCCTCCGACACCACCCTGCGTGCGCCGCTGCTCCGACTGGCCGGCCGCCGCGGACGCTGGCTCGCCGCCCGCAACCCGGCCTGGGCGAAACTGGTCGACGAGTTCCCTGCCGACGCTGCCACATCGTCGGCGGACGAGGCGGCCGATGCCGATTCGGGCACGACTGCCGGCTCGGGCTCCGGTACGGAGCCGGGAGCGCACGCAGCGCACGATGTCTGGTTGTTCGGCACCTCCGGCGAGCGAAAGGACTGGTTCGCGCGTACTCGCCGGGCCGATCCCGCCGCGGCACTGGGCGTGTTGACCGCTGCGTGGCCGAAGGAGTCGGGGCCGGTGAAGGCGGAGCTGCTGGGACTGCTCGCCGACGGGCTGAGTTCGGCCGACGAAGCCCTGCTCGAGCGGGCCCTCGACGACCGGCGCGGTGATGTCCGGCGCACCGCCACGACGCTGCTGAACAAGCTTCCGGATGCCGCTTTCGGGCGGCGGATGGCAGCGCTCGTGGCGTCGTGGATCCGGGTCGAGGAAGACGGGACGGTAGACGTACGAGTACCCGCGGAGCTCGACGCGCAGGCCAGGCGCGACGGCATCACCGATGCGACCGATCAAGCGAAATTGCGCTGGGACACCCCTGATTCGACGATCACGACGCTGCACCAGGCGATCGCCGCGACTCCGCTCACCGCATGGTCGTCGATCGTGCGGGCCACCGGCGAGCACACTCCCACCACCGCGCTGACCCTGTCGCTGCCACCTCGCTACGCCAAGGCGATCGTGGACGGCTGGGTCGACGCCACGCTCGCCCAGCACGACACCGCGTGGGCCCGGGCGCTGTTCGCCCACGCGACCCCGACCGAGCAGGCCGTGCTGCGGCGTCGGGAACTGTTCACGCTGCTCGATGCCGCCGACCGGGTCGAGCACGTGCTCGACCTCGACGCCCACCAGCTCAACGAACTACACGCGATCCTGCCCGGCCTCGATCACCCGTGGCCGGAACCCGTCGCCGACCACGTGCTGCGTCTGCTCGGCGAGCGCGCCCGCACCACCGCACGGCAGCCGCACGCCAGTGCGGGCGTGTACACCGACCGGGCGCTGCTCACGGCCGCGAGCGTGCACCTGCCTGCCGAACTCGCGACGCGCGTCAGCGCGCTCGCCGACACCACCGACGATCCCGCCTGGCAACAGGCATTCCACCGACTCGCCCACGATCTCACCGATCGTGCCACCATGCTCGAGGAGCTGCGTTGACCACCATCGAACCCTCCACCACCCTGCTGCGTCCCCACGCCGAACAGGCCTTCGCCGACGA
Source organism: Nocardia sp. NPDC055002 (assembly GCF_053608825.1). Taxonomy (NCBI): domain Bacteria; kingdom Bacillati; phylum Actinomycetota; class Actinomycetes; order Mycobacteriales; family Nocardiaceae; genus Nocardia; species Nocardia sp. NPDC055002. The sequence goes on from NZ_JBSGWE010000007.1 coordinate 373,844, forward strand.
GCTGGCCGCCCTGGACCGCGTCGACGATCGCGTGCGCCCGCCGTCCTGGAAACTGTCGCCGTGGGCCGTGGTCACTTACATTCTCGGCGGCACCCTCGACGACGGCACCGTGATCACGCCCAAATATGTCGGCCCGCGCCGGCTGATGGAGGTCGCGGTCGCCACCCTCGCCACCGACCGCGCCCTGCTGCTCCTCGGCGTGCCCGGCACCGCGAAAACGTGGGTTTCCGAACATCTTTCGGCCGCCATCAGCGGCGAGTCGACCCTGCTCGTGCAGGGCACCTCCGGCACCGCCGAGGAAGCGATCCGCTACGGCTGGAACTACGCCCGGCTGCTCGCCGAGGGGCCCAGCGACGCCGCTCTGGTCGCGTCACCGGTGATGACCGCCATGCGCACCGGCGCCATCGCACGCATCGAGGAGCTCACCCGCATCCCCTCCGATGTGCAGGACGCGCTGATCACCATCCTGTCCGAGAAGACCCTGCCGGTGCCCGAACTCGGCGGGGAAGTACAGGCGGCCAAGGGTTTCAACGTCATCGCCACCGCCAACGATCGCGACCGCGGCGTCAACGATCTCTCCTCTGCCCTGCGGCGCCGCTTCAACACCGTGGTGCTGCCGCTGCCCGCCGACGAGGATTCCGAGGTCGCCATCGTGAGCCGTCGCGTCGAACAGCTCGGCGCCGCACTGGAATTGCCCACCGTTCCCGCCGCCGCCGAGGAAGTCCGCCGCGTCGTACGGGTCTTCCGCGAACTGCGCTCCGGCATCACCGCCGACGGCCGCACCAAGCTCAAATCCCCCTCGGGCACCCTGTCCACCGCCGAGGCGATCTCGGTGATCACCAACGGCCTCGCGCTGTCCGCCCATTTCGGCGACGGCGTGCTGCGCGCCTCCGACATCGCGGGCGCCGTTCTCGGCTCGGTGATCAAGGACCCGGTGGCCGACACCGTGATCTGGACCGAATACCTCGAGGCTGTGGTCCGGGAACGCCCGGATTGGGCCGACTTCTACCGGGCCTGCCGCGAGATCGCCGGCTGAGAACCGCCCGAAGGGGAGGACGGAACACACACCACACATGGGGTTTTCGATGAGTCAACGCAACAAGGCGACCCACCCGGCCACCGGTGACGCCACACCGGGCGATCCGGCGAGCGATCCGCTGGTCGACGCGGCGGCGGTGACGCGGGTGTTCGGCATCCGTCACCACGGACCCGGATCGGCGCGCTCGCTGCGCCACGCCCTCGAGGAGTTCCGGCCCGACGCCATTCTCATCGAAGGCCCCGCCGACGCGGATCCGCTGGTCGGGTTCGTCGCCGCCGACACGATGACCCCACCGGTCGCGTTGCTCGCCTACGTCCCGGATTCGCCTGCTCACGCGGCATTCTGGCCGTTCGCCGTGTTCTCTCCTGAGTGGCAGGCCATGCGCTACGGCGTCGAGCACGCCGTCCCGGTCCGCTTCTGCGACCTCCCCGCCACCAACGTCCTCGCCGCCGACGACGACGCCCGTGGCGGCGGCTCCGACCCGCTGGCCGCCCTGGCCTCGGCCGCGGGCTACGACGACGCCGAACGCTGGTGGGACGCGGTCGTCGAATCCGTTCCCGACAGTGCGGCTTTCGACGCCATCACCGAGGCGATGACCGCCCTGCGCGAGGATGCCCTGCGCGCCGCGACTGGGATCACGCCACCCACTGCGGATGCTGCACCACCGCTCAGCGCGTCGGCGCCGACCGACACCGAAGTCCCCGACCCGGTGACAACTTCACCACTCGACGCTCCTGAGCTGCTGGAGAAGCCTTCGGCAGCGAACGGATTCGAGTCCCCGGCAGCCGCGGATCGACATGACCCCGCGACGGCGCCACTGATCGTCGACCAGCACACTCTGGTCCGCGAGGCGCATATGCGGCAGGTGATGCGGCAGGTCCTCAAGGGCGGTGCGAAGCGGTTGGCGGTGGTGTGTGGTGCCTGGCACGCGCCCGCGTTGGTCGAACCGCTCGGTCCCGCCGCACCGGATATACGACTGCTCAAGGGGTTGCCGAAGACGAAGGCCGCGTTGACCTGGGTGCCGTGGACGCATTCGCGGTTGGCGGCCGGGTCCGGCTACGGGGCAGGCGTCACCTCGCCCGGCTGGTATCACCACCTGTTCACCGAGACCGAGCGGCCGGTGGCGCGCTGGCTGACCAAGGTCGCCGGGGTGTTGCGCTCGCACGATCTGCCGGTGTCGAGTGCGCACATCATCGAGGCGGTGCGGCTGGCGGACACCCTCGCCGCGTTGCGCGGCAGGCCGCTGCCGGGATTGTCCGAGGTCACCGAGGCTGTGCGGTCGGTGATGTGCGGTGGCGACGAGACCATGCTGCGACTGGTGGTCGACGAACTCGTCGTCGGCGAGACGCTCGGCGGTGTCCCGGAGGACACTCCGACGGTTCCCTTGGCCGCCGATCTGCGGGCGCGCTGTAAAACCCTGCGGCTCAAGCAGGAAGCGCTCGCCCGAAATGTCGACCTCGACCTGCGCAAGGAACGCGACGTCGAGCGTTCACACCTGCTGCACCGCCTGCGCCTGCTCGGGATCGGCTGGGGCACCCCGACCACCGGCGAAGTCCGCAGCACCGGCACCTTCCGTGAGACGTGGACGCTGCGCTGGGAACCGGAATTCGAAGTCCGCATCGTCGAAGCGGCGGTATGGGGAACAACCCTGCGCACCGCCGCCGAGACGAAGATCCTCGACACCGCGAGCCGCGACGACGTCACCGTCACCGCCCTCGCCGACGCACTGGAAATGGCCCTGCTCGCCGACCTCGGCGGCGCCACCGAAGGGTTGATCACCAGGCTCGAAGCCGCCGCCGCCCTCGACCACGATGTCACCCACCTGCTCGGCGCCCTCCCCGGCCTGACCCGCACCCTGCGCTACGGCGATGTCCGAGGCACCGACACCAAGGCCCTGGCCCACGTCGCCGACGGGCTGCTGGTGCGGATCTGCGCGGGCCTGCCCGGTGCCGTCACCGGCCTCGACACCGATGCCGCCCAGGCCCTGCGCGCCCAGATCGACGCCGCGCACACCGCCATCAGCACCCGCGACGACGAGCACGCCACCACCGAATGGCTGACCACCCTGCAACGCATCGCCGACCGCGACGACGTGCACGGCGCGATCGGCGGCCGCGCGGTGCGCCTGCTGTGCGACGCCGAACGCATCGACGACGCCGACTCCGCCCGCCGACTGGCCGCCGCCCTGTCCGTCGGCAACACCCCCGCCGCCAAGGCCGCCTGGATCGACGGCTTCCTCGGCGGCCGCGGACTGCTCCTGGTCCACGACCGAGAGCTGTTGCGCCGCATCGACGAATGGCTCCGCGACCTCAACGAAGACCAGTTCGTCGCCACCCTTCCCCCGCTGCGCCGCACCTTCGGGTCCTTCGAATCCGGCGAACGCCGAGCCATCAGCCAGGCCCTGCGAGACACCGGATCGGCACCGACCACCTCCGACGGCCGCACCGCGGTCGATCCGATCCGCGGGCAGCTGGCGCTGCGCGCAGCGACCGCGATCCTGGGGGCCGCTGGGTGACCCACCTCCGCAGACGTCTGACGCCGAAGCAGCGGCCGGGCCGGGCCCGACATCGGATCCACCGGTCGCCGCGCGAGGATCGCGCACCGCGAATCGCGTGCGGCGCGATCGTCACGGTGGCCTCGCCCGACACCCACGCGACACCGCGTCCCGCTCTCCCGCTCGACCACCAGGAGCACCGATGACCGAACCCGACGAAACCCATGCGCGCCGTTGGCGTCTCGTACTCGGTGGTGCCGCCGAAGAACAACTCGGCGGGTTGAGCTCAGGTGCCGATCAGGCGATGGACCAGGCACTGTCGGCCCTCTACAACACCGGTGAAGCCGCCGGGTCGACGAAAAGGTCCGGTGGGCTGGGCGGTTCAGCGCCCCGAGTCGCGCGCTGGCTCGGCGATATCCGCACCTACTTTCCCGCCACCGTGGTCGAGGTGATGCAGCGCGACGCCGTGGACCGGCTCAACCTCACTCAGCTGCTGCTGGAGCCCGAGCTGCTGGAATCGGTCGAGCCCGATGTGCACCTGGTCGGCACACTGCTCGGTCTCAACCGGGTGATGCCCGAAACCACCAAGGCCACCGCGCGCATGGTGGTCGAGAAGGTGGTGCGCGAGATCGAGCAGCGTATCGCCGCCAAGACCGTGGCCGCGGTCTCGGGCGCCATCAACCGTGCCGCCCGCACCCATCGCCCGAAACTGCGCGATATCGATTTCAACCGGACCATCCGCAAGAATCTCGCCAACTACCTGCCCGAACACCGCACCATCGTGCCCGAGCGGCTCGTCGGCTACGGCCGCAACTCGCAGTCGATCCAGCGCGATGTGGTGCTGGCCATCGACCAATCCGGCTCGATGGCGGCCAGCGTCGTCTACGCCTCGGTGTTCGGCGCCGTCCTCGCGTCCATGCGGTCGCTGAAGACCTCACTGGTCGTGTTCGACACCGAGATCGTCGACCTCACCGACCAGCTCAGCGACCCGGTCGACGTCCTGTTCGGCACCCAGCTCGGCGGTGGCACCGACATCAATCGCGCCATCGCCTACTCGCAGACGCTGATCACCCGGCCCACCGACAGCCTCTTCGTGCTCATCTCCGACCTCTACGAAGGCGGCGTCCGCGACGAGATGTTGCGGCGCTGCCATGCGATGAAAGAGACGGGCGTCCAGGTGGTGGTGCTGCTCGCGCTCTCCGACGAGGGCGCGCCCGCCTACGACCACGACAACGCCGCGGCACTGGCAGCGCTCGGCATTCCCGCCTTCGCCTGCACCCCCGACAAGTTCCCGGACCTGCTCGCCATCGCGCTGGACCGCGGCGACATCACGCGCTGGGCCGACACCAACGCCCCGGCGGTGTGATCGCGCCCCGGGGAACGTGGCGGGACTCGGCAGCGTTGCGAGCCAGCGCCAACTAGGCTGCGAACGATCGGGTTCGTTGGACGGGGTGAGGCGATGTTGCGGCGCGGGGCGGTGTTCGCCGGTTTCGTCATCGAGCGCGAGCTGGGACGTGGCGGGATGGGCGCGGTGTACGCGGCCAGAGACCGCAGGCTGCCGCGGCTGACCGCGTTGAAGTTGATGCACCGTGACCTGTTCGCCGACTTCGAGATCCGCGCCAGATTCGAACGCGAAGCCGACCTGGTGGCCCAGCTCGACCACCCGAACATCATCACCGTCTACGACCGCGGCGTCGACGAGGAACGTCTCTGGATAGCCATGCAGTTCGTGGACGGTGTCGACGCCTCGGCGGTGCCGGTGCAGCAGTTCGGGAGCGAGCGGATCGCCCAGATCGTCACCCAGACCGCGAGTGCGCTCGACTACGCCCACCGCCAGGGCGTTCTGCACCGCGACGTGAAGCCCGCCAACATCCTGTTGTCGCATACCGCGGGTGTCGGCGCCGGCTTCGACGAACGAGTCGTGTTGACCGACTTCGGCATCGCGAAACTCCTCGACGACACCGGCGGCCTCACCCGCACCGGCCAGTTCACCGCCACCATCGCCTACGCCTCGCCCGAACAACTCAGCAGCGCTCCCCTCGACGGCCGTGGTGATCAATACTCCCTGGCCTGCACGGTTTTCCGGCTTCTCACCGGCACCGGGCCCTTCGACGCCCCCAACCCGGCCACCGTCATGCTCGGCCACCTCAACGCCCCACCTCCCGCGGCCAGCACCCGCCGCGCCACCCTCCCCACCGCGGTCGACACCGTCCTGTCGAAGGCCATGGCCAAAGACCCCACCCACCGATTCCCCACCTGCACCGCGTTCGCCACCGCGCTCACCGAGGCATTGCGCCACCCCGCCCGATCCGCCGCCACCCACGCCCCGATCCGCATCGAGAGCCCCCCGCGCGCCTCCGTCTACCCCGCGGGCACCGTATCGGCGGCCGAGTCGCGCCCGACCGCGACGTCATCGCCCGCGTTCCCACCGAACTCCGTCGCCGAGGCCGCGCCCCACGACGGGTCGAGTCGGCGCAGCGCTGCCCGGCGCCACGACCCGACAGCTGTTCGCCACACCGCAGCCGAGCCGGAAACCCGGTCGCCCGGTGCGCCGGGTGACCCAGCGGCGCCCGCCCGGACGGGCACCGTCTCGCGGGACCAGTGGCGTTCGGCGGTTCGCAACGGGGAGCCGGGGAATGCCGCGCGTAAAGCAGTGGGTGCGGCGATGTGGGCGCAGCGTGTGCACGGTTGCCTGCTCGGCGGCGCGATCGGCGATGCGCTCGGCGCTCCGGTGGAAACGCGTTCACTGCAACAGATCCGAGCCGAATACGGCTCGGCCGGGGTCACCGACATCGACCCGCTGCGCATCTCCGAGGAAACCCAGCTGACCGCGTTCACGGTCGAAGCGCTGATCAGAGGCTCGGTGCGGGCCAGGGCCAAGGGCATCGGCGGGGCGACGATGGGCCTGCTCCAGCAGGGCTTGCTCGTGTGGTTGCGCGGACAGATCGCGGAGATACCCGACCAACCGTTCGCGCTGCACAGCTCACTCACCGGCTACCCCGAGCTCATCGAGCAACGCGGCGTGGCCAATTCGGTCTACACCGCGCTACGCCAGGTGGCGGCGCGGCGCGCGCCGACCGACCCGCTCGGTACCCGCGACCAGCCCATCAACCACTCCAAGGGCAGTGGAGCCGTGATGCGCGCGGCCCCGTGCGGATTCGGTTACGCCGCAGATCGTTCCGGCGACGCGACCGATGCCATCTTCGAATTGGGTTGTGACGCCGCCGCACTCACCCACGGCCACCCCAGCGGCTGGCTCCCCGCGGGCACGCTGTCGGCGCTGATCTATCAGCTCGCGCGCGGCGCCGACCTCGCCACCGCGCTGTCCCACGCGCGGGTCGAGCTGGCGAGCTACCCCGAACACGAGGAGACCTCGGCCGCCCTCAATGCCGCCCACCGGCTGGCCGCCCGGATCGAACGCGAACGGCGCTATCCCACACCGGAAGACGTCGAGACCCTCGGCCAGGGCTGGATCGGTCCCGAAGCGCTGTCGATCGCCGTCTTCGCCACCCTCGCGGCAGAAGGGCTCGGCGGCGCACCCCACGACATCGTTCGCACCGGACTGCTGCTGTCGGTCAACCACTCCGGCGACAGCGATGCCACCGGCTCGATCGCGGGCAGTCTCCTCGGCGCCCGCTACGGCTTCAACGCACTACCCCGCCGCTGGTTCGAGACAGTCGACGCGCGCCACGTCCTCGAACGTCTCGCCGCCGACTACGCCACCGAATTCGGCCTCACCCCGCCGACCGACAACCACGGTCAGCCGACCGGCGACTGGTACAACCGCTACCCGGCATAAATGCCGCCGGCACGCACCAGAAATCGGGATCGCAGCGCCGGCACGCTCGAACTGTCATCCGAGCGAATGGTTCGAACGGTGCACCACTACACAGGCACCAACCGGTCCGAAATATCTGCAGCGATCCAGTACGTCGCACCAAAACTCGCGAACCCACCAAAAATCGCTACGCCCCATGTCGCGCCGGAGATTCGCGAAATCACCCCGGCGACCAGAGCGCCCACCACGGCGATTAGCACAACGATCAGCGTCACGAGCACCTTCACAGCGGGCCAACTTTCCATTTCTCAAATCCATCGCTAATTCTGACCAAGGGCTCCTAGGTCAGTGAGCCCCGGATATATAACCACACCTGTTAGGTGACATCAATCCCCGACTCGACGTCTTGCACTCACGTAGCAGGACGATCGAAAACCTTTGACAGTTTCTATATTTCGTACAGTTCGTACAGTTGGATGCAAGCGTCAACCCGATGTCACCCAAGTTTTGAGTGAAGGTGACATTGGGGTGACATAAGACTGACACCAGCAACCATTGTCCAAAGTCACGTGTGTGGGATCAACCCATACAAATAGGTGACATAGAGTTGACGTAGCTCGTACACTGCGACCGTGGCCAAGAAACCTCTCGCAGCACCTCGCGCACCCGCGGGGCCGCAACGCGACTTCTTCCTTGCATTACAGGGTCTCGTGATGAGGGCTGGCGACCCCTCGGTCGGCACCATTGCCGAAATGGTCGGCAGATCACGTCAAGTTGTGCACCGAGCACTTATTGGCCCGGCTCTGCCGAGCAGAGACCTCGTTGAACGACTGGTAGGCGCTCTCGCCGGCGCATCCATGGAAGAGCCCGACGGCCTCATGCACCGGTTCAGGAGACTCCAATTCGCAGCCCTCGCAGATAGTCGAGGTTCATACAGTCCGGTCGCTGACGCTCAAACTGAGCACGTCACCGATCGGGCAATGCCCGCCCAAAGGCCGAGAACCCCCGAATTCGGCAACTCCAATACAAACCTGACCACGCAGACTATCCCGGATGTCCCGACGGTCGAACCTGACTCGGACCGTACGCACACCGCCGATGTTCCAACAAAAGAACGTAGGTCGGGGCGCAGAATTAGCCCGAAAGTGCGTGGGGCACACACTCCCGCACGGGCAGCACTTGCCAATGAGCTTGTTCGGCTGTCCCTGGCATCGGGCAAGTCGATGGCCGTAATCGCACGGGAGTCCGGTACCAGTCAGTCTTCTGTGGACAAATGGATGCACGGCGAGCGAACTCCAGACATGACGAGCATAGTGAAGCTCTCAATGGCGTTTGGGCTGAACGAAACTCAGACCAATTACCTGTTGGATTTGCACCGGGTCATCAAACTCGAGACCTCCAAGTAGACCAGCGGGAGGCTACCCGTCCGTGAATTCATCAGCGACGCTGTCTATTTCTCTGAAGCTGGTTCGAGACAGTCGACGCGCGCCACGTCCTCGAACGTCTCGCCGCCGACTACGCCACCGAATTCGGCCTCACCCCGCCGGTCGGCAACTCCGGCCGACCGACCGAGGACTGGTACAACCGCTACCCCGCGTGATCGCCGTCCCCCCGACACAGGCCGGCCCCCGGCGTAGAAGTCCACCGGGGGCCGACGTGCCGGTTCCGCCTACAGATCGGCGATAGCCGCCAACGGCGGTGTCCGCGCGGCCCGCACACCCGGCCACACCGCGGCCAGCACACCCACCACGCCGGACGCGATCAGCACGATCACCAGCTGCGACCACGGAATGGTGATCTGGTCGATGCCCATATCGCGCAGGGTGCGCAGGAATCCGACCCCGAGCGCGATGCCGAGCACCAGACCGACGATCGCGCCGAAGATGGCGATCAGCATGGACTCCAGGTAGATCGTGCGACGCACCTGCGCACGCTGGGTGCCGACCGCGCGCAGCATGCCGATCTCGCGCCTGCGCTCCACCACCGACAGTGCCAGGGTGTTGATGATGCCGAGCACCGCGATCACCACCGCCAGGGCGAGCAGCCCGTAGAGGATGGCGAGCAAGGTATTGATCTGCTGACCCTGCGCGCCCTTGAACTGTTCGTGGTCCTGGACCTGCACCACCACGAACGGTTCGGTGGCCTTCTCCAGATTCGTCCGCATCGCGGTGAGATCGGCCCCCGGCGCGGCCTTGACCAGCACGAAGACATTGGTGCGCAGACTCTGTGGCATCAGCTGCTCGTAGATGCCGGGATCGACCACCATGGGCCCGAGCAGCGGCGAGTCGGCGTAGATGCCGCCGATCGTGAGCTCGATCTGCTTCTTGTCGAGACTGGTGATGGTGACCTTGTCGCCGAGCTTCCACCCACGCTCGGTCGCCTCGGTCTCGTCGATGAGCGCGCCACCGGCCGGGATCGTGGTGGTGCCGCTGATCACGTCGATGTCCATCACCGGGTCGATCGGACCGTCCGGTGAGGTGGCGCCGATCTGCTCGTCGCCGACCTTGAACGCGACGACCCGGATCCCGGTGACATCGCTGACGCCGGGAACCTCGGTGCGCACCGCGTCGACCGCACCGATCGGCGCGCCGATCATCTGCGGACCGGCGAGCACGTACTCGGCCTTCACACCCTTGTCGATGAGCACACCGACACTCGTCTTCGCCGAAGCACCGAGAATGCCGATCGCCGAGACCAGCATCAGGCCGAGCGTGAGCGCGAACGCGGTGGCGGCGGTACGCCGCGGGTTACGCGTGGCGTTGTTGCGCGCCATCTGCCCGATCGCACCGAACGGCCTGGTGAGCACCCCGAGCACGAGCACCATCGGCCGCGACAACGCGGGCGCCGCCAGCAGCACCGCCAGAATCAGCCCGAGCGCGCCGACACCGACGGTCACCGCCGAGCCCTTGCCGGTGCCCTGCGCACCCACGTACACGAGCACGCCACCGGCGACGGCCATCACCGCGCCGATGATCGTGCGCAGCCGCAAAGAATCACCCGCGCTGGCGAATTCGGACCGCATCGCCTCCACCGGTGGCACCTTCGCGGCCCGCCGAGCGGGAGCATAGGCGCTGGCCACGGTGACGATCAGGCCGACGAGCAGCGCGACGATCGCGGTACGCGGCAACACGGTCAACGACCCCGTCGGCAGTCCGAGATCGAACGCGTTGAGCAACGCCGACAACCCGTACGCCAGCCCGATCCCCGCTGCCAGCCCGAGCGCGCTACCGATCAGCCCGATCACGATCGCCTCGGAGACGACCGACCGCCCGACCTGCTGACGACTCGCTCCGATCGCGCGCAGCAGCGCGAGTTCGCGCAGACGCTGGGCCACGATCATCGAGAAGGTGTTGTAGATGATGAACGTGCCGACGATCAGCGCGATCGCGCCGAAGGCGAGCAGGAAGTAGTTGATGAAGGTGAGCGCCTCGGAGATCTCCTTCTTCATGTCCTCGCGGACCTCGTCGGAGTTCTGCACCTTGTAGTTGGGCAGGCCGGCGGCGAGCTGATCGCGCAGGTCATCGGCCGAAACACCGGGCGCCGCTGCGATATCGGCGTAAGCCACGTGCGACCCGTCGGTGAACAGCTTGCGGCCCTGCGGCTCGGTGAACATCACCGCTACCACACCGCCGCCCTCGGCGCCCGGCATCTCGTAGATACCCGACAGCGTCACCTCGAACGGGTCACCCTTGGACGGAATCAGCACCTTGGTCTTGTCGCCGACCTTCAGCCCGGCCTTCTCGGCGCCACCGGCGTTGAGCGCGATCTCGTTCGGCTGGGTGGGCGCGGCGCCCGACAGGAACTTTTCCGGCTCCTCGACGGACTTGTCGGGCGGCAGGTAGGACAGACCGAAACTCGGTGCGCCACCGGTCTGCACGGCCTTCTTGCCGTCGGGCTCGAGCAGCACGACCGGGCCGTTCACCGCGGGCGCGACCCTGGCTACGCCGGGGGTCTTGGCCAGCGCGTCGACGATGTTCGTCGGTACGCCGAGTGATTGGCGGTCCGCGGGGCCCACGCGCACGTCGACGCCCTGGGCCTGGCCTTCGAAAATCCCGTCGAAGGTGCGCTGCAGGGTGTCGGTGAAGACGAACGATCCGGAGATGAAGGCGGTACCGAGCACCACCGACAGCAGAGTCAATGCCAAACGCACCTTGTGCGCGGCGAGGTTACGCAAGGCGACCTTGCGCATGGGATTGCTCATCGGGTTTCCAGCGCCTTCATCCGGTCGAGGATCGAATCCTGGGTCGGGTCACGCAGCTCGTCGACGATGCGACCGTCGGCGAGGAACACGACGCGGTCGGCGTAGGCGGCCGCGCGCGGGTCGTGGGTGACGATCACCACGGTCTGGCCGAACTCGTCGACCGAGGCGCGCAGGATCGAGAGCACCTCACCCGAGGAATGTGAGTCCAGGTTGCCGGTCGGCTCGTCACCGAAGATGATCTCCGGCTTGCCCACCAGCGCACGCGCACACGCCACCCGCTGCTGCTGACCGCCGGACAGCTCGGACGGCCGGTGCTCGAGGCGGTCGCCGAGACCGAGGCGCTTGACCACGGTGTCGAGCCATTCCTGGTCGGCCTTGCGACCCGCGATATCGAGCGGGAGGGTGATGTTCTCCAGCGCGGTGAGCGTCGGGACCAGGTTGAACGCCTGGAAGACGAAGCCGATCCGGTCGCGCCGCAGCGCCGTCATCTGTTTGTCGGACAGGCCGGTGAGCGCGGTGTCGCCGATGCGGACCTGACCTGTGCTGGCGCTGTCGAGCCCGGCCAAGCAGTGCATCAACGTCGACTTGCCCGAACCCGATGGGCCCATGATCGCGGTGAATTCGCCCTTCGCGAAGTCAGCCGACACCCCGTCCAGGGCCTTGACCTGTGTATCTCCCGATCCGTACAGCTTGACCAGGTCGAGCGCGGCGGCCGCGATATCGGTAGCGGCCGCCGCATCGGCGGCCTCGGTGCCCAAGGCGTGCGAAGTCATGCTGTCCAGTCTGGCTGCCCACCGTGAACCGCGCCATCCGGGATCCCCCCGATACCGCAGGTCTTACCGACCTCTCAGCGAACGACCCACTCGAAGGCGTCGGCCTCTGAACGCGCGCCTTCCAGGGCGCGGGAACGGTTGGGCTCGCCGAGCTCGGCGAGGAGTTCTTCGGTGAGCCCGACGAGGTCGGCCAGCGAGGCCGGGGTGAACCAGTCCGGCCTGGTCGCGAAGAGGATGTCCTCGGACGCGGTGTTGCCACTGGCACCGGGAGCGAAGGGGCAGCCGCCGAGACCGCCCAGCGCGCCGTCGACCATGGTCGCGCCCGCGGCGACGGCCGCGAGCGTGTTGGCCACGCCCATGCCCCAGGTGTCGTGACCGTGGAAGACGATGCGGCGCGGCGGGGTGGTGTCGCGGACGGCGGTGACCAAGGCGCTCACCTGACCCGGGTGGGCCTGGCCGAGGGTGTCGGCGAGGACGATGTCGGCGGCACCGTCGGTGCGCGGATCGTTCGCGATGGCGAGCACCCGGCCGGGATCGACGGGACCGTCGAACGGGCAGGTGAACGTGGTGGCCAGGCACAGCTGGATCTCGCCGCCCGCCTCGTGGGCGAGGCGGATCGCCGCGGGCATCGCCGCCACCGAGGTCTCGGTATCGCGGCCGATATTGGCCCTGTTGTGCGCGTCGGACACCGAGAAGCAGTACTGAAAATTGCGAGCGCCCGCCGCGGCGGCCTTCTCGACATGGCGCGGGGTGGCCACCCACACCCAGCATTTCGCCAGTTCGTCCGGGGTGAGCGCCGCGATCAACTCGAGCGAGTTGGCCATCGGCGCGACCAGATCCGGCCGCGCCATCGAACCGATCTCCAGCGCGGGCACTCCCGCCGCGAGCAGTCTGCGCACCACGTCGATCTTCTGCTCGACCGGCAGCACCTTGCCGGTGAGCTGCAAACCGTCGCGCAGCGTCACATCACGCAACAGCGGTGCGGTCACCGTCGCTGCTCCGGTTCCCGCGCGGGCACACACATCACACCACCGCACGGTTTGTCGCCCACGCTGGCCGGGGTGGGGTGGACCGTCGGACGCACATGACCCGGGCCTCGCGGCTCCCACTTGTTGCGCACCGGCGGGCGGCGCCTGCCGTGTACTCGCCTCGTCACAGTGCCTCCAGCGCGTCGATCTGATCTTCACTCATCCCGAGCAGCCCGCCGAGCACCTCTCTGGTGTGCTCGCCGAGATCGGGGCCGACATTGCGGATCGGCAGCGATGCGTCCCCGATCACCGGGACGATGCCACCGAAACCCACCTGCTTGGGTTCGGCCTCGCCCACGTCGACGGGGAACATCTGGATCATATTGCGTGCGCGGTACTGCTCGTCGGCCACGATGTCGGCGGCGGTGTAGATGGGGCCGCACGGGATGGCCGCGTCATCGAGCAGTTTCAGCGCCTCCGCGCGCGTGTGTTTGCTCGACCATTCCGCGATCGAGGCGTCGAGGCGTTCGCGGTTGCGCCAGCGGCCGTTGTTGTCGGCGAGTTCCGGATCGACGGCGAGGTCGGGGCGCCCGATGACCTGCATGTACCGCTGGAAGATGGCGTCGCCGTTGCCACCGATGATGATGGAGTAACCATCGCTGGTCGGATAGGCGTTCGACGGCGCGATGCCTTCCATCCGGCCGCCGACCCGCTCCCGGTTGATGCCGTAGGCGAGATGGTCGGGGATCAACGATTCCATCACCGACAGGATCGACTCGTTGAGCGCGACATCGATGATCCGCTCCACCTGCGGCACCGGACCCGTGACCCGTTCGCGCTGGAACAGTGCCATCACGGTCCCGAACGCCGCGTAGATGCCCGCGATCGAATCACCGATCGACACCCCGGTGCGCACCGGCGGCCGATCGGGATCCCCCACCAGCTCACGCAGCCCACCGACCGCCTCCGCGACCGCGGCGAAGCCCGGCCGCGCGGCCATCGGCCCGGTCTGGCCGTAGGCCGAGATCCGCGTGATCACCAGCTTCGGGTTCGCCTCCTCGAGCGCCTCGGGCCCCAGGCCCCACTTCTCGAGCATTCCGGGCCGGAAGTTCTCCAGCAGCACATCGCACTGCTTCACCAGATCGAGCACGATCGCGCGCCCCGCCTCGGTCCGCAGATCCAGCACGATCGACTTCTTGTTGCGGTTGACGGTGCGATACAGCATCGAGGTATCGCCACCGTACAACCGCCAGTTGCGCAATTCGTCGCCCGTGCCGGGGCGTTCCACCTTGATCACCTCGGCGCCGAAATCGCCCAGAATACGTCCGGCAGTAGGAGCGGCAACATAGTTACCGAGTTCCAGGACGCGAACACCGTCCAACGGCCGAATACTCATGCGCCCAGTATGGCGGCCCAACCCCGCGCGACACGCGACCCCCTCACAACCCCGCCACACGGACAACCCCGAGACCGCCATGACCGCACTCCCAACCCCCACCCGCGACCCCTAGGGAGCGGCGGCCACGAAGTGGCCGGTCCGCGGCCGGGTCGCC
>NZ_JBSGWE010000008.1:0-229368 GCF_053608825.1 Nocardia sp. NPDC055002
TCCCAGAGACCCGCCTTCGCCACCGGTGTTCCTCCTGATATCTGCGCATTTCACCGCTACACCAGGAATTCCAGTCTCCCCTGAAGTACTCTAGTTCGCCCGTATCGCCTGCAAGCTTAAGGTTGAGCCCCAAGTTTTCACAAACGACGCGACGAACCGCCTACAAGCTCTTTACGCCCAGTAATTCCGGACAACGCTCGGACCCTACGTATTACCGCGGCTGCTGGCACGTAGTTGGCCGGTCCTTATTCTACAGGTACAGTCACTTGCGCTTCGTCCCTGTCAAAAGCGGTTTACAACCCGAAGGCCGTCATCCCGCACGCGGCGTCGCTGCATCAGGCTTTCGCCCATTGTGCAATATTCCCCACTGCTGCCTCCCGTAGGAGTCTGGGCCGTGTCTCAGTCCCAGTGTGGCCGGTCACCCTCTCAGGTCGGCTACCCGTCGTCGCCTTGGTGAGCCGTTACCTCACCAACAAGCTGATAGGCCGCGGGCCCATCTCGCACCGATAAATCTTTCCACCACCAACCATGCGATCAGTGGTCATATCCGGTATTAGACCCAGTTTCCCAGGCTTATCCCGAAGTGCAAGGCAGATCACCCACGTGTTACTCACCCGTTCGCCGCTCGTGTACCCCGAAGGGCCTTACCGCTCGACTTGCATGTGTTAAGCACGCCGCTAGCGTTCGTCCTGAGCCAGAATCAAACTCTCCGTTGAAGACTCTCGAAACAACCCTCCCAAGGGAGAGCGAATCAAAACTATCTAACTAGAGTCCGAAAATCTAGCAAAGCCAAACACCAGCAAAAAGATTCGCTGTTGTTTTTCAATGTCCAACCTTCCACGACCGGGGGGTACGCGAAGGCTGGAACCAATAATTAATATTGGCACTGACATTCATCGACACACTATTGAGTTCTCAAAGAACACACGCACAAACGGAATGACCGGATCGTTCCGGATCTTCCGAAGGGCAACTGTTCCAGCCTAACCTCACGTCCAGACGAAGTCAATCGTAAGCCTGGTCACAAGATCTTCAGCTCTGTCAGGCGCTTCCCCGTACTACCGCGTTTTCCCTTGGCCCGCCAGCCTCTCGGGCTAGCGTCTCGGCTCCGGGTTGGTGTCCGTGTCGCTCTGACTTCCAATAAGTTACGCGCCGGATAACGCCGCGTCAAATCGCCTGGACAGCACCGGATCTCCGCAGGTCACGGCGGTGCGCTCAGCGCTTGCGCCGACCTGAATCACACGCATGTGACTCAGGCCTCCGCAACGACGTCAGGCTATCCGATGCACGCCCGCCATGTTCTTCTTTCCGCGCCGCAGCACCAGCCACTCACCGTGCAGGTAGTCGGCATCGGACGGAGTCCACTCGACGTCGCCAACCCGCTGGTTGTTCACCGACGCACCGCCTTCGTTGACCACCCGACGGGCCGCGCCCTTGCTCTCACACAGGCCCGAGGCGACGAGCAGGTCGACGATCGTGTTCGGTTCACCCGGCACCACCTCGGCGACCTTGCCGTCGACCGCGGCTTCGCGCAGCGCGGCGCCGAGCGTGGACAGCGGAAGTTCGCCGAGCTCACCGCGGCCGAACAGAGCGTGGCTGGCCAATTCCGCCGCGCGGGTCTCGGCCTCGCCGTGCACCAGCGTGGTCATCTCCGCTGCCAGGCGCTTCTGCGCCTCGCGGGCGAACGGGCGTTCCGCCGTCGCCTGCTCGAGTTCGTCGAGTTCTTCGCGGCTCAGGAAGGTGAACCAGCGCAGGTAGCGCACGACATCGGCGTCGGCGGTGTTCACGAAGTACTGGTACCAGGCGTAGGGGCTGGTCAGTTCGGGGTCGAGCCACAGGCTGCCGCCGCCGGTGGACTTGCCGAACTTCTTGCCGTCGGCCGAGGTCACCAGCGGCACGGTGAGCGCGTGCACATGCGCACCGTCGACGCGCCGGTTCAGTTCGACACCGGCGATGATGTTGCCCCACTGATCGGAGCCACCGACCTGCAGCGTGCACCCGTGCTCGCGCCGCAGCTGCAGGTAGTCGTTGGCCTGCAGCAGCATGTAGCTGAACTCGGTGTAGGAGATGCCGTCGCCTTCGAGCCGCCGTTTGACGGTGTCGCGGGCGAGCATCACGTTCACCGAGAAGTGCTTGCCGACATCGCGCAGGAAGTCCACGGTCGACAGCGGGCCGGTCCAGTCCATGTTGTTGACGATGACCGCACCGGTCGGCGACTCGTCGAGGTCGACGAACCGCTCGAGCTGGCCCCGGATTCGCTGTGCCCACTCGGCGACGGTGTCGGTCGAGTTCATGGTGCGTTCGCCCACGTCACGCGGGTCGCCGATCATGCCGGTAGCGCCGCCTGCGAGCACGATCGGCCGATGCCCGGCCAGCTGGAAGCGCTTGAGCGCGAGCAGCGGGACGAGGTGGCCGGCGTGCAGGCTGGCGGCGGTCGGGTCGAAGCCGGCATAGAGCGTCAGGGGCGCGGTGGCCGCGGCAGCGCGCAGCTCGTCCAGGTCGGTGGACTGCGCGATCAGGCCGCGCCAGGTCAGTTCGTCGAAGATGTCGCCGGTCACGCTGACCCATCTTTCCGCATGCGGTTCGTCAGTCGCGTGCGCGGGTGAGCCAGGCGAGCAGATCGGCTTCGACCTCGTCGCGGTTGGTTTCGTTGAGGACTTCGTGACGGGCGTCCGCGTAGACCTGGTAGGTGAGGTCGGCGAGGCCCGCGTCACGGTAGCGCTGGACGAGCTGGTCGGACAGCCGGAGCTTGTTGTTGAGCGGGTCCTTGTCGCCGACCATCACGTAGAGGGGCAGGTCGGCGCGCACGGTGCTCGGATCGGACAGCCGCGTCTGGGCGTTGGCCGCGAGCAGGCCCATGTTGGCGTCGTCGATGGCGAAACCGCACCAGGGGTCGGCGTTGTAGGCATCGACCTGGGCTTCGTCGCGACTGATCCAGTCGGCGTCGGTGCGGGTGGGCTGGAACTCCGCGTTGAAGAAGCCGATCAGGTCACCGCCGGCGGCCGCGATCTCGCCGAACAGGCCGTCGACCGCGGTCGTGCCGCTCAGCACCACTTCGTCGACGAGGCCGGAATGGTCGAGCAGGTACTGCTGCACGGCGAAGGAGCCGAGGCTGTGGCCGATCAGGGTGACGGGCAGCCCGGGATGCCGTTCGCGCAGGATCTCGGTGAGCGCGACCTCGTCGGCGACGAGCAGGTTCCAGCCGTCGGGACCCAGGTCGCCCGGGACGGCACCCATGCTGAGCCCGTGCCCGCGGTGGTCGTCGGCGTAGACGGCGAACCCGAGACCGGCCAGTCGTTCGGCGAGGTGGCTGTAGCGGTCGGAATGTTCGCCCATGCCGTGCGCGATCTGCACGACCCGGCGCGGCTCGGTCTCCGTGGGGAGCCAGCTCCGCACGTGGATCGTGGTGCCGTCGCTGCTGGGGAAAGTGAACACGGGCGCTCCTGCTCGTACGGTCTTCTCGACGTGGTCCTCGATCGTCGCACCTGCGATGGAATCGCCCTATTGGGTTCGGCGACGAAATCGGGAGCGCGAGATCAGCTCCGTCACCGAACCCCCCTCGACACGCCGACAATCGCCGGAACCCGATGGCTCCGGCGATTATCGGCGTGTCGAGTGGTGGCTCATCGCACCAGCGCGGTGATGGTGGCGCGGCGTTCGTAGGCGATCCAGGCGAAGATCGCGGCCAGCACCAGCGGGAAGATCCCCATCGCGGGCTTGTCGGCGATGAAAGCCTGTGTCGCCGCGGCGAGCACGGTGAGCACGGACAGACCGGCGGCGGCCAGACCGGACAGGCGCGGGACCATCAGGCCGATTCCGCCCGCCACCTCGACGACTCCGATGAAGATCAGCAGGCCGATCGGGATGGTCAGGTTCTCGGGGGCGTTGTCCATCAACGTGTTCGGGATGACGAGCTTCGGGCCGCCCGAGGCGATGACGAAGAACAGGCCGAGCACGATCTGCAGGGTCCACAGGACGCGGTTGCGGATCTTGCCGGGGCGGTAGTCGGCGGCGTGGGAGAAGTTCGCGGAGGGGGTCGCAGTGGTCATGGTCTCGTCCTTCGAGTCGGTCGCGCCGGGTTGGTAGCGCGTTCAACAGATAGGACGGACCGTCGCTGGAAAACTCATCGCTGTCGGCGAAGTCTGTCGAAATCGCCGCTAGGGCATCGGGGCGCGAGGGCTGCGCCGATAGACCGACACGGCGGGCGAGGCCGGTAGCCAGAACCGCCACGGGATCTCGGCGGCCACGCTGACACCCACTCTGGGACCGGTGGCGATATCGGACTGCGGCACGGGTGGTTCCAGTTGGAGGCGCAGCGCGGAGAACGGGTCGAACAGCTCGGTTCCGTAGTCGGACATGCTGATGCCGAGTGCGCTGCCGACATTGCCCGGCCCCCGCGCCAGATCGGCGTCCCTGCGGGCGGCGGGCCTGCGTTCGCGGGCGAGGTCGATGCCCTCGACCGCTTCCGCCGCACGCACGAGTACCGCACCGGCTTCACCGTCGTAACCACCGGTCACGTTGACACAGAGATGAATTCCGTACGAGCGGTAGACGTAGAGCCGCCCGGCCGGGCCGAACATCACCGCATTGCGGGCCGTCGGCCCCGGCCAGGAGTGTGCGGCCGGATCGGGCCACGGTCCGTCGGGGTCGCTGCCGTAGGCCTCGACTTCCACGATGCGCAGCGCCACCGGACCCGACCACAGGATCGCGCCGAGCAACCTGCGGGCGGCGGTAGGCGGATCGACGGCCAGTTCCTGGGCGGACACGACCGTCATTGTCACCCAGCCGGGCACCCACGCGCGGCATTGCTCCGCCGCGCGTGGCCGAAGGTGCGTCGATGCGATCGGCACTCAGGCGTAGGCGCTGTGCTGCCCGGCGCGCAGGATGCGCCGATCGTCGACGATCACCACCGCGTAAGCGACCGCTACCAGGGCGGCGAGCTGACCCCAAGCGAGCCAGTACACCCCGATCGGAGTGGTGGCGGCGACGGCGAGGGCGCCCAGCAGCCTGCCGCGTGACCCGGACAGGCCGAGCGCGGCCCGGAACCAGGACTGTCCGGCGAAGTAGAGCGCGACGCCGCCGGACAACGCGCCCGCGGCGGCCCAGCTCACCGGTTCGCCGCCGTGCGCGATACTCAGCGCGATACCTGCCGACGTGAGGATGACGCCGACCAGGAGCGGATAGAGCGCGTAGTCGTAGGCGACGAGCGCCGGCCGTACCCGCTCGAGGTCGGGTCGTTCGCCCAGCGCGTGCTCGCCGCGTTCGTCGTCGAAACCGAAGTAGGCCCACCACAGCACGTACGCCAGCGCCAGCCCCAACGCGACCATGGCCAGCAGCGCGACGGTGATCGGTTCGCCTGCCAGCCCGACGCCGAGGGCGACGATCGATTCGCCGAGCGCGACGATCACCACCAGTCCGTGCCGCTCGCAGAAGTGCGAGACGCGCACCCGGAACCCGGCGGTGTCGACGAGGTAGGGACTGAGGATCTGCACCGCGAAAGCACCTGCCCAGAGCAGGTATTGCAGCGGCGGGTGGGTGAATCCGCCCGCCACGACCAGGGTGGCCGATACCGCGTTGAGTGGCCCGATCCGGCGGATCGCCAGGACGGCCGACGCCCCGCCCGCCGAGGCGAACATCGCGGTGTGGATCGCGGTCACCAGCAGGTAGCCGATGCCGAAGGCGACACCGGTGCCGTGGAAGGCGTCGGGCACGGCGAGCGCGAGCATGAAGAACGCCGACATCCCGACCAGCAACCAGGTCCGGCGCGAGGACGAGCTCGGCGCGACCTCGTTGGTCAGCCAGACGTACCCGCTGTACATCCACCAGATCACGCCGAACATCAGCGAGACCTGCAGAACCGCTTCCCATCCCGGGTGGTGCACGAACACATGGGTGAGCTGGGTGATCGTGAAAACGAAGACCAGGTCGAAGAACAGTTCCAGGGTCGAGGCCCTGACCTGGCCACCTTCGGCCCGGTCGTTGAGATTGCTTGACACGGCAGAATGGTAGGGCCAGTGACCGGTTCGCGCGAGGGGTTGCTCAGCCGAGCAGGTCGGTGCCGCGGTACAGCCCGGCCAGCTTGCTGGGGTTGACCTGGAAGCGCAGATTCTGGATGTGTCCGTCGACGAGGTCGAAAGTGAAGGCGGCGCCGGGGTTTCCGGCGAAGGAGGCCAGGGTGCCGAGCTCGCCGTTGATGTCGGCAGCGGTGAGTTCGAAACCCGCGGACTGCGGTTTGGCGAGAACGCCCAGGATCCAGCGGGCGACGTGGTCGGGGCCGTGCAGGGGGCGGCGGGCGGCGGTGACCACGCCGCCGCCGTCGGACCAGCACGTGACGTCGGGAGCGAGCAGGTCCATCAGGGCGTTGAGGTCGCCGCCTGCGCAGGCGGCCATGAACTGTGCGGTGACCTGGGCGCGGGCGGCCTTGTCGGTATCGAACCGCGGGCGGCGCGAGTGGACGTGGTTCTTCGCGCGGTGCGCGATCTGGCGCACGCTCGCCTCGGACCGTTCGAGGGCTTCGGCGATCTCGGCGTGCGAGTAACCGAACACTTCGCGCAGCAGGAACACCGCGCGTTCGACGGGGGTGAGGGTTTCCAGCACGACGAGCATGGCGGTGGAGACGGTGTCGGCCAATTCGGTGTCCTCGGCGATATCGGGCGATGTCAGGACCGGCTCGGGAAGCCAAGGGCCGACATAGCTTTCGCGGGTCGCGCGGGCGGAGGTGAGCCGGTTCAGCGAGAGATTGGTGACCGTGCGGACCAGGTAGGCCTTGGGGTGGGTGACCGCGGCGTGGTCGGTGTCGTTCCACTTGAGCCAGGTGTCCTGCAGGACGTCCTCGGCGTCGGTGACCGTACCGAGCATGCGGTAAGCGGTCGCGAACAGCAGGCGGCGGTGTTCGAGAAACGGATCCTGATCGGACATACGATCTACCATGTCGCACGCTCCGTCACGGTGGCGAATCGGTGGGCGCCGAGCAGGCTCGGCGCCCGATCGGCGACGGTGCCGGCTGTTCACGCGAGGGCGCGAGTTGCCTTGCCGCCCTTGGACAATTGCACGTTCATGGTCATCTTCCTGCTGGCCTTGAACGTCGGAACGGGGCTGCTGCTGACCAGTTCCTTGTAGATGCGCGCGGCCCAGCCGGTGAGGTAGAGGCGGCGCGGGGTGTCATCGGCGTTGGTGAACTGGATGACCGCGTCGCGGCGGCCCAGGCTGACCGGCTGGTGGAAGTACCCGAAGCGGAACGGCCGCACCATCTTGCCGCGCAGTTCGGCGGCGATCAGGTCGGCGGTGTAGGCGGCGGTGGGCAGACCGCTCTGGCAGGTACCGTGCACCTGCCCCCACCCCTGGCGGACGGCGGCCGCGTCGCCGATGGCGTGAATCATGGGGTGCGAGATCGACTTCAGTGTCGGGTCCACGACGATGAGGCCACGCGCGTCGGTCTCGATCCCCGCCTCGGCGGCCAACGGCGAGACCCGCACGCCGGTGGTCCACAGCGTGAGGTCGGCGCCGATCACCGTGCCGTCGGCGAGTTCGACCGCGTCGGGCTGCACCTTGGCGACGCGCACGCCGATCTCGCGGACGATGCCGAGCCGGTCCATCGCCTCGTTCAGGTGGGCGCGGGCTTTGTCGCCCATCATCGCGCCCGGCTCGCCCGAGCTGATCAGGGTGACGCGCAGACCGGGGTGGCTTTCCGCGATCTCGGTCGCGGCTTCGATACCGGTGAGTCCGCCACCACACACGGCGACGGCGGCACCCCGAGCCGCGAGGGTGGTCAGTTTGCCCGCGAATTCGTGGGCGAGGCGCGGGTCGTCGAGGGTGAAGGCGTGGTCGGCGACGCCGGGCACCAGGGTCGTCTCGGCGGTGCTGCCGAGGGCGTAGATCAGCTCGTCGTAGGCGAGTTCGCCGACACCGTCGACGTGGACGCGCTGCGCGGTGGGATCGATCGCGGTGACCCAGCCCTGCACGAATTCGACGCCGGTACCGTCGAGGATTTCCGGGATGTCGTGGTGGGCGAGTTCCTGACCGGCGGCGATCTGGTGCATCCGCAGCCGCTCGGTGAAGCGGGCCGACGGATTGACCAGGGTGATCGCCACAGCCAGTTTTCTGGTGCGCCGGGCCAGGCGGATCGCGGCCAGCATGCCGGTGTAGCCGGCGCCGAGGACGACGATGCGGTGCGTAGTGGTGGTCATTGCGGTACTCCTGTCGGTGGGATGTTCATGGGACAAAGCAGCTCGCCCGAACGTGACATCCCGGCATTGTGATCCACCTCACATACTCCTGACCTGCGGGAAACCCTGAAATCCGCGACCGGAAATCGGGGTCGAACCGGGGACGCACCCGGATGTGGCGGCGGGTGCGCGTCCCTACCGTCGATGCATGGCTTCTCCCCCACGTCGGCTACGCCGCATCCTGCTCGGCGCGTGCGCCCTCGTCGTCACCCTGGTCACCGCGATCGGCGCCGGGGTGGCGTGGACCTGGAGCTCCGCCGACATCTCGACGGTCGGCACCACGGAATTCACTCGGCCACTGCGCATCCCGCCGCTGGCGGATTCGACTGTCGACTCGACCGGAACACGGGTGTTCGCCCTCGATATGCGCACCGGGACAACCACATTCGAGCCCGGACGCGCCACCGAAACGTGGGGCTTCAACGGCAGCTACCTCGGCCCCACCGTGCGTGCGGCCCGCGGCGAACGCGTGCGAGTCCAGGTGCGCAACCAGCTCCCCGAGGCCTCGACAGTGCACTGGCACGGCATGCACCTCCCCGCCGCCATGGACGGCGGGC
Source organism: Nocardia sp. NPDC055002 (assembly GCF_053608825.1). NCBI lineage: Bacteria > Bacillati > Actinomycetota > Actinomycetes > Mycobacteriales > Nocardiaceae > Nocardia > Nocardia sp. NPDC055002. The sequence goes on from NZ_JBSGWE010000008.1 coordinate 8,783, forward strand.
CGCACCAGATGGTCGACCCCGGTGCGACATGGACACCGGAATGGACTGTGGATCAACCGGCTTCGACTCTCTGGTATCACCCGCACCCGCACGGCGCGACCGAGGACCATGTGCGCCGCGGCCTGGCGGGCCTGTTCCTCATCGATGACGCACCGAGTGCGGAACTGCCGCTGCCCAACAGCTACGGCGTGGACGACATCCCGGTGATCGTGCAGGACATGCGTCTGCGCGGTAGCCGCCTCGACGGGGCGCACGCGATCTTCCGTGACATCGGCTTCCTCGGCGATCGCACCATGGTCAACGGCACCCTGTCCCCCTACCAGGAGGTCGGGGACGAACTGGTGCGGCTGCGCCTGCTCAATGCCTCGACCGCGCGGATCTACACCTTCGCCTTCGACGACGCCCGCTCGTTCGCGATGATCGGTTCCGACGGTGGCCTGCTCGAACGCCCCACCACCCTCGATCACCTCCGCCTCTCACCCGGCGAACGCGCGGAGATCGTGGTGCGGATGCGGCCCGGTGAGCGCACTGTGCTGCGCAGCGAGGAACTCGCGGCGGGTCTCGACTTCTGGTCGAACCGGTTCTCGGGCGGTGACGACACGTTCGATGTGCTCGAACTGCGCGCCGCGTCGACCTTGCGACCCTCTGCCGCTTTACCGGAAAGCCTTGTGCCGCTGTCGATTCCCGAAGGAACCGACTCCGTCACGCAACGGCGCTTCGACCTGACCCTGGCCGGTATCAACGGCGAGCGCATGGACATGAGCCGCATCGACACCACGGTCACCCGGGGCACCACCGAGACCTGGGTCGTGCGCAACGTCGACGGCATGCCGCACAACTTTCACGTCCACGATGCGCAGTTCCGGGTGCTCGATTACGACGGCGGCCCGCCCCCGCCCGAGCTGACCGGCGCCAAGGACACCATCTTCCTGCCACCGAATACGGCGACGACGCTGGCTCTACGGTTCGACGGGCCCGCCGATCCGACGACGCCGTACATGTATCACTGCCATCTGCTGTGGCACGAGGATGTCGGGATGATGGGCCAGTTCACCGTCGTCGAACCAGGCCAGCAGGCCGTGACACCCCCTGGACACGCCCACTGACCTTGCCACACAGACACGATCGCGCTAAATTCATCACGTAGTGAATTCAACACTCGATGAATTGAGGCGACCATGTCGCGCACCGCACCGCCACCGATCGCCGTCCAGGTCGCGGACCTGACCGTCACACGCGGAAAACGCCCCGTCCTGCACGGCCTCACCCTCGACATCCCGCGCGGCTCGATCACCGGTCTGCTCGGTCCGTCCGGTTGCGGGAAGACCACCCTGCTGCGCAGCATCGTGGGAACGCAGCTGGTGGAATCGGGCACCGTCACCGTGCTCGGCGAACCCGCGGGCAGCGCCGGGCTGCGCCGCCGGGTCGGTTATGTCACCCAGGCGCCGAGCATCTACGCCGACATCAGCGTCCGCGACAACGTGGCGTACTACGCCGCGCTCTACGGCCGCGACCACGACGACACCGAATCTGCGCTCGTCGCAGTCGGTTTGGGCGATCACGCGGATCAGCTCGGCGACCAGCTCTCGGGTGGCCAGAAGACCAGGGCGTCGCTGGCGTGCGCGCTCGTGGGCAAGCCGGAACTCCTGGTGCTCGACGAACCCACGGTCGGCCTCGATCCGGTGTTGCGGGTGGAGCTGTGGAAGCAGTTCCGTGAATTGGCCGCGGCGGGAACGACTCTGCTCGTGTCGAGTCACGTGATGGACGAAGCCGAGCACTGCGACAAGCTGCTGCTGATGCGCGAGGGCAACCTGCTCGCCCAGCTCAGCCCGGACGAACTGCGCGAGCGCACCGACGAACAGAACCTCGAGGCCGCTTTCCTGACCTTGATCACGATGGGAGAGCACGCATGACCACCCTGCGCCCCTATACCGCCACGACCGCCCGGATCCTGCGGCAACTGCGCAACGATCACCGCACCGTCGCCATGATCCTGGTGGTTCCCGCCCTGCTGATGACGCTGCTGTACTTCATCTACCAGGACGCACCGCGCCCGCCGCACGCCCCGCTGACGATGTTCGACCGGGTCGGCATCACGATGCTCGGAATCCTGCCGTTCATCGTGATGTTCCTGATCACCGCGATCGCGATGCAGCGCGAACGCACATCGGGAACCCTCGAACGGCTGCTCACCACACCGCTGAGCAAGCTCGACCTGCTCGCCGGGTACGGCAGCGCGTTCTCCCTCGCCGCCGCCGCGCAGGCCGCGGTCGCCTGCGTGGTCGCGTTCTGGCTGCTCGGGTTGTCCGCGGCGGGTAGTCCGGGCTGGGTCATGCTGATCGCGATGGTCGACGCGGTGTGCGGCGTCGGGCTCGGCCTGCTGGCGAGTGCGTTCGCGCGCACCGAATTCCAGGCCGTGCAGTTCATGCCGGTGATCGTCGCACCGCAGATCTTCCTGTGCGGGCTGCTGGTACCGCGCGACCGGCTGCCCGGCTGGCTCGAGGCGATCAGCAATGTGATGCCGTTGAGCTATGCGGTCGACGCGCTCCAGCAGGTGTCGGTTCACGCGGAGCCGACAGCCGCGATGTGGCGCGATATCGCCGTCGTCGCCGGGTTCGCGGTGGTGGCGCTCGGACTCGCCGCGGCTACTCTGCGTCGACGCACCCCGTAGCGAACAAAGACCCCGACGAGAGGATCCATGATGAGTGACGGCGAATCCGGTGCCGGCACAGCGAAAACCGGGCGCACCGGCCGCAGGCCGGGCAACGCCGACACCAAACTGGCGATCCTCGACGCGGCGCGGGTCCGGTTCGCCGGCGCCGGGTTCGACAAGACCTCGATCCGCGCGATCGCGGCCGATGCCGATGTCGACCCGGCGCTGGTGCACCACTACTTCGGCAACAAGCAGCAGCTGTTCGCCGCCGCGGTGGACTTCCCGGTCGACCCGGACACCACGCTCAACGCCGTCGACGCCGCACCGATCGACGAACTCGGCGCGACGATCGTGCGCGCGGTCGTCACGGTGTGGGACTCCCCCGCCGGACCCGGCATCGTGGCCATGGTCCGCAGCATCTTCGCGGGCGGCGATCAGAATCTCGCGCGCACGTTCCTGCTCCAGGTGGTGCTGGAACGGGTCCGGGTGCGCATCGCCACCGCCGACGACGACGGTCGTGCCAGGGTTGCCCTGGCCGCGTCCCAGATGATCGGGGTGTTGACCGCCCGCAAGATCATCGCGCTGGAGCCGCTGGCCTCGATGCCGATCAATGCGGTGGTCGATGCCGTCGGCCCGGTGATCCAGCGCTACCTGACCGGTGACATCGATACCGGCAGTTGGTGATTCAGCGCGAAGCCGTCCGCACGATCGCCGGCGGCACATCGCGCAGGAACGGCAGCGCACCGAAGATCGGCAGGGTCGCGGCCAGCGGACCGTGCGAGGGACCGTAGGAGCTCACCGTCACCTCGCCGACCGCTGGACTCCACGACCGCAGCAGCGCCGCGATCTTGCTGCGCTCGATCCCCCACGGCATCGGCGGCGCCGTGTAGTCCGGCGTCTTACGGAACCCGCGCACGGTCTTGCGGGAGAACCACGGCGGGATCGTGTCGAACATCAGCTCCGCGCCGGGCAATCGTTCCAGAATCGCGGTGACCAGGCGGCGCACGTCGTCGGGCTCGAAGTACATCAACAGCCCCTGTACCGTGACGAAGACACCGCGCTCGGGGTCGACGTGGTCGAGCCAGGTCAGATCCAGCGCACTGATCGGCAGATACTCACACCTCGGCGTCGGCGGCAGGAATCGCGTGCGGATCTCGATCGCCTCGGGCACATCGACGCACAACCATCGCACCGCGCCGTCATCGCACCGCTGGAACTGGGTCTCGAGCCCGGCGGCCAGTTCCACCACGGTTCCGCCGGGATGCGCGGCCAGCCACGGCCGCAGGGCCTCGTCGAAGCGGGCAGAGCGCACAGCGTGGGTGCCATCGGGCTCGCCGAAGGTCCGCGCGTAGTCGAAATCGATGGTGTCGTAGAGGCGTTCGCAGTCCGGATCGGTCAGGACCGCGTCGGCGCGCTTCACCTCCGAACCACGGTTGTGCAGGGTCCACAGCATGGTCAGCGGAATGCCGCTCAATGCGACGTCTTCAGCCATCGGACGCACTCTTCCTGATCGGGTCAGCACCTCAGCACGAACTAAGGTAAGCCTAACTCCGATTCGGGAGCAGTGGGAAAGCTACCGAATGGGCCGATCAGGATTCGGCGACGAAGAATTCGTGCTCGGCGTCGGAGACGTCGCGGGCCTCGTCGATCAGCAGCACCGGGATGCCGTTGTCGATCGGGTACGCGCGACGCAGACGCGGGTTGTAGAGCACGCTCACATCGGCTTCGGTGCGCACCAGCTGCAATGGGCCCTTGTCCTGGGGGCAGGCCAGCAGGCCGAGCAGGGTTGCGTCGATGGTGGATTCGTGCGCCATGTGCCTAACCTACCGCGCCCGGCGGAACGAGATGTAGCGGTGTCCAAAGAAGCTCAGGACCGCCACCAGACCCATGACGATCACCGAGGCGGGAGCGGCGGGAAACCCGAGGCCGGTGACCGCCAGCTCCACCAGGATCACGTTGAGCACCAGACCACCGGCGTTCACCCCACAGAACGCGAGAAAGTCACGCAGAAGATGGCCGTGAACGCGGAACACCAGCGTGCGATGCAACACGAACGCGACCACCGTGCTCACCGCGTAGGCAGCGACAACAGCCACACCGGGCCTGCCGTCGCCGAGCACCTGGAGCCAGAAGACGACGAGCGCCATGCCGAGCAGGGTGTTGAACCCGCCGACGATCGCGAACGCCAGCTCCTGACGTTTCACGATCCGCAGCAGCGGGCCCGGTGTCTCGAGCACGCCGCCCGCCGCCTCGGCGATCATCGCAGCGCGTCCGCGAGCGCGGTGTCGTCGTCGGCGATCGACTCCGCTGCCGGGGCGTCCAGCTCCTCGTCGTCGGGCTTACGCCCACGCACGTACAGCCACTGGAACACCGCGAGTCCGAGCAGTCCGAGGCCGATCGCGGCGCCGCCGATCTTCCAGCCCGGCGGACGCCAGGTCAGCTCGAGGTCGCCGTTCTTCGTCCCGGCCGGGATGTCGACCGCGACGAAACTCTTCGCGACGACCTTGAACGGAATGTCCTTGCCGTCGAGGCTCACCCGGTAGCCGGGCCAGCCCAGACGCGCGAACACCACGCGACCACCGGACTGGGAGCTCACGGTGACCCGGCTCGTCGTATCGCTTTCCGAGGTCGAGACCGCAGTGGCGTTCTCGACCGCCGAGATCCGGCCGTTGCGGGTGGAGATCAGCCCGTCCGCACGTTCGAGGACCGAGATGTAGTTCTCGTGGCCGGGGTAGTCGACCCATTTCCACCCGTCGGGCGCGGGCTCGGTCCGCGCGGCCGGGTAGAGCGCGCGTTGCAGCACCACCCGGTCGATGTTCATCAGGTCGACGACTGTTTTGCCCGTCGACGGCTCGACCGCGAACGCGCGGCGGTAGGCGTCGGGGCACACGCTGGTGTCCCAGCGCATGCAGAGCATGTCGCCGAACCAGAAGTGACCGTTCGGGGTGTAGCCGCTGACATAGGTGCGCTCGATGTCCTTGGCGTAGTTGCCGAATACCAGCGAGCCGTAGGCGCCGTCGAGGGTGCGCTCCCCCGGTTGGATCAGCGCGCGATCGCCGAGCTGCAGCGTGGTCCCCGCGAATTCCGGGAACGCCGCGCGGGCAGCGGCCCGATCGCTGGGCAGATTCCAGCTCATCGGCGTCGGCTGTGCCCGTTCCACCTGGACATAGGCGATCGGGGACACCGCGATGATCGCCAGCGCGACCGCCGCGGAGATCCCCTTGTTCACCGCAAACCACACCAGCGCGGCCCCGAGCGCGGCGATGGCCAGCGCGGCGATCACATGCGCGATCCAGTTGTGCGGGTCGGCGGAGAACGAGCGCACCCACAGCAGCCCGATCAGCACGGCCGCCGCGATCCCCCGCGCACGCCAGTCCTTGAAGGTCGCGAACCGCCCGAGCAGCACGCACACCAGCAGCAGCAGACCCAGCGCCACCATCGGCAGCACGCGGGCGGGCCAGCGCAGTGGGCCGATCGTGCCGGGTCCGGCCGTCCACATCAGCGCCGCGATCGCGAACAGCCCGATGCCGCTGAGCTCACGCCAGGCCGCGCGCGCCTTACCCCAGTCGATGAACGCCAGGGCCGGAATCAGGAACCAGGCGATGTAGACCACCGGCAGTGGCTGGACGTAACCCCACCACGAGGTGAAGGCGGGCAGGGTCGAGGGCAGGCTCGCGTTCAGCGATTCCGACCACGGCACAGTGAGGAACATGTCGTTGTTGATCTGGGCGGTGCCACGCCAGGTGACCTTCGCCGAGAGCATGCTCGGCAGATAGGTGGCCGCTCCGGCCAGTGCCGCCAGCCCCGCCACCGTCAGCAGTTTCAGCGACGGGCGCCAGGTCCGCTGGTAGATCAGCTCACCGACCGCGACCGCGCCGATCATCAGACCGGCTTCCACCGCCGGGAAGATGTACTGCACCGAGATCGCCAGGTAGAGATACACGAACACGGGGATCGGCCCGCCGCGACCACGCGAGTAGCGCACGCCCGACGCCCACGCGTGCACCATCCACGCGGTGCCGGTGAAGGCGGTCATCCAGCTGGCCTCGTCGAAGAACAGCAGCCAGCCGGTGAACGGAATCGAGACCCCGGCCAGCGCCGCCCACTGCACCCGCGAGCCGTAGGCCAGGCAGATCCGGTAGACGCCGAGGCCGAGGATGATCGCGAAGATCAGCTTCACCACGGTCGCGTACAGCACCAGGTTGTCCACCGACGGCGCGATGAGATCGATCAGCAGCTGCGGCGGATTCAGCAGCCCGGCTTCCTCGATCGAGTAGTTTCCGGCCATCCAGTGCTCGGGCACCATCACCGGCAGATCACCGTTGCGCAGCCGGTTGCCGAGCATCACCCACAGCGGGACGTACTGGGATTCGGTGTCGTCGGTATAGAAGTGCCGAACGTTGGCGAGGAGAACCGCACCATAGCCCGCGATCACTCCGAGGGAGGTGATCAAGCCCCAGATATAGACGGACCGACGGGACGGGGTTCTACTTTCCACCACGAGGACCAGACCCTACAGGCACACGGCCCGACTGGCACCGTCGCACAGCGGGATCGCTTCCACCGACGTGTCACGCGCCGGTGTTAAAGTGCGCTCACTGTTGGGTCAATACCTCCGAAACACCGAAAGTGTCCGCGATGCCGATTCCGTCCGCACCTTTGTCCAGGCCCGACACTGTCGTGCGATCGGGCGCGCCCGATCGCAACGGGTCGAGCCCGGTGCATTCGGTGTCGGTGGTCGTTCCGGTGTATCGGGGCGAGGACACGATCGCGGCACTGGTCGCCGAGCTGGACCGGCTGACGGGCCCGAGTACGACCGCGGCGGGCGCCCGGTTCGCGGTCGAGGAGATCATCCTCGTGCACGACAACGGCCCCGACCGCTCCGATGTCGTCCTGCAGGAATTGGAAGGCTCCTTCCCGCAGGTGCGCGCGGTGTGGTTGAGCCGCAACTTCGGTCAGGACGCGGCGACGATCGCCGGGATGGCGGCGGCACAGGGCGACTGGATCGTCACGATGGACGAGGACGGTCAGCACGACCCCGCGTTCATCGCGGACTTCCTCGACGCGGCGCTGGCCTCGCGCGCGGACCTGGTCTATTCGAAACCGTCCAATACCCGCCCGCACGGTTTCCTGCGCAATCTCACCTCACGCGGCGCCAAGATCGTGCTCGCGACGGTGTTCGCGTTCCCGGATTCGACGCGCTTCGAGAGCTTCCGGCTGATCCGCGGCGACATCGGCCGTCAGCTCGCCGAGGTCGCGGCCAACGGGGTGTACCTGGACGTGGCGCTCACCTGGGTCGTCGGCAATACGGTCTCGGTGCCGGTGGTGCTGCGCGCCGAAGGGCGCGAGGAGTCCGGGTACAACTATCGCCGCCTGTTCTCACTGTTCTGGAAGATGGTGCTGTGCAGCGGCACTCGCGGCCTGCGGCTGGTGAGCATGCTCGGGGTCACTCTCGCGCTGGCCGGGGTGATCATGGCCGCGGTGGTGATCGTGCAGGCGCTGACGCAGGACAACCACGATCCCGAGGGCTGGGCGTCGATCATCGTCGTGATGCTGCTGTGCTCGGGCGCGATGCTGTTCTCGCTCGGTTTGATCGCCGAGTATCTCGGTGTCGCACTGCACATCCTGGTCGGCAAGCCGCTCTACCTCACCGTGCAGACCCCGACACCGCGCCCGGATACGATGCATGCGCCGGCCGTGAACCATCGAGTCGACGCCGCGGTACCGGCAGCCGCGACGGAGAAGGGCCAGCGCGCGTGAGCGACCGCATCATCTTCAGCAGGCCGTTCCGGGCTGCCGCTGAACGCCCCAATCTGATGACCGTGCTCGATTCCGATCACAGTCACGGCGACGGTCAGTTCACCAAGTCGGCGACGGCGAAGATCAAAGCCATCACCGGCGCCGATCACGCGCTGCTCACCACCTCCTGCACGCACGCGCTCGAATTGGGCGCGCTACTGCTGGAGCTGGGTCCCGACGACGAGGTGATCGTCCCCAGTTTCGCGTTCACCTCCGCGGCCACCTCGATGGCCCTGCGCGGTTCCACCTGCGTGTTCGTCGACATCGATGAGTCCACCGGCAATATCGACCCCGCCGCCGCGGCCGCCGCGATCACCGACCGCACCAAGGCCATCGTGGTGATGCACTACGGCGGTGTCGCCGCCGACATGGAGCCGCTGCTGGAACTCGCGGCTCAGCACGGTGTGGCGATCATCGAGGACAACGCACACGGTCTCGGTGGCACCTGGCGTGGTCGGCAGCTCGGCACGATCGGCACCCTCGGCACACAGAGTTTCCACGACACCAAGAACGTGCACTGCGGTGAGGGCGGCGCGCTGCTGCTGTCGGACGAGATCCTGATGGGCCGCGCCGAGATCATGCGGGAGAAGGGCACCGACCGCGCTCGCTTCCTGCGCGGCCAGGTCGACAAGTACTCCTGGCAGGACATCGGTTCCAGCTACCTGCCCAGCGAGCTCAATGCCGCCGTGCTCGACGCCCAGCTGGCCGAATTCGACACCATCCAGGCCAACCGTCACCGCGTGTGGGACACCTACGCGGCCGCGCTGCCCGACTGGGCGGCACGCAACGACGTGCGCCCGATGACGGTGCCCGCCGACGCGGGGCACACCGCGCACCTGTTCTACCTGCGCATGCCCAGCGAGGGCAGCCGCGACGGCATCATCGCCCACCTGGCCGAACGCGGCATCGTCGCGCCGTTCCACTACATTCCGCTGGATTCGAGCCCCGCGGGCCTCAAGTACGGCCGTACCCCGGTGCCGTGCACCCGCTCGGCGAACTTCTCGGCGACGATCGTGCGCCTGCCGCTGTGGCCGTTGCTCAGCGAGGCGCAGCTCGGTCGTGTCGTCGACGCGGTCACCGAATACCAGGTGTAGCCGCAAAATCGAACAAAGGCCGCCCGGTTTCTGCCGGGCGGCCTTCGCGTTGTGCGGTCAGCTTCCGCCGAACAGCGTCGCCGCCGCGGCGTTGCTGAGCACCTCGTAAGCCTCGGTCTCCCGGTTGTAGATCCAGGTACCCGGTCCGGCCTTGGGCAGACCCGCGGCCTGGATCGCCGAGGCCGAGGGGCGGAAGCTGGAACTGCGCGGGATCTCGTCGACGACGTAGACCAGGTCAGGGCGCTGGCCGGGCTCCAGCCCGCGCATCGCCTCGGTGACGTCGCCCGGTTCGATCCGGAACCCGTCACGCACGCTCAGGGCGGCCGCGGCGATCACCCCTGCCGCGGTCTTCAGCCCGAACGCGACCTCCATGTCGACCGGGGTGATGTCGTTGAGCACGTCCACGATCGGCTGGGTGAACACGGGGCCGCGCACGGCACGGATCACGGTGTCGCGACGGTCGACCAACCAGTAGTCACCGTCGCTGTCACGCCGGAACAGGTTCTCCGTCGGCCACCAGGCGTCACCGGCGCGGAACACACCGCGCAGCCCACCGTCGGAGATGTCGCCACCGTCTACGGCCTTGCCGAGCAGCAGCCCGGGTTCGTTGTCGGCGCAGCGGCGGGCGAACCCGTCGTCGCCGACGAGGATCTGCTCGCTGACCGGGTCGTAGGCGACCAATTCGACCCGCGCGGTGCCCGGAACCGGCCTGCCCTTCGATCCGATCTTGGCGCCGGTGACATTCGCCAGCACCACGTCGCCGTCGATCGAGGCGTAGAACTCGAGCACCCTGGCCGGGGCGAACTGTTCGATGGTGCGCCGCCACAGACCCGCGGGCATACCGGAACCGATGAACAGCCGGATCGGATGGTTGTGGCCTGCGGGGAAGACCTGGGAGTCGAGCAGGTCGCGCAGCATTGTCCAGGTGTAGGTGACGACGGTAACGCCGTAGCGGTGCACCTCTTCGGCGAACCGGCCCGGATCCATGTCCATCGGCCGAGCCAGCGCGATGCGGCTGCCGCCGGCGATCGCCCCGCCGAGGCTCACCAGCAGCCCGGACGAATGGTGCAGTGGCGCAAGGCAGTAGACCGTGTCACGGCGGTCGAGGTCGGCCGCGCTCGCGGTGCCGAACGCCGACAGGGCCCAGCGGTGGTTGGTGATGTACTTCGCCTCGAGGCGCTCGCCGGAGCCGAGGACGAGCACGAACGCGAGTTCGCGTGCCAGGCCCGGGTTCGGCCGGTACCAGGCGGGCACCCGGACCTTCGCCGGGTCGATCTGTTCGAGGTCGATCACCCGATCGCTGGTCGGCACCGCGAGCGCGCGGCTGTCGCCACCGCCGAGTACCAGCACCCTGGCGGCCGTCGCGGCGGCGGTGCGCAGGTTCTCCGGATCGGCGATCAGCGTCTGCACGCCGGTCAGCTCGATGGCCCGGTCGAGTTCGGCGCCCGGCGCCAGCAGCACCGCGACGGCGCCGATGCGGGAGAGCGCCGCGACCGAGGCCAGGGCGCTCGGGCGCGTCTCCATCATGATGCCGACGCGCATGGCGGGGCGGATGCCGACCGAGATCAGGCCGCGCACGACATTGTCGACGCGCTCCTCGACGGCGGCATTGGTGTGCACCCGGTCGTCGAAGAGGACCAGGTCCTTCTGCGGCGCGCGGCTCGCGTGCTCACTGAGCAGTTTGCCGAGCGAGATGCGGGTGTGCGGCTGGATCATCCCGAGCCTGGTCAGCCGGGGCAGTGCCCGCGCCGCCTCCCCCGCCATTTCGAGCGATCCGCGAATCGTGTTGCCCGCGATGCCTTCCAGTGCCTTGCCGACACCCGCGCCCGCCTCGGCCAGGCCGGCGGCGGTGTGCACCATCCGGGTGGCGGCGGTGCGCGGCGCGTTGCTCGCGACGTGTTCTTGCATGGGCACGATCTGCTCGGGCAGGGTGCCGTTGCCGTCCATCCAGGCGATCCAGTCGCGCACCATCGGCCAGGTGTGGTTGGTGGCCGTCGAGCCGGCGACGAGCCCGAAATGGCCTGCCACCAAACTCGCTTCGTACACCTCGGCATTGGGGGCGGCCCGCACGATGCCACGCACCGCGGCGGGCTGACCGATGTCGTCCACCTCGCCGACGAAGGCCAGGATCGGGCACTTGAGCTCAGCGAGCGATACCGGGTGGTCGCGAATCACGAATCCGCCGAGCATCATCCGGTTGTGGGCGACGAACTGCTTGAGCAGATCGGCCACCGCCGGACCCGAATACCCCACCCAGCCATCACTGTTGAGGAAGCGGCGCTGACGTTCCTTGGGCAGCAACGCTTCCCGATCGTGCAATTGCAGCAGGAAGTCGATCCGCGACTTGGCGGTCTTCACCGGGTCGAGCATCTGGAAGCCGATGCGTACCATCGACTCGGTGATCGGCAGCCGGTGCATCACGTGGTCGGCGAGGAAGTCGGCGACTTCGGAAACCAGACCGTAGGGCAGACCGAACGGCATCCCGTTGACGATGTCGACAGGGCTGCCGAAGGTGACGATGGAGGCCACGCCCTTGCCGTAGCGATAGGCGGTGGTCTGGTAGGCGAACATGCCGCCCTGGGAGTACCCCATCAAATGCAGCTGCGCGCCGGTGGCGTCACAGACGGTGTCGATGGCGGAGTTCACCGCGAGCACGTGGTCGGCCAGGTCGCGTTCCCAGCCGCCCTCCTCGGTCGCGGGTGAGCCGAAATCGATGACCCAGCAGTCGATTCCGCTCTCGTGCAGGATGCCGACCGCGCCGCCTGCCGCGTTGACGTCCCAGATGTCGGCGTTCACCATCAACGGCGGCACCAGCAGCGCCACCGGACGCCCCGGCGTCGTATCGTCGGGGAAGTAATGTCGCAGCCGGTACATGCGCCGACGCTCGACGACCTCGAAGGGCGAGGACTCGACATCGTGTGACAACCCGCCGAAGCGGATCACCTCCAGCCCGTTCTGCGCGGTAGCCAGCAACCGCTGCACCGAACCGACCACACCTTTTGGACTGATATCCACCGTTCCCACCTGGCCCTACCTGCTCAAAGTGACACACCTCACACACCCCGATGTGCTCATATGAGCTTGCCACATCGGACCTCCATTATGTGTCGGCTGTGACAGGCCGCATGTTCCGGCGATTCGAATCACATGCCCCGCTCAACGGCCGATAACACTGAGGTCACAACTCTCGTACGGTTCGCTGTCACGCCGAGATCGCCCGGGAACCGACAGTCCGGGGCAGAGGTGGCGGCCGAGCATCGGCGCCGAGAACACAGCGCGGGCTACCCCCGGACACGCACTTGTCCGCAATCGCCTCCCGCACAACGGTTCTCCCGGTCATCATCATGTTTTCCCGAATATCCGGCGCGCGGCCTCCGCAACCACCTACCATCGTTATCGTCCGGAACGCACTGACACGCATCAGATTTCGTGTAACACCGTTTCACACGCCCGGTTATCCGCGCAGGACCATTCGCTTCGCACCATCAACCACACCCCAGCCTGTCGCGCATTGTCGCGCCACACAGGTCGATCGGCCGTGCCGATTTTCCGTCCCGAGGTGAGGACATATCCCATGACCATTGAAATGCCGTTGCCCACAGACAATTCCGTGCGCAAGAGCCTGAGTACCACGGCCGCGCACAAGCTGACACATACCACCAAATCCGAACCGCAGATGCAGGGCATCAGCTCGCGCTGGCTCTCACGCGCCCTGCCATGGGTGCAGGTCGCGGGCGGTATCTACCGGGTCAACCGCAGGCTCACTCACACCGTCGGCAACGGCGAAGTGGAATTCGTCGTCGACGGATCCCGGGCCAGGGTGATTCCGCAGGAACTCCGTGCGCTTCCGCCGCTGCGCAATATCGACGACGACGAACTCCTGCGCCCGCTCGCGGACAAATTCGTGCAATACGACCTCGATCCGGGATCGGTCGTCGCCGAATTCGGCAATCCGATGGATCAGGTGATCCTCGTCGTGCACGGAAAACTCGCCCGGCTCGGCTCCGGTCAATACGGCGAGTCGACCAAACTCGGCCTGCTGTCCGGCGGCGACTATTACGGCGAGGAAATGCTCACCGATCCTTCGGCGATCTGGCCGGACACGGTGAAGACGGTGACCAGAACCACCATCCTCTGCCTGCCGAAACAACAATTCGAGCAATTCCTCGAACTGAACCCGGAGCTGGATCAGATCCGCACCGAAGCGGCCCAGCGGTCGAGCCGGCTCCAGAACTCCAAGGGTGAAGCCGATATCGAGATCGCCTCCGGCCACTCCGGCGAGCCGCTGCTCGAGGGCACTTTCGTCGACTACGACGCCAGCCCCCGCGAATACGAACTCAGCCTGGCGCAGAGCGTGCTGCGGGTGCACACCCGCGTCGCCGACCTGTTCAACGATCCGATGAACCAGGTCGACCAGCAGCTGCGGCTCACCGTCGAAGCGCTCTACGAGCGACGCGAGCACGACCTGGTGAACAATGCCGAGTTCGGGCTGCTGCACAACTGCGACCTCAAACAGCGCATCACCACCGAATCCGGCGCGCCGACCCCCGACGACATGGACGAGCTGCTCAGCATGCGGCGCGGCACCAAATTCTTTCTCGCACATCCGAAAGCGATCGCCGCGTTCGGTCGCGAGTGTTCGCGCCGCGGTCTGTATCCCGATCCCGTGGAGTACCAGGGGCACCGGGTGCCCGCCTGGCGCGGCGTGCCCCTGCTGCCGTGCGGCAAGATCCCGGTCAGCGACACTCAGACCACATCGATCATGGCGATGCGCATCGGTGAGAAGGATCAGGGCGTCGTGGGGCTGCATCAGACCGGCATTCCCGACGAGTACGAGCCGAGCCTCAACGTCCGGTTCAAGCAGATCGACGACCAGTCGATCATGTCGTACCTGGTGAGCTGCTATTACTCCGCGGCCGTCCTCGTTCCCGATGCGCTCGGCGTGCTGGACGACGTGCTCGTCGCGCGTCGCGCCGACTGATCGGCGCGGACCGTGTCCATCCTCACCAGGGTCGGCGCTCCCATCGCGGCAGGCGAGCTGGCTGTCGCGGTGGCGGCCCTGTTGCACGGCGCCGCCGCCCCGGCCGACCTGTTCTCCGGCACCGCGACGCTCCCCCGACGCGCACCCGGTGCGCCCACCGGCTCCGTCACGCCACGTCGTCTTCGCGGTCCGACCGGGATAGGCACTTCAGGCCTGCGATTGTTCCCGGCACAGAATTCTCCTGCCGCTCCCGCTGCGGAGACGACGAATTCCACTGGGCAACAGCCGATTCCCGCTCTCTACTGCCCACCTCCCGAGCGTGACGACCCGGCGCTGGCCGAGGCCGTCAACGCGGGTCTGCTCGCCTGGGCCGCCGAGATCGGCCTCTACGAAGGCCGTCTGGACGAGCTCGCCAAGGCCGACTTCGGCCGGTTGATCATGCTCGCCCATCCCGATTGCGACGATCCCGACCGGCTGCTGGCCGCCGCACGCTGCGCGGTGGCGGAATGGTCGGTCGACGACTACTACTGCGAGGAGGACGCCCCTGGCGACACCGCACCCGACGGCACACCGTCCAGCGCCGCCGCCGAACTCGGGCCACGGCTCGAATTGGCCGCCGCCGCGATGGATCCGGCCCATCTACCCACGCGGTACGCGCCCAGGCTCGAACAGGCCATGCAGGCCGACCCGATCCTGCGCGCGTTCCGCACCTCGTTCGCGCACCTGGCGGGGTACGCGAGCCCGGCGCAGCTGGCCCGGTTACGCACCGAGATCGCGGGGTGGTTCATCGCGCTCGGCGCGGAGGCGGGCTGGCGCACCGCGGACCGGATGCCGCCGGTCTGGGAGTACCTGACCAACCGGCAGCCGCACAGTTTCCTGCCGTGTATGGCACCGATCGATGCGGTCGGCGGCTACGAACTCACCGCCGCCGACTACGCCGATCCGGCGGTGCGGCGGGTGACCACCACCGCCGCGCTGGCCGCCCAGATGGTGAACGACCTGTATTCGATGGCGCGCGAGGACCTTTCGGGCGGCAGGGAGTTCAACCTGCCGACGGTCCTGGCCGCCGAGGAGGGCTGCAGCCGGGCCGACGCCGTGCTGCGCACCGCCCAGATCCACGACGAACTGATGCATCGCTTCGAACGGGAGGCGGCCCCCCTCGCCGCCTCGGGCTCACCCCAGCTGCGCCGCTTCCTGGCCGGGCTGTGGGCCTGGATGGGCGGCAACCGCGCCTGGCACGCCGGCAGTCGCCGCTACCACGACATCGCACCAGGAGAGGACGACAGATGACCATCGTCAACACCCCCGACCGCTCGGTCCTGCGCACCACCTATCAGCGTTCGGTCGCCGCGTACTGGAACAACAATCCCAACGACGACCGGGTCAATACCGAACTGGGCAAGGTCGACGGCCTCTACCACCACCACTACGGCATCGGCGAACCCGATTGGTCGGTACTCGAAGGCCCGGAGAAGACCCGGCAGGAACGGATCGTGCGCGAACTACACCGCCTCGAGACGGCCCAGGCCGACTATCTGCTCGACAACCTCGGCGCCATCACCCCCGACGACCGGCTGATCGACGGCGGCTCGGGCCGCGGCGGCACCAGTTTCATGGCCGCCGATCGCTTCGGCTGCCACGTCGACGGCGTCAGCATCTCCGAGTACCAGGTCGGCTTCGCCAACGATCAGGCCGAGGCCCGCGGTGTGACCGAGCGGGTCGGGTTCCACTTCCGCAATATGCTCGACACCGGCTTCGTCGACGAGTCGGCTCGGGCCATCTGGACCAACGAAACCACCATGTACGTAGACCTTTTCGATCTCTTCGACGAATTCGCCCGCGTGCTCGAACCGGGTGGGCGCTACGTGTGCATCACCGGCTGCTCCAACGATGTCACCGGCGGCCGGTCCGCCTCGGTCAGCTGGATCGACGCGCACTACGGCTGCATGATCCACCCGCGCAGCGAGTACTTCCGCGCACTGTCCGACAGCGGCCTCGTCCCCACCACGGTCGTCGACCTCACGCCCGACACCATCCCGTACTGGGAGTTGCGCACCCATTCCGAGCTCGCCACCGGCGTCGAACAGCCGTTCCTCACCGCCTATCGCGAGGGCAGCTTCCAATACCTGATGATCGTCGCCGATAAGGTGGCCAGGTGACCGAGAAGCTCGCCGACCCGTCGACCGACCGCGAAACCATGCTCGTCGAGCTGGTCGACGAATCAGGCGCGGCGATCGGAGCGTGCTCGGTGGCCGATGCCCATCGGCCACCGGGCACGCTCCACCGCGCCTTCTCCGTGCTGCTGTTCGACTCGCACGGACACGTCCTGCTCCAGCAGCGCGCGGCGGTGAAGACCCGGTTCCCGCTCCAGTGGGCGAACACCTGCTGCGGGCATCCGCTGCCGGGTCAGAGCGTTGTCGAGGCCGCTGCGATCCGGTTGCGCGAGGAGTTCGGGATGGCGGCCGAACTCACGAAGGTCGGCGTGTTCACCTACCTCGCCGGCGACGAGAAGACCGGCCGTGTCGAGCACGAGTACGACCATGTCCTGATCGGTGTGGTCGGCGAGGTGCCCCCGCGGCCGGACCCGGCCGAGATCGCCCGCTGGGCGTGGATCCCCCCGCAGGAAGTGCGTGCGGATCTGGCAGAGAACCCCGGCAAGTACACGCCGTGGCTGTCCCAGGTGCTCGAGATCGCCGATCAGGCCCACCAGCGCTGACCTGGCTGTCCCTGCTTTCTTTTCTCGTCCCGGGGCCTCCCGTGACGATCTATCGAACAGATGCGCATATCTATATTTGTAGATGGCTTCGAGTTCCTTGGGGAACTCACAGGCTCACCACAGTCCGTGAACAGGCCGCCCGGCGAAACTGGACATCGAACGGTCCGCACGATGGCGAGTGAGGTAGCGATGGTCGAGGTCGAGATCAACGACGACACGGTGACGGTCAATGTGCTCGGTGGGCATCGCCTGCTCGCTCTGCGCCAGCAGGTCGTGATCGACCGCGCCGCGATCATCGAGATCGCTACCGCCGAAGTGGACCTGCGGCCCCCGTGGGTCCGTGCCCCCGGCACCTTCATCCCCGGCGTGATCGCCGCGGGCGTCTACCGAGGCAAGGGCCGCAAAGAGTTCTGGGACACCACTTTCGGCGGCAGCGCCGTGCGGATCGACCTCGACGGGCCCGACTTCACCCGCCTGGTCGTCGACGTCGACGATCTCGCCGCGGTGCTCAACGCACTGGGCACCGAGGCCGCCGGCGTCTGACCGGCCTTCACGAACCGAACGATTCCAGCAGTCCCGCGTACGTCTTCGGCGGCGGCGTCGCGAACTCTCCCCTACCCGACTTGCGCAGGCCCATCGTCAGCAGCGACTGCACGGTCAAGGTCGCCGCCGCGACGCCGTCGATCACCGGCACCCCGATCTCGTCACGGATGTGCGCGCACAGATCCGCCATTCCGGCACACCCGAGCACCACAGCATCGGACCCGTCCTGCGCGACGGCGACCCGGCACGCCTCGGTGACGATCTTGCGCGCGTCCGGATCGGTGTCGAGGGCGAGTACCGGGATCTCGCACGCGTGGATTCCCCGGCAGAACCGTTGCATCCCATAGTGTTCCGCGAGATCGGCCGCCCGCCCGATGGTGCGGCCGAGCGTCGTGACGACACTGAATCCGCGACCCAGATGACTCGCGGTGTGCATGGCCGCCTCGGCGATCCCGATCACCGGCCCCACCGCCAGTTCCCGTGCCGCGTCCAAGCCCGGATCTCCGAAGCAGGCGATGACGTACCCGTCCACCCCGTCGGCCTCGCCCTGCCGGATCGCGGCGAGCAGGCCCGGCACGCTCATCGCCTCGTCGTAGTGGCTCTCGATCGAGGCGGGCCCGATCTCGGAGGTGACCGCGTCGAGCAGCGTGCCCGGGCCCGCGACGGCCAGCGCACACTGCTCGATCGTGTCGGTCATCGCCCGCGTGGTGTTCGGGTTGACGACCCGGATGCGCATCAGACACCGACCTCCTCGGCAGCGGCCGTCCGCGCGGCGCCCGTCAGCAGGTAGTAGACGGCGAAGCCGATACCGCACCCGATGAACCAGCTGTATTGGGCGGCGGTGTGCATGCCGGGCAGGCTGTTGGCCAGCACCGGGAACACCGCCACCGCGGCGGCCACCGCGGTCGCGATGATCGCGGCCGGGTGATAGCCCTTCGCGTAGTAATACGTCCCCTGCTCCGACATCGTGAACAGATCGTTGACGACCACCTTCTGCTTGCGCACCAAGTAGTAATCGCAGATCAGCACCCCGAACAGCGGTCCGATGAAGGCCCCGAGAACCTCGAGGGTGTAGTGGATGACGTCAGGATTGTTGTACAGATTCCAGGGCGTGATCAGCACCGAACCGACCGCCGCGATCATGCCACCCGCGCGCCAGCTGATCCGCTGCGGACTGACGTTCGAGAAATCGAAAGCCGGCGAGATGAAGTTCGCGACGATATTGATCCCGATGGTGGCGACGGTGAAGGTGAGCGCGCCGAGCACGATCGCGAAAGTGGAATCGATCCTGGCGACGGTGGCGACCGGATCGGTGATGAGCTCGCCGTACACCGGCAATGTCAGGGAGGCGGTGACCACCACCAGTACCGAGAAGACCAGGAAATTCACCGGAAGCCCGAGGAAGTTCCCCTTCTTCACCGCGGCGAAGCTCTTGCCGTATCGGGAGAAGTCACCGAAATTGAGCATCGGCCCCGAGAAATACGACACGACGAGGGCGATCGCGCCGAGCATCACCGGCACCGACGCCCAGCCGGTGTATTTCACATCGCCGAGTTTCAGGTCGATGGCACTCCAGCCCGCCTTCGCGATGAGGTAGCCGCACAGCAGGAACATGACGACGTAGACGGCGGGGCCGCAGAAGTCGATGAACCGGCGAATCGATTCCATGCCCCGCCAGAACACGCACGCCTGCACCACCCACAGCAGCAGGAAGCTGCCCCAGCCCAGGGCCGACAGTCCGAGGAACCCGTAGTCGGCGGTGACGGCGTAGGGCGCCAATCCCGGAAACAGTTTCACCAGAACGACATCCAGCGCCGCCGACGCGAGGAAAGTCTGAATGCCGTACCAGGCCACCGCGATCAGACCGCGGATGATCGCGGGAATATTCGCGCCGAGCACGCCGAATGCACTGCGGCAGATCACCGGATAGGGCACCCCGGTCATCTGACTCGGTTTCGCCACCAGATTACAGAAGAAGTACACGATGGTGATGCCGATGAGCAGTGCGGCGAGCACCTGCCAACTGGCCAGCCCGAGTGCGAAAAGGCTTCCCGCCGTGACATATCCGCCGACGCTGTGCACATCCGACATCCAGAACGCGAAGATGTTGTAAGTGCCCCAGCTCTGCTTGCGCAGGGGCGCCAGATCCTCGTTCGTCAGCCGCGGGTCGTAAATGGGCGGTTCGCCGGCGGGAACCGCCGAGGACGTAAGGGTGTCGGTCATGATCGTTCCCGTCCGAAAGGGTACATCTGCTGAATTGACGGTAAGTATCAGCAATTGCCCAGCGGTTTCCCGGGAATTTCGCGCCTATTGCACCGAAGATATATCTTCCGGAGCGAGCAGCCCGGTATCGGTCGGCAGGGTCGCGACCACGGTTTCCAGCCTGCGGTGGTGCTCCTCGGCGGCCACGAGCAGACGGTCGACATCGCGGGCGAGGAACGCGTCGAGCATGGCGATGTGGTCGATGTGCAGGCGCTCGCGGTCGAGTCGGTCGATGTGGACCATCGACTGCACCGGCTCGGTGACATTCCACGCGGCTTCGAGCATGTACAGCAGCCGGAACATCCGTGACGGCCGGGTCAGGGCCACGTGGAAGCTGCGGGACTGGCGCTGGTACGACTCGGGATCGTCGTCGAGGATGGCGCGTTCGAGCAGGTCGTTCACCGCGAGCAGGTGCGCGCGTTCGGCCTCGTCGGCGTGCAGCGCGGCCGCGGCGAGTGACGCCGTCTCCAAAGTGTCACGCACGATGTACATTTCGCGCAGTTCACGGGCGGTGAGCTGGGCCACCTGGTAGCCGCGCTGCTGACGGTGGGTGACCAGGCCCTCCCCGATCAGCGTCTTGAGCGCCTCACGGACCGGGATGTGACTCACCCCGAACAGCTCGGCGACTTCACGCAGCGGGATCACGGTGCACGGCGGTACGGCACCGTCGAGGATCACCCGGCGCAGTTCGCCCAGAATCACTTGCGGTCGGCCTGGCTCATCGACCACAAGCCTTGCGAGCAGCGCCGATCGTCGTCTCGGGGGCATGCGAACATGCTATGGACCACGTATTGCGTGCGGAGTGTTCGGTGTGACAGTTAGGAAACGTTCACCGTACCGACCGGTCCCTAGTGTGTGATGGCATGCTCGGAGGATGGGAGTTTCGACAGCGCAGTCGGTGGATCGCCGTTTCGTCCGCTTGGTCACCGTCTTCGACCATCTGTTCCGCAAGCCCTCACACGGCGGTGGCGCACTGTGCGTATATCTGCACGGCGAGCCCGTCGTCGATGTTTGGGCGGGCTACGCGAGTCCGGGCGTGCCATGGACGGCGGACTCGGTGGCGTTGGGCTTCTCCACCGGAAAAGGCGTGGCCTCCACCGTGATTCATCAGCTGGCCGATCGGGGACAGCTCGACTACGACAGCCCGGTCGCCGAGTACTGGCCGGAGTTCGCCGCGGCGGGCAAGGCCGGCATCACCGTGCGCGATGTACTCACCCACCGCGCCGGTCTGCACCGGCTGCGTGGTCTGCTGCCCGGGCCGATCGAGAGTTTCCTCGATGACGGTGCCGTCACCGCCGCGCTGGCCGCCGCCACTCCCGATCCGCGGCATCGGGTCACCAGCGGCTATCACGGAATCAGCTACGGGCACTTGGCCGCCGAGATCGTCGCGCGGGTAACCGGCCGCGAATTCGTCGATGTGGTGCGCACCGAACTGGCCGAACCTCTCGACGCCGAAGAACTCTGGTTCCGGGTGCCGCACGATCAGCGCCACCGCATCGCCACCACCTTCCCGCGCCTGCGCGCCGCGGGCATGGATTGGGATACCGGCTCCGATCTGCTCACCCGTACCCGTTTCGCCGCCGCAGCCGAGACCACCCCGCGCGGGTTCGCCGACCTGATCGTCGATGAACGCGTCCACGATTCGGTGATGCCCGGCGTGAACGGTGTCTTCTCCGCCCGCGCGCTCGCCCGCGTGTACGCCGCCCTGGCCAACGGCGGCGAACTCGACGGCACCCGCATCCTGTCCCCCGGCTCGATCCCCCGCTTCGCCGCGCGCCAGGTCTTCACCCCCGACTACGTCCTGGCATTCCGCATCCCCTGGGCCATGGGCTTCCACGGTGTCCCGATGAAACCCTCCAAGGCCGACCCGATCTCCGCCTTCGGCCACTTCGGCCTCGGCGGCTCCGGCGCCTTCGCCGATCCCGAAACCGGCCTCTCCCTCGCCTTCGTCACCAATCGTCTCGGCGGCAGACTCACCCCGCTCGGCGACGCCCGCCTCACCCGCCTCGGCACCATCGCCCACAACATCGCGAAGTCGTCGCAACTCCCCTGAGCCAGTCGCGGGTCGGTTGATCACTGCACAATATGGACGCAACACCTGGATACACGACTCGCGATGCCGAACCTGGCACCATGTGGCCGATGGAGACCGTGGGACTGGAGCGGATCGAGGAGGCCGCGCGACTGCTGGCGCCGGTGATTCGACGGACACCGATCGTGGGGTCGCGGGTGTTGTCGGAGCGGGCGGGGACGCAGGTGCTGCTCAAATGCGAGAACTTGCAGCGGACCGGGTCGTTCAAGCCACGCGGGGCCTATAACCGGATCGCCAATCTCCCGGCGGCGGATCGGGCGCGGGGCGTGGTGGCGGCCAGCGCCGGCAACCATGCGCAGGGTGTGGCGTGGGCGGCGAGCGAACTCGAGATCGCCTCGACGGTGTTCATGCCGGTCGGGGCCTCGTTGCCGAAGCTCGTCGCGACGCGCGCCTATGGTGCCGACGTGCATCTGGTGGGTGACACGATCGACGAATCCTTGGTCGCCGCACAGGACTTCGCCGACCGCACCGGCGCGACCCTGATCCATCCCTTCGACCATCCCGACATCGTCGCCGGTCAGGCGACAGTCGCGCTCGAGATTCTCGAGCAGGTTCCCGAGGTGGGCACGGTCGTCGTGCCCACCGGTGGTGGCGGGTTGCTCGCGGGTGTCGCCGTGGCGTTGCAGGCGTTGGCGCCGAATGTCCGGGTGATCGGCGTGCAAGCCGCCGAGGCGGCGGCGTGGCCGGATTCGCTGGCGGCGGGCAGGCCGGTCCGGGTGCCACGGATGTCGACGATGGCCGACGGTATCGCGGTCGGACTACCCGGCGCGGTGCCCTTCGCTCATGTCGCCGAGCTGGTGTCCGAGATCGTCACCGTCGACGAGGACGCCCTGTCCAGGGCCCTGTTGCTCTGCCTCGAACGGGCCAAACTCGTCGTCGAACCCGCGGGTGCGGCGGGCGTCGCCGCCTTGCTCACCTCCGCTCTCGAGGATCTGCCCGGCCCGGTGGTGACCATCCTGTCGGGCGGAAATATCGACCCGCTGTTACTCACGCGCGTGATCGGCCACGGTCTCAGCGCCGCGGGCCGCTACCTGGCCATGCACGTGACGATCGACGACCGGCCAGGAGCCCTGTCCGCGCTGCTCGCCGTGGTCGGGCGAGCGGGCGCGAGCGTGGTGGATGTCGTGCACTCGCGAACGGGGCCGTGGCTGGCCGTCGACGAGGTCGAGGTGTCGCTCACCGTGGAAACCCGCGGCTCCGCGCACCGCGACGACGTCCTGGACGCACTGCGTGACTCGGGTTTTCGTGTACACGCCGAGCTCTAGCAACCGTCCGCTCACCGAGTTCCCGCACCACGAGCCCGGAGATCACCGCGTCAGTGCGCCATTTTCAGCCCGACCACACCGGCAACGATCATCACCAGGAACACGGCCTTCACGACCGAGAAGGCTTCCGCGCCGGTGACCATGGCATAGACGACGGTCAGGACGGCACCGATGCCCACCCAGACCGCATACGCGGTGCCGACGGGGAGATCGCGCATGGCCAGCGCCAGCCCGGTCATGCTGGCTGCCAGAGCTACGCCGAAAACCACGGTCGGGACGAGTCGGGTGAACCCTTCGGTTCGGCCCAGCGCGGTGGCCCACACTGCTTCCAGCACACCGGAGATGACGAGCAGAATCCATGACATGACGAGCCTCCTGTGGCCGTCTTGTCGCGTTCCGGGTACGGCTACCCTCGTCCGGGAGCCCCGTTCGGGCTCACTGCCAAGTTGTCACAGCGGCAACCTCTTGGCAAGCGGGTGGTGGGTGAAGTCACCACCTCCCCGCCTCAGCTCAACCAGGCGCGAGCGTCGTCCGCGGTCTTGCGGACCTCGTCGAGCTGTTCGGCCACGCGCACACCGGCGGTGCCACCCCGCGCGTTGCGCGAGGCGATCGAACCCTGGACCGTGAGCACCTCGCGCACACCGGCGGTGAGCGCGGGGTCCACGGCGGCGAACTCTTCGTCGGTCAGCTCGTCGAGACCGACACCGCGCGCCTCCGCGACGCGCACGCACGCACCGGCCGCCTCGTGGGCGACGCGGAACGGAACACCTCGGCGCACCATCCATTCCGCGATATCGGTGGCGAGGGTGAACCCGGCGGGTGCGAGTTCGGCCATCCGGTCGGTGTGAAAGGTCAAGGTGGCGACCAGGCCCGCGATGGCGGGCAGGAGCAGTTCGAGCTGCGCGACCGAGTCGAAGACCGGCTCTTTGTCTTCCTGCAGGTCCCGGTTGTACGCCAGCGGTTGGGCTTTCAGCGTGGCGAGCAGGCCGGTCAGGTTTCCGATCAGGCGGCCTGCCTTGCCGCGGGTGAGCTCGGAGACATCGGGGTTCTTCTTCTGCGGCATGATCGACGAACCGGTGGACCAGGCGTCGGCCAGGGTCACGTAGCCGAATTCCGGTGTGCTCCAGATGATGACCTCTTCGGCCATCCGGCTCAGATCGACGCCGATCATGGCCAGCACGAAGGCGGCCTCGGCGGCGAAGTCACGCGAGGAGGTGGCGTCGATCGAATTGGCGGCGGAGGCGGTGAAATCCAGTTCGGCGGCGATCTGCTCGGGATCGAGGCCCAGCGAGGAACCGGCCAGCGCGCCCGAACCGTACGGCGAGATGGCGGCGCGCTTGTCGAAATCGCGCAGGCGTTCCAGATCGCGCAGCAGCGGATGCGCGTGGGCGAGCAGGTGATGCGAGAGCAGTACCGGCTGGGCGGCCTGGAGGTGGGTCTTGCCCGGCATCACGGCGTCGGGATGCGCGGCCGCCTGCGCGACCAGCGCGTCGACAACATCGAGCACACCGGCGGCGACGCGACGCACACCGTCGCGCAGCCACATCCGGAACAGGGTCGCCACCTGGTCGTTGCGCGAACGACCGGCCCGCAGCCGACCACCGAGCTCGGTGCCGACCCGCTCGATCAGCCCGCGCTCGAGCGCACCGTGCACATCCTCGTCGGAGTCGGCGGGGCCGTAGGCGCCCGAGGCGACGTCGGCCGCGAGCGCGTCGAGACCGGCCAGCATGGCGGGCAGATCCTCGTCGGCGAGCAGCCCGGCCTTGTGCAGCACGCGAGCATGCGCCTTGGACGCGCGAATGTCATAGGGAGCCAGCACCCAGTCGAAGTGGGTCGACTTGCTCAGCGCCGCCATCGCCTCGGCCGGACCGGAAGCGAATCGCCCACCCCAGAGGGCACCTTCGTTGGTTCCACTATGGGTCATCGTGTGCCCTCTCCTGGGTATAGGCGGTCGCGCTCACAGTCGCACATCGGCTGCCAGCGCACGAAGGGCAACCGAATCGAGCCTACGGTTGCCAACTGATCTAGCGAGAACATGGGTAACTCATCGGGCACGCCCAGAACAGGTGTACACCTCAGGTGAGCCCGGAACCGACGCCAACCGCCCCCCTACGACCGGCAGAAGTCGCGGGGAGGCGGGAAGGCGGCGGGCGAGCTTACTTCTGGTTCAGGTCGCGGCGCGCGGCAACCTTCGAGGACAGGCCATGGATCTGGACGAAGCCCTTGGCCAGCGACTGGTCGAAGGTGTCGCCCTCGTCGTAGGTGGCCAGGTTGAAGTCGTAGAGCGACTGCTCGGAGCGACGGCCGTTGACCACCGCGGACCCACCGTGCAGCACCATCCGGATCTCGCCGGTGACGGTCTGCTGGGTGTCGGAGATGAAGGCGTCGAGTGCGCGCTTGAGCGGGGAATACCACAGGCCGTCGTAGGCCAGCTCGCCCCAGCGCTGCTCGACCTGGCGCTTGTAGCGGGCCAGCTCACGCTCGACGGTGACGGCTTCGAGGGCCTGGTGCGCGGTGATCAGCGCGATGGCGCCCGGCGCCTCGTAGATCTCGCGGCTCTTGATGCCGACGAGGCGGTCCTCGACCATGTCCAGACGGCCCACGCCCTGACGCCCCGCGCGGGTGTTCATCTCCTCGATGGCCTGCAGCACGGAGACCGGGCGCCCGTCGATGGCGACCGGCACACCCTTCTCGAAGGTGATGATGACCTCGTCGGGCGCTTCGAAGTTCACCGTCGGATCGGCGGTGTAGTCGTAGACGTCCTTGGTGGGCGCGTTCCACAGGTCCTCGAGGAACCCGGTCTCGACCGCGCGGCCCCACACGTTCTGGTCGATGGAGAACGGCGACTTCTTGGTGACGTTGATCGGCAGGCTGTTCTGCTCGGCGAAGGCGATGGCCTTCTCCCGGGTCCAGGCGTAGTCGCGGACCGGGGCGATGACCTCGAGGTCGGGCGCGAGCGCGCCGATGCCGACCTCGAAGCGGACCTGGTCGTTGCCCTTGCCGGTGCAGCCGTGCGAGACGGTGGTGGCGTTGTGGAACTTCGCGGCCTCGACGAGGTGCTTGACGATCAGCGGGCGGCTGATGGCCGAGACGAGCGGGTACTGGCCCATGTACATGGCGTTGGCCTGGATGGTGGGCAGGCAGTACTCGTCGGCGAACTCGTCGCGCGCGTCGACCACGATGGCCTCCACGGCGCCGCAGTCCAGTGCGCGCTGTCGGATCGCGCTCATGTCCTCGCCGCCCTGGCCCAGGTCGATGGCCACGGCCACCACCTCGGAACCGGTCTCCTTCGCGATCCAGCTGATGGCGACGGAGGTGTCAAGCCCACCGGAGTAGGCGAGTACGACGCGATCGGACATGTCTGTTGTGCTCCTCGAAGTCTGGTACGTAAGGCCTGCCGTGAGCAGTATGGATGCTCCGGCCGCCGGTTCGGCTCACGCCGTTGCTACAAATGATTATGCATGATGATGCAATCTCATTCATAACCGGGGGTACGGCGATACCGTAAGCCCCCTTGGCGAGCAGTCTCGGCTGTGAGACGCTGGTCACAGCAGATAGCCGCGGGTCGGGACCAAAGGAGCCATCATGCAGTCGCTACGTGATTTCGCCGAGGCCAACTACGACCTCATCGGCACCGTGGTCATCGGACTCGGGAACCTCGGCTTGACGGTGGCCAAGACCGTCATCGAGCTCGGTACCCCGCTGCTCCAGGGGTTCTTCGCCTGACCCCATCGACCTCGAATCCAGGGAGCACAACATGGACGAAGTCCTGCAGTTCCTCTCCGACAATTACAACGCCATCGCTGGTCTCGGGCTGTATGTCTTGCAAACAGGATTCGAGATCACCGCTCCGCTGACGCTGCTGATCCTGAATTTCCTCAACTCCTGACACCTCGCGTATGGCACGCTGGGAGAGCACTATTCGGCTCGCCACACGTGAGGACGAACAAGATGCTCCATTACATCGCGCAGGAATTCTCCACCCTCGGCAACGGTGTTCTCGATGTCGGCAGGGCCGTCGTCGACCTGGTTCAGGACATCATCGACATCGCCACGCCGAACAACCGCGGCGGCGGCGCGGGCGGCGGCCAGTACCCGTTCAACTGACGCTCCCCCGTCTCACGGGGATTCCGGCGCGGGTTACCGCCGATCACCGACCCACGCCGCTAGTCTGCGAGCCATGACCGACGATGTGCGGCTCGACGCAGGTTCCGCGGGTCTCACGATCGCCCCCGGCGACGGCGGCGCGATCCACAGCCTCACCGTCGACGGCACCGAGCTGCTCCGGCAAGACCCGGGGACCGGGTGTTTCGTCATGGCGCCGTGGGCCGGTCGGCTCGGCGACGGCGAGCTGCGCGTCGGCGATCGCACCTATCAGCTGCCGATCAACAATCCGCCGCACAGCATCCACGGCACCGCGCGCGACGGTCGGTGGGACGTGGTGGCCGCGTCGCCGACCGAGGCGACGATCAGCCATCGCCTCGGTGACCCGTGGCCGTTCGCGGGCACCGTCACTCAGACTTTCACCCTGACCGACACCGGCCTCGCCCTGGCGATGCGCATCACCACCGACCACGATGCGTTCCCCGCCCAAGGCGGCTGGCATCCGTGGTTCCTGCGCGAAGTCCCGCCGGCGACCGGCCCGGTGCGACTCGATTTCGACCCGGCCTGGCAGTACGAACGCGGCGACGACTACCTGCCCACCGGCCGCGAGATCGCGCCGGCACCGCCGCCGTGGGACGACTGCTTCGGCATGCCCGACGGCGTTCTGGCCCGCCTCACCTGGCCCGGATTCCTGGAGTTCACCATCACCAGCCCGGTCCACGACGTGGTCGTCTGGACCCTGCCGGAGCGATCCCTGTCGGTGGAGGCCCAGTCCGGCCCACCCAACGGCCTCAACACCGAACCACGGATGGTCACACCGGATTCACCACTCGATGTCCACGTGGACTGGACATGGCAACGCCTGTCGCGGAACCGAACGACTCCGCGGCCCGAGTAGCCCAGCACCACAGCCGATTACGGTGAATGCGTGCCGATCACGTTCGCCCATCCCGTTGCGGTGCTGCCCTTCACTCGATATCTCCCCCTTCCCGCACTCGTCGCGGGATCCATCGCCCCCGACGTCGTCTACTACCTGCCCGGTCCCATGTCCGGCACCACAACCCACTCGGTTGTCGGCGTTCTGTGCTGGGACCTGCTGATCGGCCTGGTACTACTCGTCGCTTTCCGGCTTTCCGCCGGCCCGGCCTCGGCGCTTCTCCGCCTGGCGCCCTCCTCGTCCCCTGATCCCAGATCAGCGGGGCTCGCGGCGGTTTCGACGGTCACCGCCCTCGTGCTCGGTGCCGCGACACACGTGGTCTGGGATTCTTTCACTCAGACAACAGGTTTCGTGGTCCAGCACTCGGCTCTGTTGCGGACGTCGATCATCGAGCCGCACAAGACCTACAACGTCCTCGGCTATCTCTCCTCTCTGGCCGGAACAGCGGTCCTCACCTACCTTGTGGTGCGCCGCACCTGGCGCGAGGTTCGCGCACCCACGTGGACGCACCGGGCCGTCGTCGCCGCGCTGGTCGCCGCGCCGGTCATCGGTGCGGCACTCGCCGTCGACGACCCGGTCACCCGAGCCAGCACCTACGACCTGATCCGACACACGATCGTCGGTGCGGCTCGGGCGACGGTTGTCGCCTGGGCCGGCTACGCCGTGCTCTGGCACCTCGGCACAGGTCGCGTGCGCTCACCGCGGCGAGCGGACGCTGCGGAAGGTGAGGGCGACCAGGAAGGTCAGGGCGGCGATGACGGCGGCTGCCGCGAAGGCGGCGGTCATGCCGCCGACCAGGGCATGGGTGGGTGAACCGCCCGCGTCGCGCGCGGCGGTGCCGAAGATCGTCACCAGAACGGCCAAGCCCAGCGCGCCACCGGTCTGCTGCATGGTCTGGAGAGCGCCGCCCGCAGCGCCCGCCTCGTCGGGCGAGACGGTGGACATGATGATCACGTTCAGCGGAGAGAACGCGAGCCCGATGCCGCAGCCCATCGCGACCATCGCCACGAACAGCAGGGGGAAGTAGCCGGAATCCTCCGAAAGCCTGGTCAGCAGCACGAGTCCGGTGACCATGGCGACGGCGCCGGTCAAGGTCACCGGCTTGGGTCCGAAACGCGCCAGCAGCCGCGGGATCAGGCGGATCATCGCGAACATCAGCACCGCGGTCGGCAGGAACGCGAAACCTGTTGCCAGCGAACTCATCCCCAGCACATCTTGCAGATACTGGGTGAGGAAGAAGAACATCGACATGCCCGCCATCGGGCCGAGGAACATGTTCAGATACGCGGCGGCGCGATTGCGGTCGGTGAACAGGTGCAGTGGCAGAAGTGGTTGCGGCGCACGCAGTTCGATGGCGATGAACGCCGCCAACAGCGCGACTCCGACCGCGAGCCAGATGTCGGTGCCCGCCGCGGCCCACCCGTGCGAGGCGGCGCTGATGAAGCCGTAGACGAGGGCGGCCACGCCCGCGGTCGCGGTCACCGCACCGGGCAGGTCGAGCCGGGCGGCGCGCCGGGGCAGATCGGGCAGGCAGCGCAGCGCGAGCACGGCGATGACCAGGCCGAACGGCACATTGATGAACAGCACCGAGCGCCAGCCGAACCATTCGGTCAGCAGCCCGCCGACGATCAGGCCGATCGCGAAACCGGCGCTCGACATGCCGGAGAACAGGGCCAGTACCCGAATCCGCGCCTTGGGCTCGGTGAACGTAGTAGTCAGCAGCGCAAGGGTATTGGGACCGGCCATCGCGCCGCCGATGCCCTGGAGCACACGGGCCGCGAGCAACCACCCAGCAGAGGGCGCCAGCCCACCGGCCAGCGAGGCGAGGGTGAACAGCAGTGCGCCCGCGATGAACATCCGGCGCCTGCCGAACAGGTCGCCGGCGCGACCGCCGAGCAGCAGCAGGCCACCGAAGACCAGCGTGTAGGAGTTCATCACCCAGGACAGGCCGGTAGCACTGAACTCGAGGTCGGCTCTGATGTGCGGCAGTGCCACATTCATCACGGTGATGTCGAGGATGATCATGAGCTGACAGGTCAGCAAAGTGACCAGGACGAGCCGTGGCCGTACACGGTCCACCTGGGGTTTTTCCGAGAAAGTGGTGGTAGTCAAGAACGCTCCATCAACAAGGAACTCAAACGGAGAGAGTCTCCGTTTATGACAGAGTTAGCATAGGGAGAAAGTCTCCGGTTCCGCAAGACTAAACGGAGACTTCATCCGTTTCCAGTGGAGGATCTCGTGGACGCACCGTCGCGGCCGATGCGCGCCGACGCACGCCGCAATTACGAGCGCATCGTCGACTGCGCCCGCGACGCGTTCGCCGAGCACGGCACCGACGCACCCCTCGATGACATCGCACGGCGCGCAGGGGTCGGCCCGGGGACGCTGTATCGCCACTTCCCGAATCGCACCACGCTCATGGAAGCGGTGTACCGCTCCAACATCGAGACCCTCGCCGCACGGGCCGACGAATTACGCCGAACCCACGCCCCCCTCGACGCGTTCGACGCCTGGTTCGGCGAACTGGTCACCTACATCCTCGAAAAGCATGGCCTGGCAACCACTCTCAAAGCGGCCATCGACCGCACGTCGGAGACCTTCACCGCCTGCTCCACCCTGCTGGCCGAAGCCGCGGGCAGCGTGCTGATTCCGGTGCAGGAGGCAGGCCTCATCCGCCCCGAAGTGAGCCCCCGCGACATCCTGCGCCTGGGCCACGGCATCGGCGCGGGCTGCCAAGCCGCGGCCGACTCCGCACCACTGCTCACCGACGTGGCGCTCGCGGGCCTGCGCGTCCAGCGTTAGGCCAGGCCCTCGATCTTCGCCGCCAGTTCGGCGCCGGTGAGTGGTTCGCGGGCGATGACGGCGATGGTGTCGTCGCCGGCGATGGTGCCGACGATGTAGGGCAGGGCGGCGCGGTCGAGGGCGCTGGCCAGGAAGTGGGCGGCGCCGGGCGGGGTGCGCAGGACGGCGAGATTGCCGCTGGCGTCGGTGGAGACGAGCAGGTCACCGAGGAGTTTGGACAGACGGCCGGTACCGCCGGTGACCCCACGCACGGGGCTACCGTCCTCGGGGACGATGTAGACGCCCGCGCCGCCGTCGGCCGCGCGCAGTTTCACCGCGCCGAGTTCGTCGAGGTCGCGCGACAGGGTGGCCTGGGTGGTCTCGATCCCCTCGGCCGACAGCAACGCGGCGAGTTCGGTCTGGCTGCGGACCGAATGCGAGGTCAGCAGTTCGATGATGCGTGACTGGCGGCCGGCGCGGGTGCGAGCGATCGCGGGCGAGCCCTTCTCAGGCGCGCTCATCGCCCAGCCCCTACGCCGGCCCCGGTTCGCGGTCTCACGCGGCGGCTTTCGCGAGCAGCCACACCAGCAGCGCCTTCTGCGCGTGCAGGCGATTCTCGGCTTCGTCCCAGACCACACTGTGCCCACCGTCGAGAACCTCGTCGGTGATCTCTTCGCCGCGGTGCGCCGGAAGGCAGTGCAGCACAATCACTTCCGGAGTCGCGTGGGCGAGCAGCTCGGCGTTGAGCTGGAACGGGCGGAACGGGCCGACGCGGTCGAGGCCGTCGTTCTCTTGCCCCATGGAGGTCCAGGTATCGGTGACGAGCACGTCCGCGCCGGTCGCGCCGACCACCGGGTCACCCGTGACCGACACGGTCGCACCGGTTTCCGCGGCGCGCTTGGCGGCGGCGTCCAGGATCCACGGCAGCGGTTCGAAGCCCGCGGGCGCGGCCACGGTCACATTCATGCCCGCCGTCACGCCACCGAGCAACAGCGAGTGCGCCATATTGTTGGCGCCGTCGCCGAAGTAGGTGAGGTTCAGCCCCGCGAGCGATCCCTTGCGCTCGCTGATCGTCTGCAGATCGGCCAGCACCTGGCAGGGGTGGAACTCGTTGGACAGCGCGTTCACCACGGGAACCGTCGCGGTGACGGCCATCTCGTCGAGGCGGGACTGTTCGAAGGTCCGCCACACGATGGCGTCGACGTAGCGCGAGAGCACGCTGCCGGTGTCGCCGAGGGTCTCCTCACGACCCAGCTGGGTGTCGCGACCGTCGACGACCACCGCGTGCCCGCCGAGCTGAGCGATACCCAGCTCGAACGAGAAGCGGGTGCGGGTGGAGTTCTTCTCGAAGATCACCCCGACTCCGCGCGGGCCGTCGAGCGGCCGGTGCGCGAAGGGGTCCTTCTTCAATTCGGCGGCGATGGCGAGGATCTCGGCCTGTTCGGCCTGCGTCACATCGTCGTCGCGCAAGAAATGACGCAGGGTCACTTGGTCGCTCCCTTAGCATCGGCGGCGGCCTTGTCGAGGATCTCGGGCAGGTCGGCGACGAAATTGTCGGCCTGGGTTTCGGTGAGCACCAAGGGTGGCGCCAACCGGATCACGTTGGGCTTGGCGGGGTTCAGCAGGTAGCCGGCCTCGCGCGCCCGTTCGTCGACATACGCGGAGATGTCGTTCTTCAGCACGATGCCGATGAGCAGACCCGCACCACGCACGTGGTCGATCTCCGGATGCTCGAGCAGCGCGATGCCGTCGCTGAGCTTCTTGCCCACCCACTCCACGTGGGTCAGCAGGTTGTCGGAGTCGATCGTGCGCAGTACGGCCAAAGCCGCTGCGGCACAGACGGGATTGCCGCCGAAGGTGGTGCCGTGCAGACCCGGCGTGAGCAGTTCGGCGGCGCGGCCCTGGGCCAGCACCGCGCCGATCGGCAGGCCGCCACCGAGCCCCTTGGCCAGGGTGATCGCGTCGGGCACGATGCCCGCCGCCTGGTGCGCGAAAAATGTTCCGGTGCGCCCGATTCCGGTCTGGACCTCATCGAGGATCAGCAGCGCCCCGGCCCTGGACGTGATCTCCCGCGCCTTGGCGAGATAGTCGAACGGCGGGACGACCACACCGCTCTCCCCCATCATCGGTTCGAGGAACACTGCGGCGGTGTCGGAGTCGACCACCGCGTCGAGCGCGGCGGCGTCACCGTAGGGCACGTGCACGACGCCGGGCGGCATCGGCTCGAACGGCGTGCGCTTGGCGGGCTGACCGGTGAGGGCGAGCGCGCCCATGGTGCGACCGTGGAACGCCTCCTCGGCGGCGACGATCTTGGACCGCCCGGTGAGCCGCGCGATCTTGAACGCGGCCTCGTTGGCCTCGGTACCGGAGTTGCAGAAGAACGCCTTGCCCTCCCCGTCACCGAAGTGGGCCAGCAGCTTCTCGGCCAGCTCGATCACGGGCTCGCTGGCGTACAGGTTCGACACGTGGCCGAGCGTGCCCAGCTGCTGGGTGACCGCTTCCAGAATGGCCGGGTGGGCGTGGCCGAGGCTGTTGACCGCGATGCCGCCGAGGAAGTCGATATAGCGCTTGCCGTCGGCGTCGTAGAGCACCGCACCGGCGCCGCGCACCAGCGCGACCTTCGGGGTGCCGTAGTTGTCCATCATCGCGGCCGACCACCGCTGCTGCAGCTTCTCTACTTCGCTCATGATTGCGTTCCATCCGGCGACCCGGCGGGGGTCACCATGGTTCCGATTCCTTCTCCGGTGAACAGCTCCAGTAGTACCGAATGCGGGACCCGCCCGTCGATTACGTGGGCACTGGGGACCCCGCCGAGCACGGCGCGCAAGCACGCTTCCATCTTCGGCACCATGCCCGCATCCAGCCGTGGCAGCAACTTCGCCAACGCGTCGGTGTCGATCCGGCTGGTCAGCGAGGAGCGGTCCGGCCAGTCGGTGTAGAGGCCCTCGACATCGGTGAGCACGACGAGTTTCTCGGCGCCGATGCCCTCGGCCAGCGCGGCGGCGGCGGTGTCGGCGTTGATGTTGTGCACCACGCCGTCGGCATCGGGGGCGATGGTGGAGACCACCGGGATGCGGCCCGCGTCGATCAGGTCGAGCACGGCGCCGGGGTTGACCTCGGTGACGTCGCCGACCAGGCCGATGTCGGTGGCGACACCCTCCACGGCGACGGTGCGCCGGGTGGCGGTGAACAGGTGCGCGTCCTCGCCGGAGATGCCGACCGCGTACGGGCCGTGCGCGTTGATCAGCCCGACGAGCTCACGGCCCACCTGACCGAACAGCACCATCCGGACCACGTCCATCACCTCGGGGGTGGTGACGCGGAAGCCGCCGCGGAATTCGCCTGCCATGCCGAGCCTTTTCAGCATGGCGTTGATCTGCGGGCCGCCACCGTGCACGACGACGGGATGGACGCCGACGGTGCGCAGGAACGCCATGTCGGCGGCGAAGGCGGCCTTGAGTCCGTCGTCGACCATGGCGTTGCCGCCGTACTTCACGACCACGATCTTGTCGCGGAACTTCTGCAGCCACGGCAGCGCGTCGGCGAGCACATGCGCCTTGTCCAGCGCCGAAAGAGTGTGCACCACACTGTTACTCATGAGCTGTACGCCGAGTTCTCTTCGACGTAGGCGTGCGAGAGGTCGGTGGTGCGCACCATCGCGGTGCCCTCACCCACGTTGAGCTCGATCAGCACGTCGACGTCCTCGCCGGACAGGTCGACCTCGCGGGCGCCGGGCGCGCCGACACTGTCGACGCAGACCGGATTGCCGTTGAACGACACCGTGATCCGGTTCGGATCCAGGGTCACCGGCGCGATGCCGACGGCGGCGAGCACGCGACCCCAGTTCGGGTCGGAGCCGAACAGCGCGGTCTTGACCAGGCTGTCGCGGGCGACCGCGCGGGCGACGGTGAGCGCCTCCTCCTCGGACGCCGCACCGGCGACGGTGACCTGGACCCGCTTGGTGACGCCCTCGGCGTCGGCCATCAGCTGGGCGGCCAGGTCGTCACACACGGTGAACACCGCGGCGTCGAGATCCTCCTGCGTGGGCGCGACGCCGCTGGCGCCGTTGGCCAGCAGCAGCACGGTGTCGTTGGTGGAGCAGGAACCGTCGACATCGAGCCGGTCGAAGGTGTATTTGGTGGCCTTGCGCAGGGCGGAATCGAGTTGCTCGGGCGCAGCCACGGCGTCGGTGGTGAGCACGACGAGCATGGTGGCCAGCGACGGCGCGAGCATGCCCGCGCCCTTGGCCATGCCGCCCACATTCCACTTGTCCTCGCTGTGGAATGCCGACTCCTTCGGCACGGTGTCGGTGGTCATGATGGCGTGGGCGGCGTCGGAGCCACCCGACATGCCGCCGCCCATCTCGTGCACGATCTCGGTGACCGCCGGGATGAGCTTGTCCATCGGCAGGCGGTCACCGATGAGACCGGTGGAGCAGACCGCGATCTCGCCCGCGCCGGTCTCGGTGCCCCAATTGCTCAGTGCCGCGGCGAGTTCCTCGGCGGTCTTGTGGGTGTCCTGGAAACCGCCGTGGCCGGTGCAGGCGTTCGCACCGCCGGAGTTCAGGATCACCGCGCGCAGGTGACCGGTCTTGAGCACCTGCTGCGACCACAGCACCGGCGCGGCCTTGACCTGGTTGCTGGTGAAGACACCGGCCGCCGCGTACTCGGGGCCCTCGTTGAGCACCAGCGCGAGGTCCGGCTTGCCGCTGGCCTTGATACCGGCCGCGATGCCCGCCGCGCGGAATCCCAGCGGCGCGGTGACGCCCTGGGTGTGGATCAGTTTGCCGTGGTCCGGGGTCTGCGGATCAGGGGTCGTCACGGTGCCACTCCTACGGTGGAAAGTCCTGCGGTCTCGTCGAATCCGACGGCCAGATTCATCGATTGCACCGCGGCGCCCGCGGTGCCCTTGGTCAAGTTGTCGATCGCGCCGATCACCACGAGCAGGCCCGCGTCGGCGTCGACGGTGACCTGCAGGGTGATGGCGTTGGAGCCGAGCACCGAACCGGTCTGCGGCAGTACGCCTTCGGGCAGCAGGTGCACGAAAGGCTCGTCGGCATAGGCTTTTTCGTAGACGGCGCGCGCCTGCGCGGCGTCGACCTTCACCGGGGCGGTGCAGGTGGCGAGGATGCCGCGCGGCATCGGCGCCAGCACCGGGGTGAACGACACCGAGACATCCACGCCGCCAGCGGCTTTCAGATTCTGCGCGATCTCGGGAGTGTGCCGGTGCGCGCCCGCGATGCCGTAGGCCCGAACGCTGCCCATCACCTCGGAACCGAGCAGACCGACATCGAGCTTGCGGCCGGCACCCGAAGTACCGCTCACGGCGACGACATTCACGGCGGGCTCGATGATTCCGGCGGCGATCGCCGGGGCCAGCGCCACACTCGACACGGTCGGGTAGCAGCCGGGCACGGCGATGCGCCGGGCGCCGGTGAGCTTCGCCCGCCCACCGGGCAGTTCGGGCAGACCATAGGGCCAGCTGCCCGCATGGGGGCTGCCGTAGTACCGCTCCCAGGCGGCGGCGTCGGTGAGCCGGTAGTCGGCGCCGCAGTCGATGATGACGGTCTCGTCGGGCAGGGCTGCCGCGATGGCGCCGGACTGGCCGTGCGGGAGGCCGAGGAACACGATGTCGTGACCGGCCAGGACCTCGGGAGTGGTCTCCTCGAGAATCCGGTCCGCCAGGGGCAGCAGATGCGGCTGCAGCGCGCCCAGGGCGGTACCCGCGTTGGATCCGGCGGTCAGCGCCCCGATCTCGAGGCGCCCCGCTCGGTATTCGGGATGACCGAGCAGTAGACGCAACACTTCGCCACCGGCGTATCCACTCGCACCGGCAACCGCCACCCGCAACACGGGTCCTCCCGACGTATCGACCATGTGATGATTATGCACGACTATGCAAGCTCATTCATGAGCGGGTGTGACCGACTTCGCCTCCGACGCCCCGATCAGGCGCGCCACCAGCGGAAACACCAGAACGGTCGTCGCGCCCGCCGCGACCAGGATCGAGGCGACATCAGCGGTCAGCAAGCCCGTCTGGGTGGCCACCTGGGTCACCGCGACGATGATCGGCAGGCCCGTGGCGGCAAAGAGCGCCAATTCGACGCGCTCCCGCGCGGTCGGCAGGGTGTCCGCGCGCGGCACGAACCGCTCGCTCAGCCAGACGGGCAACCCGCGGGCGATCGCGATGGTGACCACGAACCACAACCACAGTGCCGGATTCCGGCCGACCGCCGCCACATCGATGCCCATGCCCGACACCACGAAGAACACCGGGATCAGCAACCCGTAGCCGATGGCCTCGAGCGAGGAGTCCACATCCGGATGCCCGGCCGCGATGAGCCGCCGCAGAATCATGCCCGCGGCGAACGCGCCGAGGACCACGTCCAGATCGAAGACCTCGGCGACCACCATCAGCACCAACAGCAGCAGCACCACCCCGCGCACGGGCAGCTGCGAGGTGCCACCGCCCAGCTTGGCCAGCCCGGCGCCCAGATCCGGCATGCGATCGAGCATCCGCACCGGCACGAATCCGACGACCACGGCCGCCACCACGAACATCACGACGACCACCACCGCGCTGCCCGCATCACGACTGGTGAGCAGCACCGACATCGCCACGATGGGCCCCAGCTCGCCCACCGCGCCGTGCGTCATCACCGCCCGGCCCAGCCGTGTGTCGAGGATTCCCGCCTGCTTCAGGATCGGCAGCAGGGTGCCGAGCGCGGTGGAGGTCAACGCGATCGCGACCGCGACGCGGGTGCCGCTGGAGGTGTCCGTCGCGACCATCACGATCACGAACGCGAACAGCAGACACACGATCCACACCACCCACGCCGTCCGCCCTGAGCGGCCGCGCAGCAACTGCGGATCGAGCTCGTAGCCCGCCAGCAGGAACAGCATCCCCAGGCCCAACTCGCTGACCAGGTCGACCCCGCCCGCGCTGCTCGCCCACCCGAGCACATGCGGTCCGACCACCGCCCCGGCCACCAGCAGGATCACCACATCCGGCAGATACCCGCGCACCAGCCGCGACAGCAGCGGTGCGATCACCGCGATGAGCGCGATCCAGAACAGCGAGACGATCGGCGAGGGATCGCCGACACCTTCGGACGCGAGCAGATCCATGCAGGTCATCGTGGCACAGCGGCATGCCCGATCCCCGAAACCGCGCGCGGGCGATCGGTCACGCCACCGGGCGCGGCGTGACCGGCACGCGCTCGTCGACGGCGCCCGGCTCCGGCAAGAGGTGGGCGAGGAGGAGTTTGATCAGCAGAACGGGTCCGAACCAGACCAGGAACGTCGGGACCGCGAGCACGGCGGTGGTGAGCGTGGCACCGAAGACGGTGGCGGCGAAGGCGACCGGGGTGCGGAGGTGGCGTGGCGTCGCGGTGACCGCTATGGCGGCCACGACGACGAATCCGTAGATCGCGGCCGCCGTCCACCAGCCGAACCCGGGCACGACGAGGGCGAGCAGGAACGGCTGTACGTGGATCGCCACGAACGCGAGGTGGTGGCGAGCATCGCGGCCGGGCCGGTGGAACCAGCGCTTCGCCGAGTCGGTCGCGTTCACCACCGCGCCGCCGAACAGGTCGAACCCGACCAGCGCGACCACGATGGTCACCACCGCGGATCCACCCGCGTGCCGAGCCAGCAGACCGGCCACCGCCGCGCCGGTGACCGCCGCCGAATAGCACAGGGTGGCTTCACTTCTCGTCGCGTTCGGGGCGATCAGCCGGTCGGTGATCGTCATCGCCGGACCCCGTCCACACAGATCTGCACCAGGGGTTCGGCCAGATCGGCGAGCCGGACCTGATCGTCGGCCAGCCACTGCACCAGGCAACCTTCGATCGCACCGACGATCACCGCCGCGTGCCCCGGCCCGATCCCCGCCCGCAACTGTCCGCCGGCGCCTGCCTCACGCAGCAGCTCGGCGATCGCCGCGCGGTATTCCGCGTACACGGTGGCCATGTCTATCGGGGTGCGGGCGGCCCACACGTCCAGCAGCACGCGTGCGTGGTCGGGATGAGCGGCCAGCATCGTGACTGTCGCCCGGATCAGCGCGGCCAGCCGATCCAGTGCCGAACCGGCGCCAGGAATGGCGAGCTGTTCCCGCGCGCGAGCGCGGTACTGGTCGAACGCCGCGGTCAGCAACTCCTCTCGGCTGCTGACCGCGAGGTAAACACTGCCTTTCGCGACACCGGCCTCGGCCGCGACATCCTCGATCCGGGATGCGGCGAAGCCCTTGCGCGCGAACACCCGGACGGCCGCATCCAGGATTTCGGTGCGCCGGGCATGCACGTCCACTCGCTTCGGCATGCTCCGATTATGACTGACTGGACAGTCATAATCAACGAAGGGTGGGTGACTCAGTGCTTGCGGACGACGGTTTCGCCCGCGCCCGGTTTCCAGACGGTGATGTCGAGGTGGTCGTCGTTGGTTTCGACGGTGGAGGCTCCGGTGAGGTCGGCGACGTAGAAGTGGTCGAATTTCTCGCCGCGGATGTCGAAACCGCTGTCGTCGAACAGCTTTTGGGCGAAGCGAGCGTGGACGGTTTCGTCCTTCAGGTCGGTGACGGTGCCGAAGAGTTTCGCGTCGCCCTCGGAGACCATGGTGTCGACGGTGGCGGTGTGCAGGCAGAAGCGTGGGTCGCGCGCGAGGTCGTCGAATTTTCGGGTATTGGGCATGCCGGCCAGGACCAGCATGTCCTCGAAGACCATCGGCTCGATCGGGCTGATGCGTGGCGATCCGTCGGCGCGCAGGGTGCCGAGCATGCAGAGTTTGCCGGTGGCCTGGTGTCTGCGCTGGAACAAGGCCGCGATGCTCGGTGCTTCTTCGGTGAACTGGCTCCACGTGGTCATATCTCGTACGGTACGACTCAACCTTGACATCTTGTGTCAGGTTTCGCGGCTAGTCTCGGAATATGCGAGCGAGCAGGTTGGTGCAGTTGCTGCTGCTGTTACAAGCGGGCGGCGGCGCGACCGCGAGTGAGTTGGCGCGCGAGCTCGAGGTGTCGGTGCGCACGGTGTATCGGGACGTGGAAGCGCTCTCGGCCGCAGGCGTTCCGGTGTACAGCGAGCCGGGGCGCGGTGGCGGTGTCCGGCTGATCGACGGCTACCGCACCCGGCTCACCGGCCTCACCTCCGACGAAGCCGACGCGGTCCTTCTCGCCGGCCTCCCCGGCGCTGCCGCCGACCTCGGCCTCGGGACGGTGCTGGCCACCGCCCAGCTGAAGATGCTCGCCGCGCTCCCACCGGAACTCCGCGGCCGGGCGACCCGAATCGCCGAACGCGTCCACATCGACATGCCCGGCTGGTTCCAGCGCCCCGACGACACCCCCGCCCTCGCCACGGTGGCCGATGCCCTCTGGCACGACCGCCGCCTCGCGATCACCTACCGGCGTCGCGATCGCACGGTGGAACGGACCCTCGACCCACTCGGCCTGGTCATGAAGGCAGGCACCTGGTACCTGATCGCCCGCGAACACACCGACATCCGCTCGTACCGGGCGAGCCGCATCGCCACGGCGGTTAACACCGGCGAATCATTCATCCGCCCAACATCTTTCGACCTGGCCGAGCACTGGCAGTCCGCCGCCGAGGAGTTCGCCCGCTCCATGCTGCGCGTCAGCGCGCACTGCCGGATCTCCATCGACCACCTGAGCCTGCTGCGCCTCATGAACGACCCCGCCGCCGTCCGCGAAGCCCTCGCCTCGACGGGTACCCCCGACGCGGACGGCTGGGCCGACATCACCATCCCCGCCGAGTCCTACGAAGTCCTGGCCCACGCCCTACTCCCCCTCGGTGAACACATCGAAGTCCTCACCCCACCCGAGCTCCGCGCGACCATGACCGCCACCGCCGCAGCTGTGCTCGCCCGCTACCGCGCTCGACGGTGATCCAGGCGCCCGAGCACCGCGAAACCTACGCCGACTGCGAGGTGCCCGGCCGGCTGAACTCGACGCAGTCAGGGCATTCGTCGACGATCGGGTGAGTACAGCGCAGCACGTGACCGAGGAAGTCGATGGTTCGGGTGAGGTCGTCGACGTGGGCTCGCAGTTCGGCCTGCTTGTCCGCGAAGAGCGCTACGCGCCGGGCCCTCGACCTCGTGTCGAAAAGATCTTTGATCTCCGCCAGGGACAGCCCCGCTCTTTGACAGAGCTGGACGAGGCGGGCCTGAACGATCAGGGCGCCGTTGTAGATCCGTTGCCCGCCGGGCGCGCGGGGCGGAACCAGGACACCGGCGTCCTCCCAGTGACGCAGGACATGTGCGGCGACGCCCAATTCGGCGGCGGCGTCACCGATGCGGCGCAGCTCGTCGGCACGCGGCATATTCACCCCTTTACTTCAGGTCGACCTGAAGTTTTAGCGTACTTCGCATGGGACACAACGACAATCGGACTCCATTGATCGACTCGGTCGCGGCACCGGACTTGTGGCGCTGTTGCCGATCCGTGGGATCGGCGGTGACGGGCGCGCTGCGGCCACGACA
The DNA here is from genome assembly GCF_053608825.1 of Nocardia sp. NPDC055002. Taxonomy (NCBI): domain Bacteria; kingdom Bacillati; phylum Actinomycetota; class Actinomycetes; order Mycobacteriales; family Nocardiaceae; genus Nocardia; species Nocardia sp. NPDC055002. The sequence continues at coordinate 50,500 of NZ_JBSGWE010000008.1, forward strand.
ACCCGACCGCCGGTTCCTGGCCTCGTTGCCTGATCACGGCCTACCACGCGGCACAACGACGGTCGAGCTGACAGTTCTGGCGCAGAACGCCAAGAGTGTGCCGACGGCAGCGATCGTCGAAGGCCTGTTCGCCCCGCGACGGATTGATTCCGCGATGACGGCTTTCGTGGTCCGGCATCCGAGGGCGACCTTTCTCGTCGACCCGGGCATCTGCGTCGACGTCCAAGACCGAGCGGTGGTGGAACTCCCCCGGATATTGCGGCTCGCGGTGACGCCTCCGAAGGACGTACTCGACATACGCGAGTCACTGCGTCGCAGTGGAATCGAGGCGAACGCCCTCGACTTCGCGCTGCCGACACATCTGCACTGGGACCATATCGCCGGCCTTCTCGATCTCCCCGGGCTGGCACTGCGCCTGCACCGACCAGAGCACGAGTGGGCGATGGAGGGTCCGGTGGCGCCGGTCGGCGGCGTGCGGCGCGCCGTTCGCGAACGACCTCTCGATGTCTACGATCTGGACGGTCCACCCGTTCTCACCTTCGCCCGCAGCCGCGATCTCTTCGGGGACGGCGCGGTGGTCCTCGTCGACCTGTCCGGCCACACCCCGGGCAGCGTCGGTGTCCTCTTACGCACCGAGCACGGTCCGGTCCTGCTCGCGGGGGACGCGATCTGGCACAACCTCCAGACCGAGGAGCTCCGACAGAAGTCCGGCTATCCCGGCATGCTGGCCGACAACGACCGCACCGAGACCTGGCGTACTGTCCACCGGCTGCACGCGATCCGCAGCGCGGTTCGCATCATTCCCAGTCACGACCATCGGGCGGCGTGCGCATGGCACGAGAACCCGCGCGCACTTCGGTCGAGGGAGATCTGACCTCAAGACTTCCAGTCGAGAATCTCTGCCAGGGAACGCAACTGGGTCGAGGTGGGGGTCAGGCGTAGCGCCGTGTTGCGGAGGGTGACCAGGGGGCGCGCGGACAGCTGGGCGATGGTGCCGATCCGGGCGGAGCGGGCGACGATCATCTGGGTTCGGGGGCGGCGCTCCCGGTCGTAGCGGGCGAGGCCGTCCGGCTCGCTCGCCGAGCGGGCCAGGACCACCGCGTCCTCCAGGGCCTGGCAGCCGCCCTGGCCGAGGTTCGGCGTCATCGCGTGGGCGGCGTCGCCGAGCAGGGCGATGCGACCGGGGGTGAACGTCGGTAGCGCCGGTAGGTCATAGATGTCGTTGTGCAGCACCGCGTTCTGGTCCGCGGCGGCGAGGAGGGCCGAGATCGGGTGGTGCCAGTTGTCGAAGCGGTCGCGCACTTCGGCGAGGCTGCCGGGGGCGTTCTCGGGGGCGTCGTAGACGGCGAAGCAGTAGACGCGACCGTCCGCGAGCGGGGCCATGCCGAAACGTGCGCCGCGACCCCAGGTTTCACCGAACTCGGTGAGCGGCTCGTCGATGTCGACCACCGCGCGCCAGGCGGTGTAGCCGGCGTAGCGTGGCGCGACCTCCCCGCAGACCGCACGCCGGACGACGCTGCGAATCCCGTCGGCACCCACGACCAGATCGGCGGAGGAGGTGCCCGAGGAGTGCACCACCAGTCCGTCGGTCGTCGCCTCACGCACCGAGATCCCGGTGCGCACAACCTCTTCGGGAAGCGCCCCGCGCAGAATGTCCAGCAGCCGGGCGCGGTGGATCACCACCGGAGCACCGAACCGCTCGCGCAGGGTCGCCACATCGGTGGTGAGAGCCATCGCCCACGGTCGTCCCTGATCCCGGCCGACACCTCCGCCAGGCCCTGCGCACGGACCGTGTCACCGACACCGAGGGCATCCAGCGCCCGTAAGGCATTGGACCACAGGGAAATCCCGGATCCCACGTCGGCGACCTCCGGCGCCCGTTCCAGCACCTGAACCGACCACCCCTTCCGAACGAGCGCGAGCGCCGCGGCCGTTCCGCCGATTCCGCCGCCGACGACGATTGCTGTGGACATCGCACACTCCCTCGTTTCGAGTACGACACGAACCGCGTCCGCACACAGGCGCGCTCGGCTGTTCGGCGAGTCGCAGACGATGCCCATTCTCGCCGAGTCGGTGCATCGTGGGCACCAGCGGCTGCGCGCCCGGCATGTCCCGACTTCGTCCGGGCCGGTCCCGGCCGTCCGCCGATCCGTGCTCGGCCAACACGAAGCCGGGCTGCCCCGTGGGGACAGCCCGGCTTCGCGGTAGGTGTCAAACGATCGAGAACAACAGGGCCGCGACCGCGAAACTGACCACCGACAGGATGGTTTCGAGAACCGTCCAGGTCTGCAGGGTCTGCTTCACCGTCATGTTGAAGTACTTCGCGATGATCCAGAAGCCGCCGTCGTTGACGTGGCTGAGGATGATCGAGCCCGCCGCGATCGCCATGGCGATCAGCGCGATCGACATCTGCGAGTAGCCCTGCTCGGCCACCAGCGGCGCGACGATGCCACCGGTGGTGACGATGGCGACCGTTGCCGAACCCTGGGCGATGCGCAGTCCGCAGCTGATCAGGTAGGCGAGCACGATGATCGGCAGTCCCGCCGCGGACATCGTGTCGGCCAGGGCCGTCCCGATGCCGGTGGCCGAGATGACCTTGCCGAAGAAGGCGCCCGCGCCGACCACCAGCAGCACCATGCCGACCGGCTTGAGCGATTCGGCGGTGATGGTGCTCAGTTCCTGCACCGTCGAACCGCGCCGGATCCCGAGGAGATAGAACGCGACGAGCACGGTGATGAGCAGCGCGACCGCCGGGGTGCCGAAGAAGGTGAGCACCTGCAGCAGCGTCGAATCCTTGTCCAGCAACTGGTACCCGAATGTGGCGCCCAGGATCAAGACCAGCGGGATCGCGATGATGCCGCCGATCAGCGCGACCGAGGGCGGCGATTTCGTGAGCACCGCGGTCCCACCCGAACCGTCGGCCTGCTCCGGCTCCGGCTCGGGCTCCAACGGCACGAACTCCTCGGGCACCGAAACCTGCACGCGCTTACCGATATAGGTGCCCCAGACGATGCCCGCGGCGATGAAACCCGGAATGCCACAGACGAAGCCCATGAGAATCAGCCAGCCCAGGCTCACCCCGAGCAGCCCGCCGAGCGCGACGGGGCCGGGATGCGGCGGCAGGAAGGCGTGCGTCATCGACAGACCGGCGAGCATCGGCATGGCGTAGAGGACCAGCGAGCGCCCGCCGCGCTTAGCCGCCACATAGACCAGTGGCGCGAGCACGAAGATGCCGATGTCGAAGAACACCGGGATACCGAAGATGAGCCCGAGCAGGCCCATCGCGACCGGAGCGCCCTTCTCGCCGAACATCTTCAGCAGCTTGTCGGTGAGAACATCGGCGCCACCGGATCTTTCGAGGATCGCGCCCAGCACAGTTCCCAGACCGATGATCACCGCGATGTGGCCGAGGATGCCACCGAAGCCTGTTTCCAGCAGTGACTCATTGGCTTTCAGCGGTGTGCCGACGATCTGGGAGATCGGCAGCCCGGCGGCCAGCGCCAGCAGGAGTCCGGTCAGCAGCAGCGCGACGAACGGCTCCAGTTTGACCTTGATGATGGCGATGAGCAGGACAGCGATCGCGAGACCGCACAGCACCAGCAACCCGGGGGTGGTGGTGCGCAACCAGTCGATGGTGGCGCCCATGGAAAACCTCTCAATCCAGCGAATGAACGAAATGCGCGGCTTTGGAGCCGATGTGGGACCAGCGCGCGGCCTCGACGTCGGCCGGGGCGACCACTTCGGTGCCCGCGGTGACGGCGATCGCGCCCGCTCGGAGGAAATCGCGGGCGTTGTGGGAATTGACGCCGCCGGAGGGGATCAGGAACATGTGCGGGAACGGCCCGAGCAGATCCTTGAAGTACTGCGGGCCGAGCGCGCGAGCCGGGAAGATCTTCACCGCCGCCGCCCCCAGCTCCGCCGCGGCGAGGACCTCCGACGGCGTGAACGCGCCCATGATCACCGGAATCGTGTGTGCCGCTGCCACTTCGGCGACCTCGGGGCGCAGCGCGGGTGTCACCAGGAAGCGGGCGCCGACCTCGATGGCCGCTTCGGCCTGCGCACGGGTGGTGACGGTGCCGACCCCGATCACGGCGTCGGTGACCGCGCTCGCCTTGCTGATCGCGTCGAGCACACCGAGCGTGGTGAACGTCAGTTCGACCGCCCGCAGACCGGCGCCGGCGAGCGCTTCGGCCAGCGCGGCCGGGTCGGGGATGTCGGGGGCGCGGACCACCGTGAGGGCACGATCCGCGCGAATCACGTCCATGGCCTCCGACGACGAGCTCAGCATCGGGTTCATCGGGTTTCCTCCTTCGTGGGGTCCAGGCGCAGGGAGCGACCGGCGCGCACGCCGGTCGCGGTGCCGTTCTCCAGCGCGAATTCGCCGTTGACCAGCACGTGCTGGATGCCACGGGCCTGCTGCTGGGGATGCTCGAACGTCGCCGTGTCGTGGATCGTCGCCGGATCGAAGACGACCAGGTCGGCGGCGTAACCGCGCCGGATCAGGCCGCGTTCGGCCAGGCGGAGCCGGGCGGCCGGGCGGCCGGTGAGGTGATGCACACAGTCCTCGAGACCGAGGACACCCAGCTCCCGGACATAGCGCGACAGATAGCGCGGGAAGGTGCCCCAGGCGCGCGGGTGAGGTCGGGCGCCGACGAGCAGGCCGTCGCTGCCGCCCATATGGCCGGGATCGACCATGATGGCGCGCACGTTCTCCTCGTGACCGACGTGCTGCAGGATCGTCGTGGCGAGCTGGTCGCGGCGCAGCAGGTCGAAGAACACCTCCGCCGGGGCGGTACCGCGCTCGGTCGCGAGCTCGGCGACGGTGCGGCCCACCGCGTCCGCGAGCGCGTCGTCGCCGACGCCGCTGATCTGGATGGTCTCCCATTCGACGGTGACGCCGTGGCAGCCGTCGGAGCCGTTGACGTCGACATCGTCGGTGATCCTGGCGCGCTCGGCCGGATCGTCGAGCCGGGCGAGCGCGGCGTCGGGACCGCCCGACATCGCCCAGCTGGGCAGCAGCGCGGACAGGGTGGTCGAGCCGGGCAGATAGGGATAGGTGTCGAGGGTGATGTCGCAGCCGTCGGCGCGGGCCGCGGCGAGCATCGCGAGGAATTCCGGTGCGCGGCCGCGGTTCACGCCGAAGTTCATGGTGGCGTGGGTCAGGTGCAGCGCGCAGCCGGTCGCTTTCGCCAGGCCGATCATCTCCGCGTAGGCCTCGAGCGCGCCCGCGCCGTAGGAGCGGGTGTGTGGTGCGTAGAAGCCGCCGTAGGAGGCGACCACCGCGCACAGCGCCGCGAGTTCGCTTGTGTCGGCGTATATTCCGGGCGTGTAGGTGAGCCCACTGGACATGCCGACCGCACCCTGTTCGAACCCCTCGGCCAGCAGTGCGCACATCCGGTCGATCTCGGCGGCGGTGGCCGCCCGCTGCTCGCTGCCGACGACGAGCATGCGCAGCGTGCCCTGGGGGACGAGGTAGGCGGCGTTGGGCGTGATGCCCTGATCGAGGCGGTCCAGGTATTGCGCGACGGTGCGCCAGCTGAAGTCGAAGTCGCCCGGGTTACCGTTCCAGCCCGCGATCTGCTTGCGCACCACCGCGAGTGCGGCCTCGTCGATCGGCGCGTAGGACAGCCCGTCCTGGCCGATCACCTCGGTGGTGACGCCCTGGGTGATCTTCGGGAAGTGATCGGGATGGGTGAGCAGGTAGAGGTCGGAATGCGCGTGCATGTCGATGAATCCGGGTGCGATGACCGAACCCGGCTGTACCGGAACGACTCTCGCGTCGGAGCCGATGGTGCCCGGTGGCGCGATCTCGGCGATGCGGCCGTCGCGGACCAGCACGTCGCCCCTGGTGCGTGGGCCGCCGGTGCCGTCGACGATATCGATGTCACGAAAGAGCAGGTGCGTCATGGTCATCCGTCAGAAGTAGGTGCGGATCAGGTCGATCACGCGCGGGTCGGGCGCGTCGACGCTGTCGATCACCGGGATCAGGCGCCACTTGTCGAACGCGGTGCACGGGTGTGAGAGACCGAGGCGCACGACGGAGCCGACCGGGAGATCGGCCGCATCGGCGCCGGGCAACCGCAGGAAGGTGTGCTGATCGTTCAGCGCGGTGACCACCGCGTTCGGCGGAAGCATGCCGCCGACCACCAGTTGGGGCACCGGCAGACCCTCGTCGAAGGGGAAATCGCGTTTGCCACCGTCGAGCAGGGCCAGCTCCGGTTCCGGCCGCGAGACCACCCTGGCCCAGCCGTGCATGGCGGACCGCAGCCCCGGCTCCTTCGCGGGCGCGGCGAGCGGGGAGATTCCCGCGTAGAAGCCGTCGTCGTGAACGACGTAGGCGCCGCTGCGCAGAACCACCGTGGTCGGCACGCCGCGCGCACCCTCGGGGTCGGCCAGTCCGGCGAGTTCCTCGACCACGAGCTCGGGGTAGGCGCTGCCGCCCGCGGTGACCACCGCCGGGCCCGAATAGGCGCCTGCCGCAACCAGTTCGGTGTGCAGCGCGGCGAGTTCGCGCAGATAGCCGCGCACCGCTGCGACACCCTCGGCGCTGCGATCGTGAGCCAGCGCGCCCTCGTAGCCCGCGACTCCGGCCAGGCTCAGCCGCTCGCTCGCACCGATGGCGGCGGCGACCGCGTGCGCCTGGTCCTGGGTGCGGGCACCGGTCCGGCCGTGCGGTCCCCCCAGCTCGACCAGCACGCGCACCCGCGAACCCGCGGCGGTCTCGCGCAGGATCTTGTCCATCAGTTCGACGGTGGCGACGCCGTCGGCCCAGCAGTACAGCTCGAAGCCGGCCTCGCGTGCCGATTCCGCTGCGGCCCAGGCCAACCCGACCGGGTCGAGCAGGGTATTGGCGAGCATGATCCGGCCGACACCGAACGAGCGCGCGAGCTGCGCCTGCCACGCGGTGGCCAAGGTGATCCCCCACGATCCGGCCACGAGCTGCTCGCGCCACAGCTGCGGCGCCATCGTCGTCTTGCCGTGCGGGGCGAGCGCGACGCCCGCCGCGGCGGTCCATTCGGCCATGAGGTCGCGGTTCGCGTCGAGCCTGCCGCGGTCGAGGGTGAGCAACGGCGTCTGCCACTGGTCGAGTCGCGGTGCGCCGGCGAGATATTCGCGCACGGTGCTCCCCCACGCCGCGGGCGGCGCGCTCTTGTCATGGGGTCCGAGCAACTCGTCGGCGAGGGCGTCCACGACGTCGTTGTCGATGATCACAGCATCCCTTTCTGTCGACCGAGCCCGGGATGGCGGCTCGATCAGTCATATCGAACAAACATTGCACAGTATGCAACGGTGGTTGCGCTGAATGTTTCTGCTCGTTATTGTGCATCTCGAAGGCAGTGACCGCAAGCACGAAAGGGCGAACAAGGTGACCCAGGCAACATCCACTCCGCCCAGGGCGGTCACTGTCGGCGAGGGGCTGGCCGTCCTGATCGCGGGCGCGGGACCCCTGGAACTGTCCGCGCGGTTCGATCGCGGCGCGGGCGGCGCGGAGGCCAATGTTGCCGTGGTACTGGCCCAGCTCGACGTGTCGGCGGCCTGGCTGTCGCGGGTCGGCGACGACGGATTCGGGCGATATCTGCTCGCCGAGCTCAGCGCGCAGGGCGTGGATGTCGCGGCGGTCGCGGTCGACCCGATGCGGCCCACCGGCCTCTACGTCAAGGAACGTGGTGCGGGCTCCGGCGTGGCCAACGATCTGGACGCCGATGCCAGCCGCATGCACTACTACCGCACGGGTTCGGCTGCCAGCGCACTGTCGCCCGCCGATCTCACGGACCGGGCGGCCTTGCTCGAGGGCGCCGATCTCGTGCACTTCACCGGCATCACCCCGGCCCTGTCGGAATCGGCGACCGAACTCACCCGTGCGCTGCTCGCCGAGCCCCGTCGCGCGCTGGTCAGCTTCGACCTGAATTACCGTCCGGCAGTGTGGGGTTCGCGCGTCGACGAGGCCACCGACGAACTCGCCGCGCATATTCGCGGCGCCGATGTGGCGTTTCTCGGCGCCGACGAGGCCGAGGAGATCTTCGGCACCGGCGAACCGGCCGCCCTGCGCGCGTTGTTTTCCGAACCCGCCCAGCTCATCGTCAAGAACGACAAGCACACCGTCACGGGATTCGACGGCGATTCCTCGATCGAGGTGCCCGCGTTGACACTGGAGATCACCGAGCGCATCGGTGCCGGCGACGCCTTCGCCGGCGGCTATCTCGCCGCCCTGCTGCACGGCGCCGACCTGCGCACCCGCCTTCGATACGGCCATCTGTGCGCGGCGGCAGCGCTGACCGCGACCGGCGATTCGGCGAAACTGCCGCCACCCCAGGATATTCGGCGCCTCGCGCTGCTACCCGACGACATCTGGGCCACGCTGCGCTATCCGGCGGCGCTGGATGAAACGATCAGCGCATGAGTCAAAGCGTGTCGCGGGCCCTGTCCATTCTCATCGCCCTCGGCGAGAACTCGCAGTCCCTCGACGAGCTGGCTGCCCGGCTCGGCGTCCACAAGTCGACGGTGTTGCGGATACTGCAGACCATGCAGGCCGATCGGTTCGTCGTGCGCGACAACGCGCACCGCTACTCGCTCGGCACCCGCATGTTCGAATTGGCCAGTCGCGCACTGGAGAACCGTGACGTGCGCACCGTCGCCCGCCGGCATCTGAGTGCGTTGGGCGCGGCCACCGGGCAGACCGTGCACCTGGCCGCCTACGAATCGGGCGATGCCGTCTACATCGACAAGGTCGACGCCGAGCAGGCGGTGCGGATGTACTCGCGGATCGGCAGGCCCGCGCCCCTGCACTGCACCGCGGTCGGCAAGGTGCTCGTCGCCGCGCTGCCACGCAGCGAATGGGCTGCAGTGGCAGCCCGATTGGACTACCACCCCTTCACCACCCGCACCCTGCGCACCCCCGAGCAGTACCTGGCCGAATTGAAACTCGTTGCCGCGCAGGGCTTCGCCGAGGACCACGAGGAACACGAGAGCTTCGTCAACTGCATCGGCGTCGGCGTGCGCGACGGGATCGGCGCCGTCGTCGCCGCCGTGTCGGTCTCCGTTCCCGACGTGCTGCTCGACCATGACCAGGTGCTGGCACTGTTGCCGCAGCTCAGGGCGACAGCCGACGCCATCTCCACCGAACTCGGCTGGGACCCCCGCCGAGACGTCACCGCGAGGAAAGGCTGAACTCCATGTCCGACAAGACCGCCGTGCGCACCTCCGACGCCCCGGCGCCCGCCCACACCTTCTCCCAGGGCGTGCGCAAGGGCCCGTTCGTCCAGGTGTCCGGTCAGGGACCCGTGGACCCCGAGACCAACGAGTACCTACATCAGGGCGATGTCGCCGCCCAGACCACGCGCACCCTGATGAACGTCAAGGCGATCATCGACGCGTCCGGCGCCACCTTCGACGATGTGATGATGCTGCGCGTCTACCTCACCAAGCGCGAGGACTTCGCGATCATGAACGAGGCCTACGGCGAATTCGTCACGAAGCACACCGGCAACGGCGTGCTGCCCGCGCGCACCACCGTATTCACCGGCCTGCCGCGCGCGGAGATGCTGGTCGAGATCGACGCGATCGCCGTCGTAACCGGCTGAGCCACCGCGAATCCCGCCATGTCGTGGACGCCGTCGGCGCATCGTGTTGAGATGGGGTCGCCCCCGCACGGGGGTGTTCACCCCGTTCTACCCGAGGATCAGCCTATGTTCGCCAAGATCGCCCGCCCGCTCGCCGTCGCCGCCCTTGCCCTGTCCGTGACCGCGATCGGCGCCGCAACCGCATCGGCCGCCCCCGCGCAGCCGGTCGTCGGCTCGGTGTCTATCTGCACCGGCATCCCGGTCGGGCCCTTCACCATCAGCGTCTGCCTGTAGTCGCTCACCCGAGTTGCCGCTACCCCGAGTTGCGCAGCGCGGTGGCCAGGCCGTTCATGGTGAGCAGAATGCCCCGCTTCACCAGTTCGGAATCGTCACCGCCGCGCAGCCGGGCCAGCAGGTCGACCTGGAGCTGGTTCAGCGGCTCCAGGTAGGGGAAGCGGTTGTGGATCGACTCGGCCAGCGACGGGTTGTCGCTGAGGAGTTCGGCGTGGCCGGTGACCGCGAGGTACATGCGGATGGTGCGGGCGTGTTCGTCGGCGATCATGGCGAAGATCTTCGCGCGCAGGGTTTCGTCGGTGACCAGCTCGGCGTAGCGGGCGGCGATGTCGAGGTCGCTCTTGGCCATCACCTGGGCCAGGTTCGACAGCACGGTATTGAAGAACGGCCAGCGCTGGTAGAGGTCGGTGAGACGTGCGAGGCGGGCCGGATCGTCGCCGACCCAGTCTTCGAGCGCGGTGCCGGTGCCATACCAGCCGGGCAGCATGACCCTGGCCTGACTCCAGGCCATCACCCAGGGGATGGCGCGCAGGTCCGAGACCGAATTGGTGGGTTTGCGGGAGGCGGGGCGGCTGCCGATATTGAGGTCGCCGACTTCGGCTACCGGGGTGGATTCGCGGAAGTACTCGACGAAGCCGGGGGTGTCGTGCACCAGGTTCGCATAGGCGGCTCGAGCGCGGGCGGCGAGGTCGTCGAGGAGTTCATAGGCCGGTTCGGCGTCGTCGCCGAGACCTTCCACGTCCAGTAGCGTCGATTCCAGGGTCCCTGCGATCAGCGACTCCAGATTGCGGTGTGCCGCACCGGATTCGGAGTACTTCGCGGCGATCACCTCACCCTGTTCGGTCAGTCGCAGCGAACCACGCACCGCGCCCGCGGGCTGCGCCAGGATGGCGTCGTAGCTGCGGCCGCCGCCGCGACCGACGGTGCCGCCGCGACCGTGGAACAGCCGCAACCGGATACCCGATTTCCTGGCCACCTCCACCAGGTCCAGTTCCGCGCGGTAGAGCGCCCAGTTCGCGGCGAGATATCCGCCGTCCTTGTTGGAGTCGGAGTAGCCGAGCATCACTTCCTGGCGCATGCCCGCCGCCTCGACCAGCTCGCGATAGACCGGGACCTCCAGCACCGCCGCCAGAGTCGACGCACCGGCGCTGAGGTCTTCGATGGTTTCGAACAGCGGGACGATGCCCACGGGACAGCTCGGCGCGGTGTCGGCGGTGCCCGGATCGAGAATGCCGGATTCCTTCAACAGCAAGGCCGCTTCGAGCATGTCACTGACCGAGGTGCACATGCTGATGATGTAGTTCGGGACGGCGGCGGCACCGAAGGTATCGATGACCTCCTTGGCGGCGCCCAGAACACCGAGTTCCTTGGTGGCGAGTTCGCTCAGCTGCGCGTTCGGCCCGAGAAGTGGTCGGCGCGTGCGCAATTCGGCGGCGAGCAGCTCCACTCGCTGGGCTTCGGACAGGCTCGGATAGTCGGGGTGCGCGCCCGACCACGCCAGCAGTTCGGTGACCACCTGTTCGTGGACCTCGGAGTTCTGGCGCATGTCCAGGCCCTGCAGGTGGAAGCCGAAGGTCTCGATGGCGTGGCGCAGCGCAGCCAGGCGATCATCGGCGAGCAGTCCGTCGCCGCTGGCGCGCATGGACTCGTCGATCGCGTCGAGGTCGTCGAGGACCGATTGCGGCGCCGGATACGGTGCGGCGCCGGCGTCGAGGCCGTGTTCGGGCAGTTCACCGAGCGCGAGCTCGGCAGTGGCACTGAGCCGGGCCCGAATCGCGTGCAGCGCACGGCGATACGGCTCGTCGGCGAACAGGCCGGGGTCGGGGTAACCCGCTGCGGCGAGTTCCGCGACCCGGGGTGTCACCTGCACCAGGCGGGCCGATTGCGACAGGGACTTCTCGAGTTCGACCAGCTCGTCCAGGTAGCGGCCGAAGGCGTAGGCGGCTGCCTGCTCAGCGGCGGTGTGCACGACTTCCGCTGTGACGAAGGGATTTCCGTCGCGGTCGCCGCCGATCCACGAGCCGGGGCGCAGGATCGGGCGCGGCAGGAGATCTTCGGCGGGCCAGCGCGTCCGCAGCGCCGCGCGCACCTGCGCGTTGATCGCGGGGATCACGTCGTAGAGGGTCAGGTCGTAATAGCGCAGACCGACGGAGATCTCGTCCTGGATCCGCAAGCGCGCCAACCGGATCAGCGCCGTGCGCCACAGGGTGAGCACTTCGCGGCGAATCCGCTGTTCGGATTCGTCGAGGCCGGGCTCGCCGGGTTCGAGGCGCCGGCGCAGGCGCATCAGTTCGGTGATCTTGGACTGCACGTCGAAGACGGTGCGCCTGCGGGTTTCGGTCGGATGCGCCGTGATCACCGGGGAGACGAGCGCGTCGGTGAGTAGGTCGGCCACCACGGTGCCGTCCAGACCGGCCGCGTCGAGTTTGTCGTAGGTGGCGGCCAGGGAGGAGTCCTGCGGCGGCTCGCCCGCCGCCACGTGCACGGCGCGGCGTCGATCACGCTGGATGTCCTCGGCCAGGTTGGCCAGCAGCACGAAGTAGCTGAACGCCCGGATCAGCGGGATCGCGACCTCGGTGGGGGTGCCGTCGAGCATGTCGGCGACGGCGCTGCGCTCGACCTCCTCGCGGCGCACCCGGAACGCCTCGATGCGGACGCGCTCGATCAGGTCGAACACCTCCGGACCTTCGTGGTCGCGGATCGTGTCGCCCAGGATGCCGCCGAGGAAGCGGATGTCCTCGCGCAGCGGCCGGGTAGCTTCGGGTTCCATCTCGATTCGCGATTCGCCCATGGTCAGACAGTATTGCCGCCGGGCCGCGGGCGCGACCCGACGCCGCACCCGCACCGCATGTCGCGCTCAGCCGTGGTGGCGGGCGGTGAAGCGGATCTGATTGCCCCACGGGTCACGGAACGCGCAGTCGCGGCCGTATTGCTGGTTCACGATCTCCTGGGCGACTTCGGCCCCGGCGTCGCGGATACGGGTGAAGGTGGCGTCGATGTCGTCGGTGGCGAAGATGACGGTGGACTGGACGCCGCTGTCGATGCGCGCGAGCGCGGCCGCCCGATAGGCGGGGTCGGGGGCCATCTCCGGGACCTCGAGCACGAATTCCAGGTTCTTCTGGTCGACCGGGCCGACCGTCAGCCAGCGCGTGTTGTCGCCGAACGGCATGTCGGTGCGGACCTGCAGGCCGATCAGGTCCCGATAGAAGGTGAGGGCCTGGTCCTGGTCGCCCACGAGCAGCATGACGTGGGTGAGGGAGAGATCTTCGCCGTGGCGCATCCGGTCTCCTTCGGTCGGGCGTCAGCGGTGCGCCGGCGCCTGCGTTCCAGCGTAGCCAGCGAACCTAGAGTTGCCGGATCACCCGCGCCGGATTGCCCGCCGCGAACACCCGGTCCGGCAGATCGCGGGTCACCACGCTGCCCGCGCCGACCACCACGTCGTCGCCGATGGTCACACCCGGGCACACGATCACCCCGCCACCGAACCAGACATTGTTCCCGATCCGGATCGGCGCCGCCGATTCCCAGCGCTGCCTGCGCTTTTCGTGATCCTGCATCGGGTGCAGCGCGGTGAGCAGCTGACAGCGCGGCCCGATCGAACAGTCGTCGCCGATGGTGATCGTCGCGCAGTCGAGCAGGATCGCGTCGTAGTTGAGGAAGCTGTTCGCCCCGATCTCGATCAGGTATCCGTAGTCACACTGGAATCGCGGCATGATCCACGAACCCTCCCCCAGCTTGCCGAGGAGATCACCCAGCAACTCGGTGCGCCGCCCGGTCTCGTCGGGCCCGGTGCGGTTGAACTCGTCGCACAACCGTTGCGCTCGTTGCCGTTCGGCCACCAGTTCCGGATCGTTGTCCTTGTACAACTCCCCGGCCAGCATCCGCTGCTTCTGTTCGCCCACCCCGCCGAGTGTAGGGGTGGGCGAACACGACGCGTTCGGCCTACTTGGCCGGGTCGACCTCGAAGGTCTTGGCGATGTCGTCGAGGACCGCGTGGGCGCCGGTGAGGCCGACCGAGGTCAGCCAGACCAGGTCGTCGACCGGAGTGACCTTGCCACGCAGCTGGTTCCACAGCGGGTTGGCCTCGGCGGCCGCCTTGCGCTGTGCGGCGGCGTCCTCGCCGTTGCTGGTGAGGAAGACGTAGTCGGCGTCGGCGTCCAGCAGCCGCTCGGGGCTGAGCGTGATCGAGAAGTCGTTCTTGGGGTCGTCGGACTTGTCGAGCTGGTTCAGACCGGCGTCGGCGAAGATGTCGCCGACAAAGCTGACCCGCTGCATCAGCCGGTCTTCCTTGGGCAGGAAGCGCAGTAGCGACACGGTCGGCGCGTTGCCGCCGTTCTTCGCCTTGATCGCCGCCCCGATCTTGGTGGCACGGTCCTGGTACGCCGCCAGCTTGGCCTGCGCCAGGTTCTCCTTGTCGACCGCCTTGGCGAGCAGCAGCAGGTTCTCCTTCCAGGTGGCACCGGTGGTCTGGCTGAACACGACCGGCACGGTGCCCGAACCGAGCTTGATGCCCTTGAACTGCTCGTACTGCTTCTCGTGACGCACCTTCGCCGACACGATCAGATCCGGCCGGGCGCCGGCCAGCTTCTCGATATCGGGGGTCTGCAGATTACCGATGTTCACCGCTCGCCCGCCGCAGGTCTGGGCGGCCGCGCCGAGGAACGCGGGCAGCTTCTCGCCCATGGACTGGTAGGTCGTGTACGCGACGACTTCGGTGTTGAGCACCAGGGCGGCGTCGACGAACGTCTGATCCAGCGCCGCGACCCGAACCGGCCGGGTGGTGATGGTGGCCGGGTCGACGACCGTGCCGACATTCGCGCCCGCTTTGTCCTTGACCGCCCCGGCCTCGATGGTGCGCGGGTACGCGCCGCCGTCGAGGTTGCTCGCGGTATCGCAATCGCTGTTCGCGGCGCCGGTGACCGACCGGTCCTGGCCACACGCGGACAGGCTCAGTACGGCGGCGGCGACTACCGCGGCGGCGGCGAGCCGACGGCTCAGTGGGGTGTTCATCGAGGTCTCCCGAGTGGTTCAGAGTTCTTTAGGGTTGCTAACCTAGCGAAGCCTTACCTAATTACCAACTATGAAGAGGGAAAGTGCCCGCATCGCCGCCCGGAGTCGTGTTCGCCAACACACGGTCTCGCCGGTTGCTACTCATCGCCGGACTCTTGGCCGCGGTGTTCGCGACCGTCCTGCTCAGTTTGGCCATCGGTTCCAAATTCATTGCTCCCCTTGATGTTCTGCACGCACTCGGCGGCACGACCGACACCGAGACCGGCGCGATCGTCAACGGTCTGCGGCTGCCACGCACGCTGCTGGGGGTGCTCGCCGGCCTCGCGCTCGGCATCGCCGGCGCGGTGATCCAGGGTCACACCAGAAACCCCCTCGCCGACCCCGCACTGCTCGGCATCACCCAGGGCGCGGCGCTCGGCATCGTCCTGGCGGTGATGGTCGGCGGCATCTCCAGCCTGTTCGGCTACGTGTGGTTCGGCTTCGCCGGTGCGCTGATCGCCACCATCACCGTGTTCGTCATCGGCACGACGGGCCGCGGCGGACCGACCCCGGTGACCCTCGCCTTGGCGGGCGCCGCCGTGAGCTACCTGTTGCAGGGCCTGATCTCGGCGGTGGTGCTGTTCGATACCGATGTCACCGACATCTACCGCTTCTGGAAGGCCGGTTCGCTGGTCGGATCCAACCTGGACCTCCTCGGCAAGGCCACCCCGTTCATCCTGGTCGGGATCGTCCTCGCGCTGGCCAACACCTCCGCGCTCAACGCGCTCAGCCTCGGCGAGGACACCGCCCGTGCGCTGGGCCATCGCGTTTCCCTGGCGCGCACCATCGGCATCGGCTCGATCGTGCTGCTCACCGGCGCGGTCGTGGCGATCGCGGGACCGCTCGGCTTCGTCGGGCTCGTCGTCCCGCACCTGGCCCGCGGTATCACCGGGCCCGACTATCGCTGGCTGGTCCCGGTCGCCGGATTGCTCGGTGTGGTCATGGTGCTGGTCGCCGACATCGCGGGGCGGCTGGTGCTGGACAAGGGCGAACTTCCGGCGGGCATCATGCTGGCCTTCGTTGGCGTCCCGTTCTTCATCGTGTTGGTCCGCCGCCGAAAGCTGGTGAGCATATGAGTACCGTCCGGGCGGTCCGGCTGGGACCGGTGTCCTGGCAACTGCGACTACGCACGACGGCAGTCCTGGTCGTCGGGCTCGCGATTCTCGGCGCCGCGAGTTGCGTCGCGCTGGCGCTGGGCACGTACACGATGCCCGACGGCGGTCCGGTCACGCCGTGGGACGTGCTCGCCGTGCTCAGCGGTGGCGGCGACGACGGCCTGGCCTATGTGGTGTGGGATCTGCGGCTGCCGCGGATTCTCACCGGCGCGCTGGTCGGCGCGGCACTGGCGCTGTCCGGCGCGATCACGCAGGGCATTGCCCGAAACCCGTTGTCCAGTCCCGATATTCTCGGCGTCACGGCGGGCTCGAGCGTCGCCGCGGTCGCGGTGATCGCCCTGTCGGGCAGCCGTGGCCAGATCAGCGGCGCCGCCGCCGAGATCGGGGTGCCGGTCGCGTCCATGCTCGGCGGCCTCCTCGCCGCGCTCGGCGTTTTCCTCCTGGCCTGGCGCGGCGGTATCGAGGGCTATCGGCTCGTGCTCGTCGGTCTCGGCGCCGGTTCGCTGCTCTCCAGCGTGACCTTCTGGCTCCTCAGCGTCGGTGACGTGGATATCGCGACGCGGGCGGTGACCTGGCTGACCGGCAGCCTCAACGGCAGCAGCTGGATCCAGGTGACACCGGTGGCGATCGCCCTGGCTGTCCTGGTGCCGGTCGTACTCGGGGGCACCCATCTGCTCGGCGCGCTGCATTTCGGCGACGACACCGCCCGCTCACTCGGTGTGCGGCTCAACGCCGCCCGGCTGACACTCCTCGTCCTGGCCGTGTTGCTCGCCGGTGTGGCGACCGCCTCGGCGGGCGCCATCATCTTCATCGCGCTCGCGGTGCCGCAGGTAGCGCTGCGTCTCACCGGTTCGGCACAACCACCGCTGCTCACCTCGGTGGTGCTCGGCGCGGCCTTCACGGTCGCCGCCGATCTGGTCGCCCGCACCCTGCTGCCCGCCGGCGAACTGCCCGTCGGGGTGATCACCGCCGTCCTCGGCGCGCCCTATCTGATCTATCTGTTGATGCGGCGCAATCGCGTCGGGAAAGCGGGCGTGTGATGACCGTTCGGCTGCAGGCCAGCGAGCTGACCCTCGGCTACGGGCCGACAACCGTCGTGGACGGGCTGGACCTGGACATCACCGGTGGCACTGTCACCGCGGTGATCGGGCCCAACGGGTGCGGCAAATCCACCCTGTTGCGCGCGATGGCCCGGCTCCTGCGACCCGCCGGTGGACATATCCACCTGGACGGCAAACGGATCGACCGCATGTCGACCAAGGAAGTGGCGCGCGTGCTGGGCATCCTGCCCCAATCCCCGCTGGCTCCGGAGGGTCTCACCGTCACCGACCTGGTCGCCCGTGGCAGGCACCCGCACCAGCGCTGGTACCGCCAGTGGTCCGACGACGACGAAGCCGCCATCACCGAGGCGCTGACCTGGACCGACATGGTCGAGTTCGCCGATCGCTCGCTCGACGAGCTGTCCGGCGGCCAACGCCAGCGCGCGTGGATCTCGATGGCGCTGGCCCAGAACACCGACCTGCTCCTGCTCGACGAACCCACCACCTTTCTCGATCTCGCCCACCAGATCGAGGTTCTCGACCTGGTCCGGCGCCTGCACGCCGAGGCGGGCCGGACAGTGGTGATGGTGCTGCACGACTTGAACCTCGCCGCGCGGTACGCGCATCGACTGGTCGCGATGCGCGCGGGCCGGGTGGTTGCCGCGGGTACGCCCGCCGAAGTGCTCACCGAGGACGTGGTGGCGCAGGTATTCGGGCTGCGCGCCAAGGTGATCGACGACCCGGTCACCGGCACTCCGCTGGTGGTCCCGATCGGACCCGTCGACGCCGGCGCCTCGACCGAATCCTGAACAGTAGGGTCATGGGGTGACCTCTGGGCGGACTCGACACAACTACACCGGCACCTCGGTCGCCGAACGACAGGTCGAGCGCCGGGCGCTGTTCATCGACGCGGGACTGACCGTGTTCGCGGAGAAGTCGTACGCCAACAGTTCGCTGACCGACGTGTGCGCGGCCGCGGGGCTGTCGCGTCGGCAGTTCTACGAACAGTTCGCCGGGCGCGAGGAACTGCTCGTCGCGGTGTACGACTCCGTGCAGGACAAGGCAGGGGCGGCGGTCGCCGAGGCGCTGGCCGCGGCGGAATCCGACGAGCTGCGCACGCTGATCGACGCGGCCGTTCGCGCGTACACGACGGCGATCACCGACGACATCCGGTGCGCCAAAGTCGCTTTCGTCGACATCGTCGGAGTGAGCCCCGAGATCGAGGCGTATCGGGCGCAGGTCAGGGACCGGTGGGGCGAGGTGGTCACCGCGATCGCGGCCGGACGCGACGGGGTGCGGATGCCGCCCGGCGGTTGGCGGGTGCCGATGGCGGCGTTCATCGGGGCCGTGAACGGCGCCGTGCACCAGTGGAGCCTGGACGACCCGCGACCGCCCGTCGACGAACTGGTCGACGTGTTCTCCACCATCCTGAACAGCCTGATCTCGGCGACGTCCCCCGACGCGTGATTGCGATCTGCGCCACACCCATGTCATAGTTGCCGCTATTGAGACGAAGGAGTCTCAATTCATGTGAGGACTGTGCGCGATGAGATCTCCCTTCGTTCAGCGATGGCTTGCCCTGGCCACCGGTTTGCTCGCGGCGGCAACGGTGGTGACCGCCGGGCCGGTCGCGGCCGAACCACCGGCGGCGCCCCCGCCGGTGATTCCACTACCGCCCGAATGGGATCCGGGCTTCTACCTACCGCCCGCGGACGTGGTGGCGGCGACCGAGCCGGGGGCGATCATCGCGGTCCGGCAGGTGCGGATCGCCGATTTCGGTCTGCTGCCGATCGATGTCGACGCATGGCAGGTGTCGTATCGCTCCAACAACAGCCGTGACGAGGCGATCCCCGCGGTCGCCACCCTGATCAAGCCGCGCGGGCAGGCGCCGAACCCGCGCAAGCTGCTGTCGGTGCAGCTGGCCGAGGACTCGACCGCGGGCTACTGCGCGCCGTCCTATGCGCTGCAACATCTTTCGGCGGCCGCGGTGGCGGGCCAGATCGTGGTGCCCGCCGAGTTCCTGTTCGCGCAGGCAGCGCTGTCACAGGGCTGGGCCGTGGTCGTTCCGGACCATCAGGGCCCGGATTCGGCCTACGCGGCCGGACCGCTGGCGGGCCGGATCACCCTCGACGGCATTCGCGCGGCGACCAGCTTCGCCCCACTCGAGGCGGGACCGACCGCGCCGGTGGGTCTCTACGGCTACTCCGGCGGTTCCATCGCCACCGGCCATGCCGCCGAACTACACAGCAGCTACGCGCCCGAACTGAACATCGTGGGCGCGGCCGAAGGCGGGGTCGGTGCCGATCTCGGTGCCGCCTTGAGCATGGCGAACAATCAGCTGACCTCGGGTCTGGTGTTCGCCGCCGTTCTGGGACTCACCCGCGAATACCCCGATTTCGCCGCCTACCTCGATCAGCGGCTCGATCCGCTCGGCAGGGCCCTGTTCGCGATCAAATCGCCGCTGTGCGTGCAGTATCAGTCGGCGCTGCTGCCGTTTCTGAATCTGACGGGCATGATCGGCTCCGACGGTAATCCCCTCGACGATCCGCCGGTCGCGGCGATGCTCGACGACACCCGCATGGGCAAGTCCGTCCCCGACATGCCGCTGTTCGTGTGGCATTCCGCGTGGGACGAGATCCTGCCGCTGGCCGCCACCGACACCTTGGTCGACACCTACTGCCGCGATCCGAACACGTCGCTGACCTACACCCGCGACCATGCCAGCGAACACATCGTCGCGGAAGTGGTCGGCGGTCCGGCCGCGCTGATCTGGCTGCGTGACCGCCTCGACGGCGTCCCGGCCGCTGCCGGCTGCACCACCTCCGACGCGGGCACCATGGCCGCGACCCCCGGCGCCCTGGACTTCCTCGGCGACTCGCTCGCCGCGAAGTTCGCGTCCCTGTTCGGCATGCCGCTCGGGAGCCGCTGACTCGACGAATCGGCGAACTCGGCGATACACATTGACGTTCGATGTTGATTTGTATCATACTCGCCGAGTTCGTCGATCATGAGCAGGAGGTGCCCCGTTGACCGACAACGCGCGGGCCGCGCTGGAGATTCTTCGCGATGCGAGCCAGTTCAAGTGGTATGTCATTCCGCTGTTACTGGTGGTCATCTACATCTACGCGGTCGAAGTCGAGCGGCGTAACTGGAATGTGCTGTTCGCCGGGCTCGCGCTGTGGGGCATGGACTGGTTCAACGAGATCTGGAACGTGCTGGTCTTCCACTTCACCGAGCGGGCACCGGTCTGGGCGGCGAGCGGACCGACGGCGTACCAGATCTTGATCGGGCTGAACATCGAGATCTGCTTCATGTTCGCGATCATGGGCATCGCGGCGGCGAAGATGCTGCCGCCGAAGGAAACTCGGATCTTCGGGCTGCCGAACCGGCCGGTGCTGATCGCGCTCAACTCGATCGCGGCGGTGGGTGTCGAGATACTGCTCAACAAGGCCGGCGTGCTGACCTGGGACTGGTCATGGTGGCAGCCCGGCTTCCCGTTCCTGATCTGGATCATCGGGTACGTGCCGTTCTTCGCGGCCTGCTTCTTCGTGCACGATCTACCGAGCGTGCGGAGCAAGGCGCTGGTGGTCGGCACGATCTTCGGGATCGACGCGATCGCCCTGATCGGTTTCGGCGCGGCGGGATGGCTGTGAGGCGCGGGCACGCCGTCCGGCGTACAGCGCTGATCGCGGCCGCCGGACTGGTATTCGCCGGGGTGACAACACAATCGGTGGCTTTCGCCGATCCGGGGTGTCTGCCGGTGGGTACGGTCGGCACCCCGGAGGTGAGCGTCGACGAATCCGACGCCGGGCTCGCGGCATTCGCCCCGGCAACGGTCGTGCTGCCCGAGCAGGTGCATTTCCGCACCGCCACCGAGTCGTTCAACCGCCGCTGGTCCTTCGCCACCCGCGACGGTCAGGTGTACGTGAAAGCGGCTGCCGCCCTCGGTGGTTGGCGCATGATCGCGCTGCCGGGCTGCCTGGCGGGGACGATCGCCGGTGTCTCGGCCGACGACGACGAAGTGATGATGATCGACCGGGACGGCCGGTTCGTCACGATGGATCACGCACTCAGCGCTCCCGCGGACTGGAACTGGAGCAGCCGCTACGGCACCCCGCTGTGGACCGGGCCCGGCAATACGCTGCCGCCGGGCGCGCTGACCTGGTCGTGGTCGGTGTTGTCACCCAACGAGGACCACGTGTGGACAGATACCGCGGGCAACGAACACCCTGTCGGCGGGGCGAAGGTGTCGCACGTCTTCGCGCTCACCCACGGCGGTCAGCGGATCCAGTATGTCGACCCGTGGCTGCCGGTGGACCACAGCTACGAGATGAGCACTCCGGTCGGTGGGCGCTTCCAGGCTGTCGCGTTGTCCACCAGCGCGTCGACCTCGCTGGTCGTCAACCGGTACGGCGACTTCTACACGCGCCTCTACGATTTCGACATCTCCGGCGCGGACAAGGTCTTCTTCCGCTACTCCTACGAGGACCAGCGCGGCCTGCCCGAAGCGCCGGACATGCTGTCCGAGCGCGTCGATCCTCGCTACGCCGCCATCCAGCTGCCCGCACCCGACTGGGCCGCACAGCCGAAGGTGCCCGGTGAGATCACCGACCGCATCTCCGTCCACCGGACCGGGCCCGGCTCGGCGGCGCGAGAGCTGCGCGTCGAAGGACGCGACGGTGGCCGGACCGGATTCTGGCGCAAGATGCTCACCGATGCGTCGTGGACCTTCGTCGTCACCGATCAGCCGCTGTCCGGTGCGGCGCTGGAGAACTCGCCGGTGAACCGCGCTCACGAGACGCTCGGTCCGGTGTCCGAGTACGACTACCAGGGTGTTTCGGCCCAGGGGTGGACCGCACGCATCCAGTCCTTCGATCCGGCCGTCTCCCCCACACCGCTGCAGATCGAATTCGGTGACGGAAGCGGGCTCGACGTCGTGCTGCACACCGTCGACGGCTTGCGGCAGACACAGCAGCAGCCCGGAATCACCGCCCAGCCACGGTTCTTCGACGGGACCATCGAAGTGCCGCAGGGACTTCTCGCCTCGGTGGACGCGCAGCCGAGCACCGTACGCGATTTCCTGCGGAACACGCTGGGTGGCAAGCGGTTCACCGACACCTCGGTCGATGTCACGGACGCGCGGTTGCACCTGGCCCTGTCGGACCTCACCCTGAATCGACGCTGACCGGTGCGACCGGGATGGGTTCAGCTCACCTCCCGCTGACGGGGTTGGACGCGGTGCAGCAGGACCTGCTCGAGCAGTGCGACCAGGACATCGCGCACGGAGTCACGGTCGCGGGCATCGCAGTCCAGCACCGGGATCCAGTCGTCGAGGCCGAGCGCTTCACGGACTTCACCGAGATCGAAGCGGGTCGCGTCGGCGAAGCGGTTCACCACCACGACGAAGGGCGTGTGGTGTTCCTCGAAGTAGTCCAGGACGGGGTAACAGTCCTCGACGCGGCCGGTGTCGACGACGATCACCGCGCCGAGGGCGCCGTCGACCAGGTCGTCCCAGAGGAACACGAATCGGTCCTGGCCGGGGGTGCCGAAGAGGTAGAGGATCAGCGACTTGTCGAGGGTGATCCGGCCGAAGTCCAGAGCCACTGTGGTCGCGGTCTTTTCGGCGCGGCGACCGGGATCGTCGACACCGATGGAGACCTCGGTCATCGACGCTTCGGTGACCAGTGGCTCGATTTCGGAGATGGCGCCGATGAAAGTGGTCTTGCCGACGCCGAAGCCGCCGCTGACCACGATCTTCACCGACGACGGCATGGCTGGTGCCTCAAAGTGCGCGGACAAGGTCGCGGATCCTCTCGATGGCGGCGGTCGACAGTTCCGGCGCGTCACGGACGGTCACATGCCCCGCCGCCGCCAGATCGCTGACGATCACCTTGGCGATGCCGATCGGAACCCGCAGGGCGGCACCGATTTCGGCGATGGAGTGCGGCGTCAGGCACAGCTGCACCACGGTGCGTTCTTCGAACCGCAGCGGCGCCGACAGTGCGGACGGCGGTGCCTGGACGAGGGTTTCGATGCGCAGGCCGTCCAGCACCGGGACTGTGCGGCCCGCGGTGACCACGAACGGGCGAACGAAGCGATCGTCGACATCGTCGTGGTCGGTGGGGGTCACCGGCACCGACGGGACGAGACCACGCCACCCCGCCGGCTGGTTCATCGGGATCATGCGCGGGTCGGGCAGCCGCGGGAGATCGAAATCTCTCATCTGCGCAACGACTCTCGCAATTCGCTGATCAGCAGCGGGTCCAGCAGTGATCCGGCGCGTTCGGCGAGGATCGCCATCTCGTAGCCGACCAGACCGACATCGCAGCCGCCGTCGGCGATCACGCCGAGGCAGCTGCCGTCGCCCAGCGCCGACACCAGCAGGAAGCCGCGCTTCATCTCGATCATGATCAGTTTGAGGCCGTCGAAATCGTAACTGCGCGAAGCACTCCGGGCGAGGCTGGACAGGCCCGACACCATCGCGGCGAGCCGGTCGGCGCCGGTGCGGTCGAGTCCGTCCGACATCGCGATCAGCAGCCCGTCGGAGGAGACGGCGACGGTGTCGCGCACGCCGTCGGTATTGCGGACGAAGTTGCCGAGCAGCCAGTTGAAGGTGTGTGGATCGGCGGTCGGTAGGTGGGTGGTCACCGGGTCTCCTGGGGTCTTGTCCGATCGGTCAGCGGGTGGGATCGAGTGGAGGGGAAGAGGATTCGGTCTCGCCGCCGCGTTCGTGGCCGGTGCGGAACGAGGAGAGCATGCTGCGTGTCTGGTCGGGGGTCCGTTCGACAACCGGAGGCCGGTCCGGACTGCCGGCCGGATCGCGGCGGGGTCGCTCGGGCGCACCGGTGATCTTGGCGCGCTTGCTGCGTTTGACCAGGCCGTTGCGGGTGCGTTCGACGGCGGGTGCGCCGATGGACTCCACGGCGGGCAGTTCACGCGGTGGCGGTACCGCCGAGCCGTTGTGTCCCCGGGCCGCCCGCTCCGAGCGGTCCGGGGCTACCACGCCGTAGTGGTCCTCAGCCGACGCGCCGTTGCGGACCGCACCGTTGCGCGGGTGCGCGGAATCGGTTGAACCGCTGAGGAACTGTGCGTATGCGGAGCCGGTGGACGAATGGTTCGCCGAGGCCGGACGACTGCCGTTGGCGCTGTTGCCGGCTCCCGATTCCGGATTCCGGCTGTGCCGCGACCGCCCGTTGGTGCCGGTTGCCGACGCCGAGCCACCGGGGATGCCGTGCGACGTATCGCCGAGGAACCCGGCCGGTCGATCATCGCTGTGGTCCGCACCTGGCGCGCCGGCCGGGATCGCGTGGTGCCCCGGTGTCGCCGAACCGGTCGTGGCCCCAGTGCGCGCAGGGGCCACCGCGTGACCCACGGCGACGGAGGTGGCAGTGCGCTCCAGCGTTGCGGGTTCGGCCAGATCCTGACGTGCGGGGCCTCGGGCGGCGCCCTCTCGCGGATCCGCTGTCTGCCCGGTCTTTCCGTCGGCGAGCAGCGACGGCGGGAGGAGCAGGCGGGCGACGATGCCGCTGACCGGTGACGTGTTCAGTTCCACGTCGATGCCGAGTCGCCCCGCCAGCCGACCGACCACGTAGTGGCCCAGGTAGCGGGTGGAGGCGACGATGAAGTCCTGCTCGCCGCGCAGCCGGGCATTGGCTTCGGCGAGTTGCTCGGTGGGCATGCCGACGCCGTGATCGACGACGGCGAGCAGGTAGCCGCCCGCGACCTTGCGGCCGTACACCTCGACCTCGAGATCGGGCGGCGAGAAGGCCAGCCCGTTCTCGATGAGTTCGGCCAGGATGTGCGCCAGTTCGCTGACGACGGCGCCGGTCACCGCGATGTCGTCGATCCGGCGCAGCACCACCCGCCGGTAGTCGTCGACCTCGGACAGCCCGGCCCGGATCACGTCGGTGAGCGCGATCGGCTCGGCCCATCGACGCGGACTCGCCTCGCCGACCAGCACCAGCAGACTCTCGGCGTTGCGCCGCATGCGGGTGGCCAGGTGGTCGAGTTCGAACAGGTTCGACAGTGCCTTCGGGTCGAGCTCCTCGCGTTCGAACTCGCTGATCAAACCCAGCTGACGGCGCACCAGGTTCTGATTGCGGCGGGCCAGATTCGCCATCGATTCGGTGGTGTTGCGCCGCACCAGCGCCTGCTCGGAGGCAAGGTCGAACGCGGTGGTCTGCACGCGATCCAACGCACCCGCCACAGCGGCGATCTCGACGCTTGCGCCGGGAGGTGTGCGCACGGGGGCGGGCGGATCGGGTTGGGCGTCGGCGGCACTGTGCCAGGCCGCGATCACCTCGGGTAGTCGGGCGGAGGCGACATCGTCGGCTTCGGTAGCCAGCTGGGCCAAGGGGCGGACGATGGCCCTGATGCTGGCGAAGACGAGCGCGAACTCGGCGGCGATCGCCAACAGCGCGGCCAGGGCGAAGGCGGCCAGCATCAGCGCGGCGTCACGGCGCAGTGTCTCGGCCCGCGCGCCCACGTCGTCGCCGATGACCTGCTGGACCCTGCGTTGCTCGTCGATGACCGCGGTCATCTGCGTCCACCACACGGCCGGGTCGACCTGCTGAACCAGCGGTCCCGATGTCGAGGCGATCGCGATGTTCTCCGATTCGGTTGCCCGCGTGGCGTTCTCGCTTGCCAGGACCGCGTCCAGACGGGCCTGCTGGGCGGGTGTCGCGTCGTGGCCGAAGGCGGTGAGCGCGGCATTGCGGGCAGCGCGGATGTCGAGGAACTGCACGTACTCCCCCGGCGCGAATTCCCCCGCGGCGAAAACGCCGTTGAGGAAGCCGCGTTCACGGGCCGCGAATTCCTTCGCGTCACCGAGCGCGTAGAGCGCTTGCAGGCCGTGCCGGACGGCCGGGTCACGCGCCTGGTCGAGACCCAGCGAGAGGCGGTTCAGCGCGTCGATGCCGTCGGTGTAGAACTGGAACGCCGCCTGCCGGGTGACATTGCGATTGTCGACCTGGGAGCGGATCGCGGGCAGACCCGCCAGATGCCCCAGCGCCGAGCGCACTTCCCCGGCACCGGGCGGGTTCCCCACGACGGCGTTCACCAGGGCATGCAGGGCGGCATCGGTGCCCGTGCGCTGGTCGGTGACGGGTTGGCGCAGGCGCTGATCACCGCCGAGCAGACCGTTGCTCAGACCGCGCTCGCGCTGGACCTGCTGCACGAGGTCCTGCGCGGCCAGCGCGACCGCCACCGCGTCCACGGTCTCCCCGCTGCGGCGGTAGGCGCTGACCTGTGTCGACATGGTCAGCCCGAGCAGTGCGAGCACCAGCACCAGCGACACCACCAGGATCCGGGCGAGCTGGCCGGAGATGGTGCGCGGCCGGATCAGCCCGGCGCCGGCCCGCTGCCCTCGAGCGCCGCCGTCCGATCGGGTTCCGGTCGGGTTCGGCCGGGAACGTGCACGCACACCTACTCCTTGGCAATGCCACCGCAACGTCGGTCACGGTGGCTCACGGAAAGTCAGGTGCAAACTTGCACTCCGCGCAGTGCGCGGTCAATTCGGAACGGTGTAAAGCAGCAATTCGTGCACTGATCTAAACATGCCGGAAATCCAGCGGGCTTTGTGTAGCCGAATGCTCACAGCCGCACCGGCGGCGAGTTGGTCGGCCGGTTCACTGCTGGATACATACAGGTCACCAGAGAGCGTGACACACAGCACATTTGATGCGCCCGATCAGAAGCCGAAATTCGAATGCTCGACATCACTACCGGTTGCGACGATGTCACGCAAATCGAGAAGCGAAGTCGTATCGATCAATTCGCGTTACCGAACGGTATTCGCGAGAATTACTCGCCGCCGAGAATTCCCAGCACCTGATCGGAGTAGAAGAACGGCTCGAGCCGTTCCCTGATCAGCCCGGCCAGCACACCGTTGCGCTTGGCCGCCTCGATGACAGCCGGCCCGTAGCGCAGGATCTCGGCACTGATGTCGTCGGCGTCGAGGCCGAGTTCGGGCAGCATCGCCGAGAGCTTGTGGTCGCTGTACCTGGCATAGAACACCTCGACGCACTCGCGCACGAGCAGGCCGAAGTACTCCTTCTCCCTGGTCGTCACCGCGATCTCGTAGCAGATCTGGACCAGCTCGTTGAGGTCCTTCTGGGTGAGGTATTCGCGCAGGCCCGCGACGGGTTCGTCGGCATGCAGGTCCCAGAACTCCATCGCCGCCGAGTGCACGGGCGCGTCGCGCAGCATGTCGCGGATGGCGTTGTTGGTGCGCTTGAGCGCGAACAGCGCGCCCTTGCCCGCGAGGTCACCGACGAAGGTGCTGTCGGCGGCGACCTTCTTGGCCCGGTTGGCAGCGGACTGACCCAGCGACATCAGCGAGGAGACGCCCGGAATCTTCTCGGCGCGCTCGCGATTGGCCTGCACGAAATCGCCGATCAGCTTGTCGACGAAACGCGAGGCGACCGTGGCGACGAGCGGGCTCTCGGTGAGCCGGTCCAGGATCCGCTCCTGGGCCTGGTGCATGCCGAAGATCTTCTCCAGCAACGCTTCCACCGGTTCGCGGTCGACGACGTCGCCGAGGGTGTATTCGGTGTTCGAGGCGATGTGGTCGTAGATGGCGTCGGAGAAGATGCCGACGGTATCGGCGATCACGGGGCTGCCGCCGATGCGGTCGAACACGGTGGCCACCGTCTGCTCGCCCTGTTCCAGGGAGACCACGTCACCGAACCTGATCGTCTCGCCGACGGCCAGCACGGCCGCCACGTCGCGGGCGATCACCTCGGCGAACCGTTCACCGGTCACCTCGGCGAGCAGGAATTCCACCTGCGCATCGAGCAGTCGGTCGGCGATCTGGCGCGCCTGCGTCATCTGTGTGTCCACCCATCACGGTCGTTGCTGGAGGGGAGGACGCGTGGCTACTTCTCGCCGGAATCGTTGCCCTGCACCGATTTCCGGATCTGATCCAGCCGCTCACGCGCGGCTTTCTCCCGCGCCTCCCATTGCTCGTCGACGCTGCGACCCGCGGGAGTCTGCCGGTCGAGCTCGTCCATTCCCTGCGCGGTGCCGAAACGCTGCTCGACCTTATCCCGAACCGAGTCGAATGTCGGCACTCCGGAAGTGGAATATCCGCCGGTGGCGGTGGGTGCGCCGGTCACCGGTAGCCCGGACGGTACCGGCGGTACCGGCATCGCGCCTCCGACCTGCCCGGATGCGACGGGCACCACATCCGCGTCGATGACGTTCGTGTCCAGAGTCACAGGTGATCCGGTTTCGGCATGACCGATCTCAGCCTGGGCCAGTGCGGCGGCGACCGCGCCGAGCCCGGGGCGTCCGGCGACCGCGGCGCGCAGCACCGACACCAGCTCGCCGTCGGGCAGCGCAGCCAGGCGGCCGAGGAGTTCGCTCGTTTCGCTCATACCGCCAGGCTACGCAGAATCAGCGACCCCCGGCGACGACCGGGCTGCGGCGTTATCGAGCCGCCCAGTCGGCGATGATCTTCGGCCACTGGGCGCCGAGCGTGTCGATCACATCGTTGTGACCCGCGCCGGGGACCACGATCAGCTGTTTCGGTTCCCGCGCCGCCGCGTACAGGCGTTCGGCGTGGCGCAGCGGGAGGAGTTCGTCGCGGTCGCCGTGCATCATCAGGACCGGGACACGCAGGTTCGCGATGTGCCGCAGGCTCGGATAGGCGTTCGGGATCAGCGGCGCGGGCAGGAACGGGTAGACCGAGCGGGCGGCGGCGCGCATGCCGCTGAACGTCGACATGAGGATCATGCCGGCGGGCGGATACTCGCCCGCCAATTCGAGCAATACCCCGCCGCCGAGGGATTTGCCCAGGTAGTAGACCCGCTCGGGATCGACTTCGGGTTGCTCGAGCAGGGCCTGGCGGGCGGCTCTGGCGTCGAGGTAGGTGCCCTGTTCGCTCGGCGTGCCCGTGCTGTGGCCGAAGCCGCGGTAGTCGAAGGCGAGCACGTCGAAGCCGGCGCCGACCAGCAGCGCGATGATCGAGACGCGGTCGCCGATGGTGCCCGCGTTGCCGTGCGCGTAGAGGATGTGACCGCGGGGGCGCTCGGCCCGCACGAACCAGCCGTGCACATCGACACCATCGGCGGTGCGCATGGTCAGATCGCGATAGTCCAGGCCGAGCGCCGCCGGGGTCTGGGCGAGGTGCTTGTCGGGGTGGTAGACCAGCGCGTTGAGCACGCGCGTCGCGGGATGCCGGATCACTTGCCGCGGCCCGCCTGGAAGCCGAAGTCCCAGTTGTACAGGCGGGCGATCTCCACGACACCGCCGCCCGGTTGACCGGCGGGCGGGCGGACGAAGCTGCCCTCGCGGCGCACCACGAACTCGCCGTCGACATTCTCCAGCGCGAACAGCACCGCGTCGCGGGAGTTGTCGGTGCAGCCGTCGAGCGTCATCTCGATGGGCGCGGAATTCACCGTGTTCAGGGTGACGGTGGCGTGCACATTACGGAAATCGCTGGCGCCGTCGTAGATCGAGGCGAACACGAGGATGCGGCGGATGAACTGGGTGCAGTCGAGATTGACCGACAGGTTCTCGCCGGTGATGCTGGCGCCGGTGCGGTCGTCCTGATCGAGGTGGATGAACGGCGGTTCGTAGAGGGCACCGAAGCGGCGGTCGAGGGCGCGCACGGAACCGATCGCGCCGTTGACCAATTCGAAGAAGCAGCACAGGTCGAGGTCGATGTTCTTGCCGCGGAGTTTCCCGAAGAGGCGGCCGGTGGCGGCCATCGAGGTCCAATTGAGGTTCACGCGCATGACGCCGCCGGTGGCGCCGTGTTTCTTCAGGGAGACCGACGGGGCCTCCTTGGTGAGCGACACCTTGGCGAGGTCGACCGGTGGTGGTGGCGGGGCGAACTGGGTGTTCTGCTGGGGTGGGATGCCTGGCTGGTTCGGCGGCGGCGCGTACTGCGGCTGCTGCTGATTCGGCGGGAACGCGGGGGTCGGCGGGCTGGGCGGCGGGGTGTGGGGCCGGTTCGGCTGCGGCGCGGGGATGAAGGGCTGTGTCGGCGGGGCGTACGACCGTTGCGGAGCCGGCTGGCCCGAAGCGAACGGCTGCGGGGGTGCGGGCGGTGCGACGGGAGGCGCGGGGGCGTCGTCGACGGAGATGCCGAAATCGGTAGCGAGCCCGGCCAATCCGCTGTCATACCCCTGGCCGACCGCACGGAACTTCCACGCACCCTGGCGGCGGTACAGCTCGCCGAGCACGAACGCGGTTTCCGTGGTCGCCCCGCTGCTGTCGAACCGCGCGACCTCGGCGCCGTTCGCGGTGTCGATCACCCGGATGTAGAGCCCGTGGAACTGGCCGAAGGTCCCCCCGTCGGCGGACGCGGCGAGCACGATCGTCTCGATCTGCGGCTCGACCTGCCCGAGATTCACCGAGAGCGCGTCGACCACGGTGTGCCCCTGCTGTTTTCCTTCGTGCCGCACCGCCCCCGAGGGGTGCACGGCCTGGTTGTAGAACACGAAGTCGTCATCGGAGCGCACTTTCGCCCCGGCGAGCAACAGCGCGGACGCGTCGGCATCGGGCACACCCTGCCCCGACTGCCAACCCAATTCGACCCGGACCGCGGAGGCAGGCACCGCGACATTGGCACCTTTCATCATCGACACCCGTCCAACCTATCCCGCCCTGACTCCGCCCCCAACCGGTCGCCCCTGCTCCCCGCCCGCCGGACAGGTGGAATCACCGCGGCGACACGACGAAGGCCGCCCGGCACAACCGGGCGGCCTTCGGGTATCGGTGCGGATCAGCCGCGCAGTTCTGCGCCGACCGCGGTGGTGGCCGAGGCGACGGCGGCGTCGCGGGCGGCGCTGGCCTCGTCTTCGGTGAGGGTGCGGTCGGGCGCGCGGAAGCGCAGGGCGTAGGTGAGGGATTTGCGGCCCTCGCCGGCTTGGGCGCCTTCGTAGACGTCGAACAGGGCGATGCTCTCGAGCAGGTCGCCGCCGCCGGTGCGAAGCGCGGTTTCCACCTGCGCGGCCGGGACGGTCTTCTCGACGCTGATCGATACGTCCTGCAGGACCGCCGGGAACGCCGAGATCGTCGGCGCGGGCAGGGATTCGCTCAGCGGCAGGGCGTCGAGGTCCACTTCCAGCGCGCAGGTGCGCGGCGGCAGACCGGCGCGCTCCAGGACGGCGGGGTGGAGTTCGCCCGCGTGGCCGACGACCACACCGTCGACGAGCAGTTCCGCGCAGCGACCGGGGTGCCACGGGAGGTAGGCCGCGGCCCGGCGTTCGATGACGACACCCGCCGCGTCGGCGATGTCGTCGACCAGCGCGAACGCGTCGGCCGCCTCGGCCGGACGGCCCGGTCCCCACGGCCCGCGCGGGTCGTGCTTACCGCTGAGCACCGCGGCGATGTGCACCGGCTGGGCGGGCAGCGACGCTTTGAGCTCGGCGATCTGTTCGTCGGTGGGACGACGGTCCACCGGCAGCGCCTCGACCGAGTGGGTCTGCGCGCCGGGCTGCACCACCTGGGCGATGCCGTAGATGGTCAGGTCGCGCGCACCGCGAGAGATGTTGCGGGCGGCCACTTCCAGCAGACCCGGCAGCAACGTGGTCGCCAGTTCGGGGCGGTCGCTGTCCAGGGGATTGAGGACGCGGGTGGTATTGCGGCGCGGGTCGTCGGCGTCGAGCCCCCACACCTCGAACACGCCACCGGGCAGGAAGGCGGGCGGCGGCACCTCGACGGCACCGGCGAAGGCCAGCGCCCGGCTCACCGCACGACGACGCCGCTGTTGCGCGGTCAGACCGCGACCGCCGGGCGCGGTCGGCAGCACGGACGGGATCTGCTCGAGGCCCTCCAGCCGCAGGACCTCTTCGACCAGGTCAGCGGGCTGCGAGAGATCGGGGCGCCAGCTCGGCGGGGTCACCAGCAGCTGGGTCTTGCCCGCGTCGTTGACCTCGATCTCGACGCCCGCGCCGATCTGGGCCAGCCTGCGCACGGAGGTGCCCGCCGGGTAGGTGACGCCGGCGACGCGGTCGGGCAGGTCGATGTCCATCGCGATCGGCGCGACCGGCTCCAGGGGCACCCGGATGTCGGTGAGCGCGGATTCGATGGTGCCGCCGGTGATGTCGGCGAGCAGGGTCGCGGCGCGGTCGAGCGCGGCGATGTTGATCTCGGGATCGACGACCCGTTCGTAGCGCTTGCCCGCCTCCGAGGAGAGCTTGTGACGGCGCGAGGTCCGGTACACCCGCAGCGGATTCCAGACGGCGGCTTCCAGGACCACATCGGTGGTCTCGGCGCCGACCTCGGTGCTCGCACCGCCCATGACACCGGCGAGGGAGATGACGCCGGAATCATCGGCGATCACCACGTCCTCGGCGTCGAGGGTGCGCTCGGTGTCGTCGAGGGTGCGCAGGGTCTCGCCCTTGTGCGCCGAGCGAACCACCAGGCCGCCGTGCAGCTTCGCGGCGTCGAAGGCGTGCAGCGGCTGACCGAGTTCGAGCATCACGTAGTTGGTGACGTCGACAGCCGGGGAGATCGGCCGCATACCCGACAGCATCAGCCTGCGCTGCAACCACAGCGGGCTCACCGCGTTCGGGTTCATCCCGGTGACGCGGCGCACGCCGAAGCGGGTGCAATCCGCATCGTCTTCCAGGCGAACGGGCCAGGCCTGGTCGTCGGCCTCCGGCAGCGTGCGCACGGCGGGATCGGCGTATTCGAGGTCGAACCCGCAGGCCAGCTCGCGGGCCAGGCCGCGCACCGAGAAGCAGTAGCCACGATCGGGGGTGATGTTGAGTTCGATAATCGTGTCATCGGTGCCGAGCAGCACGTTCGCGTCGTCGCCGGGCTGCGCGGAACCGGGCTCGAGCACCAGGATGCCGTCGTGATCCTTGCCGATGCCGAGTTCGGCGACCGAGCAGATCATGCCGTTGGAGGTGTGACCGTAGGTCTTGCGCGAGGAGATCTTGAACCCGCCGGGCAGCTCGCCACCGGGCAGCACGACGACAACGAGGTCGCCGACCGCGAAATTGCGCGCGCCACAGACGATTTCCTGCAACTCGGGGTTGCCGACGTCGACCTTGCAGAAGCGGATCGGCTTCTTGAACTCGGTCAGTTCGGTGATCTCGGCGACGCGGCCGACGACCAGCGGCTTGTCGATGTCACCGCCGATGGGCTCGAGCTTGTCGACCTCTTCGACTTCCAGACCCACCCGGACGAAGCCCGCGTCGAGCTCTTCCGCCGACACCGACCACTCGGGGGTGGTGCGCTGCAGGATCTCGGTCAGCCAGGACTGTGCTACTCGCACTTGACGTTTCGCTCTCTCTCTAAGACCGGATACCGAAGGGCAGGGTGAACCGCACGTCACCCTCGACGATGTCGCGCATGTCGGCGATGGTGGTCTGGAACTGCAGGGTGCGCTCCATGCCCATGCCGAACGCGAACCCGGAATACACCTCGGGATCGATGCCGCTGGCGATCAGGACCTTCGGGTTGACCATGCCGCAGCCGCCCCACTCGATCCAGCCCGCGCCGCCCTTCTTGTTCGGGAACCACACGTCGACCTCGGCCGACGGCTCGGTGAAGGGGAAGTAGTTGGGGCGCATGCGAGTACGGGTCTCGGGGCCGAACATGGCCTGGGCGAACGCGTCGAGGACACCGCGCAGGTGCGCCATGGTCAGGCCCTTGTCGATCGCCAAACCCTCCACCTGCGAGAACACCGGGGTGTGGGTGGCGTCGAGCTCGTCGGTGCGGAAGGTGCGACCGGGGCACGCGACATAGATCGGCACCTCGCGCTCGAGCATGGACCGCACCTGCACCGGGGAGGTGTGCGTGCGCAGCACCTGGCGCGAACCCTCCGGGGCGATGTGGAAGGTGTCCTGCATGGTGCGCGCCGGGTGGTCGGGCAGGAAGTTCAGCGCGTCGAAGTTGAAGTGCTCGGTCTCCACCTCGGGACCCTCGGCGACCTCCCAGCCCATGCCGACGAAGAAGTCGGCGATCTGCTCGGAGATGACGGTGATCGGGTGCCGGGCGCCCACGGGCTGACGACGGGCGGGCAGCGTGACGTCGATCTTCTCGGAGATGAGCACCGCCTGATCGCGCTCCGCCAAGAGCGCGGCACGGCGCGCCTCGAACGCGTCCGACACCCGCTTACGCGCGACGTTGACCCGCTTACCGGCCTCGGCCTTCTCCTCCTTGGGCACACTGCCCAGCCCACGTTGCGCGAGCGCGATCGGCGACTTACCGCCGATGAAGTCGGTCTTGGCGACCGCCAGCGCATCCAGGTCAGCCGCCGCGGCAAACGCCTTCTCGGCCTCCGCCGCCGCTGCCGCGAGTGCCTCCTCGGTCAAAGAGGCGTTTTGCTCGACTCCACTGTTGTCGTCGGCCACGATCTTCTCGACTCTCCCCTGGGGATCGGTTCGCGGGCGCGTCATTGCCATCCCGCATCGGTGCTGCGTAAATCCTATGGGATGGGGTTGACGCGATTCATCCGGATTACTCGCGACGCGATCAGCGCAGGTCGGCGGGGTCTCGAGGTGGACCGATCAGTGCACTCGAGGGCGCGGATCCACAGCGCAGGTCGCGCGAATTCTTCTAGCCGGTTCCGGCGCGCCGGTCACGACCGTCACCCACACAGCCCTCGAATGGGATCCCGCAATCGCGGGCTGACCGATCTGGTCGGGGGTCGTGGCGCGGCTACTCGTCGTATCGGGGCAGGCAGGCAGTGTCGAGGGACAACCCCAGGGGATCGAGGAGGCTGATCGGGTCGCCGTATATGCCTTCGATCAGTTCGGCGTAGCCGCCTGCGGCGGGACCGGCGAACAATGCCCAGCGGCCGACGCGAGGGTCGATGACGAGTAGGGCGCGCACGCCCGCCGCGGCGTACCAGCCGTTCTTGCCGTTGATCTGCGCCGCCCGCTCCGACTTCGCGATCACCTCGACGGCGAGTTCGACATCGAGGGGGTCGGCAAGCCAGTCATCGTCGGTGTCCCAGGTGTCAGGGAGGACGACCAAGTCGGGCGGCGTCGGGTGTTGTGCGCGAAATCGGCTGTTTCTCAGGGCAATCGGAAAGCAGTCCGAATTCGAGGGAACCGAATGGGATCGGGGCGCGTCCAAATGAGCAAACACACCAGCGTGTTCGACTCGAGAACAGGACGACTCGATGGCTGAACAGACCGGCGATCCGACGTCTCCGCGGGGGCGGCGTGCTCGACTCACCGCTCCGGGGAGCGGGCTTGCGTTGTGTGGCTTCGGGATTCGGCCCGTGGGGCGGCGTCCGTTCCCGCGTGTGGCGGGGTTGTGCGCGCACCGGCCAGAACAGCAGGCGGCGCCCGAGCAGGGCCAGCACCCGGACAGTGTCGGATGACGGGGCCGAACGGCCGTCGGGTCACGTCGGCCGGCGCACTGCCCTACGTTCGATTCCAGGCTGCGCAGCCCAATCGACACGGTCGACATCCGGGCGTGTTCGGCCTGGTGAACGGGCTGTGGGCCGCAGGGCACCTGAGTGCCCGGGAGGTGCGGTTTCGCCGTGAAGGCAACGACTGGTTCAGCGAGAATCTGACGAATCCGAGTGATGTCGACCCGGGGGTGTACGACCGCGCACGGCATCCGGGTGCCGCCTCGTGGTTCAAGGCGAGCGCGGTGTCGATGATCGAGCGGGTCGAGGGATACCTCGCGATCCTCGACGCGCACGGCGTCGGGTGGGAGCGGCTGGACTCCGCCGCACCGGGCACCATCATCTATGCCGATGCCGAGCAGGTGGTTGTCGTGCCGTTCGGCGACAACCACCTGCTCAGGGAACCGATCAGCGGCTATTCCGCGGGCTGAGTGTGCCGGGGCAGGAACGCTGCCACCACCGCCGCGCAGGCGACCAGGGCGGCGCCGACCCACACCGCGGGGACCAGGCCGTCCACGTAGGCCTGGGGGTCGGTGTAGGAGCCGTGAGAGGCGAAGACCGAGGCCAGGACGGCGATGCCCATGGCGACGCCTACTTCGCGAACGGTGCTGCTGATGCCCGACGCCATGCCCTGGTCGGCGGGGGAAGCGCTGGCCATGACGATGGTGGACGAGGGCGCGAAGGTGAGGCCCATGCCGATACCGCCGAGGACGAACGGGGCGACGAAGGCGAGATAGGGGACGTCGGCGGTGGTGATCATCGCCATCCAGCCGAGCGAGACAGCCAGGCAGAGCTGGCCGATCGCGATGAGGGTGCGGGCGCCGACGCGGTCGACGATCAGGCCGGCCAGCGGTGCGACGACCATCGGGACCATCGTCCACGGCATCGTGCGGATGCCC
Organism: Nocardia sp. NPDC055002; assembly: GCF_053608825.1. Classification (NCBI taxonomy): domain Bacteria; kingdom Bacillati; phylum Actinomycetota; class Actinomycetes; order Mycobacteriales; family Nocardiaceae; genus Nocardia; species Nocardia sp. NPDC055002. Next base: position 86,776 of record NZ_JBSGWE010000008.1, read on the forward strand.
GACTCCAGCGGTGAGTAGCCCTGGACCACCTGGAAGAACTGGGCGAGCAGGAAGATCGAGCCGAAGACGCCGGACGAGAACCCGAAGGACACGATGAAACTCAGGCTCAGGCCGCGGGATTTGAACATGCGCAGCGGGAGCATCGGATCGGTGGCGTAGGTTTCCCAGACGACGAACGCGACGAGCAGCGCGGCGCCGCCGATCAGCGCGGTGAGGACCTGCGGTGCGGTCCAGCCGTCATCGGCGCCGTGGATGACACCCCAGACCAGTGCCAGCACGCCGCCGGCCGAGAGCAGCACGCCCAAGTAGTCGAGTTTCCGTGCGGCGCCCCGTGATTCGGACAGCATGCGGGCAGCGAAGGGCAGCGCCAGCAGCCCGATCGGGACGTTGAGCCAGAAGATCCACTGCCAGTTCAGGCCGTCGACCACCGCACCGCCGACGACCGGCCCGACCGCGACGCCCAGGCCGGCGATGCCGCCCCAGATGCCGATCGCGGCGCTGCGCATCTTCGCGGGTACCGCGGTGGCCAGCAAGGTGAGCGACAGCGGCATGACGGCCGCACCACCGACGCCCTGCACCGCACGGGCGGCGATGAGCATCCATGGCTCGGTGGCCAGCGCGCACGCCGCGGAAGCGACGACGAAGATGCCGATTCCGGCCAGGAAGACCCGGCGCCGGCCGATCCGGTCGCCCAGGGCCGACGCCGACAGCAGCAGCGCGGCGAAGGACAGCGTGTAGGCGTTGATGAACCATTGCAGGTCCGACAGCGACGCTCCCAGTTCGGTTTTGATCACCGGGAGGGCGTTCGTCACGACGAGGTTGTCCAGCGTGACCATGAACATCGGAATGCCGACGGCGGCGATCACCGCGCCGAGCGGCTTGTTCTTCGCCCCGGAGTTCGGTGGCGTCACGGCGGCTCGCGCGTCGCCGGATTCGAGTGTCTGCGTCATGCCAAACCCTTGGTTGTTATTGACTGATAACTTCTCCGCTTATCGTTATGCATCGACTGATAACATGTCAAGAGGCATTCGAACGAGGAGGCAGTGACGCCCATGACGAGAACCCGGATGACCGCGTCCGAGCGCAGCGCCCAGGTGCTCGAAGCCGCGATCCATGCCTTTGCCGAAACTGGCTATGCCGCAACGAAAACCGACGAGATCGCCAGACTGGCGGGAGTGTCGCAGCCCTATGTGATCCGCCTGTTCGGAACCAAGCAGCAGTTGTTCATCGCCTGCCTGCTGGAGGTGTGCACGCGCATCGAGCAGGTGTTCCGTGACGCCGAGATCGCCCCCGACGCCGACACCCCGGAGGCATTGCGCGCCCTCGGACACGCATTCGATGTCTTCCTGGCCGAACGCGAACTCCCCCTCGTGCTGCTGCACGGCGCCGCCGCCAGCGCGGATCCGGCGATCGGCGACCACATGCGAGAGCGATTCGGGCGCATCTATCGCCTGATCGGCGAACTCACCGGCGCCGACACACTGGAATCGCGCCGCTTCGTCGCCACCGGCATGCTGCTCACCATCATGACCGCGATGCAGGTCGCGGGCAGCGACGCGATCACACTCCCCTGGGCCACCGAAATCCTCACCGACCTGCGCAGTGCCACCACCCCTTCGTGCTGAGACCGGTCAGCCCGCGAGCAGCACGGACCAGTTCTGCGCCTCGGCCCAGTCCCTGAACGAATGCCAGGCGATGTCGGGGTACGCACGACGCAGACCGTCGACATCGACGTCGAGGCCGACGGTGGCGAAGTAGTCGAACATGGCGGCCAGATCCTCGGAGTGGCCGCGAACGTAGTCGAGCGGGACTTCGCGGTGCGCGATCGGACGGTCGAGGGCTACAGCCAGGGCGGCGGCGAGCCGATCCGGGGTGAGCTCGTCGGCGGCGATGTCGATGCGGCGACCCGCGAACTCGGCGCGGCGATCGAGGACGAGCGCGGCGAAGGCGCCGATGTCCTCGGCACAGATCAGCGTGAGCGGCCGATCGGCGGGCATCGGCCAGGCGAAGGTGCCGTCACGGAGGCCGTCGAGGGTCCAGCCGGTGGCGTAGTTGTCCATGAAGGCGGCGGGCGCGATGACGGTCCACGGGACGCCGCTCGCCCGCAGATGCTCCTCGATCGCGAATTTGCTGTCGTAGTGCGGGATTCCAGTGGCGCGGTCGGCATGCGCGGCGGAGGTGAAGACGATGTGGCCGACATGTGCGGCACCGGCGGCATCGACGAGGGTGACGCCGTGGCGGGTTTCGGCGGTGGTGTCGGTGCCGAACGGCGTGGTCACGGCGAAGAGGGAGTCGACACCGGCCAGGGCGACACCGAGGGAGCCACGGTCGTCGAAGTCGGCGTAGTGGATCTCGGCGCCGAGATCGCGCAACGCCACCGCGGCGGGGCTGTCGGGAAATCGGGTGAGCGCGCGGACGCGGTGACCCATGGTGAGCAGGGCGCGAGCGGTGGCGCCGCCCTGCGCGCCGGTGGCACCGGCCACGGCGATGGTGAGCATGATGTTTCCTCCGGTATGATTTGCTGTGTGGCACATTAACTGTGTCATGCAGCAATCTATCCGTTTTAACTGCGTCGCGCAGCTGATAAGGAGTGTGATCCGGATTACAGAGCAGAGTCGACATGCCCGCTACGCGGAGTTGTCGCGCGTCTCACGGCAGTACATGGCCTCGTATGTCCTGTTCAATCAGGCTGTCGCCGACCATCTGGGCCTGCACCCCACCGATCTGCAATGTCTGAGCCTGCTCACCGCGGAGCCGCAGCCACTCACCGTCAAACAGATCGCCGACATGACCGGACTCACCACCGGCTCCGCCACCCGATTGGTCGACCGGCTCGAACGCGACGGCTATGTGGTGCGCGAACCCGACGCCGAGGACCGCCGTCGAGTGCTGGTCTCCCCCGTGCCCGATCGCGTCGCCCGCGTCACCGCCGTATGGGACGACCTCGGTGAGGGCTGGGAAGCGTTACTCGACACCCATACCGAGGACGAGCTCGCGGTGATCACCGAACACATGCGCAAGGCCGAGCAGCTCAGCCACACCCAGATCGACTATCTCCGGGGCCGGGCCGCACCGGCGTGAGAACTACGTCGCGTGCTGGACGCGGGCGCTCGCGTAGAGGCAGATAGCCGCTGCCGCAGCCAGATTCAGGCTTTCGGCGCGGCCGTGGATGGGGATGCGGATGCGGTGATCGGCGCGGGCGGCGACGGCGGGGTCGAGTCCGTGGGCCTCGTTGCCGAAGAGCCAGGCGACCGGTCCGCGCAGGATGTCGTCGGCGGCGTCGAGGTCGACTTCGCCGTTGGCGGCGGTCGCGAGGATCGTCACGCCCGCGGCGGAGATCGCATCGAGGGTCGCGGTGATGTCGCGGCTGCGGGCCACGGGGACGTGGAAGAGGCTGCCCGCGCTGGCGCGCACGCATTTGCCGTTGTGCGGGTCGACGGTCTCGCCCGCCAGCACCACCCCGTCGGCGCCGACCGCATCGGCGACCCGGATCAGGGTGCCCGCGTTGCCGGGTTCGGCGATCTCCACGGGGACGGCGAGCATCCGTGGGCCACCATCGAGAATCTCACCGAGCGGCACGTCGACGAGTTCGCACACCGCGACCAGGCCGGGCGCGGTGACGGTTTCACCGAGATGTTCGGCGGCGCGATCGCTGACCAAGGTGGTGCGGACGCCGTCGGCGGTGGCACCGGCGATCAGCGCGTTCTCACGACCGGCGGCCGCGAGCGAATAGAAGATCTCCCGGACGCGGCCGGTCTCCAGAGCGGCGGACACCGCGTTGGCCCCCTCGGCGAGGAAAAGGCCGGATTTGCGGCGCTGGGCCGCACGCTGGAGCTTGACAGCGGAAACGACCCGCGGATTGCGCTCGGAGAGCGCGTCCACGGGCCGTTCCGACAGATCGCTGTGTGTTGTCAAGCTCAGGCAGCGGTGGCCGGGGCGTTGACGTCGGCCGGCAGCGCGGCCTTGGCGACAGCCACCAGGCCGGCGAAGGCCTCGGCGTCCGAGACCGCGAGCTCGGCGAGGATCTTGCGGTCCACCTCGACACCAGCGGCCTTGAGGCCCTGGATGAAGCGGTTGTAGGTGATGTCGTTCAGACGCGCGGCGGCGTTGATACGAGCAATCCACAGCTTGCGGAAGTCACCCTTGCGCGCCTTGCGGTCACGGTAGGCGTAGGTCAGCGAGTGGAGCTGCTGTTCCTTGGCCTTGCGGTACAGGCGCGAACGCTGGCCCCGGTAGCCCTTGGAGGCCTCGAGGATGGAACGGCGCTTCTTCTGAGCGTTGACGGCCCTTTTGACGCGTGCCACTTTGGTAGTCCTTGATCATCTGGGGGCGCGGCGGCGCCCGAATTCGGTAGTTGTCGGCGTCCGGTTATCCCGGCCGCGGAATCGTCGGGTTGCGACGGTCCGGCTGACCCGAAGGTCAGGCGAGACCGAGCAGCCGCTTCACGCGGGGGACGTCGACGGAAGCGACGGACTCCGTGCCTTCCAGACGACGAGTCCGGCGAGAGGACTTGTGCTCCAGGAGGTGGCGACGGTTCGCCTGCTCGCGAAGCAGCTTGCCCCGGCCGGTCACCTTGAATCGCTTCTTGGCGCCGCTGTGGGTCTTGTTCTTCGGCATGGATTCCTCTATCTAGTCGTTGAAATCGTTTACTGCGGGTCGGCCGGCGCAGCCTGCTCGGCAGGCGCGGCCTGCTCGACCGGTGCAGCCGGTTCGACCAGCGCGGCCGGGTCTGCACTCGCGGGACCGGTCGGCAGCGGCTGACGTGTCGCCGCCGGCGCCGAAGAGTCCTGCTGGGCCTTCACCCGCGTCTTCGCGCCCTTGTGGGGAGCGAGGACCATGGTCATGTTGCGGCCGTCCTGCTTGGCCGAGGTCTCGACGAACCCGAGATCGGCCACATCGGAGCCCAGACGCTGGAGCAACCGGAAGCCGAGTTCGGGACGCGACTGCTCACGACCGCGGAACATGATCGTGACCTTGACCTTGGACCCGGCTTCGAGGAAGCGAACCACGTTGCGCTTCTTGGTCTCGTAGTCGTGGTCGTCGATCTTCGGACGGAGCTTCTGCTCCTTGATCACGGTCTGGACCTGGTTCTTACGGGACTCGCGCGCCTTCTGCGCGGTCTCGTACTTGAACTTGCCGTAGTCCATGATCTTGCAGACCGGCGGACGGGCATCGGGTGCTACCTCGACGAGGTCGAGGTCGGCTTCGAGCGCGACGCGTAGTGCATCTTCAACACGCACGATCCCAACCTGTTCGCCGCCGGGTCCGATGAGACGAACCTCGGGAACACGGATGCGATCGTTGATGCGGGTCTCAGTGCTGATGGGGCCTCCTAGGTCAAGCGGTGTCGTCTTAACGACCGCACGCAATAACTGCAACCCCTGTTTCAACACGAAAGCCCCGCTGCGGTATTTCTCCGCCACGGGGCCCGATGTCGACCGATCGCCCACAGCCGACGCCCTCACAGGCTCGGTTGTCGACCCCCGCGTGCCAGGCACACGGGAAACCCACCACAATGAGCGGGTGACCGGGACCGCTTATCCGAACGATTGCTCGCCGGTAACGGTGGGAGTCGGGCTCCACTTATCTGCCCCACGGATGCATGACACATCCAGGGGCGGTCGTCAGCGAAGAGCTTAGCATGGCGTTGGGCTATGACCGAATCGCACCTGGCCCGAGCATCCGGAATCAGGCTCGCTATAGCCTGATCAGCATGACTGACGAGCTCGATCCTCCTGTGCGCGACCTGGCCGACATCCCCGCTGTCGAGGTGATCAGCCGGGCCGCCGTGATGCTGATGAGTTCGGCCGCGGAGAAGCTGGGCCTGGCAGGCGAGAACCCGGATTCGGGCGCGGGCGTCGACCTCGACGAGGCGCGCCGGGTGATCACCGCACTGGCCGGACTGGTCACGGCATCGGTGGAGTACCTCGGCCCGCACGCGGGCCCGATCCGCGAGGGTTTGCAGGCGCTGCAGCGCGCGTTCCGCGAGGCATCCTCGGTACCGGACGCGCCGGGCACGGGACCGGGCGAGAAGTACACCGGCCCGGTGCACTGACGGTCCGCACAACGAAAAGATCCGCCGGCGCAGTGCGTCGGCGGATCTTTTCTGTGCTGCGAGCGAACGTCGCGACTCAGACCACGGGGGTCGGAGTGGGACCGCCGGGGGTGACCGAGACGGCCGAGCCGGAGGAGATCATGTTGGCGAGTGCGGTGAGCAGCGCCGCGCTTCCGGTATCCATTACAGGCGTTCCTTTCGAATCCAGGTCAGACGGTCGGCTTGGTGGGCTCGTAAGCCAACGATGACCCGCCGGCGAGGAAACCGAGAATCTGGGCGATGAGCGCCGTGGTGGCTTCATCCATGAGGACGTTCCTTTCGAACTACACGACGATCGAGCCGTCGACAAACCGCTACTACCCGGCATTCCGGGGACGGTGAGGCGAATGTTACCCACGGCTGTTTCACTTCGTGGCGCTTTCGGAAAGTCCCTGCCGGAACGTCTCGAGAGGACGGTAGCCCGGCTCAGCGCAGCGCGGCCGCCTTTCGCGCCAACCGCTTGGCCGCGGTCGTCTCCGCCGGCGCCTTCTTCGCCGCGGGGGCAGCTTTCTTGGCCGCCTTCTTCGCGGCGGGCTTCTTCGGCGCGGGCGCTGCCAGCACCTCTTTCAGGAACTGACCGGTGTAGCTGTCCGACACCCCGGCGATGTCCTCCGGTGTACCGGTGGCGACCACCGTACCGCCGCCCGAACCGCCCTCGGGGCCCATGTCGACGACCCAGTCGGCGGTCTTGATGACGTCGAGGTTGTGCTCGATGACGATCACCGTGTTGCCCTTGTCGACCAGTCCGTTGATCACCTTGAGCAGTTTGCGGATGTCTTCGAAGTGCAGGCCGGTGGTCGGCTCGTCGAGGATGTAGACCGTCCGCCCCATGGACCGCTTCTGCAGCTCGGCGGCCAGCTTCACGCGCTGGGCCTCACCGCCGGACAGGGTCGGCGCACTCTGGCCCAGACGCACGTAACCCAGGCCGACCTCGACGAGGGTCTTGAGATAGCGGTGGATCGAGGTGATCGCCTCGAAGAAGTCGGCCGCCTCGTCGATCGGCATGTCGAGGACTTCGGCGATGGTCTTGCCCTTGTAGTGCACCTCGAGGGTTTCCCGGTTGTACCGAGCGCCGTGGCAGACCTCGCACGGGACGTACACATCGGGCAGGAAGTTCATCTCGATCTTGAGCGTGCCGTCGCCCGAGCAGGCCTCGCAGCGGCCGCCCTTGACATTGAACGAGAACCGCCCGGGCTGGTAGCCGCGCACCTTGGCCTCGGTGGTGGAGGCGAACAGGGTGCGGATCTTGTCGAAGACGCCGGTGTAGGTGGCCGGGTTCGAGCGCGGGGTGCGCCCGATCGGCGACTGATCGACCTGCACCAGCTTGTCGAGGTTGTCGAGACCGTTGATCCTGGTGTGCCGACCCGGCACCTGGCGGGCGCCGTTGAGCTTGTTCGCGAGAACGGTGGCCAGGATGTCGTTGACCAGGGTCGACTTGCCCGAACCGGAGACACCGGTGACCGCGGTGAGTACACCCAGCGGGAACGCCACGTCGACATTCTGCAAATTGTGTTCGGTGGCGCCCACGACGGTGAGCTTGCGCTTCTTGTCGATCGCGCGCCGCACCAGCGGCAGCTCGATCTGCTCGCGGCCGGAAAGGTAAGCGCCGGTGAGCGATTCGGGCTCGGTCAGCAGCTCCTCATAGGGGCCGCTGTGCACCACGCGACCACCGTGCTCGCCCGCGAGGGGGCCGATGTCGACCACCCAGTCCGAGGCGCGGATGGTGTCCTCGTCGTGCTCGACGACGATCAGCGTGTTGCCCAGCTTCTTCAACCGCAGCAGCGTCTCGATGAGCCTGCGGTTGTCGCGCTGGTGCAGGCCGATCGACGGCTCGTCGAGAACATAGAGGACACCGACCAGCCCGGATCCGATCTGGGTGGCCAGCCGGATGCGCTGGGCCTCACCGCCGGACAGGGTCGCGGCGGCCCGCGACAGCGTCAGGTACTCCAGGCCGACGTCGAGCAGGAAGCCGAGCCGGGCCTGGATCTCCTTGAGCACCTGACCGGCGATCGCGGTCTCACGCTCCCCCAGCGTGAGCGCGTTCAGGAACTGCGCGCAGTCACCGATGGACAGCTCACTGACCTCGGCGATCGACTTGTCGGTGCCGTCCGAGGCCAAGGTGACGGCCAGGATCTCCGGGCGCAGCCGGGAGCCGTTGCAGACCGGGCACGCCACATCGCGCATGTACCCGTCGTAGTGCTCTTTCATCTGCTCGGACTCGGTGTTCTCCATGCGCCGCTGCAGAAACGGCATCACGCCTTCGAAATCGGCGTAATAGGAGCGCTTGCGGCCGTAGCGGTTGGTGTAGGACACGTGCACCTGGTCGGAGCTGCCTTCCAGCACCGCCTTGCGTGCCTTCGCGGGCAGATCGCGCCACGGGGTGTCCATCGAGAAGCCGACCGCCTCGGCCAGCCCGGAGAGCAATCGGTTGAAGTACTCGGCGGTCTGCCCGCGCGACCACGGGGCGATCGCGCCGTCGGCCAGGCTCAGGTCGGGGTCGGGCACCACCAGTTCCGGGTCGACTTCCTTGCGGATGCCGAGGCCGGTGCAGTCGGGGCAGGCGCCGTAGGGCGAGTTGAAGGAGAACGAGCGGGGCTCGAGGTCCTCGATGTCGAGGGGGTGGCCGTTGGGGCAGGCCAGGCGTTCGGAGAAGCGGCGTTCCCGGTCGTGGGCGTGCTCGTCGCGGTCGACGAAATCGAGCACCACGATGCCGTCGGCCAGGCGCAGCGCGGTCTCGATCGAGTCGGTGAGGCGCTGCTTGGAGGCGGCCTTGACCGAGAGACGGTCGACGACCACCTCGACGTCGTGCTTCTCCTGCTTCTTCAGCTTCGGCGGATCGGTGAGCGGATACACCACGCCGTCCACCCGCACGCGCGAGTAGCCCTGGGTCTTGAGCTGGTCGAACAGGTCGACGAACTCGCCCTTGCGGGTGCGCACCACAGGCGCCAGCACCTGGAACTTGAGACCGTCGTCCATGGCGAGTACCTGGTCGACGATCTGCTGCGGGCTCTGCTTCTCGATCAGCTCGTGGCAGACCGGGCAGTGCGGCGTGCCCGCGCGGGCGTAGAGCAGGCGCAGGTAGTCGTAGACCTCGGTGATGGTGCCGACCGTGGACCGCGGGTTGCGGTTGGTCGACTTCTGGTCGATCGACACCGCGGGCGAGAGCCCCTCGATGAAGTCGACATCGGGCTTGTCCATCTGCCCGAGGAACTGACGCGCGTAGGCCGACAGCGATTCGACGTAGCGACGCTGCCCCTCGGCGAAGATCGTGTCGAACGCCAAGCTCGACTTCCCGGAACCGGACAGACCGGTGAACACGATCAGGCTGTCGCGCGGCAAATCCAGATCTACACCTTTCAGGTTGTGTTCCCGAGCTCCGCGCACAGTGAGGCGTTCCGCCACCTGGTGAATCCCTTCTCCATCGTCATCCGCCGACCGGACATAATCCCCCGCTGACCATGCTAGGCGTGGGGTCCGACAAGTTTCGGTGTGCGGCCGCGCGGACCCGTCGGCCGGGCGCGCTGCGCAGGGGACGTGACATATCTCGTTCGCCGACCGGCCCCGCAACCGACAGGCGCGGATTATGTTGGAACACAAGGGTGGATCGTTCGACATGATGAAGGAGCCGGCGTGCTCGAGGTGTTCCTGGTCGACGACCACGAGATCGTGCGGCGCGGATTGATCGACCTGCTCGAAGGTGATCCAGAACTCACTGTGATCGGTCAGGCAGGCGGCGTCGCCGAGGCGATGGTGCGCATCCGCGAGGCCCGCCCCGATGTCGCGGTCCTCGACGTGCGGTTACCCGACGGCAACGGCATCGAGCTGTGCCGCAACCTGCTGGCCGAATTCGACGACCTGCACTGCCTGATCCTGACCTCGTTCTCCGACGAGCACGCCATGCTCGACGCCATTCTGGCCGGCGCCAGCGGATATGTGGTGAAGAACATCGACGGGATGAAACTGGCCGACGCGATCAAGCAGGTGGGCGCGGGCCACTCGCTGCTCGATACCCGCGCCGCCGACGCCCTTCGCGCCCGGCTGCGCCGCAGCGCCGAACCCTCCGGGCCGCTGGCCGGGCTCACCGACCAGGAACGCCGGCTGCTCGAACTGCTCGGTGAGGGTCTGACCAACCGCCAGATCGCCGCGCGCATGTTCCTCGCGGAGAAGACGGTCAAGAACTACGTCTCGCGACTACTGGCGAAACTGGGGGTCGAACGCCGCACCCAGGCGGCCGTCCTGGCGACGAAGCTCCGCGAGCCGTGACGGTTCAGGACGGGACGACGATGGTGAGGTTGCCGTCGTAGCGGCGGTAGAGCAGGTTGCCGCGGCCGGTGTGGCTGTCGGTGAAGAACAGGTAGGGCAGCCCGGCGGCGCACAGCGCGTCGGAGGCCTCGTCCTCGGCGAAGACGGGAGCCGCGTCCTGCACCACCCGGACCGGCATCGCGCTCGCGGTCAACGGCAGCTCGGCCGAGGAGTCCGCCGCGGCGGTGAGCCGCTGCCTGGCCAGCGCGACGCCGTGCGGGTCGGCCCACGTGACGATGGCGTCCTCACCGGTATCGGCGTCGGTGAACAGGTAGGCGTCGTAGTCCATCGCATCCAGGACGGTGCTGGCTTCCAGCGGCGTACCGGTCATCAGAGCACAGTCCTTGCGGCGGATGATCGGGCGCGTCTCGGTGATCTGCGCCAGCGGCCGGCGGGCCGGGTCGGGCCACGCGCCGCGCGCTTCCTTGCCCGCGCGGCGGGCGAGCTGACGGTCGAGCCGTTCGGCGGCGAAGGTGACCGCGAAACCGCCGGGGCCGGTGACCTGGACACGGGTGAAGGTGTCGTTGGTACGGATGTTGGCCTGCACCAGGGTCGGCTCGTCGTACCCCTGCGGCGCGGTGACACGCACCCTGGCCGGACTGTCGAGATGATGCCTGCGCATCACGCGGGTGATGGCGCGAACAGCACGGGTGACGTCCTGGGCCGGCACTTCGCCACGCGTGGTCACGGCGAGCTCCGGGTCCGCGGCGGTCGTCCAGTGCTGGGTGCTCGACAACGAATTCATCATGTGCCCCACTTCTCGATCCCAATTCCCGGTGCCCAATGCCACCACTACCGCCGGTGCGAGTGAAGGGCCGAAAGTCCCCTCATTGCGGACTAGACTTTGCTTCGACTCACTCGAGGAGCTGCGAAGACGGGGTACTGCGATGGCGAACGACGGTCGGGGCGGCCGCTATTCGGCTGACCAGACGGTGTCGCGGCAGATGTTGCGCAGCCTGCTCGGCGAGGTCGCCGATCGGGTCGAAGTGATGATCGGTTCGCGCGATCGGATGGACGGCCTCGTCGAGGCCATGCTCACGGTCACCGCGGGTCTGGACCTGGACGAAACCCTGCGCACCATCGTGCGGACCGCGATGAACCTGGTCGACGCCCGCTACGGCGCGCTGGCGGTGCGCGGCCACGATCAGCAGGTCGCGCAGTTCATCGACGAGGGCATGCCGGATCAGATCCGCGACCGGATCGAGCGATTACCCGCGGGCCACGGCGTACTCGGCGCGGTGTTCGCGCACAAGGCGCCGCTGCGGCTGGCCGATCTCACCCAGCACGAATCCTCGATCGGGTTTCCGGCGGGACATCCGCCGATGCACACGTTCCTCGGTGTGCCCGTACGCATTCGGGACGAGGTGTTCGGCAGTCTCTATCTGACCGAGAAGTCCGACGGTCAGCCGTTCACCGAGGAAGACGAAGTCCTGGTGCTGGCGCTGGCGGCCGCCGCGGGCATCGCGGTCGACAACGCGCGCCTCTACGAGCAGGCACGCACCAGGCAGGCGTGGATCGAGGCGACCCGCGATATCGCGACGGAATTCCTGGCCGGTACCGAATCCGATCGGGTGCTCGGCCATGTGGTCGATCACGCGCGCGGGCTCACCGGATCGCATCAGGCGTTCCTCGCCTCGGTGCCGGTGCCCGACGAATTGCCTGGCGAGATCAGCGAATTGGTGGTCACCCAGTGGACCGGCCCCGATGCGGGCCAGGACTGGCAGACCATCCCGATCGCGGGGACGGTGGTGGGCGACGCCTTCAGCAGACGCACACCGCTGCGCTTCGACGACGTGTCGAAGGTGACACTGGGCGTCGAGTTCCCCGTGGCCGAATTACCCGGCGCCGGACCGGCTCTCGTGCTGCCGCTGTGCACCCCCGATGCCACCCTCGGCGTCCTGGTGACGTTCCGGCCGCCGGGATTCGCGCCGTATTCCGACGAGATGCTCGAGCTGACGGCGGCCTTCTGCGATCAGGCCGCGCTGGCGGTGCGGCTGGCCGACGCGCAGCAGCGGATGCGCGAACTCGACCTCGTCGCCGACCGCGACCGGATCGCGCGCGATCTGCACGACCATGTGATCCAGCGCCTGTTCGCGATCGGTCTCACCGTGCAGGCGACCCTGCCCAAGGCGGTGGTGCCCGAAGTGCGGCAACGGCTTTCGACGGTGATCATGGATCTGCAGGAGGTGGTGCAGGAGATCCGCACCTCCATCTTCGATCTGCACGCCAGCGGCTCCGGTCACAGCGAAGGGCTGCAGCAGCGCCTCGAGGTGGCGATCCGGCGCCAGACCTCCGACATCGCCCTGCGCGCGACGATCCAGGTGTCGGGCCCGCTGTCGGTACTCGATCCGCAGCTGGCCGACCACGCCGAGGCGGTGGTGCGCGAGGCGGTGAGCAACGCGGTGCGCCATTCCGGTGCCGACACCGTCGCCATCGTGATCGAGGTGGCCGACGATCTGGTGATCACGGTGTCCGACAACGGCTGGGGCATTCCGAACCACGTCATCCGCAGCGGGCTGCGCAATCTCGAGCAGCGCGCGCAGGAGGCAAGCGGGTATTTCGAGGTCGGTCCGGCGAAACGCCCCGACGCCGACGGCAACCACCCCGAGATGCCGGGCACACAGCTGCGCTGGGCGGTGCCACTGCCCCAGGACGCGCCGACGACCGGCGGGTTCGCCCTCGCCGCCGGACCCGAGACGGGCGAGGACTGAGTCAGGCCGCGGCCAGGACCACGGCGGCGTTGTTGCCGCCCATTCCCAGCGACAGTTTCAGCGTCGGGCCGTCGAGCAGCGGGGTCGGGCCGTTGAGCAGCCGCGGGTGCGCGGGCGCCACAGTCGGCGCCGACGCGACGATGCCGCGCTCGTAGGACAGGGCGATCGCGGCGACTTCGACCGCCGCGCAGGCGCCTTGACAGTGCCCGGTGAGTGGTTTGAGCGCGGCGACGGCGGGCCGGTCGTCGAAGACCGTGCGCAGCACGTCGCGTTCGGCGGCATCGCACTGCCTGGTCCCGGTGCCGTGCGCGTTGTAGTACGCCAGGTCGCCGGCGTCGATCCCCGCGTCGGCCAGTGCGCGCCGGACACACGCGATGATCTGGGCGTGGCTGGGATCGACCGAGACGACATGGAAGGCGTCGTTGGTCATCGCGCCGCCGAGCAGCCGCGCATAGGGCCGCTCGACCGCGTCGGTGAGCAGCAGCGCCACCGACGCCTCGGCCATGGTGAAACCGAGGGTGCCCTCCTGAAAGGGCCTGCAGGCGGTGAACGGGTCGGCATCGGCGATCGCCGCACCCAGACCGACGAAATGTTCGAGCATGTCCGGGGTGGCCGACAGGTCGGTCGTGATGCACAACACATCGTCGACCAGACCCGCGTCACGCCACATCTTCGCCGTCAGCAACGCGACATTGCCCGAACTGCACGCCGCCGACACGTTCATCGCGGGCCCGTGGAAACCGAACTCCTGCATCACCACCGAAATGGGTGTCGACGGCAGCATCCGCAGATAGTCGCGTGAACGCCGGTGGCCCTCGTCACGACGGTAGAAATCGCGCCAATCGGCGACATCGCCCAGCGTGAACGCGTGCACGAGGCCGACGGTGCGTCCCTCCCGGCGCCACCCGCGTTCCTGCGCGTCGGCGACCGCCTCGGCGGCCGCGGCGAACACGGCACGCCCGAACAGACCGGTTCCGTAGGCCACGTCACCACCGTCGGGAATCAGCCCGACCCAGGCGTGCTGATCACGTCCGGGCCCGTAACCGGGGTACAAACGGGCTGCCGGTTTGCACCCCAACAATCCCTGCCACAGGAATTCCCGACCCCACCCGTAACCGGAGACAACACCCATGCCGACGATCGACATAGAATCGAGGCGGTGGGTCATGCCGCCCGTGAGCACATCCAGTGTCACATCGCTCCTCGCGGATCTTCATGAAGGATCACCAGACTAGTCCGGTATGCCGTTCGCAGACCAGGCCGAGATCGGGGGTTTCGCAGTGGGAGAAGGAAGGACCGACGCGGCGAGCGCCGAGCAGCTCGCGCAGCGCTACCGGTCGCTGGTCGAACACACTCCCGATGCCATCTGTGTGCACGAGTCGGGGACGATCGTCTACGTCAATCCGGCGATGGTTCGCCTGCTCGGCGCCCGTTCGGCCGACGACCTGCTCGGCTTGTCGATCACCGTCTTCGTCCATCCCGATTCCATCGCCCCGATGCTCGAACGGATCGACCAGCTCACCGCCGAGGGATCGGCCTCGCCGCCCACCGACATGGATCTCGTCCGGGTGGACGGGCGCACGGTGCCGGTGCAGACCGTGTCGGTGCTCACGGTGTGGCAGGAGAAGCTCGCGTTCCAGGTGGTCGTGCACGATCTGACGGCCCAACGCGCCGCGGAGGCGTCGGCGCGGCAGGCGGAGGCGTATTTCACCACCGTGGTGTCGCAGCTGGAAGAAGGCGTGCTCGTCGTCGATCGGCGCGGTCGCCTCGAATCGATCAACCCCGCAGGCAAACGCATACTCGGCATCGCTGCGGAGGCCGAGCCGGTACTCGGACTGCACATCGACGAACTGCCCATGAAGATGCTCGACCGTGACGGCCGGCCACTCGCGCCCGACCAGCATCCGATGGCGCGCACCCTCGCGACGGGAGAGGCGGTGACCCAGTTCATCTTCGGGGTCGAGCGCACCGACGGGCAGCTGGTATGGCTGTCGTGCAACTGCCGATTACTCAATCCGGACAGCCCGGAGTCGGCGGGGGTGTCCTCGTTCGCCGACATCACCGCGTTCCGGGCCAGCAAGCGCCAGCTCGAGTACCAAGCCACCCATGACGCGCTGACCGGGCTCGCGAATCGTTCCCTGATCCTGTCGCAGCTGTCGGCGGCGCTGGCCGACGACGGCGGCACTCTGATCACCACGGTGCTGTTCATCGACCTCGACGGCTTCAAAGCGATCAACGACACCCTCGGGCACGCCATCGGCGACACGGTATTGCAGATCGTGGCCCAGCGGTTGCAACAGGCGCTGCGCGCCGAAGACCTGGTCGGACGGCTGGGTGGCGACGAATTCCTGGTGCTGCTGGCCGGTCATCCGCAGCGTGCCGACCTGCCCGCCCTGGTAGAGCGCCTGCGCGTGAAGATGGCGGAACCGATCATCGCCAGCGGTCACCGTCTCGAGGTGAGCGCCTCGGTCGGCATCACCGAACTCGGCCCGCACGAACACCGCACGCCCGAAGCCGTCCTGCACGACGCCGACCTGGCGATGTACCGCGACAAGCCGTCGGCCCATCGTGAGCTCGGTCTCGGTCAGAATCGACGCTCGAACAACACCCACGCCTCCTGACAGACTGGTCGGCGTGATCGTCGAACACGCGCTGTTACCCGTTCGCCCCGGCGCCGCCGCCGCTTTCGAAGCGGCCTTCGCGCAGGCGTATCCGATCATCGCGGGAATGCCCGGTTTCGGTGGGTTGTCGTTGTCGCGCTGTGTCGAGCGGCCCGACTGCTTCCTGTTGCTGGTGCGCTGGGAGCAGCTGGCCGACCACACGGTGGGATTCCGTGAGTCACCGGAATATCAGCGCTGGCGTGCGCTGTTGCACCACTTCTACGAGCCTTTCCCGGTGGTCGAACACTTCACGCCGGTCCTCGGCGACGAAGTCTTCCCGGTCGCGGCGGCCCTGCCCGCGGACACGTAGACTCGACAACTCTGTTCTCAACGCGGTGACAAAGGAGTCCTGTTTTGCCCGACCGCCTCGCCGACGCCTCCCCGGCCGCGCACAACCGCGAAATCGAACAGGAGCAGCAGTACCTCTCGGTGCTCTACGACCGGCTCGACGGCATGCGCGACTACGCGCAGAACCGGCTCAAGACTGTGCTCCTCGAATCCGGTGGCACGCCGCAGGCGCGCAGTGAGCGCGAGTCCTTCACCCAGCTCTACAACGAGGACCTGTCCAAATACGACGCCGCCGAGCACGGTCTGTGCTTCGGCCGGATCGATCTGGAAGGCACCGAGGACGCGGCGCGCTACATCGGCAGGCTCGGCATCCTCGACGAGGACAACGACTACGAGCCGCTGCTGCTCGACTGGCGCGCTCCGCTGGCCCGTCCGTTCTACCTGGCCACCACCGCCAATCCCGAGAACGTCACCCGGCGCAGGCACATCCGCTCGCGCAACCGCGCGGTGACCGCGATCAACGACGAGTACCTCGATCTCGATGCCGCCGAGCGCGACGGTGTGGTCGGCACCGACGACGGCGTCGGCGGCGAGAGCGCGCTGCTGTCGGCGCTCAACGCCGCCCGCACCGGGCACATGAACGACATCGTCGAGACGATCCAGAGCGAACAGGACGCGATCATCCGCTCCGAGCACAAGAGCGTGCTCGTGGTGCAGGGTGGGCCGGGCACCGGCAAGACCGCCGTCGCGCTGCATCGCGCAGCCTTCCTGCTCTACACCTATCGGCAGCAGCTGGCCAAGAGCGGCGTGCTGATCATCGGCCCGAACGCCACCTTCCTCGACTACATCGGCCAGGTGCTGCCCTCGCTCGGCGAGACCGGCGTGCTGCTGTCGACCATCGGCGACCTGTACCCAGGTGTGAAGGCGGTGCGCGAGGATTCGCTGCGCGCCGGGGAGATCAAGGGCTCCCTGGACATGCTCGAGGTGCTCAAGCAGGCGGTGCGCGACCGTCAGGAAGTGCCGTCGGAGCCGGTGCGCCTGGCATTCGACGGCTATCCGGTGACTCTGGACCGCAAGATCGCGACCAGGGCGCGCGGACGGGCCCGTTCCTCGCGACGCCCGCACAACCTGGCCAGGCCGATCTTCGCGTCCTCGGTGATCGACGCGCTCACCGACCAGCTCGCCGCCACGATGGGCGCCGACCTGTCCGGTGGCACGAGCCTGCTCAGCTCCGCCGACCTCAGCGAGATCGGCGACGAGATGCGGGCCGACCCGCACGTGCAGGCCGCGATCAGCGCGCTGTGGCCGGTGCTCTCGCCCCAGGAAGTGCTCGCCGACCTGCTCGCCGACCCGGCGCGGCTGGACCGTGCCGCCAAGACCCTGAGCCCCGACGACCGCGCCGAGCTGGTGCGCTCCGACGACGGCACCTTCGGCGCGGCCGACGCCCCGCTGCTCGACGAGCTGGCCGAGCTGCTCGGCGTCGACGACACCGAGGAACGCGAACGCTCGCGTCGCCGGTGGCGGGCCCAGATCGAGGAGGCCCAGGACGCGCTCGACATCCTCACCGGTTCCGCCCCGCAGGACATCGAGGACGAACTCGATCCCGAGATCCTGATGGCCTACGACCTGATCGACGCCTCCCAGCTGGCCCAGCGCCAGGAATTCGGCAACCGGCAGACCACCGCCGAACGCGCCGCGGGCGACCGGACCTGGACCTACGGTCACGTGATCGTCGACGAGGCACAGGAACTCTCGGAGATGGCGTGGCGAATGGTGATGCGGCGCATCCCGAATCGCTGGATCACCGTCGTCGGCGACGTCGCCCAGACCGGTGATCCGGCCGGCGCGTCGTCCTGGCAGCGGGTGCTGGAACCGTACGTGGCACAGCGCTGGAAGCTCACCGAGCTCACGGTGAACTACCGCACTCCCGCCGAGATCATGGCGGTCGCGGCCGATGTGCTCGCCGAGATCGATCCGGGCACCAAGGTGCCGCGTTCGGTTCGCGAGACCGGCAATCCCCCACGCGCCTACCGGGTGCTGCCCGCCGACGTCGCGAGCGAGGTGGCACGGTTGCTCGAGGCCGAGAACGGTCCGGGCACCTCCGCGGTCCTCGCTCCCGCCGCCTCGGTGCCCGAATTATCCTCGCTGGCAGGTGAATCCGTTCAGGTACTCACCGTGCACGATGCGAAGGGCCTCGAGTTCGACCGGGTGTACCTGGTCGAGCCGCAGGCGATCCTGGACGAGTCCCCGCGCGGCCTCAACGACCTCTACGTCGCATTGACCCGCGCGACCCAGCGACTGGCCGTGGTGCACACCGAGGACCTCCCCGCGGTGCTGTCCTCGTTGGGATAGGCGGCACCGGCCGGTGCTGCCTCACGCGAGCAAGCCGGTAACCAGCGCCGCCAGCCCGGCGGCGTAGGTGCTCTCGGCGTCGAATTCGGTCCAGCGGGAACCGATCTCGGCCAGCCGGGGCAGCTGCTCGGGGTCCAGGTCGGCGAAGACCTCCGCGCGGTAGGTCGGCCCTTCCTCGGCGCGCCGCACCGCCCTGCCGGTGACGATCAGCTCGCCTGCCGTGTAGTGCCAGATGGCGCGGTACGCGGCCACCGCGCGCTCGACGGTGAGGCCCGCGGTGATCGCCGCGTCGATGATGGTCTCGGGAAACCACAGCGCCGAGCGGCCGAGCAGATCGCCGTCGGCGAGCACGTCCACGATCCAGGACTGGGCCGCGAGCGCGTCTCGCATCGCGGTGGCGGCCACCAGGATCCGCTGCCGCGGGTCGGCCGGGAGCTCGGGCCAGGCGATCGCGTCGGCGTAGTCGTCGAGCAGTAGCCGCAGCAGGTCCTGCTTGTCGCGGACGTGATGGTAGAGCGCCATCGGGGTGCAGCCGAGTTCGGTGGCGAGCCTGCGCATCGTCAGCTTCTCGACGCCGTCGGCGGCGATCACCCGGTGCGCCGACGCGACGATATCCGCGCGGGACATGCGCGCGGGTCTGCCCGTGCGCGCTGGTTGATCCGACTGCGAGGTGGGCATGGCCCCATCTTGCCCATGCGAAGCCCGGGTATGGACAAGGGGTCGCGGTGGAGTTAGTTTTTATACGTGTATAAAAACACTTCTCCTCCTCGTCCCGGTACCGCGCTGGTCGCGGTCGCCATCGCACAGTTCGTGATCGCCCTCGATATGGCGGTCGTGAACGTGGCGCTTCCTTCGATCGGCGACACACTCGGCTTCGCACCGCTCGACCTGGCCTGGGTGGTGCACATCTACGCCCTGACCTTCGGCGGTTTCCTGCTGCTCGGCGGCAAGGCGTGTGATCTCTACGGGCGGCGCAGGCTGTTCGCGGGCGGGCTGCTCGTCTTCGCGATCGCCTCGCTCGCAGGCGGATTCGCGCAGGAGCCATGGCAACTGGTGGCCGCGCGCGCCGTGCAGGGCATCGGGGCCGCGGCCATCGCCCCGGCCACACTCGCCACACTCACCACAACGTTTCCCGAAGGGCCCGCCCGCGTCCGAGCGCTCGGCGTCTGGGGCGGGGTCAACGCCGCGGGTGGCGCGCTCGGTGTGCTCGTCGGCGGACTGCTCACCGAGTACGCGAATTGGCGCTGGGTGATGCTGGTCAATATCCCGATCGTCGCGATCGCGCTGCTCGCCTTGGCCAGAGGCGTACCCGCCGACGCACCGACGGGTACGCGGGCGCGGCTCGATATCGCCGGTGCGCTGCTGGCGACGGGCGGTATCGGACTACTCGTCACCGGCGTGATCCGCACCGATCACTACGGCTGGGCTTCTACCGAGACAGGCGTGACCCTCGCCGTAGCGGCAGGGTTCCTCGCGGGTTTCCTCGTGGTCGAGACCCGCTCGGCGAACCCGCTGTTGCGGCTGAGCCTTTTCACCAACCGCTGGGTGAGCGGCGCGAACCTGTTCGTCTTCTGCGCCGCCGCGGGCCAGTTCTCCGCCTTCTACCTGGTGTCGCTGTATATGCAGCAGGTGCTGCACATGAACGCGGGGGCCACCGGGGCCGCCTTCATCCCGTTCTCACTGTGCGTCATCGTCGGCACCCTCGCCGCCACCCGGATGGGCGCCCACTTCTCCCCCAGGCCATTGCTGGTCGGGGGCGGTCTACTCACCGCGGTCGGCATCGGCTGGTTCGCACTCATCAGTCCCGACGGCGATTTCGTCACCGACGTTCTCGGCCCGTCGATCGTCGGCGGCATCGGGCTCGGACTCTGCCTCGCCCCCGTCGCGGCGGCGGCCGTCAGCGGCGTGGCACCCGGTGAAGCCGGCATGGCCTCCGGCGCCTTCAACAGCGCCCGCCAACTCGGCGGCAGTGTCGGCGTCGCCGTACTGGCCACCCTCGCGGCGGGCCGCACCGGCGCGAGCGCCGATCCGGTCGCGCTCAACAACGGCTACGCCTTCGCGTTGGCGATCGCCGCCGCGCTGTTCGCCGCTGCCGCGGTAGTCGCGGCCACCGTCCTACCCACCCGGCTGGACCGCATCGAAAACCCGGTCCGCGAGGACATTCCCGCAGTGACCCCATGAAAGGAACTCCGATGACACCCATCGATCTGTTCGCCCGCGCCCTGCACTTCCAGCCACACGGCACGGTGCGATCGGGCGAGCGACGAATGGCCGACGCGTCCGGCGGCTGGCAACTGGCCACCTTCCACGTCGACACCGACGCCGACGTCCATGCCGACCACTGGGAGATGCACCCGTCCAGCGAGGAAGCGGTGTGCTGCCTCGCCGGTTCGCTGCGGCTCTACCTGCGACCGGAGAGTCACGGCGAGGCGGAAACCGCGGTGCGGCTCACGACAGGAACCGCGTTCATCGTGCCGCGCAGCCGCTGGCACAGAATCGAACTCGACGAGCCGTCCGACATCATGTCGATCGGGCTGCGCGGCGGCACCCGGCAGGAGCCCGTCGCAGACTGAGTGGTGAGTACTGCCGAAAAAGGTCGAGGGCGCCGGTTTCCCGGCGCCCTCGACCTTTTCGTACTACCGCGAGTGAACTAGCGGACGGTGTGCACGATCAGCACGTCCGAACGGGACTTGCGGGCCACGTCCGAGGGGACGGAGCCGAGCAGGCGACCGGTGAGGGTGTTGAGGCCCCGGTTGCCGACGACGAGCAGGTCGGCGTCCACTTCGTTGACGAGGTCGAGCAGCGAATCGACCGGCTCGCCGACGATCGCGCGGTCGACGATGTTCTTCGCACCGGCGGCCAGGGCCTTTTCCCGGGCGACGTGCAGGATCTCGTTGGTCGGGGCCGAGCCACGGACCTGGTAGGCCTCGTCCTTGAGCACATCGGCGGCGGCGGCGACGTCGCGGTCGTCGGTCGGGAAGTAGGCGCAGGCCAGCACGAGAGTTGCCTCAGCGTCCCCGGCGAGCGCCGCGGCCTTCTCCACCGCCACGTACGACGAATCCGAGCCATCAGTACCGACGACAATGGTCCGGTAGGCGGTCATCTCTCCTCCAACTTGGTCGGTGCCAGCACCGAACCACTCGGGAATCGAGCGTCAGCGCGGCAATTGGCTCGACCCTAACGCCAAATCAGGCCGATTTATCAGAAATCGCAACAGATCACACCGGGAGTGTTGGCGTTCCTGCCCGATGTCACGGTGGCCTTCGCAACAGTCGAGAAGATTCACCTGCGGCAACAAGACCGCGGTTCGAAGAAATTGTGGCCTATCACAACACGATCAACGACATAGTGCGGCTGGGACTTTGATCACATCAACCGGAGAAACTGGGGAACCCACAGGCCGCGCTTCCGGTGCCGGTATTCGCCGCCACGGTCACCGTGGCGGGGGTGATCCACCAGCTGTTGAGATAGCTGTCGACTTTCGCCGTCAGCTGGTGCGCGCCGGCGGCGGCGTGACGCCAGGAGGTCTTGGTCTCGCCGATCGCCGGGATCGTGACCGTGTCGATCACGTCACCGTTGTCATAGAAGGTCACCGGTGCGCCCGCGTGGCCCGAGCTGTAGCCGACGACGTTGACCGCGACCACCGTGTAGGAACAGCCGACCTTCGGATCGGCGCTCGACACACTGACCCGCTGGCCATCCGAGATGTCCGCGTGCGCGCCCGGCGCGAGCAGAGCCGTGGCGGCCAGCGCGGTCGCGAGGGCGGCCCCGAGACGGGCGGTCCGGTCGAATGATGTTGTCACTGTTGATGTCCTGACTTCTCCACGCAGCAACGGCCGCTGCGAATGCGGTGACACTATCGACGAACACCGCCGCTCCAAGGTGGAATGTCCATATTTCAGACCCCCTACTTCTCGGGTCTGGACGCACCCGATCAGCGCGCCCTGGGGACAGCGCTCACTGCCTGTGCGCTGCGCGCGTATTCCGTCGGCGACATCCCGATCTCGGCGGTGAATTCGCGGCTGAAATGCGCCTGGTCGAAATAGCCGAGCTGGGCCGCGAGTACCGCGAGATCAGGGCGGCCGTGCGCGAGCAGGTCGGCGGCGTCCTGCAACCTGAACCGGCACAGTACCCATTTCGGGCCTGCCCCGACATAGCGGCGGAACAGGCGTTGCAGGGTGCGGATCGGGACGGCGAAACGATCGGTGACCTGGTCGACCCTGGTCAGCTCCGGATCGGTCGCCATGGCGGTGACGATGCGGGTCACCAGCGCGTAGTGCGGATCGTCGGTGCGGCCACGGCCCGCGAAGAACTCCTCGACGATGTCGCGTCGGCGCTCGTCGGACTGTTCGGCCAGCACTCGGTCGGCCAGGCCCTCCGCCTCGGGCAACACCGCGCTCAGCGGGGCCGAATCATCGCGCAGCGCGCCGACATCCATGCCGGTGAAGGCACCGAATCCGCCGGGGGCGAACCGGATGCCGAAGGTCTCGCCTTCCCCGGCGAGCTCGCGCACGTACTTCGTCGTGCACACCCCGGTGACGAAGCCGCCGGTGCGGGTGGTGCTGCGTTCGAAGGTGACGTTCACGCACGGGAACGACAGCACCTGCGCCGAATAGCTGGGCCGACCACGCAGATCCCACCGCACCACCCAGTACCGGTCCGCGAACTCGGCCAGCGCGGGCCCGACCCCCAGCCGGTTCAGCGAGCGGTGCCTCGCCTGCTCCTCCGGGTGCAGGATTCCTTTCACATCACCGGGATCCGGCGCCGCTGTCATCACCGGCCGATCTGTCGCGTTCTTACAAGACGGGCCGTCGGCCGCGGAGCAGGATCGTAGTCATGACCAATCCCGTTGCGCCCATTCCGGAGGGCTACCACTCCATCACCTGTTTCCTGGCCGTGCCGGACGGAAACGCGGCCATCGACTTCTACACCGCGGTCTTCGAGGCGAAGGTGCTCAGCCGCGCCGATCTGCCCGACGGCCAGCCCGCGCACGCCGAACTGCTCATCGGGGATTCCACCCTGCAGCTCGGGATGCCCATCCCCGACAACAATGTTCGCGCCCCCGAGGACTGGGTGCACACCTCGGTGGTGCACTACTGCCCCGACGTGGACGCGGTGATCGCCCGCGCGCTCGCTCACGGTGCCCGCAGCGCCGAGGAGCCGCAGACCTTCGTCACCGGAGATCGCTTCGGCGTGGTGATCGACCCCTTCGGCCACCGCTGGGCGGTGATCACCCGCGTCGAGGACGTCTCGAAGGAGGAGGCCGACCGCCGCGTCGCCGCGTGGATGGCCGAGCAGGCGTAGCGCCCCGCCGGGCCGGGTCCGCAGCGGCCTCGCCTCCGAGCAGCACCCGCGCGATCGGTCGCGCGACTCGGGGGCGGGGTCGCCCGGGGACCGTGGCGCCGGCATGGTCAAGAAATCCCCGCGGCGTCCATCCCGCGCAGCTCCTTCTTCAGGTCGGCGATCTCGTCACGCAACCGGCCCGCCAGCTCGAACTGCAATTCGCGGGCCGCGTTCATCATCTGCGCGGTGAGTTCGGTGACCAGGGCGGCCAATTCGGCACGTGGCATCGACTTCACATCGCGTTCGGCGTAGATACCCGAGCTGGCCCGGCCCGGTTCGCCCTGGGCGCGCCTGCCGCGGCTGGCATTGCGGCCCGATCCGCCGACGGCTACCTCGTCCTCGGCCTCGGTGTACACCTGATCCAGGATGTCGGCGATCTTCTTGCGCAGCGGCTGCGGGTCGAGGCCGTTCTCGGTGTTGTAGGCGATCTGCTTGGCACGGCGACGGTCGGTCTCCTCGATGGCGTGCTGCATCGAGTCGGTGATCTTGTCCGCGTACATGTGCACTTCGCCGGACACGTTGCGCGCCGCGCGGCCGATGGTCTGGATGAGGCTGGTGCTCGACCGCAGGAAGCCTTCCTTGTCGGCGTCGAGGATCGCGACCAGCGAGACCTCGGGCAGGTCGAGGCCCTCACGCAGCAGGTTGATGCCGACGAGCACGTCGTATTCGCCCAGGCGTAGCTGCCGGAGCAGTTCGACGCGCCGCAGTGTGTCGATCTCGGAGTGCAGGTAGCGGACCTTCACACCGAGGCCGAGCAGGTAGTCGGTGAGGTCTTCGGACATCTTCTTGGTGAGTGTGGTGACCAGAACCCGCTCGTTGCGCTCCGAACGCTCACGGATCTCGTGCACCAGGTCGTCGATCTGCCCCTTGGTGGGCTTGACCACGACCTTCGGATCGACCAGGCCGGTCGGGCGGATGACCTGCTCGACCACCTCACCGCCGACCTGACCCAGCTCGTAGTTGCCCGGTGTCGCCGACAGATACACCGCCTGGCCGATTCGACCGGCGAACTCCTCCCAGGTCAGCGGCCGGTTGTCGACCGCCGACGGCAACCGGAAACCGAAATCGACGAGGTTGCGCTTACGCGACATGTCACCTTCGAACATGCCGCCGATCTGCGGCACCGTGACATGCGATTCGTCGATCACGAGCAGGAAGTCGTCGGGGAAGTAGTCGAGCAGCGTCGCAGGCGCCGAACCCGCCGGGCGCCCGTCGATGTGGCGCGAGTAGTTCTCGATGCCCGAGCAGAAGCCGACCTGACGGATCATCTCCAGGTCGTATTCGGTGCGCATCCGCAACCGCTGAGCCTCGAGCAATTTGCCCTGACGTTCCAATTCCTCGAGCCGCGCGGCCAATTCGGCCTCGATGTCGCCGACCGCGCGCTCCATCCGCTCCGGACCGGCCACGTAGTGGGTGGCCGGGAAGATGCGCGCCGAATCGACCTGGCGCACCACGTCACCGGTGAGCGGGTGCAGGTAGTAGAGCGCCTCGATCTCGTCACCGAAGAACTCGATGCGGATCGCCAGCTCCTCATAGGACGGGATGATCTCCACGGTGTCGCCGCGCACCCGGAAGGAACCCCGGGTGAACGACATGTCGTTGCGGGTGTACTGCACGTCGACGAGCAGCCGCAGCAACGCGTCGCGGTCGATCTCGCCGCCGACCTCGAGCTGCACCGACCGGTCCAGATACGACTGCGGGGTGCCCAGACCGTAGATGCACGACACCGAGGCGACCACCACGACATCGCGACGCGAGAGCAGACTCGAGGTCGCCGAGTGCCGCAGCCGCTCGACGTCGTCGTTGATCGAGCTGTCCTTCTCGATGTAGGTATCGGTCTGGGCGATGTACGCCTCGGGTTGGTAGTAGTCGTAGTACGAGACGAAGTACTCGACCGCGTTGTTGGGCAGCATCTCGCGCAGCTCGTTGGCCAGCTGCGCGGCCAGGGTCTTGTTCGGTGCCATCACCAGCGTGGGGCGCTGCAACTTCTCGATCAGCCAGGCGGTGGTCGCCGATTTACCGGTACCGGTGGCGCCGAGCAGGACGACGTCCTTCTCCCCCGCGTTCACCCGGCGCTCGAGCTCGGCGATGGCCGCGGGCTGGTCGCCGGCGGGCGAGTACTCGCTGACCACCTCGAATCGAGCGCCCGAGCGCTCGATCGTGCCGACGGGGCGGTGTTCGGAATGGGCGATCGGGTGACCCCGCTCTTCGTACCCTTCCGTCGGGATCTCGGTTGCGAATGCCATGGATCCAGCTTAGGCGCGACCACTGACACGTTTGCGCTCCAAGCGAGCCGCCGCCCGTCCGCCACACCCCGCGCCGCGCCGAGTGCTGCCGGTCGGGTCGTGGTCGTTCTGGTGAACTTCTGCTCATCGATGCCGTCGCGGCACTGCGCGACTGTGACGACAGCCACCGGCAAGCAAACCGTCGGCGACCCCCATTTCGCCTGGTCGGGGCGACCGCCCACGAACGCGGCGAATGACCGGCACTTCGCGTGATGTCCGAAAAGTCCCTTGCGCCAAGGATATTCGACGATCGAGGCGCCGAATCGACCACGCCACAACTCCCGATGCGGGCGTACCCTGAGTTGATCATCGGACGTGGTGAAGGACAAGGCCATGAGCGTTCTACTTCCCCTGCTCGTCGCGGCTCCCGCGGTAACCGGATTCGCCGGCTATTTCGCCAGAGAGATACGCGGCCCGCTAACACCGACCACCGTCTCCACGACCGTCTCTCCCTCTGCCAGACCCCGGGGCGAATACTTCGACCTGGCCGAGCTGACCAGCACCGACGCCAAGGGCTACATCCGCCCGGTCGACCGGTACGAAGTGCAGCCGTGGGGCATCTACCTGGCCCGCATCCTCGACCGGCCGCACGGTCGCTACGAGGAGTCGTGGATGCTGCCCGGCCAGGCCATTCGCGCCACCATCAGCCACGACCGGCCCGGCCATCACCGCAGCCACGATTACGTGCTCGACATCATCGAGTGCGTCCAGGTCGGGCCGAAACGGTGGCGGGCCACCGACTACTTCCTCGACATCGCGGTGCGGCGCGGCCGGTCCTCGACGCTGTCCGGGTCCAGCGAGCTGCTCGCCGCGCACGCCGCGGGCCATGTCGGCACCGAGCACGCCGACCGGGCGTTCGAGCGTGCCGCGCACGCGCTCGACGGGCTGGCGGCCAACGACCACGATGTCGAGCAATGGTTGCGGTCGCAGGAGATCACCCTGACCTGGATGTGACCGGCGACCGGGCGCGGGTCGGCACGCGCCGGTAGATTCTGCGCTCATGACGCAGGCATCCACCGTGCACGTGCATCCACCCAAGGTCGAGTACTTCGACGTCGCGGCCGGAACGAACACCGATCCCAAAGGTTTCGTCCGGCCGGTGGAGATCTATCGGGTGGAACCGTGGGGCCTGTACATGGGTCGCCAGTCCGATCACGCGCACTTCCACTACCTGGAATCGTGGGTGCTGCCGGAGCTGTCGCTGCGGGCGTCGAAGCTGCACTACAACCCCGGCGTCGAGCAGTGGCAGGACATCTATGTCGATGTGGGCGCGTTCACCAGGGAGTCGCCGACGCTGTGGCGCTCGGTCGACCACTACCTCGACGTACTGGTCCGCACTCGGCGTGATGTCCGGCTCGTCGACGTCGACGAGCTGCTGGCCGCGCACACCGACGGCCTGCTGGACGCCGCGCAGTGTCAGGCGGCGATCGAACACGCCACCGCGGCGATCGACGGGATCGCCGCGCACGGCTATTCACTCGAGGAATGGCTGAGCACCTTCGGGATGACCCTGACCTGGCGCCGAAACGACGAACCGCCCGGACCTCGGTAGGGGGTCCGGGCGGTGCGGGGAGTCGGTGTCAGCCGGCCGACAGGCTCGGGAACAGGTCCGCGAGGCCGCCGCCGCACGACGCACTCCCGGTGCTGCCCGCCGCACCGACGGTGACGGTGATCGAGTCGCTGATCAGCAGCTGACGTGCCTCGAGCTTGTGCTGGCCCGCCGTGGTGGGCTTCCAGGTGATGCTCACGGTGCCCGAGAGCAGCGATGGCGACACCGGGCTGCCCGGAATATCCACGCCGTTGTCGGTGAACTTCACCGAGGTCAGCCGGTCGACCTCGACGCTGGCGGTCAGCTTGTAGCTGCAACCGACCTTGTGGTCGGTTCCGGCCACGCCGAGATTACCGACCCAGGCCGAAGCCTGTGGAGCGGCCAGCACGAGGCTGGCGGCGACGGCGCCGAGTGCGGTGATGCCGAAGCCCGCACGGCCGAACTGACGGTGATGTGTTGTCATACGCGCTACAACTTCCCTGTGAATCGAGTCACCCTGTAGTGACTTCGCACAATTTACACAGCGCGAGACAGCGTGCGGACAGTTTCCGAAACATTGATGTTTAACAGATTGGCGCGCGGTTCACGCGCGGGCGGCGGCCCACTCGGTGACCACCGGATAGACCGCGTCGAACCACGGTTCCTTCACCACGTAGTAGGCATCACCGGCCGCGTCGCCGGTCAGATCCGCCGCCGCGAGTTCGGCTCCGCGCTTGACCGCCAGGTACTCCGACCGCGCGCTCTCGTTCGCGCGCAACCAGTCGCGCAGATCGAGCGCGAACCGCTGTCCGAGCGAATCCCGCACGCGCAGATGAATATTGGCCGGCCTTCCCGGATCGGCATTGCCGTGCAGGCGTTTTCCCCAGAGGGCGAGGTCGGTCCCCTCGGGATCGCCGTGGCTCGGTTTCGGATTGTCGTGCGTCACCTGGGGAGCGAGCGGGAACCCGGCGGCCGTCAAGGCATCCGTCAGCGATTCGGCCGTGGCCATATCGGCCACCGTCACCTGGATGTCGATGATGTCCTTGGCGGGGAGTCCATGCACCGCGGTGGATCCGACGTGATCGATGCGCACCGCCGACGCACCGCAGGCCAGGTGCAGCCGGGCGATGATCCTGCGCGCCTGCATATCCCATTCCGGGTCGGTGACGAGAACGTAGTCGGCGCGCGCCCGGATGCCCTCGCGCTGATTGCGCTCGAACGGCACCAGCCGTCGCGCCCACAGCTCACGGACCTGCGCCTCGACCACCTCCGGCGCACCGTTGTTGTCGAGCCACACATCGGCGACCGCGCGGCGCTGGTCGTCGGTGGCCTGGGCGGCGATCCTGACTCGCGCGTCGGCTTCGGCCACGCCGCGGTGTTCGACCAGCCTGCGCAGCCTGGTCTCCTCTTCTGCCCCGACCACCACGACGAGCTGCATCAGTGGCGCGAGCCCGTTCTCGACCAGGAGCGGAATATCCTGCACCACAACGGCATCGGTGGCCGCCTCGCCGATCAGATCCGCAGTACGGGCGCCGACCAGCGGATGGGTGATGGCGTTGAGCTTGCCCCGAGACACATCGTCGGCGAAGGCGACCGCGGCCAGCGCGGGCCGGTCCAAGCTGCCGTCGGGGCTCAGAATGCCCTCACCGAATTCCTCGACCAGCGCGGCCAGGCCCGGCGTACCGGGGGCGACGACCTCGCGCGCGATCGCGTCGGAGTCGATGAGCACCGCCCCGAGTTCGACCAGCGTCCGCGCCACTGTGGACTTACCCGCTCCCATGCCTCCGGTGAGGCCGATCCGCAACATGGGCCCAGTCTCGCATCCCGGCCGCCGCGCCGGGGCACCTCCTCCGACACGCCCATGCCCGGAGCGGCGGAAGATCCCGGGCCGGGCGCGTCGCGTGGATTAATCTTCCGCGCAGGCGAGAAGGCCGCACGACTACCGGAGGATGATCATGAGTACCAGGAACCACCGGGCGGCTCGCCACCGCCTCGGTATGCCCGGCGGTGTGCACTGCATCGAATTCCCCGCTGTTGCAGCGACTCTCGCCGAGTACCGGCGCTCCTGGTTCACTACCCTGCTCTCCCCCGCCAGACACAGCTTCGCCGCGATGCGCAAACGCCCGAGCATGGCCACCGGATACTGGTCGCCCGCCGCCGCGAGCTGACAGTGGGCCCGGCGCGATGCCGAGCCCACCCCCGCTCAGACGCCGACGAGACCGCTCGGCGCGCGCCGCGCCCCCGGCTGCTGCGCCGGCATCGCATTCGGCGGCACCGGGTACGGCACACCCTGTCCGAGGGTGCCCGCCGCGATATTCGGACCGCACTGCGCGATCGCCGCGTCGGCCTTGGGGCGCGGGTCGGGCAGCACCGGTTTCGCGGCATTCGGCGCCGCCGCGAAGTCGAACGTGGATGTCATATCGCCGGTGACGCCGCGTCGCCACGCGGTCAGGTTCGGCACGTCGACGCCGAATCTGGTTTCCAGCAAACGCAATTGGGACGTGTGGTCGAAGGTCTGCGAGGCGACCAACCCACCGCGGCTGTACGGCGAGATCACCGTGCACGGCACCCGGTAACCCAGTCCGATCGGGCCGGTGATCCCACCCGCGGCGGGCACCCGATCCAGTGGCACCGTCAGGAATTCGCCCGTGGTGCCGGGCGGCGGGGTCGGCGGCGTGACGTGGTCGAAGAAGCCGCCGTTCTCGTCGTAGCTGATGATCAGCGCGGTCTTCTCCCACACCGCCGGATTCGAGGTGAGGATATCGAGGAGCTGCACTATGCCGAGCGCACCGAAAGCCGCCGGCAGCGCGGGGTGTTCGCAGTGCAGCAGTGACGGCACCACCCAGGACACCGCGGGCAGCGTGTTGTTGGCGACGTCGGCCTGGAAATCGTTCGGGTAGGTCGGTGCGATACCACGGCGCGCCAGTTCGGAATTCGGGTCGGCGGCCTGGGTGAAGCAGCCCATCATGCCGTCCAGGAGCATCGACGAGGCCGGGCCGACATCGCGATTGCTGTAGATCTTCCACGGCACCCCGCCCTCGGACAGGTTCTCCGGGTAGGTCCGCCAGCTGTAGACGTTCTTCGGAAGCAGAGTCGGCGTCTCCACCAGCGGACCGCCCGCCAGGCCGTCGGGGTCGATGCTCGCGCTCATCCAGTACAGCCGGTTGGGGTCGGTGGGACCGAGCACCGAGCAGTGGTAGTTGTCGCACAGCGTGAACGCCTGCGCGAGCTCGGTGTGGATCGGAATGTCTTCCGGTAGGTAGTAACCCATCGCCGCGGGCGCATTCGCCGGCCCGACCGAGGCCACCGACATCGGCATCCAGCCGTCGTTGCGGCCGTTGTTGAATGCCTTGTGCATGCCCGGCCAGGTGTGGTCGGGGTCGTTGATGCACTCCCCGTCCAGCGTGGCGCCGCGGGTGGTGTCGAGCCGGAACGGTTCGACGAAACCGTCTGCGGTGGGCCCGATTCCGGGCGACCACCCGTACTGACGCCACGACGCGGAGGACTCACCGAACCCGCGCACCCCCGACAGGGTGCCGAAATAGTGGTCGAAGGACCGGTTTTCCTGCATGAGCAAGACGAAGTGCTCGATATCGCCGAGCCCGCCCATGCCCACCGGATCGGCGGCGAAAGCTCGGTCGATAATCGGATTCGCCCAGGTGGCAAGCGTTCCCACCGCACCGGCGGCCATAGCCTTCGCAAGGAATTGTCGCCGGTTGAGACCGGCGAAGGGACCAGAACTCATCGGAGTGGAGCACCTTTCCCATAGGGGGATGGAGCAATCGCGCACACGCTACCCCACCTGGGAAAAGACCTACTCGCGCAATCCGAGTGAACGGACCAGATCGAGCATCTCGGCCCGGTAGAGCTTGTCCGGATGTTGCGCCCGAGGCCCGAGATGTCCGTAGATCTCCAGCGCCAGCAGCCCGTGCATGCGCCCCCACATCCGCAGCGCGAGAGCCAGTCCCGCGGGCGGCAGGTCGGGGAATTCGCCGCGCACGTGGTCGACGAGCGCGGGGTCGAAATCCGGCCATGCCGGTGCGCCGATGGTCTGCGAGGTCGCGGCATACGGCCAGGCCGCGGCTGCCAGACCGACCAATCCGCCGCACGCACGCAGTTCCGCCTCGTGCGCGGGACCGCTCGACGGCGGTTGATAGCCGAGAACTGGATCGCCGTAGATCAACTTGAACCCAGCGGGATTGGCGACCGCCCATTCCCGGACAGTCTCACCCCAGGCCATGATCCGACCGGCTGGATCGGTTTCGGGCACGGCATCGCGCGCGGCCTCTGCCCGGTCGACGAGCGAGGTGTAGACGTCGGCGATCAGCGTGGTGATCAGGTCGTCCCGAGCGGGAAAGTACCCGTACAGCGCCCCCGCGGTCATTCCCATCTCTCTGGCGATGGCCCGCAAGGAGATCGCGTCGGGACCGCCTTCGGCCAATAGCCGCAACGCGATCGCCTTGATCTCCGCTGTCGCTTCTTCGCGCAATCGCTCGCGCCGATTCCTCACCTCGACCACGGTTGACACCCTACAGCGTTCGTCTACTATCAGCCGTGTCATTACTGAACGGCGTGTAGTAATCGAACAGCGCTGAGGATTGAGGGCATTGTGGAAATCGGAGTATTCGGCGCCACCGGCGTCATCGGCTCCCGAGTGGTCGCCGAAGCACAGGATCGAGGGCACCGGGTCACAGCGTTCACCCGTGATTCCGCTCGTTTTCCCGCCGAGCGGGGCGACACGACGTGGCGAGCAGCCGATTGGCTCGACACCGACAGCATCGCCGCGGCGATCGCAGGGCTCGACGTGGTGATCAGCGCCGTCAACGCGGGGCACGGCATCGCCGACACCATCGCCAAGGCAGACAATTTCGTCGTCGGCGCGCGGGCGATGGTCGGTGCGCTGCAACAACATCCGGATATCCGGTTGATCGTCGTCGGCGGTGGCGGGAGCTTGGAGGTCGCCCCCGGCCTGCAATTGGTGGATACCCCGGACTTCACCAGGGTGCTCACCGAGGAACTGCTAGTACCGGCCGAGTACCGCGAGCCCGTGCTCGCCGGTCGCGATGCGCTCAACATCTATCGCCAGTCCAATCGGCACTGGACCTATCTGAGCCCGTCCTCAGGGCGTATCGAACCGGGCCCGCGCACCGGTCGCTACCGACTCGGCGGCGACCAACTTCTCGACTCCGACACCGATATCTCGGCCGAGGACCTCGCTGTCGCGCTCCTCGACGAGGTCGACAATCCGCGCCACCTTCAGCGTCGTTTCACCGTGGGCCGCTGAACAGGATCTGCCCAGGAAAGGCCGAAGGCCCCGGTCCATATGGACCGGGGCCTTCGGTAATGCGGGTGTTGATTCAGGCGTTTCCGCTGAATCAGGCGTTGCCGGAGAGCTTCTCCCGCAGAGCCGCGAGCTGGGCATCGCTGGCCAGCGAGCCGCCCGTGGACTCGGCCGGACCGGAGGTGGACGCAGCCGCGCTGCCACCGGTCTCGGAGGAGTAGTTGCCCGCGACGGGACCACCAGCGGCGGCCTCGGCGGCAGCGTCGGCTGCCATCTTCTCCATCTGGGCAGTGTGCATCTTGTGGCGACGCTCGGCCTCGGCGTAGCGGCCTTCCCACTCTTCACGCTGCTTGTCGAACCCGTCGAGCCATTCGTTGGTCTCGGGATCGAAGCCCTCGGGGAAGATGTAGTTGCCCGCATCGTCGTAGCTGTCGGCCATGCCGTACTTCGACGGGTCGAACTCGGCGTTGTAGTCCTCGTTCGCCTGCTTCAGCGACAGCGAGATCCGACGACGCTCGAGGTCGATGTCGATGACCTTGACCATGGCGTCGTCGCCGACGGCCACAACCTGGTCCGGGACCTCGACGTGGCGCTCGGCCAGCTCGGAGATGTGGACCAGGCCCTCGATGCCCTCTTCGACGCGCACGAAGGCACCGAAGGGAACCAGCTTGGTGACCTTACCGGGCACGATCTGGCCGATGGCGTGGGTCCGGGCGAACTGACGCCACGGGTCTTCCTGAGTCGCCTTGAGCGACAGGGAGACGCGCTCGCGGTCCAGGTCGACGTCGAGAACCTCGACGGTGACCTCGTTGCCGACCTCGACAACCTCGGACGGGTGGTCGATGTGCTTCCAGGACAGCTCGGAGACGTGCACCAGGCCGTCGACGCCACCCAGGTCCACGAAGGCACCGAAGTTGACGATGGAGGACACGACGCCCTTGCGGACCTGGCCCTTCTGGAGCTGGTGCAGGAACTCGCTGCGGACCTCGGACTGGGTCTGCTCGAGCCAGGCGCGACGCGACAGGACCACGTTGTTGCGGTTCTTGTCGAGCTCGATGATCTTGGCCTCGATCTCCTTGCCGACGTACGGCTGGAGGTCGCGGACACGACGCATCTCGACGAGCGAGGCGGGCAGGAAGCCACGGAGACCGATGTCGAGGATCAGGCCGCCCTTGACGACCTCGATGACGGTGCCCTTGACGGCCTCGTCCTTCTCCTTGAGCTCCTCGATCGTGCCCCACGCGCGCTCGTACTGCGCCCGCTTCTTCGACAGGATCAGGCGGCCTTCCTTGTCCTCCTTCGTGAGGACCAGGGCCTCGACCGCGTCGCCCACGGAAACGACCTCGTTCGGGTCGACGTCGTGCTTGATGGAGAGCTCGCGGGAGGGGATGACGCCTTCGGTCTTGTAACCGATGTCCAGCAGGACCTCGTCACGATCGACCTTGACGATGGTGCCTTCGACGATGTCACCATCGTTGAAGTACTTGATCGTTGCGTCGATGGCGGCCAGGAAATCCTCGGCGGAGCCAATGTCGTTAATGGCTACCTGCGGCGAGGTGACGGTGGTGGGCATATGTGGGTTTGCTCCGGACGGATTGTGGTCGGTTGCGGACATTGGATCTTTCGGTACGCTGCGAGATCACCGCGACGACGCGACGAAGGGATACCGGTAAAGTATCGCACGGACCGTCGCACTTGCCGCTGATCAAATTCAGCGTCCCTCTACAGCGTGCATCAGCCTACGCGACCCGCGCCGAGCCGGGCAAACCACCCCCCGCACCACGCCGATACCCTGTTGGCCGTGTCCGACGACGAACGCCACGCGCAGGCCAACGCGCTGCTGGGTACCTCAGCGACCACCCGAACCAAGATCGACTCGCGCGACAGCGAGCGCGCGAATCGCCGCTGGTGGGACGCCGACGCCGAGCAGTACCACCAGACCCACGCCGATTTCCTCGGCGTCGACTCGCCGGGCGGCGAGTTCGTGTGGTGCCCGGAGGGCCTGCACGAGGGCGACATGGGTTTCCTGGGTGACGTGACCGGCAAGACGATCTTGGAGATCGGCTGCGGATCGGCGCCGTGCTCGCGGTGGCTGGCCGGTCACGGCGCGTTCCCGGTCGGGCTCGATGTGTCGAAGGGGATGCTGGAGCGTGGCGTGGCCGCGATGGATCAGGGCGGACCGCGCGTACCCCTGGTTCAGGCGGGTGCCGAGGCGCTGCCCTTCGCTGACGCGTCGTTCGATCTGGCCTGCTCGGCGTTCGGCGGGGTGCCGTTCGTCGCCGATTCGGCGCTGGTGATGCGCGAGGTGGCTCGGGTGTTGCGCCCGGGTGGGCGCTGGGTGTTCTCGGTGAACCATCCGATGCGCTGGATCTTCCCCGACGATCCGGGCGAGGCGGGTCTGACCGCCACGATCCCGTATTTCGACCGCACTCCTTATGTAGAGGTGGACGGCGACGGTGTGCCGACCTATGTGGAGCACCACCGCACGATCGGTGACCGGGTCCGCGAGATCGTCGGCGCCGGCCTGCACCTGGTGGACATCGTCGAACCGGATTGGCCGGAATGGCTCGACCGCGAATGGGGTCAGTGGTCGCCGCTGCGCGGGCAGATCTTCCCCGGCACCGCCATCTTCATCGCCGAGAAGCCCTAGAACTCCGGCAGCGCGGCGAACGACGGATCCACGCGCACGTTCGGCACGGTGTCGGCGACCCAGCGACGCGCCCTGGTCAGCGCGTGATCGGGGAATTCGACGTCGAAGCGGACGTCATCGGACAGCAGATAGGGCAACCGTCCGCGCAGACCGGGCGCGTACGGGTGGGGCGGGCACATCTCGTCGCGCCGAACCTGCCGGCCGATCAAGGTCTCGCGCGCGCCGGGCACACCGGTCTCGGGGCAGATCACCTGGAACACCGCCGAGCACCGGTCCTTGGGCACCACGATCGACGCCGCGAAGACCAGCTCACCGCGCGGACCCGGCAGTTGGGTCTTCTCCACCCGCAGCAGGGCGGGCAACTGGTCCACCCACACCACGAACGCCTCGATCAGGCAGCCGGTCCGGGCGTGGTGCTCGGCCAGCCGCCTGCGCAGCCGTTTCAGGTCGTGCAGGCGGGCGGGCAGGTCGGGCGTGCCGTTGACATAGTTCAACGCGACGACGTCACGAGTGGCCGGATTCCCCCAGGTCGTGTCGTCCAACTGTTGCATTCCAGGAATGTCGAACGAGATGGGCACCGGATCAATTTACCGGCGGATTCGAGTTCGGTTGTCCCCGTGGGGCGCCCGGCGCGTCGATCAGGCCGAAATCCGCTCGTCGACCAAGTCGACGAGCCAGGCTTCGTGACTGATCACCATCGCGCGGCTGCGCGGGGTGGCGAGCACGGTCGCCAACGCGGTGCGGAACGCCTCGGCGGCCGTCCGATCGTCGAAATCCAGGTCGATGAGGACTCGGTGTGGTGTGCCGTCGACGCGGCCGACGCGGTAGGTGCGCACGCCGTTGTCGGCGCGGAATCGCTCGTACTGGTCGAACGCGGCCTTCCAGTCGTCGTAGTCGCGAACGGTGTTGTCGATGTGCAGGGTGACGGTCATGGTGACCTCCGTGGTCGTGCTGAATGGACAGCTCCATGGTCTGCCGGTTCGGGGCACCGGAACATCCCTGATCCTGGGGGTTTTCCGCCGTAGACTGGGGTCCGTGCCGAGCACCTTGGCAGACCGGATCGGCCGTCTGTGCCGCGCCGGGCACTCCGCCAAACGATTGCGTGAACTCGTCCTGGTCGAGATCCGCGCGAGGATCCCGTTCACCGGCCATGTCTTCGCGCTCACCGATCCCGTCACCGCGATCGCGACGGCGCCGCTCGCCGATGTCCCCCGCCTCGATCTCGCGCTCTTGCCCGACTTGATCCGCGCCCGGTATCTCACTCCACTCAATCGCTGGGACACCGTGCGCGGCACCGGCGCCCACTCGTTGCTGGGCGCCACCGACGGCGACCCGGAACGCTCCCTGCTCTGGCGCACCGCCCAGCACGATCTCGGCGTCACCGACTCCGCCACCGTCACCTTCGCCGACCGCTACGGCTGCTGGGGCTTCCTCGAACTGCTCCGCTACACCGAGTCCCCTTTCACCACACCGGAACTCGGTGAGCTGAGCACGCTGACGATCCCGGTCACCGCCGGCCTGCGCCGTACTGTCGGCGCCACCTTCGTCGAATCCGACGCCGGGCTCGCGCCGCTCGGCCCCGCGGTCGTACTCCTCGACGACACCCTGCGCGTGCGTTCCCAGACGGCAGCCGCCGCGGATTCCCTGCTGCGCCTGCTCCCCCCGGACGAACCGATTCCCCCCGTCCCCGCCTCGGTCTACAACGCGGCCGCCGCCCTGCTCGCCACCGAGGCCGCCGTCCCGCTCGGCCCCGCCACCTCCCGCGTCCACCTGGGCGGCAACCGCTGGCTCACCGTCAAAGCCGACCGCATCGGCCCCGACATCGCCGTGGCCCTGGAACCGAGCACGGCCACCGAACGCCTCGACCTGTTCGCCCGAGCCCACGCCCTCTCCACCCGGGAATCCCAGGTCCTGACCCTCTTGGCGACCGGCCTGGACTCCCACGAACTGGCAGCGGAACTGTTCCTTTCCGAACACACCGTCAACGACCACGTCAAAGCCGTCCTCGCCAAATCCGACACCCGAACCCGCCAGCGCCTCCTCACTCGCGTTCTCGGGGTCGGCTGAGACGACATGATCGATCGACTAGTTGCGCTTGGGCTTTCGGCCTGCCTGGTCGAGGGCGAGGCGGAGGGCGTATTCGATTTGGGAGTTGATGCTGCGCAGGTCGTCGGCCGCCCACTTGGCTATTGCCTCGTGGACGGCCGGGTCGAGCCGTAGCAGGATCTTTTTGGGGTCCTTCTTCGGCTGGGTCATCGGGCGGCTCAGGAGTAGAGGGATCCGGCGTTGACCACGGG
The DNA here is from genome assembly GCF_053608825.1 of Nocardia sp. NPDC055002. Taxonomy (NCBI): domain Bacteria; kingdom Bacillati; phylum Actinomycetota; class Actinomycetes; order Mycobacteriales; family Nocardiaceae; genus Nocardia; species Nocardia sp. NPDC055002. Next base: position 124,567 of record NZ_JBSGWE010000008.1, read on the forward strand.
CTGGGTGGCGCGGTCACCGCACAGGACGACGAGCAGGTTGGAGACCATGTTGGCCTTGCGCTCCTCGTCGAGTTCGACGGTGCCCTGTTCGGCGAGGCGGTCGAGGGCGAGAGCGACCATGCCGACGGCGCCTTCGACGATCTGGGTGCGAGCGGCGACGACCTGGGCCGCCTGCTGGCGGACGAGCATCGCCTGGGCGATCTCGGGGGCGTAGGCGAGGTGGGTGATGCGGGCCTCGATGACCTCGATACCCGCGGTGAGGGTGCGTTCGCGCAGCTCGACGGTCAGTTCCTCGGCGACTTCGGCACCGTCGCGAAGACTGGTACGGGAGTCGTCGTGGGCGTCGTAGGGGTGGGTGGTGGCGAGGTGACGCACCGCCGCCTCGGACTGGGTTTCGACGTACTCCTCGTAGTCGTCGACAGCGAAGGCGGCCTTGAAGCTGTCGACCACCTTGTAGACGACGACCGCCGCGATCTCGACGGGGTTGCCGTCGGCGTCGTTGACCTTGAGCTTCTGGGTCTCGAAGTTCCGCACCCGCAGCGAGATGGACTTACGGTCGGTGAGCGGGACCACCGAGAAGAACCCGGGCTCGCTCACCGAGCCGATGTAGCGGCCGAAGAAGGTGACGACCTTGGCCTCGTTGGGGTTGACGATGATCAGCCCGGTGGCGAGCAACCAGACGACCAGGATCACGACGACGGCGGCCACCGCGCCGATCCAGGCCAGTGCGCCACCGTTGTGCTGGGTGGCGGCGATGAACGCGAGAACGGCGGCGGCCCCGAACAACAGGGTGAACACCAGCCACCCCAGCACGACGACGAATCCATTGACGCGGAATGCGGACCGCAGCTCCATGACATCCTCCCGATATCTGAGTGATATCACTAAGATAGTAGATATCGGGAGGCTGAGCAAGCGGCGCTAGGAACCGGCGGCGATATTGCGGTTGGCGCGGAACATGTTTCGCGGGTCGTACTTCGCTTTCGCCGCCGCCAGCCAGCGGTAGGTGTCCGGGGAGTAGCCTGCCGCGGTCTGGGCTTCGTCCGCCGCGCCGCCCGCACCGTAAAGGAACGCGAGACTGTGCCCGATCGTCCACGGCGCCAATGCTTCTCGCACCTTCCCGAGGCCTTCGGGTGCGGAGTCACCCTCACCGGGACCGGTGATCACCCGCACGATGTACTCCGCATCGCGATGATCGATCGAGGCCGGGCCACCGTGCCGCAGGGCCGCACCGAGATGGCGGATGTCGATGACCGCGTCGACCGATCCGCCCGGGGCCGTCAACGCGCGCAGCGCGGACAGACCCTGCGGTGTCAGCTCCGAGAGCAGCGCGTTGGTCGCGGCGTAGGCATGCGGGAAAGGCGGGTCACTGTGGATGGTGTGCGATTCGGCGTAGGGCATCGTGCGCAGGTCCTCGTGCAGCCGAGGTCCGATCCGCCGCAGGGGCGCGACCCACCGTTGCCCCTCCTCGTCCGGCCCGTCGAAGGCGATTCGGATCGAAGCGACGTGCCGGCCTCGCAAGGATTCCGGCACGGGCGGGATGTCGGGATAGGTCACCACCGCGATCGTGGAGGTCAGCGCGCTCGGTACGGTCTCGGTCCAGGTGCGCCACGCCTCCAGCGCCGCGTCGACCAGTGGCGCGTCGAAAACCAGCTGACCACCATAGATTTCGGCGACGGGGACGAGATCGAGTTCGAGACCGGTCACCACGCCGAAGTTCCCGCCGGAACCCAGTACCGCCCCGAACAACTCGTCTTCCGGGCCGAGCGAGCGCATCCTGCCGTCGGCGGTCACCAGTTCGATGCGGCGCACATGATCTGCGGCATAACCGAATTCACGGGCCAGCAATCCGAGCCCGCCGCCGAGCACATACCCGACGACGCCCACCGACGGCGACGACCCGTTCAACGGCGCCAGCCCGTACCGCGCGGCCGCCTCGACCAACGCGCCCGCCCGCACCCCGGCCCCGATGTGAGCGGTACGAGCCTGCGGGTCGACGGTGATGGCGTCCATGCGTCCGGTCGTGATGAGCACCCCGCCGTCGGTGGCTACCGACAGACCGTGTCCGGTCGCCTGCACGGCCACCGACAGCCCGTGCCGTGCGGCGAATTCCACGGCGGCGCGCACGTCCTGGCCGTGCTGGGCGCCGACCACGAACGCCGGACGGTGGGTGTAGGCGGTTTGGAAGCCGGCGATCTCCTCGGCGTACCCGGGGTCGTCCGGCGTGAAGACAGGACCAGTGAACTTCGTTGCGATATCGGTCATGTCTTCGACTCTGCTCGCCGACAATGAATAAGTACAAGAGATAGATCTTCTATTACCTATAATCGATAGTTATGGAACTGCGTCAGCTGCGCTACTTCGTGACGATCGTCGACGAGGGCGGGTTCACCAAGGCCGCCGAACGGCTGCACTTGTCCCAGCCCGGTCTCAGCACCCAGATCCGCCAACTCGAACGCGAACTCGGGCAGCGTCTGCTCGACCGCGGTGCGCGCTCCGTGACACTGACCGACGTCGGCGCCGCGGTGCTCACCCACGCACGCGCCGCCCTGGCCGCCGCCGACCGGATCGGCGACACGGTCGGGGAGTTCACCGGATTGCTGCGGGGTCAGGTCCGGCTCGGCATGATCTCCGGGGCGGCGTCGGAGGTCTTCGATGTCGCGGGCGTTCTCGCCGATTTCCACCACGATCATCCGCAGGTCGGGATCAGCCTCACCGAGGACACCGCGGAAAGGATGCTCGCCGCCGTCGAACACGGTGAACTCGACATCGCGTTGACCGGATTGACCGGCGCGCCGATAGATTCCGGCATCGGACTCGAGGTGATCCTGGAGACCGCGCTCGTCGCCGCCGTCGCCCACGATGCGCCCATCGACCCCGCCGAATCGGCGGGCTCCATCACCTTGGGAGCCCTCGCCGATCGCCGCCTCATCTGCCTCACCCGGGGCACCGGCCTTCGCGGGGTCTTCGAACGCTCTTGCGCCGCCGCTGGTTTCACCCCGAACATCGCCTTCGAAGCCGCCGCTCCCCCGCTGCTCCTCGAACTCGCCGCACGCGGGCTGGGAACCGCCATCGTCCCAGCCCTCACCACCGCCGAAGCTGACACCTTCGGTGTCCGATCCCTCGACATCGTCGACCCCACCATCCACGGCCGGCTGGCCCTGGCCTGGCGCACCGATCCCCCGCCCGGCCCGGCGGCGAAGGTGCTGCTCGGGCAACTACGTATCGCCTTCGGCGGCCACGCCTCCGCCGTCGATCGATAGGCGCGGCGGTCAGGGGGAAGACTTCAGGCGGGCGATTTCGGCCTCGAGCTCGGCGTTGCGGTGCTGTAGACGCTCGATTTCGGCTTCGAGAGGAGCGCGGCCCGCGCGCAGGTAGTCCTGGATCCACTCGGTGCGGTAGCGAGGGGTGATGTTCTTGGTGCAGTTCCGGTCGAACGCCTCGACCCGCACCACGAACGCCCGGTCCGAGCGCGCGTCGATCGGGCCCGCCGACGTGGTCAGGAGGCGGTCGAGCAGGCCGGGATCGTCGGCGCGTTCGACGACCTCGACCCGACCGAAGATCTTGACCCTGGTGCGGGTCGGGTAATCGATGAAGAACAGCGACACCCGATCGTCGATGTCGAGATTGCCCACAGTGACGAACTGGTTGTTACCCGCGTACTCGGCCCACGCGATCGTCGAGGAGTCGAGCACGTGCACGAAACCCTGTGGCCCGCCGCGATGTTGGATGTAGGGCCAGCCGGATCCGGTGACGGTAGCGAGGTAGAACGAGTCGGCCTGCCGGATCAGGCCCGCCACCTGGGGCTCCAGTTCTTCGGGCTCGCCGATGTCGGCGCCGTCGGCCATCCGCCTGCCGTGGACGGTGAAACCACCACCGCTGCGCTGACGGCGCTCGGTGGCCGAGGAGAAGGCGATCGCTCCGTATCGGGTCGGCTTGTTCACCCCACCCACGGTACGACGCGTGATTCGTCAAGGATCGGTCCGCCGTGCCGCTGATGTCGGCGCGGGCGTCAGCGCTACGCTTTGGCTAACCGATGAAGGAGAGCTCGACCAGGACGAGGAAGGGCGTGCGTGGTGGAGTCGACTACTGCTGCGAAACTGCAAGAGCTGCGGGACAATCTGAGGGCGGCGCGGGAACCCGCGGGGGAGGCGGGGATCGCCAAGCGCGCGGCGAAAGGAATCCCCGGTCCACGCGAACGCATCGAAATACTTCTCGACCAGGGCAGTTTCACCGAAATCGGGGCACTGGTGAAACAGCCAGGCGCGGCCGACGGACTCTACGGTGACGGTGTGGTCACCGGGCACGGCAGGATCGACGGGCGCCCGGTGGTTGTGATCGCCCACGACCAGACCGTGTTCGGTGGATCGGTGGGTGAGATGTTCGGGCGCAAAGTCGCGATGGCGATGGACCTGGCGGCCGATATCGCGTGCCCGTTCGTGGCGATCAACGACTCCGGCGGCGCCCGGGTGCAGGACGCGGTCACCTCACTGGCCTGGTACGCCGAGATGAGCAGGCGGCAGACGCGGCTGTCCGGGGTGGTACCGCAGGTGTCGGTGATGTTGGGCAAATGTGCTGCGGGCGCGGTGTATTCGCCGATCAACACCGATGTGCTGATCGCGACCGAGTCGGCGTACATGTTCGTGACCGGTCCCGAGATCATCCGCGAGACCACCGGCGAGGAAGTGACCCTCGACGAGCTCGGTGGCGCGTTCAACCAGGCGCACAACGGCAACATCCATCACGTGGCGGCGGACGAGAAAGCCGCTTTCGAGTGGGCACGAACGTATCTGAGCTTCATGCCGTCGAACTGCTACGAGCGTGCTCCCCTGATCAATCCCGGTCTGGAGCCGGAGATCACGGACTCCGACCGCGAACTCGATTCGCTGATACCGGATTCCGATCGCCGGGGCTACGACATGTACGAGATCCTGCTCCGGATCTTCGACGACGGGGAGTTCCACGAGATCGGCGACGGCGCCGCCCGCAATCTGATCACCGGATTCGCACGGGTCGACGGGCGCAGCGTCGGGGTGGTCGCCAATCAGCCGCTGGTGGCCAGCGGCGCGATCGACGCGCGCGGGTCGGACAAGGCCGCGCACTTCATCCGCCTGTGCGACGCGTTCGACATTCCGCTGGTGTTCGTCGTCGACACCCCGGGCGTGCTGCCGGGCGTGGAGGAGGAGAAGATCGGCGTCATCAAACGCGGCGGGCGCTTCTTCTACGCGGTCGTCGAGGCCACCGTTCCGATCGTCACCGTCGTGGTCCGCAAGGCCTACGGCGGCGGCTACGCGGTGATGGGGTGCAAGCAACTCGGCGGCGACATCAATCTCGCGTGGCCGACGGCCCGGATCGCTGTGATGGGCGCCGAAGCCGCCGTGGGCCTGACCCAGCGCAAACAGCTGGCCGCCGTCCCCGAGGCAGACCGACCGGCCGTGCGTCAGCAGATGGTCGACTTCTACAACGCCGCCGTCGCCACCCCGTGGATCGCCGCCGAGCGCGGCTATATCGACGCGGTCATCGAACCGTCGAGCACCCGGCTGGAAATCCGCAAAGCACTGCGCCTGCTCGGCGACAAACACATCGAGCAGGCACCGCGCAAACACCGCCTGATGCCGTTGTAGCGCCGCGTCACCGCGGCCTGCCGGCCGGGAAGCGCCGTGAGCTGGACCAACGAGCCCGGCTCACGGCGGCTACGCGCCGACCGGATCCGCCTGTGTCGCGGCAGAACGCTCGATCGGCGAGCGCCGCGCGAATTCACGGACGAGCAGATAGATCGGGAAGGCGATGGGCGACAACAGAATCGTGCCGACCAGCAGTGGGCCCATCAGGAGCGGGTGCACGTCGCGCTCGCGACTGTCGAGATAGATCCAGCGGCCGAGGAACAGGTCCCACGCGATGATCTGCGCCCACAGTGCGGTCAGCACAGCGGGATCGGCAGTGGCTTCGGTGATCGCATCCAGTGACGGTGAAGTCACCAGCGACCACATCGCGCCGAGCACCGGAACCGCGACGATCGCCCAGACCGCCAATGGCACCAGCACAATCCACGGCGACGAGATGATCGTGCGAGTCCAGCGCCAGGTCGGCGCGAAGATCATCAGAGCCCAGAAGGGCACGGTGACGAAGAACGACAGGTCGAACAGCGTGCTCATGCGGTGACCACCTTTCGGGTACCGGCCGCGCTCGCGACCGAGATCATTACTCCGACAACAATTCCGGTGACGATCGCGGCCGCGGCGGTGAGCGTGGCCTGATCGGGGTGGATCAGCGGCTGTCCGCGCAGCGCCTGCCAGGTGACCAGGGCGAGGATCGCCGCGTAACCCGCCGACCCGGTGATGATCAGGCCCAACCGAACGCGTACCGACCGCAACAACGGGATCCGTGGAGCCAGCACGACCAGCAGTGCCGCGAACAGCGGCAGCGCCTGGAGGGCGTGCATGCCGAAGAAATGCGGAATGCGCAGGTCACCGTCGGTGGTACTCCACCCGGTGAGCGGCATGCCGGGAGTACCGTCCGGTGCGCCGACGGTATGAGCGCCCGCGATACCGTCGATGCCCGATTCCTGCATCGGCATCAACTGGCCCAGGCCCAATCCCACCAGCGTGATCAGCAGGCCGAGGCGGATCGACCAGGTGATCGCGATGTCTCCGATGCGGGTGCGGGCCACTGCGACAGCGACCACCATCGTCGCCAGGAACAGCACCACGATGGTCGACCCCATCGTGACCCAGAGCATCGCGTCGAACGTGGTGGTCGTGTTGTAGTGGCTGCGAGTCCCCCGGATCACCTGCCCGAAGATGACCGCCTGTTCGATCACCCCGGCGACCACGATCACCGTGGCCATCCGCGAGGCGAGCCGAGAAGGGCTGGGCCGCAACGACATCAACCAGGCCAGCGCGACGCTGTAGAACACGAACGAGATCGCGAACTTGGTCGGCTTGAACCAGGCCGTCGACCCGGCGATCACCCGGTCGTCGACCAGCATCCCGATCAGGCCGACCACGACGAGCGCGGCGTTGACGGCGGCGAAATACATCAGCGGGCGGTGCAGGGGGGCGTTGGGGCGGGGCAGCGAGGGGACGGTCAGGACTGACATTCGAATCTCCCAGAGATAGATAGCTATACTATCCGTTATGGATAGCTAGACTATCCGCTATGGGTGACGTAGGCAAGGGGTAGGAACAACACGGAGGTAAGAGTGCGAATCTCGGAGTTGAGTGATCGCAGTGGCATCGCGGTGGCGACCATCAAGTACTACCTGCGCGAGGGACTGCTGCCGCCGGGTGAACGCACCAGCCCCAACCAGGCCAGCTACGGCGAAGACCACCTGCGCCGACTCCGCCTGATCCGCGCGCTGATCGAGGTGGGCGGGATACCGGTCGCCACCGTCTCCGATGTGCTCGCCGCGATCGACTCTCCCGACATGCCGCTGTTCCATGTGCTGGGCGTGGCACAGGACAGCCTGTCCACCCCCGTCCCCGCCGCCCATGACGCCGAATGGGATCGCGCCTACGAGGCCGTGCGCGCGGAGATGGACCGACGCGGCTGGGACATGAAACCGAGCCCGCAGGCCATCGACACGCTCACCGGAGTGATCGTCCGACTCGCGCAACTCGGCTACCGGGACTGGGCCACCACGACCCTGCCCACCTACTTCGACAGCACGCGCGCGGTAGCGGAGAACGACGTGGCGGCCGCCCTGTCCGCGGGCGGGCGCGACGACATCATCGACGCGGTCGTCGTCCTCACCGTCCTCGGAGACACCGCACTGGCCGCCATCCGCCGCATCGCCCAGGCGCAGGTCTCCCTGGAACGCCTGAAGAACCCGGAAACCCCCTGAAAAACGCAGCGACCCCGCGGGAATCCGCGGGGCCGCTGCGTCGTATCTCAGAGCAAACGGGAGAGGAAGGCCTGGGTCCGCTCGTGCTGCGGATTGGCCAGCAGCTCACGCGGCGGGCCCGACTCCACGACCACACCGGCATCCATGAACACCAGTTCGTCGGCGACCTCGCGGGCGAAGCCCATCTCGTGGGTCACCACCAGCATGGTCATGCCCGAATCGGCCAGCTCCCGCATCACCGCGAGCACCTCACCGACCAGCTCGGGGTCCAGCGCCGAGGTCGGCTCGTCGAACAGCATCAGCTTGGGATCCATCGCCAGGGCTCGCGCGATGGCGACGCGCTGCTGCTGACCACCGGACAACTGCGCCGGGTAGGCGTTGCGCTTGGCCGAGAGCCCGACCCGCTCGAGCAGCTCCTCGGCCCTGGCGACGGCCTCGGACTTGCGGATACCGCGCACCTGGATGGGCGCCTCGATCACGTTCTCCAGCGCCGTGCGGTGCGGGAACAGGTTGAAATGCTGGAACACCATGCCGATATCGCGACGCTGGATCGCGGCATCGCGCTCGTGCATCTCGTAGAGCTTGCCGTTCTTCTCCCGGTAGCCGACGAGATCGCCGTCGACGTAGAGCCTGCCCGCGTTCACCTGCTCGAGGTGATTGATACAGCGCAGGAAGGTCGACTTGCCCGAGCCCGACGGCCCGACCAGGGTCAGCACCTTCCCACGCTCGACCTCGAGAGAGATGCCCTTGAGCACTTGCAGCGCGCCGAAGCTCTTACACACCCGGTCAGCCAGCACCATCGGCGGGACTGCCACAACTGGTTCGGTCATTTCGCCTTCACCGCCGCCTGCGCCGTGGCCAGTTCCTGAAGCTGCTTGGCCGTCAGCTGCCGGGTGGCACCACGCGAGTAATAGCGTTCCAAGTAGTACTGGCCGACCATGAGCACGCTGGTGATCGCCAGGTACCAGGTGGCACAGACGAGCAGCAGCGGGATGGGCTGGAAGTTCACGCCGTAGATGTCACGGGCGCGGCCGAACAGGTCGGTACTCAACGGAATCGCGGTGACCAGCGAGGTCGTCTTGAGCATGCCGATCAGCTCGTTGCCGGTGGGCGGGATGATCACCCGCATGGCCTGCGGCAGCACCGTGCGACGCATCGTCTGTGTCCACGACATGCCCAGCGCCACCGACGCCTCGCGCTGACCCTCGCCGACGGAGTTGATACCCGCGCGCACGATCTCGGCCATGTACGCGGCCTCGTTGAGGCCGAGGCCGATCACCGCGAACAGGAACGCCGCCTGCAGGTGCTGCACATCGAGGTGGAAGAACTGCGGACCGAACGGCACACCGAGATCGATCTGCTTGTACAGCGAGGGGACCAGGCCCCAGAACACCAACTGCACGAACACCGGGGTGCCACGGAAGATCCACAGGTAGATCCACGCGGCGGTACGCAGCACCGGGTTCGGCGACAGGCGCATCACCGCCAGGACCGTGCCGAGGCCCACCGCGATCGCCATCGCGAGCACGGTGAGCTCCAGGGTGACGATCGCGCCGGCGGTGATCCGGCTGTCGAACAGGTACTTGCCGTAGGTATCCCACCGGTAGGCGGGATTCGTGGCCGCGCCGTAGACGAACAATCCCACCAGGATCAGGATGATTGCCGCCGCGATCCAGCGGCCCGGCCTGCGCAGCGGGACCGCCTTGATCGGTTCGGGTTCGGTGCCCGGTCCGGGCACCTCCACCGTGTCTTTCGCGTCGGTCACGTCAGCTCACTGCACCGTTGATCACCGAGGTCTTGATCTGACCGTCCTGCACACCCCAGTTGGTGGTGATCTCGCCGTACTTGCCGTTGTCGATCAGGTGCTGCAGCGCCTTCTGCAGAGCCGCCGCCAGCGGGGAGCTCTTCTGCACGGCCCAGCCGTAGGGCGCGGAATCGAACAGCGGGCCCGCGGCCTCGATCTTGCCTTCGCTCTGCTTGATCGCGTACGCGGTCACCGGGGAATCGGCCGACATCGCGTCGACCTGGCCGAGCACCAACGCGTTGGTCGCGGCGCTCTGCTCGTCGAATGCCTTCATTTCGATGGCGGGCTTACCTTCGGCGACGCACTTGGCGCTCTTGGCGGGAATCTCGTCGGTGTGCTCGACCGTAGTGGACTGTACGGCGACCTTCTTGCCGCACGCATTGTTCGGATCGATCGCTTTACCGGTTTGCTGGGCCCACTGGATACCCGCGGAGAAATAGGTCGTGAAATCGACCTGCTGTTCGCGTTCGCGCGAATCGGTGATCGAGGACATACCCACGTCGTAGGTCCCGGCCTGAATGGCGGGAATGATCTTCTCGAACGAGGATTCGACATAGTCGACCTTCAGTCCGAGGGTGCTCGCGACGGCGTCGAGGAGGTCCACATCGAAGCCGACGATCTTGCCGCTCGCGTCCTTGTACTCGTTCGGCTGGTACGGCACGTTCACGCCGACGACCAACTTGCCTGCCTGCTTCACTTTGTCGGGGACCGCCGCGGCGAGCGCGTCGACCTTCTCCGCCGACACCTTGTTCACCGAGGCGCCGTCGCCCTCGGTGTTCTCGGCGCAGCCGGTCAACAGCAAGGCACCGCCGGCGACGGTACACAGCAGCCGCACGGCGCCACGGCCGAGGACAGTTCGAACAGACAAAGGAGCCTCCACATTTCACGTCGACGCCGGCCACGTGTCAGCGCCTGTTTGGCAATGTATGCGAACCGGACACAGCGTGGTGCGACAGTAACCGAAGATTAATCAGCCAATGTGAAAGGGGTCCCTTCACCTCCGGTGCACGCGGGCCCGTACCTGCTCGGTGAATTCGCTGGTGGAAGCCAGACCGCCGAGATCCGCGGTCGCGATTCCGGCCGCCAGCGTCGCCGCCACCGCGCGGGTAATACGGTCGGCGGCATCATGGAGCGAACTATTGTCGTCACGAACTGCCAACCAGCGCAACAGCATTGCCGCCGACAATTGCAGCGCGGCAGGATTGGCCCGATTGTGCCCGGCCAGACCGGGCGCCGCGCCGTGCACGGCCTGTGCCATCGCGCGCGTGTCGGAGCAGTTGAGCGAGGCGGCCATGCCGAGGGAACCGCTGAGCTCACCGGCCAGGTCCGAGAGGATGTCGCCGAACAGGTTCTCGGTGACGATCACGTCGTACTCGGCGGGTGAGCGCACCAGGTGCGCCGCCATCGCGTCGACGTGTTCGTCGTCGACCGTCACGTCCGGATACTGCTCGGCCACTGCGTAACAGACGTCACGGAACAGGCCGGTCGTCATCGGCAGCACATTGGCCTTGTGCACCACGGTGACCCGCTTGCGCCTGCCCTGCGCGAGCCGCAGCGCCTGATGCGCGATCCGCTCGCACGCCTGGCGGGTGATCACCGCGACCGCCATCGCCACGTCCTCGGTGGGACGGAACTCCCCCGACCCGGCGAACATATTGCGGTCGGCGTAGAAGCCCTCGCTGTTCTCCCGGACGATCACCAGATCGATGTCGGGCGCCATCGCGCGCACGCCGGCGAAGGCGGCGGCAGGGCGGATGTTCGCGTAGAGCCCGAGCCGTTTGCGGATGACGCCGCCCGGCGCCACGCGCATGTCCGACGGGTAGGAGGCATTGTCGTGCGGGCCGAGGATCCAGGCGTCGAAATCCTCGAGGGCGGTCAGCGTCTGCTCCGGCAGCGGGTTGCCGAAGGCGGCGATCGCATCGTGCCCGATCACCAGCGGCACCCACTCCACCGGGGCGAGCCCGGCCGCGCCGATCGCTTCGTCGACGACCGCCCGGGTCGCGGCCACCACCTCGGGGCCGATACCGTCGCCGTCGATCACACCGAGTCGCAGGTTCGCCTTCACACCGTTCACTCCCCCATCCTCGCGCGTGTCCGGACCGGATCGAGCGAGTGGGCGGTGCGGACACGCCGCAGCGACTAGTTTCTGCAGATCATGGTGCAGTCGGTGGAGTTGCTCCTCGACGAGGGCGGCGAGGCGGAGATCCGCAGGCAATGGGCGGTTCTTGCCGAAGCAGGCCTGGGCAACCGCCACCCCGGGACCGCACGGCCGCACCTCACCGTCGCGGTGGCGCGCGAGATCTGGCCGCGCATCGACCACGCGCTCGAGCGGCTCGCGTTCGAGCCGCTGCCGATCCGTTTGGGCGGTTGCTCGTCTTCGGGGCGCGCCGACCGATCCTGGTCAGGGCGGTCGTCGTCACCGCGGACCTGCTCGCCCTGCATCGCCGGGTCAGCGAGGTGGTCTCACCCTGCCCCGGCGTACCGGCGACCATGGCTCCCGGCGCGTGGACACCGCACGTGACCCTGGCGCGGCGAGTGCCCCCCGAACGGCTCGGCGACGCGGTGCGGACGGTCGCGGCCGACACCGATTTCCGGTCGCTCATCGTGGGGATTCGCCGCTGGGACGGGGAGGCGCGGCAGGAGCGAATCGTGATCGGGGGAAGATAGTGGGACGCCGCGGCGTTACAGCCGAGGACACCGACAAGGAGAGGACGTCATGGCCACCCAGACGCTGACCCAGCAGAACTTCGACGAAGTCATCACCGGAAACGACGTGGTCCTCGTCGATTTCTGGGCTTCCTGGTGCGGTCCGTGCCGCAGTTTCGCGCCGACCTACGAGACCTCGTCGGAAAAGCACACCGACGTCGTCTACGGCAAGGTCGACACCGAGGCCGAGCAGGGACTCGCCGCGGCCGCCAACATCCAGTCGATCCCGACCATCATGGCCTTCCGCGAGGGCGTACTCGTCTTCGCACAGCCGGGCGCGCTGCCGCCCGCCGCGCTCGAGGACCTGGTGACCCAGATCAAGGATCTGGACATGGACGAGGTGCGCAAGCAGATCGCCGAGCAGCAGGAATCCTCGCCCGCCGAATAGCCCGGCGCCGAGAACACGAAGGGCCCGTTCACCTTTCGAGTGAACGGGCCCTTGTGCGTGTCCGGGTGGCGTCAGCCCGCGAGCAGGTTGACGCCGGCGATCATGGCGCGCACGGTCGATTCCGCGCTGTCGGCGGCGGTGGCCACCGCCCAGCCGCGCCTGCCGTTGAACTCGCACTGCATGAAAGTGGCGGTGCCGTCGGCGGTCGGGCGCTGATGGAAGTGCAGGATCTCGAGGGGGTAGCCCTCGTCGTAGAGCGCGGAGGTCATCGCGGCAACGGGGCTGCCGGTGGCGATGACGGTGCGCAGGTGGTCGGCGAATTCCAGGGTGGCGGTGAAATCCGTTCCGGAACAAGACCATTCGCGCAAGGCGATGGATCCGTCGGCGCGGGTGTACCGGTCGAGGAAGGCGGCGGGGTCGAGGTCGGTGAGCTCGGCGCGCAGGCCCTTGGGGGCAGCGGCGAACAGGGCATGGTCCAGTGTCAGCGTCATTGCAGGTGAGGTCTTCCCGAAGATGTCTTCGTTGGCAGGTGGGACCAGCAGAACGATGAAAAGCAGCCCGCAGCGTAGGGGCTGGTCCGAATCAGACCCCGCTACGGCGGGTTACTACGAGAAGAATTCGCCGTGAGGCTTCCTGCGCGGTCTGCGCAGCAGCGACCGCGAGGTCGCGGTCAGCGACTAGCAGCGCGGCACAGCGGGCGGGATTCGGCACGCAGTCGAGAATAGGGCGATCGTCGCGAAACCGCAACCTGGTTCACTGCCCGGAGTGTCTACCCGTGAGTACCATCACCGCAGCTCAGGATCGGTAACATCGACCCCGGCGACGGCGATGGGTACCGTATCGGGCATGGGGCTGGCGATGACGATCCCCGGGCTCGCGTGTCTGCTGATCCTGTTGGCGTTCGTCGAGGTGGCGATCAACCGGGTCACCGGGACACGTTTCCTCCCGTGGACGCGCAAGCGTGGCGGCACCGTCGCCTCGGCGACCGGTTTCGAACATCTCACCGCGATGTTCCAGGGCTCCAAGCACCACGAGTTCGAACAGCGGCAGAGCACGCTGATGCACCGGGAAGATCCGTCGGAGGGCGCCCCGCCGCGGGATCAGGTGGATCTGGCGGGCGGGTCGGCGCGGCTCGTCGCCCGCGAGCGCTGAATCCGTTCAGTGCCGCGAGGAACCGCCGGTCAGGGGTTCCACCGAAGCGAGGGCGCGGGCCGAACCGTCGACGTCGACCTGGACGCGCAGGCGGTCGGGTTGCGAACTCGTCCGCAACACCACTTTGTCGCCCATCATCACCGGGCCGACGTGTTCGACGATCGCCCGGTACGGCAACCGGTGACGGTCCGGGTGCGCGGCGAGCGCTTCCTCCATGGCCTCCCAGTACACCGCGTTGTTGACATGGCCGAGCCGGTCGACGTCGGTGACGCGCAGCGGGAACGGCACCTCCTCCACCTCCGCGACGTCGAGTTCGGCGAGCGCGGCTTTCCAGCGCAAGCGATGTTCGGTGGTGCTGGCCAGCATCGGCGCCATGAACGCGTCGCTCATCCGCGCGGGACGGCCGGCGACGGGGTCGATGTGGATCAGGAACGCCGCGGCCTCGATGTGCCCACCCTTCTCCCCGCGCAACCGAATGCGCATGTCGCACCATCGATTCGAGAGCGCGTCGGCCCAGCGACGTAGCTGGACGCGGTCGCCGAACATGATCGGCTCGTACACGTCGATCACCGTGCGCCGCACGATCCACGCCTGATGGGTGTCGCCGTCTTCCACCGCGTCGAGATGATCGAACCCGATGTCCTGCAGGTAGCGCGCCACCGCGTCGAGCCGCAGCCGGTCGTCCCCATCGGTATCGCCGAGTCGCACCGGCCACGACATCGCGAAGGCCTGCTCGATATCGGGGCAGTCGGGCAGCGGGGTCGCGATGACGGGCTCGGTCATAGGGCCGATGCTGCCACAGGTGGTCGTCGCGAGCCGGATCCCACCGCGACAGTGTTCACATCGAGTTGCAAGCAGGCTCCCCCTCGGTGACGCGACGGTTGCCGACTGCCACGGACGCCGACCCGGTGGCCGACGTCTCGGTGACCACCACCTCATCGCAGATCCACCGAAGGCTTTGAATCGCTGCGGTTTTCGGCCGTAGGGTCGGTTCGACGCCGGAGGACAGGATGGATGCGATGCTGATCGATTTCACGCCGGACAAGGCGCTGTACCCCTTCGAATCCCGCTGGTTCGAATCGTCGGCGGGCCGGGTGCACTACATCGACGAGGGCTCCGGGATCCCCATCCTGTTCTGCCACGGCAGCCCCACCTGGAGTTTTCTCTACCGCAAGATCATCGGCGAGCTCGGCGACCGGTTCCGGTGCCTGGCAGTCGACTACCTGGGCTTCGGACTGTCCGAACGGCCCCCGGGATACGGCTACACGATCGCCGAGCACGCCGCGGTGGTCGGCGAGCTCGTCGACCATCTCGGGCTCGACGGGTTCGTGATCATGGGCCAGGACTGGGGCGGGCCGATCGGCGCCGCGGTCGGGGCCGATCGAGCCGATCGGGTGCGCGGACTCGTGCTCGGCAACACCCTGTTGTGGCCGACGGACACCTGGCCGCAGAAAGTGTTCAGCCGGGCCATGAGCAGCTCGCCGATGCAGCGGCGGATCCTGCGCGACAACCTTCTCGTGGAGCGTTTCCTGCTCGGCGAGCTCCGGAACACGATCAGCGAGGCCGAGGCCGATCACTACCGCGAGGTGCAGCCCTCCCCCGAAGCCAGACGCGGAATCGCCGCCATGCCCGGGCAGATCCTGGCCGCTCGTCCCTTCCTCGAGCAGCTGTCCACCGATGTGCCCGCTCGACTCGGCGCCACACCGACGCTGCTGGTCTGGGGCATGAAGGACATGGCGTTCCGCCCCGCCTCGTTCCTGCCACGGATGCGCGACACGTTCACCGACCACCGGGTCCTCGAACTGCCCGACGCCAGGCACTTCATCCCCGAACACGAGCCCGGCACGATCGCCGAAGCTATCGTCCAGCGTTTTCACTGACACCGCCGTGATCGCGGTGAGAAAGCAGGGCACACCGCCGCTAGCCGATGCCGCGCCGGTTTCGGTCATCGACCATGAGCGAATCGCTGGCTAATAAAATGTGACCAGATTGTGAATCTCCCGCGAGTCGCCGCCGAGAACGGCCGATCGCACGGTAGCGTCGCGGCCGCTAGGCCAATTGTTACTGCGTGAAAGGAATTGTTCGACATGGCATTCGAAGTCACTGGGGCTATCGGCGATCACTACAACGAAGCCGGTGGCGCGTCCAGCCCGCTGGGTGAGCCGACCTCGGCAGAGCAGGACGCCCCCAACGGTGGCAAGTTCCAGGAATTCACCGGCGGCGTCATCTACTTCAAGCTCCCGACCGGGGCCAAGACCGTGTACGGCGCCATCCGTCAGGCATGGGAAGCCGAAGGCGGCGCGGGCGGCCGGTTCGGCTACCCGACCTCCGACGAGCAGGACATCGAAGGCGGCAAGATCAGCCACTTCGAGAACGGCTCGATCAGCTACTCGATCGCCGATGACGCTGTGACGGTCAACGCGTAACTCGCGTTCCCGCTACGCCACGAGGGGCGCCTACCCCGCCGGGTAGGCGCCCCTCGTGCTGTGCGGACCAGCTCAGTGCGCGGCCGAATCCCAGCTCCGGCCGGTGCCGACGGAGACGGTGAGCGGGACCGAGAGGTCGATCGCGGCCGACATCTGTTCGCGCGCGAGGGCTTCGAGGGCCTCACGTTCGCCGTCGGCGACCTCGAAGACCAGTTCGTCGTGGATCTGCAGCAGCATCCGCGAGCGCAGGCCCGCGTCGCGGATCGCGTTCTGCACGTTGATCATCGCGACCTTGATGATGTCGGCGGCGGTGCCCTGGATCGGCGCGTTCAGTGCCATCCGCTCGGCGGATTCACGGCGCTGACGGTTACTGGAATCCAGGTCGGGCAGATAACGCCTGCGGCCGAACAGGGTTTGGGTGTAGCCGACCTTGCGGGCCTGGTCGACGACATCGGACAGGTAGTCGCGGATGCCGCCGAAACGGTCGAAGTACACGTCCATCTGTTCTTTGGCCTCGGTGGTACTGATCTTGAGCTGGGCGCTCAAGCCGTAGGAACTCAGACCGTAGGCGAGACCGTAGGACATGGCCTTGATCCGGCGGCGCAGCTCGGAGCTCACCTCGGCGATCGGGATGTCGAAGGCCTTCGACGCGACGAAGGTGTGCAGGTCCTCACCGGAATTGAAGGCCTCGATCAGGCCCTCGTCCCCGGACAGGTGCGCCATGATGCGCATCTCGATCTGGCTGTAGTCGGCGGTCATGAGTTCGGCGAAGCCGGGGCCGACCACGAAGGTGTCGCGGATCTGGCGGCCGGTGTCGGTGCGGATCGGGATGTTCTGCAGATTCGGCTCGGTCGAGGAGAGGCGGCCGGTGGCGGCGATGGTCTGGTTGAACGTGGTGTGCACGCGGCCGTCGTCGGAGACCGACTTGAGCAGACCGTCGACGGTCACCTTGAGCCGGGTCGCGTCGCGGTGGGCCAGCAGGTGTTCCAGGAACGCGTGACCGGTCTTCTCGAACAGCGATTCCAGCGCGTCGGCGTCGGTGGTGTAGCCGGTCTTGGTGCGCTTGGTCTTCGGCATGTCGAGCTCGTCGAACAGCACCACCTGCAACTGCTTGGGCGAGCCGAGGTTGATCTGCTTGCCGATCACCTCGTACGCGGAGTTCGCGGCCTCGGTGACGCGGTCGGCGAACTGCTGCTGGAGGTTCTCGAGCTGGGCGACGTCGACCGCGATGCCCGCTTCCTCCAGTTGACCGAGCACGCCGAGCAGCGGCAGCTCCATCTCCGTGAGCAGTGGGGTCGATTCGATGGCTTCGAGTTCGATATCCAGGGCGACGGCCAGGTCCGCGACCGCGCGGGCACGCAACATCTCCTCGCGGGCGATATCGGCGGCGAGGGTGTCCTCGTCGTCGAGCAGGGACAGCTGGCCCGTGTCGCCGGTCTCGACGCGCAGTTCGCGCTTGAGGTAGCGCAGCGACAGATCGTCGAGGTTGAAGCTGCGCTGGCCGGGGCGGACCAGGTAGGCCGACAGGGCGGTGTCGGTGGCGAGACCGCCCAGGGTGAAGCCGCGCCCGCGCAGTGCGTGCCCGGCGGACTTGGCCTCGTGCAGCGCCTTGGGCACCTCGGGATCGGCCAGCCAGGCGGCCAGCGCCGTCTCGTCTTCGGGGGTGAGGACGGTCAGGTCGATATAGCCGCCCTCACCGTCGGCGGCGGCGATCGCCAGGGCCCGCGCGTCACCGTGTACCGGCGTTCCGGTCCCGACGATCGAGAGGCCATGGCGCACACCGGCTTTCGCGTGCTCGGCCAGCCAGTCGGCGACCGCGCCCTGATCGAGGGCACCACCGCTGATCTCGAAGCCCGACTCGGCTTCCGGCTCGGGGGAACCGAGGGTGTCGAACAGCCGGTCGCGCAGCACCCGGAACTCGAGGTCGTCGAAGAGCTGGTGGATCTTGTCGCGATCCCACGGCGCCTTGATCAGCTGGTCGGGGGTGTAGGGCAGCGGCACCTCGCGCACCATCTCGGTGAGCTGGCGGTTGAGCACCACACTCGACAGGTTCGCCCGCAGGGAGTCGCCGACCTTGCCCTTCACCTGATCGACGCGGTCGACCAGGGTGGCGAGGTCGCCGTATTCGCGGATCCACTTGGCGGCGGTCTTCTCCCCCACGCCGGGAATGCCGGGCAGATTGTCGCTCGGGTCGCCGCGCAGAGCCGCGTAGTCGGGATACTGCGCGGGCGTGAGGCCGTATTTGGTCTCCACCTCGGCCGGGGTGAAGCGGGTGAGATCCGAGACGCCCTTCTTCGGGTAGAGCACGGTGACGTCGTCGTTGACCAGCTGGATCGCGTCGCGGTCGCCGGTGACGATGAGGACGCGGTAGCCCTGTGCCATCGCCTGGGTGGTGAGGGTGGCGATCACATCGTCGGCCTCGTAGCCGTCGATGGCCATCACCGGGATGCCCATCGCGCCGAGTACGTCCTTGGTGAGTTCGACCTGCCCACGGAACTCGTCGGGGGTGGCGCTGCGATTGGCCTTGTACTCCGGGTACGCCTCGGTGCGGAACGTCTTGCGCGACACGTCGAACGCCGCGGCCACATGGCTGGGCTTCTCGTCGCGCAGCAGATTGATCAGCATCGAGGTGAATCCGTACACCGCGTTGGTGGTCTGACCCGTGACGGTCTTGAAGTTCTCCGCCGGTAGCGCGAAGAACGCGCGATAGGCGATCGAATGCCCGTCCAGCAGCAGCAGCGTAGGCCGCTCGTCGGGGGCAGTGGTCGTAGTCGATGCCTGCGCAGTCGTCGGTGAACTCACCCGACAGAGTCTAGGCACCCCCACCGACAGGAACCGTGGCGGCTCGCACCCGAAAAGCGGAACGGCCCCCTGGTGCGCTCGAAGTGAGCGCACCAGGGGGCCGGGCTGTGCCGAGATGGGATCAGTCGACGCCGAGGTAGGCCGACATCACCGCCGGGTCGGTGAGCAACGCACTACCCGGGCCCGACTTGGTGACCTCGCCGGTTTCGAGGATGTAGGCGCGATCACTGCGGGTCAGAGCCTGCTGGGCGTTCTGTTCCACGAGCAGCACCGTGGTGCCCTGGCGGTTGATCTCGCTGATGATCCGGAAGATCTGCTGGATCACCATGGGGGCCAGACCCATCGAGGGCTCGTCGAGCAGCAGCAGCTTCGGCCGGGCCATGAGGGCGCGACCGATGGCGAGCATCTGCTGTTCACCGCCCGACATCGTGCCGCCGACCTGCTTGCGACGTTCGGCCAGGCGGGGGAACAGCTCGAAGACCCAGTCCAGGGTCTGCTGGTACTCGGTCTTCTTCTCGAAAGGCCTGCCGTAGCAACCCATGTCGAGGTTCTCCGCGACCGTCATGCCCGGGAAGACACCGCGACCCTCCGGCGCCTGGATGAGACCCTCGACCACCCGATCGTGGGCTTTCATGGTGGTGATGTCTTTGCCCTGGAACAGGATTCGGCCCGAGGTGAGCGGCAGCAGGCCCGACATCGCCCGCATGGTGGTGGTCTTTCCGGCGCCGTTGGCGCCGAGCAGAGTCACCAGTTCACCCTGGGCGACCGAGAGCGAAATGCCGTGCAGCGCTTCGATCCGGCCGTAGTTCACGACCATGTCCTGGACCTCGAGCAGCGGCGTCTCGGTCTGGACCACGGCCTTCGGCTCGTCCCGCGGTCGCACCACCACGGCGTCGGTCCCCGGCGTCGGGGTCGCCCCCTCCTCCGCGGCGGCGACCGATCCCTCGCGCACTTCCTCGATCGTGTCCGCGTCGGGCACGCCGAGGTAGGCCGCGATCACCGCCGGGTCCTCGCGCACCTCGGTGGGCAGGCCGTCGGCGATCTTGCGTCCGAACTCCAGGACCACGATCCGGTCGGTCACGCCCATCACCAGGCGCATGTCGTGCTCGATGAGCAGCACGGTGTAGCCGTCGTCGCGGATCTTGCGGATCAGGTCCATCAGCGCCGACTTCTCGCTGGGATTGAAACCAGCGGCCGGCTCGTCGAGACACAGCAGCTTGGGCTCGGTGGCCAGCGCCCGCGCGATCTCGAGCCTGCGCTGATCGCCGTAGGACAGATTGCGGGCCTTCTCCACCGCGCGCGGCGCGATGCCGACGAACTCGAGCAGCGCCATGCCGCGTTCGATGGCATCACGCTCCTCGCGCCTGAACTTCGGCGTGCGGAACACCGCGCCGGGCACCGAGGTGGTGTGGCGCGCGTCGGTGCCGACGACCACGTTCTCCAGCGCCGTCATCTCGCCGAACAGCCGCACGTTCTGGAACGTGCGCGCGATACCCATCCGGGTGATCTCGTTGCGCTTGGTCTTGGCCAGCGGCTGACCGTCGAAGTGCACGCTGCCCGACGCGGGCTTGTAGACGCCGGTGATCGCGTTGAAGCAGGTGGTCTTGCCCGCGCCGTTGGGGCCGATCAGGCCGAGGATCTCGCCGCGGCGGATCTCGAAACTGACCCCGTCGAGCGCGGTCAGACCGCCGAACTTCACGGTCAGACCGTCGGTCCGCAGCAGGGGCTCGCCCACCGCGGTCTCGATGTCGCGATGCGGCGCGACCACCTCGGCGACGGTCTCGGCATCGGCGAGCTCGGGCAGCACCGCGGTGACGTCGACCTCGCCTGTCGGCTCGACCTCGGGCGGCGGCTGGTAGCCGGCCTTCATGTCTTCGTTGTCGTACAGCGCGTCTCCCGCGCCCGGCCCCGTCATTGCCCTGCTCCGATCGATTCGGCCGCCGGCTTGCGCACGACCGCCTGGTACACCTGTCTGCCGTAGGCGAGCAGTTTCTGCCGCACCGGGAACAGACCCTGTGGCCGCAGAATCATCATCACCACGAGCGCGATGCCGAAGTAGAGGTACTTCAGGTCACCGAGGTTCTGGGCGCCGCCCGGACGGAACAGCAACACACTGCCCAACAGCAGCAAGCCGAGGATCACCGCGACGATCGCCACGCCGATCACCGTCCGCCGGACCCACGCGGCCAGCGCGTCCTTCCTCCACCGCCACAGCAACCACAGCCCGATCAGCAGCGCGACATCGAGGCCGAGCAACAGATAACCGGTCGACTCGCTGGACACCAGCTGCACCGACTGCAACCGCATCGGCAGGTAGGCGATGAGGAACGCGCCGACGATCACGCCGAGCTTGTTGCCCGAACCACCGAGCACCACCGCGCACAGGAACAACATCGACAAGATGATGTCGAACTGTTTGGGGTTGACGTAGGTGACCTGACCGGCGTACATCGCGCCGGACAGACCGCCGACCGAGGCGCCGATCACGAACGCCCACAGCTTGAACTTGAAGGTCGGCACGCCCATGATCTCGGCGGCGTCCTCGTCTTCGCGAATGGCGACCCAGGAGCGCCCGACCCGGCTGCGCTCGAGGTTGCCGATGATCAGCAGCACCACGATCACGAAGACCATACCGAGCCAGAACCACCAGGTGCCGTTGCTGGCCCGCTGGAAGGGATTCCAGCTGCTGGTGTCGCCGAGGTTGCCCGGGGAGAAGAACCCACCGGGGTGCGCCTCGGATTCGCCGACCGCGGGGTAGGCGATCTTGGACAGCCCGAGGCTGCCGTTGGTCAGGTCGCCCAGGTTGTCTGCCATCAGCCGGACGATCTCACCGAAGCCCAGCGTCACGATGGCGAGGTAGTCACCGCGCAACCGCAGGGTCGGCGCGCCGAGGATCAGGCCCGCGAGCGCGGTCAGCGCGATCGCGATCGGCAGGCAGGCCACCCACGCCCAGCCGGGTTGCAGCCAGCCGCCGTCGGTTTGGTTCCACGGACTGTTCGGGCTGGTCAGCAGGCCGACCGTGTAGGCGCCGACGGCATAGAAGCCGACATAACCCAGGTCGAGCAGGCCGGCCTGGCCGACCACCACGTTCAGGCCGATGGCGATCAGCGCGTACATGGCGAACTGCGCCATCACACCGCCGAAGCTCACGCCCGGAGTGTCGAGCAGTGGGGGTGGGAACAGCGGCATCAGCGCCAGCAAGGCGATGATCGGCACGCCGACGGCCCACTGGGCCGGACGCGAGAGCCCGTCCCACCAGACCCGGATCGCGTCGCCGATGCCACGCCGATCCTGCTGCGCGACAGGTGCTTTCGGGGTTTTTGTCAGGTCTGTCATGCGCGTGCCCTCCCCAGGCTCTCGCCGAGGATGCCGGTCGGCCGGAACATCAGCACGGTCACCAGCAACACGAACGCGACCACGTCACGCCATTCGGTGCCGAACAGGATCTGCCCGTACTGCTCGGCGATGCCGAGGATCAACCCGCCGAGCAGCGCGCCGCGCAGGTTGCCGATGCCACCGAGCACCGCGGCGCTGAACGCCTTGATACCGAGGATGAAACCGCCGGAGAAGATGATGCCGGTGGGAATGTAGAGCGTGTACAACATCGCGGCCGCGCCTGCCAGCAAACCGCCGATGAGGAACGTCAGCACGATGACCCGCTCACGCGAGACACCCATCAGGGTGGCGGTGTCGGGGTCCTGGGCGACCGCGCGGATGGCGCGGCCGAATTTGGTTCTGTTGATGACGATTTCGGTGGTGATCGCGAGCACGACGGCCGCGGCGATGATCACCAGCGCCACATTGGTGACCTGCGCGCCGAGGAAGCTGAACTGCACCTTCGGCTCCACGAGCCGGATACCGGTCTGGGCGTTGGAGCCGCCGAGCCCCGGCTTGATCTTGGGCAGGATGTAGTGCACGAACTCCTGGATCACGAACGACATACCGATCGCGGTGATCAGGAACGCCAGCGGTTTCGCGCCGCGCCTGCGCAGCGGCCGGTAGGCGACTCGTTCGAGCCCCACCGCCGCGATGCCCGAGACGAGCATGCCGAACAGCATCGCCAAACCCAGGTACAGCACTGTCAGCAGGACACCCTGGGAATACACGTTGCCGCTGGGCGCGAAGCCGAGCAGTTCCAGTCCCACGTAGGTGCCGAACATACCGAGCATGAAGATCTCGGAGTGAGCGAAGTTGATCAGTCGGAGCACGCCGTAGACCAGCGTGTAGCCGACCGCCACCAGGGCGTAGATCGAGCCGTAGGTGAGACCGTCCACGGTCAATTTCCAGAACTGGTCGATCACCCCGGAAATGTTGAAATCGATGGACCCCTCGGCCAACAGGGTCACACCGAGCGAAGCCGCTGATGTCATGATTACTCTCGCGTCAGGCGCGCGGTGCGCGTGGCTGCTCAGCCACGCGCACCGCTGCACACGTCATCGGAACTACTTGACCTGGTACATCCAGATCTGGATGTTGGCCAGCTCGCCGGTCTCGCCCCACTTGTACTGGCGGGCGACACCGGTGCCGTCGTAGTTGCGGACGTAATCGACCAGCTCGGCGCGGGTGACCTTACCGGCATCGATCCCCTTGAGCAGGATCGTGGTCAGGTCGTAGCCCTCGACGGAGTAGACGCCGGGCGCCTGACCGTTGAGCGCCTTGTAATCGGCGGCGAACTTCTCCGGCGCCGGGCTGCACGGGCACGACAGCAGCGCGTCCTTGGACGAGGAACCGGCCTGCCGGACGAACTCGGGATCGTTACTGCCGTCGGCGGAGACGAAGGCCGCGGTCACGCCGCCGGAACGCAGCTGCTGCACGAACGGCGCCGCCTCCGCGTAGTACCCGGCGTAGAAGATGGCGTCGGGCTTGGCGGCGGACAGCTTGGAAACCGCTGCCGAGAAGTCCTTGTCACCTTCCTTGACACTGGTCCCGCAGGAGGCGTCGGCCGCGGGGCCCGCGGCGGTGATGAACGCCTGTGCCAGACCGGCACCGTAGTCGGTGTTGTCCTGCACGACGCAGATCTTCTTGAAGCCCTTGTCGCCGGTCAGGTAGTTCGCGACCGCCGGGCCCTGCGAGTTGTCGTTGCCCAGGCCACGGAAGAAGGTCTTCCAGCCGTTCTGGGTCAGCGTGGGGTTCGTGGCCGACGCCGTCAACGTGGGCATGCCTGCCTCGCTGAGGATTTGGCCGGTCGCCTTGGTCTCGCCCGAGAAGGTCGGGCCGACCAGCGCCACGATGTTCGGGTCGGCGACGATCGTCGGGACCACCTGGCTGGCGATCTGCGGCTTGCCCTCGGTGTCGAACTGCTTCACCGAGACCTGACAGTCCGGATTGGCCTTGTTGTGCTTGTCGAGCGCGAGCTTCACGCCCATGATGATGTTGATGCCGAGGGCGGCATTGCCGCCGGTCAGCGGGCCCGCCATGCCGAGGGTCAGGGGCGCGCACTTGGCCTTGCCGTCGCCTGCGGGGTCCGCGGCCGCACCGGCATCGGTTGTCGCGACAGCCTTGCCCTCGGTATCGAGCTGAACGACCGACTGGATGGAGAGATCGGTATTGCCGCCACCGCCGCCATCTGACGACTTGTCACTGCATCCGGACAACACCAACGACGCGGCAGCTCCGATTACCAGAACTCCCCGCGTCGACCGACTGCGCCATGTCGAACTGAGCACGTCTCACCTCTATGTCCTGTGCTCCCCGGGTTCACCGAGGGGGCCGACCACGTTCAGCCCGCAGAGAACATATCGCCGCTTTGTTAGATCCGCATCACATTCGCATCATGTCGGACGCCTCTTGTCCAGCAATAGTTCACATTATTGTTTCGCTTACGTAAACATTTTCTGCTTTCGGCCCGCGCGGCAGTAAGAGCCGAACCGAGTCACTGCGGGGTGAGGTTCTCCAGCACGACTTCGGCGACCGCCTTCATCGTCGTGCGGCGATCCATCGCGGTGCGCTGAATCCATTTGAACGCCTGCGGCTCCGAGAGCCCCTGGGTCTGCATGAGCACACCCTTGGCCCGCTCGACCAGTTTGCGCGTCTCCAAACGGTCCGAGAGATTCGCGACTTCTGTTTCCAGCGCCGTGATTTCGTGAAAACGACTGGCCGCCAGTTCGATCGCGGGGACCAGATCGGATTTGGTGAACGGCTTCACGAGATAGGCCATCGCACCCGCGTCACGCGCGCGCTCCACCAGATCGCGCTGACTGAAAGCGGTCAGGATCACCACGGGCGCAACACGTTTCGACGCGATCTCGGCGGCAGCGTCGATACCGTCACGGCGCGGCATCTTCACGTCCATGATGACCAGATCGGGGCGCAGTTCCTCGGCGAGCTCCACGGCCTGCTGTCCGTCGCCCGCTTCGCCGACGACGTCGTAGCCCTCTTCCTTGAGCATCTCGACGAGGTCCATCCGGATCAAGGCCTCATCCTCGGCGACGACGACCCGCTTGGCCGCGG
The DNA here is from genome assembly GCF_053608825.1 of Nocardia sp. NPDC055002. Classification (NCBI taxonomy): domain Bacteria; kingdom Bacillati; phylum Actinomycetota; class Actinomycetes; order Mycobacteriales; family Nocardiaceae; genus Nocardia; species Nocardia sp. NPDC055002. The sequence continues at coordinate 150,138 of NZ_JBSGWE010000008.1, forward strand.
CCTCACGCGTGGCGCCGGCTGCATTCGTGCTCATAGGTTCGACCCCTCTGGATTCCGATGCCTGTCGATCACACCACGACTGGCGATGTAAAGAGTACCTTTTGCTTCCGCGCAGAGAATGCGCCTGCGATGAGATCGCGCACACCCTGCGCCGGATACTCCCCCGCGGAGCGCGGCTACGTACGCCGCGCTTCCGCCGTGGTGCCGAGTGTGGGACTCGAACCCACACGTCCTTCCGGACAACGGTTTTTGAGACCGTCGCGTCTGCCAGTTCCGCCAACCCGGCGCACCGCGGTCACTATAGCGTCTCGGCGCGCCGGGAAGCGAACCGCCGGTCGAACCGGACCTCCACCTGCCCCGTAGTACCTCGAAAGAGCACCTTGGAAGGGGCTGCGATCATGCGCGTGCGCAGAACTACGGTCGACCTGAATGCGTACCCCGACCTGGTGATGATCCTGCTCGGCATGCGGGTGCGCACCCCGCGCGGGATGCTGCGGCTGCTCGGCGTCGGCCCGCAGTTGTATCGCTCACATGCCGACCGGCCCGACGGTTTGCTGCTGCACGAGGACATCGTGTGGTCGATGTTTCCCCCGCATTGGGGCGCCCGGCAGTACTGGCGCGATCTGGATTCGCTCGAGCGCTGGACGCGGTCGGAACCGCACCGGCAGTGGTGGGGCGAATTCCTGCGCGATTCCGGCGGCACCGGCTTCTGGCACGAGGCCTACTTCCGCCGTGGCGGCATCGACGCGGTCTACGACGACATGTCGGCATCGACGGGGCTGGCGGCGTTCGCGCCGGTGGTCCCCGCGCGTGGGCCGATGTTCTCCACCAGGGGCCGCGTGCACGGCACCCCACCGGCCGTGCCGCCGGTCATTTCCGAATCGAATTATTATGATCGAAAAGAGTGACAACGGACACATATCACCGCGAGGTTTCTTCCCCCTATCTCGCGGGTATCACGGTCACACACAACAGATTTGCGCATCGTGAATGATGTACGGCGTTCAACCGAAAGGTGAATAAGTAGTACCGCGCTTGTGATGGTTACAATTCCGGCCTACTCCGTGACAATCGACCCGATTACGGTGTCGGTATGCACGTGCTCTTCGTCTGCAACTCCAATGTCTGCCGGTCGGTGATCGCCGAACGGCTCACCCGGGCGTTCGCGACGGAGCACGCTCTACCCGGCCTCACCGCGGAGAGCGCGGGCACCAGGGCCCTGGTCGGCTTTCCGCCCGATCCGATGGCCGCCGAGACCATCCAGGGCCTCGGCGGGGACACCACCGGCTTCAAGGCCCGAAAGCTCAAGCCCGAGATGGTCGATCGCGCCGATCTGGTGCTGACAATGACCGATTCCTTACGCGACCAGGTCGGCGAACTGGCCTTCGGTACCGCCCCGCGCACCTTCACCCTCGTCGAGGCCCATCGCATCGCCAAGGTCACCGGTGCGAAATCCATTGCCGCACTGCACCACGCGCGCAACAACCTGGCGTATGTGGGCCGCGAGAACATCGCCGACCCGATCGGCCTCTCGCCCGCGGCGTTCCTCGAGGTCGGCGACCGAATCGCGGAATTGCTGTTCCCCGTGCTGGGCGCGCTCGCCCCCCACGAGCAGACGAAACGGTCCGGCGACACCGATCAGCCCGGCCTGGTGATAGCGCCCAGTGGACCCGGCGCCCCACTGTCGGCCTTTCTCGCCGCGCAACGCAGACGCTGAGCTAGGGCTGTTCGCCACGGCGCGCAGGGATTAGACTTCGGCGCGGACGTGGGTGGTTACCCCTTGCAGTTTCGACACACGACGGGACTACAGACTTGCCGAAACGCATTTCGGATGTTTCGCTCCATGTGTATGTGACGCCGGAGATCCTCGACCGCATCGTCGCCAGTGTCCGGACGGTCCTCGACGACCACGTGCACGAGCGCGACGTCTACGCATGGCGGTTCACCATGCCCGTCGACGCGAGCGATCCGGCGCATCACGAACTCGAATCACAGTGGCGCGGTAGCTATCCCGGCCTCGAGCCGAGCGGCGAGAGCACCTACGAGATCGCGCTGAGCCTGGTCGGCGATCCGGCCGATCTCACCGACGCCGACATCGCCGACCTCGAGCGCGGGCTGGCGCTGGCCGTGTACGGCGCGGCCCCACCGCATCACGCGCACGGTGTGCCCTTCACTTTGCGCGCCCATCAGCGCACCGACGTCGTCGCACCCGAACTCGACCACGAACTGCGTTGAGTTTGTCCGGCCGGGTGACCTCGGCGGGGCCACACCGCGGCACTCAGCGGGCCGGGAAGTGCCGGATGACGCCTTCCTGCACGGTCGTGGCGATCAATTCGCCTGTGCGCGAATAGAACCGGCCCGTCGCCAGACCACGCGAACCGGCCGCGACCGGTGACTCGGTGGCGTAGAGCACCCAGTCGTCGAACCGGAACGGGCGATGGAACCACATCGAGTGGTTCACCGTCGCCGCGAGAATCCGGTCCAGCCCCCACGACAAACCGTGCGTGGTGATGATCGAATCGAGCACGGTGGTGTCGGAGGAGTAGCCCAGCGCGGCCACGTGCAGCAGCTGATCATCCGGCAGCGCGCCGTCGGTGCGCATCCAGACCCGGTTGTGGTTGAGCTTCTCACCGGTGCCCTTGAGGATCCACGACGGATCGTTGGTGTAGCGCATGTCGATCGGGTGCGGCGCCTTGATGAACATCTCCAGCTTGTCCTCGAAGCCGACGAAGCTCTCCTCCACCCGGGGCAGGGTTTCGGGATCCGGCACATCCGGGCCCTCGTGCGCGTGCTCGAGGCCCTTACCCCAGTCCTGGAACGCGGCCAGCATCACGAACAGCTCCTGGCCGTCCTGGCTGGCGGTCACCGTCCGGTTGGCGAGCGCGCGGCCGTCGCGGTGCCGCTGCACGTGGTATTCGATCGGCTTCTTCACATCGCCGCCGCGCACGAAATGCGCGTTGATCGCGTGCAGCGGCCGCTCCCCCGCCGTGCGTCCGGCGGCGATGATCGCCTGCGACACCAGCTGCCCGCCGAAGGTGCGGCTCCACACCTTCTCGGGGTGGTTACCCAGGAAGGTGTCCTCGCCGATCGACTCGAGGTCGAGCAGGTCGAGCAACACCCGCAGATCGGGTGTCGGCTCGCCCTGTGTGGTCTCGATGTCGATCGAAATGCTCACTACTAGTGGTCCTCTTCGCCGATGCGGTGCACGTGGATCAGGTTGGTGGAACCGACGGTACCCGGAGGGGAACCGGCAACGATGACCACCAGGTCACCCTTGCGATAACGCTCCAGCGACAATAGCGCCTGATCCACCTGGTGGATCATCGCGTCGGTGGTGTCCACCATGGGCACGATGAACGTTTCGGTGCCCCAGGTCAGCGTGAGCTGGCTGCGGACCTCCGGCATGGGGGTGAACGCCAGCAGCGGCAGCGGGGTGTGCAGGCGGGCCAGACGACGCACGGTGTCACCGGACTGGGTGAACGCCACGAGCGCCTTGGCGTTGAGCCGCTCGCCGATGTCGCGGGCGGCGTAGGAGATCACGCCGCGCTTGGTGCGCGGCACGTGGGTCAGGGGTGGCACCCGCGACGTCTCGGACTCGACCGCGGTCACGATGCGGGCCATGGTACGCACCGCGTCGATCGGCCACGCGCCGACCGAGGTCTCCCCCGACAGCATCACCGCGTCGGCGCCGTCGAGCACCGCGTTGGCGACGTCGGAGGCTTCCGCGCGGGTGGGCCGGGAGTTCTCGATCATCGATTCCAGCATCTGGGTGGCGACGATGACCGGCTTGGCGTTCTCCCGCGCCATCTGGATCGCGCGCTTCTGCACCAGCGGCACCTGCTCCAGGGGCAGCTCGACGCCGAGATCGCCGCGGGCGACCATCACCGCGTCGAAGGCCAGCACGATCGCCTCGAGGTTGTCGATCGCCTCGGGCTTCTCCAGCTTGGCGATCACCGGGACCCGGCGGCCGACGCGGTCCATGATGTCGTGCACGAGTTCGATGTCGGACGGCGACCGCACGAACGACAGCGCGATGAAGTCGACGCCCAGCTCCAGGGCGAATTCGAGGTCGGCAACGTCTTTTTCGGACAGGGCGGGCACCGACACGTTCATGCCGGGCAGCGACAAGCCCTTGTTGTTGCTCACCGGGCCGCCTTCGGTGACCCGGCAGACGACGTCGTTGCCCTCGACCGATTCCACGGTGAGGCCGACCTTGCCGTCGTCGACCAGCAGCCGGTCACCGGCCTTGGCGTCTTGCGCGAGCTCCTTGTAGGTGGTCGAGACGCGGTCGTGGGTGCCGTCGACCTCGTCGACGGTGATCCGCACCTGCTCGCCGTTGGCCCACACGGTCTTGCCGTCGGCGAAGCGGCCGAGGCGGATCTTGGGGCCCTGCAGGTCGGCGAGGATGCCGACCGCGCGGCCGGTCTCGTCCGAGGCCGCGCGGACCATCTTGTAGTTGTCGGCGTGGTCGGCGTGGTCGCCGTGGCTGAAGTTCAGCCGGGCCACATCCATGCCGCTTTCGACGAGCTCACGAATACGATCCTGGGTAGCAGTGGCCGGCCCCAGGGTGCACACAATCTTCGTCCGTCGCATCACGGCCCCCAGCCTAGTGCTCATCCGCCTCTGCGTGAATTTGGCCGGTCGGAGGGTCGTCGTCACCTGGCGACCGGACCGGCGGTTTCGGCGGGACCGGGGGCCGAGCGTTCCCGATGAGTTACCCAGGTGTTCACGAAATCAATGGTCACCGAACGGCGACGTGTCTGGAAAGTCTTGTTTCCAAACGACTCTGGCCGAAGCCCAGAATCAGGCAGATCACCCAGTAGTAGAGCGCCGCGACGCCGTACAGGGCGAAGAAGTCGAAGGTCGGCGCGGCGGCCAGCTGAGCGGTGCGCAGCAATTCGGTGACCAGGATGGTCGAGGCCAGGGAGGTGTCCTTGACCAGGGAGATCAGGGTGTTCGACAGCGGGGGCACCGCGATCCGCGCGGCCTGCGGGAACACGACGTACCAGAGCGTCTGGACATAGGTCATGCCCAGCGACTCCGCCGCCTCCCACTGCCCGTGCGCCACGCTCATGATCGACGAGCGCACCACCTCCGCGGCGTACCCGCCGACGTTGAGGCTGAACGCGATCACCGCCGCCGGGAACGGATCGATGACGATCCCGAATTGCGGCAGCGCGTAGAACACGATGAACAGCTGGACCAGCAGCGGGGTGCCGCGAATGATCGAGATGTAGAAGCGGGCGGGCACCGAGAGCACCCGCCGCGTCGACATTCTCGCCAGCGCGACACCGACCGCGATGGCCAGGCCGATCACGAAGCTGATGGCCGTGAGCGGCAACGTCATCGTCACCGTGGCCTTCAGCATCGGCACCAGGTTGTGCCGGATCAGCTCCCAGGTAGCCGGATCCATCCGCTATTTGCTGACGTCGGTGCCGAAGTACTTCTCCGACAGACGAGCCAGCGTGCCGTCGGCGCGCAACTGCTCCAGCGCCTTGTCGACGTCGGCGATCAGCGCGGTGTCGTCCTTGCGGGCGGCGAAGGCCTGCTTGCTGGTCTCACCGGTCTGCGCCGCGATCTTGATGCCGGTGTCACCGGTCTTCTTGGTGTACTCCCCGACCGCGAGGGTGTCGTTGACGGTGGCGTCGACCCGACCGGCCTTCAGCAGCTGCACCGCCTGCACGAACCCTTCCACCGCTTCGACTTTCGCGCCCGCGCCCGAGGCGACCTTGCTCCAGTTGCTGGTGGCCGACTGCGCGGTGGTCTTGCCCGCCAGGCTCGCCAGTGAGGTGATGGTGGTGTTGTCGGACTTGGTGACGATCACGCCCTCGGAGGTCGTGTACGGCTGCGACAGCGCGTACTTGGCCGTGCGCTCCGGGTTCACGGTGACCTGGTTGGCAACCAGATCGAAGCGCTTGGACTCGAGGCCGGCGAAGATCGAGTCCCACGGGGTCTGCACGAATTCCACCTGCTTGCCGAGCTTCTCCCCGACCGCGCGCGCGACCTCGACGTCGTAGCCGGTGAGCGTGCCGCCCTCCTGGTAGCTGAACGGCGCGTAGGTGCCCTCGGTGCCGATCTTGAGCACGTTCGGGTCGGACGCGGACGAGCAGGCCGACAGGCCCGTCGCGGCGACCACAGCGAGTACGGCGGCGGCAATGAATTTGCGCACGGACATCCCTTTCTCCGCTGCGCGTAGGGGGCACGCGCAGGCCAAGCGACGCTACGGCGCCGCCACAGACCGACACAGAGTAACGCTCACCGTGATCGGAATACCGGCGGGAAACACGAAACGGGTGCCCCGCCGTAGCAGAACACCCGTTCATCCCCGTGTAGGCAGGAATCAGTCGCGCAGCGGGCGACCCTGCGCGTCGGGCACCTTGCCGGTGAGCATCATGATGCCGTCGATCAGCGGCCAGATGGCGCCGAGACCGCAGGTCAGCCAGGTCACCGCGATCTGGGCGATGCCGAGACCGGTGTAACCGAGGTAGAAGCGACCGACGCCGAAGCTGCCGAGGAAGATCTGCAGCAGACCGGCCATCAGCTTCTGCTTGTCCGAGAACGGCACGCCGTACATGTCCCGGCCGTAGGGGGCTTCCGGGTCGTTCGGGTTGTAGCCCTGCGGCATGGCCCCGTACGGCGCTGCGCCGTACCCCGGCTGCGGCTGCTGAGCGTACGGGTCTGCAGGCTGACCGTACTGCGGCTGCGGCGCACCGTACTGCGGCTGACCGTAGCCGGGCTGCGGCTGCTGGGCATACGGATCAGAGGGCTGACCGTAGGCAGGCTGGCCGTACTGCGGCTGCGAACCCGAGTCGGGCTGCTTGCTCAGGTCAGGGCCGTACTGTGGATTGGGGTTGTAGGGGTCGGTCACTCATGTCCTCCATCATTCGTGCGGGTACCCGTCGTGGCCCCCGGCCAGTGGCGATCGGCCGAACGGCGGTGCGCCCGCGACGATCACGGGTCATTGTTGCCGGTCCTGCCCACCGTTGTCTTGTCGGGTGCTTCCCCGAACGGCCCTCGCCATACCTCGGAATATCGCGGCGGGCGTCCGCAATGTTGCCGGACGCCCGCCGATTCGACGAAAACTTCTCTGGATCAGGACTTCTTCGCGTCGGTGACATCCTTCGCGTCGGCGGCGCCGACAGATTCGGACACGACATCCGCTTGTGCCGAATCCTTGTCCACCTCAGCGGAATCCGCCTTCTTGGTGACGTCGACGGCCTCGGTCTCGGAGTCCGTCGCCGTCACGGCGTTGTCGGCCGCACCGGCGGCCCGCAGCGCGGAGAACTGCCACGGCCAGGGGCGCGGCTCACCGTCGGGCTGCAACTGGGCCGGCGTCTCGCGGCCCTTGGTGGCCAAGGCGAAGTAGGCCATGGCGCCGAGGAAGACGAGTGCGGAGGTGAACGAGTTGATCCTGATGCCGAGGATGTGGGTGGCCTCGTCGCTGCGCAGCAACTCGACGAAGAACCGGCCGAAGCTGTAGCCCGCGACATAGAGCGCGAACAGTCGTCCGTGGCCGATCTTGTAGCGCTTGTCGAGCAGCACCAGACCGATGACGACCAGCACGTTCCAGACGAGCTCGTACAGGAACGTCGGCTGCACGACCTCGAGCACCCGCCCGGTCGACACCCCGTTCATCATGTCCCGCGCGCCGGTCTCCGGGTCGAACCGTTCGTAGATCTCCAGGCCCCACGGGAGCTCGGTGGCGCGCCCGTACAGCTCCTGGTTGAAGTAGTTGCCGAGCCGGCCGATGGCCTGGGCGAGCAGCACAGCGGGCGCGACGGCGTCGCCGAGCGCGGGCAGCGGGATCTTGTACATCCGGCAGCCGATCCAGGCACCGATGGCGCCGAAGAACACCGCGCCCCAGATGCCGAGGCCACCCTGCCAGATGTAGAGCGCCTCGACGGGGTGCTTGCCCTCGCCGAAGTACTTCTGCCAGTCGGTGGCCACGTGATAGATCCGGCCGCCGACCAGGCCGAACGGCACCGCGAACATCGCGACATCGAGCACGGCGCCCGGCTGACCACCGCGCTCGCGCCACCGGCGTTCACCCCACCAGATGGCGACGACGATGCCGAGAATGATGAACAGTGCGTATGCCCGCAGCGGGAAGGGTCCGAGTTGCCAGACCCCCTGGGGCGGACTCGGAATATAGGCCAGGACTGAGTTCACCCGGCCCACGTTAGTGGAGAGCCTTACGGGCGTGTTGCCGCGACCCGGACGGCGGACGACGGGCCGGTGACGAGCGATGGGCCCGGCCGCGGATCAGCGGCCGGGCCCATCGTGCGAACCGCTAGGAGCGAACGGTCGCCGAACGCACGCCCTCGGCCAGTTCGGCGGTCAGTGCGCGGACCGCGTCGAGGCCTTCCGGCACGGCCGAGACCAGCGCCGAGCCGACGATCACGCCGTCGGCGTACGCGGCGATCTCGGCGGCCTGTGCTCCCGAGCGCACGCCGAGGCCGACGCCGATCGGGATGTCGGAGTGCGCGCGGATGCGCGAGCACAGCGCGGGCGCGGCCGAGGAGACCGCGTCGCGGGCACCGGTCACACCCATGGTCGAGGCCGCGTAGATGAAGCCGCGTGAGGCCTCGAGGGTCTTGACCAGACGCTCTTCGGTCGACGACGGCGCGACAAGGAAGATGCGATCCAGGTTGTGCGTGGCCGAGGCGACGAACCAGTCGTCGGCCTCGTCGGGGATCAGGTTCGGCGTGATGATGCCGGCGCCACCGGCCGCGGCGAGATCGCGGGCGAAGGTGTCGACGCCGTATTTGAGCACCGGGTTCCAGTAACTCATCACCACGGCCTGACCACCGGCATCGGCGATCGCCTCGACGACGGAGAACACATCGCGCACGCGCACCCCGCTGCGCAGCGCCTGTTCGGCAGCGGCCTGGATGACCGGGCCGTCCATCACGGGATCGGAGTAGGCGACGCCGACTTCGACGATGTCACAGCCGGATTCGACGAGCGCACGGCACGCGGCGATGGAACCGGCGAGATCGGGATAACCGGCGGGCAGGTAGCCGATCAGAGCGGCCCGGCCCTCGCTGCGCGCGGCAGCGAAGGTGTTCGCAAGACGCGACTGCTGACTCACTGTTGGTGCTCCTCGGCATCGTCGTCGAACAGACCGAACCAGCGTCCCGCCGTGTCCATGTCCTTGTCACCACGACCGGACAGGTTGACCAGGATGACCGCGCCCTCGCCGAGCTCCACGCCCAGCTTCAGCGCGCCCGCCACCGCGTGCGCGGACTCGATCGCCGGGATGATGCCCTCGGTGCGCGAGAGCAGCAGCAGCGCGTCCATCGCCTCGGTGTCGGTGATCGGCCGGTACTCGGCGCGACCGATGTCCTTGAGATGGGCGTGCTCGGGGCCGACGCCCGGGTAGTCGAGACCGGCCGAGATCGAATGCGATTCGATGGTCTGGCCGTCTTCGTCCTGCAACAGGTACGAGTAGGCGCCCTGGAACGCCCCGGGCGTGCCACCGGTGAAGGTGGCGGCGTGGCGTCCGGTTTCGACGCCGTCACCGGCCGCCTCGAAACCGACGAGGCGCACACCCGCGTCGGGGATGAAGGCGTGGAAGATGCCGATGGCGTTGGAACCGCCGCCCACGCAGGCCACGACGGCGTCGGGCAGCCTGCCCGCTTGCGCCGGAAGCTGGATCTGCTCGCGCGCCTCCAAGCCGATCACGCGCTGGAAATCACGGACCAGCAGCGGGAACGGGTGCGGACCGGCGGCGGTGCCGAAGCAGTAGAACGTGTCGTCGGCGTGGGTCACCCAGTCGCGCAGTGCCTCGTTGATCGCGTCCTTGAGCGTCTGCGAACCCGAGGTCACCGGGATCACCTCGGCGCCGAGCAGCCGCATGCGGGCCACGTTGAGCGCCTGGCGGGCGGTGTCGACCGCGCCCATGTAGACCACGCAGTCGAGGCCGAGCAGCGCGCACGCGGTGGCCGTCGCGACGCCGTGCTGGCCCGCTCCGGTCTCGGCGATGACGCGCGTCTTGCCCATCCGCTTGGCGAGCAACGCCTGACCGAGCACATTGTTGATCTTGTGCGAGCCGGTGTGGTTGAGGTCCTCACGCTTGAGGAAGATCCGCGCGCCGCCCGCGTGCGCGGCCAGCCGGGTGCATTCGAACACCGGCGACGGACGGCCGGTGTAGTCGCGCTGCAGCCGGTCGAGCTCGTCGAGGAAGCCGCGGTCGGTGCGGATCTTGTCGTACTCGGCGGTGACCTCTTCGATCACGGCCATCAGCGCCTCGGGGACGTGACGTCCGCCGTAGACGCCGAAGTGGCCGCCCGCGTCGGGTTCGTACTCGGAGTGCTGGGCGACGCCGGCGCTCGCCGGGGGAAGCACTGTCACCGGATGCTCCGCCGGGCCGGCTTCGGGCAGGACGGGTGCGTGCCGGCGGTCACCAGTTCGGACACGGCCGAACGCGGGTTACCGCTTGTCACCAGGCCTTCGCCGACGAGCACGGCATCGGCGCCCGCACCGGCGTAGGCCAGCAGGTCGGCGGTGCCGCGGATGCCGGACTCGGCCACCCGGATGACCTCCGAGGGCAGGCCGGGTGCGATCCGCGCGAACACATCGCGGTCGACCTCGAGGGTCTTGAGGTTGCGCGCGTTGATGCCGATCACCGTCGCACCGGCTTCGAGGGCGCGATCGGCCTCTTCCTCGGTGTGCACCTCCACCAGGGCGGTCATGCCGAGGGATTCGGTGCGGTCGATCAGCGAGGCGAGCACGTCCTGTTCGAGCGCGGCCACGATCAGCAGGATCACGTCGGCGCCGTGGGCACGGGCCTCGTGGATCTGGTACGGGCCGACGACGAAGTCCTTGCGCAGCACCGGGATGTTCACGGCGGCGCGCACGGCGTCGAGATCGTCGAGCGATCCACCGAAGCGGCGGCCCTCGGTGAGCACGCTGATGATCCGCGCGCCCCCGTCTTCGTAGGCCTTGGCCAGCACGGCGGGATCGGGAATATCGGCGAGCGCGCCCTTGGAGGGGCTGGCTCGCTTCACTTCCGCGATGACACCGATTCCGTCCTCGTGCAGCGCGGCGTGTGCGTCCAGCGGCCCCTTGACCGCGGCGGCAGCAGCTTTGATCGCTTGAAAATCGAGGAGGGCTTCGCGAGCGGCAACATCCGCCCGGACCCCGTCGAGAATCGAGTCGAGTACCGTCATCTGGCTCGAATCCTTTCTGGGGAGACGCACTTCTCGCCCGAGAGTCCCCTCGGGCGCTGTCTCACCGATGCTGGTAAAGAATAAATGCCCGCCGCGCGTGTCACTGCGGCGGGGGTGCTGCCGGTCACTTGTTCTCCCCGGCCGGACCGCGGTCGGCGCCGGGGGTGTCAGGGGTATCGGTCGGGTCGGTGCCCGCGTCGAGCGCGTCCCACAGCACCCGGTCCGACAGTGGCGCCGCGGTTCCGGTCTCCGCGTTCTGCTTGCTCACCGCGGCGCTGGCGTCGGCCTTACGGAACACCGGGTTGTCGTATCGGTCGGAGACCTCCTCGGTGCGTTCGCCGGTGCGCCGGGTGAGCAGGATGCCCGCGGCCAGTGCCAGGCTCGCCGCGGCGATCGACAGGATCGCGGGACCCAGGTGTGTGTCGGCGGAGCTGACCACCGCGCGCACCGGCAGCTCGGCCAGGGTGCCCGCCCGGTCGGCGGTCCTGCCCGCGCCGACGGCCAGCGCGAAGCCCGGCACCGCGGCGGCCGCGGCCACGACCGAGATCACCACCCCGAGCAACTGCCGCAGCACGCCCTTGACCGCGAACACCGCCGCGATCGAGGCGACCAGCACCAGCGCGAGCGGGGTGAGCGCGCCGAACCACACGCCACCGTTGAGATCGTCGGTGCGCGGTTCGGTGAGGCCGTCGGCCGAGTACACCGTCACCCACGTCATCCGCGAGGACGCCCACAGCCCTGCCGCCGCCAGCGCGAGCAAGACGACCGGAACGATGGGCTTCGCGGCCGGGGCTGCCGTCGCGCCCGCTCCCGGTACCTCGGTGTCCGTCGCGTCGACGGACCGACCGGTGTCGTCTTCGTCCGCCGTCACAGGTCCCCGCCTTCGTAGGTGCGCAGGGTCTGCGCCGCCGCGATCGCCTTGAGCACCGCCATGGCCTTGTTGCGGGCCTCGGTGTCCTCGTAGACCGGATCGGAGTCGGCGACCACGCCCGCGCCCGCCTGGACGTAGGCGGTGCCGTCCTTGAGCAGGGCGGTGCGGATGGCGATGGCGGTGTCGGCGTCGCCGGCGAAGTCGAGGTAGCCGACCACGCCGCCGTAGACGCCGCGCCGGGTCGGTTCCAGCTCCTCGATCAGTTCCATCGCCCGCACCTTCGGCGCGCCCGACAACGTGCCGGCGGGGAAGCAGGCACGCACCGCATCCAGCGCGATCTTGCCCTCGGCGAGCAGCCCGGACACCGTCGAGACCAGGTGCATCACGTGGCTGTACCGCTCGACGTGGCGGTACTGGGTCACCTTCACCGTGCCGGGACGGCAGACCCGGCCCAGATCGTTGCGACCGAGGTCGACGAGCATCAGGTGCTCGGCGTTCTCCTTCTCGTCGGCCAGCAGGTCCTTCTCGAGCAGGATGTCGTCCTCGGCGCTCTCCCCACGCCAGCGGGTACCCGCGATCGGGTGTGTCGTGGCCACCCCGTCTTTCACGGTGACCAGCGATTCAGGACTCGAGCCGACGATCGAGAACGCGGTGCCGCCCTCGCCGTCGGGGATGTGCATCAGATACATGTACGGGCTCGGGTTCGAGGCCCGCAGCATGCGGTAGACCGCCAGCGGTGACCCGGTGTAGTCCATTTCGAAGCGCTGCGAGAGCACCACCTGGAATGCCTCGCCCGCCTCGATCTCCTTGATCAGGCGGCGCACGCCCGCACCGAATTCCTCGGTGGTGCGCCTGCGCAGGAACTGCGGTTCGGGCTGGTCGAAGACCGACACGGTGGAGGGCGCGGGGGTGGCCAGCGCGGCGGTCATCCGGTCGAGCCGGGCGACGGCGTCGTCGTAGGCGGCGTCGACCCGGGAGTCGGTGCCGTCCCAGTTCACCGCGTTCGCGATGAGGGTGATCGCGCCTTCGTGGTGGTCGAACGCGGCCAGATCGGTGGCCAGCATGAGTACCAGTTCGGGCAGCCGCAGATCGTCGGTGGCGAGTTCGGGCAGCCGTTCGATCCGGCGCACCGCGTCGTAGCCGAGGAAGCCGACCATGCCGCCGGTGAGCGGCGGCAGCCCGGGCAGCCGTTCGGTACGCAGCAGTTCGAGGGTGTCGTGCAGCACGCGCAGCGGGTCACCGCCGGTGGGTGCGTCGACGGGCACCGTGCCGAGCCAGGCGGCTTCACCGTCGACGACGGTCAGCGCCGACGGGCTGCCCGCGCCGATGAACGACCAGCGCGACCACGAGCGCCCGTTCTCCGCGGATTCGAACAGGAAGGTGCCCGGCCGGTCGCCGGCCAGTTTGGAATAGGCCGAGAGCGGAGTTTCGGAGTCCGCCAGCACCTTTCGGGTCACCGGGACGACCCGGTGCTCGGCGGCGAGCAGCCGGAACTGTTCGCGGGTCGTGGTGGTTGGTGTCGACGCGCCCTGCATGGGCCCATCATCCCAGGCGTGCCGTCGCCGACGCGCGCGGACCCGACCCCGCGCCGAATCGGGCGGTGACCGGCATCACTACACTCGCGCGCGTTCCATGTCGCATGCGGTAACCCCCTTTCCGAGAGGAGCAATGTTGTACCCCTCGCAGCAGGGCGCACAGGACGGCCGGCTGGCCGTTCCGTCGCAGCAGCACTACGGTCCCGGCCAGCAGACGGTGGCGACGAGCGCGATCAATTCGTTCGTCACCTACGCCAAGGCCATCCAGGACCTCGACAAGAAGAATTTCCCCGACGAGTACGCCGGGCACAGCGACCGCATCCGCGAGCTAGAACCACTGTTGCGCGCGCACGGCATCCTCGACGTGATGCAGATCCGCAATCCCGACATCGCGGCACTGCTCGGGCAATAGGACCCCAGATCCCCGTTCGTGGCCGCGAACGGGGATCTTCCTTACTCGGCCGCCGGTAGATACTGTCTGGGCATGCAGCCAGGCCAGCGCGCTCCGCAATTCGAGCTCCCCGATCAGTTCGCCCAGCTCCGCTCGCTCGACGGCTTGCTCGCCGACGGCCCGGTGGTGCTCTTCTTCTATCCCGCCGCCAATACCCCGGTGTGCACCGCCGAGGCCTGCCACTTCCGTGATCTGAGCGGCGAGTTCGCCGCGCTGGGCGCCTCGTGTGTCGGGATCAGCACCGACAGCACCGAGGTGCAGGCCGGTTTCGCCACCAAGCAGCGCCTCGACTACCCGGTGCTGTCCGACAGCGACGGCGCGGTCGCCGCCGCGTTCGGCGTGAAGCGTGGACTGCTCGGCAAGCTCGCCCCGGTCAAGCGGCACACCTTCGTCATCGACACCGACCGCACGATTCTCAAGATCGTCACCGGCGAGCTGCGGGCGGCCGTGCACGCCGACGAAGCGCTGGCCTTCCTGCGCGAACGCAGCATCACCCCGGAGTAGTACCGGTCGGCGAATCGCCGGGCGGCGGATCGACGCCCGGCGGCCCCGACGCACTTACGCTGGGCAGATGACAACCGGCGAGGTGCGGTCGAGCGGTCAGAAGTCCACGGCCGTCGTATGGCGTAACCGGGCGATCATCACGCTCGCCACGGTGGTGGTGCTGGTGGCCGCCTACTTCATCCTGTCCTCGTTCATCCCCCGGTGGTGGGCACAGCGGCTGGCCAACACCGTGCACGGCAGTTTCAGCTCGGGCATCTGGTGGGGGCTGGTCTACGGCTTCGTCTTCACCTTGCTGCCGCTGGTGCTGCTGATATTCGCGGTGCGGGTGTGGAAGCGCAAGGGTGGCAAGTTCATGGCGGGCGCGGCGGTGATCGTCGCGCTGGCCTGCTCGCTGCCGAATCTGATGACGTTGACGATCGTGCTCGGCGGCAACAATGCCGCACACGCGGGTCAGCGAATTCTGGACGTCGACGCGCCCGCGTTCCGCGGCGCCTGCCTGGTCGGCGCCATCCTCGCGGCGGTGGTGTTCGCGCTGGTGCTCGCACTGATGGGCAAGCGTGGATTCAGCCGTCACAAGGCCGCCAAGGCCGCGGCGCAGCAACCGGCGCCCGCTGCGCCGCCGATGACCGGCGATCGGTAACCCTCGCACACACCCTCGCGGTGATGTGAGTGACCTCACGACCACTGCCAACTCGCGGACGTCACAGCGACGTCGTGGCAAACTCTGTCGTGTGCGCGCCTCACTCCACCATGTCCGTCGTCCGGCCGCGAGGCAGTACCGGCGATGACCCAGTGGCTCGACCCCGTCGAACAACGCGCATGGCAGGCGATCGTCGCGCTCATGACCCGGATTCCCGGCGCGCTGGACACCCGGTTGCAGCGCGAGTCCGGCCTCACCCATTTCGAGTTCCGGGTGCTCAGCCTGCTCTCGGAGGAGGCGGGACACCGGCTGCAACTGAGTGATCTCGCCCACAAGGCAAATGCGTCGCTATCGCGACTCTCGCATGTGGTCTCGAAGCTGGAACGCATCGGCTGGGTGCGCCGCGACACCACCGCGGGCCGGCGCGGGGTGTACGCGGTGCTCACCGACGCCGGTTTCGAGAAGGTGATCGAGGCGGCCCCCGGCTACGTGGACGCCGTACGCAGGCTCGTGCTGGACGGTCTCACCGATAAGCAGACCGCGCAACTCGCGGTGCTCGGGGAATCCCTGTCCGACCGGCTGAACCGGCTCCTCGTCGAAGACGGCGACTAGTCGGCGGCGAGCAGTACATCGGTGTCGAAGCAGGTGTGGGTGCCGGTGTGGCAGGCCGCGCCCTCCTGATCGACGATCAGCAGCAGCGTGTCGCCGTCGCAATCCAGCCGCACCTCGTGCACGTACTGGGTGTGCCCGGAGGTTTCGCCCTTGACCCAGTACTGCTGACGCGAACGCGAATAGTAGGTCGCCTTGCGGGTTTCCAGCGTGCGGGCCAGCGCCTCGTCGTCCATCCAGGCCATCATCAGCACGTCGCCGGTGGCCTTTTCCTGCGCGATCGCGGCGATCAGTCCGTCCTCGGTGCGCTTGAGGCGGGCGGCGATCGCGGGGTCCAGGCTCATGCCTCGTTTATAACAGCAGCCAGTTCGATGGCCACCAGCAGTTCCACCAGGTCGTTCACGCTGCGCACATTGCGGCCGGTGAGTTCCTGGATCCGGCCGAGCCGGTACTTGGCCGTATTGAGGTGGATGTGCAGGGTATCGGCGGCTTCGCGCAGATTCATATCGGCGGCGGCGAACGCGCGGATCGTCTCGGCCAATGTCCCGCCACGAACGCGGTCCTCGGCCAGTGCGCTCCCGATGCGGGGGTCCACCAGCTGACGGGTGGTGTCATCGGCGCGCAGGAGCAGATATCTGAACGGCGTGAGCTGCGGTAACGCGAGTACCCCGCCGCCTTCGGGCAGGAGTTCGAGCGCGGCCTGCGCCTGCCGGTAGGCACGCGGGATCTGGGCGACCTCGGTGACCGCGGTGCTCACCCCGATCGCCAGGGTGATGCCCTCGGCGCCCAACTCGTCCTGCGTCGCGCGCAGTCGCTCGCACAGTCCGTCGGCCGCCCCGCCGGCCCCGAGCGCGGGCACGGCGACGATCTCGGATCCGCGCACCACCGACAGTGTCCGCAGTCCGTTGACCGTGCACCGGGCCACCGCGGCGGACACCAATTGCCGTGCCTGACCGAGCCTTTCGGACGAATCCTCACTTCGCTCCGCCCGATCGAGCACCACGGCGGTGACCACCACCACCGGCGCGGTGCGTTCGGCGCCGATTCCGTGCGCGGTGGCCACCGACAGATGCGGACCGCTCGCGGGCAGCGCGCCGTCGAGCAGCGCGTCCATCAGCGCCTGCGAGTCGCGCCCGGATTCGGCGGCCACGTACTGCTGGAATTCCAGATACGCGTCGGTGGCCTGGGTACTGATCAGATCGGTGTAGCGGGCCAGCGGCCCCGCCAAGGACAACACGGCCGCCTGCCCTGCCTCGGAATCACCGGCGTGCGCGAGCAGCGTTTTCCAGATGGCGCGCTGGCCGAGGCGGAACGCGGCGATGTAATCGACCAGCGGCAGCCCGGTGCGGGCTCGTCGCGCCGCCGCCTGCCGCGCGTAGGCGACGTCGGCCGGGCACACGCGTCGGTGTTCGAGCAGCGCGCCGAGTCCGGTGCGGCTGAGCCGGGCGAGCTGATCGTGCACATCGTCGAGGACACCGGGGCCCGCGGTGGCGTAGCCGGGCAGCTGGGCACGGATCTTGGCCATCACGTCGTCGGCGATCTCGTCGGCGTGTTCGTAAGCGCAGCCCGCTATCCGCCTGCGCTCGGCCGCCACCTGAGCAGACTCGGGCGAAACGGATAAACGTGATCCAGCTGACATGTTCGGGGAGTGTGCATGGGCTCGCTCATGGTGTCAACCACGTCACACTGTCCGCAGCGGACGAGCGGCGGCCCAGTTCTTGGTCCATAACGTCCGATGTGGGCTCCGACCTGCGATCTTAGTGTTCCTCGCATGCTCGAGATAACCAACCTGACGGTGCGCTTCGGCGGCATCACCGCCCTGCAGGACGTCGGGTTCACGGTCGCCCCCGGCGAGATGGTCGGCCTGATCGGACCCAACGGCGCGGGCAAGACCACCCTGTTCAACTGCCTGACCCGGCGCAATCGGCCGACGTCGGGCACCCTGCGCTACCGCGAAACCGATCTGTCGACGGTGCGTCCCGACGCTCTCGCCGGGCTCGGCATCGCCCGCACCTTCCAGAACCTGGGCTTGTTCCCCCGCCTTTCGGTGCGCGACAACATCCTCGTCGGCGCCCATCACCGGGCCTGCGCGGGCTTCGTGTCGGCCGGACTGCGGTTGCCCAAGGTCCGCCGGGAGGAAAAACTACTGCGCGCCGAAGCCGACGAACTGCTCGAGCGCCTCGAACTCACCGCGGTCGCCGACCACGTGGCCGCGGGCCTGCCCTTCGGCACCCTCAAGCGCATCGAACTGGCCAGGGCGCTGGCGGTGCGGCCGCAACTGCTGCTGCTCGACGAGCCGGTGAACGGGCTGAGCCACGGCGAGGTCGACGAATTCGCCGACCGCCTGCGCGCGCTGCAAGCCGACCTCGACCTCACCGTGATCGTCGTCGAACACCACATGGGTTTCGTGATGGGCACCTGCGATCGGGTGATCTGCCTCGAGTTCGGCCAGGTGATCGCCGAAGGCGAACCCGAAGCGGTGCAGCGCGATCCCGCCGTCATCCGCGCCTACCTCGGAGCTTCGGCATGAGCGGTCAGCGACCGGAGGCGGAAGCGGAGCGTAACCACACAGGCCGCCCGAGCATGCCCGAGGAGAACAGCATGAGCGAATTCTTGACGGTCACCGATCTGCACGCCGGATACGGCGCGGCGAAAGTCCTGCACGGCGTGAGTTTCTCGGTCGAGCAGGGCACCGTGTGCGCGATCCTCGGCCCCAACGGCGCGGGCAAGACCACCCTGCTGCGCGCCCTGTGCGGCATGGTCAAGGTTCGCGGCAGCCTGCTGCTCGACGGCGACGAGGTGTCCGGTCGCGCGCCGGAGTCCATGGCGCGCCGCGGCGTCGCCCATGTTCCCGAGGGCCGCGGCACCTTCGCCCCGCTCACCGTCGAGGAGAACCTGCGCTTGGGCGCCTACCCCCGACGCGACCGTACCGGCGTCGACGCCGACCTGCGCCGGGTCTACGACTACTTCCCGATCCTGCGCGACAAGCGACGCGACGCGGCAGGCGGCCTGTCCGGCGGACAGCAGCAGATGCTGGCCATCGGCCGAGCGCTGATGCTGCGTCCCCGGCTGTTGCTGCTGGACGAACCCTCGCTCGGTCTCTCACCGCTGGTGACCCAGGAACTGTTCGGGATCGTGCACACCATCAACGAAGAGGAACGCACCACCGTGATAGTCGTCGAACAGAACGCCCACCTAGCCCTCGGCGTCGCGCATCAGGCGCATGTGCTCGAGACCGGGCGAGTCGTGTTGTCGGGCACCGCGGCCCGGATCAAGGCCGACGAGCAGGTCATCCGCTCCTACCTGGGATACAAGGTGGCGCCGTGACCGAGTTCGTCCAGCAACTCGTCGAGGGACTCTCGGCGGGCGCGATCTACGCGGGCCTGGCGCTGGCGCTGGTGCTGATCTACCGGTTCACCGGGATCGTCAACTTCGCCCAGGGCGAGCTGGCCATGTTCTCGGCGTTCCTGGCCTGGCAGTTGAGCCAGACCATGCCGTTCTGGGCGGCGCTGATCCTCACCCTGGCGATCTCGTTCGCCGCGGGCATGGTGATCGAACGGGTGGTGATCCGGCCGGTCGAGGGCGCTCCCGAGATCACCCTGGTGATCGTCACCGTCGGCTTGTTCTTCACCGTCAACGCCGCCGCGGGCTGGATCTGGTCGTACCAGGTGAAGTCGTTCCCGAATCCCTTCCCCGACGGCGCGTTGCGCGGTGGCGGGATCAGCGTCGGCTACGGCAGCCTCGGCATTCTGGCCGTGGTGGCCGTGGTGATGGCGCTGCTGTATCTGCTGTTCCGCTACACCAGGATCGGGCTCGCGATGCGGGCGGTGGCGTGTAATCCGCAGTCGGCCCGACTCGTCGGGATCCGGGTCGGTACCGTGCTCGCCCTCGGCTGGGGACTGGCCGCGCTGGTCGGGTCGGTCTCGGGGGTGCTGTCGGCGCCGCTGCTGTTCCTCGAACCCAACATGATGGGCGGGGTCCTCATCTACGCCTTCGCGGCGGCCACGCTGGGTGGGTTCGACTCCCCCGGCGGCGCGGTGGCCGGCGGTCTGATCGTCGGCGTCGCCGAAACCCTCACCGGCGCTTACGTCGACGCGATCGGCACCGAACTCAAGATCGGTGTGCCGCTGGTGATCATCCTGGGCGTGCTGTTGCTGCGCCCGCAAGGTCTGTTCGGACACGCGGCGGTGGAACGAGTATGAGCGAAGTGAACATTGCGGCAACGACTTCGGTTGCCCCCGTCACGAAACCGGCACCGCGTCGGCTGACTACGCTGCGCTGGTCACTCGTCGCGACAGCCGCGGTACTCCTGCTGGCCTGCGTCGCACCCTTCCAGCTGGTGCCCTTCCACACTTTCCAGCTGGCGATGGCGATGATCTACGCGGTCACCCTGCTGGGGCTGAATCTGCTGGTCGGCCACACCGGCCAGATCTCACTCGGCCACGGCGCGTTCTTCGCGGTCGGCGCCTACACCGCCGCGATCGCGATGAAGCAGTGGGACACACCCTATTTCGCCACCATCCCGATCGCCGCGGCCGTCACCTTCGTCCTCGGTTTCGCCCTCGGCGTCCCGGCGCTGCGACTGCGTGGGCTGTATCTGGCACTGGTCACCCTGGCCATCGCGATCTTCCTGGTGCCGCTGCTCAAGCGATTCGACGGGGTGACCGGCGGCTCCATGGGACTCATCGTCGACAAGCCGGTGCCGCCCGCCTGGACCGGCCTCGCGGAGGACCAGTGGCTGTACTTCCTGGCGCTGGCCACCACCGTGATCGGCTTCGTGCTGGTGGCCGGAATGCTGCGCTCGCGCGTGGGCCGCGCGCTGCACGCGGTGCGCGACAACGAGATCGCCGCCGAGGTGCTCGGGGTGAATCTGGCGCACTACAAGACCCTCGCCTTCGCCTGGAGCGCGCTGCTGGCCGGCGTCGCGGGCTGCGTCTACACCTGGGTGATCGCCTTCGTCTCGCCCGACTCCTTCGCGCTGACGCTGTCGATCACGCTGCTGGCCGGGCTCGTCGTGGGTGGGCTCGGCACCACCTGGGGCCCGCTGCTGGGCGGACTGTTCGTGATGTTCGTGCCCAGTTTCGCCCAGGACGTCAATCAGGCCGCACCCGGCGTCATCTTCGGACTGCTGATCATCGCGGTCATGTACCTCGCGCCGAAGGGTTTGGCCGGCCTGGCCACCCAGTGGACGCAATGGCTCGGACATCGTGTCCGGAAAGGGAACACCCATGCGCACTAAGCCAATCCGCACCCTCGGCCTGACAGCCGCGCTCCTCGCGACGCTCACCGCGTGTGGCGGTCGTGGCGAGGAGACCGGCACCGTCGGGCTCGGCGACTGCAAGGGTCAGCAGACCACCGGCATCACCGACAGCACCATCAAGCTCGGCGGGGCGTACCCGCTGTCGGGCCCGGCCTCGGCCTACAGCGAGGTGCCCAAGGGCATCAGGGCCTACTTCGACTACATCAACGCCGAGCAGGGCGGCATCGACGGACGCAAGGTCGAGTACATCGTGCGCGACGACGGCTACCAGCCGCCCAAGACCGTCGAGGAGACCCGTCGACTCGTCGAACAGGATCAGGTGTTCGCGGTCTTCCAAACACTGGGCACCGCGACCTCTTCGGCGGTGGCGGACTATCTCAACCAGCGCAAGGTGCCCCAGATCTTCGTGGCCACCGGGGCGAACAAGTTCGGTTCCGGCACCGAGCACCCCTGGACCATCGGCTGGCAGCCCAGTTACCGCACCGAGGGGCTGGCCTACGCGCAGTACGTGAAAGCGCAGCGGCCGAACGCGACCGTGGCGGTGCTCTACCAGAACGACGACTTCGGCAAGGACTTGCTGGCAGCATTCACCGAGGGTGTCGCGGGCAGCGGGGTGAAGGTGATCGCCGAGCAGAGCTTCGAGGTCACCGACCCCACCGTCGATGCCCAGGTACGCAACCTGGCCAATTCCAGAGCCGATGTGCTGCTGAACTTCTCGACCCCGAAGTTCGCCTCGCAGGCGCTGGCCGCCGACGTGCGCAACGCCGACTGGAATCCGTTGCACGTGCTCGCCGTGGTCTCCAACACCATGGCCACCCTGCGCCCGGTGGGGCTGCCCAACGTGCAGGGCACGGTGACCGCGGCGTTCCTCAAGGACGCCGCCGACCCGCGCTGGGCCACGGACGCGGGCATGCAGACCTACCGATCCAAGCTGGCTCAGTACGCCCCCGGCGCCGATCCCGAGAACCAGCACGCGATGGCCGGATGGACGATGGCCGAGAGCTTCCGCAAGACCATGGAAGCGGCGAAGTGCCCGACCCGAGAGGGCCTGCGCGACGCGATGCGCTCGCTGGACAACGTCTCCGCCGACCTGATGCTGCCGGGCATCGCGATGAAAACCGGTGCGGGCGACGGTTATCCGCTCGAGGCCGTCGGTATCCAGACCTTCGTCGGCGAGCACTGGTCGCTGACCGACGGCGGTCTGATCGACACCACCGGCAAGTAGTCGCTGCCCCTCCCTCGTTGCGCAGTGCATCCCAGCGTGCGCGGCTCGTCCGAAGTACCCCCGATCGATGAGGATCACAGATGAAGATGTCAACCACCCTGGCCACGGCGGCCATGACCGCGCTCGCCCTGTGTGTCGGTACCGGGACCGGCAACGCCGATCCCGCACCACAGACCGAGGTGCGCTACGAGGTGAGCAGGCAGGGTGACTCCGCGGTGCTGTCCACCGACGGCAAACTGCAGGTCGTCGACGGCCAGCTGGTGCTCACCACCGGCGCCGACACCCCGGTCGCCGCACTGCCGCTGACCTACCGCATGGACGACAGGGTGTTCCCGATCGCCGCCACCATCGACGGCGGCACCGCGACGCTGACCCCGTCCAAGGAGGGCGGCACTGCGGTGGCCCCGGCGACGAACCTGATCACCCAGGACGTGGCCGCGCAGCAGATCGCCGAGTCCTTCACCCCGCGTGATCAGGCCGCGCTCGGCGTCCTCAGCCAGCGCCTCGGCGTCGGTGGCGCCGTGGCGGCCATCGTCGGCGCGGTGGTCGGCGGCGGCATCGGTTGCCTGGTCGGCGGTGCCGCGGGCGCGACCATCGCCAGCCCGGTGATCGTGCTGCTGGTGCCGTGGGTCGGCGCCACCGTGGCCGGTTGCGTGCTCGGCGCGGCCACGCTCGGTGCGGTCGGCACGATGATCGGTCTGGTCACCGTCGGCGGTCCGCTGGCGCTGTTCTCGGCCTACCAGTACTTCTCGACCATTCTCGCGCCGTGCCCGGCCGAGCTCGGCGCCTACTGCAAGGACCCCGCGGTCCCCACGCCGCCGAAGTAGTACGCACCGCCCTCTCGCCGGCCCACCCGATCACCGCGTCGGGCGGGCCGGCTCGTGGCCGTTTCCGGCCGGTAAGGATTCCCCATGCGCAGAACAGTTTTCGATGCCGAGCACCGCGCCTTCCGTGCGACGATGCGCGCGTTCATCGATGCCGAGGTCGTGCCGAGTTTCAGCAAGTGGTACGACGACGGACTGGTGCCGCGCGAATTCTATTACCGGCTGGGCGAACTCGGGATCCTCGGCATGGAGGTGCCCGTCGAACACGGCGGATCCGGCCTGGACTCGTTCCGGTACCGGGCGGTGCTCACCGAGGAGATCGCGCGCGCCGCGGTGTCTTTCGGCGGCTCCAGCGCTCATGTGTCGCGCTGTCTGCCCCTGATCAACGACCTGGCGACCGCCGAACAGCGGCAGCGCTGGCTGCCCGGATTCGTCACCGGCGAAACGATGTTCGCGCTCGCGGTCGCCGAACCGGGCACCGGCTCGGAGCCGTCGGACATGCGTACCACCGCGCCCCTGTCGCTGGACGGCAGCGAATACCTGCTCAACGGTTCGAAGACCTACGTCATCGGGGGCGCGCACGCCGACCGCGTCATCGTGTGCGCGCGTACCGCGCCACCGAGCGCGGACGACCCCACCTACGGCCTGTCGCTGCTGGTCGTCGACAGCGCCGCCCCCGGCTACCGCGTCGGGCGCGCCCTCGACACCCTCGGCCGAAAGGTCTGCGACATAGTTCAGCTCACCTTCACCGATGTGCGGGTGCCGGTGACCGATCGGCTCGGTGCCGCGCACCGTGGCGACGACCATCTCGCCGCACAGCTGCCACGGGAACGGCTCACCATCGCCGTCGGCGCCCACGCGCAGGCCAGGGCCGCGGTGCGTTTCGCGCACCGCTTCACCGCCGAGCGCACCGCGTTCACCCACTCCGTGGCGAGCTTCCAGAACACCACGTTCGAGCTGGCTGCCTGCCGCGCCGAGGTCGACGCCATCGAGGCGGTGGTCGATCGCGCGCTCGCCGCCCACGATCGCGGCGACCTGACCCCCGCGGACGCGGCCTCGGCGAAGCTGTTCTGCACCGAGTCGGCCGGGCGGGTGATCGACCGCTGCCTCCAATTGCACGGCGGGGTCGGCTATCTCGCGGACTCCCCCATCGCCCGCCTCTACGCCGACCACCGCATCGATCGGATCGTGGGTGGCACCAGCGAAGTGCTGCGCACCATCATCGCCGCCGAGATGGGGTTGTGACGCCGGATCGGCGGGCGCGATCGAGCTCACCGAGCAACCGCCAGGTGCGCTGCTGGTCCTCGGGCGTGGTGAGGTCGGTCTGGGAGAACACCACATCGGTGGCGCCCGCGGCGAAGTAGTCGGTCACGCGGGCGGCGACCGCCTCCTCGTCACCGATCACCACGAGTTCGGCGGCCCGCTGGGCGCCCGACAGCGCGACCACGCGCTGATACGACGGAATCGTGTCGTAGAAGGCGGTTTTCGCCTCGGCGATGCTCCGGGCCGCGGCGACGTCGGCGGTCACGACGCCGGGCACCATCGCCACGATGCGGGGATGCGGCCTGCCCGCGGCCGTCGCGGCGGCGGTCAGCGGCGCGACGATATGTTCGGCCAGCGCCTCGGGACCGACCAGGAAGGGCAACGTGCCGTCGGCCAGTTCGCCGGTGGCTCGCAGCGCCTGCGGCCCCATGGCCGCGACCAGCACCGGCACCGTCGGGTCGGCACCCGCCACCGCCGCGGGCATCGGACTGGCGGCGGTCACCGTCTCACCGCGGAAGTCCACCGCACCGGTGTCGAGAATCGACCGCAGCGCCGTGAGGAATTCACGCAGCCGGAGACCGGGCCGGTCGAACGGCCCACCGAACGCGCGTTCGGACAGCGACCGCGCGCCGAGCCCCAACCCGAGCACGAACCGTCCACCGGTCGCCGCCTGCGCGGTCTGCGCCTGACCGGCCACCAGCAGCGGATGCCTGCCCGGCACCGGAACGACCGAAGTCCCCACTTCGATTCCGGGCACCGCCCGGCCGATCAACGCCGCCAACACGATCGCGTCACTGCTGAAGGTCTGCCCCAACCACACCGAACTCAGCCCCACCTCGGCGGCGACTGTGCCCAGATCGACGGCCGTGTCCACGGCATTGGCGGAGTTGTCGAGAACGAACGGGGACAACGCGATTCCGATGCTCATCCCCGCACCAACGTCGGCGACAACGGAAATCATCGCGATCCACGCACGATGATTCCAATGTCGGCGACCAGCTCACCGTCGGCGCTCGGTCGATACGTTCCGCCGGATCATCGTGCTGTGACGCCGAATCGGTTCGGCGTCAGGTGAATTCGGCTCGACACCTGACTGATGTCAGCGGACGGTGATGCCGTCCGCGCGCATCGCGTTCTTCACCTGGCCGATGGTGAGGTCGCCGAAGTGGAAGACGCTCGCGGCGAGGACCGCGTCGGCGCCGGCGTGGACAGCGGGCGGGAAGTGTTCGACCGCGCCCGCGCCGCCGCTGGCGATCACCGGAACGCGCACCGCGGCGCGCACCGCCGCGATCATCGGCAGGTCGAAACCGGCCTTGGTGCCGTCGGCGTCCATCGAGTTCAGCAGGATCTCGCCGACACCGAGTTCGGCGCCGCGGATGGCCCATTCGACGGCGTCGATGCCGGTGCCACGCTTGCCGCCGTGGGTGGTGACCTCCCAGCCGGACGGGGTGTCGGGCTGACCGTCGGGCACGGTGCGCGCGTCGACCGAGAGCACGATGCACTGGGCGCCGAAGCGTTGCGACATCTCGAACAGCACCTCGGGGCGTGCGATGGCGGCGGTGTTCACCGACACCTTATCGGCGCCGGCGCGCAGCAGCCGGTCGACATCCTCGACCGTGCGTACGCCACCGCCGACGGTGAGCGGGATGAAGATCTGCTCGGCGGTGCGGGTCACCACGTCGAGCATGGTGCCGCGGTCGCCGGTGGAGGCGGTGACGTCGAGGAAGGTCAGTTCGTCGGCGCCCTGGGCGTCGTAGGTCGCGGCCAGTTCCACCGGATCGCCCGCGTCGCGCAGGTTCTGGAAGTTGACGCCCTTGACCACGCGACCCGCGTCGACGTCCAGGCACGGGATCACGCGGACCGCCAAGGTGCTTGGCGCGGTAGTGCCGGGTCGTTCGTCGGTGCGCGGTGTCATGGGGTTCACCCTCGT
Source organism: Nocardia sp. NPDC055002 (assembly GCF_053608825.1). NCBI lineage: Bacteria > Bacillati > Actinomycetota > Actinomycetes > Mycobacteriales > Nocardiaceae > Nocardia > Nocardia sp. NPDC055002. Next base: position 176,421 of record NZ_JBSGWE010000008.1, read on the forward strand.
TCTTCTTCGCTGACGGTGCAAATCATTTCCAGCAGTTCCTCGTGCACGCCCGGCGCGGCGGCCAGCACCGAACCGGAGGTGATCGTCCACGGCGCGCCCGCCAGGTCGGTGACCACGCCACCCGCGGCGCGCACCAGCGCGACCCCGGCCGCGTTGTCCCACGGATGGTGCCCGAACACGACCGCGCCGCCGAGCACCCCCGAGGCGGTGAACGCCAGGTCGATGCCGGTGGCGCCGTGCATCCGCACCCGCGAGGACAACCGGCTCAGCGCACCGAGCAGGTCGAACCGGAACTGGCCGGGGATGCGACCCGCCGAGTCGAGGTTGAAGGCGCCGAATCCGATCATGGAGTTGGCGAGCTTGCCCGGTTCCAGCGGCGGCAATGCCACACCGTCGAGATACAAGGGTCCACCGGTCACCGCGGCGTAGCGGCGACCGAGCATGGGCAGCCAGGTCAGGCCGATCACCGGCTCGCCCTCGTGCACCAGTGCCAGCAGGGTGCCCGACATCGGGTGGCCCGAGGAGTAGTTGAAGGTGCCGTCGATCGGATCGAGTACCCAGGCCGTGCCCGAGGTGAGCGCCGGTCCGCCGAATTCCTCCCCGTGCACCGCGATGCCGGTCCGTTGCTGGAGTTCGGCGGAGATGGTGCGTTCCAGCTCGAGATCGAGTTCGGTGGCGAAGTCGTTGCGGCCCTTGGTCACCGCGCTCGGCGCGCCGAGTCCTTCGACGAATCGCGGGACCACGCCGTCCAGGATCTGGGTGGCGACGGTCAGCAGGTCGGTCAGTTCGGCGGTGCTCGGCGCGGCGGTCATCGGCGGTGTCAGCGCACCGCGGCCAGAGCTTCGGGCAGCGTGAAGCGGCCCGCGTACAACGCCTTGCCGATGATCGCGCCCTCCACACCGTCGTCGGCCAGGCCGGCGATGGCGACGAGGTCGTCGAGCACCGAGATGCCGCCGGAGGCGACCACCGGTGCCTCGGCGGCGTTGGCGACCTCGCTCAGCAGCTCGAGGTTGGGGCCGGTCAGCGTGCCGTCCTTGGAGACGTCGGTGACCACATACCGCGCGCAACCGTCACGCTCGAGGCGTTCGAGCACCTCCCACAGGTCGCCGCCGTCGGTCACCCAGCCACGACCGCGCAACCGCCACTGTCCGTCGACCTGCTTGACGTCGAGCCCCACCGCGATCCGGTCGCCGTACTCGCCGAGCACTCGCGCGCACCACTGCGGATTCTCGATCGCCGCGGTGCCGATGTTCACCCGCGCGCACCCGGTCGCCAGTGCCGCCTTCAGCGAATCGTCGTCGCGGATACCACCGGACAGCTCGACCTTCACGTCGAGTTCGCCGACGACCTGAGCGATCAGTTCGCGATTGCTCCCCTTGCCGAAGGCCGCGTCGAGATCGACCAGATGCACCCACTCGGCCCCCGCTTGCTGCCACGCCAACGCCGCGTCCCGAGGCGACCCATAGCTCGTTTCGCTACCGGCCTCCCCTTGCACAAGGCGCACGGCCTCACCATTGGCGACATCGACAGCGGGCAACAGCACAAGACTCACGCATTCAGACTAGTAGGTCTGTGTCGCCGTTCCCGCAACGGTCCGCGACGGTGAGGCCCGTGTCACGCGAACCGCGCGCACAGACGCTCGGCGTCGAGCGGGTCGGCCCGGATCCGACGACCCGGGCCGACCACGATTCGCTCAGCCTGCCGCGGTGTCGAACGCGCCGGGCTCGTAGGCACCGCCCTGCCGGCGCAGGATGACACCGAGCCGGTTGGCGGCGTTGATCTGGGCCACCACCGCGATCAGGGCGGCGAGCTGCTCGTCGTCGTAGTGCTCGCGCACCTGGGCCCAGGTCTCGTCGGACACGCCCCGCGCGGCGTCGGCGACGCGGGTCCCTTCCTCGGCCAGCGCCAGCGCCGCCCGTTCCGCGTCGGTGAACACGGCCGACTCACGCCATGCGGCAACGAGATTGATCCGCGTCGCGGACTGCCCGGAGTGGGCGAGATCCTTGCTGTGCGCGTCGGTGCAGTAGCCGCAGCCGTTGATCTGGCTGACGCGCAGCATCACCAGGTCCTGGGTGGCTTTCGGCAGGGTCGACCGGATCAGTGCCAGGCTGGCGTTGCCGAACCGCTTGCCGAACTCGGCGCCGACCTCGGTGCCGAAAAGGTTGAATCGGGGTTCCATGACGTGTTCCTCACTGCTGGTGCTGAATCGAACGACCATGAGACGGCGGCGATCGGACCTCCGTAACAGCTCGTCGACGTGATGCACGCCACTGCGGATCGGTGTTACGCGACGGCCTCGGCCGGCGTCTGGTGTGCGTCACATCCGAGTGGAAAAGGAGCTACCCATGGCGCCACAGCCCGAGGGCACAGTGAAGGACCCGGCGACGGAGGTGTTCGTCGCCCATCGCAATCTGCTGTTCACGGTCGCCTACGAGATGCTCGGCTCGGCTGCCGACGCCGAGGACGTCCTCCAGGAGACGTGGCTGCGGTGGGTGGGCGTCGATCTCGACGCGGTGCGCGACCAGCGCGCGTATCTGGTCAGGATCACGACCCGCCGGTCCCTCGATCGGTTGCGCACGCTGGGCCGGCGCCGGGAGTCCTATGTCGGCCCCTGGCTGCCCGAACCGCTGCTGACCACGCCCGACGTGGCCGAGGACGTCGAGTTGGCCGAGAGCGTCTCGATGGCGATGCTGCTCGTTCTGGAGACGCTGACGCCGATCGAAAGGGCGGTGTTCGTGCTGCGCGAGGTATTCGATCTGGACTACGACGAGATCGCCGAGGCCGTCGACAAGAGTCCGGCCGCCGTCCGCCAGCTGGCATACCGGGCGCGCGCCCACGTCGCAGCTCGCCGACCGCGCGGCATCGTGTCGGCGAGCGAATCCCGCGATGCGCTCGCGGCGTTCCAGCGGGCGATCGAGACCGGCGATCTCCAGAACCTGCTCGACCTGCTCGCACCGGATGTCGTGTTCCTCGGCGACGGCGGCGGAATCAAGCAGGCCGCGCTGTCGCCCATCGTGGGGGCCGATCTGGTCGCCGCCTTGCTCACCGCCAGTGTGCCCAGGATCGGCGCGGCGATGACTGTCGAATCAGCACAGCTCAACGGCCACCCGGCCCTGATCCTGCGCCTCGACGGCGTCATCGACACAGTCTTCGCGGTCCGCGTCGACGACGGCTTCATCACCGGCCTCTACTCCGTCCGCAACCCCGACAAGCTGTCGCGGACCGATACAGCGACCACGCTGCGACGCTGACCTGGTCGGCCTTCGCCGCCGGCAGGCGCGTGGTAGTCAGCCGAGGCGGCGGCGGAGTTCGGGGAGTCCGCCGCCGGTGAGGTCGTCGAGCGCGGCCGTGCGGCCGACGACGGCCAGGGCGATGGCCTCGCCGGGGCCGCGCACTTCCGGGCCGTCGCCGGAGGACCAGTCGACGTCGGTGGCGACGAAACGCAGACCCTTGGCGTACCTGGCCGGGAAGGCGAAGGGGTCGGGGTAGTTCAGGACCGCGATGAGACGGTCGGCGGGAATCGTCCGCGGGCGGCCGAGGGGACGGCGGATGTCCTGGTGGTGAACCACGAGGTCGGAGAGCATCAGCCGCGGTGAGTACTTCGACAGGCGACCCGACTCGGTGTCGAGCTTGTCCACCAGCTGCGCGGTCGTCAGCCCCGAGAACGCCTGCGCGAGTGCGCTGTTGGTGCGGTTGACCGAGCCCCGGCTCTTCACCACGACCGCTGCGTAGCCCAGCGGGCTGAGGGTGTCCTGCAACAGGTGCCCGACGACGTCACGAACCCGCCACCCCGCGCACAGCGACGGCGTCTCCCATTCGTGCTCGCTCAGCCCCCGCAGCAGTTCGACCAGCTCCGCTCGTTCGTCGAGCACCATCCCCCGATAACTCATCCCGCCAGCCTAGGCTCACCGACCGACTTCCGAAACCCTCTTGCCGCAGTTCCGTTGGGCGAGTAGCGATTACGACCGCACGATCAACCAGGAGTCGCTGACCTGCCTCGACAATTCGACGCAGGCCGACGACCCCGCGGCCGCACAGGACCGATGCGCGACAATGGACGCCGCGAACACACCTACCCCCGTTGCGGGTACTACCTCCACGAACAGGATCGGCGCAACCCTTGGCCAAGCAGAATCGTCGGCGCCGGACTGGCCGTAAACCGGCAGCCGCTCCCGGACTTCCGATCGATGCCGCGTGGTCGGGCGACCGGTCGCAGGTGGCCGACGCGATCGCGACCGTGGCCTTCCTCGCCGCCCAGGGCGACAAGAACGCCATCGGGCGATTCGCCGAACAGGTCGCGGGCGCCGAATCGGGCGCCGGAGTTCAGCTCGCCGCTCAGCGAATCATTCTTCGCGCCTTCGAGTTCGGCTGGTTGCCTCGCGATGTTCACGAGGCCGCGCGCAGACGGGTGGACGAGTTCGCGGTGAGTTACCTGACCGATCTGATGGCCGAGCACCGGTCCGATTTCTCCGCCGAGTCCGTCGACGAGATCTGGCAGGCGCAACTGGACGAGCTGGGCGCCACGGTGTGGTGGACATCCGAGCAACCCCACCTCGATCAATGGGCCGACCGGGCACTCCTCACCCGTGAAGAGGCTCTCACGGCAGCCCTGACCGCCCTCGCCCTGCTCGTCCAACTCCCGAAACTCGAACAGATCGTCGCGCTCCCCGGCACCCGCAGGCAGAGCGCCACCCATCACCATGTGGACGAGAAGACCCTCGGCCGAGTGCGCGGCCTGCTCGCCAAGGCCGAATCGACGTCCTTCGCCGAGGAAGCGGAAACGCTGTCCGCCAAGGCGCAAGAACTCATGACCAAGTACGCGATCGACCGCGCCCTGCTCGACACCCAGCGCACCGACCCCGACCTCCCCGCCGCCCGCCGCATCTGGCTGGAAACCCCCTACACCGACGCCAAAGCCCTGCTCATCGACATGGTCACCCGAGCCAACCGCTGCCGCGCGATCTTCGTCGCCGACTGGGGATTCGTCACGATCGTCGGCGACGACCCCGACCTCGACGCCGTGGAGATCCTGTCCACCTCCCTGCTCGTCCAAGCCACCCGCACCATGATCGACAACGCCACCACCGAGGAATCCCGCTCCCGCCACTACCGCAAGGCCTACCTCACCGCCTATGCCACGCGAGTCGGCGAACGCCTCGCCGACGCCGCCGAAGCAACCATCGCCGACTCCCCCGACCCCACCCACTTGCTCCCCGCCCTCGCCACCCACCGACAACGAGTGGACAAGGCCTTCGCCACCTACTTCCCCACCGCCCGCACCCGAGGCATCACCATCCGCAGCGCCGAAGGCTGGACCGCGGGCACCGAAGCCGCCGACCGAGCCCACTTCGACAACTCCTGATCACACCGGCAGGCCCCACGATTGTCGCGTCGTCCGTACGCTCGATGTGTGCGGCCCATCATGTCCGAACACGAGCTGGACGACGGCTGGGAGTTGGCCCGGTCGACCGGATCGGCGATGGCGGGTGTCACGATGGAGGGGTTCCGCGATCGCGGGTCGGCGGGGTGCGATCTGCGGATCTTCGCTCGACCGGAGGTCACGGTGGTGATCCAGTTCGGAGATGATCCGCTCACTGCCGAAGATCCTGGCCGGCAGTCGATGTTCGACGGATTGGTCGCCGGACTGGACCCGGGAATCCGCCAGGTCTACGCAGCGCGCGTCGAATGTGTCGAGGTGCGAATGTCGCCGATCGCCGCCTACCACCTGCTCGGTGTCGCGCCGGCCGCCCTGACCGGCACGATGATCGGCCTCGACGACCTCTGGGGTCCGGCGGCGCCACTGCTGCGCGAACAGCTGGCCGAAACAGCAACGTGGGCAGAAAGATTCGCACTGACGTCCCGGTTTCTCACCCTGCGCGAATCGACCAGGACGGCCGACCCGGAGGTCGCCGCAGCGTGGGACCGCATCGTCGCCGGCAACGGCGGCGTGCGGGTACGGGAGCTGACCGAACTCACCGGCTGGAGCCGCAGACGCCTGTGGTCGAGGTTCACCGCCCAGGTCGGCGTGACACCGAAACGCGCCGCGATGCTCACCCGGTTCCGGCACGCGTTCGACCTGCTGACGACCGGCCACTCGCCCGCGAATGCCGCTGTGGCATGCGGCTATTCGGATCAATCACACCTGCACCGCGACGTGTCGGCCTTCGCCGGCGTCACACCGGGTGCGCTCACGGCGCCCTGACCGCCGGAACATTCGTTCAAGACAGCGCACCCTGCCGCACCCCACAGTGAGTGCATGAGCAATTCCCGAGGTCTGCAACGCCGGATCCGCGCCGCCGAGCAGCGCGTCGCCGACGCCTACGGACTCACGATCAGCGAGCACCTGTTCACGCTGCGCGACCCTTCGGTACAGGTCCGCGTCCTGACCGCCGGATCCGGCGAACCGGTCGTCCACATCAACGGCATCTCGGCACCCGCCATGGGTATGGCACCGCTGATCGCCCACCTGCCCGGCTTCCGACACATCCTCATCGACCTGCCGGGCCACAGTCTCGCACCCCCTTTCACCTGGCAGGGAAGTACCGTCCGCGAGCTGGCCACGGGTGTACTCACCGGAACACTGGATGCGCTCGGCGTGGATCAGGCCGCGTTCGTCGGCAGCTCCCTCGGCGGCTTGTTCACCCTCTGGGCCACGCTGGACGCGCCGAAACGGCTCACGCGAGCAGCGATTGTCGCCACCCCCGCCACCGCCTTCCCCGGCATGCGCGGCATTGCCGAGATGGAGTCACTGACCTCCCCGCTGCGCGGCCGTATCGACGAAAGGCTGATGCGACTGCCGTCCCCGCGGTTCGTGGCCCGCTTCGCCCTCACCGAGGCGCTCGGGGCGACAGCGTCTCGTGCCATGTCCGACGACATGCTCGATCTGCACCGACTACCGCTGCGCCTGCCCGGCCAGGCCGCGTCCTACCGCGCGCTGCTGTGTCGTCTGATGCGGGGACGTATCGCGCGCCCCGACAACGTCCTGACCGATGACGAACTGGCTCGGATCACCACGCCGCTGCTGTTCGTCTGGGGCGAGCACGACGTTTTCAGCTCCCCTGACCAGGCTCGACCATCGCTGACGAAGATCCCCGGCGCGCGACTCGTCGTCGTCCCCGGCGGTCACGGCCCGTGGTTCGACGACGCGGTCCGCTGCGCGACACCGGTCCGCGCGTTCCTGTCAGGCGACCCGGCGCACGCCGGAACCGCGCGGGAACGCCACCGCGCCTAGCCACGGTTGCCGCACGACAGTCAGCCGAGGTGACCGGCTTACAGCGAGCCGATCCAGTTGCGCAGCAGTTGCGCACCCGCGTCGCCGGACTTCTCCGGGTGGAACTGGGTGGCCGAGAGCGGTCCGTTCTCGACGGCGGCCAGGAAGGGGACGCCGTGTTCGGCCCAGGTGAGCTTCGGGGGGGCGATGTGCTCGTTGCCGGGGAGTTCCCACTGTTGGGCCGCGTAGGAGTGGACGAAGTAGAAGCGGGTGTCGGCGTCCATGCCGGCGAACAGGGTGCTGTCGGCGGGTGCCTTGACCGTGTTCCAGCCCATGTGGGGAAGGACAGGAGCGTCCAGTCCCGCGACGGTGCCGGGCCATTCGCCGCAGCCTTCGGTCTCGACACCGAACTCGACGCCGCGGTCGAACATGATCTGCATGCCGACGCAGATGCCGAGCACGGGACGTCCACCGGCGAGGCGCTGGCCGATCATGCGATCACCGCGCACCGACAGCAGCCCGGCCATGCAGGCCGCGTACGCGCCGACGCCGGGGACGACGAGGCCGTCCGCGGCCAAGGCGGCGGTGGGGTCGGCCGTGACCTCCACCTGCGCACCGGCGCGTACCAGCGCGCGTTCGGCGGAGTGCAGATTGCCGGAGCCGTAGTCCAGCAGCACAACGGATTTCACAGCACTCCCTTGGTGGAGGGCACACCACTGACCCGGGGGTCGATTTCCACGGCGGCGCGCAGAGCCCGCGCGACAGCCTTGAATTCGGCCTCGGTGATGTGGTGCTGGTCGCGGCCGTAGAGCACCCGCACGTGCAGCGCGATGCGGGCGTTCTGCGCGATCGACTCGAAGACGTGCTTGTTGAGCACCGTCGAGTACGAAGCGCCGGGGCCCGCGCTCGGGATGATGGTGTGCACGAGGTGTTCGGGCTCACCGGTGAACACGCAGTACGGCCGGCCGGACACGTCGACGGCGGCGTGCGCGAGGGTCTCGTCCATCGGGATGAACGCGTCACCGAAGCGGCGGATCCCCTTCTTGTCGCCCAGCGCCTGCCCGAGCGCCTGTCCCAGCACGATCGCGGTGTCCTCGACCGTGTGGTGCGCTTCGATCTCGATGTCACCCTCGGCCCGTACCACCAGGTCGAACCCGGCGTGCGCGCCGAGCGCGGTCAGCATGTGGTCGTAGAACGGCACCCCGGTGGAGATCTCGGTCTGCCCGGTGCCGTCGAGGTTCAGCTCCACCAGAATCGAGGACTCTTTGGTGACGCGTTCCACCCGCGCTGTTCTGCTCATGATGTGTTCCTCCACAGGTGGATTCAGTGAGTAAGGGCGGTGCCCGCGATATCGCGGCTCACGCGCAGGAATTCGTCGTTCTCGGCGGCCAGGCCGATGGTGGCGCGCAGGTACCCGGGGATGCCGACATCGCGGATCAGCACACCCGCGTCGAGATAGTGCTGCCACGCGGCGCCCGCGTCGGTGAACCGGCCGAACAGCACGAAGTTGGCGTCGCTGGGGATCACGTCGAATCCGAGCGCGGCCAGTGCGGCGGCGACCCGATCACGCTGGGCCGCCAGTTCCGCGACGCTGCCCAGGGTTTCGTCAGCGTGACGCAATGCCGCGCGCGCGGCGGCCTGGGTGACCACCGACAGGTGATACGGCAAGCGCACCAGCAAAATCGCGTCGATCACCGCAGGCGAAGCGGCGAGGTAGCCCAGGCGCCCACCCGCGAACGCGAACGCCTTGCTCATGGTGCGGGTGACCACGAGCTTGGTTGGGAACCGGTCGATCAACGTGATCGCGCTGGGTGCCGCGGAGAACTCCCCGTATGCCTCGTCCACCACGACGATGCCGGGCGCGACCTCGAGAATCCGCTCGAGCTCGGCGATCGGGATGCTGTGGCCGGTCGGGTTGTTCGGGCTCGTCACGAACACCACGTCGGGTCGGCGTTCGGCGATCTGGGCCACCGCGTAGTCGATGTCGAGCGAGAAGTCACCGCTGCGCTTGGCCTCGACCCACTCGGTGTCGATGCCCTCCGAGATGATCGGGTGCATCGAGTACGAGGGCACGAAACCCAGTGCGCTGCGGCCCGGTCCGCCGAACGCCTGCAACAGCTGCTGCAGGATCTCGTTGGAGCCGTTGGCCGCCCACACATTCGCGGTGTCGACGGCGATGCCGGTCTGGCGGGTCAGATACTCGGCCAGGTCGTGGCGCAGCGCCACAGCGTCGCGATCCGGGTACCGGTGCAGATCGGCGGCGGCGGCGCGCACCGACTCGGCGACATCGTCGATCAGCGCCTTGCTGGGCGGGTGCGGGTTCTCGTTGGTGTTGAGCTGCACCGGCACCGTCAATTGCGGCGCGCCATAAGGCGATTTGCCCCGCAGGTTGTCGCGCAGCGGTAGCTGGTCCAGGGTCGCCGAGGCGCCGGGCACGGTGGGAGTACTCACGACAGCGCCTCGAAACGCGCCTGCACGGCCTGCCCGTGCGCGGGCAGATCCTCCGCGTTGGCCAGGGCGACAACGTGTCCGGCGACATCCTTCAACGCCGCCTCGGTGTACTCCACGATGTGGATGCCACGCAGGAACGTCTGCACGCTCAGTCCCGAGGAGTGCCGCGCGCACCCCGCGGTCGGCAGCACGTGGTTCGAACCCGCGCAGTAGTCGCCGAGGCTGACGGGCGCCCACGGGCCGACGAAGATCGCACCGGCACTGCGCACCCGCGCGGCGACAGCGGCGGCGTCGACGGTCTGGATCTCGAGGTGCTCGGCGGCGTAGGCGTCGACCACACGCAGACCCTGCGCGATGTCGTCGACGAGCACGATCCCGGACTGCTTGCCGCTCAACGCTTCCCGCACGCGATCGTGGTGCTTGACCACGGCGAGCTGAGCGTTCACGGCGGCGTCGACCGCGTCGGCCAGCGCGGGAGAATCGGTGACCAGCACACTGGCGGCGAGCACATCGTGCTCGGCCTGGCTGATCAGGTCGGCGGCCACGTGCACCGGATCGGCCGTGGCGTCGGCCAGCACGGCGATCTCGGTGGGGCCCGCCTCGGCATCGATGCCGACCAGCCCACGGCACAGCCGCTTGGCCGCGGTGACGTAGATATTGCCCGGCCCGGTGATCAGGTCGACCGGCTCGAGCGCTCCACCGTCGGTATCGACACCGCCGTAGGACAGCAACGCCACGGCCTGCGCACCGCCGACCGCCCACACCTCGTCGACGCCGAGCAGCGCGGCGGCCGCCATGATCGTCGGGTGCGGCAGCCCACCGAACTGTGCCTGCGGCGGCGAGGCCACCACCAGCGACTCGACGCCTGCGGCCTGCGCGGGCACCACGTTCATCACGACCGACGACGGGTACACGGCGTTGCCGCCGGGCACGTACAGCCCGACCCGCTCCACCGGCAGCCACTTCTCGGTGACGGTGCCACCGGGCACGACCTCGGTCACCGTGTCGGTGCGCCGCTGATCGGCGTGCACCTTCCTGGTCCGCTCGATCGCCACCTCGAGTGCGGCGCGCACCGCCGGGTCCAGCTCGGCGAGCGCCTTGGTCAGCTCGCCGACCGGTACCCGCACCACGGCGGGCCGCACTCCGTCGAACTTCTCGCTGTAGTCCAGCGCCGCCTCGGCGCCCCGGTCCCGAATGTCCTCGACGACCGGCCGCACATGATGCAGCACCGAGTCCACGTCGACCCCTCCGCGCGGCAGCGCGGTGCGCAGCTCGGCAGCGGAAGGAGTACGACCGCGCAGATCGACGCGGGCGAGCTCGATGCGGGAAGTCATATCGGGGTACGGTCCTGTTCTGTGGTGGGGCTCAGGTCAGGTACCAGCCTAATGGTCGCCCGCCATCGCTTTTCCACCCACATCCCGCCGAAGCGACGGACCCGACCGGCGGATCCGTCGCGGACACCAGCTAGCGGGTATCTCCGTCGATGCGCAGACTGCCACCCGAGCTCACCACGCGCATGACCATGGCCTTGGTCGAGCCGTTGATGGTGATGCTGGCCAGGCGCATATTCGTGGACCCGTCGGCGTTGTTGCCGCTGACCGCGGTGATGCTGGCGAAGGTGTCGACGGTGCGGGCGTTCCAGTACTCGCGGAACGCGGACTCGCTGCCGTAGACCTGCTGCGCGGCCGGGGTGAGCAGCGACCACGAACCGGCCGGGTCACTGAAGAAGTTCTCGACCAGCAGACCCGCCGATCCGATATCGACGGTGCCGACGTTGCTGGCCTGCCCGAGCGGCGGAACCGCCGCGCTGGGCTTCGGTGCCGCCGACGACTGCGCCGAGGTCTGCGGACCGGCCTGCACTTGCGGCGAATCCGAGTCGGAGCTGTTGAACGCGCTGAACGCCACGGCGATCGCCGCGACCACCGCACCCACCGCGGACCCGATCAGCACCGCACGACCCTTGCCCGCCTGCTTGCGCGGGGCCGGCATCGGCTGAGCCTGGGTGCGCGGGTGCGCGGCGGTGTCCTGACGGACCTGCGGACGCGGGTTCGAGCGGATCTGACGGGTCGTGGCGGTGGACGCGCCCGCATGGGAGGCCCGGCGACCGGACTGCCGGATCACCTGGGTGGTCGCCGCGGAGTTGCGACGGTTGAAAGCCTCACTGGCGGGGACGAATCCGGCGGGCACCGCGTTCTCGTCCTCGGCGAACGCGGCCAGCGCGTCGCGGGCCTCGGTCATCGTCGGACGGTCGAGGGGGTCCGGGCTGAGCAGATCGAGCAGGAAGTCGGTGGCCGGGCCGGCGTTGTGGGGCTCGCGCACCTGTCCGTTGGCGGCGGCGTAGAGCACCGCCAGCGGGTTGGCGTTGGCGCCGTAGGGCGGTTCGCCTTCCAGCGCGTGGAAAAGCGTTGCGCCGAGGGCGAATACGTCGGCGGCGGGGGTCGGATCGGAGCCGCGCGCGACCTCGGGGGCCAGATAGGCGGCGGTACCGCAGATCAGCCCGGTCTCGGTGAGCGTCACGTCGCCTGCCGCGCGGGAGATGCCGAAGTCGGTGATCTTCACCTCACCGTGGTCGCCGAGCAGGATATTGCCCGGTTTCACGTCGCGGTGCACCAAGCCCGCCTGGTGGGCGGCGATCAGGGAGGAGGCGACCTTCTCCCCGATGCGGGCGACCTCGAGCAGCGGCAGCGGGCCCTTCTGGCCCAGCTCACCCGCGAGGCTGACCGACTTGAGGTACTCCATCACCAGGCACGGATCACCGTTGTGCTCGGTGATGTCGAATACCACGATGGCATTGGGGTGCTGGAAGCGTGCCGCGTTGCGGGCTTCCCGAATCGCGCGCTGGCGCAACACATCCCGCTCGCCCTCGGGCAAGCTGGGTTTGATGTGGATCTGCTTCACTGCCACGGAGCGTTGGAGGCGTTCGTCGACAGCACGCCATACAACGCCTGTGCCGCCGCTACCAATACGCTCGACCAGGCGGTAATGCTCCGCGATCTTCTGACCGGTATCGATGGCGCCTACTCCGAACCTTCTCGAAATTGTGACATCCCGCGTATTGACCATGGATATGGTCCGCCGCCGAGTGTAGCTGGCTGGGTGATGACCGCGTGCGGCAGCGGGGGGATTGCTCGCCTGCGGGGGGAAAGACGACTCATGGTGTCACACGTAGCATCCGTCCCGCTGCCTCGACCGCCGGTCCGGAGCTTCCGGCGTCCGCGACGAACACCGCGAACGCCCGGTCACCGTCGATGCCGACGAACCAGCCGTGGGCGTGGGTGTCGTCGAGGTACTCGGCGGTACCGGTCTTGCCGAGCAGGCCGGGGATGTCACGCAGGGCGGTGGCTGTACCCGCACTCACCGTCTCCCCCATCATGGTCTCTAGCTGCGACGTCACCGTCGCGGGCACCGGCGCCGAAGGCCGGTCGGGAGTGCCGGGACGGCCGCGGATGATGCTCGGAGCCGGCGCGGAACCGTGCGCGAGGGAGGCCGCGACGAGCGCCATTCCGAACGGCGAAGCCGTCACCGTGCCCTGTCCGATGCTCGATTCGACCCGTTGCGCCGGACTTTCGGCGGGTGGAACTTTCCCTGTGACAGTCGTCAAGCCGGGTGTCACATAGTCCACCCCGAGACCCAGCTGCTGGGCCGCCGCGGTGAGTCCGTCGGCAGGCAATTTCACTCCCAGCTCGGCCATCGTGGTGTTGCACGAGCGTGCGAACGCGGTGTGCAGAGGCACCATACCCAGGTCGAAGCCGTTGTCGTTGGGAATCGTGCGGCCCTCGATGGTGGCGCGGCCGGGACACGGCAGCACGGTGTCGGGCGTGACCCCGCCCGCTTGCAGTGCCGCCGAGACCGTGACGGTCTTGAACGTGGACCCCGGCGGGTAGAGGCCGGTGAGCGCGATCGGGCCCTGAGCGTCGGCGGGCGCGTTCTGGGCGACGGCCAGCACCTCCCCGGTCGAGGGGCGCAGCGCGACGATGGCGGCCGGAGTGGCGATCGGGGTGAGTGCGTCCTCGGCGGCGTGCTGTAGATCGATGTCGAGGGTGCTGGCGATGTCGGCGGTGGGCTTCGCGTCGGGTCCGGCGATGCGCTGAGTGCCTTCGGCGGTCTGCGCGCGAATCGCCCAGCCCGCGGCGGTGTCGGCCTGTTCCTGCCAGATCTCGGCCAATCCCCCGATGGTGGGTCCGGCGAGGGTCTTGTCGACGGTGAGCAACCGGGTCTGTGGCGCGAGCGTCACTCCGCGCACGCCCGTCAGCGCCTGCTGCACCGGTGCGATGTCGGCATCACGCAGCGCCACGGCGGTGATCGGTTTGCCCTGTGCCGCAGCGAGATCGGTTCGCAGGGTGGTCTCGGTGACGCCCTGCGGCGCGAGCAGCGCGGCGACGGCGGGCAGGTCGGCGTCGGGCGCGACGTTGACCAGCGTCACCACCTGCTGGGTCATCAGGTCACCGCCGGAGGCGTCGAGTACCCGCGCCGGTTTCGCCGCGACCGGGCTGTAGCTGAGCGGGCCGAGGTCGAGGCCGGGCGCGACGGTGGTCGGCTGCCAGGCGATCTTCCACTCGTCGTCGCCGGTGGTGGTCCCGGCGCTCGAGTAGGTCCACGCGTTGCGGCCGTCAGGGCCGAATTTCCAGGTGGATTCCAGCGTGAAGGACTTGCCGTCGGTGGACGACACCCGGACCGTGTCGTTCTTGCCGAGGTTCTCGAACAGCGCGGTCAGGACCGGCCGGGCCTGCTCCGGTGCATCCGTGAGCGCGGCGGCGGCGGATGCGTCTGCGCTGGTGAGCGCGGCGGCGAAGGACTCGGCGACGGTCTGGGGCTGGTCGGGTCCGGAGGAGCACGCGAGGGGCAGCGCAGCGAGCGCGACGAGCAGGACCGATGCCTTTCGTGGTGTGCGCACGAGTCCGAGACTAGCTCGATCCGTGGTGCCGGTGGGGTTGTCGTTTCTGCTGTGACGAGCCCGTCCGCTACCACCAGCCGGTGATCGCCCCGATCTGGCGGCCGAGTTCGGGGGCGAGCGAGCGGGCGTAGCTGGCGGTCAGGTGGTGCTCGTCGCGATAGATGAGCACATTGCCCTCGACCACCCGGCAGCGCTGCGGTCGGCAGACAGCGTCGGACAGGTCGAGCGGATGGACGTTCGGGTAGCCGGCCGCGGGCTCCTGGGCGGGATCGCGCGAGTCGAGCACGTCGGCGCGATCGAGCCCGCAGCTGTCGGGGTCGCCGCGGTGGGCGAGGCAGTCGGTGGCGCGGTAGAGGACGCCGTCGCGGCGTAACCGAGGCGTGTCACGCAGGGCGAGCACGTTGAGGCCACGGTCCTGCAACGCCGTCCATACTTCGAGGTATTCGTTGGGCACCTCGTCGCCCGTGCCGTTCTGGCGGTAGCGGGTGGACAGGGTCAGCACCCAGTTCGGAGGGTCGGCAGCCAGCCGGTCGAGCACCTCGACCGACCATTCGTGACACTCGGGGAAGGGCCACTCGGCGTAGGACGGCTGATCGGCGAGGACGACCGGACAGCCTTCCTTGAGGTAGGAGACCACCCGGAATCCGTGTTCGAGGGCGAGTGGTTCCAGCGCGGGCAGCCAGTGCTCGGAGTGCGACCCACCGACCAGCGCGATCGAGCGCGCGGCGGTGGGGTCGCCGTAGGTACAGACGCGAACTTCCCGGTTGGGGGTGATGCAGCCGTCGGTGGTCGGCGGCGGAGTGTCGGCCTGTCCTTCGAAGACGGTGGGCCGCATGGGTTCCGGTGAGTATTCGGCACCGGAGAGCAACGCGGCGGCGCCCGGATAGCGGTGGGTGTCCAGCGCCTGCGGCGGCACGGCCGGGTTGGCCACCAGCACCACCTGCCACCCCAGCGAGGCGATCAATACCGCGACCGCGGTGGCGGTGACCAGGGCCCCGGTCAACCTTCGGTTCTCGGCCTCCTGGCCGCGCGGTGGCATGCGCAGGGGAGACTCGATCAGCCGGTTGGTCGCGTAGGCCAGGGCCAGCGAGGCGCCGATCACCACCACACCGTCGACGACGCCGGCATTCGCCCGCCCGGTCTCGCCGAGGTAGAAGATCAGGATCGGCCAGTGCCACAGGTACAGCGGATAGGCCAGCGCGCCGAGTTCGGTGCAGAACCGTCCGCCCAGCAGGCGGTTCGGCCACGACCGCGCGGCCACGCCGAATCCGGAGGCGATCACCAGGCAGGCGGCAGCCACCGGCCAGAGCGCCGCGACACCGGGGAACTGGTTCGCGCCGTCGAACAGCGGCCCACACGACAGCACCATGGCCAGACCGAGGGCGGCCGCGAGCCCACGCAGCCGGTTCGGTATCCGCAGCCAGGGCGCCGCGACGGCCAGCATCGCACCGGCCAGCAGCTCCCAGCCGCGCGCGATGCTGTCGTAGTAGGTCCAGGCCTGGTGCTGCGCGGTGCCCGATGCCGCGTACCAGAACGACAGTGACGCCAGCCCGGCCAGCACGATCAGCAAGGTGAGCCGCCCGGCCGAACCGCGCCTGCGTAACCAGGCCCACCCCGCCAGCAGCACGAAGATCGCCAGGTAGAACTGCCCCTGCACCGACATCGACCACAGGTGCTGGAGCGGGCTCACCGACGGATCGGGCGAGAGATAGTCGAGCTCGGCGGTGGCCAGATACCAGTTCTGTCCGTAGAACATCGACGCCAACGTCTGCGCGGCGGCTTCGCCCAGCTGGGTGTAGGGCCGCAACACCACTGTGGCGAGCAGAATCGCCGCTAACACCACCACCAAGGACGGCATCAGCCTTCGCGCGGTCCGTCGCGCGGTCTCCGCCGCGGACACCCCGCCGCGCCGCTCCACCCCGCGCACCACGGCGCCGGTGAAGAAGAACCCCGACAGCACCAGAAAGACATCGACACCGCCGGATACGCGGCCGGCCCACACATGGAACGCCACCACGAGCGCGATCGCTATCCCGCGCAGCCCGTCCAGATCCCGGCGGCGTTCGACGGTGCCACGGACCGCCGCACCCGGCGATGCGGTCCGAACATTCGGCACCAACGACCCCACAGAATCGGCCCCCACAAAGGAATTGTTTCCCGGCAAGTAACCATCAATTTGCCGTAGCGCCACCCAGGAAGCAAACCGCCGTGCCGTGTGGGGAGGGTGTTATCCGGTTCGCCAGGGTGTGGTCGTCAGGGTGGCGGCGTCGTCTTCGTCGAGGTCGATGTCGAACACTTCCGCCAGCACCTTGGGCAGCTCGGTGGGATCGAGATCACGCGAAGTGGCAGTGCCGTCGGGGTATTCCGAGCTCAGCGTCAGGTCATCGAGCACGTGGTGGACATCGGGCAGGAATCGCTGCAGGAAGGGTCGCGTGGTGAACGGCGAACGTGGCGAGGTCGACACGAAGTGGTTGCCGACCGCGTAGTCGATGCGGAACTGCGGGTTCTCGGTGAAGGTGTAGCGGTCGATCCAGCCGTCGCGGCTGAACTGGAACAGCACCCACAGGTCACCGGCCCGGCGTTCCAGCCGGTAGCGCCAGTCGCCGAGCGTGAATTCGCCTTCGCTGTCGACCAGTTCGAACGGCGCCAACGGGCCGAAACCGAAACCGACATCGCTGATCCAGACGCGATCGTCGTCGGGCGTGGTCACGCGCAGCAGGGCATGGGTCGCGGGCCGCTGGACGCCGGTGTCGGCCACACCGTAGGTGACCCGGCCGCTGAGTCCCGCGACGCCGAACCCGAACCGTTCGAGTGCGGCGGCGAAGATCCCCACATTCTCGTAGCAGTAACCGCCGCGGCTGCGACGGATCAGCTTGTCCTGCAGGGAGTTCAGATCCAGCGGGATGCCCCGGCCGAGGATGATCTCCAGATTCTCGAACGGGATGGTGGTCGTGTGGGCGCGCACCACAGCGCGCAGGGTGTCGACCGATGCCGTGCGTGGCCCGTCGTAGCCGATCCTGGACAGATAGGCGTCCAGATCGAGCTCGGCACCCTGCCAGCCGTGATCGTCGGGCACTACGTCGGTCATCGCATCCTCGTTCCGGTCGGTGTCTTCTCGCACAACCGTGGTTCGCCGGACCTTGTTCCCGCGTGTCTCAGGCCGCGCACTTCGCGCCCACGGGGGCCGGGGGCGCGGTGACCGAACCGTGCTCGACATCGACGACATAGTCGATGACCTGCGGCGCGAGCGGCTCGGTTCCCGCGAGCAGGCGCAACACCACACACCCGCCCTCGAACAGCGCCGGTCCGACCGAGTGATCGCCCGGGACGATCGCGCCGGTCAGGTCACGCCCGCTGACCACGGTGTAGAAGGAGAACGGTTTGCCTGCCGCGGTCAGCGCCGCACGCAGTTCCACACTGGTCGCGAAGGGCACGATGGTGTCGGCGGTGCCGTGGATCAGGAAGGCCCGGCGCATGGTCAGCCGGTCGGCGAGTAGCGCGGGCGAACGCTCGATGTAGGCGAGCGGGCAGATCATCGGCGTGCAGCCGCCCGCGTCACGTTCGATCTGGCGTGGCAGTGCGGGATCCGCCGAGCCGCCGGCCGCCCACATCGTGAAATCGTCGGAGGGGCCGTAGTTGTCGACCCAGTAGTCGAACAGCCCGGGCGGCCCGTGTGCCACCGCGAGCCCGCTGGTGATGCCGCCCTGACTCCACCCCCACAGGACGGTGGACGCGATAGCGGGATGCTCGCCGCGATACCACTGGGTGGCCACCACCAGGTCGCGCCAGCCCGCCCACAGATTCCAGTCGCCGGTGCGCCACGGTCCGTCGGCGCTGCGCAGGTCCATGAGCAGAATCGGCGACCCGCCCGTGCGCGCGAGCGCGGACATGTACGGGGCGAAATCGGCCGACGACCCACCGTGCCCGTGCACCGCGACCACCAGCTTCGTGGCCGGGATATCGCCGGGGACACAGCGAAACGGCTCGTATACGCGCCCGGTCGCACGCTCGCCGTCCACGGTGACCGCGACCTGTCGCAGGTCGACGCCCGGTGCGCACGGCGGTTGCCCGTGCAGGGCGGGCCCGACCGCGGCCGATATCGCGACCAGCAGCGCGCACACCGCCACGACGACCCCGACCCGCTTCATGTCGCGATTGTCCGCCACCGGTGGACGGGGGTCCAGCACATCGTCGCGCGTTCCCACGCCGACATGGCACGGTCCTCGCAACCCCACGGTGTAGGGATCGCGAGGACCGCCGGAACCCCCGTGTCGGCGTGGATCCGTTCGCCGTGACGTCAGCGCAGTGCGACCTCCGACCCGCGATGCAACAGCACCGGCGCCGTCTTGCTCGCGGTGTCGGCGTTGATTCCCTTGGCGGCCGGATTCGCCTGCTCCAGTTGGGGTTTACGATCCAGCAACGTCTTGGTCAGCACGCAGGCCAGGTTCGCGTCGAGATCGTCGCGCACCACGAGCAGGTTCGGCACCACGATGGTCGGCGCGTCGGCGGGCAGCCCGTAAGTGGCGGCCGGGATCGAGCCCGTCTCGTAGACCGGGTTGATCTCCTTCAGCTTCGGCAGCACACCGGTGATATCGAGAAAGCGGACCTTGTCCGTGGCGGTGGTGAACAAGTCGGTGATGCCCGGCGTCGGCAGGCCACCGGACCAGAACATCGCGTCGATGGAGCCGTCCTTGAGACCGTCGACGGTCTTGGTCAGGTCGAGGCGCTGGGCGGCGACGTCGCTGTCGGGGTCGAGGCCCGCGGCTTGCAGCACGCGCTGGGCGATCACCTCGGTTCCCGATTTCGGCGAGCCGGTGGAAACCCGTTTGCCGCGCAGGTCGGCGAGGGAGTTGATGCCGGCGTCGGTGCGCACGATGACCTGGGTGTAGTTGTCGTAGAGCCGGGCCAGTGCGCGGATCGGCTGCGCGCTGGTGAAGCTGCCCGTGCCCGCGACCGCGTCGGCCGCGGAGTCGGCGAGCGAGAAGCCGACCTGATAGGTGCCGCCGACCACCTGCTGGATGTTCTGCACGGACGCGCCGGTCTCGGCCGCGGTAGCCTTCACGGTCCCGCCGGTGGCGGCGGAGATCTGTTCGGCGTAGGCGTTGCCCAGCGCGAAGTACACGCCGGTCGCGTTACCGGTGGCGATGCCGATCCTGGTGTCCTGCTTCACCGCACAGGTCACCTCGCCGCCCGCGTCGGCGGTCGGGGTGTCCTGCCGGCCACCGCAGCCGGTGAGTAACGCGGCGGCCGCGACCACGGCGACAATTGTTCTGACCATCAGGTCCCCTTCCGTCGACGGCCAGGCCGCCTGCCGATTCCGCGGATCACGGTGTGTCCGTGGATGTTCTGTTCGCCCGGCCGAGAAGGCCCGCCGCCACGGCGACGACCAGCACGCCGAGCCCGATCCCGGTGGCGACCGGATTCGGGTACAGCAGAATCAGTCCCGCGGCGGCGGCGATGACGCGCGGGATCGGGCCGATCGCGCCGATCCCGAACAGCCACCCGCCGGTCGCCGCCGCCAGCGCCGCGACGCCGACGCAGGCTGCCGCGCTGACCCACAGCACGTCGAGCACCGCACCGCGTCCGAGCAGGTGCTGCCCGGAGTCGGTGAGCACGAACATCAGCGGCACCAGGAACGCGGGCAGCGCGTACCGCAGGGCGTGCCACATCGTCGGCATCGCCTTCGCACCCGTCACCGCGGCCGCGCCGACGGCGGCCAGCGCGGTCGGCGGCGTCACCTCCGAGAGCACCGAGAAGTAGAAGACGAACATGGCGGCGGCGGGTGCGGCGACGTGCAGGTCGAGCAGCGCGGGCCCGATGATCACCCAGCCGATGACGAACGACGCCGTCACCGGGACCGCCAGACCCAGCAGCGACAACGCGATCGCCGCCAGCACCGCGGTGGTCGCCAGCACGACGGCGGGATCGTCGGACAGCGCCGATCCGGCCTTGACCAGCAGCGCGGCCAGTTGCGCACCGAGGCCGGTCTTGGTGGTCATCGCGGTGATCACGCCCGCTGCCGCACACACCGCGACCACCGGCAGCGCCGAGCGCATCCCGTACGACAGCGAGCGCAAGGCTTCGATCACGAACTGCCCCACGCTCTTGCGTGTCCAGCGATGCCGCTCCCGCACCGAGACGCCCTCAGCCGATTCCGTCTTGCTCTGTTCAGCGGGCGTTTTCGTGCGGTCGGTGGCCGCGGCCGAGGATGCATCGGTCGCCGCGGCACTGCGCAGCATCCGGTCCGGGATCGCGAGCAGCAGCGCGAGCACCGTCGCGTACACCACCGCGCGGGTCGCGCTCACCCCTGCCAGCAAGAGCACGACGATCACGATCAGCGATGAGAAGTGATACCCGAAGCGCCCCAGCAGCTTCCACCACGGCGTCGGCAGCGGGCCGTCGGCCAGATCCGCGGGCGCCCGCCCGTCCGCGTGGATCCGGCGCGCGTCGATCTCGACCGACAGCAGAATGCCCAGGTAGTACAGCAGCGTCGGGATCAGGGCCCACCCCAGTACCGTCACATACGACACGTCGAGATATTCGGCGACGATGAATGCCGCGACTCCCAGCGTGGGCGGCGACAGGATCGCACCGACACCCGCCGCCGCGAGCATCCCGCCCGCCTGTTCGGGCCGGTAACCGGCCTTACGCAGAATCGGCCAGGTCACCGCGCCGGTGCTCACCGCGGTCGCGGTTCCCGAGCCCGAGACAGTCCCGAGCAGAAATCCCGACGCCACTGCCGTGCGCCCGGCCGCGCTGTGCGAGCGCCGGAACAGCGACACCGACAGATCGACGAAGAACCGTGCCGCACCGGAGAATTCGAGTACCGCTCCGTAGAGCGTGAACAACACGATGTAGCTGGCGGCGACGTCGAGGGGCGTGCCGTAGAAGCCGCTGCCGGAGTTGTACAGCGCGTCGACGATCTGATCGACGTCGAGGCCCGCGTGCGCGATCGACCAGTCCTGCGGCAGCAGACCGCCGTAGTACCCGTACCCCAGGAACACCAGACACACCACCGGCAGGATCACCCCGGTGGTGCGTCTGCACGCCTCCAGTACGAGCACCAGCAGCAACCCGCCCATCACGACATCGAGCGGCGCGAGCATCCCTTGCCGATCGAGAAACGCGTCGTATCCCCCACCCGCGTCACCGATTCGCATCGGCAGCACCGGATACAGACACACCACCAGGGTGATCGCCGCCAGCACCCAGTCGAGCACGGAAGGCCCGTCGGCCCGATCGAGCGGACCCCACCACGACCGATAGCTCAGGTACACCAGCGGCAGCGCGACAGCCAGAAAGATGACCAGGTAGTACTGGCTGCCCTGCGCCAACGGCCGAAACACCTGCCACACCGACAGCAGCGCGAGCCCGAGCGCGACGCCGCCGACCAGCCGACCGGGGAACCCGGAGAGCACCCGCGCGGGCCGCTCCTCGTCGTCCACCCCCAGCTCAGCCGCAGTGACAACCGGCGGCGCTGCGTTCATGAGCGGACGATAGCAACGAGATTCACGGCCGGTGACGAAATCGACAACCGTGCAGTCTGCACAAAATGGACAGTACGCGGATGCCGCTCACCGCTGTGCTGTCCCACGATCCACTTCCGCACCCCGGCGCAGCGCGAAGGTGGCGCCCGCTGAGGCGGTGGCCGCGACGACGATCGCGAAAACCGTGGTGGCCGTGGCCAACCCCGCCGCATCGCCGAGAAAACCCGTCGCCAGCGGCAACACCGCGGCGGGCAGATAACCGCCCACGTTCTGCGCGGCGTTGGCCTCGGCCAGCCGGTCCGGCGGCACCGCCGATCCGATCGCGGTCAAACCGCCGAGCTGTCCGAGCCCCTGCCCCATCCCGGCCAGCACGGCAGCCACACCGAACACCGGCACCGCCGTCGTCGCGACCGCGCCGATCAGCGCGACCGCACTCCCCACCGTCGCCACCGAGCTGCCGAGCAGGATCACGCGAATACTCCTGCGCCGCATCGCGACCTGGATCCCCGTCGCGGCGAGGAACATCACGAAGGCCAGCGCACCCGCCACGACCCGATTCGCCGAGCCGAGCATCCCGAGAACCGACGGGCCCAGCGACAGGACGAAAGACGTGGCCGTGATGCCGGGGGCGAAGGCGACAATCCCGAGCAGCACCGCTGTCCTGCCCCGCGCCGGTACCGCGGGCAACCGGATCCACGGACCGCGCCCGCCCGCACCGCTCGGCAGATCCATTCGCAACACCACCACGAAAGCCACTGCCAGTAGCACGATTTCGACCGCGAACACAGTCACCGTCGCACCGGGCACGGCCTCCGACAAGACCCCGGCCAGCAGCGGACCCAGGCCGGCGCCCAGCACCATGGCCACCGACGCCGCCAGCGCGCCTTTCGCCGACCGCTCCCGGCCCGCGATATCGGTCACCGCCGCCATCCCCGCCGAGACCGCGCACCCCACCGCGACGCCGGTGAGCAATCGCGCCAGCGCGAGCACGAGAACCGAACCGGCGCAGGCGAACAGCACGCAGGCCACCATCGCCAGCACGATCGCGGGCAGCAGCACCGGCTTACGCCCCACCCGATCGGAGACCACGCCGGCGACGGTCAGCGCCCCGAGCAATCCCGCGATGTAGCAGGCGAAGACGAGGGTGAGCGTGCCCGAGGAGAATCCCATCTCCCGCTGCCACACGACGTAGAGCGGCGTGGCGGCGTTCGAGAGCACGAACACCGCGAGGACCGGCCACGCCGCCGCCCAGATCGCCCGATCGCGCACCCGTGGCGCCGCTGCCTGGATCGTCATGCCCACTCCTTGGTTCGACTTATCTCGTACAAGTACGACAGGAGTCGAACATACTCAGTACGATAAGATTCGTACAAGCCCCGACCCGAAGGTGTCCCATGCAGGCAACGACCGAAGCCGAACGACTTCCCGAACCAGCACGCGCCGACCTGCGCCTCGATGTCGTCCTCGGCGCACTCAGCGATCCGCTCCGCCTCGGCATCGTGCGGAAGCTGCTCACCGAATCCCCCGACCTCGACCGCCCCTGCGGCTGGTTCGGCATCGACCGCCCCAAGTCGACCCTCACCCACCACTTCCGCGCCCTGCGCGAAGCAGGCATCACCCGCCAGCACCGCTACGGCCTCGAACGCCGCAGCCAGGTCCGGGTAGCCGACCTCGACGCCCGATTCCCCGGCCTCCTCGACCTCGTCCGCACGTGGCGGCCCGAATAACCCGTTGGTCCAGGCCGAACCGGCGTGGATAATGTCGTGGTGGCCGTGATGCGACGAATCGTGGTGGTGGGGACTTCGGGGTCGGGCAAGAGCACGCTGGCCCGACAGATCTCACACCGGCTCGACATCCCGCACATCGAGCTCGACGCGATCCACCATCAGCCGAACTGGACACCGATGGCCGCGCCCGAGTTCCAGGCCGTGGTCGCCGAGCGGATCGCCGGCGATGCCTGGGTGGTCGACGGCAACTACCGAGGCAAACTCGGTGATCTGGTGTGGCGACGTGCCGATACGGTGGCCTGGTTCGATCTGCCCCGGTCGCTGGTCATGCGCCAGATCGTCGGCCGGACGGTGGGCCGGGCGCTGACCGGGCGCGAGCTGTGGAACGGCAACCGGGAGCGCTGGCGCGAGATGATCTCGCTCGACCCGGCACGATCGGTGATCATGTGGGCCTGGACGACCCATGCGAAGAACCGGGCGAGCTACCTCGAGGCACAGGACGATCCGGCATTCCAGGATCTCACCTTCGTCCGGCTGGGCTCCCGTCGCGAGGCCGCGGCGTTCCTCGACGGTCTCGCCTGCGCACCACCGCCGACGTAACCCGCTTCGGCCATCACTGCCCACTCGACCGGACCTCCCCCGCGATTGTCGGTGCCCCCGCCTACGATCCGCTCATGCTCTCGATCGATACCGCGCAGCGTCGCGCCCGAGTCGCGACCAGGCATCGCCTCGCGCCGTCGGCCCGTTCGAACGACCCCGTGGACATCGCCCGTTCGATGGTGGTTCTGCATGCCACCGATCCGGCGACGGTGTACCTGTCGGTCGGTGCTCGGGGCATCGATCTCACTCCCGCCGATGTCGAGAAGGCGCTGTACGACGACCGGGCCCTGCTTCGCATGCTGGCCATGCGCCGCACGATGTTCGTCGCGCCGACCGAGTTGCTGCCGGTTCTGCAGGCGTCCACCTGCGATGCGCTGGCCCACAAGCAACGTCGCACCTACGGCCGCTTCATCGAGCAGGCGGGCGTCGTCGACGGTGACATCTCGACGTGGCTGGCCGAGGTAGAAGCCGAGACGCACGCGGCGCTGCTGACCCGTGGCGCGGCAACCGGTGTCCAGCTGAGCAAAGATGTGGCACGGCTGCGCACCCAGATCGACACCGCCCCCGGAAAGTCCTATTCCAAACCGACGAGCATCACCACCTGGGTGCTGGTGGTGCTCGGCGCTGAGGGCCGGATAGTGCGCGGCCGCCCGAACGGCAGCTGGACCAGCAGCCAGTACACCTGGGTGCCCGTGGAAACCTGGCTACCCCAGGGGTTCTCACCGCTGTCGGCCGCCGAGGCTCGCGTCGAACTGGTACGTCAGTGGTTGTACGCCTTCGGCCCGGCCCCGATCACCGACCTGAAATGGTGGACCGGCTGGACCCTCGGTGAAGTCCGGAAAGCCCTGGCCGAACTCGACACAATCGAGGTAGACCTCGACGGCACCCCCGGCCTGATCCTCGCCGACGACCTCACCCCCGTCCCCACCCCCGAACCCTGGGCAGCCCTGCTCCCCGCCCTCGACCCCACCCCCATGGGCTGGCAATCCCGGGACTGGTTCCTCGGCCCCCACGCCCCCGCCCTGTTCGACACCAACGGCAACATCGGCCCCTCCATCTGGGCCGACGGCCGCATAGTAGGCGGCTGGGCCCAACGCCCCGACGGCGAAGTGGTCACCCGCCTCCTCGAGGACGTGGACACCGACACCCAGAAACTGATCGACGCCGAAATAGACCGCACCACAACCTGGTTCGGCGACATCCGAGCCATCCCCCGCTTCCGGACCCCACTACAACGCGAACTCACCGCCTGAACCGACAACTATCTCGGCAATATCCTGCCGATGCGGCGCAGCGCCTAGTCGAAACGGGACAAGACGGCACGAACGGGCCGGGCCCTGGTCAGCGCAGATACGAGGCACCGTTGACGTCGAGCACAGTCCCGGATGCCCAGGTCGCCTCCGGCGATGCCAGGAACCGCACCGCCGCGGCGATCTCCTCGGGGGTGCCGACGCGGCCGAACGGACTCTGCGCCTTGACCGCTTCGGTCACCCGCTCGGCAACACGTTCGGTCGCGACGAAACCGGGCGCGACCGCGGCAACCGAAATACCGTGCGGTGCGAGCGATACCGCCAAAGACTGTGCGAGTGCGTGCACCCCGGCCTTGCTCGCCCCGTACGCGGGGTGATCCGGTTCGCCGCGAAAAGCGCCACGCGATCCGATGTTCACGATGCGCCCGGCAACTCCACGCTCGATCATGTGCCTGGCCGCACAGTACGACGTGTTCGCGGTGCCGAGCAGATTCACGTCCACCGTTCGACGCCAAGCCCGCTGCCATTCCTCATAACTGGTGTCGGCCAGCGGATGCGCGATGTTGACCGCCGCATTGTTCACCAGCACATGCACCGTCCCGAGGCCTTCGATCGCCGCATCGACCACCGACGCCGCACCCTCCGCGGTCCCGAGATCACCACCGATCGACACATGCCCCACGCCGGGCAACCGCGCCAACGTCGCAGCCGCGTCCGCGCGCCGCGACGAATAATGCACTGCGACCCGATCCCCCTGCTCCGCGAACGCCACCGCGATCGCCCGCCCGATCCCCCGCGAAGCACCGGTCACCAACACCCCACGACTCTCATCGACCACACCACCCACCCTGCCACAGCAGCACGCTCCCCATCCGCACCCCACATTTCGCACCCACCACCCGCGCAGACGAGTCCGTCACAATGGTCCGGCGAATGCTGAAGAGCCCGAATGGATTCGGCTGATGACCTAGGCGGCCGCCAAGGGCACGCCGCGACCGATCAGTGCCCGGCGGGGTTGACTGACGAAGGCCGTCCGCAGGTCTGCGTCGCTTCGAGATGACCTCACATGTCCAGGCCGAGGTCGAGTACGCGGACCGAGTGGGTGAGGGCGCCGATGGCGAGGTAGTCGACGCCGGTGCCCGCGTATTCGGCGGCTTGGTCGAGTGAGAGTCCGCCGGAGGACTCGAGTTTCGTCGCGGGGGCCGCGGCATCGCGGCGCTGGACGGCGGCCTGGGTCTGCCAGAGGGGGAAGTTGTCCAGCAGGACGAGTTCGACGTTTTCGGCGAGGACAGCATCGAGTTGTTCGAGGCTGTCGACCTCGACCTCGCAGGCGATGTCGGGTGCCAAGGCGCGGACCGCGCGCAGGGCATTGACGACCGAACCGGCGGCCACCACGTGGTTGTCCTTGATGAGGGCGGCATCGCCGAGCCCCATGCGGTGGTTGACGCCGCCGCCGACGCGGACCGCGTACTTCTGCAGGGCGCGCAGGCCGGGCAGCGTCTTGCGGCTGTCGCGGATCTCGCACCCGGTGCCGTCGACGGCGTCGACCCAGGCGGCGGTGGCGGTGGCGATGCCGGACAGGTGACACACCAGGTTGAGCATGGTTCGTTCGGCGGTGAGCAGGCCGCGGGTGGGGGCGATTATGCTCAGCACCGAGGTGCCCGGCTCCACCCGGGTGCCGTCGGCGACCCGCGCGGTGATCTCGTAGGTGCCCGCGCCGAGGACCTCGTCGAGCACGAGCAGCCCGACGTCCAGACCCGCGACGGTGCCGTGCTGGCGCGAGACGACCGAGGCTTTGCTCACCGCGTCCTCGGCAACGGTGGCGATCGTGGTGACGTCGGGCCCGTAGCGCAGGTCCTCGTCGAGGGCGTTGCCGATCAGCGCCAGCAGCTCGTCACGGTCCAGAGTGGCGTCCAGTGCCATCACCGCACTCCTAATTCTCGGGCGCACAGTGCGCCTCGGTCGAAGCGGCGGAGCGGGTCACTACTCCACCGATATTGCTTGTCCGACTGTGATTTCCAGCTGCGACCCACCCGATTCGAGTGAACTCGGCCGGCAACGCCGCTGGTCAACGCACGCCGAGGGGCACCGCACCGCATTCCGAGGGCACGGTGAACAGTTCGAGCGTGCCCTCCGGCTGGAGCCGAATCGCCGTGCTGTGCCGCTGATCCTCGACCGCGCCGGGCGACTCCGCACGCGTGTGGCACCCTCGGCTCTCGGTACGCGCCGCCGCCGCGTCGAGCAGCGCACGCGCGGTCAAGGTGAGCGCCGCGTCCTCGATACGACGCAGATGCTGTGCCGCCGCCGGTGAATCAGCAGGAGCCGAGTCGAGCGACGACACTGCCGACATCGCACCGTCGATCCGCCTGCGCGCCCGCGCGAGTCCGTCACCGTCACGAACGACGGAGGCATGCGCGGTCATCGCCTGCTGCACCACCGGGCGATCGGCGAATTCCACTGTCCACGAGGAGATCTCCTCGACCCGAGCACGAACCCCCACCCGCTCGGCGGCCGCCACACCGGCACGCTCACCCACCACGAGCCCTTCGAGCAAGCTGTTGGAGGCCAATCGGTTGGCACCGTGCAGCCCGGTCCTGGCGACCTCGCCCGCCGCGTAGAGCCCGGCGACACCGGTCCGCCCGTGCGTGTCGGTGAGAACACCACCGCACTGGTAGTGCGCGGCAGGCGCGACCGGAATCAGTTGCGCCACAGGGTCGATACCCGCCGCCAGGCACGAGGCGGTGATGGTCGGGAATCGCTGCGCGAACCCTTCGATGGCACGGGCGTCGAGGAAGACATGGTCGGATCCGAGCGTCCGCATCCGTTCCGCGATCGCCCGCGACACCACATCACGAGGCGCCAAGTCACCACGTGGGTGCCCGGCCGTCACCGAGTTCCCTTGGGAATCGACGAGTATCGCACCTTCGCCACGCACCGCCTCGCTGATCAACGGTCGCCTGCCCACCCCGCCGGGCGTGTAGAGCACCGTCGGATGGAACTGCACGAATTCGAGATCGGCCACGGCGGCCCCGGCCCACAATGCCAGCGCCACACCGTCACCGGTCGCCCCCGGCGGATTCGTACTCAGCGCGTAGAGCTGACCCAGACCACCGGTCGCCAGCAGTACAGCGGGCGTGTGCACGACGCCGAACCCGTTGTCCGACACCGCGATCACACCCTGTACGCCCTCGGCACCGGTCACCACGCGCAGCGCGGCGGCACCGAACAGCACAGGCAATCCCGCCGCGTTGAGCGCGCGCTGCACCTCGGCTCCGGTCGCGTCCCCACCGGCGTGGATGATGCGACGCGTGCTGTGCCCGCCCTCGCGGGTGCGCGAGATCTGCCCGTCGCGACCGAGGTCGAATACCGCGCCGAGGTCGGTCAGCGCCGCGACCGCGGCCTGTCCACCCTCGACGATCGAACGCACCGCGTCGACCTCGCACAACCCGGCACCGGCTTCGACCGTGTCGCGCACGTGCGAGTCGACCGAATCACCGAGCGGAGCGACGACCGCGATGCCGCCCTGCGCGTACTGGGTCGACGTGTCGGTCGGGCCACCCTTGCTCAGGATGAGCACCCGCAGCCCGCGCAACGAGGCCGTGCGCGCGGCGGTGAGCCCGGCGACGCCGCCGCCGATGACGACCAGGTCGACCTCGGCCTCCCAGGAAACAGGAACCGTCATGGTCGTTACCGACTCGGCCGCGCTGTGCCGGTCACTCGCCACCGCCGGAGTTGCCGATGGCGATCATCCGCTGCACCGAGGCGCGACCGGCCTCGGCCATCGCCAGGTCGACGTGCACCTCGTCGGCGCCCTCGACCAGGCAGCGCAGCAGTGCGGCCGGGGTGATCATCTTCATGTACTTGCAGGACGCGCGATCGTTCACGGCCTGGAAGTCGATCCCGGGGGCCGCCTTGCGCAGCTGGTGCAGCATGCCGATCTCGGTCGCCACCAGCACCTGGCTGGAGTGCGACGCCTTCGCCGCGTCGATCATGCCGCCGGTCGACAGGATGTGCACCCGCTCGGCCGGGAACGCGCCCTCGCCGGCCAGGTACAGCGCCGAAGTGGCGCAACCGCACTCCGGGTGCACGAACAGCTCGGCATCGGGGTGGGTGCGGGCCTGCTCGGTGAGCTCGTCGCCGTTGATGCCGGCGTGCACGTGGCATTCGCCCGCCCAGATGTGCATGTTCTCGCGCTTGGTCTCACGCTTGACGTGCGCGCCGAGGAACTGGTCCGGCAGGAACAGCACTTCGCGGTCGGGGTCGATCGAGTCGACCACGTCGACGGCGTTGGAGGAGGTGCAGCAGATGTCGGTGAGTGCCTTCACCTCGGCGGTGGTGTTCACATACGACACCACCATCGCGTCGGGGTGCTCGGCTTTCCAGGCACGCAGTTCGTCGGCGGAGATCGAGTCGGCCAGCGAGCAGCCCGCGCGCTGGTCCGGGATGAGCACGGTCTTGGCCGGGCTGAGGATCTTGGCCGTCTCCGCCATGAAGTGCACGCCGCAGAACACGATGGTGCCTTCTTCGGCCTCGGCCGCGATGCGCGACAGGGCCAGCGAGTCGCCGACGTGGTCGGCCACGTCCTGGATCTCGGGCAGCTGGTAGTTGTGCGCGAGGATGGTCGCATTGCGTTCGCGCGCCAGGCGGCGCACCTCCTGCGCCCATTCCGGCGTCGCTTCGACACCCGCGTAGCCCGTGGGTCCGTCGAAGACCGAATCCATCAGCGTCCGCTGTGCAGTCGTCGTCGCCATGGTGGCTCCCTTCATCGTGCGAGCGGCTCCATCGCCGCGATTCGCACCAAACCAGGTTTTCGACTTATAATCGAAAACGTGCCCCATAGTAACACCATCCACGAATCGCTCACCGCGGTGTTCCAGGTTCGCCGCTTCCCCTCGAGCGTTTCCGCAGGTAGAGGCGCCAAGCACCCGGAGTTGGCGGTTCTGCTGTGGGAACGCGCGCTCGATCCGCAGAAAGGCACGTGGTCGCTACCCGGCGGCCGCCTGCGCGACGACGAGGACCTCGACACTTCCGCCCGGCGCCAGCTCGCCGAGAAGGTCGACGTGCGCGACCTCCACCACCTCGAGCAGGTGTCGGTGTTCAGCAATCCCGACCGCGTCCCCGCCCCGCGCCGCATCGCCTCGGCCTACCTGGGCCTGGTCCCCCTCACGACCGAACCCGAACTCCCCTCCGACACCACCTGGCACCCGGTCTCGAATCTGCCCGACATGTCCTTCGACCATCGCACCGTCGTCGACCACGCCCGCACCCGCCTGGCCGCCAAGCTGTCCTACACCAACATCGCCTACGCCCTGGCCCCCGACACTTTCACCATGTCGACCCTGCGCGAAATCTATTGCGCCGCACTCGGCTACGACGTGGACACCACCAACCTCCAGCGAGTCCTCACCCGCCGCAAGGTGATCACCCCCACCGGCGACACCGCCCCGTCCGGCCGGGCAGGCGGCCGTCCCGCGGCGCTCTACCGCTTCACCGACTCCGGCCTGCGAGTGACCGACGAGTTCGCCGCCCTCCGTCCGCCGACCTGACCGAAGTGCACACTGCACCTATGAGCGAATTGCAGTGCGATATCCAGCCCGCCCCGCCGTTGCGGCTGACCCCGATCTGCACCGTCTACAGCGGCATCGTGCGACTCGCCATGACGGGCCGGTTCCTGCAGTCCCATCGAGCACCGGCCGACGAGTTCGGCGCGTTCGTCCCGCACGTCGCGCCCCTGCCGGACAACGAGCCCGAACCCCAGGTGTGGGCCGAGGCGTATGTCATGAGCACCGCGTCCTCGGCCGCCGGCGGGTTTCCCGCCGGTGTCGACTACGTCCGCGCGGCCTATCTGGCCGATCCACGCGGCGGCACCGACCGATGGCTGCATCTGGGCGGAGCCGCGCACATCGGCAAAGGAATCACCCTCGGCTACCGGATCACCGTGCAGACCACGCAGGGGTGACAGCCGGTCGACGGACGGAAGTTGTCGGTGGCCGGTGCCACACTGCGAGCATGGACAACGACGCGACGGGCGCGAAGCAGACCACCTCCTACGACGACCCGGATGCTCCCTGGAACAAGGAGTTCTCCGAGGAGGAGATGGCGGGCTGGAACGACGGGGTGATCACGGAGTTCCGGGAGAACCAGGGTCGGGTCGGGGGCGACTACGCGGGTGCCACCCTGCTGTTGCTGACGACGACGGGCGCCAAAAGCGGTAAGCCGCATGTGGTTCCGCTCGGCGCGCTGTATCGCGGTGACCTGATGTATGTGAGCTCGTTCATCGAGGATCGGTACCCGGCCTGGTATCACAACGCCAAAGCCGACCCACGGGTGACGATCGAACTGGGCGGCGAGAAGTTCGCGGCGACGGCCGACGTGCTCACCGGCGAGCGGTACGACGAGTTCGCGGCATGGGCACTGGCGGAGAACTCCTTGCTGGCCGAATACCAGGCCAAGGTCGACAAGCCGCTACCGCTGGTGGTGCTGACGAGAACTACCTCGCCGAGCTAGACCGCCCACGGCTCACCCTTCACGCGCGAGGCAGAATTCCGAGCAGCAGCGCGTCGATACCCGCGGCGAACACCGCGTCGTTGTCAGGCGGTGTCTCCCCGGTCGGCGCCGCACCGAACAGCGCGAGCAGATTCGGGTAGTCGCCGGTCATAGACGCGAGATCGGCACCGAGGCCACCGGTCGTCAGCCCCGCCGCTTCCTGCGCGCCGAAATTCGCACCCCAGCCCGACAGCATCGCCACGCCCATCATGGTCGCACCCGCATCGAGCCCCGCCGGTGCGAGCGCGCCGACCATCCGATCGAGGTAACGCACCGAGTTCGGGCCCATGGCAGACGGCTTGGCCTGCACCAGCCAGGAGTGCCGGCGGTGCAGCGTGCGGGATTGTCCGGCCAGCGTGAGCACGTCGGTGCGCACATCACCGGTCGGCTCCGGGTAGTCGTACTCGCCGGCGACCCGGTCCACCATCAGCGCGATCAGGTCGTCCTTCCCGTCGACGTAGCGATACAACGACGCGGCGGCGGTGCCGAGTTCGTCGGCCACGCCGCGCATCGAGACCGCGCGCAATCCGCCGGCATCGGCCCGCCGCACACAGGCGTCGGCGAGCTGATCGAGCGTGTACGCCGGGCGCGGTCCCGGCCGTGGCGCCGCGGCGCGCGACCACAACGAGGCTCCGGTCTTCGTCATACCTGCCAGCATGCCGCAGAACAACAGTTGCGAACACTGTTAGCAGATGCGTATGCTCCATTGCGAACACTGTTCCCAATGGAGGGAGATCGCCGTGCACGCCATCGAATCGGCCGCACTGACCAAGACCTACGGCAAGAACACCGTCGTCGACCACGTAGACCTGCAGGTCCCCCCCGGCCAGGTACACGCGCTGCTCGGCCCGAACGGCTCGGGCAAGACCACCACTGTGCGCATGCTGGCGACCCTGTCGAGTCCCACCTCTGGCCGCGCCGCGATCCGGGGATTCGACACCGTCCGTCAGGCGAACGACGCGAAGCGACAACTCGGCCTGGTCGGCCAGTTCCACGCCGTCGACCCGCGCCTGACCGGACGTCAGAATCTCGTGATGCTCGCCCGCCTCAACGGCTTCCACGCCGCGAAGGCGCGCAAGCACGCGAACGAGCTGCTCGACCGATTCGAACTGGCCGAGGCAGCCGATCGCGTGGTGAGCACCTATTCCGGCGGCATGCGCCGCAGGCTCGACATCATCGCGGGCATGATCGTGCGTCCCGCGGTCCTGTTTCTGGACGAGCCCACAACCGGTCTCGACCCGCACAGCCGCAACGAGATCTACGGCTACGTCCGGGATTTCGTCGCCGAAGGCACCACGGTGCTGCTCACCACCCAGTATCTCGACGAGGCGCAGCGCCTGGCTGACGCCATCACCATCCTGCAAGCGGGTCGGGTGATCGCGGCCGGCACACCAGAACAGATTCTGGCGACCGTACCCGCCGGTCTCGACGTCGTCATCGAAGATCCACTCCGATACCACGAAGTGCTGTCGGTGCTCGACGGATTCGGCGGCTCACCGACGGATCCCCCACCGGACCAACAGCATTCGCCGATCGGATTGTCGTTCATGTTCTCCGGCGAAGCTCCCGGCCTGCTGCCGGTCCTGCGCGCGCTCGACGCCGCGGGCATCGCCGTCCGCGATATCGGTGCCCGCGTCACCACGCTCGACGACGCGTTCCTCGCGCTCACCGGTCGTGATCGGATCACGGCATGAGCGCCACCGACACTCGTGCGGTGTCCCTGTTCACGGGCGCGTGGGTGCTGTTTCGGCGGGTTCTGACGAATTACCGCAATTCCCCTGGTCTGTTCGCGATCACGCTGGCCGCCCCACTGGGCATGATGCTCCTGTTCGGCTTCGTCTTCGGCGGTGCGCTGGCCAGCGGCGGCGATGCGAGCGAATACCGTTCCTACCTGGTGCCGGGGGTGCTCGTCCTGGTCGCGGCCATGGGCCTGACATCGACCGCGATGACCGCGAATGCCGACCTGCACAGCGGCTTCACCGATCGGATCCGAGCCCTGCCGTTGTCGGCCGCGGCGGCACCGGCAGGATTCGCGCTGGCCGAGACCGTCGTCGGTACCTTGGCAATCGCACTCATGGCGGGAGCCGGCTATCTGATGGGCTGGCGGATCGATGCGACGCCGAGCGAGATCGTGGCGGCGCTGGTGCTACTGCTCGCATTCCGCTGCGCGCTGTCCTGGCTCGGCATCGCGCTCGGCGCGGCGGTCCGCGACGAGCAGATGCTGCAACAGACCGCGCCGTTGATCTTCGGCACGTTGATGTTCTCGAATGTCTTCGTACCGACGTCGTCGATGCCGACGGTGATCGCGGCGATCGCCGAATGGAATCCGGTGAGCAGTCTCGTGGCGGCGCTGCGCGAGCTACTCGGCGCCGGCCTGCCCGACCCGGCCGGCAGCGCATGGCCGATGCAACATCCCGTCGCGGCGGCGACCGCCTGGATGATCGCATTGTTCGCGGTCGCGGTCCCCATCGCGATTCGCCGGTATTCCACCGATTCCTGACAAGTCCTGTTCAGTCGTCCTGGCGGCGATCGCGGTGCTTCGACGAACGCCGGTAGGTTCGTCCGCTGGGCACCGCGGTGGCAGCGGACGAGCTGCGCAGGGCGTGGCGGCGGCGCCAGGCGACCAGATCGGGTCGCTCGGCGGGCGGCTCGGTGGATTGCCCGGCTGCGGTCTTCATGATCAAGGTCCTCCCCCGAAAATACGATGCTGCCAGGATAGGGAGCGGGTCCGACCGCATTCCACTGGTTTTCGGTGAACCGATCCGTGGAGCCCGCTATTGCTTGTCCACCGCCGTCTGGGCCCCGGTCGGCTTGCCTGATTCCTTGCGCGGCGGCTTCTGGTCGATCGGCGCACCGATCAGCACATCCGCCCATCGCGTTGTCGGGTCGATGTCGAACAGCAGCGCCTTCACCAGCAGCGTCAGCGGAATCGCCAGCAGTGCGCCGAGCGCACCGATCACCCACGCCCAGAACACCAGCGACAGGAACGTGATGGTGACGCCGAGGCCCACGGCGTCACCGACGAACTTGGGCTGAATGATCGACTGGATCACGAAGTTGATCACCGAATAGACCACGATCACCCAGATCATCAGCACCGGACCGCTGTCGAGCAGGGCCAGCAGCGCGGGCGGGATGACGCCGATGACGAACCCGACGTTCGGGATGTAGTTGGTGATGAACGACAGCAGCGCCCACAGGATCGGCAGCGGTACCCCCATCAACCACAGTGCCCCACCATCGATCACGGCCACGATGGCGCCGAACACCGTGGACACGATGAGGTATTTGCGTGTCCCGGTGACGAAGTTCTCCAGTGCCTGCGCGATCGCGGGCCGCTCGCGAGCCACGATCGCCAGCCGGCGGTCCATCGTCATCCCGTCGACGGCCATGAACAGCAGCAGCGCCACGACGAAGAACAGATTCGAGAAGACTCCGAGCACACCGCCGACCAGCTCCTCGATGACACTCGCGGCCTTACCCACGTCGATGCCGCTGAGCGCCTTGTGGATCTGGTCGGAGCTCACCCCGAGATCCGACAGCCAGTTGCGCCCGTGGTCGAGCAATTCGTTGAGCTTGTCGGCGTATTCGGGCAGCAGCGAGGCCAGCTGCACCGCCGACAGTGCCAGTGCGCCACCGATGCCGAACAGGATCGCGATCACCGCCACCAGCGCCGCGGCCATGCCGAGCCAGGCAGGCCAGCCCTTGCGGCGCGCCCAACTCTGGATCGGTTGTACCGCGATGGTGAGCATGAGGGCGAGGAAGACCGGTCCGACGATGCCCGAGAACGCCTTCAGACCGCCGATGGTGACCACACCCGCTCCGAGCGACAGGAGCACGATCAGACCGCGTGGAATCGACCATTGAACCGGCGGGGCCGGAGGTGCGGTGTCGGTGCTCGGCTCGGACATGCGCCGAACGGTAACCACGCGAAGACGCCGCCACCTCCCCCATTCCGGGTGAGATCCGCGATCAGGCGGTCTTCATCTGCGGTTTCGGCGGTGGCGCCGCGGTGCGGCGGGTGATCCACCCCAGGGCCCAGAACCCCAGCTCGACCACCCAGAACACCAGCAGCGCCGCGGTGACCACCAGCACCGGGATCGCGAGAAAGACCAGGGACGGCACCGCGATCAGCACCCACCCGAGCACATCGACCGCACGCGCTCCACGAAGCCGGCTGCCGAGTCGCACCGCCGTCCACATCATCCAGCGTCGCGGCACCGAAACCCCGGCCTCGTGCAGGCTGCGCCGGAAGATCCCGTCGGCGTCGGCGGGGCCGACTTCGCCTGTGCGGCACAGATAGTCGTGCAGGATCGCGGCTCTGGTGTAGGCACCGTAGCGCGGGATGAGCCACACCAGAGCGCGCGGCACCGAGGCGAAGTCGGTGCGGAATCCGGCAGGCACGGTGAAGGTTTCGACCGCGCCCTGGTAGGTGAGCGGTTCGGTGAGCCGCCAGAATTTCGCGTCCAGTTCCTCGACGACCGGACCACCACCGATGAATCCCACGACCGTTCCTCTCGCGCGACAGCCGGTATCTACCTGCTGTTATGCGAAAATGGTATCGCTGTATGGCCGCTCAGCCGCGTGGTTGCGAACTCGGATCGAAATCGCCGCTCGGCCGATACTGTTCGGCACCGTAGGGCAGGCGGTAGTCGTCGGACTCGTCGCCGAAATCGGCCGGACGCAGGTCGCCGAGCAGCCCGGCCGCGCCGGAATCCAGATCGACGGCCGGGTGCAACGCGGCGAGGAACACCAGCACCAGGGCGGCCAAGAACGGCTGGATCAGCAGCGCGAGATCGGTCCCGACTTCCGCCGGCAGCGCGACGATCTGGCCGATCGCCGGATCGTCGGGACGCGGATGACGCACGCCCGCAACCCATTCCCCGATCCACATCATCAGCACAGCGCCCAGCCCCGAGGCGAGCAGCATGCCGAGCACGAGCGCGGGCCCGCGCGTGGTCCGCACCCGCCACGCCCCGACCGCACTCAGCACCGCGACCACCGCGCCGAAGCACAGGAAGATCCCGACCGCGTCGAACAGGTGCAGACTCTCGCCGGTGAGCACCGCGGCGCGCCCCGGCTGAGTCACCCGCAACCGCTCGGTCGGCGCGAGCAGGCCCCACACCACTCCGGCCGCCGCACTCGCCACCAGCACCACGGCCATGACGATGCCGACGCCGACGATCTCGCGCCGCAACACCTCGGGGCGCTCCCCGCCGCCGAGCACTACCGGCGTTCCAACTGTGCCGATTCGATGACGCCGTGCCGTGAGCACTTGGCCCACCAGCCATCCGGGCTGATCTGCACGATCATCCGGCGGCCGCACTGCTCGCAGAATCGCGGTGGTTCCAGACCGAGCGCCGCCGACGCGGGCGTGACATCGTCGATCCCGGCCACGATCCGCTTGCCGGTGAACGGGTTGTAGCGCTCGTCCAATGCGGTTACCGCCTCCGTGAAGTGTGACTCGACGGTCGCGCCATCCCTGCCGACCTGGGTCGATACTCGATCGTACACAGCGTTCTACAGGGTTTCGTTGAGCGCCTTGATCGGCATGCTCAGCTCACCGAGCAGATCGAGGTCGGACTCGGCGGGACGGCCGAGGGTGGTGAGGTAGTTGCCGACGATGACGGCGTTGATGCCGCCGAGCATGCCCTGCTTGGCGCCCAGGTCGCCGAGGGTGATCTCGCGACCACCGGCGAAACGCAGGATGGTGCGCGGCATCGCGAGCCGGAACGTGGCGATCGCGCGCAGCGCGTCGGCGGCGGGCAGCACCTCCAGGTCACCGAACGGGGTGCCGGGACGCGGGTTGAGGAAGTTCAACGGGACCTCGTCGGGGTTCAGCGACGCCAGCTGCGCGGCGAACTCGGCGCGCTGCTCGATGGTCTCGCCCATGCCGAGGATGCCGCCGCAGCACACCTCCATGCCCGCTTCGCGCACCATCCGCAGGGTTTCGAAGCGCTCCTCGTAGGAGTGGGTGGTGACCACCTTGGGGAAGTGCGACTTGGCGGTCTCGAGATTGTGGTTGTAGCGGTGCACGCCCATCGCGGCGAGCTGGTCGACCTGCTCCTGGTTCAGCATGCCCAGCGAGCACGCGACCTGGATGTCCACCTCGTTGCGGATGGCCTCCACACCGGCCGCGACCTGCGCCATCAGGCGCTCGTCGGGACCACGCACCGCGGCGACGATGCAGAACTCGGTGGCGCCGGTCTTGGCGGTCTGCTTGGCCGCCTCGACCAGGCTGGGAATGTCGAGCCAGGCCGCGCGCACGGGCGACTGGAACAGGCCCGACTGCGAGCAGAAGTGGCAGTCCTCGGGGCAGCCGCCGGTCTTGAGGCTGATGATGCCCTCGACCTCGACCTCGGGGCCACACCACTTCATCCGCACGTCGTGGGCGAGCTCGAGCAGCGCTTCCAGGTGTTCGTCACCCAGGCGGAGCACCTCGACGGCCTGCTGCTCGGTGAGGCCCTCGCCGCGCTCGAGCACCTGCTCACGGGCGATAGCCAGAATATCGGTCTGGACGGGTGCCTGCGTCACGACGTGATGTCCCTTCGACGGGGGTGTGCGCACGTGCCGTGGGTGTGGTCCACCCGGCGTGGCCGTGCAACTTGAACGGTGTTCAGGATAGGGTAGCGGCTACGAGTGAACCACGACACTCGGGTCGCAAAATCGTCGGAAGGACGCGCGTGCAACTGCGGAAGACGGATGTGGTCGATGCCGCCGTCGCGATTCTCGATCAGTACGGGCTCGCCGATCTGACGATGCGCCGGCTCGCGGGCTCGCTGCAGGTGCAGCCGGGGGCGTTGTACTGGCACGTCAAGGACAAGCAGACCCTGCTCGGCGCGGTGGCCGACCGGATTCTGGCACCGATGGACGAGCCGATCTCAGCCACCGAATGGCCCGCGCAGCTCACCGAGCTGGCGCATCGACTGCGCGACTGTCTGCTCGCCTATCGCGACGGCGCCGAGCTGGTCTCGGCCACCTACGCCTCGCGCCTGACCACCAGCAAGGCGCGTGAACGCCTGGCGGGCATTGTGATCCGTGCCGGAATGACCAGGGAGGAAGCCGATCTCACGGCCTACACCCTGCTGTACTACGTGCTCGGCCAGACCGTCGACGAGCAGTCGCGCATGCAGATGGATTCCGTCGGCGCGCTGCCCGAGGACAACACGCCGTTGCTCGACACTCCCGACCCCACCGCGCGCTTCGACTTCGGCTTGCAGCTGTTCATCGCGGGCGTGCGCACCATCCTCGGGACCCGGGTGCGCTGATCACGGCGGGTCGTTGCGATTGGCTTCCTGGTAGCGCCGCACGAACGGCAGTACCTGCGCTTCGATGACCGCGTTGTACTCGGCGGGTCGCTGAATCGGATTCGCGTGCTCGATCTGGTTCGGCCGCACCACCAGCAGGGTGCCGTCGACACCGCCGGACTGTTCGATCAATACCTCGTGCGAATACTCCACGTCCACCACGCCGTCGCGGGCCGCGTCACGCGGCCGGATGAACACGATCGCCGGGTTCCGCTTGTCCGGGTTCGGCTTGCCGAGCGCACGCAGATCCGCGGTACCACCACCGGCGACGATCGCCAGGAACTGCGCCTCGATCAACCCGTTGCCGGCGGCATCGCGCGAGAAGATCTTGTCGCGCAACACCTGCGCCGACGCCTCACGCATCGCGCGCCAGTCGATGTCGAGGAACAGCCCGTCGCGCTGCGCGAAACGTTCACGCCGAGCCGACATCTCGACTACGAACCGCAGGATCCGGCTCTCCCTGGCACCGGGCAACCAGCCCAGCCACCGCACCAGATCGGCGCCGCGACTACGGCTCTCCGGGCGCACCGCGTCCAGATTCATCGGCGTGCAGTCGAGCAGAACGGCCACCAATCGCCGATCGCTGCCCAGGTGGATGTGCCGCGCCACCTCCAGCGCGATGATTCCGCCCATGCTGTGACCGACCAGCACGATATTGCGCACATTGCCGTAGCGTGCGGCCCGCACGATCATGTCGGCGATGACCTTGGTGTCGATACCGGCGTTGTCGTAGCGCACCGCCCACACCACCCCGAGGCGACTGAGCGCGGGCAGGGCTTTGGCGGTCGGCGTCGCGTTGACTCCCCCGAGCCCGACCATGTCGACCACGGCGGTATCCCAATCCCGGGCATCGGCAGGCAGATTCGCGGGCAGCAACTCCGGTGAGGTCTGTGCCAGCCGCTCACGTTCGGGAACCACATCGTGAACCCAGTACTGCCCGAACACGATCATCGCGACCAGCAGGATCCCGAGAATTCGCAGCAGCACCAGTCTGGTCCGGCGCCAACCGCCCCACGTGTGTCCGAGCTGGGTTTCGCGCAACCGATCCCGCCGACGCGCATCGTCGAAGTCCGCGACGGTGGACGGATGCCGATCGAATGACGACATACTTCCACTGTAGGGACAGTCGAATCCGAACGCTTCCGGCCGCCGTCGCGAGCACCGCCGCGCAGTAGCCACCTCGGTGCACTACCGACGCCGGGCCCGTGATCGGGTTGTCACTGCTCCGAGGACTCGTACCGTTGCGCGTAGTGCGTCGGTGGTTCGCCGAAGATCTTGCGGAAATCGCGGCTGAGGTGCGGTTGGTCGGCGTAGCCGAGATCTGCCGCGAACACGGCCCAGTCGATCTCGACGCCGTCGGCGAGGCGCTCGGTGACTCCCTGCAACTGTTGTCGCGTCGACTACCCGATCCCGCAGGCCGCTACCGGACGCCCTGTGCCGAGTTCGACCTCGCAGCACTGCTCGCTCACCTGCTGTTCTGAGGACCGTCGCTGGTCGGCGCCGCGCGCAAGGAAGCGGTGGCACCCGCCGGATCCGCTGTCGATCTCACCGCGGACGACTGGGCCGCGGCCCGCGGCCACCGCCCCGCTGATCGACCACATCCTCGGCCTCACCGGACGCGACCCCGCCTGGCCCTAGGCTGTCCTGGCACCGCCGGCCACCCCGGCGGCATCGTCAACTGCTCTCCACCGATTCCCTGGTTTCGTTCGGACTCGCGGCCGGCTGACTCGACCCGGTCACCGCGGCGACCGGGCGTCCGGGGAACCAGCGATACATCGCGGCCGCTCCGCCGAGCCCCGCCACCGCGAGCGCTCCCGCCGCCGCGCCGAGCACCGTTACCGCGCTGATCGCGCCGACCGCGATCGGGCCCGCGAACATCCCGATGTCGTGGGTGAGCCGCCAGGCACCGAGGAACTCCGCGCGCTGGCCGGGCGGCGCCACATCGGCGCCGACTGTCATGATCACGCCGTTGCTCAGCCCGTTGGCGAAGCCGAGTAGCACGGCGACCGCGGTGAGTCCGGCCACCGACCCCGCGAACGGCAACGTGGCGTACCCCCCGGCGAAGGCGATCATCGCGGGAACGCCGATCGCCTTGCGGCCGTAGCGATCCAGCCAGATCCCGGCCGGATACGACATCAGCACGTCCACCGCGCCCGCGATGCCGAACACGATGCTGGTGGTCGCCGCGTCGGCGCCGATGTGCACCGCCCACAACGGCAGCAGCGATTGCCGTGCCGCCCGTGCCGCACCCATGAGCAGGGCGCCGAGTCCGAGCGTGCTGAGCAGCCTGCGATGTTCGACCACCACGGAACGAATCGTGTTGTCGCTCACCACGGTCGGCGAACCTTCGGTCTCGGGCATGGCGAACACCAGAGCACCCGCGACGAGCATGGCGACGAGCTGGATCCACAGCCCGCCGACCGGGCCGAGCCAGTGCACCGCGCCCGCGCCGAGGAAGGGTCCGGCGAAGAACCCGAACCGCATCCACCCGGCCAGCGCCGAAAAGGCCCGTCCCCGATCGGCACTCGGCACGACGGCCACGATGTAGGTCTGCCTGGCCAGACCCCACACCGCCCCCGACGCCCCGTTGATCAGCAGCCCGACCGCGAACACGGCGATATTCGGCGCGAGGATGGCCACGAGCAGCCCGAGAGCACAGGTGAACGAGCCGAGAGCGATGGCCTTGCGCTCCCCGGTACGCGCCACCAGCCAGCCCGCGGGCAGATCGCCCAGAATGAGCCCGAAGCCCATCATGGCGACCACCACACCCGCGGTGCCGACCGAAGCGCCGAG
The DNA here is from genome assembly GCF_053608825.1 of Nocardia sp. NPDC055002. Classification (NCBI taxonomy): domain Bacteria; kingdom Bacillati; phylum Actinomycetota; class Actinomycetes; order Mycobacteriales; family Nocardiaceae; genus Nocardia; species Nocardia sp. NPDC055002. The sequence continues at coordinate 218,686 of NZ_JBSGWE010000008.1, forward strand.
TTCGAGCGCGTGCAGCGGCAACATGGGAGCCGCTGCGCCTGAGCCGATTCCGTAGATGGCGGACGGCACGAACACCGCCAGCGCCATCGACCGCAGCTGAGTCACGACGTGACCACCGACCGGCGAACGACGTGCCGGTCGCGACAGCCCTCGGTCATCCGGCGAGCGCGGCGTTACGGGTGAACTGGCTCTCCGGGCGCGCGAGCCCGAAGTGATCGCGCAGCGTGGTGCCGGTGTATTCGGTGCGGAACAGCCCGCGCTCCTGCAGGATCGGCACCACCGTTTCGGCGAATACCTCGAGCCCACCGGGGTAGTACGGCGGCATCACGTTGAAGCCGTCCGCCGCGCCCTGGGTGAACCACTCTTCGATGGTGTCGGCCACTTGCTCGGGCGTTCCCGCGAACACCCGGTGCCCGCGCGCACCTGCCAGCCGGTGCAGCAGCCCACGCAAGGTCGGCCGTTCCCGCTCGACGATTCCCGCCACCACCTGCAATCTGCTGCGCGCGTTGTCGGTGACATCGCCCGCCCCCGCGAACACTTCCACCGGCACCGGCTCGTCGAGCGCGAGGCCGCGCAGCGACGTGCCGGTGATCGATTCCAGCTGCTTGAGCCCGTATTCGGGCACTGTCAGCTCGTTGAACTCGCGTTCCAAACGCAGCGCGGCGGCTTCGGTGTCGGCGATGAACGGGCTGATGCCCGGCAGGATCTTCACCTCGTCGGCGGTGCGCCCGAACTCGGCGGCCTTGGACTTGATGTCGGCGTAGAAGGATTGCGCATCCGAAAGCCGTTGATGCGCGGTGAAGATGGCCTCCGCGTACTTGCCGGCGAAGGCGCGCCCCTCGTTCGAGGCACCCGCCTGCACCAGCACCGGACGCCCCTGTGGTGTCCGCGCGGAGTTGAACGGTCCACGCACACTGAGGTGTTCGCCGACGAAGTCGATCGGGTGGATCTTGTCCGGATCGGCGTACACACCGGCGGCGCGGTCGAGCACGATCGCGTCGTCCTCCCAGCTGTCCCACAGCCCGACCACCGCGTCGACGAATTCGCGTGCGCGGGCATAGCGCGCGGCGTGTTCCGGATGCCGTTCCAGCCCGAAGTTGGCCGCGGCCAGATCGGTGCCGGTGGTCACGATGTTCCAGCCCGCGCGTCCACCGGAGATGTGGTCGAGCGAGGAGAACAGCCGCGCCAGGTTGTAGGGCTCGTAGTAGGTGGTCGAGGCGGTGGCGATCAGGCCGAGATGTGTTGTCGCCGCGGCGATCGCGGTGAGCAGTGTGATCGGCTCGAGGCCGGGCGCGGCATTGTGACGAACATCGGTGCGCAGGGCGGGACCGTCGGCGAAGAACACCGCGTCGAGCTTCGCCGCCTCCGCGGTGCGCCCGATCTCCTGGTAGTAGGAGACGTCGTAGATGCGGTCGGGCCTGCTGTCGGGATGCCGCCAGGCGGCCTCATGGTGCCCGGACGGGTAGATGAACGCGTTCAGACTCAGTTGACGCGGTGCACTCATGACGCCTGTTTCACTTTCTCTGAATCTGTTGTGTCGACACCGAGTCCGCTCAGCAGCACCTCGCGCAGCCGGACGAACTCCGGGTGCGCGTGCCTGCGCGGGCGCGGGGTCTCGATGCGTTGGTCGATCGTGATCCGGCCCTCGTCGAGGACCAGCACCCGATCGGCGAGCAGCACGGCCTCGTCCACATCGTGGGTCACCAGCAGCACAGCGGGCCGATGCCGCTCGCACAGCGCCTGGAGCAGGGCGTGCATCCGAATCCGGGTCAGCGCGTCGAGCGCGCCGAACGGTTCGTCGGCCAGGAGCAGTTCCGGCTCACGCACCAGCGACCTGGCCAAGGCCACCCGCTGCTGTTCACCGCCGGAAAGCTCACGCGGCCACGCCTTCTCCCGCCCGGCCAGCCCCACTTCGGCCAGTGCGGAGCGCCCGCGCTGCTGCGCGTCGCGCCCGGTCAGCCCGAGTACTACATTGTCGAGCACCCGTGCCCATGGCAGCAGCCGCGAATCCTGGAACACCACCGCGCGCTGCGTCGGCACCGTCAGGTCACCGGATCCGGGCACCTCGGAATCGAGTTCGGCCAGTGCCCGCAGCAGTGTGCTCTTGCCGGAACCGCTGCGTCCGAGCAGCGCGACGAACTCACCGCGCCGGATCTCGATGTCGATGCCGTTCAACACGATTCGCTCGCCGAAGCCGCGTGTCAGGGCACGGGTGCGTACGACGACCCGCTCGTCGGAGCTCAGTCGCCCAGTGTCTGTCGCCATGCCAGCACCTTTCGTTCCGTTGCCCGCACGGCGAGATCACCGAACAGTCCGAGCAGCCCGTAGATCACCAGGCCGACGACGATCACGTCGATCTGGCCGTAGGTGCGCGCCTGGGTCATCAGGTAGCCGATGCCGCTGGTCGCGTTGACCTGTTCCACCACCACCAGCGCCAACCAGGAGATGGTCACCGCCAGCCGCAGCCCGAGGAAGAAGCCCGGCAACGAGCCCGGCAACGCGATGCGACGCAGGAATCCCCACCGCGACAGCCCGACGGTCTCGGCCAGTTCCACATAGCGCGCGTCGACGCTGCGCAGGTAGGCGTGGGTATTGATGTAAATCGGAATGAGCACGCTGGTGGTGATCACGATCAGCTTCATCTGCTCGCCGATTCCGAACCAGACGATGAACAGCGGGATCAGTGCCAGCGTCGGGATGGCCCGCTTGATCTGCACGGGACCGTCGACGACGGCCTCACCGATCCGGCTCAGCCCCGCGACCAGCGCGAGCACCACGCCGATCGCCACACCGAGCACGAGGCCGATGACGGCACGCTGCAACGAGGTCAGCAGGTTGGACTGCAACCGGCCGTCGGCGATCAGCTCACCCGCGGTCTGCGCGACCGTCCACGGCGCGGGCAGGGTCTCCGGGTCGATGGCCCCGATCGCGGAGCCGACAACCCAGGTGCCGATGAGCAGAACCGGCCCGAGGGCGAAGCCGAACGGGATCGGCTTGCCCGGTCCCAGTGTGCGCCGGCCTCGCCCGCGCGGGGCGAGCGCTTCGACCGGGGCCGTACTGGTCCGGAGTTTGCGCAGTGCCCCGGCATCGATGGTGGCCATCAGCTCGCCGCCGGTGCGAACGCGGCCCCGCTGGCAGTGACGGCCTCGGTGACCGCAGCATCGAAGCGCAGGTCGAAACCGTCCACGGCCTTGATCTTCTTCGGCAGCTCGCCCACAGCGTCGATCGCGTCGATCGTGGTCTGCTGCCGGGCGATCAACTGCTGGTCCAGGTGCGGGAACGTGTAGGTGCCCAGCGATTCGACGATCCGCTTGGCGTCGTCGGCGCTGACCTTCTGGCTTCCGACGTAGTAGCGGGTGGCCCATTCCTCGCGATGGGTGTTGGTCCACTGCCAGGCCCGCACGAACGCGCCGACCAGAGCACGGGTCGCGGCGGCCTTCGCTGGATCCTGGACCACCGCCCGGCGCGCGTACAGGTAGGCGAGGCCGCTGTAGATGCCCGTGGTCTCCGAGTCCGGGATCAGCGAGGCGCCCTCGGTGCGGAGGAACCGGGTCACGTTGGGTTCGATCAGCGGCGCGACGTCGACCTGAGCGGTGCGGACCGCGTCAGGGAACTCGGCCAGCTGCAGCCGGACCAGCTCCACATCGGTGGGCTTCAGTCCCGCCTTGGTGAGCGCCTTCAACACCGCCGCCTGCTGGGCGGTGCCCTCGGCGTACGCGATCTTCTTGCCCTTCAGATCGGTGAGCTTGCTGATCGAACGACCAGGCGCCACAGCGAGTTTCAGGGCCTGGGGGTTGGTCTGGTAGGAGCCGACGATCGGAACGTCCTGGCCCGCGGCCAGCGCGTGGATCGGCGGCACATCGCCGACCTGACCGACGTCGGCCGCGCCTGCCCGGAAGGCCTCGAGGATGGCCGGGCCGCCGACGAAGTTCGCGAACTCGATCTTGAACGGCAGCTTGTCCAGTTCGCCGGACAGCCGCAGCGCCGATTGCAGGCGTTCCGACTGATCGGCGACGACGAGCGTGGTCCCCGGCGGAACCTCGGTCGGCAGTGGCGCGTCGGGGGTGCCGACCGGTGCGTCGTTGCCCTGCGCGCAGCCGGTCAGGCCGAGCGTCGCAACGGTTGCCATCGCGAGGAGTGCGGCGGTGGCGCGGCCCCGTAGGCCGGGTCGAAAGGTGTTCGGTCGGTGCATAGACGAATTCAAGCAACCGCGAACGCCCCCGAACACCATTAGCGTTTCTATGATTTGAAGGGCACGTCTCCGCGCGGTCCGCGGTCAGTCGCGCGATTCCCCCTCGGCCAGTGCGGTCAGTTTCGACAACGACTGGTGCCAGGTTCTCTCGTTGTCGGCGGGGCTCAGTCCCGGCGGAACCCCCTCGTGCACCGTATCGAGGTGGGTGCCGCCGTCGGCGTCGGTCAGGGTGAACGTCACCGTCTGCGCACCGGTCATGTCCGGGGTCTCGGTGACGAATTCCAGCACCTCGATGATCTGCTCGTCCGGCACCAGCGTGCGGAAGGTCCCGAAACAGGCGTCGCGGTGCGGCGGCCGCGTCTCGCCGGTGGCCGTCGGCTCGTCATAGGTGAGGGTGATCGAGAACGATCCGCCCTCCTTCGGCTCGAACCGATGCACTTCGGCCGTTATCCCGGGCGGGGGCATCCAGGCCGCGACCGCGTCGGCGTCCAGCATCAGGCGGTAGACGGTCGAGCGCGGCGCATTGATCTGCGTGCCGATCCTTGTGGTCGCCATTCCTTCACGATAGTCGCGAGACCGGCGCCGATCGATCACCTGCCGGAGCTACGCGCCAGTGTCTGCAACGGGTCGGTCAGCACGTCGGCAAAGGCCAGTTCCGCGGCCCCGATCAGCGGAGCGTCGTCGGCCAGCGCGGAGGTCCGCAGGCGAACACGTTCGCGGACGGCGAGTAGTCCGTTCACCGCCAACCGGCTGCGGACCTGCGCGGCCGAGGCGAGGTAGATCTCGCGCAGGACACCACCGAACACGACCATGGTCGGGTTGAAGATATTGACGAGATTGGCCACCCCGTAGCCGAGCCAGTCCCCGACCTGGTGCAACGCGTCGCGGGCGACCGCGTCACCGCGAGCCGCCGCGTCGACGATCGCCTCGACCGCCGCCCGGCCGGTGAGGCCGGCACGCCCCGCCAGCGCGATCAACGCCAGCTCCCCCGCCTCGGCCTCCAGGCAGCCACGTGAACCACACCGGCACGTCCGCCCGCCGGGGTTGACGATCATGTGCCCGACCTCGCCGCCATAGCCACCCTCACCACCGAGCAGCTCACCACCCATGATGACGCCGCCGCCGATGCCGACCTCACCGTGCAGGTAGATCAGATCCGACACCCCCGCACCGACACCACGCTCACGCTCGGCGAGGGCGCCCAGATTCGCGTTGTTGCCGACCACGACCCGAACGCCGAGCCGCTCGGACAGTTTCGCGCCCACCGGCACATCCACCCAGCCGATGTTCGGCCCGTACCGCACCACACCGTCGCCCTGCCGAACCATCCCGCAGAACGCGAGACCCACACCCACGCAGACACTGTCGCGTCCTGCCGTGCCGATCATCGTCTCGGCCAGCACCGCCAGGGATTCGATCACCTCGTCGGGATCGAAAGCCGCACTGTCACGCGGTGTTTCACGCCGGTCGAGAATCACACCGCCCAGACCGACCCGCGCTACCGCGAGCCGGTCCGCACCGACGTCCAACGCGAGCACGAACACCCGCTCCGACTCCGGCCGCACCACCAGCGACGGCCGTCCGGCCTTCCCGGTCTGGCGTGGCAGTTCCTCACTCACCAGCCCGGCGGCGGCCAGATCGGTGGTCAGGGCCAGAATTGTGCTGCGGTTCAGGCCCATTCGCTCGGCCAGCTCCGCCCGCGAGACCGGGCCACTCAGATGGACGTGGCGCAGCAGCACGGCGAGATTGCGTGTTCGGATCTCGTCCGGGGCGGGTGCAGCCCTCATCCGGCCCTACCTTCCCGGTCGATGGTCAACTTCCTGGCAGCGAACGCTTGCGCGACAGCGCGTCCACCCCCGCCGCGAGCAGCAGGACAAATCCTGTCACAACGAATTTCGTGCCCGCGCTGTAGCCCATCAGGCCCATCCCGTTGTTGATCACCGCGACCACCGCGGCACCGAGTACCGCGTCGAGCATCCGGCCACGACCACCGAACAGGCTGGTCCCACCGATCACCGCCGCACCGACGGCGGTGAGCAGGACATCGGAACCGCCGGTGTTCGGATCGACCGAGTTGGCCCGCGAGGCCGCGATCAAACCGCCGACAGCGGCCATCGTCGAGCACAGCACGAAGGCGCTGATCTTGATCCGGTCGACCGGAATGCCCGCCCGCCGAGCCGCTTCCACGCTGCCACCAACCGCGTAGACATGCCTGCCGAACGAGGTGCGATTGAGCACGAACGTCCACAACAGCAACAGCGCGATGATGATCGGCACCACGATCGGCATGCCCTGTAGCGAGTTGACCTCCGGATTGCGGCTGCGCTCGTCGTTGAGCACCAGCACCGCTATCCCGGCGACCACCGCGACCGTGGCGATCCGTAACGCGACCACCGGTGCCGTCTCACCGGTCAGCCCGAGCGTCGTGCGCGCCCGCAACTTTCGGTACTGCACCAACGAGAACCCGCCCACCAGCACCAGGTACATGACCCAGCCGAGCAGCGGCGGCACATTCTTGTTGGCGATCGCCAGGATCGTCTCGTCGTGGATGGAGATGTTGCGGCCGTTGTCCATGATCTTCAGTGCCACGCCCTGCAACGCCAGGAACGCGGCCAGCGTCACGACGAACGACGGCACCCCGATCTTCACCACGATCGCGCCGATGGTCAGCCCGATCACCACACCGGTGAGCAACGAGACGAACACCGCCGCGTACCAGGGCCAGCCCTTGTCGGTGAGCAGGACCGCGAGCACCGCGGCACACACACCGCTGGTGAAGCCCGCCGACAGATCGATTTCCCCGAGCAGCAGCACGAAGATCAAGCCCATGGCGATCACCGCGATGGCGGCGCCCTGGGTGAGCAGGTTCGCGATGTTGCCCTGGGTCATGAACACCGGCCGCGCGATCCAGAAGACGACCGACAGCACGACCAGCGCGATGACCGAGGGCAACGCACCCATGTTGCCGCCACGAATCCGCGCGACATAGCCGGTGACCAGCTCGGTCACCGGTGCGGCAGGCTCGGTGGCCTTGTCCGTGACAACCGCGCTCATGCCTGCACTCCGATTCCGAGACTCCCGCTGCGGCCGGCGGTGATCAGTTCGACGACCTGCGAATGCGTCACGTCGGCGGTCCGTACCTGTGCGGCCATCCGGCCCAGATACAGCGCCGCGATCCGGTCCGAGACCGCGAAGACGTCGTTCATGTTGTGCGAGATCAGCACCACCGCGAGACCTTTGTCGGCCAGGCGGCGCACCAGTTCGAGGACCTGCTGAGTCTGGGCGACGCCGAGCGCCGCGGTCGGCTCGTCCAGAATCACCACCTTGCTGTTCCACAGCACGGCCTTGGCGATGGCGACGGTCTGGCGTTGTCCGCCGGACAGGCTGGCCACCTTCTGACGCACGGACTTCACCGTGCGCACCGACAGCCCGGCCAGGGTCGCGCCCGCGAGCTCCTCCATGCCGTATTCGTCGAGCACGAGGCCGTGCTTCTTCTCCCGGCCGAGGAACATGTTCTGCACGATGTCGAGGTTGTCGCAGAGCGCGAGGTCCTGGTAGACGATCTCGATCCCCAGTTCGGCCGCGTCTCTCGGATTGCCGATCTGCACCGGCTCACCGTCGAACAGCACCTCGCCCGCATCGATCGCATGGGTGCCGCCGATGCATTTGACCAGGGTCGACTTGCCGGCGCCGTTATCGCCGACGAGGGCCGTCACCTCACCGCGGTAGGCGGAGAAGTCGATATCGTGCAGGACATGGACCGGACCGAAACTCTTCTCTAATCCGCGTAATTCGATGAGCGGGGTGTCGGTCATCAGCGGACGCCGTTGTCCGCGCAGAGCGTGGTGAACTCACCGGTGCACAGCTCGGCCTTGTCGACGAAGCCGTCCGCGACGACGTCGTTCACGTTGTTCTTGAAGATCGCCTTCGGCTCGAGCAGCACCGCAGGCACCTTCGACTTCGCCTCGGGATCGTCGACGGTGCTCGGCGCCTCGCCCTTCTCCCCGTTGGCCAGCGCGATCGCCAGCTTCGCGCCGGCGGCGGCCTCGAGCTTGATCGCCTTGTACACGGTCATGCACTGATCACCGGCCAGGACGTTCTGCAGACCCTGCACCGTGGCGTCCTGACCTGTCACCGGGATCTGCCCGTTCAGCTTCTGCTTCTTCAGCACCGCGATGGCCGCGTTGGCCAGCCCGTCGTTGGCCGCGACGGTGCCGCCGAGGTTCGGCGTGCCGGTGAGCATCTGTTCGAAGATGGTGCCCGCCTTGGTGTTGTCCCATTCCGGGACGGCCTGATCCGGCCCCTTCACGTACTCGCCCGCGTCGAACTTCGGCTTCAGCGCGCCGTCGTACCCGCTCTTGAACAGGGCGGCGTTGTTGTCGGTCGGACCGCCGTTGAGGTAGGCGACGACCGGCTTGGCCGCCTGCTTGTCGGCCAGGCACTTCGCCAGGCCCTCGCCCATGAGCTGTCCGACTTTCACGTTGTCGAACGACACGTAGTAAGGCGCGCCGCCGCCGAGGGTCAGCCGGTCGTAGTCGATCACGGTCACGCCCTGGGCTTTGGCCTTCTGGATGACCGCCTTGCCGGTACCGCTGTCGAGGTTGGTGATCATCAGTACGGAGGCGCCGTTGGTGATCATCTGATCGGCGATCGTCTGGAAGGCGTTCTTGTCGCCCTGGGCATTCTGGATGTCGGCTTTGATCCCCGCGGCGTCGAACGCCTGCTGAAGATACTTGCGATCCGCCGTCTCCCACCGCGCCGAGGTCTTGCTGTCGGGCAGGATGACGCCGATCTTGGCGCCGCCATCTCCCGAGGAGTTCGAAGTGTCGTCGCCGCAGGCGGTGAGCGAAGTGAGAAGTGCGATCGAGACGGCCGCGATGCCGAAGATCCCCTGACGCATGAGCGTGGGCCTTTCGTGGAACCACCGCCTGTAGGCGGTTGAGCTGGAGCGAATGTTGTTCTCGACAACATACTCCAGGGTGACCTGGCCCACACAGGAATCGCACAGAGTGGTCCCCCCGCGGTTCCCGGGAACGCAAAAAGGCCCTCCAACCGAAGTTGGAGGGCCTTTCGCAATGATGTTCCGGCAGTGTCCTACTCTCCCACACCCTGTCGAGTGCAGTACCATCGGCGCAGGTGGCCTTAGCTTCCGGGTTCGGAATGGGACCGGGCGTTTCCCCACCGCTATAACTACCGTAACTCTATGAAACTAGACAGCGCTCCCCCACCAACACACCCCATATCTATCTATGGGACCTGTTGATCAGGTTTGCTGCAGTGTCTGTTGTTTCAGAAACCGCACAGTGGACGCGTAACACCTTTGTAGTAAGCCCTCGGCCTATTAGTACCAGTCACCTACACCAGTTACCTGGCTTCCAATTCTGGCCTATCAACCCCATGGTCTGTAGGGGGCCTTAACCCATCAAGTGGGAGAGAAACCTCATCTTGGAACAGGCTTCCCGCTTAGATGCTTTCAGCGGTTATCCCTTCCGAACGTAGCCAACCAGCAGTGCTCCTGGCGGAACAACTGGCACACCAGAGGTTCGTCCGTCCCGGTCCTCTCGTACTAGGGACAGCCTTCCTCAAGTTTCTTACGCGCGCGGCGGATAGAGACCGAACTGTCTCACGACGTTCTAAACCCAGCTCGCGTGCCGCTTTAATGGGCGAACAGCCCAACCCTTGGGACCTACTCCAGCCCCAGGATGCGACGAGCCGACATCGAGGTGCCAAACCATCCCGTCGATATGGACTCTTGGGGAAGATCAGCCTGTTATCCCCGGGGTACCTTTTATCCGTTGAGCGACACCGCTTCCACTTGCCGGTGCCGGATCACTAGTCCCGACTTTCGTCCCTGCTCGACCTGTCAGTCTCACAGTCAAGCTCCCTTGTGCACTTGCACTCAACACCTGATTGCCAACCAGGCTGAGGGAACCTTTGGGCGCCTCCGTTACATTTTGGGAGGCAACCGCCCCAGTTAAACTACCCACCAGGCACTGTCCCTGAACCAGATCATGGTCCGAGGTTAGAAGTCCAATACGATCAGAGTGGTATTTCAACGACGACTCCACCCGAACTAGCGTCCGAGCTTCACAGTCTCCCACCTATCCTACACAAACCGTACCGAACACCAATACCAAGCTATAGTGAAGGTCCCGGGGTCTTTTCGTCCTGCCGCGCGTAACGAGCATCTTTACTCGTAATGCAATTTCGCCGAGTCTGTGGTTGAGACAGCAGAGAAGTCGTTACGCCATTCGTGCAGGTCGGAACTTACCCGACAAGGAATTTCGCTACCTTAGGATGGTTATAGTTACCACCGCCGTTTACCGGGGCTTAAATTCTCAGCTTCGCGCCGAAGCGCTAACCGGTCCTCTTAACCTTCCGGCACCGGGCAGGCGTCAGTCCGTATACATCGTCTTACGACTTCGCACGGACCTGTGTTTTTAGTAAACAGTCGCTTCTCTCTGGTCTCTGCGACCCCACCCAGCTCCAGG